>JAHBTY010000001.1 GCA_019638355.1 Cyclobacteriaceae bacterium
ACAAAACCGAAAAATCTATCATCCGCGCGGTAAGGTATTGGGCGGCTGCAGCTCCACCAATGCAATGGCCTACGTGCGCGGCCACGCTGCCGACTACAATCAGTGGGCAAGCTTGGGCAATACAGGTTGGCGCTATGAAGACGTACTACCCTACTTTATTAAATCAGAAAACAACGAACAATTTCAGAATAACTACCACGGACAAAACGGTCCGCTGAACGTTACGCATGCCTTGCGCCACAAAACAGAACTGGCACAAACATTTATAGAAGCGTGTGCACAAGCCGGCATTGTTCGCAACGATGATTTTAACGGAGCCAAACAAGAAGGCGCGGGCCTGATGCAGTTTACCATTAAAGATGCCAAACGTTGCAGCACAGCCGATGCGTTTTTGAAACCTGTTTTATCGCGCGATAACCTTACGGTTTATACAGGCGTACACGTAAAACAAATTCTGATTGAAAAAGATGAAGCAACCGGTGTGGAATATTTTGTACGCGACTCCAGTTGCGAAAAAGTATTTGCACGTAAAGAAGTAATTCTTTGTGGAGGGGCATTTGCATCGCCTCAGCTTTTAATGCTTTCCGGCATCGGCCCAAAAGATGTATTGGCCAAACACCACATTGAAGTAAAAAAAGAATTGCCCGGTGTAGGGCAAAACCTGCAAGATCATTTATTCTTCGCGGTAAGCAGTTTGTGTAAACAACCCATCAGTAATAATCATTGGATGCCCTGGCATAAACAAGCCGAAGCATTGCTGCGCTATGCATTGTTCAAAACCGGGCCGCTAACATTAGGCCCGCTGGAAGCATGTGCGTTTACCAAATCCGATCCCACGCAACCCAAACCCGATCTGCAATTTCAGTTTACGCCCACCAATGCCGGCAACGATTATACAACCGATGTGTTTGATCTCAACACTTTTCCACGGGCGGATGGCTACACCATTCTGCCCACGCAGGTAAATCCAAAAAGTCGCGGGTATTTAACACTCGCTTCCGCGGATCCGTTTACGGCACCGATAATCGATCCGCGTTATTTATCGGAAGAAGTTGATCGCGAAACCATGGTGAAGGGAGCAAAGATTGCGTTACAAATTCTGGAAGCCGATGCCTGGTCACCTTACCGTATTAAAACCCATTGTCCGGCTCACCGCGATTCGGATGAAGCGTTGTTGGATCATATTCAACGCAGCGCCGAATGTGTGTATCATCCGGTGGGCACGTGCAAAATGGGTATGGATGAAATGGCTGTAGTGAATGATCAACTTCAGGTTTATGGTATTGGCAAACTGCGGGTGGTTGATGCTTCGGTAATGCCCACGCTAACCAGCGGTAATACGAATGCCCCAACTATTATGATTGCGGAGAAGGCGGGGGATTTGATTAAAGAGATTGTTTGATTGGAGGAAAAGTCAAGGCGCAAGCGTCACGCTTGTGCCTCCATTAAAAAACCCCTTAATAATTTACTAAATACAAACGCTGGTTAGAATAAGTCGTAAATACAAATTCGGAGACAATGACAAACTATACTTATCAGCTTTTCTCTTGTAGGCTGGATTGACCTTTTCATCCGAAAAGAATACAAGGATATTATGCTGGACAGTTGGCAGTATTGCCAGAAAAATAAAGATCTTGAGATTTATTGCTGGTGCATTATGACAAGTTACATTCACATGATTATTGGCAGCAAAGAAAGACCTTTGGATAAAATTGTAGGGGAAATGAAAAGTTTTACATCGCGAAGTTTAAGAAGGGCAATCAGCGAACATCCCACAGAAAGCAGACGTGAATGGATGGTTCACTTGATGGAGAAAGCAGGGATGCAAAACAGTAACAACTATGAATGGCAGTTGTGGCAACAACACAATCATCCTATCGAAATACTAAACACCAATATGTTTTATCAAAAAATGGAATACATTCATCTAAATCCGGTTGAAGCCGGATTTGTAGAAAACGAAGCGGATTATCTTTACAGTAGTGGTGTAAACTAAGGCGCCAGTGATTTGAAGACTACAACTGTATAAGAAATTTCTTTCGTTTGCTCAAGGCATCCACTCATACATCTGGTAATGTTCCCCATTCATCCCCAACGATTCATATACCTTCTGTGCCGCAACATTGGTTTTATCTACATACAAGCGAATGCCGCGGTAACCCGATTGAGGTGTAACCAATTGCTGGATGTGCTGATACATTTTTTTAAACACACCTTTACCCCTTGCCTCCGGCACAATGTACACCGATTGAATCCAGAGCACCGTACCAAAACGCCAGTCGCTCCATTCATAGGTTGTCATCAGGCTACCGACTACTTTTCCAGCTTCCAAAGCCACATAATAGGCTCCCTTGGTGGCATCTTTAAACACTGCATGCACGCCTTCGGTTACCGTGTGGTAGTCCAATTGTACACCTTCGGTTTCCAGGGCCATCTTTAGTTGAAAGTCGATGATGTAAAGTGCATCATCGAGGATAGCTTCTTTTATTTCGATCATGTTGCAATTAAATATTTTATTTAAATTAAGTGCGAATGGTCTATTTGCTTTTTGTACTTGGCTTTGTCTTTCTGGTTAAGGGTGCCGATCTGCTGGTGGCAGGGGCCTCCGCCATTGGGCGTAAGTTTCGCATCTCTGAAATGGTTATCGGGTTAACCATTGTTTCGTTTGGCACTTCGTTACCTGAACTGTTAGTAACCATGATCAGCAGTGTAAACGGCAAGCCCGAAATGGGTTTGGGAAATATATTGGGCAGTAACATTGCCAACATTCTGATCATTTTGGGTGTTGCCGCGTTGGTTCGACCATTGCCCATACCGCGCGACACATACTTTATTGAAATACCCTTTTCTATTTTGGCTGCATTGCTGATGGGTTTTCTGGCCAATGCCAATATTTTCAATTCGGGCATTAGCACCATTGGCCAGCAAGAAGGCTTGATTATGCTTTACTTCTTTATTCTGTTTATGATTTATGTTTTCGTGAGCACCCGAAGCCGAAAAACCGAAGCCGATAAAACGAGTTTAATTCCAAAACCATTGTGGCAATCAATCGCATTAATTGTAGTGGGTATTATGGGTTTGTATTTTGGCGGTGGATGGGTAGTGGATGGGGCTACAGAAATGGCTCGTTTACTGGGGGTAAGCCAGGGGGTAATCGGATTAACGGTAATTGCTATTGGAACATCCTTGCCCGAGTTGGTAACTTCGGCAGTAGCCGCCTATAAGGGTAATACCGATATGGCCGTGGGCAATGCAATTGGATCCAACATCTTTAACTTGCTCTGGATTGTTGGTATTACCTCTGTAATAACTCCCATTCCATTTACCGACCACAGTAATCAGGATATTCTTATGGTGCTTATTTCAACTTCGGTACTGATTGGTGCGGTAATAATCGGAAAGCGCCCCGGCATTAGCCGTTGGGAAGGTCTTTTCTTTTTACTGGTTTATGCCACGTACCTCTTCTCGTTAATAAACAGGTAAGCTTATTAAAGTGCCTGTTTAATATCAGTAATCAGATCGGCTGCATCTTCAATACCTACCGACAGGCGCATGAGTTTATCGGAGATACCAACAGCCTTCCGCTCGGCCGCAGTAAGTTTTGCGTGCGATGTTTTTACAGGCGAAGTAATGGTTGATTCCACACCGCCCAAACTAATTGCACGCTTGATATAATGTAACCGTTTCGTGAATTTATCCGGATCGGTTTTCACCTCGAACGAAAGCATGCCACCAAAACCACCCGGCATTTGTTTTTTGGCAATAGCATAACCCGGATGATTTTTTAAGCCCGGATAAAACACTTTCGCCACGCGCGGTTCGCTTTCCAGGTACCGGGCAATGGCCAGTGCGTTTTCATTTTGTTTTTCTACACGCAGTACAATGGTTTTTAAACTGCGCTCTACCAGAAAACAAGTTTGTGCATCTAAACTTCCACCAAAGTGAAGCGCGCTTTGTTTAATCTGCTCGGTAAGTTTTTTAGACGACACCATCGCACCACAACAAATGTCGCTATGGCCGCCTATGTATTTGGTGCCACTGTGGGTAACAATGTCAATACCCAGGTCAATCGGATTTTGATTTACCGGACTGGCAAATGTATTGTCGATGATGGTGATGATGCCGTACTTCTTTGCCAGCTTCGATATTGCCTTCAGATCAGTAATCTTTAATAAAGGATTAGAAGGTGTTTCCACATAAATTACTTTCGTGTTTTTGCGAATGGCCTTTTCAAAATTTTTCAAGTCCGAAACATCGGCCATGGAATATTCCATGCCATAGCGCTCTAATTCATGCAGGGCAGCATGGTGCGTACCACCATATAAATCATTTTGAAAAAGAATATGATCTCCGGCCCGCATCATTCCAAAAATACTCGTCATAATAGCGGCCATGCCCGAACTGAAGATCAGCCCGTCCTCACCGTTTTCAAGGGCAACTAACTTTTCAACTACTGCTTTTTGATTGGGTGTATTGTAATAGCGCGGATAACGCACTTCTGTTTCGTAGTCGTAGGCTGCTGAGGGATAAATGGGTGTAACCACTCCGCCAAAGAGCGGATCGCCCATGGAACCGGCATGAACACTGAGGGTAAGTTTGGATGCAGATTTTTTCATAAAATAATTGAGCAGCAAAAATAGATTAATCGATTCATATAATTTTACAATATACTCCTCAACATGTTTGTTCGATGCAAAAAATGAACTACCGCGATTTTACACTGAAAGCCCGGCTTTACAACAGCCAAAAGATAAAGGGGCAACTATTGAAGTTAGGGGCAAGATGTGTGGGTACCGATAATCAGGTGGACCGGTATTTTGAAATAGCGCAAGGCAAACTTAAATGGCGACAAGGCAACATTGAAAACCTGATTACCCATTACGAGCGCATTCAGGAAGACGGCCTTGAACAAACTGTTGTTTATCGGTATGACGTAAATCCTTCGCAAGAAACTATTCAGCAATTATTTGATCTATACCAAGTGGCGAGCACTGTAAGTAAACAGCGAACAATCTATTGGCTCGGTAACGTTAAAATTCATGTTGATAAATTACCGGATGGAAGTGAATTTATCGAATTGGAAGCAATGGATCGTAATGACAAACTCAGTACGGCAGAGCTAAAAACTCAATGCAAGCAAATTCAACAGGCATTGGCTATTGAAGATTCTGACCTGTTGCCAACCGGATATTTTCAATAAAAACAAAATACCTTGTCCAAAATCAGAGCCTTAGTTTGATATACCACCAAACACAAAACGTATGGAAGAGTACATGTTAATTTTCAGGCACATGGATGGCGGTAAAGTTGCCTCGCCCGAACAAATTCAAATCTGGATGAAACAAACCATGGATTGGATTGGTGGTATAGCCGCTCAAAACAAATACGTGGGTGGCAATGGTTTGCCCTTTGATGATGCCCGTGTAGTGATGACTAAAAATGGCAAACCGGTTGTAACCAACGGTCCGTTTGGCGACATTAAAGAAACATTGGGTGGATACATTCTTGTAAAAGCTGCAAGTGTTGAAGAAGCCGTTGCGTTTGCAAAAGGCGCACCCATTTTACAGGGCGAAGGCAACAGTGTGGAAGTGCGCAAGCATAAGCATGCAGATACTAACTAAATGCAGGCATCAGACTACCATTATTAATGAGTAGTTTGATGCCTGGCTGCCAACAGGTCATTTCATGAATCAGGATAAGGTAATTCCACATTTGTTTCGTACCGAGTTTCGGAATCTTGTTTCTGCTCTTACACGACATTTTGGAATAGCACACCTGCAGGCTGCCGAAGATATTGCCAGTGAAACTTTTCTGGCTGCACTGGAAAGCTGGAGTTACAAAGGTGTGCCCGAAAATCCGAAGGCCTGGTTATACCGCGTTGCCAAAAACAAAGCAGTTAACTATCAGGTGCGAAATCAGGTCTTCACACAAAAAATCGTAACGAAGCTAAAATCACATTCGGAAGCATTCGAGATAGACTTATCGGAAAAACAAATTCAGGATAGCCAGTTGCAGATGTTGTTTGCCTTGTGCCATCCGGCCATTGCGCCCGAAGCGCAGGTTGGATTAGCCTTGCGTATGTTGTGCGGTTTTGGAATTGAAGAAATTGCCACCGCCTTTCTCACCAATAAAGAAACCATTAACAAACGATTATACCGCGCCAAAGAAAAACTACGCGAAATAAATCTGCCCATCGAAATGCCACCCGATGTTGTGATTAACGAGAGGCTGCAAAATGTTTTACTCACACTTTACCTGCTCTTCAACGAAGGTTATTATTCTGAGAGCAAAGAAATGGTGCTGCGCGAAGAGTTTTGCCTGGAGGCGATGCGGCTCACGCATTTGTTAATCGAAAATTCTTCCACCAATCAACCGGCAGTAAATGCATTGATGGCGCTAATGTGTTTTCATGCATCGCGATTTGCCGCCCGCAAAAATTCCAGGGGTGAACTTTTGCTATACGATGAGCAAGATGAGAGTTTGTGGAATCAGGAATTGATAGCGCGCGGTGCTTATTACTTTAACCAGGCCGCCAGTGGCAACAAACTTACGCGCTACCATCTTGAAGCGGGCATTGCCTGGTGGCACACGCAAAAAGATAACACGCATCAAAAGTGGGAGAACATTTTACAATTGTATAACCAATTGTTGCAGCTAAACTATTCACCCATTGCCGCATTAAACCGCACCTTTGCGTTGGCAAAAGCTAATAGTTACGAAGAAGCAATTACTGCTGCAGAAAAACTTCAGTTGACGGATAATGTTTACTATTTTATACTCTTGGGAGAACTATACTCCAAATCCGACAGGCAGAAATCACAAGCTAATTACAAGCGCGCATTGGCTTTGACTAAAACGCTGCCTGAGCAAGAAGCGATAAAGAAAAAATTAAGCTTATCGGGTATTTGAAGTCCTGGCTGTTGATTGTTTTATCCGCGCTTCGTTAAAATCTCCACTATCCCTTGCTCTGCATCACGATCCGGGTAGGCGGCATACCAGGAATAATCATCCACCTTATCTAAAAGCATTTTCAGAATAGGAGTTTCAAATCGTTCCAGAATAGTTGGGTTTACTTCATAATACTCATCTGTGGGGCCGCGATCTAAAAACTGAACGGCAATCAGATACCCGATAGTTTGATCGGCTGTAGCCGGTGTTACCATGGCGATGTAAGCACGTTGTAATGCAGGGTTCGTTGGGTCTGCCATCATTAACCGATGAAGAGTTTGCATCATCCATAACCATCGGTTATCCTCCATCAGGCAGGTTTGAACAAAGTAGTGTGTTTCGCCCGGTGCGTTAAGCAATAACGCAACCAGGTTTAATGTTTTCGTTCGCGTAGGGTTTACCTGCAAATCATTAAAAGCCAATAACTGAATAACCGTGGCCGCATCCAGGTTAACCAGGCTGGTATGTTGAAATTGAGCTGGTGGTAATTGTTCAATCTTTAGTGAATCAAAAATAAAAGCATAAAGATTAGCTAGTTCATTCTGATAGGTTGTATTCAAACTGAAATTATCAGCAGTGCTTAAAGGAATACGAGGTAATGATTTTTTATACAAGGACGGTAATAAAGAATCAATCGCAACCGGTGTCGAAGTCAATTCAGGGAGATTATATTTGAATTCAGTGCTGCGCCTTTCACGCAGCATGTACCACGCCAGGCCAGCTATCAAAACAATCCCCACAAGTTGCAGAAGGGCTTTCATGGTTGTAGCTCAGAATAACACATTGCCCACCGGTTTTATTTTTTCTGGCAAATCTTTTTCGCCCAGCATATCGAGTAAATCTATTTCAATATTTCGCACAATGGTGCTCAGTGGAATGTCATTGATCAATCCTTCAAAAGGGTTCTCGCTGTAATCGCCCACGTATTCCATCAACGTAAATACCCACGATACTATCATGTTAAACGGAATCATCAACCAGATTAAACTTCCACCCAATTCGCCAAACTCGCTCAACATTCCAAAGGGTAACAGGAATGTAAATATCAAAATAAAGATTGTGCTGGAGGTTGAATACTGCCTGGGCAGCGGTGTATTCTTGATTCGTTCGCTGCGACCTTGCTCGCCATAAATTTCAGTGATCAAGCGTTGCAGTTCCACGTGCCGGAAGTTATCGACAAGGCCTTGCGCATACAACCCGGCAATGTGTTGCGATTGGCGATCGAGTAATTGGGCGGCTGCATTTTGTTTGGTGCGAATCCACTCTTGCTCTTCCGTGCTTAAATATTTTACAACTACTTTCTCAAATACCTGAAAGTCGAAGTGTTTTTCAAAATACCTGCGCTGCCGCCTGCTTTGCGTTTCCTGATGCTCCCACGAAGTACGTTGCCACATGGCATGGCGCAGCGCATACAACCAAGCAATATGCCGGTAAATGATTGTACGTTTTTCTTGTTCGGCTATTGGTGTTGCTGTTGGTGAATCAGTAATAAATGCACGGGTTGCGGCAGCAAACGAACGACTCAGGTTAACAATGCCACCCCATACTTTGCGCGCTTCCCAGCTTCTGTCGTACGATTGATTATTTTTAAAACCTACATAAAAAGCTACTGCGGTACCAATTAATGAAACCGGTAGCCACGGAATGGCCACCCACTTCCAATCCAGGTATAAATACAAACTCATTGCCAATAAACCCGTAAACAGCGACCAGAGGATAAGTCGCCACGAAATAAAATAGATGATCATTAAACTAAACTGTCGCTTGATGTACATGGAATGCGCTTTTAGATTTCCCTAAAGATAGTCCGTTTTTCCGGAGCAGAAATCAGCATGATCTCGGCAAGGTCTTACATCCTTCCCAATCTATGATCTACTGATAGGGTGCGATTAATCAGGTAAGCTTTTCTTGTATGGCTTTTGCTACGGCCTCAGTCATGCTGGCCACATGCAGCTTCTCATAAATGTTTTTCATATGAAATCGCACAGTTGCGTACGATACATTCAAGTCGTTTGCAATCATTTTATAGCTTTTACCCTTAACTAATTCACGCAGCACTTCTGTTTCGCGTTCCGATAAATTTCGGTCGGCTACAACTCCTTTTACCTGCTGCTGAAAAAGTTGTAAAACTTTTGCTGCTACTGAAGGAGTCATGGGTGCTCCACCGTGGAAGGCGTCCTCCACCGATTGAAGGTAGGTTTCGGGTGTGCTGTTTTTAAGAATGTACCCATTGGCCCCACCGCAAATGGCGGCAACAATTTTATCATCACTATCAAAAACGGTTTGCATTACTACGATTTTATCGGGCCAGGTTTGTTTTATGAGTTTAAGTCCATCAATACCCGATGTGCCCGGCATTCGAATATCCATCAGAATAACATCTGGATTACACTTTCGCACATCCTGCATGAGGGTATTGCAATCTTGAAAAGCACCACACACCATCATTTTCCCGGACGACTCGATCAGGGTGGTTAAGCTTTTTCGTAAATGATTATTGTCTTCAAATATGGCCACCCGAATACTCATATATTCAAAAGTAATGCAGGTAAATGAAAAGTGCAGCGGTTATTTGCTGCACTTTATATGAACCCTAAACCTAATGCCTATGGGTTAATTACTTGTATTTGTACTTGTGCGGCATTTACCGCTATATCTTTAGCTAGAGTAGCATTACCCTTAAAAATCTGTACCGATGCTGTATATGTACCAGGGCTGGTAACGGTATGATGCATTGTGTGTGATAAGGAAGTAACATTGCCGGAAAGTGCGGCATCGCTTACATTAACTTGCTTGATAATCGTAGCACCACTGCGTATAATCATCTGCATTTGATAACCCTCTGTAATGGTACTGGTGGTACTAACGATAGGTATGTTTGCAGAAAAAATGATTTTTGCAGGCTGTGTTGCACTGGTGACAGCACTCGCAACCACGTTCATGGTTGATAGACCTGGAATAACTGTGGGTGTATTGTTCTGAACATTAATGGCCGATGTTTGATCAAACAGATAGACATCCGATGGCCTTACAATACCAGTGGCAGCGGTAAAGTTTCCGGTTACATTCACCTTGCCATCAAAAAAGCCGGCCCAGCCCGTGCTGGTTGTAATTCCATATACAGCAATACCAGATGCTGTTAGTGCGTAAAGTCCTGTTCCGTTTCCAGAAGCGGATGCAGTAACGCCTGTTCCACCAGCCGTTATACCGATTAAGGCTTGCCCATTATTTGCCTGACCGATGATGGCAATGCCATTGGTTGCTGTGTTGGTAATACTCAGCGATGTACTATTGGCATCTGATAATACAAGCGGTAATACTACACTGTTGCCTGGCTTCCAGGCCTGCGCGGTGTTATCCCATTTTAGTGCCTGGCCATTGGTGGCTCCTTGTTGCGCTAATTTGATAGGCGATGCAGCCGAAGTACCAGTTCCGGAAAAAGCATTATCCAGAAAAACGGCTGGCCTGCCTGGGCTCCAGGTACTACCATTCCAAAGTAACGATTCGCCTGTTGCTGCTCCTTGTTGAGCAATACGGAGTGGAGCTGCAGTAGTTCCGTTTCCATCTAATGTTACATTTCGTTGTACTACTTGTGTTCCCCAATTATCGGCACCACCGCCACCGCTCACAGTTGCCGGTACCCACGCACTTCCGTTCCATTGCAGTACCTGACCTGAAGTTGCTCCTTGTTGTGCCAATGTTAATGGATTAGCAGCAGTACCGTTTCCGGAAAGTGCAGCGCTTGTAGTTAATGTTATTGATTCCAGTGTAGCGGGTATCCATTGGGTACCGTTCCATCGAAGCACTTGATTGGTTGTGGCTCCGGCCGTGGAAACGTCAATAAGATCGTTGAGGGCGACATTTGAAACGCGATTTGCAACCAACGCATACGGCACACTTGCAAAAGCAGTAATGCCTACTTCGGTATAGTTGCTGCCACCTGTTGCATCAATTTCCGTCTTCAATGATTTACTGCCAGTTGTCCAGTCAATAGCAGAGAAGTTTCCTAATGTGGCTGTACCGGTACCGATGTTAACCGTAAACATGCCGTAGGCATTGGTTTGCGTTGTAAATGTTTCAGCATATACCGGAGTGGTGCCGTTTAGTACCGATAATCGCAACCCAACCGATTGATTTGCAATAACCGCACCGGATGTATTGCGGGCAACGGCCTGGTACGTAAACGCGTTGGGTGTTTGTGCAAATACTATTATGCCAAACAACAGTAATAAAAGTGTTAATAAAAAGTGTTTCATAATGTTTAGTTGATTTTCAAAACTTTTAAAATTTGGTAAGTACCCTGTTCGGATCTAATGCGTAAGAGATAGGTGGATGCACGTAATAATCGAACATCAAATTCAGCCTGATTTTCAGTAGTTGTAATCGGTACAGAGAGTTCCCGGCCTTGCAGGTCAGTCCAGTTAAACTGAAACGAACGAGGGTTACTCAACCCGGTAACTAATAATTTTTCAGCTGTAGGATTTGGATAAATAGCAAGCTGTAAAAATTCGGTTGTTGCTGTTGGGCCAGCTTCAATGTTACTGATTTGAAATCCTTGGTGAAGTACCAACGAAGCCGAAGCACGATCGCCTGCAATGGGTTGACCAATTGTGACTGATAATTGTAAGGATGATGATTGCATTTGTGCGCCACCCGAAGAAAAAACAGTGCTGCTGGTTGTTTGTGCGCAAACGGTTATGGGCAGCAGTATCAATAAAATGTATAGGTGTTTCATACCGGTTTGTTTGAATTATTGAGCGTTGAATTTGAAAACCCATTGGCCGTCAACGGATTTACTTTTACCGGTAAATCCTGTTCCAGAAAAAGTAAAGGATAATTGCAACTCAGTAGCCGAAACGGTATAGTTCATACTCAACTGCTGAGCGGATGCAGGTTCGCGTATAAGTTGCGTGAGTGGGTCGTTGCCAAATGTCCATGTTCCGGATGCCGGCCATGGGCTGGTTGATGGGCGGTTGTTGGTCTGATACGGAAATGGACTTGAAGTTGAATTATTCAAGCTCAACCGAAAATTTTCGTAACCGGTTTGAACTACCCCATTAAGGGTAACCGTATTTGCAACCCAAACCTTTGTTAACTTTTGTAGCTGTTGTTCTTCAATACCCGGTTGGGGTTGCTCATTCGATGAGCACGCCATAAACAAACAGAAACCAACCAGGCTTATTGGAGCCAATAAAAATTTAAAGTACTGTATCATAAATTTACCTCATGGATTTATTTCAACTCTAGTTCAAGTAGTTGTAATCGCTACATGCTTTTATCTTTCCTGATCAAGTAAAAAGCAATAACGCTTGCCGGCTTTGGCTTTTACCGTACTCTTAAACATTCTGGTTCAAAGCTATGGTAGTGCCCGGCACGGAGTTACTACCAAAAGTGATAGGTTTTATAAACCTGATTTGGGTATTAAAAAGCGGAAATTGTGTTGAACAGGCTTGTGTGCCCTATAAAATGCTTTTAGGCACGTTTCAATGAGTATTGATAATTTATTGTGAATTATCAATGCGAGATCAGCCAGAAGCCATGTCAAAAATGAAATTAGGTGTGCCTATCATGCCGGATTCATTCTGTCATCCCGGTTTACCGCTGCCTGCGATAACAAAGCATTCTGATTTACCTTCTAAACTCCTATAAGATTTTTTTCGCGGTTAAATTCAAATGGTAGCCACGGTAAGGGTTATACATGTACCTGTGGAGCGGTTGCTTTCCAAAGCAAGTTGAGCGTGAATTTCGGTAGCTCTTCGTTGCATATTTCTTATACCATTACCAGAATAAGCCTGCTGAGTATTAAACCCGACACCATTATCCTGTATTATCATTTTAAATGTGCGTGGCGTGCCCATGAGGATAATGCAGACGTCTTTTGCTTGCGAATATTTTGCAACATTGTTAAGAGCCTCTTTAAAAATCAGATAAATGTTCTTTCGTTGAATCATGTTTAGATTGCCCTTTGTTGCCTCCACTTTGAAATGTAATTCAATTCCAATGGCACCCAACAACGATTCCGCAAATCGCTTCATGCGTTCGGTTATCTGAATCAGCGTATCGTTAGTTGGCTCAATGCTCCAGACTATATCGGCCATATTATCCATGGTTTCGCGGCTGGTGGCTTCAATTTGATTCACAATCTTAACAATCTCACTTCCATTCTTTGAGCGTGCCATTCCGGCTGCTAATGAAATACTGCTGATAGCAGACCCTACCTCATCGTGTAAATCGCTTGCTATCTGAATACGCATAGCTAATAACTCAAGTCGCTTGGCAAGTTGGTAGCGATAGAGTAAATACATACACAACAAGGTAACTACTATAACCAACGTAATAAACCAGGTTTGCTTCCAAAATGGTTTTCTTATCAGAATTGGAAATTGAACTACTTCTGACCATAATCCATCGTTATTGGATGCTTTTATCTCCAGGATGTAGTTGCCACCATTCATGCCTGCATAGGTTGCTGTGTTTCCGCGGTTCCACTCGCTGCTAACACCGATCAGCCTGTGCGCATATTGATTTCGTTGCGGTTGTGCAAAGTTGAGAGCGGCAAAAGCAAAACTGATTTGATTTTGATTGTAGGCCAGGGCTAACTTCTGGTTAGGATGTAAATATGACACTTTACCCGCAACCTCAACATGAGTTAATACAGGCTTGGGTACAGCACGATTAAGGGTTAAGTTATCCGGATTAATCACAAAAAAACCACCCGTCTGCCCCAATAGCAAATGCCCATTGTTAAGTTTGTAGATGGAGTACGAACTGGTAAAATTATTCTGCAAACCATCTTCATTTGTAAAATGGGTTGTGCTACCATCTGCTGTTGTAAACCGAACTACTCCGTTATTGGTTGTAAGCCAGAGGTAATCCCCCTGTACCAGTATTTTAGCAACAATTGTAAATGGTAAGCTTCCGTTAACTGGTATGGGAATTAACTTATTCCCAACCCATTCAAATAATCCCTCATGAGTGCCTACAAATATTCGTTTACCTTGCCGGGCGAGAGCATTTACAATATGCGGGGAATCTTTTACATAATTGGCCCGATGTTTTATTGTATTTACTTTCCATAACCCTTTTGAGCTTGCTACCAGTAATGTAGAATCATCCGTATAAATTGCATCATAAAAGGCTGTGGCTTGTGTGCTGTCGTTGGTATTAATAATAGTGCGGCTTAGTTGTGTTTGCAGGTTCACCTCCACTAGTTTATTGAAAGAAGGAATAAGCAGATTATTATCTGAATCTGGTATAATAGCTAATGCGCGTTGCACCTCGGGCAACGGTTTAAACCGGTCGGTAGGCATGTGCCACCAACCGCTCATCTTTCGGCCTGCCAAAAAAAACCAGCCATTGCTCAGGTTATGTATGGCTGTAATGTTTTCTAGTTTATGATATATCCGGCTGTCCAACGGCTGAATTTGGTTGGTAGTTTTGTTAAACAGGTATAAGCCGTTTGAGCGAACTACAATTAATACACTTGAAGAATCGGCCTGACAAAATGTTGTTACGCTTCTAAAATTATTGAAGAACAATTTTTCTTCAAACGCATACCAGGCAAACCTTTGTGCGAACGGATCAGCTTTGTACAAACCGTGTGGCGAAGCAACCCATAAAATTCCTTGCTTATCCCAAAGCACGTCCTCCACGGGCACTACCTGGGTGCCATCCAAAGGAATATTTGTAAATGATTTTTCTTGAGGATTAAAGAACATAAGACCTGCATCATACGTACCAACCAAGATGCCACTGATGCCCTGGTACGTAAACTTAGTACAATGGCGCGCAATGTTTTTGGTACCTTCAGGCAGGTTAGAATTAGAAAAACTGTAATGATTATACAACTTGCCATCCGTTTGAAATTGCATAAGCCCTTTACCCCACGAACCTGCCCATATAGTTTCCTGGTCGAGGTATATATGTTGTAATAAAGCCGATGCAATTGAATCGTTTAGGGAGGGCTGGGCAGGAAGTTCGTAACGCCATTCTTGCTTAAGAATATCAAACTGATGTAATCCCGAACCAGTAGCAACCCACAAGGTGTTACTTACACCCGAAAGAATTTTTGCAATAGCTCGTACCTGCGGCATTGCTTTGCTCATTCGGCCTAATGGATTGGAGGCTGGTAATGGAAATGTTGTAATCTGATTGGTTTGAAAATCGTAAAACGAAAGCCCATCGTACGTGCCAAACCAAATTCCATTGGTTACAGCCAGTATGCTGCTAACCGAAGGGTTGGAAGTAACTTTGTGTTTACGAAATACTGTAACAAACACACCAGTTAAATGATCGCGGTAACACAACCCGGCCTGGGTACCCACCCACAAGCGCCCTTGCTCATCCTCGGCCAGACTTGTTATAAAAGATGATGGCAGCGAAAGACTATCGCCAGCCATGTGATGAAATTGCAAGAACATGTTGCCATCATAGCGAATTAAACCCGTTTGAGTTCCAATCCACAAAAAACCCGTATTATCTTTTAGCAAGCAGGTTACACTGCGAATAGGTGCTCCCCGGTCGTCTAGCAGTGCTTCAAACTTAAACTGGCCGTAGCAATAGAAAACGACAAAGGAAAGGATAATGGTAAGCCCACCCCTCATACTTAAAAGGTTGTTACCAAATATAGGAATGGCTCCAACCAATTTCCAACCTCGGTTTTGCAACAGCCAAATGCTTCAATAAAATTCAATCCATCAAACTCAATATACCCTGCTCTTTCGCATCAAGCGTGGTTTGTCCTTCTAAATATTGATCTACTGCGCGCGCAGCTTCGCGGCCTTCGCTTATGGCCCATACCACTAACGACTGTCCTCTGCGCATATCGCCCGCAGCAAAAATACTTTCAACGGATGTTTGGTATTTGGTAGCTTTTACATTGCCTCGTTCATCTTTGTCAACCCCTAATTGATCAAGCAACCCATTATGTTGTGGATGTAAAAAGCCCATTGCCAGTAACGCTAACTCGCATGCAATCTCTTTTTCAGTACCGGGTATTTCAGTAAACGCTGGTGGTTTACCGGGCCCGGCACTTTTCAATTCTACTTCCGCAACCTTTAATGCTTTCAGATTGCCTTGCTCATCGCCAATAAATTCTTTAGTAACAATAGACCAATTGCGTTCACAACCTTCTTCGTGCGAAGTAGATGTTCTTAAAATCATCGGCCAGTTTGGCCACGGCATAGTAGCGGTTCTATCCTTTGGTGGCTTTGGTAAAATTTCTATTTGTGTTACCGATTTTGCACCATGTCTGTTCGAAGTGCCCACACAATCTGAGCCGGTATCGCCCCCGCCAATCACCACCACATTTTTTCCGGTCGCCCAAATTTCTTCTGCATTTACTTTCTTACCACCTACTCTTTTGTTCTGCTGTGTCAGAAAGTCCATAGCAAAGTGCACGCCTTTCAGTTCCCTTCCGGGGATGGGTAAGTCGCGCGGAATGGTTGAACCACCGCACAATAGAATAGCATCAAACTCTTCTTTCAATTGCTCAACCGAAACGTTATCGCCAACATTCGCATTCACCTGAAATTTTACGCCTTCTTCCGTCATCAGTTGTACCCTGCGATCAACCACTTGTTTATCCAACTTAAAATCAGGAATACCATAGCGCAACAAGCCGCCTATTTCATCGGCACGTTCAAACACCGTTACCCGATGCCCTGCATAATTTAATTGTGCAGCCGCAGCCAAACCTGCAGGCCCTGAACCTACAACCGCTACTTTTTTATTCGTGCGCGTGCTGGGTATGCGTGGCTTCACATAACCATCCTGAAATGCTTTTTCGATAATAGACTTCTCAATGTATTCAATTGCCACTGCCGGTTTATTTATTCCCAACACACACGAGGCTTCGCACGGGGCCGGACAAATGCGACCTGTAAACTCTGGGAAGTTGTTTGTGGAAATAAGAATTTCGTAGGCGAGTTTCCAGTTTTCCTGATACACGGCATCGTTAAACTCAGGAATGATGTTGCCAAGCGGGCAACCATTATGACAAAACGGAATGCCACAATCCATACACCGCGATGCTTGCTTTACTGTTATCTTCTCGTCAATAACCGGATCAACTTCGTTGTAATCGTTAATCCGTTTTTTCGGATCGCGTTTGCCGGGTAACTCGCGTTGTTGTTCTAAAAATCCTGTTGGTTTTCCCATAATCGAATTTAAAAATTTAAGATTTCGGATTTATGATTTGAATCCTACGTCAAGTGGTCAGTGTCCACACAGACCAGCAATCACATTATAACCATTTATTATCCGGGCCTGTGTGGACACAGGCCCGGATTAAGGACACAGGCCCCGGATTAAGGACACAAGTCCCGAATTAATTTGATGAAAATCTAAAATCTGTATTGCCTAACGTTGTTTGTACGGATGCTTTCTTCTCAGCCTTCCGTTTTTCCAGCACAGCCTTGTAGTCGATGGGCATCACTTTTATAAAGTTCCTAAAAGCATTAGCCCAATATCCCAAAATATGAGCGGCTACTTCACTGTTGGTTTGCTGCTGATGTTGTTTAATCATGGTGTGTAGTAACTGCTCGTCTTCTTCACTCAATGTATCGAGTAGCACCATTTCCATGTTGCAGTTCTTTACAAATGTTTTGTTTACATCCCACACATAGGCTACACCACCACTCATACCGGCAGCAAAATTTCTTCCGGTATCGCCCAGCACTACCACTGTTCCGCCCGTCATGTACTCGCAACCATGATCGCCTACACCTTCTACAACTACTTTTACTCCTGAGTTGCGAACGGCAAAACGTTCACCAGCCATTCCTCTTATAAAGGCTTCGCCCGAGGTTGCACCAAAGAAGGCGACATTGCCGACAATAATATTTTTTGATGGATTAAACATAGCGGCAGCCGGTGGATATAAAATCAATTTACCACCCGACAATCCTTTTCCAAAATAATCATTGGCATCGCCTTCCAACTCGAACGTAACACCACCTGTAACAAACGCACCAAAACTCTGACCGGCTGTGCCGGTAAACTTCACGTGTACTGTATCATCCGGCAAACCGGGGCCGAGATAGATTTTTGAAATTTCATTGCTGAGCATGGCACCCACAGCCCGATCCTGATTAGTAATTACAAAATCACCTTGTACATGTTCTGCATGCTTCAAAGCGGGTTGCGCCAACTGAATTAACTTTCTGTCCAATACATTTTCAATTCCATGGTCTTGTTCTTCTTGCTTGAACAAAGCTGTATCCAAACTCATGGGCTCTTTAAACAACAAAGGCGAAAGGTCCAGGTTCTGATACTTCCAATGATCATCATGATCGCGCAACTCAAGCCGATCGGCCTGGCCAACCATTTCGTTTACTGTACGGAAGCCTAACTCGGCCATAATCTCGCGCAGTTCTTCAGCCAAAAACGTAAAGAGATTAACTACATATTCCGGTTTACCGGTAAAGAGTGCACGCAATTCTTTGTTTTGTGTAGCCACGCCTACCGGGCACGTATTGAGATGACACTTGCGCATCATAATACAACCGGTTGTAACCAATGCTGCAGTTGCCACGCCCCATTCTTCTGCGCCAAGCAAAGCCGCAATAGCTAAATCACGACCCGTACGAATTTGTCCATCGGCTTGCAGTACTACACGACCGCGAAGTTTATTGCGCACCAATGTTTGATGTGCTTCAGCAAGACCCAGCTCCCACGGCAACCCAGCATGGCGAATGGAACTGATAGGCGATGCACCGGTACCACCATCATGCCCGGCAATTAAAATTACATCGGCATGAGCTTTGGCAACACCCGAAGCAATCGTGCCCACACCTGCTTCGCTTACCAGCTTTACGCTGATGCGCGCTTCCCGATTTGCATTTTTTAAATCGTAAATGAGTTGTGCTAAATCTTCAATGGAATAAATATCATGATGCGGTGGTGGCGAGATTAATCCCACACCCGGAGTGGAATGGCGCACGCGCCCGATCCAATCATCTACTTTGTGTCCGGGTAACTGACCACCTTCACCAGGTTTAGCACCTTGTGCCATTTTAATCTGAAGTTCTTTGGCATTGGTGAGGTAATAGCTGGTAACGCCAAAGCGACCGGAGGCAACTTGCTTGATAGCAGAGTTCTCCCACGTGCCATCATCTTTTGGTAAGAAGCGGGCTTCATCTTCACCACCTTCGCCACTGTTACTTTTACCACCAATACGATTCATGGCAACTGCCAGTGTGCTATGTGCCTCGTATGAAATAGAACCGAACGACATGGCACCGGTAGCAAACCGTTTGAAAATACTTTCCTTGGATTCTACTTCACCAATCGGAATGGATTTACCTTTCTTGAATTTGAGTAAACTCCGTAACGTAATGGCACGTTCACTCTGATCATTTATCAGGCCTGAATATTTTTTAAATAATGCATAGTCATTCACCTTGGTAGATTGCTGCAAAAGGTGAATGGTTTGCGGATTGAATAAATGAACTTCGCCCCGTTGCTTCCACTGGTACACCCCACCCACCGCTAATCTGGGTAAACCGTTTGCGGTTTTCGGGAAAGCAAGTTTGTGTTTGGCCAATGCTTCACGGGCAATATCATCCAGCTTCAAACCACCGATACGCGATACGGTTCCTGTAAAGTATTGATCAATTACTTCGGAATGAATACCCAATGCTTCAAAAATTTGTGCGCCATGATACGACTGCAACGTAGAAATGCCCATCTTACTCATAATCTTCAGCAACTCCCCGGCAACGGCTTTCTTATAATTTGTTATCGCTTTTTCTTCCGATAAATCTTCCTTCAGCACATTGCGCTTCTTCATGTCGTGTATGGTTTGGTACACGAGGTAAGGGTTTACACCCGAAGCACCATAGCCCAACAGCGTAGCATAATGATGCGTTTCCCATACATCACCTGCTTCTACCAGCAACCCAACCTTTCCGCGTAAGCCTTTACGGATTAAATCATGATGAACAGCTGCTACTGCCAACAACGAAGGTATCTGTGCATGTCCGCTATCAAAACTTCTATCGGAAAGAATAATAATAGTGAAGCCATCTTCAATGGCATCGGTAACATATTGACATACGCGGTTCAATCCCTTTTCAAGGGAACCGGGTTGACCATCGGCTTTAAAATAGGTGTATATTGTTTTGGTTTGCAGATGACGATGATCGATGTAACGAATGCGCTCCACCTCGTTATTCGTTAGCACCGGAGTAGGTAACTCCAACGTAATGCAATGCTCGGGTGATTCTTCCAATAAATTAAGTGAACCCCCCACATGCGATACCAATGACATGACCAAACGTTCACGAATGGGATCGATTGGCGGATTGGTTACTTGTGCAAAAAGTTGTTTGAAGTAACTGCTTAAATGCTGCGCTTCCTTTGAAAGCACTGCCAATGGGGTATCGTTACCCATCGAGCCCAATGCTTCTTTACCCGTTTCGCACATTTGTGTTAAAATGATGCGTAAATCTTCGGATGTATAACCAAATGAAATTTGTCTTTTCAGAAACGTACTGGGATCGTATTTATGAAAACTTCCTCCCGGTTCGGGCAGATCCTGTAAGCGTACTTTGTTTTCGCGCAACCATTTGCCGTACGGTTGGCGATTGCAGATTTCTTTTTTCAGTTCATCATCGCTCACAATGCGGCCTTGCTCCATGTCCACCACAAACATTTTTCCAGGTTGCAGGCGGCCTTTGGTAACGACCTTGGCGGGATCAATATCCAACACACCCACTTCCGAAGCCATAATCACCATATCATCATCGGTAACTACAAACCGCGAAGGGCGAAGTCCGTTACGATCGAGTGTGGCGCCAATAATTCTTCCATCGGTAAACGTAATGGAGGCGGGACCATCCCATGGTTCCATCAGGTTAGCATGATATTCGTAGAAGTCGCGCTTCTCCTGGCTCATGCTTTCGTTGCCATCCCAGGCTTCCGGTATCAGCATCATCATTACATGTGGCAACGAACGGCCGGCATGCACCAATAATTCAATTGTATTATCAAGGTTGGATGAATCGGACTGTTTCGGATTACAGATGGGCAAGATCATGTCCAGTTCTTCGCGCGTAAAATATTTTGATGCGAAGAATGCTTCTTTCGAATTCAGCCAGTTGATGTTTCCGCGCACGGTATTAATCTCACCATTGTGCGCAATGTAGCGAAACGGTTGTGCCAATCGCCACGAAGGAAATGTATTGGTTGAAAAGCGGGAGTGAATTACGGCCAATGCCGTTACTACATCTTCATGCTCCAGATCGGCAAAGTAGGGTCGCAACTGGCCCGATGTAACCATGCCCTTGTAAGCAATGGTTTTATAGGAGAGTGAAGAAAAGTAAAATTGATTATCAACACCTTTTACCGATTCGGTGATGATGTGTGTGGTGTACTTTCGAAGAATGAAAAGTTTGCGTTCAAAATCATCGGGGTTGGTAACTTTATCAGGTCGTTTAATAAATACCTGTTCCATTACCGGCTCGGCCTTCAATGCGGTTTCGCCCAAATCTTTGTTGTTGGTAGGTAACACCCGATAACCCAACAACGTCATCTTCATTTTTTTTATTTGCCGATCAAGAACCTTGCGGCATTCTTCGCGCACTTTGGCATCGCGTGGAAAAAAAACAAGACCTACACCATAACTTCCAAACTCCGGAAGCTTAAAGCCCTGCTTACTACATTCGCTAATAAAAAACTCGTGGGGTACCTGAATTAAAATACCAGCTCCATCGCCTGTGTTGGGCTCGCAGCCACAAGCGCCACGATGTTCCATGCGTTCGAGCATGGTGAGTGCATCGCTTACTATCTGGTGCGACTTATTTCCTTTCATGTTGGCGATGAAGCCAACACCACAGGAATCCTTTTCAAATTCCGGGCGATACAATCCCAACTCCTGTTCCTTCTGCATTTCCAAAGTAGTGGTTTTAAAAAATTAATGTAAAGTGAACCTCCAATTTACAGGTATTGTATTTGGAATTCTTATACCGAGGCCAATAAAAATTTTGTTACCAACTAACAGTTAGTAGCGAAAACGGTTGAGATACAAGGTGGAGTAGTCTAAAATGAACTAAGCCTCAATGAAGTGTGGTTTTTTCTCAACTAAAGTTTTGAAGTCCGGCTCCGAGTTAAATAGTGAAGTCTCGATATGGCTGATTTTTTCATTTATAACTTTAATTGCCTCATCTGATTCATCAATCCCAATCCATCTTCTTCCATTAACTTGTGCTGCCTTAAGTGTAGTACCTGAGCCGGCAAAGCAATCAAGCACAAGGCTATCCTGGTTTGATGATGTTTTGATAATTAAATCGAGTAATTCAGGATTTTTTTCAGTAGGGTACACGGGATATTGGGGGTCTTTAAACTCCCAAATATCCTGCATGCGTTTTCCTTCACGTTCATCCAGGTATATTTTTTTTCTTGGATTTCCTTTTTCACTCCATTCAATCAGTCCTAAGCTATCCCAATGTTCCATTGTAGAAATATCGGTTCGCCAGTGTCTTCCTTTTGGCGGAAGCAGGCCTTTAAAGGTTTTGGATGTGTTTCCGTTTTGTGTTTCACCCGGTGCGTGCAAAGGAATAGTTGTATAACAACGGCCATCAAGCTCTCGTTTTGGAAATAATTTAATCTTGTCCGCATCCGTGTAGGGTATCTTGGGTTCATTCCATATCAAGGCATCGGATTTTGAATAAAACAAAATCATATCTTTAATATTTCCATAACCCTTTCGGCTAAAGTTCTTTGGGTTGCACTTGATTCGGGTTATATCATTCCTGAAATTTTCTATTCCAAAAACTTCATCCATTAATACTTTTACATAGTGACCTATTTTATAGTCTATGTGAAGATAAATGGATCCTTGATCGGATAAGAGTTCTCTTAATAAAATCAATCGCGCTCTCAAAAACTCGATAAACTCAGCCCCCTTGAGCGTATCCTTATAAGCCACGGTTCCATTAGCGCTATTACTAATTGTGTTGGCTCTTCCTGCTGATACTGTGAAGGTGTTATTTGTAGCAAAGGGTGGATCAATATAAATTAAATCAACTTTACCTTTTAGCTTGCGATTTACTATTAATTGCTTGAGAACTGTAAGATTATTTCCTTGAATAAGAAGGTTTGCTGATGCAGCAGAGCTTGTTTCGATTAATTCAACTTCAGGGATAAGGTTGAATATTTCTTGTGCTGTCTTTTTATTTTTGTAGGTTAATTGCATGTACAGCTATAGTTGGTATAAAAACTCCCTAAGAACCAGGCTGCTCATTATATTGTAGTCCTTATAAGCGTTCGTTATAAACTTATGCATTTTATTCTTATTGCGAATATATATTACGCCATCAATGATTGCTACTTTTACTGCATTGGAATCTTTGTAATCAAGTGTTGCAATTGCATCTTCAAAATCGGAGTTCTGAGATCCTCCAAAATCTGTCAAAAATTTAGCTTCCCCTATAACATACTTCCCATTAAATCTAGCAACCAAATCCAAGCCCTTCTCCCGATGATAATTAAGATGTTCTTTTGCAAACTTCTTTCTCTCATCATCAGATCCAGCAAGAATCGCATTGCCCTTAGCTGATAAAAACTGATCTACTGGCACTGGAAGTAAGCCAAGGGACTTCTTGGCTATCCAGTTTCCGAACATCGGACCTATTTGGCGATTTGTTTCTTTTGGCTCACTGCACTTCTCGAAAATTTTAGCCAACCCCATCTCGTATAATCGTCCGCATATCCGGTCTATCGTTTTAGGATTTCGATCAATGGCGGTAATATCTCTCTTTAGATAGGCAATATAACTGTCCTTAATTGGAAACAGATCCATTTTCAATAACTCTTGAATGAGTTTAACGTTATTTTTTGCCTTAAATTCCGTTTCTATATTATTCCATTTTTGTGGATCAATATCCCTTATCCCATCAGGAATTGTTGGATAAACCTGAAAAAGATCATCCAAGTAGGATTTCTGGTTAGCATATTGAATGCTAAGGTCTGTCCAGTAATTCATAGAATTCAAAATTACTAATCAATTTGTTTCCCTGCCCCCTGCAACCTTGAGCAAAGGGCAATATATTTTTTCTTAATTTCAGAAAAACCCCATACAAACTTATTGCCCCCTTCCTGCAAGTTGAGTTTTTTCATGAGTTGTCGGGCGGTTAGTGGATAGTTACGAACAGCGATATGAGCACGCTTATCTGGAAGTAGTTGCCGGAGTTGCTTCTCGGTTGGGTTAATGTGTTCGATGCGAAAGGTGCGGCCGGGAAAATATTTTAGGTGTGTATTGGAAGTATAAAGGTGTGTATTGGGTGCGAGTTTATGCAAACTAAAATGTTGTGCAATTAACTTAAATGCTCCGGCTTTCAATATTGCTGCTCCGGGTTCGTACAGATAGTGCAGTGGTTCGCTGTAAGCGGGTTGGGCTGCTGCTTCCTGGGCCTGTGCAAATGCAAACTTTGATTTTATTTCTCCTTTCGAATCAAGATCAATTGCAATTATCTCAGGAGTTCCGGTAAAATCACGTTGCACCAGAAAAAGCAACTCCTTCATTTCATTTTCAACCGATAATGCGATTACGGTTTTAGTATGCGGTAGTTCGCGCAAGCCTTGCTGAATATCAAGCAAAGGTGAGGCTTTGACTAAAACGAACTCACACTGTGTAAACAACTGCTTTTGTAATTGAGTTATATCCGGAGTGCAATCGCTGAGTTTGAAATTTTTTTTAGCGTTTGCATCTCTGCGTGCAGGATCGATAAAAAAAACAGCTGCTTCCTTTATCTGCGATACTACTTCTTCGGCAGTAGCCTCAATATAAATTATGTTTCTTGCGCCTAACTGCGCATGGTTATGCTGAACAAGCTTGAGTAATTCGGCATTGGGTTCAACATACTTTACCGAATCAAATTGCTTCGAAAAGAAAAATGAATCCACTCCAAAACCTCCTGTTAGGTCAATCAGATTTTCTTGGCCGGTTTCTGTTTTCAGAAGTGTTGCTTTAAATAGTGCCGTTGCTTGTGAAGAAGACTGCTCAAGGTTAAGTGTGGGCGGATAAACAATACCTTTTGTTTCGTACCACAACGGAAGTTTCTTTTTCGATTTTCGTCTGCCTGCTATCTGTTCAGCAATTGATTTTGTTGGGAGATCAAAAAGTGTTTTATGTTGCAATACCAATTGGCGTTCATCGGCCAACTCATTTTTAATAATGAAGTCTTGTACGGGGTTATCACAAATCCGTTTCCAATCGGCCATGCTGCAAGATAGTTATTGCGCTACAACTGGGCGGGTGCGCAACGCAAACCAGATATTGCGCAGGTAAACGACAAAGCCCATACCCTGCGCCACCAGCAACACGGGTTCGTTTTGCACAATACCATAATAAACCACCATCAGCGAAGCAATCGCACTGATAACCCAGAAGCCCAATGGCAAAAGCGATTGTTGCGCCTTCTCCGAAAAATACCATTGATAGAGGTATCGTAAATTCAATAACAGTTGACCGGCACCGCCCACCAACAATGCTACATCGGCCAGGTTTGTTTGTTGAAAGATGTTTTGAAAATGCTGCGGAGCAACCAACCACATCCACCCCATCAACACAAACGGAATTGGTATAATCAACACTCTGAAAATAAAATGAAGCTTTGTCCACACCTGCTTGAGTTGAAGGTTGCGGATATAAATGTAGAACGAGAGTGTTTGGCCAACCAGAATCACAACATCATGGCGTAGTAAACCATAAATCAAAAACAAGGTGGAGCCACTTAAACTAAAAATCCAGAACCAGGCAGGCGATACTACTTTACCGGCACGTTCGGATTGTACCCATTGCACCACGGTGCGCGCACCAAACAATGCTTGTGCAAAAAAGCCTAACAGATATATTCCGTACGGTTCAGAAAATTCCATAGGGGAAGGTGCACCTCAATGCCATACAAACCAATTTATTTCGGCTATGAAAGTAAAGGTCTAGTAAGATCTATTGGAGTAATACTTTCAACCTTACTTCTTCCCCACCGGTGGCGGGCCATCCGGAATCAAACCTTTATATACATGATCGCCTTTGCCTTTTGTGTACTCAGCTTTAACCGCTTCAACTTTTTTAGGGTCCTCGTATAAATCTGCCATCGTCATGGCCAATGTTTTGGAAGCATGCAACATGCCTTTATGCCCGATGGACATTCCGCCACAGGCAACCACTGCCCATGAGTGCCACGGGGTACCAATGGGCGCAGTAGCTACACTTAATCGGATGGTGGGTACAACCCAGCTTACATCGCCCACATCGGTGGAACCACCACCGGCATTCGGATTGGTTTCTTCCAGCGGTTCAACTTTGGTATGCAAGCCTACTTGTGGTTTACCGGTACTCTCCTGAATTTTTTTTGCGAAAGCAACTTCATCATTAGTATAAGTTATAGGGCCAAGCAGTGCTAAGTTTTTGGTTACATAGTCGGCACCGGTGCGGTTAACCAATACTTCATAAATCCCCGATACCAATGAAATCTTGTAATCCACATTAGCCATGATAGCCGCGCCTTCGGCCATTTTCTTTACACGTTCATACACTTCGGCCATACCATCGCGCTTTACATCGCGCACGCGTACCCACAACCGTGAGTAATCCGGAACTACGTTTACTACCTGGCCACCGTCTTGTATGTGGTAATGAATGCGCACACTAGGTTTAATATGCTCGCGCAGGTAATTGATGCCGCTGGTATAAAGTTCCAGTGCATCGCTGGCACTTCTTCCATTCCACGGATCAGCCGAAGCGTGAGCGGCCTGGCCATTAAACTCAACAATAAAATCAACAAGCGCTAAACCGGTTTGCACGGCTGCCCTGGTTTCAGCACCGGGGTGCCAATCCATTACAACATCCACCCCGTTAAATAACCCCGCCCGAATCATCCACAGTTTACCAAAGAATTTTTCTTCGGCCGGAGTGCCAAAAAATTTAATGGTGCCTTTCAGTTTACCTTGCTCAATCATTTGTTTGATAGACACCGCAGCACCTAAACTGGCAGTACCGAAAAGATTATGACCACAACCATGACCGGGCTCGCCTTCGTGCAAAGGATCTTTTACCGGAACCGTTTTTTGTGAAAGTCCGGGCAACGCATCAAACTCACCTAAGATGCCAATTACCGGGCTACCACTGCCATACGTTGCCACAAAGGCTGTTGGCATTTCGGCTACACCACGTTCCACTTTAAATCCGTTTGCCTCGGCATAATCGGCAAGTAGTTTTGCTGATGTATGTTCATTGAAGGCGGTTTCTTCGGCAGCCCAGATTTTATCGCTGATGCTAATAAGGCTTGCTGCTTGTGTGTTGATGTTTTCGACTATGGCTTTTTTGCTGGCCGACATTACGGGGGCCGGTTGCTTCTTTTGTGCGAACACATTCAGCGTGAAGCAAAGTGCGGTGAGTAAGGTTAGGATTTTCATAACAGGGTTAGGTATAAAATTAAAACAACGAATTCTTTTCAACAGTTGAAACAGCAACAGGCATAAAGTAAGCCGTTCCTTTTAAAGAAGTTTTTAATAAGTGATGCATGCCTTCAATGGTTTCAGGCGTGTATTGACTTTTATGACAATGCCACGAAGCCAGTGCTGTTGCATAATCAGCTTCTGAAACGGAAATCTTTATGGGAAGAAACGATGGATCAACCGTAGCCAATTGCATGGGACTATTTGCCGGAAGATTACCGGTAGGAATAGCACTGTAATATAATTGCACCGGCTTATCCCACTTTTGTGTTTGAAATACTTCGGTAACAACTGTACTCACCAACCGATGATCGTGATGGCCCGTCCAGCCTGATGCGCCCCACGTAATAACCACATCGGGACTTAAGGAGGTAAATAGTTCTTTGATTTTAAAACGCATGGTATTGAGTTGATCATTAATCGGCCCCATACCTTCACCCATTTTTAATTGATCGTGAAGACCAAACAAAATGGGCGGTTCAATACCCAGCTTTTCAGCAGCACATTTGGCTTCTTCACTTCGTACAGCAGCCAGGCTATCACCTGCCGGGATTTTTGCATGATCGGTTACACCATAACGGCCATCGGTCGCAATAGCGATATAAACCGTTACGCCTTCCGCAGCATATTTGGCTAACACCGGGCTAACCGTTGCTTCATCATCGGGATGCGCAAAAATAGCGAGCAGTACTTTTGGTGTCGATGCAGTTTGTTGTTCGGGTTTGGTGCATTGAAACAACAGACACAAAAGAAAAAGAGCAATCCAGCGCATGGTTTGTAGTTTAGTTAAATTCTAAGGTATTGAATTTTTTGCCACGTAGCTTCAGTTTTTTGTGAGAGGTTTTTGTGTGGAGATTTTTAAGTAGATTCGTTTACACAAATCAAAATCTACCATGAGCCTGAACAGACGCGAGTTTATTAAGAAGAGTGCTTTAGGTACACTTGGTCTTACCTTTTTGCCCTCACTTATTAGTCGCGGATCGGTAAACGATCGTGTACGCATTGCCCACATTGGTTTGGGTGGCATGGGCAATCAGCACATGGAGTGGTTTGCTAATTTACCGGGTGCCGAAGTGGTGGCCTTGTGCGATGTGGATCAGAGTCATTTGGCCAGCACGTTGGAGTCGCTCAAAAAAATGAACCCCGGAACAAAGGCTACTACACACGAAGACTTTCGAAATATTTTAGAAAGAAAAGATATTGATGCAGTTACCATTGCCACACCCGATCATTGGCATGCACAAATAGCCACGCTTGCCTTTCAGGCGGGTAAAGATGTGTATGGCGAAAAACCACTTTCGTATAGTGTGCGCGAAGGCAAAACTATGTTGGTGAATCAGGCAAAATATAACCGCGTGTTTCAGTTGGGCACTCAAATTCATGCGGGCGATAATTACCACCGCGTGGTGGAGATAATAAAAAGCGGAGCCATTGGTAAAGTGCATACCGTTCGGCTTTGGAAAGATTCGTATTCACCCGGTTTGGGAGTGGCAAAAGTTCAGGCCGTACCTGCCGGATTGAATTGGGATATGTGGCTAGGACCAGCGCCTTATGTGGATTATGTTCCGGAGCGTTGCCATTTCACATACCGGTATTTTCTGGATTACTCGGGTGGTGTGTTTGCTGATTTCTGGTGCCACATTGCTGATATCGTTTGGTGGGCCATTGAACCAAAAGGACTGAAGCAAGTAACAGCACGTGGTGAAAAAACCGATGGCCAGGCCGATGCTCCCAAATGGCTAGATGCTGAGTTTGAATTTAAAGACCTGAAAATTTTCTGGACTACCAAAGCCCCTAACGTACCCGGTGCTGCCGAACGAAACATCGGAGCTTACTTTGAAGGCGACAAAGGCGCATTGATTTGCGATTATAGCACCATGGCCATTACCATCAATGGTGAAACCGTAAGTGATATTCCTTCGGTGGCGCAAAGTGTTCCGCGCTCACCGGGTCATCAGCAAAATTTTATTGATGCAGTGCGTTCGCGTAAACAACCAGAATCAAATCTTGCCTATGCGCGTGAAATGACATTGCCCATGCACCTCGCGCTAATCTCGTGGCGATTAAACCGAAGCTTACAATGGAATGCAAAGAAAGAAAAGTTTGTGGGCAATAAGGAAGCAAACACTTTTTTGGATCGCCCTTACCGGAAGGAATGGAATTTAATTTGATCGTTTGCGAATCAACTCCACTCCGGTAAAATAGTTTTCATTAACAAGGCTCATTAACTGCGCAGGTGTGGGGTTTATCTGGTAGAAAACATAATCGTTTTCCTTACTTGTTTTTACTTTAAACTTGTTGCCCAGTTTTTGAAGCACCGCTTCCTGCTCAACATCGTTTTCAAGATTAATTGATAATAACTCCAGCCGATTAGGATTTTTTACTTTCAGAAGGCGTAGAATCCATTGATCGCCCTCTTTGAAGTTGATAAAGTAATAGCCTTGATATTGTTTTACCACAAGCGTATCGCTGATGCGGCCTACTCCCAGCCAATCTTTTCCGCTTGCATCCTTTGTACGATAGCCCCACGATTCAATGATGATTGTATCGCCAATTTCGCCAGTAGCTTTATCGCGAATCAGGTATTCGCCACAAATGGACTCGGGTAATTGTTTCAGGTTGGCAATACCAGCCGGCTGTGGTTTCGGATAAGAAACTTCTTTGCACGAGAACAACAACATTGTCCAGAAACTACAAATCAAAAGAAAGCCAAATCGCATACGGTTAGTACGAGTTAGTGAGTGATTGGTTTTGCAGAAGAAGTAAGATAATAGTTTGAACCTTGTTTCTGATACAGTTTGGCCAGGGCCGGAATGCGCTCAAAAACTCCGGGCATTACCTGATGCGGATCAATAATAAGTTCGGGCAAGTCGTTTGCAAACGCTTTATCAATAAGCACTACGTTTTGAAAATACTCCATTTCCCGAAAATAAGGTTCAGAAACTTTCCATTCATAAAAGCCAGTAGCCAGTTTGTTGTTTTCAAAGTAGCCCCATTGCTCATCTAAAACCAAAATGCGTTTATGTTTCGGTGTATCATTTACTGTTTTTACAAAAAGTTTTTGGTAATCAATCTTGTCAAGTTTGTTATAGCGGGCCAGGTAGGCTACCGTTACAATGCCACCGGCAAATCCCCACAGTAATAATTCGGCAAGCCACTTTCTGCGAACCAATAAAATATAGTGACTGATGAAGTAGGCGAGAGGCGGTGCATAGGTTATTACCCGATGCGGAGCCATGTTACCCGCTACAATAATTTCAATAATGGCAATCAGCAACCAGAGAAACATGATTTGCAAAAGCTGCGATTGGTATTTGGTTAGTCGCGCCTCGCGGTTTAACATAATCAAGGAAAAGAAAAAGTAGCTGATGGGAATTGCCGATAACCACAACATGGAGGCAAGCGTTAACTGATTTTCGGCAAACCAGGCAACGCTGGTATAATAGTGCGTCCACAACAACTCCAGTTTACCATTAAAGTAATATGCTGCAAGCAACACAAGGTGTGGAAATACAAATCCAAAAATCAGCAACAACGCTTTGCGTACCGACAAGCGCGTAAAAATACCGAGGATAAGAAGTGTACCCGGCAGAAATACCACGTATGTAAAAACAAACTGCGAAGCTATGCCGAGGTAAAAACCAAGCAGTAAAAGGGTATCGTCTCGCTGAACACGAAACTCAACCTCTTTAAACAGATTATTAAGTGCCAGCAATAATAAGGAAGATGCTATAAGCTCTGGCGACAGTGCCAACATATCAAACGAAAAGAAGCAGACCACCCCAAACAAAAAGGCAGGCAGGTAAGTGCTTTCGCTTTGTGCTTTGTTGTTAATAAGCAAAATGGCAAAGTATGCCCCTTGTATAAATATGAGTAGAAACGCTAACACGTGACGAGCCGTAAGCGAACGCCCAAACATCAACTCCAGCCAACCAAACAGCCACGCAGTAAGCGGGGCCTGGCCGGTGTGCACCTGTGTATATAAACTTTTTCCACTGTTAAGTGCCTCCCCCAATACAAAGGCTTTTAGTTCGGCAAGCGTGGTGGCCACCGGGTCGATGAAAAATCCGAGGGCAATCAGTAACAGCAAGATGAAGATGGCGAGCAGCCGGTACGGATCATTAATTCGAAAAAAGCGAAGCAGCACCCTACAAAGTTTAAAACGGACACAAATAAACAAAAAGTTGCCCGTACACCCCGGCCTTAATTACACCGCCAACCGTTATCTTTGCATTATGAGCGGAACGGTACGGCAGCAGAAATACAACAAACTAATTCAGAAAGAATTGAGCGACATCTTTTTGAAGGATAAACGCGGCATTATTGGCAATACTTTTATAACCATTGCCGATGTTCGTATTAGTCCGGATTTAAGTGTGGCCAAAGTTTACCTGGGCCTCACGTTGGCCAAAGACAAAAAGGCTGTACTCAATAACATTGAACTGCATAAAAGCGAAATCCGCAAAGCACTGGGTGATCGCATTCGCAACCAGGCACGCATTGTACCTGCTTTGGTTTTCTTTATTGATGAAGTAGAGGAAAATGCCCAACGCATGGATGACCTGATAAAAAGCCTGAACATTCCCAAGGAAAGTAAAGATTAAACCTGCGGCTTTTGAATCTATCCCTATTTATTGCAAGACGTTACTTCTTTTCCGGCCGGAAGAAAAACTTTATTAACATCATTTCTATTCTCTCTATAATCGGCATTGCATTTTCTACAGCTGCCCTTGTAATTGTGCTATCGGTATTTAACGGTTTGGAGGATTTGTTGCGCGGACTTTACACTTCATTTGACCCGGAACTAAAAATCGAATTAAAGAAAGGTAAGTCTTTTGAAGTTGACAAAAACCTGATTCAAAAACTTCAAACGGTTGTGGGGGTAGATATTATTACAGAGGTAATTGAAGACTATGCCTACATACGCTACCGCGATGCGGATGCAGTAGTTACCTTGAAAGGAGTGAGCGAAAGCTTTTTAATGCAACACCGGCTTGATAACAGCATGGTAGATGGTGAACTGGTTTTGAGTAAAAATGAAATTGATTATGCAATAGTGGGGCGGGGTGTGCAATATGCACTATCGTTGAGCGTAAAAGAGAGCCTACAACCCTTGCAGGTTTTTTACATCAAAAATCTCAAAGCCTCAGGGTTAGATCCTTCGCAACTTTACTCACGCAGGGTAATACAACCCGGTGGAGTTTTCTCCATTGAAAAAAACTATGATGATAACTATATTTTTGTGCCATTACATTTTGCGCAAGAGCTGTTGAACTACGGTAACAAACGCACCAGCCTCGAAATAAAAACAACCGGCAAACTACCCCTGCGCGAAACCCAGGCAGCAGTTGCCCAGGTAATGGGTGAAGATTTTTCGGTACTTACCAATCAGGAACAACATGCCGATTTATACCGACTACTTAAAATTGAAAAGCTTTTTACATTCATCGCACTAACACTACTCATTCTGGTTGCCTCTATCAATATTTTCTTTTCGTTAATGATGTTGGTATTAGACAAAAAGAAAGACATCTCGGTTTTGTTTGCTATGGGCAGTAGCAGCCACTTAATTCGCAATATATTTTTAAGCGAAGGAGCCCTTATTGCCTTTACGGGAGCTTTTACCGGCCTGCTGCTGGGTGGCCTTATCTGTTGGTTGCAGGATTCGTTTGGGATGGTGGGGATGGGCATGGAAAATGCAATCATTACCAGCTATCCTGTTAAAATGAAAGTAATGGACTTTGTGCTTACTGCCGCTGTAATTATAATTATTACGTTAATCGTTTCATTCTATCCGGCACGATTAGCCACCCGCACCTACTCTATTCAGCACCTCTAGCATGTAATTACCAGGCATGTTTTTCGTGTAAAAAGCACAAAAAAATCACTCTCAAATTTATAATTTGCAATTCTGCTTAGTGTGCAAGTGGTGCTAAAATGCAGTTTTGGCTTGCTAAAACTGCCCGCACCATAAAAAGTAGTTTAAATTAACTCATGAAAGTATCGGCCACACAGCCTTTTCAAATTATTTACTCGTTGTACCAACACGAGTACCTGGGTTATATTTTCGAGTCGTTTATAGTGCATCTGGACGATAAGGGTCGCCTCACCTACCAACATCAAAATATTTCGCATAAAAATGCGCGCGAGTTTTCAAAAGGCCTTGATACCCGCGACTATGAATTGATTGAAATGATGGACGGCATGAGCCAGGATGCCGTACTGAAACACTTTTCAAAAAAAGTGATGAAGCCCGATGACTTTTTCAGCAAAGTATTTAAAAAAGATAAAGGCGATGAGTTGCTTCAAGAGCAGATAGAAGTTTTTATGGAAAAAAGACGTGCGGCTGTTCTTGAAAAAATAAAAGGCAAGCAATTGTTTGAAATGGGCAACGATGGCGAGCCAACCTGGCGCAAAATAGAAGTACTTGAAAAAAGGGCCAACGTACAATTCAATTTTAAACGTAATGCAGAGGGCACCGAGTACTACCCTACTATTACATACGAGGGAAAAAAAATTGAACTCCCCAATCCGGCTGCTTATTTAATTTGCAAGCAGCCCGCCTGGCTGGTAATAAGCGGCAAACTTTATGGATTTGATAAGTTTGTAGATGGCAAAAAACTTCAGCCCTTTCTTTCTAAACCAATTGTAAAAATCCCCAAGAAGTTAGAAGAAACTTATTATAGCCGTTTCATCGGTCCGCTTATAAGTGCGTTTGAAGATGTAGATGCAGAAGGTTTTGAAATAATCAAGACCGAATACGACCCGCATCCACTGCTTAGTATTTCGGAGTTGCCGCCCGCCAATGTAAAAAACGTACCCACCCTATTTGGTAGTGCCGATGCGCCCGATGGCCCTGGCGATGACGAAGCCGGCAAAATTGTGTTTGATTTATCGTTTAAGTATGGCAAACACCGCTTTCGCGGAGATGCCTTTGTGCCGGTAAGTGTAAATGTTGAACAAAAAGAAAACGATTATGTGTTTCATCGTGTAAAGCGCGAATTAGAATCCGAAAAAAAATATGCGCAAACATTAATTAAGCTGGGCTTACCCCTGCGCGGCTTTCGAACAGCCGTAGAAAAGGCGCATGCCTTTTCGTGGTTAAACGAAAACCGGGTTAACCTGCTTAACCTCGGTTTTGAAGTAAGCCAACCCGAAAACCGCGATAAAAAATATTTTGTTGGCAAAGCAGTAATTGAACTTGAAGTAAAAGAGAATATCGACTGGTTTGATATTCATGCTAAAATCCGGTTTGGCGAGTACGAGATTTCGTTTAAAGACTTGCGTAAGCTCATTGTTAAAAAGAAAGTAGAGTTTAAACTACCCAATGGCGAAATTGCCATTATACCTGAAGCCTGGCTGGTGAAGTACAGCGACCTGTTTGCCTTAAGTGAAACACACGGCACAAATGAAAAACCGGTATTAAAAAAGCACCATATTTCATTACTGAAAGAGTTGGAAGATGGCAACCTGGCTAAGGTGCACATGAGCGAACGCCTGCGCAACCTGCAATCCTTCAGTGGTATTAAAGACTATGCGCTGCCTCAAAAATTCGAAGGCACATTACGCCCTTACCAAAAAGCCGGTTATAACTGGTTGCGCTTTCTTAACGAGTTTCATTTGGGTGGATGCCTGGCCGATGATATGGGCCTTGGTAAAACCGTACAAACACTGGCCTTGCTGCAAGCCGAAAAAGAGAAGGGTAATGGTGGCACATCGTTATTGATCATGCCCACTTCGTTGGTTTACAATTGGGAAATGGAGGCTTCTAAGTTTACACCCGATCTTAAAATATTAACCTATACCGGCACACTGCGTAACAAAGACATTAATAGATTTAGCAAATACGATGTGGTAATTACCAGCTATGGCATAACCCGCCTTGATATTGATCTGCTAAAACCATTTTACTTCAACTACATCATATTAGACGAATCGCAGGTTATCAAAAACCCTACTTCCAATATTGCCAAGGCTGTATTGGAACTAAAGTCGCGCTACAGGCTAACCTTAACGGGTACCCCGCTGGAAAACACCACCCTTGACTTATGGTCGCAAATGACCTTTATAAATCCTGGCCTATTGGGCGGCCAGACTTTTTTTAAGAATGAGTATCAACTACCCATTGAGAAAAAACGCGATGAAGCAAAAACCAAGAAGCTTAACTCGATAATAAAACCGTTCATTCTACGCAGATTAAAATCGCAAGTAGCTACCGATTTGCCTGAGAAAGTTGAAAATGTGTACTACACCAACATGACTGCCGAGCAAGAACAGAAATACGAAGAAGCCAAATCGTTCTATCGTCATAAAATTCTCAACCAGATAGATCAGGAGGGTATCAATAACACACGCATGACCATTTTGGAAGGTCTTACAAAATTGCGCCAGTTATCCAATCATCCTAAAATGATTGATGCCCACTACCAAGGTAATTCAGGCAAACTGGAAGATGTTTTGCACATGCTGGACAATGCGTTGCTGGAGGGCCACAAGGTATTGGTGTTTAGTCAGTTTGTAAAACATCTGGATATTGTTAAAACACTACTTAACGAACGCAACATTCCATTTGCCTATTTGGATGGATCCAGTACTGACCGGAAAGAGCAGGTAGATAAGTTTAATAAAGATGTTAACCTGAAAGTATTTTTAATTTCGATAAAGGCTGGCGGATTAGGCCTTAACCTAACGGAGGCCGACTATGTATTTATTCTTGACCCCTGGTGGAACCCGGCCGTAGAAGCACAAGCTACAGATCGGGCACATCGCATTGGTCAAAAGAAAAAAGTATTTAGTTATAAGTTTATTACGCGCAACACGGTAGAAGAAAAAATTCTTACCCTTCAAAAACACAAACTCAAACTTTCTGAAAACCTGATTCAATCGGAAGAAAGTGTGATTAAGTCGCTTTCGCGCGAAGACATTGAGATGTTGTTGAATTAAACTTTTAGGCCCGATTTTTCCATCGGTTGTGCGACCATAGCCACCCGGCAGGATTTTCCTGAATAACTTTTTCTGTTGCTTTTACATAGCTCTCCAACACACGGTGAGAATCCTTTTCGTACGGAGGCTCACTTAGCAGTACATACTCTGCTTCATAATAACCGCGCTTTTTTTTTCGAATAGCCAGGTAGAACACTGGATATTGAAGTATATGTACAAGTTGACCAATGGCCTGATAAAATGCAGTGGGTTGATGCAGGAATTCAGTCCAGTATTTTTTATCGCGGCCTTTACCCGGAAACTGATCGGCAACAATAGCCGTTGCCCGAATCAGGTCTTTGCGCAGCAGCGCTTCGCGTGCCACCTTTTCGCGCTTAACGGGGTAAGCACCAAACCGACTACGACTGGCTAACGAGAATGAATTGAAAAGAATGCTGCTTTGCTCCTGGTAAACAAAATCTACCGGGTGGTTTAATGAACCAACAGCCAGTAACCATTCCCAATTAAATTGGTGCGAAGCCAGCATGATTACCGATTGTTTATTCTGAAGAAATTTTTGAGCTACCCCCAGATTTATAAACTTCATGCGCTCGGTTAACTCCTGCTTAGAAATAGTTAAGAGCTTTAAAGTTTCAACCCCATAATCGCACAGGTTTTTATAAAACTGCTTTTCAATCAATTTTAGTTCGGCTATCGATTTTTCCGGAAAAGATTGTTTAAGGTTTTTTCGAACAAGCTTAAGCCTGTAGTTAATAACATAGTAGCTTACAAAAAAAAGGAAATCCGAAAACAGGTAAAGAACGGAAAGTGGAGTGCGCGAAAGCAATTTCAATAAAACCATTGCCACAAAAATAGACTATTGTTTTATTACTTTTGTCCGCCAATAATTTTATGAAGAACAAGGTGGTGATAATAACGGGGGGCTCATCGGGTATTGGGTTAGCATTAGCCGAAAAGTTTGGGAAGGCAGGTTCTAAAGTATTGATTACGGGGCGTAACCAGGAGAGCTTAGACAAGGCTGTAAGTACTTTAATAGAAAAGGGCATTACGGTTTTGGCATTTAAGGCCGATGTTAGCAAAGAGGCTGATAATAAAGCAATGGCAGCAGAAGCCATACGCCAATACGGAAGCATTGATATTCTTATTAACAATGCCGGAATTTCGATGCGGGCCTTGTTTGCCGAAGTTGACCTGGAGGTGATACGACAAGTAATGGATATTAATTTTTATGGTGTGCTTTATGCCACGCGCCACTGCTTGCCCGAGATTATAAAAAACAAAGGTTCTGTTGTAGGTATATCATCTATTGCTGGGTTTCGCGGGCTTCCGGGGCGCACGGGTTACTCGGCAAGCAAGTTTGCGTTAAATGGATTTTTAGAAGTGCTCAGAACGGAGTTATTAAAAACCGGTGTGCATGTGCTAACGGCATGCCCGGGGTTTACAGCTTCTAACATACGCATGCGCGCACTTACAAAAGATGGTCATCTGCAGGGCAAATCGCCCCGGGCAGAAGAAAAAATGATGACAGCCGATGAATGCGCTACACATATTTATAAAGCTGTCGTTAAAAGAAAGCGAACACTTATTTTAACAAACCAGGGAAAGCTAACCGTTTGGTTAAATAAATGGTGGCCCTCGTTGGCCGATAAATTAGTTTACAACACAATGGCCAAAGAAAGCCCGAACTAATTTAGTTTACGTTTTATTCACAAACACCACCTTGGCATTGTCGGCTTTATTAATGTTTTTATGAAAATCGATAAACTCATTATAGGTATCGGCAGGAAATTCGCCTTTGTTCATTTTAAGCTTGCGTATATAAATCAGCCTTCCTTGTTCTAATTGATAGGTTGATTCATATTCGCCAAAGCGCGATTTGATTTTTATCGGTTCGGGTGTGAATTCGGGGTAAACCGTTTCGGGAAGTTTATAAATAATGGTATCGGCATGGGTGTAAGCTACTCGGTTTGCAATTATACTTTTTCGATTATCATTTTTTTCGGGTATATAACTCATTCTATTCATAAGGTTGGGGGTAATAAACATTCGCTTTCCGCTAACAGTAGCCAGCCTTTTCAGTATAAGGTTTGTCTTTACCTGGGCCGAGGGTATCTTATTTTTATTATTAGCTATTGAAAAATTGGTTATATCAAAAGCAGGAATATCTGTATTGTGCTGAATCCACTTTTTTTGATCATCTATTCCACTATTAACTACAAAACACAACCCGCCATTTTCATACTGAAGACCTTGATAATTTGTTCGTACCGAAGCAATCGCATTACCGGCATCGTCAATGGTTACTTCAGCTAACCGAGTTTGCACATTGTGTTCTTGCGTATAAACTGGGGTTTTCACAATTGCAGCCCCGGATTCAGTGATCATCAATGCTTTCCTGTTACCCGTAAACGTTCCCATATAGCCAAACGGATTTGTTTGACTTGTACACTCTAACCAAATAGTATCGCTCTTGTTAGGAACAGCCACCACCACATGATTGAACTGAGAGCTTGGGAAATCTATTACCATATCTGGTTCGTCCTGACCTGCCTTTACAAGTACATAATTCGCTTTTACACCTGCAGCAGCCAACATGGCCACAGTATAATTCGATAAAGCTTTACAATCACCGTAGCCGGTTTTATCTACAACTTGGGCTTCAAAGGGCTGATGTCCACCTATGCCTAATTGAATACTTACATAACGAGTTTTATTCTGCATATACGTATAAACTGCCTCAGTTCTTTCTTCTGTTGTTTTTAAGTTAGCCGTTAGTTCCTTTATTTTTTGAATTGTTTCTACCGGCAGAATATCCCGGCCTTTATTCAATGAATTAATCCAGTGCCCAAAAGTATTCCAGGTATTCATATTACCCTCGTAGCCTTCGTAGGAAAAGATGCCCGGAGCTGCCGTAATTTTTGTAACCAGTTCTTCTTTGAGTGGACCGTGAGGTTCAAACTTTACAGGCATTAAGTTCTTAAACGACCACGCAATAGATTCCCAACCATCAGCCAGTTGGGTTTTAATCATGGGTGTAGTAACATTTTGTGTTTTATAACGCGGCTCAAGATCTTTGGGATAAATAATGGTGTAAGAAGCTTTTTCAAGAGAAGTTTTTTCAGAGTATAAAGGAACATAACCTGGAATAAAAAAAAGGTACTTAAACTCTAACTCATATTCGAATTCAACTGTATAAGGATAAAAGCCCTGGGCTAAATTAGCCACCTTAATCCGGTTATCACTGTATAAGCTAAAGCCATCAAATGCGCTTTGATCATAAAACTCGGAGTTTTTTAATTTTTTTATTTGCTTGCCAGCAGCATCGTAAGCAGTTGCATTAAAATCAATGATTTTAGTAAGCTTATCGTAACCCACAACTGCCATAGCGTACCGCTTGCCGCGATCATTAAAAATGGTGTACGCAGATTTAACAGTATAGATGGCTTTACTTTTAGATATTATTTTAAAGGTGTACTCTTCATTACGGATAACTACATCAACGTTCTCCTTCAAGGATGCCGGAATTGTATTAACAGGATATTTCGGATCAACAGCGTAGGCAATAGTGGCGCTAAAAGTGAAAGTTAAGAGGAGAATTTTTACCATAGTTTGCAATAATCAAAATTAAAGTTTCTTCAATACAATTTGTTCCGCTTCTTTGGCTACAATCTGGCTGTAAAACTCACGAAGTATTGAATATTCGGTTTGTGCAAATAAGGTTCTGTTAATGCTCACTATGCAGGTTAGATTAATTACATCTCCGGTTTGTGATATATTGTAAAAAAAACGCGCACCATTTTCCGGTAAGGTTAAAAATTTACTTTTAGGTAGTTCATCAACCGTATAGCCTGGTGGGATAACAAACTTTGACATGTACATATTTTCGGATGGAGCTCCGTAGTCAATTGGGTAAACCCGAGTATCATTTTTAAATGGATTTTGCAAGAGTCGATTTGCCAATAAAGGATTAAAATAAATTGTATTTCCTGTTGAAGAAGTATGTTCATTAATTAAAACATGATGTGTTTGAACGAAAGGCTTCTCCAAATCAGTCAAATTTTCAAATTCGGATTTTGTAATACCCCACTGAGTCTTATTCCTAAATTCCTTTGAAAATTCTTCTTGACCTTTTATTTCAAATTCATTTCTGATTTTGTTGGCATTATATCCTTCATCTGAGAAACTAACAGTTCCTTCCATAACGCCATCAATGCCAATTTTAATATTAGCATTTACGATAGTTTTTGCCTTGGCCGAAGGGGGTATGTTAATCCACCCATGATTGGTTTTTGAAATAACCAAGCCTTGCCCATTCAGGCATCTATCCGGAATGATGGTGTAAGGCAAATGTTTTTCTGTTGCATCTAATAAAATCACATTACCCTCTACGCGGGCTGCGCAAATAACATAATTAAACTGACGAACCATTGGGTACTCTTTTCTTATAATGCCATGATTCCTTGTGCTTAGCAAAACCATCTCAACAGGTATTTCTAATTTATCAAGTATCGCTGCAAGTAGTACATTGATATCTGCAGAAGAACCTTTTTTTGTTTCAAGCACTTTCCTCAAATCACCCGGATAAAAATCTTCTATTCCATCCCACTCGATGGTTGTGGCTATATAGCGATGTATTGCTTCAATTTTTTTAATTGGTTCGTTTATACCTGCTGTGAGAGAGGCTGCAAGATTTTTGAGAAACCCCGACTTATCAATCACATTGCCGAAACCCTGGGCTATTAACAAATCTTTATTAAGTTTCTCCCATGATCCCATGATTTCGCGCGAAGGACTACCTGGAAAAGTAACATGCGACAATGCAAAATTTATTCTGGAAATAAAATTCTGTTGTGATGTCATAAAAGGCTCTTCTTTAAATGCGGGGGCATCCTTAACTATCCAATGGTGTGCCTGTGCACCTAATGTACCTGCATTGGTTGGCTTTACTTCGTTTACAACCACAGCAAGATAGCCCTGCATGTATCTTTCAAAATGAAAAATATCGGGTATGGTAGCCCAATATTCACTCCATCGGGTAGGTATCGTGCTTTGAAATTCCCAGTTGGGAAAGTAAAGCCAGAAGTCAGAGCTTACCTTGTAGGTATATTCTATTAATGAGCCCTCTTTCACATCGGGCATTGTAAATTTTTGTAAATTAAAGTTGCGGTTAAATTTTTCTTTAAATATCCCCTTTTTATCAAGCTTAGATTCTACTATTTTTCCATTAACCAAATTATAAGTTGAGGCAGTTAAAGAGGTGATTCTATCTTCAGCTCCGCCCGATTGCCCTAATAGAATGGAAACATCGCCCCACTTAAGCCCATCTTTACTTAAGATTTTAATTCGGGTATGACGCTCAAATATCATGTTAGCAAAATTAGACCCCACATTTAGTTGGGCCTGCCCATAATCCATCAGAATAACTGCCGCAGCAGAAGAGTCTTTGGAATAAATCGTCATTGTTAAATCGTCCATTGGAATATCTCCAAACTTTACCGGTGACTTTTGAGCGTGGACAACTGGAGCAAAAGTGTTTAAAAACAATAATAAAAAATAAAATCGCATAGCTTAGAGTTAGGTTAATAGAAATTTATAAACAATAATTCAATTCTGAAATGCTTACCGCGTAACTTTTAATTAAACTTGCTCACCAATTTTTCTTCTGTGGCTAAATCCAAAACACTCTTCTTCTGCCAAAGTTGTGGTTACGAATCTCCTAAATGGCTCGGTAAGTGCCCCTCATGTAATTCGTGGAATAGTTTTGTAGAAGAAGTAGTTTCGAAAAACGAAACCGATCGGAATACCTGGCGGCAAGACAACTCAAAAAATAAAATCAATAAGCCAAAAACCTTAAACGAAATAACTTCCTCTTCTGAAGTAAGGATAACCACATCCGATGCAGAATTGAATCGCGTATTGGGGGGTGGCATTGTGCCGGGCTCGTTAATTCTAATTGGTGGCGAACCCGGTATTGGTAAATCTACTTTAATGCTACAAGTGGCGCTTGCACTAAGTAAAGCAAAAGTTTTGTATGTATCGGGCGAGGAGAGTGAGCAACAAATAAAAATGCGCGCTGAGCGACTAAATGGTAAGTCAAAAACCAGCTATGAAAATTTTTACATGCTGGCCGAAACAGAAACCCGCAATATTTTTCAGGCAGTAGAAAACCTGGAGCCCGCACTTTTAATTATTGATTCAATACAAACACTACACTCGCACATGTTAGATAGTGCTGCGGGTAGTGTGGGCCAGGTACGCCAATGCGCAGCTGAGTTGATGAAGTTTGCCAAAGAAACCAACACGCCCGTTTTTCTTGTTGGACATATCACGAAAGACGGTACACTTGCCGGCCCAAAAGTGCTGGAACACATGGTGGACACAGTGTTACAGTTTGAAGGCGATCGTCATCTGGCTTATCGCATTCTGCGCACAACCAAAAACCGGTTTGGCTCTACTTCTGAAATAGGCATTTATGAAATGTTGGGTAGTGGCTTGCGCGAAGTGAGCAATCCTTCTGAGATTTTAATTTCGCAGAAAGATGGTCAGGTTACCGGTGCTACTATTGGCGCAACCATTGAAGGCAATCGGCCGTTGTTGATTGAAATACAATCGCTGGTAAGCCCGGCATCGTACGGCACACCTCAACGCACACCAAATGGATTTGATCAGAAAAGATTAAACATGTTGTTGGCCGTTTTAGAAAAACGCTGTGGCTTTAGAGTGGGTACACAAGACGTATTTGTAAATATGGCCGGTGGAATTTATGTTGAAGATCCTGCCATCGACCTTGCCCTTTGCGTGTCGATTATTTCTTCGATGGAAGAAGTATCGGTTAGCGATAAAATTTGCTTTGCAGCCGAAATTGGTTTGGGTGGCGAGTTGCGGGCCGTTAACCGGATAGACCAACGCATTTCCGAAGCTGAGAAGTTAGGGTTTGAAGAAATTTATATTTCGAAGTACAGTAAAAAATCGCTCGATCTTTCCAAGACAAAAATCAAAGTGAAATCGTTTGGCAAGTTGCGCGAAGTGTTTGAAGAGTTGGTGGGTTAGGTTTCATTTAATTGTTACTTCTTTTATACCCTCCTGCCCATACATCACCGGAAAATACATCCACTCGGCTCTTGCCGGATTAAGGGTATAGCTGCCCGAATAACGGGGTACTAACGAGATAGAGTACTGATATTTTCCGGCTTTTAGTTCTTTACAGAAAATCGTGGTTTGATGATAATCGTATTCACGATGAACTTCGCCATTACGCCAATTTTGATTTTTGTTTTCGTAACTGCATCCGGCCGGGATAGGAACATTCAACATTATATACTCTGCATCTTTCTTAACCTCAACGTCAACAGTTAAAGTAACAGGCTTTCCTGCTTTAAGGTGCGAAACACTATCTGTAAAGTAAGAAGTAACAATAAAATCTTTTTCACTACGCACGGGAGTTGAATTCCAAAACTCGCGATAAGCCGTAAAGTAAATGGGCGAGATTCCTGCTTTATGAACTGTAATTGTCTGTGTTGAATTCAACAAAGTATCGAATGGAAGTTTTTTAGGCGTAAACTGGAAAGTTCCGGTAAAACTAATTTCACCCGCTGTGGTTTTGTCAGCCTGCGCCATCAGGTCGGGCAACAATGTTTCGATTATTAATACCGACTGATACGTGTTGCGCCAGTAGCGCCCTCGCTTCTCCAAAAAGAAATTCCGGATTCGCATCAACTCTTCAGTCGAAGCTTTTTCATTTTTTAAAATGCGATAAGCGATTACCGTTGCTATAGCATCGTTATCAAACAAGTGTGTGTTGTCTTCGCCCCAATAATAATTCCCTTTTAATGTTTGCTTCCGTTTTTCAAGCAACCAGTTTTTGGTGTAGGGCAATCCTTTTTGCTGCATCAATTCGGTCAGGCGCAAACGACTGTACACCGATAAGTCAGTTTTGATGAGTGAATCATACAGCGGCTTCGGATCCACTTTAATATTATGCGCAAGCAAAAACTGATAGGGCAACACCTGCTCGCGTAACGGAAGTTCTGAAAGTGATGTCTGTAAAAAACGCAGCACGCCTTCTTTGTCGTAACGGGTTTCATAGTTTTCTTTCTCGGCTAATTCCAACGCCTGCGCTACATGCAGCGTAATCCACATCAAACCATCACTTTTATTCCACCAGCCCCAGCCACCTGCTTCGTGTTGGTTTTCGGTTAGCTTCTTTATAATGCGCTTTACGCGATCGTCATGGTTGAATTTTTCTTTTCGGAAAGCAGCTATTTTCTTTTCAGCAAGCAACACCCGTAGTTTAGATGCAAGTTGCTCGTTACAATCGTAACGATAGTTTTTTACACTTTCAATTTCATCCAACAGCACATCTAACGCATCGGTTTGGGCCCGCAAGTGTAACAGGCCTTGTTTGGGTTGAATCGTGAATGAGGTATCATGGCGTAGGGCAACAAAAAAACCATCGGCATCTTTAAGTCCCTTTTTATAAACCGGTAAATTTCTGATCTCACCATCTTCATATAGATTTCGCTTAACAGCATATTTAATATGAATTGAATCAAGTTGAGTAGTTGTTAAAGCAAGCGTATCAATGTGCGAGTTTGTAATGGTAATTTCTGCCGGGTTAATGGTGTTCCCGATTTGTACAGTTCTGGTAATAGAGAGTGTATCGGATGTGTAATTAGTTATTTTCCCAATAGCCAGCGCACGATCGCCCTCAATCAAAAAGTGTGGTGCAACAATTTGTGCAAGTAATGATTTGTAGGATTGTACGGTTGATGTCCCCACTCCACTTTGTTTTTTGGTTGTCATAGCCAACGCTTCAATTTTCCAACCGGTAATATCATCGGGGAAGGTAGCTGTAAAAGTTGCTTTACCTTTTTCATCTGTAAGCAACTGTGGTTTCCAGAAAGCGTAATCGCGAAAGTTTTTACGAATGCTATTTCCGGGCAAACTTTCGTCTGGTATTCCAAATACAACGGGTTCGGGTAACGGAGCACTTAATAATTGTTGTGTTGTGGCTCCTTTTTTGGTTGAGATTAAAATCACTCCACCCGATGCTCTCGATCCGTAAATAGAAGCTGCTTGTTCTCCTTTCAAAACCTCAATTGCGCTAAAAAAATTTGGATCTAAATCTTTGTAAGCGGCAGCATCAATTATTTTGCCATCTAATACAATTATTGGACTGTTACCAGTATCAATTGTTGAAATACCACGAACGTAAATTTGCTGATTCACTCCCGGAGCACCACTGACCTGAACTCCGGCAACACGCCCTTGCAAAAAATTAGATTGAACTGTACTAACGGCATAACTTAATGATCTTTTTTCGCGCGATATTCCCATTGCTGTTACCACTACTTCGCTTAACTGTGTTACATCAGCAGTAAGATCAACATCTACTTCACTTTTATTGTTAGTTGGGATTTCTTCAGTCATCATTCCAATGAATGAAAACACAAGCGTTCCGCCAGGGGGAACATTGATGTAATACTCACCATTGGCATCTGTAACGGTGCCATAAACAGTTCCTTTTACAATTACATTTACACCGGGCAATGTGCTTCCATCCTCAGAAGAAAACACGCGACCTCTTATCAGATTCCCGGCATACGGATAACTTTCGTTGCGTTGCGAATAGTAAGAAGTTCGTACTTCATTCATTTCTATCATGCGTTGTTGTTCAACATAAGTAGTGCGGTCGTCCCACTCTTTTAATGTGTTATAGAGTTTCTCAGAGAACTTATCCTTTGATTGAATGGAGTCAGGATTGAAATTGAGAAGAGTTTGCCCAAAAGGTTTAAGTAAGAATTTACCTGAGCGCAGGTACTGCATGTCATTCATAAGTAAAACCAACTCGTAATGGCCGGCATCCAGGCGATCAAACTGCTGGTTGTAGGCAGGGTAAATAAAATACTGATCAGGCTTATCCAGATTGATAATAAATGTGGCGAGATGCAGCTGCGGTTTGGAAATTGGTTTTATTGAAAAGGAAAGTCGGCCGGCTTGCTTACTTCCAAAATGAAATGTTGGGTACTTGTTAAACCGTGGATTATTAATCGATTGGATTGCCCAACGTTTTTCTATTTCTGATTTAGTCATCACGTTATCGCCAAACGAAGGCGAAAAGTTGAAACCATAATTTAGTCTGGATACCACAGGTTTATTCAGAGAACGTTGCCTTATTATACCGGGCAAAAATTGATACGAGAAGAAAGGTTCATAATTGAAAGTGGTTTCCGTTGAATCGGCCGTAATAAACTTTGTTACTTGTGGGTGCAGTGGCCCAACCACTTCCGCAGATGGATAACCCCGTGCGCCCGATGTATTGAAAAGAAAGTAATTGTCGTTTTGCCAGAAGTAAGCCCGCGATTGATCGGCAGATCGGTGAACAGTTATAAAGTACTTGCTGATTTTTTGCTGTTCAAGTTCCAAATCCTTTTTATCATATTCTATTTTTAAAACATCAGCAGGTAAATTTTTCAAATCAATAGACAGTATTTGCTTATGATTCTTCTTTATGTCTATCGAAAAGGAGATAGCATAGTTTTGGATACGCATTCTGATTTGTTGAACGCCCGCCCCAATCCGAAACGAGTAGGGCTGAATGGTATTAACGGAAGAGTGAAACACCGGTGTGTTGTTGATATAAATGATGTTAGGCATTATAACCTGACCATCATCTACCACAAACGGAGCAATTTGTGTAATGGAATCAGCAGTTGGGTTTTCAAATATGTAACGGCCCGCAACTGGATATAAAAATTTATAATACACAATACTATCCAGCCCTAACGTTTTATTCCATAATTCCCAGTCTAATTTTTTAACAGGTAAATCATCAAACTCACCCTGGTTAAAGGAGTTAAACATTAACCTGCTTTTCTGTTTGCGCGGGTAGGTTGGTGGCTGACTAAATGTTGCTTGTTTAAACTTTTTAGTGATTGCGAAAGCGGTAACGTCAACTTGGTTAACAGGCTTGCCTTTGGCATCTGTAACGTTAATTGTAAAGTCGGTTGTCTGGCCTGGGTACACCAAAGGTTCATGAGAAATAGAAACATTCAGTTGCCGGTCGTTAAAGTTTACAGCGTAATTCTCTTGTTTGGAAACACCCGCCCACACATACTGCACCGATACCGTAAACGACTCGCCAATGCCGGCCTTATCTTTAAAAATCAGACTGGATTCATTCGCGCTTCCGCGAACAAGTTGCCGGTTGCGTTTAAATACCTGGTAGTGAAATGGAATTTTTCTAGGATTGTTTACGGATATAGTTATTGAGTCAGCAGTTCGGCTGGATAGTACTTCAAGTTTATCGTACGAACTAATTTCAAAAAATTCCCAATTGGGAGTAACGCCCGCTTCGTATTCTTTAATGTGTGGATTTATTTTTTCACGATGCGGCAAAGAAATTGTTTTTGTAAACAGCTCTTCATCGGCATTATCCAATGCGGTTAACTCAATAGTATCGGTTAATGCTTGCGGCAAAATCCACACGCTATCATTCTTTACGTCAAACCGCACGGGCGGAAGTTTAGAATCAAATTGAAGATTTAGTTCTTTGGTTTGGCGTTCGTTATCTGCAGTAATAAATGCAACAACAGCTTTATACTTCAATGCAGCATCGGGAAAAATACTGTCAGGCACTACAATTTTTGTTTCGCCAACAGCATCAAGTTTTTGTTGGTGAACCCATAATGTATCAGCAATAAATTGTCTGTCCCGATACACCTGTCCAATACTGGTTGATTGAATCAAAATTTCTGTCCGCACATCATATAACGGCATATCGTTAGAGTCGGTGCCCTTTAAATAGAGTGTGGCTCCTTTTTCTTTGTGGTTATTTTCTGATCGGGCAAAAAACTGATTGGCTTTTAACTCATATTGTTCATAACGAAACGATTTTGATTGCACGGTTTTATTACGATGTTCTAATTGTATGGTGGGATTTGTATCGAGCGAAAGTTTCAGACTGTCAGTAAGTACAAATTCATAGATATAAGCTCCGGGTCGGTATGGTGAAATAGCATCAAGTTTAAGATTAACGGAGTGGCGACCATAATTGTAAAGCCGGACAGTCAGATTTTTTTTAATTGGTCGTCCTTTTTTCGAAGTTATAAAAGCTTTCAGCTTTAACGTATCACCGGGCTTAAACATGGGCTTATTAAAAACCATATAACCCGTCCAGTTTTTTTCATAGTTAGATTCAACCAGGCGTTTTGCCCGGTAATAAATTCCGGGTGGTGAAATATGACTTCCCTTTATAAGATTTTTGATTGTGCGGATAGGATAGATAACAACCGAAGCAAGATGATTTATCGGAAACGTGCCTAATACTTTTTTGCCGGTGCGAACAAAAAAGGTATTGTTGCGACTTCGTTCAATCGGGAAAAACGAAGTATGATTATCGACTGTAATTGAAACAGTGCCACGGTTATTCGCTTTTTGAATAACATAAGCACTATCCTTTTTTCTAAAGGCAATCTTTCTGTTTTTGATTTTTACATCGGCATCAGAAACAGATTCACCAAGGCGATTGCTAATGGTAAAGAGTAGATCGCGTTGATTATTGAGTATGTGTAACGAAGTATTATTAACGGAAACCAGTTCAAAGTGCAGCTTATCGCTGATGGTTTTCACCAACAAATAATGCCCAACGGTTAGCTCATCCTGAAACCGGGCTGAATCCGTGGGATAAAGCGTGTGCAGTGTATGGCAGTACTCCTTCGTTGGCTTCTGGCGTTCGTAAAGTTTTTTGGCTTCGCCATTGGTAAGTTTATAAACAAATGTGAAATAGCTGCTCCGCCTGCTGGTGGTAAGATCTTGTGCATAAACAGCGGCAGAAATGAAAAGAAGCAGTAAAGATAATTTCATAGCAAACGGTTTTCGGTTTTACCGAAAGCCATGCAAACCCTGCAACCCACCCGTATGCAACATCAACACATTACTGCCCGGAGTAAATTTTTCTTTTTCGATCATGTCCATCACGCCCCACATTAGTTTGGCGGTGTAAACCGGATCGAGGGGCAGTTGATGTTGTTGGTTCATCGTATGGATGAACTCAAGCAACTGCGGATTGGTTTTAGCATAGCCTCCGTGGTGATAGGATGTTTCGATATGCCAGTTTCCATAAACCCGATCCGAAAAATTTTTGAGCTGATTTTTGACTTCATCAACCAGAAATTCACTATTCTTTAAAACAGAAATGCCAACCACCTGAGTTTGTTCATTCATTCCAGCAATTAGTCCGGCAATTGTACCGCCTGTTCCCACTGGCAAACACACATAATCAAAAGCAGCTTCGTGTTGAAGTTGTTGTGCAAACTCCGCCACACCTTTTATGGCTAATGTATTTGTTCCACCTTCCGGGATTAAATAAAACTCGCCAAAGCGATTTGTTAAAGATTGATTGAATTCAATTGAATACTTGTTTCGATACGCTTCACGCGAAACGTAATGCAACTGCATGCCCTTGCTTTTCGCGAAAGCAAGCGTAGCATTAAGCGGTAATGTTTCTTCCCCCCGAATTATGCCAATGGATTTTAAACCTAATTCATGCGCTGCGGCAGCGGTTGCATAAATATGATTGGAATACGCTCCACCAAAGGTGAGCAGCGTTTTATAACCCTGTTGCTGTGCGGCCTCCAGATTGTATTTCAGTTTCCACCATTTGTTGCCCGATATAAAAGGATGGTTTTGATCTTCGCGTTTAACGAGGAGTTTGATGCCCGCATGCAGAGCAATTGAATGTTGAAGTTCAACAATTGGCGCCTGTGTATAGTCAAGTTGTTTTTGATCAAACATCTGTAATTACATCAAAGCCTTTGAAGCTTCCGGTAATGGCCAGTGCTGAAACTTTTTCAGCAATTCCCTTCTTCTTTATTTTCCCCGCTATCTCATTTACTGTTGCGCCAGAGCCCACTGCATCATCAATCAGCAAAACATGATTAAACTTTCTGGTTTCTGGAATTGAAAATGTTTGTTGTGCGTTGCTAATTCGCTCTTCCAGTTTAGTTAATGATTTTTGAGGCACCGGAATGATGCCACTGGTTTTGTTTAGTTTGATCAAGGGTAGTTTCAGTGCATAATGAGTTTGAAGGTATTTCATTAATTGCACCTCGCGCCTGATCGTAGGCGGAACAAACCCAACTCCATCAGCATGAATCAAGGTACAAAGCTCTTCTACTTTAGATTTTGTTTCATTAACAAGTAACTTCATTAGCAACCTGCTCTGGCCCTGTTTGGCATAATGTAAAATTGTACCCAGTCGTGTTTTACCAAAGCGTTCAATGGCATAGAAATCCAGATAATATAAGTTATCAAGATAAAGTTTATCATATCCTTTGGTGCTCTTCAACTTATCCATACCATCAATAAATCCATCAGCATTAAAATACGCATGGTATTTTTTCAGGGTGTTGATGTATTCTTGTGCGGTTTTCTCAAAAGGTAGCTTTCGCTGTGTACACCACAGCTGAAATCCCTGAGCACCTTCTTTTATATCGCCCGTTTCTGTGATGAGAATAAAATTCCTCTTCAGAAAGGAAGTCTCATCAGGGTGCAAATCAATTTCTGAAACCTGAGTCTGAACCTTGATTTGATAGACAGTTTTTGGAGGTCTGCCTATGCGCTGGATCATGCGGCTTTCTGTCAAATCACGCAAAGCTATATGAACCATTTGCCTGGATAGGTCAAGGTTGTCAGCCAGTTCGCTTGCTGACAATGACCCTTGCTTTTGGAGCAATTCAAGCACTTTCTCTTTGGTTGTCATTTTACAGTTTACAGTAAACTGTCAAATGTAAGCATAATCCCGATGCATTCAATCATTGATATACTAAATATTTTAGTATTCTTGTCTTATGGAGCAGGAATACTTTAAGGGGCGCGGTGCTCAAATCAAAACCGAAAGCCGGTTTCTGAAAGCCCAATATGTTACCGAGCATATTGAAGGGCTTGACGAGCCGCTGCTCGAATCTCCCAACACACAAATCTTTATTGAAAGTGCGAAGAAGATTGTAAACGAAGTAAAGAGCCCCGATCTGAGTATGATGTATTCCATGAATCCATACCAGGGCTGTGAACATGGTTGTATTTATTGTTATGCCCGCAACACGCACGAGTATTATGGTTTTAGTGCCGGATTGGATTTTGAAAGTAAAATCATTGTAAAGAAAAATGCAGCGGCTTTGTTAGAGAAACATTTGCTAAACAAAAACTGGAATGCCGTACCCATCATGCTCAGTGGCAATACTGATTGTTATCAACCACAAGAGCGTAAGTTTGAAATTACGCGTAGCATGTTGAAGGTGTTGGTGCAATATCGCCATCCGGTTGGCATCATTACCAAAAACAGTTTGGTAACGCGCGATCTGGATTTGTTGAAAGACCTGGCCAGCGATAATCTGGTGCATGTTTACCTTTCTATCACTACGCTTAATGAAGATTTAAGAAGAGTACTGGAACCACGAACGGCCAGCGCTATTAAACGATTAAAAACATTGGAAGAACTTTCCAAAGCCGGAGTGCCTACGGGTATTATGAATGCGCCTATCATTCCGGGATTAAATCATCATGAGATACCACACATTCTAAAGGCTGCGGCCGATCATGGTGCATTAAACTGTGGGATGACGGTAGTGCGGTTAAATGGCTCCATCGGTAAAATTTTTGAAGACTGGCTGCGTAAAAATTTTCCAGATCGTTTTGAAAAAGTATGGAACCAGATATCTTCATTTCATGGGGGAAATGTAAACGATTCGCAGTTTGGAAGAAGAATGTCCGGAGAAGGCAACATTGCAGAAGCCATTCATCAATTGTTTAAGGCCTCAAAGAAAAAATATTTTGCTAACCGCAGTGCGCCTCCTTACGATCTTACCAAATTTAGAAAGGGTGGTACGCTGTCTTTGTTCTAAGTATAAGAATTTTAAAAATAACTCAGACCTTCCAGGTCTGTTAATTTCGTTAGAAAGACCTGGAAGGTCTTGCCAATAATAAAACCATTTAAAATCTATTCGCTTCATGGCGGATATCTTTTTAAATTGTGTAGGCGTATTCATTTAATGAACAAGCAAAAATTCATGGCAGACATAAAACAGTATCCCCTCAATTCATCATTTGTAACAAATGCCTTTTTTGATAGCGATATCATCTTGTTTGTTGAAAATGAATACGATCCCTTTTTAAACAATTACCTGACCAGAAACCAGGATCTCATCAGTTCGCAATTTGAATTGGAGGGAAAGACATTTGTCTATTTTCCAGCAATTCAGTTCGCTGAAGGTTCAGTCCAAAAATCAATTCTGGACTTTATTCGCTACCAGCTACCGGTATTGTATTCGCTATCAGATAAAGAGTTGGAGCAGCTTGTAAATTCCTCAAGGGCACACAACACACCTTCGGTGTTCTATAGAATGCTTATTGATGAACTGCAATTATCTTTTGAAAAGGCATGCCTGTTATTTAAAGACACTGAGAATAACTTGGTAGCTACCCCAATAGAATACAAATCAGAAACTGATTTAGATGCTTTCTTTAAATTCTTTGTTAAGGACTTAGGTTATGAAGATTTCAAGTATGTTTTGGGGGTAGGTACCCGATGGGAATACGATGCCGACCTCCTTTTCGATGAAGAAACCAATCAATTCTCAGAAGAAGTAAAATGCAAAATCGATGCCCTTAAAAAGGCTAACAAATACGAAGTATTGGTTGACACGATCATGTTGATGCTCTCCACGCTTAAGGAAGAGCGGCCTGACATAATCGAAAAAATTCAGCCTCTGCTAACCAAAGAAAGACTTCTGGAGCCAAAAGTGGCGCCCAGTCCGTTAGTGATCGACAAACACTATAATATCTTTTTACCTGATTTCGGAAATAAGGAGATTAAGCTTCACGCCCTTCCGAAAACTGTTTATCTTTTATTTTTAAGACATCCCGAGGGCATTCGCTTTAAGGAGTTATATCAATATAAGGCTGAACTACTTGAAATTTATAATAAGGTAACTAACCGATACGAAAAACAGGAAATAGAACGAGCCATAAACGACCTGGTGGATATGACCAACCCATCCATAAATCAAAAATGTACCCGAATAAGAGAAGCCTTCAGAAGTATTATGGGAGATCATATAGCGAAGTATTATTATATCGATGGAAAAAATGGTGAAGCGAAACGGATAATGCTGCCACAGGAGTTGATTGAGTTTAAATAAAGAAACTACAACGTTGCAGAGATTATACCTTGCCTAAACAACCATTTACCTTTGACTTAATGAAAGCAAACTCTAATCTTAAGCATCTTGTAAATGGTATGGCTTCCATGAATATGGACGTTTTAAATACGCATCTTAAAGAAGAGTACTCCTACCAGGACACAACAAAAGAGATATTCTTAAGCGAGCTAAATAAGCTGTTTACCAATTACAAAAGTGAGGGCGACACTGGCTTCACAATTTACAAAGGCAAATGTTCTGGTAAAGGCTGTGCAGGTTGCGGTAAAAACGGCTTTCGGTTTATGGGCAATGTTACCCGAAATTATTTCAGTTTACTTTTCATTACCGATGGAGTTGGAACCGTAACCGACATTTATGAATGCAATGAGTTTATTACAGCGGTAAAAGTAGAAAACCTTGAAGGCGCAAATTGGATTTACATCCATGCAGATGATAAGGTTCATTTTAACAAAACACCCGAATACCGGATAAAATTAAACGCTGCAATGGCTGCTTACCATGAAATTATGCATGAAACTGATCCTTTAGATTTTTACACCATTGATAATTGGTTGCAAAAACATGCGGCTACTGCCAAAAGTATAGAGAGCCCAGCAGAAACGTCTGGCATGAAATGGCGCTGCTTTACCAGTTTATACCGGCAACTTACAACGCTGCAAAATTACATAAAAAGTTATGAGCCTTTGCTTGAAAAAGCGAATGCTGAATACAGACTTATTACAGACGAAAAAAGCCTGCTTGATTGGTTGCTGGAATATGAACCAATATTTAATAAAGCCCCCTACAAATTTTGCGATGTAACAAAGCAGACTGAAAGCAGTTATACCTCAAATGACTTAAAAAAAATTGTGTTTACAGGCACACGGTATTCTACAACATTTAATTTCATAGCAAGCTATCGTAAAAATCATACCGAAATGTTAAACAAGTATGGAACATATACCGAGGAAGAACTGATGGAAGTTGTTGGCCATGAACAGTATGATTATGAAACCAATCTTGCTTTTTCACTTAAGTTTCATTTGGAGAGACGGGCGGAGATAGCAAAATCAGACATTGTAATCCCTTTATCTAAATAAAATCATGGAACCTTAGAATCGAAGTGCTTGATAAAAAAATTTAAAAGATAATAGACTTATGAAAGTAATTTGTACATCAAGCTATCAGGAATTAAAAGAAGCCGCGGATCAACTCAGCGCCAAAGCTGGTAATTCCGTATTTTATCGTGGAACTTCAAGTTTGTTAGTGCCTTCGATTGTTGAAAAATCATCATTTAATTCTTATGCTGATCTGGTCGCTAAAGAGTACTCTTTAGTTGGAGATTTTGAAAAGTATTCACACATAAAATCTGAATTCAAAAACAAAATAGCAGCGGACTGGGGAGTCAGAATAGCGGCTCGTGAACATGGATTAGCAAGCAGCTTAATGGATTGGTCAAATTCATTAGATATTGCGCTGGAATTTGCGATACATCGCTTTGAAAAAAAAGCAATTGATTATACTAATCTATGGATTCTAAACACATCTGGCATAAATCGGATAAGAATTTCCGACAAAATGGAAAAGCAGGATTCGTTTCATGAAATAGAAAGTCCCTCAATCATAGATTTACCCAAATATACCAATTCAGGATACTGGCGAAGAAAATTTATTCAGGGGGGATACTTCCTTTTCCAATCTCCGCAAGAGATTGTAATGTCTTTAGATGAGAATCCCCTTTTTTTAGAAAGGTTAGTTCACTTCATTATACCAAAAACTGTAGTTCCGGATATTTGGAAAAATATTGCTTCGAAAGTAAACTTAGATTTAGAAGCTTGTCCAAGCTTTGATAACTCAGATAAGGCTTTGGATGAGAAATGTTTGGAATTAAATAAACTATACTGCTAACTTGATGAATGGCCTTACCAAATAAATTTCAAACTAAAAACAAATTTAGTTGAGAACTATGAATATTAAAATCAACATTCTTCAAAATGGTTCTGAAAAAATTTATACTACTTGTTACCTGCACCAAAACCAGGACGAAGATGATATCGCTTTATTAATAGCTGCATTAAATGTTTCAGGATCAAAGTATTTCTTTGTTCAAAATGAACGCAGACTAGTTGATTTAATTGAGAGGTTTAAAATTAATTTAGATCAGGTTGAAATTATAAAAATTAAATGGATAGAAGATATACTTAATTATACTTCGGATCTTAAAAATGCATGCATTTTTGTATTTGGCTTTTATAGATTACAAAGTGAGCCCAATTATTCAGAGCCATCATCTCCTTTTAACGACTATAAATCAAAACTAATTTTATCTGAATTTCATCAAAATGAGAAAAAGCATGCGCTACTCAAGTACACAATTTTAAATAATCTTTCAATCTATATTACTGAACACGAAATTCCAATCTCAGTCCAAATACAAGATGCAAGTGGAAAATTTTCCATCGTTTCGTTTGTAAATGGAAAGAAGAAAGAAAAGGAATGTTGTGCGGGATCATTGGGCAAGGGATACAACTTGCAATCAGTTGAGCAAAAGTCTAACGAAGAAATAATAAAAATTGCAGCAAAGTCATTAAATGATGTAGTAATCCTATATCCTTCAAGGGATGAGCAGGAAAGCGAATGGTATGAAACTGACAGGTTAATAGATATTAATAGATATGATGACCTAAAAATTAAAAGTGAGTATATTCTTGGACACTTTCAAGATGAAAACTTAGCTAATGAGAAGGTTAAATTTCCTAACCCTATTGATGAGAATGGAGAGTCAATACCGGATCATTTATTAAGTGCTTATGATTCAAAATTAGCACGAGAAGGATTGAAGCGGCATATACCAACTCTAAAGGAAATTCAAAGAAAAAATTCTATTACTGCTGTTAAGCGGTATATCGAGTACAAAGACTCAAGCTTATTGTTGAATGATAAAGTGGTCCGTGAGATTAACAGAATAATATCTGAAAGATTCGATAAAAAGAAGGTTGAATTTTTACCTATAAAGGAGAATATTTTTGATTTGAAGAATGCAATATTCTTAACACCAGAAAATACAACTATTTTCATACTGAAATTTGATAGGTTCATTGAATATGGATCCATCGATTACGAAGAGTATGAAGACCTATGGAATTGGGCATGCCATTATAAAAGAAATTTAACGTTTACTCAAAAGAAGAAATTTAACGGATAAAACTATTGCTTGTGTTACCGTTGTCTGAAGCACTTCAATAATTTTCTCAGGCTTTGGTTGTTTCTGACTCTGCCAAACCCTTACCTATTACAAGGTTGCAGAGATTCTAAAAAGGTATTTGATCCCTACATCTTTGCTTGTACTAAGTTTTACAAGTAAAAAGATGGATTATGAAAAACACTTTGGCTCTTCTTTTCTTTATAACAATAAGCACACTCGCAACTGCCCAAACCCTGAAAGACGAATGGGTAACATGCAATTCGCAAGGCTGCCAACTGCTTGACCCTTACTACAACGATGGCGTAACCATTACCTGGGATGGCGAGTGTATAAACCAAAAAGCAAATGGCTATGGCAAAGCAATTAAGTATCAGAATGGGGAATATGAATCTACCTATGAGGGTGAATATAAAAACGGAATCCGGGATGGAAAGGGAAAATTCAGCCATAAGGATGGATCGGTTAAAGAGGGGCATTTTGTAAACGGGCAACTAACTGGCCAGGGAATAATGTATGATACCGCGGGTTACGATTATACCGGCAATTTTGTTAACTATAGAATGCACGGTTATGGATTATTAAATTATCCTAATGGCGCAAGTTTAGAAGGGTTCTTTGTCTCTGATCGCCTTTATACCGGCAAAATGATTGACCAATATGGCAGAGTATATTACCTGCAAAAATTTGAGCGTACAGAAAAAATAGCAGACAAGACATCAACGTATACTCCAGCCATTGGCTCGCCTGTAAAAGAATACTTTAATAAGCATTGGGAACGGTGCAACCGCACGGAAGCTACGTTTTATAGATTGATAACGTATGCGGCTCCCAATACACCATCCGGCATCATAAAAAATTACTATATCACCGGTGAACTTCAGTCGCAGTTTTTTGCTGCCTATGTGAGTTATGATGACGAAGGAAAAAACTTTTATAGGGATGAGGTTACTACCTATTTTAAAAACGGAAAAATTCAACAAAAGAAATTCTATCTCAACGGCCGGTTGAGCGGAAAGCAGTTATCCTATTACGATAACAATCAAATTGCAATGGAAGCAAATTATACCTATGGAGTTTTACATGGCGAGGTTAAAGAATGGTATAAATCCGGAGAGATTAAGTCGGTCTCAGTTTATGAAGTTGGTACGTTGAAGACCTCTAATTAATAAAATAATCAACTATGAGTCGTCCTCCTATTAACATCAGGAAATTAAGCCTTGAAGAAAAGCAGGCGCAATTCCAAAAAGTAGTAAAGCATTACGGAACTAACCAATTAATCAAGGTACCCTTGCAACTTATAGATCATACTTCAACCGCTTGGTTCGCTTCATATATAGTTCCATATACAAAAGAGCTACTGAATTCTTTATTAGCTCATTCTCCTTCCACTAAGAAAGAAGAATTAATTTGGGAAGGAGAGGATTGCACGACTAATACTGTGCTTGTTTTGCCCGACCCACTGTTGGATATAAGTTCAATGAAAAATTTTCCCGATCTATTTTCCTGGCGTAGTATAGATTGCAAAATGGATTAGAATTTTATGTTTTTCTATTAACCAAAGCCACAAATCGCATTTTCACATTTGAAAAATCAGGACTAAAGCCTTCGTTCAGTCGCATCTTCAACTTATAACTCAGACCTTCCAGGCCTGTTCTTTGCCATTAATAAAACCATTCAGAATCTATTCAGGATTTATGCTTTACTTTGCAGCGTGAAAAAGTCAATGGCATATCTGCTTACCGCTTTAATCCTTGCCGGATCGGTAATTGATTTGCACGATCTTTCAAAGGTCCCGTATATGTTGCGCCATTTTCAGCAGCATAAAAGCAACACCGAGTCTTTTTCCTTCAGCGATTTCTTTGATCTGCACTACGGAGCATCAGCCGAACAACACGACAAGCAAGAACATGAGCAGCATAAAGGTTTGCCCTTTAAAACGCACGATTGCACCACCTCGCACATCAGCATGATTCTGACCGACTTCGAGCCTAACATCGAATCGTCATTTGGTCTTACCATCAGCTACAATAATTTTTATGAGTCGGCCTACTCATCCGACTTTTGTCAATCCATCTGGCAGCCGCCTAAGCTGGTAGTTTAACTTCACGCGTTCCCTCCTTGGGGAGAGGGCCAACAGGCCGGGGTGAGGGTGCATTTTTATCCATTTCATTTTTCTAAAGTATTATTTCTATGCTTCATGGCATTATCTCCTTTTCAATAAGGAATAAGGTCATCATAGGTATGCTTACCATAGCGCTCATTTTGTGGGGTAGCTATTCGTTAAAGCAGTTGCCTATCGATGCTGTTCCTGATATTACCAACAACCAGGTTCAGATCATTACGATTTCGCCTACACTGGCCGCACCAGAAGTGGAGCGCCTCGTTACATTTCCAGTAGAACAAACCATGGCCACCATTCCAGAAATTGTGGAGATGCGTTCCATCTCGCGTTTCGGATTATCGGTGGTAACGGTGGTGTTCGAAGAAGACACTGATATTTATTGGGCTCGTCAGCAAGTAAACGAGCGACTCAATCAGGCGCAAGATCAAATTCCGCCCGGTGCAGGTTCGCCTGAAATCGGTCCGCTCTCCACCGGGCTCAGCGAAATCTATCAGTATGTATTGCGGGCAAAGCCCGGCTTTGAAGCGAAGTACGATGCCATGGAGTTACGCACCATTCAAGATTGGATTGTGCGCAGACAACTTATCGGCACACAAGGTATTGCCGACATCAGCAGCTTTGGCGGGTATGTAAAGCAATATGAAATAGCCATTGATCCGGTAAAGTTGCGCGGCATGAACATCAGCATCAGCCAGGTATTTGATGCATTGGAAAAAAATAATCAAAACACAGGTGGTGCATATATTGAACGTAAACCTAATACCTACTTCATTCGAAGCGAAGGTCTTGTTCAGAATCTGGATGACATCCGGCAGATCGTTGTAAAAAATACGTCCAACGGGTTGCCGGTTTTAATGGAAGATGTTGGTACGATTCAATTTGGAAGTGCGGCCCGCTATGGGGCATTAACCTACAACAACACAGGCGAAGCGGTGGGTGGAGTAGTGTTAATGCTAAAAGGCGCGAACTCATCGCAGGTAATTGCCAATGTAAAAGAACGCATTGAACAGATTCGTAAGACGTTACCCGAAGGCGTAGAGATTGAAGCTTTTCTGGATCGTACCCGGTTGGTGAACAACGCCATTGAAACCGTTGTTAAAAACCTGGCCGAAGGTGCGCTGATTGTTGTGTTTGTGTTAGTGATGTTGCTCGGAAATTTTCGCGCGGGATTACTTGTAGCCTCTGTTATTCCATTAGCCATGCTCTTTGCCATTGCCATGATGAATCTATTTGGTGTATCGGGTAACCTAATGAGTTTGGGTGCACTGGATTTTGGATTGATTGTAGATGGTGCAGTGATTATTGTGGAGGCCACCATGCACCACCTGGGCATCAGCACAACTATAAGAAAACTTTCGCAACGCGAGATGGATGAAGAGGTACAACAATCAGCCAGTTCTATGATGCGCTCGGCTGCGTTTGGTCAGATTATTATTCTGATTGTTTACTTGCCGATACTTTCACTTACTGGTATTGAAGGTAAAATGTTTAAGCCAATGGCACAGACGGTTTCGTTTGCTATTCTGGGTGCGCTTATTCTTTCGCTTACCTACGTGCCTATGATCTCAGCGTTGTTGCTCAGTAAAACAACAGGCCATCAACCAAATTTTTCAGATAAGATCATTTCATTCTTTAAGAAATTGTATCAACCGGTAATTGAATCGGCACTTAAGCACAGAATTATTACGGTTGCTGTTTCAAGTGTGTTGTTAGCAGCAAGTCTGATTATCTTCTTCCGCATGGGCGGAGAGTTTATTCCCACTTTAGATGAAGGTGACTTTGCTGTTGAAACAAGATTGATAACCGGAAGTTCGCTAAGCGAATCGGTAGAAGTAAATCTTAAAACGGCCGATGTTCTGATAAAAAACTTTCCGGAAGTAAATGCTGTAATCGGCAAGATCGGAACCTCCGAAATCCCAACCGATCCAATGTCAATTGAAGTAACCGACTTGATCATTACACTGAAAGAAAAAGATGAATGGGTTACAGCCGAAACGCGTGAAGACCTTGCTGATAAAATGTTGGCTAAACTGGAAGCAGAATTACCCGGTGTCATGTATGGCTTCCAACAACCCATTCAACTGCGCACGAATGAATTGATGACGGGAGCTAAGCAAGATGTGGTGTTAAAAATTTTTGGCGAAGATCTGGAATTGTTGGCCCGCTATGGCGAACAAGTTGGTAAACTTGCACGCGAAGTTGAAGGCGCTGAAGATGTTTTTGTAGAACCCATTGGGGGCTTGCCACAGATTGTAGTGAAATGGAATCGCCAACGGCTGGCACAATTTGGGTTAAGCATCGATGAAGTAAATCGCGTGTTACGTACAGGCTTTGCAGGTGAAGTAGCCGGTCTTGTTTTTGAAAATGAAAAACGATTCGATCTGGTAGTTCGGCTGGCCAATCAAAACCGGCAAAACATAAGCGATGTTAAAAATCTGTTTGTAACTACGGCAAGCGGTTTACAAGTTCCCTTAGATCAAGTAGCCGAAATTAACCTTACCATTGGCGCCAACCAGATTCAACGCGATGATGCCAAGCGAAGAATTGTAGTTGGTTTTAACGTGCGCGGTCGCGATGTGGAAAGCATTGTAAAAGAATTGAATGAAAAAATTTTAAGTCAACTTAAGTTCGATCCGGGCTATTACATCACCTACGGGGGTTCATTCAAAAACCTGGAAGAAGCCAAGCAACGCTTATCGGTTGCTGTACCCATCGCACTCATTCTGATTTTCCTGCTCTTGTATTTTACGTTTCACTCTTTCCGGCATAGTTTGTTAATCTTCACAGCTATTCCATTCTCAGCCATCGGTGGTGTGTTTGCGCTGTGGCTACGCGATATGCCGTTTAGTATTTCGGCTGGCGTTGGTTTTATTGCCCTGTTTGGGGTAGCGGTATTAAATGGTATTGTATTGATAGCGGAGTTTAATCATCTGAAAAAGAACATGGCTCTTACATTACACAACATGGTTATACAGGGAACCAAGCTAAGGCTCCGCCCGGTACTAATGACTGCGTTGGTAGCATCGCTCGGCTTTTTGCCGATGGCACTTTCGCAAGGTTCCGGAGCAGAAGTACAACGGCCATTGGCAACAGTTGTAATTGGTGGCCTCATTACGGCTACCTTGCTAACATTGGTAGTGCTGCCTGTTTTATACACTTTATTCGAAAAGAAAACCCAATCATCTGAGTTATGATTTGCAGAGTTAAAATTTTTCTCTTGTTGCTTGCGCTGATCAGCCCTGCAACTTACGCGCAAAAAATGAGTCGCGAAGAAGCCATACAAGCTGCTCTAAAAAACAACGATCGCCTGAAGGCTGAAGAGTTGCACGTTGAACAAGCCCGGCAGTTTAAGAAAACCCAAACCGATATCGGTAAGTTTTCGGCCACGTTAATGAAGGGCCAATACAACACCATTCAACAAGATAATAACCTTACGCTTACACAAACTATTCCGTTTCCTTCTGTATTGGCAGCACAAAACAAATTAGGAAAAGAACAGATAGTTGGGGTTGAGCGTAACCTGGCACTTGCGCAAAATAACCTGGTGTATGAAGTAAAAATAGCTTACGAGTTATTGTTGTATCACCATGCGTTACATCAATTGCTGCTCTCGCAGGATAGTTTGTTTACAGACTTTACACGGGCTGCTTCAGTTCGATATAAAACCGGAGAAGGCACACTATTAGAAAAGACAACCGCAGAAAGTCAGCAACTCGAAATCAAAAATCAGTTGCAGCAGAATGAAGCCGACATCACCATTACCCAAATGCAGTTGCAGGTATTGGTTAAATCCACGGAGTTAGTTAATGCAACGGAACCTTTTGTACGGAGAACATTACAAACGGGTGGCCTCGATAATAATCCAACGCTGCAATACGAATTACAACAGACAATAATCAGTAAACAAGCACTTCGGGTTGAGCGTAACAGGTCTTTGCCCGACCTTGAGTTTGGGTATTTCAATCAAACATTAATCGGATTTCAGAATACTGCCGGCACCGAAGAGTTTTATGATAATAACAAACGCTTTCAGGGTTTTATGCTAGGTGTAGCATTTCCATTGTGGGCGGCACCACAGGTAGCACGCACGAAAGCTGCTAACTATCAACAGCAGGCCGCTCAGAAAAATGCCGACTATACCAAAGCATTAATTAATCAGGAATATGAACAAGCGCAGCGCGAGTTAAAGAAGAACGAAATCAGCCTTGCATTTTACGAACAATCGGCCTTGCAAAATGCAAATTTGATTTTAACGCAGGCACTTAAATCATTTCGCGCAGGCGAAATTGGGTATGTAGAATATCTCCAATCAGTACGCACAGCCGTTGGTATTAAAGCAAATTATCTGCTGGCCCTGCAACAACATAATTTATCCATCATTAAAATCGAATCACTTACCGGAAGCTATTAATCACTATGAACAATATCATATCATTATCTTTACTATCGGTTGTTGCTCTTGCCGTTTCATGCTCAAAGCCTGAGCAAGCAAAAGAAACCGAATCGCAATCAAAGGGAAATTCTCTTCATCTAAGCGATGAGCAACTACAAACCATTGGCTTACAACTTGGCAAAATAGAAACCCGAAAAATCAGCAATCCCATTCGGGTGAATGGGATGTTGGATGTTCCTCCGCAAAACATGGTAACCATTGCAGCCCCTATGGGTGGTTTTGTGAAACACACGGAACTACTGCAAGGCATGTACATAAAACAAGGTCAGGTGGTAGCCATATTAGAACATCAGGATTACATTCAATTGCAGCAAGAATACCTGGATAGTAAAACGCAATTGGAGTTTCAGGAACTGGAGTATAAACGGCAACAAGAACTTGCAGGTGAAAATGTAAATGCAGCAAAGGTGTTGCAGCAAGCTCAATCAAATTATTTCTCAGCAAAAGCAAAAGAAGAAGGACTGCGCGCCCGACTCAAAATGATTGGGCTTTCTGCGGAAGCAATTCAGAAAGATGGAATAAAAAGTATCATTAACATTACTACGCCCATTGCCGGTTATGTTACAGAGGTAAATGTAAACCGTGGCAAGTTTGTGAATAGTGCCGATGTCATGTTTAAAATTGTAGATACTGAGCATTTGCATGCCGAAGCGCAGGTGTTTGAGAAAGACTTGATGAAACTGCGCATCGGCCAAACCATGAAACTGGTGCTGGCCAATGAAAAGGATGAACGCATCGCCACTGTTTATTTAATTGGAAAAGAAATTTCAGCTGAGCGTACCGTGCGTGTGCATTGCCATCTTGAAAAAGAAGACCCTTTGTTGATTCCAGGAATGTATTTTACAGCAACCATTGAAACAGATGGTAGCCCGGTGCCGGCATTACCCGAGGCAGCTGTGGTAAGTTTTGATGGGGTGAGTTATGTTTTCATTCAAAAAACTAAAAATGAATTTAGTTGGATAGAAGTTGAAACCGGTATTAGCCAATCGGGATTTACCCACGTTGTATTGCCCGAAGGTTTTGATAGGAATACAGCGGTAGTTACGCAAGGCGCTTATGCCCTTTTGAGTTTGTTAAAAAATTCGGAAGAATAGGCGTCATACAGTTTCACAAAACAAAGCTTCGTTTAAAAACTTGAGCGGCTGAAATTAATGTCTGTTTTGGTATATTGGTGTAAATCGGGCGTAATTCAATACATCGCTGATGTTAATATAATATCAGACTTAGAAAACGCTTTAGCAAATTCTTGTTTCACATTTAAAGCTTCTTGTTTTTTCCCCTGTGCTTCCAGGCTTTGATATAACCCATAAAGCGACCATCCATTTTTTTGATAGAGATTCAAATCTTCACGAAAATACTTTTCGGCAAGCGCTGGCTTTTTTGCCTTCAATAAAACCGCACCTGCTATTTGGCGGGTGGGGTGGTACCAATCCGGGGGTTCCTGATATAAAAGATCGTCTTCAATATTTATAGCTTTATTTAAAATACGCATGGCCTCATCAAAATTTTTCTTCATAGCCTCAATTTCTGCAGCCAGAACATGCTCGCCAATACTCAATACATTTTTAAAACTGTTAAATCCACTTATAGTATTCTCCATGAATGGATCGGCTACCAATTTTGAAAGGTCAGATAGTTCCTGCTGCGCTTCGATACGCCTGTTCATTCTAACCAGAGCCATCCCCCGTGCATAATGCCATACAGCTTTAACATACTTCAACGAATCTGTAGGCTTCTTTACTTGTAAAATTTCGCTCCACTTTCCAAATCGTACCATGTTATACCAAGGCATTGAATACCAATGCTGAAGGGTAACAAAATCAGGTTCATTCAGCATTTCCACGGGGACGGTTTTTCTCAATTCTTCAGCAGCAAGTTTCGACTGCTCACTCATGCCTGCCAGTTGGGCGCAAGCCAGCAAGAAGTGATAGTTATGTGGATAATAAAACAGCGGGTACACACCTTGAACTTTACATTGTGCAATGTATTCTTCATCGGTTTTAACCGCTCGTTCATTTGCTTCAACTCCATCCACGTACCTGCCAAGCCTGATGTAAATATGAGAAGGCATGTGAACCAAATGGCCTGAGCCCGGCACAAGGTTAAGAAGTTTATCAGCACTGTTTGCTGCTTTTTCGGGTTCGGGAGACGCTTCAAGAATATGAATGTTTAAATGATTTGCTCCGGGATGATTCGGGACGCTTGAAATCACTTTATTTAAAATCTCAATAGGTTGTAATGTCCACGGTTGTGGGTTTCCGTTTTTCCAAAAATCCCAGGGATGTAAATCCATTAGCGCCTCTGCATACAAGGTATTTACTTCGGCATCTTCAGGAAAATTTTTAGCGGCTTGCTCCATTGCTATTGCATAAGCTTCGTCTAATGGTTTTCTATCTTTTAAGGCTTCTGCTGTATAGCGCTTACGTAAGGCATCAATCAAGGCTTGCTCTTTTAAGGATGATTTACCTTGCAACGCAATAGCCTTTTGCAGGGCTTTGAAAACCGTCTCTGTGTCAGAAGGATTCATTGGTAAATTGATATTGGGCCCCAATGAAAGTGCCTGCCCCCAATAAGCCATTGCGCAAGCAGTATCGAGCCTGGCTACTTCTTTGAATGAACGATAGGCTTCCAAATGATTAAATCCATAATACAGGTTTAGCCCTTGATTAAAAAATAATTGAGCGCGTTCACTGCTGGTGGTTATTTTCATTCCATACTTTCCCAGATTTTCCATTAATGGAGCCATCTGCCGGGTAGTATCCATTATTTTAAGAACGGTTCTGGCTCCAGGAGTGCCACACATTGAAAGAGGCGGAATTATGGCTGCATCAACCTGACTTTGAAAAGTAAATAATAATGGAACGCGAAGGCTGGCTACTGAAATAAAAATCAATACGATTCCCGCTAAATAAAGTACTGCCTTTCGCATAAAGAATATTTTATAATTGCTAAGCGAGCGCTAATAATAAAACGAGATAAACTGCTTAAGTATCTGGTGCCAGCTTCATCGGCAATTCTCTATATCGTTTACCCGTTGCAGCAAAAATAGCATTGGCCAATGCGGGTGCTACCGGTGGCACAGGTGGCTCGCCCACTCCGGTTGGTTTCTCACCGCTCTCTACCAAATGCACTTGCAATACTTTGGGGGCATCAACCATGCGGGCTACGCCATACTTATCAAAATTGGTTTGCATACTGGCGCCATCTTTAAAGGAGATGCTGCCTTTCAATGCGCCACTCAGCGAAAAAATAAAGCCACCTTCAAATTGGTTGATTACGGAATTGCGATTTACTACTTGGCCGCAATCAACCGCATAGTGTGCTTCTTCAACTGTAAGCTTCCCAGCATCATCTACTGATACATGCACCACACAGGCTACATAGGTTAAGAAACTTTTGTGTGCACAAATACCCATGCCATGTCCTTTCGGGAGCGATTTACCCCAGCCGGATTTTTCGGCTACCAATTCAATAACTCCGCGCAAGCGTGCAGTCTCCCACGGAAATTTATCTAACGGCTCACCGTAGTTTTCAAAACCGGTAATGTATTCGTTGAAAGGAATGGTTCTATCCGGCCCGAGTAACTCTAAAAGATTTTTAACAGGATCAACTTTACGGTGAGTCGCAATTTCATCGAGCATGCTACCTACTGCAAATGCATGTTGAATATTACTTACCGATCGCAACCAACCAATGCGCGTGCGGGCCGGGGCTTCAATTGCTTCAATGGAAACATTGGGTATGTTGTATGGAAAATCTACCGCGCCCAAACCCAACTCACCTGTACTCGGAAAAATTTCTTTCGCATTCGTGGTTCCACCAATGGGTGGAAATGCACTGCGATGATTCCAGCCCGTTACGTTATTCTCTTTATCAAATGCTACACGAATGTTTTGCACACTGCAGGCATGATAAAAGTCGTGTGTCAAATCATCTTCGCGCGTCCAGGTAACTTTAATCGGAGTGCCGGGTATTTCTTTTGCGATCAAGGCAGCCTCCACGGCAAAGTCGGGTTTTGATTTACGCCCGAATGCTCCACCCAGCAACGTTACATGAATAGTTACATTCGCAACGTCCAACCTTAAGTTGCTGGCCACACTATCGCGTATCCACTGTGGCGATTGTACCGGGGCCCACATTTCCAGGTTGCCATCTTTGAACAATGCGGTGGCATTGGGTGGCTCCATGGGTGCGTGCGATAAATGCTGTGTTACAAAAGTTGATTCAAGAACATGACCTGCTTTTTTTATTGCTTCATCTATCGAGCCATTGGCTCTACGAACATCACCTTTCTTCTTTACTTTTTTTGTTAGATCAAGAATATATTCGTCTGAATTATAATCGAGGTTAACACCATAATCCCATTCTACTTCCAACGCTTTGTGAGCCGATATCGCGGCCCACGTGCTATTGGCTACTACCACAATTCCACCCTGGGGGGCATCGAAACCAGCCGGAAAGCCAGATGCTTTCAATTCAAAAATCTTTACAACACCAGGTACTTTTAATGCTGATTCATCAGAGAAATTTGCAGGCTTACCTCCGGCCACCGGGCAACGCAAAATTACTGCGTACTTCATTCCCGGTTTTACCACATCAATACCATAAACAGCTTTACCTTTTACAATATTAGGCGTGTCGTACAGGTTTACTTTTTTGCCGATGTATTTCCAATCGGCTTTATTCTTCAATACAATTTTATCGTCTGCAGGCACTTCCAGTTTTGATGCAATCTCGGTTAACTCACCAAAGCCAATCTTCTTCCCACTCTTGCTTACTACTTCATGATTTTGCGCTTTGCATTCGCTTACATCAATTCCCCACTTTTGCGCAGCTGCTTGTTCCAACATCATGCGGGCCGATGCTCCGGCTTTGCGCATGGGTTCAAAAAACATACGCACTGAAAAAGAACCATCGGTATTTTGATTGCCGTATTTCTTTTCATCGCCAACAGCTTGTTGCAGTGTAACGCGATTCCAGTCTGCTTCCAATTCATCGGCTAAAACAAGAGGCAACCCCGTGCGAATACCGGTACCCATTTCCTGCCGGTGCGCCACTATTACTACCGAGCCATCGCTATTAATGGTTAGATAAACATTAGGCGAAAATGGAACATTGGGTTTATCGGGCGTGCAGGCCCATTGTAAACCAATTACAAGCCCTGAAGCAGTAATACCAGTTGCTTTAAGGAATGTGCGTCTGTCTATCTTTTTGATTTCGGAAGTAGCTGTTTCCATACGCTTATTTTTCAATAAGGTAGGCAATCTTTACTTCGTATAAAAACAGTGGTAACTGTACTCAGAACGTGATTACAGTTGGTTGCCAGGTTAACGGATCGCCCGTGATACCGGCCATATAATGGATTACTTCCAATCGCGCGGGCACAACTTTTATCAGAACACAATCGGTGTTTTTATTTCGATAAAACTGATTCCATTCCGGTTTCCAATGATTGTTGAACAATGTAGAATCTCGCACTAACTCCGCCTTTCCATAGAGCGACACGTAACCATTGTCAACCTGATCCACATAATGCAGCACTACATTTGGGTTTGCTTCAATGTGAAATACTTTACGGCTAAGTGGGTTAGTGGCTAACCAAACCACAAAGTCCTTATCGGGATCAAGTGGTTCCATTACACGAGCATAGGGTTGGTTAAGATCATTAACCGTAACCAGCGTACAGGTGCCCGCTGTCATGATTTCGCGGGCTGCATCTAGTGTGGCCAACGTACCAATAGCTATTTTTGATTCGGGTTGTGTTTTGCACGCCAGTAGCACTAACAAGAAGATAAAGTGGGCTGATTTTTTCATGACTAAATTTGCTAACTTTAGTTACTGCAATAATAGAAACTTACTATGAAAATTTTAATTATTCAGCTATTGCTTCTTATTGCATTAAGTTGTCCGGGTCAAACACTTTTTGGTGACAAATGCATTGGTAAATGGGAAGGAACACTTAACATATTTAGCAGGGGAGTATTAAAAGATAGTGTAACGGTAAGGCATACAGTTGAAAAATTATCTCCCACCAGTTGGACCTGGAAAACGGAGTACCTTTCAGCTAACATGCCCATGGTTAAAGATTATATATTACGAACTCCCGATCCCTATCTAAATAAATACATTACAGATGAAGGTGGCGGACTTGAATTAACCGACTATTTGTTTGGTAATAAACTTTACAGTGTTTTTGAAACCCATGAGGTACTGCTTACTTCTACATATGAATTGATAGGCGATACCTTAATTTTTGAAGTAACCTCCGGAAAAAAAGAATCCATTACCCACCCGGAGGTTGTTACCTATGCTACCAGCAATCTGCAACGGGCAGTATTTAAAAGAACAAGCCGATAATTCAGTAGCAACTTTGCCAAGTGCTGCTAATGATCAATGTTGTGAGCCCTGCCAGCAGCCGATGTATTCCATAATATTGGAAATTAAGTCAGTGTTTGTTTTGAAAGCTATTGCGCCATCTGCACAATTTTTGCCAAGGGAATGGCATTGGCTGCTGCTGTAATTTCACTTTCTGTAGCATCATCCATTTTCAGCGTTAGCAGCGTATTGTTCATGGGTATTTGTAATTCGTAATCCGTTTTACCCGTTTCAGTATTCGCGTTTTTATTTAAAATTGATTTGTAGCCCTGCACCCGAATAATCTTCTGATTTTCATCGCGCATCATACCGCCAATAACCGGCATACTTAAGATGGCATTCAGTGAAGTTATCAGTGGAGAGTTATTGATAATTTCGATGGAAGCTCGTTTCGAGTCATTTCCATAATGACGGTTTACATACAAACCCACATAACTACCTGAACCCGTTACGTTATCATCTTTTTCATTTACCGCTAACGATCCAACCTTGGCAGGAAGAAGTTTCAATATTTCTTTTCCAATGGCCATGTCCAAATCGCGCAGCAGCTGCTCCATAGCAAAACGCGAGTCTTGCAAGTTACCCGAAGTATAGGAAGACCGGGCTGCAGAAATATTCTTATCAAAATCCTGTGCCATTACAACCTGGCACAGTAACATTAATGCTAGTGTTATTCTTGTAACTTTCATGTTGATCGGATTTTATTGTTCGCCCAATTCTTTTTTTATACCATCCAGATTAAAAGTTTCTGCCGCGTGCATCATATCGGTTTCGGATGCAAAACTTACACCTTCAAATACAATTAATGAGGACTGGCCAAGCGGTACACTTAGCTTATAGCCGCTACTCTCATTGTATTCAATAATAGCACGATATCCTTTTACTTTAGTTTGTTTCCAGTTTTGCTGGCCGTTGGTTTGTTGTGCATACCCACCCGAGGCGAGGTAGGCATTAACACCGGCCATCCACACCGAGTTATTGGCAATGGTTACTCTAAACTCTTTGGTTTTGGTTGAATATTCCCGATGAATAGTTAAACCAGCCCAACCCCAACCTGTACTGGTTACCTGGTCAGCCTCTGTTTCCTTACTTAAACCAGCAACTGTTTCGGGTAATGATTTTAAAACCTTATTTCCAATTTCCAACTCAACACCTAACATGGCTTGTTGCACTGCATAGCGGGCTTCGCCATAACTATTCTTTTTATAGGCTGCTTCTGCTTCTATCAGGTTTTGTTTTACATCGGGAGGTGTAGATATTAAGCCGCCACCGTTGTTAGCCGGATTGTTTCCGCCACCGTTGGTGCCTCCTCCGGCTGCTCCGTTGTTACCATTACCCTGATTGCCCTGCCCGGTTTGATTTTTATTTTTTCCGCTAAAAAGCTTATCAATTTCCTGCCCGGCTTTTTGTTCAGCTTTATTTTCAACGCGTTGTTTCAATCTATTCATCACCTGGGCATGCCCCGCTCCAAAAAGCAATAAGAGCGCTACTGTAAATACAAACTTGATTTTCATGGGTGCTTATTTTACTTTCTATTATGGATTTTCTTGATGGGTTATTAAAGATATAAAAATCGACTTGAGCTTCTAAACAAAAACCAAACCAATTAAGCCTGGGCTTGCCAGTAATAGCCATTGATCTACTTAACAACTTATTTTTTCTACTCTGCGGTTATGTCTTCCGCCTTCAAATGCAGTGGTAAGAAAAGTATTCACAATTTTTAAAGCTTCTGTTGCCGAAATAAACCGGGCCGGAATGCAAACTATATTAGCATTGTTGTGCTGGCGCGCCAATGCTGCTAATTCGGGCAACCAACAAATGGCTGCTCGTATGCCTTGATGCTTATTGGCTGTAATTGCAACTCCATTGGCGCTTCCACAGATAAGAATCCCTAGCTCTGTTTCTTTTTTTTCAACGCTGCTTGCTGTAGGATGTGCAAAATCCGGATAATCGACCGAGTCTGCAGAATTAGTTCCAAAATTCAACACGGTATGTCCTTGAGCGTTGAGCTCAGCTATAAGTTTTTCTTTGTACTCAAACCCGGCATGGTCTGCCCCAATAGCAATTTTCATTTTTTTAGGTGTTTACGATGACGACTGCTGATCGGCCCGCAACTCTTCCAGTTCGCGCTTTTCTTTTCGCTTCAATTCTACAGCCGATATAAAAATACTGATTTCGTAAAGTATATAAAGCGGTATGGAGATAAGCGACAAACTGAGTGGATCGGAACTGGGTGTTATAACAGCTCCGATTATAAGAATGGCTACTACGGCATGTTTGCGATAGCCCCTTAAAAGTTTAGGTGTAACAATACCCACTTTGGTAAGAAAGAAAATGATTACAGGAAGTTGAAAAAGAATGCCACTGCTTAGCACCAATATAGAGATGGTGGAAACATACGATGTGATGTCAAACTCATTCGAAATCATATCGCTAATCGAATAATTTGCCAAAAAGGCAATCGTCATGGGGCTAAGTATAAAATAGCCAAATGAAATACCCAATAAAAAGAGCGCTGAAATTGAAATAACGGCTCCGCGCGAACCGCGTTTTTCATTTAGATGCAGCCCGGGTTTTATAAACCGCCACAACTCCCACGTTACGTAGGGAAAGGCCACCACCAGGCCTATTACAAAAGAGGCTGTTAGCTGCATGGTAAACTGACCCATTAAAAACCGGCTTTGAATTTTCATGGGAATTTCCGTTACACACAATTCATCAATTCCGGTAGAGGCTCCCAATTGGCATAACCAACGAAATGTTACAAAATCAACCCGGCCCGGAGCAAACACGATGTATTCAAAAATTTCTTTTGTGAATACAAAAGCCAGAATCATCATACTAAATATTACAGCTACCGACCGCACCACGTGCCAGCGCAATTCTTCCAGGTGGTCTAGAAACGCCATTTCTTTTTCTTCAGCCATGAGTAAGTGTAATCACATTTAATTCCTTTATCTTTTTTAAGGCAATATCATTTGTCAGAAACCAATCTGCCTTTATTTCCATAGCAGTTGCCAAATGAATTGCATCTGGCATTCTTATTCCATACGCTGCTCGCAATTTAGCGGCAAGTCTGGCTATGGGTATATTCGCAGGTATTAATTTAAGTGTTTGGGTTTCTGATAGAAAGTATTGGTATTGCTCTGCCAACTCCACATTTCCTTGCCTGAAAGGCAGCGTTAGCACTTCTGTTAGTGTAACAACCGAGGTGTAAAAAATAAACTCTCCGGCTTCGTTCTTTTTAAATAGTTGATTCAGGTAACTACTGTGCGTGGCGTTTTGTTCCAGATAATAAATCAGTGGGGCCGTATCGAGATAAACTGCTTTGTTGTCAAACTTTTCGATCGCTCCACTCATCTCGCAATTCCTGAATATATTTTTCTACATCAACCTGCCGCCACATTTCTTTACCCAGCCCGGCAAGCTGCGTAATTTTTACGGGGTGTTTGGAGGCGGGTGTTTTTAGTTTTTGAAGCGCAATCATCAACTGCTCGCGCTGCGTTTCGGTTAACTGCACAAGTTCTGTTACTATGCTTTGTAGATTTGGCTCAATATTTCTCATACCTGCCCAAAGGTAAGGGTTTAGCTATACAATGGGAATTTTTTCATCAAGGCATTAACCTTGCGCTTTACTGCCTTCAGGTGTTTTTCATCGGTTGGTTTTTGCAGCGCCTCATCAATTAAGTCCACCACTTTTACCACATCTTTCTCTTTGAGTCCGCGTGTTGTAATAGCCGGGGTACCAATGCGCATACCCGAAGTTACCATAGGCGATTGCGTATCGAACGGCACCATGTTTTTATTGATGGTGATGTCTGCTTTAATCAATGATTCCTCTGCCAGTTTACCGGTTAAGTTTTTCGACCGAAGATCAATCAACATCAAATGATTATCGGTGCCACCGGAAATAATTTTATATCCTTTCTGCACAAATGCATCGGCCATAGCCTTGGCATTTTTGGCAACCTGAACGATATACGTTAAATAATCATCGCTTAATGCTTCACCAAATGCAACGGCCTTGGCCGCAATAACATGTTCTAACGGGCCCCCTTGTGTACCCGGAAATACTCCTGAATCCAATAGCGATGACATTTTGCGTAACTCGCCCTTTGGGGTTTTTAATCCGAAAGGATTATCAAAGTTTTTGCCCACCATAATCAAACCACCGCGCGGGCCGCGTAAAGTTTTATGGGTAGTAGTTGTAACAATGTGGCAATGTTCCATCGGGTCATTCAATAGTCCACGGGCAATTAATCCGGCAGGGTGCGAAACATCAGCAAGCAATAATGCCCCTACTGCATCTGCTGCAGCCCGAAGTTTGGCGTAATCCCAATCGCGGCTATAGGCTGAAGCCCCGCAGATAATCATTTTGGGTTTTTCGCGCAAAGCCGTTTCCATTACTTTGTCGAAATCGATAAGACCGGTTTCCTGTTCTACTCCGTAAAAAGCAGGCACATAAAGTTTACCGGAAAAATTTACAGGCGAGCCGTGTGTCAGATGCCCACCATGTGAAAGATCGAAACCCAGAATTTTATCACCCGGCTTTAGACAAGCCAGCATAACAGCCGCATTGGCTTGTGCGCCAGAGTGAGGTTGCACATTAGCCCACTCGGCACCAAAAAGTTCTTTAATACGGTCAATGGCCAGTTGCTCTACTTCATCAACCACTTCGCAGCCGCCATAATAACGTTTGCCGGGCAAGCCTTCAGCATATTTATTGGTAAGCACCGAGCCCTGCGCCTTCATAACCTGTGGCGATACAAAGTTTTCGGAGGCAATCAGTTCAATACCATGTTCTTGTCTTTCCTTTTCTTTTTCAATGAGGTCAAAAACAACTTTATCACGCTTCATAGTGGTTGGATGTTGAGGCGTCAAAAATAAGGTAATCTCAGCACCCCTGCACGAGTAGCATTCAAAAAAGCAGCGATTTTAGAATTAGCCCGTGCAACGGTTCGTGCTGGCCGTGCGTCTTGATAGCAATTAACCCAAAATCATAACGATATGCGCTTCTTGTTTTCTTTGGTGCTGGTTTTTGTTTCCGGATTGGTTTTTGGACAACGGCCTTACATTACTTCTGATGGTGAGATTATTCTTGGTTTTGCCAACATCAACAATACTGGAACCGAAGATTCAGGGATTCCGCGCTTCAGTATGTTTTTCCACGGCCAATCGCTGGCCCACTTCGATCAGAATAACAACTTTGGAATTATTACCGGCATTTCGTTACGCAATGTGGGATTTATAACCGATGCTGGTCCGGATTTGCGCACCAAACATCGCACCTACAATGTGGGCTTGCCCATTGGCTTTAAGATTGGTGATATGGACGGTATATATGTTTACGGTGGCTATGAATTTGAATTGCCATTTAACTACAAAGAAAAACGATTTGAGAATGATGAAAAGGTGAGCAAGTTTAACACCTGGTTTAGCCGCAGAACACCTGTTTTTTATCATACGGTTTTTGCCGGTATTCGATTTCCGCGTGGTATGAGCTTGCGGGTTAAATACTATGCCACTCCATTTTTCAATAAGAGCTTTACACTATCAGACGGAACCAGGCCTTATCAAAGCCTGGAGGTGAATACCTTTCACATTGCATTTACCCGCATGATTACAAAAGGTAAAAAAGTGGTGATTGGCAAACGAGATGATTAAAGTTCATTGATTCAGAAGCCGGATTAATTTTTGCTGGTCGGGCTGGTCGATTGTCAATGTATTACTATGCCTTTTCATATCTAAAGAATGGCCCTCTTCACGGCCCCATGTTTTGGAAACACGTACACGGCCCGGGTCGCCTACTCCCGTTATTTCCTGTAAAGCCCTACTCAATAGCAGTTCGCGTTCATCGCCCAGGGGATATACGATCAGGTGGTTATCGGGTATGGCAATTTGTGGCGCAAATCCATTTGAATAATCCGATTGTTTGAGGCTGTTGAGCGACTTGGTAACAATGGGTTGCATGCCCCATGTATTGCGGGGGTCGTTTTCGTTGAATAAAGAAATTGACCCTACGTTTTTCCCAACAGTAGTACCACCAATTAAAAACACATCCATGTACGGACGTAAACCATTTATCAGTAGCTCGCTGGCCGAGGCGGTGCGGGTACCTGTTAAAATATAAACGCGATTATTGGTTAGTAAACTTCCAACATTTTGCGGCTTGGATATAAATTCAACATCCAAAAAACCCGCGCCCAGATCTGGATCGTTTTTAATAGCACGGGTAACAAGGGTATTGTATTCCCGGTACGTAAACACTTTTGTGTTATCAACCCCTTTGGCAATTAAACTGGCAAGGTTAACCGTAGCGCTTTCAGCACCTCCGCTGTTGAATCTTAAATCAAGTATCAGGTCGGTAATACCTGCTGATTGAAAGGTGGCAAAAATGTTATCCATTTCGTTGTTATAGGTGGTATTACCCTGCACTGGCCCTGTAGAAAAAAGGTTGTACACGTAATAGCCAATCTTTCGATCGTTATGTATAAAAATTTTATTCAAAAAATTCGGATTCTCGGCATACACCACAGTTGAGAGCGACTTGGTTTGCACCGGCAAAAAAGATTCGCTTGCCAGGTCGAGCGCGCGAAACGTAATGGTATGATCATTAGCTGTGGCCGCTAATAGCGTCCGGTAATTTTCGGTTGTAAGTTGTTGATTGTTGATGTGGCTGATTACATCACCGCGTTTTAAACCTGCGGTTTCGGCTGGCGATGCCGGTTTAACATAAACAAGCTGTGCAATAAGCGTGGTGTTATCAGCACTTTCGCGAAACAATGCTACTTCATAGCCGGCTTCTTTATTTACGCCTTGCAAAGAGTTTAGTAGCTCCTGGTAATTTTCTTGTATCCACGAAAATCGATCGTCTTGATTTTTCAGGCTTTCAAAAAACAGATTGGGAGTTAGCTTTTTGTTTGGGTTAGCGGGCATGGTGGTATTCCAGTAATACCAGAAATCCATGTTTGTTTCAATCCAATTATTTACATATTCATTGGGGTGTTCATCATCCTCGTTGCAGGCCGATAGTGTTACCAGCACTACAAGAACACACATTGAAAAGGCCCATGTTGCTATTCTTTTAAAATTCATACCGCACAAATTTCAAATTGTAAATGTAAATACCAGCCTCTACAATCCAGCAACTGCTACAAATCAGAATATGTTGTAGGTCGCAGAAAAAATATTTCAATCCTGGAGACATTGTTTTTGTAGTGGGGCATGGATGAGAGTGATTTCCATTGCGCATCATCCACAAATGCTTTCCAGTGTGCATCGCGCGAAGCCTGATTTTCAAAGGTAGTCATGTACATCAGGTTGGGCATGTTGCTGCCGCTTAACACTTCGCCATAAAACACAGCATTAAAGCCTAATCGTTTAAACAAGCCTACTTCATCGCCACTATTAAACATATCAACTTTGTTGCGATAGATTTTTTCTGTGTGGCCTTCATAGCTGCGCAATTCATAAACCCGTTCGCTCACCGGAGTTTTTAACTCGGGCTTGGCAGCCAATGGCATTCCTGAAAAAGCTTTCAGCAAAATGATTTGTATGCGTTTATAGGGTGGCTCGGTGTAAATTGCATCTATATAATCTTTGCCACTTTCCCGATAAGTTTTGTCTTTGGCCAGCAGGCTTTCCTGTTTATCAAAAGCAGCCAGTGTTTTATGAGGAATAAATACATATAATCTTTTACCAAACGTAGAATCTGTTTCAACGGGCCTGAAAACACCCACTCTTAAATTACCCAGGCGATGCAGTGCAGGCAACAATGCTTTTTCAAGATAAGCCTCGGTGCGTTGCATTTGCTCGGGCGACTTAAATATATAAATCCGAAGTTCATAAAACTCTTGTTCGGGTGCTGCTTTTACAGCCCACGCAATCAAACATGCCATGCAAAAAAAAGAGGTCTTTATTATGTTCATAACCTAAACTTTGAAATCAATCAAAGTTAACCAAAATCAAATTCCAAAAAGTAAAATAACCTCCTGCCACCGAGTACTTGTTAGCTGAGAGACCTTTCTTCATATTGCATCCATGCGCCTGCCGGCATTACTCCTGCTCCTTTTCTGTTCTGGTTCTCTCTTTGGTCAAAAGAAGAATGCCGGGTATCAATTGCCAATCACGAAAGCTACTTTACCCATTTTTATCGATGGCGAACTGAATGAACCGGCATGGCTTGAAAGCGCTACCGCGTCTGATTTTTTTATGGTGCTACCGATGGACACCAGCAAGGCACAGGTGAAAACCGAAGTGAAACTTACTTACGATGACGATAATCTTTACCTGATTGCGGTGTGCTATCATGGATTATCGGGCCCGTACATTGTTGAATCGTTGCGCAGAGATTTTGCATTCGGTAAAAACGACAACTTTCTTTTATTTATGGATACGTTCGATGACCAGACGAATGGATTTTCGTTTGGTGCCAACGCAGCCGGAGCACAGTGGGACGGCTTGATGTATGAAGGCAGCAAAGTAGATCTGAATTGGGATAACCAATGGACATCGGTAGTAAAAAATTACGATGACAAATGGATTTTTGAGGCAGCTATTCCATTCAAAACTATTCGCTTTAAGGAAGGCATCGATACATGGGGCATTAACTTTAGCAGGTTAGATTTAAAGACAACGGAAAAATCGAGTTGGACACCCGTGCCGCGACAATTCCCAACAGCCTCGCTTGCCTTTAGCGGAACACTGGTTTGGGATAAACCTCCTAAAAAAACCGGTGCCAACATTTCTATTATTCCGTATGCACTTGGTGGAATAACCCAAAATCGCGAGGCTGTGCGCAACACTACGCATCGCGCAGAAGCAGGATTAGATGTGAAGGTTGCTGTTACATCATCGCTTAATCTTGATCTTACCGTTAATCCGGATTTTTCGCAAGTAGATGTGGATCGGCAAGTAACCAACCTCGATCGGTTTGAATTATTTTTTCCGGAACGCAGGCAATTCTTCCTGGAAAATGGCGACATGTTTAACAATTTTGGTTACGCCACCATTCGCCCATTTTTTTCGAGACGAATTGGATTAGCTGCGCCTATTCAGGCGGGCGCGCGCCTCAGTGGCAAGCTCGATAAGAATTGGCGCATTGCCGCCATGAACATGCAAACCGGAAAAGTTGAAGCAGAAAATCTGCCCGCACAAAATTTTTCTGTTCTGGCATTACAGCGCAGGGTATTTGCCAGATCAAATGTGGGTTTATTACTTATCGATAAAGAATCGTTGAACTATGCCGTGCCCGAAAATTTTACCGGTACGGTTTATTCCAGATTTAATCGCAACGTGGGGCTTGAGTATAACCTTGCATCGGCAAACAACAAATGGTTGGGTAAAGCCTTATTTATGAAATCATATACACCACAAAAACAAAGCGAGGATTATGTGTATGCGGGTCATTTGCAATATGCGGGTCGTAAATTTCAGATCAGCAACCAATATGAGTTCGTGGGCAGTGGCTATGTAGCCGAGGTAGGTTTTGTGCCGCGCAGTAATTATGCCCGCATCAATCCACAGGTATTGTATTTATTTTTCCCGAAAGGTAAACATGTATTGAGCCATGGCCCACGCTTGGTAAGCAGTGTATTCTTTACGCCTGATTACAAGCAAACCGATAGTGAAAGTTATCTCGCCTACAATGTAAACTTCCGGAAGCTAAGTACACTTGTACTTTGGGTTGCCAACGATTATGTGAAACTGTTACGTCCGTTCGATCCCACTAATTTTAATCTGGATAGCTTGGAAGCAGGAACGGAACACCGCTGGCGATCGGTTGGTGGTGAGTTTTTCTCCAGACCTCAAAGCCGGTTTACATATTCTTTCAGTGCCCGCTATGGCGGATACTATGCCGATGGTACCCGTACTTTCTTCAGCAGCGATTTAGGGTATCGTTTTCAACCGTATGTAAGCTTTGTACTCAGCAGTAGTTACAACGACATTCGCTTGCCGCAACCGTGGGGTCGCAATACGTTTTGGTTGGTTGGCCCACGATTGGATGTAACCTTCACCAATAAAATTTTCTTCACTACGTTTTTGCAATACAACGAGCAACGCAACAACATTAACCTGAACACACGCTTTCAATGGCGCTATCGCCCCGCAAGCGATTTGTTTATTGTTTACACCGATAATTACCTGCCGAATAGCCTGATGGCAAAGAATCATGCGCTGGTATTAAAGTTTACGTATTGGTGGAATATTTAACTTTATAAGATAAGTTTCGGCAATGCATCTTTACAAAACATCCGAAGGACCACTCTTGATTTACGAAGGTAAAGCCTGTCTCATAAGGCAGCCGTGGGATGCATTGATTAACAGAACAGTTCTACATGCATATCTAAAAGAAATTTTAAAAAATTCACAGGCGGTAGCAGCCGAACAAGTGCAACAACTTACTGCACATGCTGCTGCTCCCATTGGTACACAAGAAGTGTGGGCTGCAGGCGTAACATATTTGCGCAGTCGCGATGCCCGCATGGAAGAATCAAAAGAATCGGGAGCAGCCGATGTATATCAAAAAGTTTATGATGCCAACCGGCCCGAATTGTTTTTTAAAGCGTTGCCAACCCGCGTGGTTGGGCCAGGCGAATATGTGAACATACGAAGGGATTCAAGCTGGAATGTTCCCGAACCAGAATTAACATTGTTTATTAATTCCGAGGGAGAAATACAGGCCTACACGGTAGGCAATGATATGAGTTCGCGCAGCATAGAAGGAGAAAACCCATTGTATCTGCCACAAGCTAAAATGTACGAAGGCAGTTGTGCATTGGGCCCATGTCTTTACATTCCTGAAAAGCCAATCGCACTCGAAACAGAAATCGCGATCAGCATCTTACGCAACAAACAGGAAGTGTTTGGAGGAACCATCCGGTTAAACCGGATGAAGCGATCACTTACAGAATTGGCGAGTTGGCTTTATAGAGCCTGTAAATTTCCACAAGGAAGTTTTCTAATGACTGGCACTGGTATCGTACCCGGTAATGATTTTACCCTTCAGCAAAACGATGAAGTAATTATTTCGATTGATGGAATTGGCACACTGAACAATGTGGTTGGGGTTGTGTGAGAGATGCAACAACTCTAACCTTTTAGATTTCCAGCTTCAGCGATTTGACCTAGTACTTTATCAATAACTTCTTTAACGATTTCATTAGCAGATCGGTTATCAATCATTTGATTGTAGTCAAACCGTCTTCTTTTATCTGGATAATTTACCGTGAACTCGAATTCATAAAATTCGATCTCTAAGTTGACAGCCAAATTCTGAAGATCTAAAGATTTTTTGAAGCCCTGAAACTGATAACTGTAGGTTAATTGACTAATTCCGTTGAGGTCAATACCTGGCTTTCCTGGTGTACGACCATCGATCCATTTATAAAATGTTTCCCAACTATTTTCAATAGTAACCAATTCCCAGCGGTCTCCTTGTTCTGAATAATGAATTGTTCTCTCCCTTGAATTAAAGAGGTCTTTAATTTTGTCAAGTTTACTTTCCACGATTTGTAGTAATGGAAAAATGCTTTCTTTCAACACATGATTTGTAGCATGTAGCATTTGTGATTCTCTAACCACATCTGGACCAGTAAGTTGTTTTTTTAACAGCTCTATTTTTTTGTCTAAATCATCTGGTTCATCAATTTCTTTGCCTTCAATTGCATCTAATACTAATTGTTGACTTTCAATGACTCTATCTGCAATAAAAGAATAAAATAATTGGGCATCTCCACCATAAGCTTGAATATCTGCCAAAAGCTGGTAGTAGGGTTGTTTGTGAATGTCTCTTAATACAATGGGTGGAAATCCGCAAGCAATTAAAATCAGATTATTCAAAATACGAGCGGTTCTACCATTCCCATCATAAAATGGATGAATACTCACATAGCCAATGTGAAAATTGGAAGCTATTTCTATGGGGTGAGGTGACTCATTGTCATCAAAATATTTATCGAGTTCTGCGTTTGTTTTGTTCAATAAGTTGTGAATAGCATCCGCAACTTCGCCAGGAGAAGTGAAAGAGATTTTTTCTAGTTTGTAATTGATGATTTCATTTGCCGTAGATTTCCATTGCCCTATTTGCAAAGACTTTATTGCATCATCTTCGTGCATAATGGCTTTGTGGATTTCCTTTATTCGCTTCTCCGAAATTCTGGTTTTGCCGCTGCCAATCTTCAAGATTTCCAGCACAACTTTATCATGGCCATTCATTTCCATGACGTCCTTTATTGGCTTACCATTTACATCAATGTTACCAACCATTACGCTCCGTGTTTCTTCCCGCGTAAGCGTTCCGCCTTCCATTCTGTTTGAATAGTAATTCCAATCTAAGCGAAACTTATAGTTGATTTTCTTTTTTACCTCAGAGCTTAACGTGCCATGAGTATTAATTGCCTTTTGCAATTCATTAATTCTATCCAGTTTTTCTGTATAGGTCATGGTTGTTGAATATTACCAGCTACCACTACTTCCTCCGCCACCAAAACTTCCGCCACCACCTGAAAAGCTGCTGCCACTACTACTCCAGCTACTTGAACTTCCCGAACCCCAACTGCTACCACTACTCCAACCACCAGAGCCAGAACCTCCGCCCTCTTCAAACTTCTTAGCGAGCTTTTTACCCCATGAGGTTTGGTTTACCAACCATTTTATAATCGGAAAACCAATCAGATAAGATACACCCGGTACGTACCACAAGTGCCCCGGAAAAACGAATGCCGGAAAAATAGAAAAGAAGGGCGTAAGAAATAAATACATAAACCAGCCCCAGCCGCCTTTAATGAACAATCCAAAAAAAGCGAAGATGCCCAGAAAAGCATAAATGCCGAGGCCAATTAAGATGCGTGCTGTTGTTGAAAGCTCACCCAACTCACTCGTATCATTGGCTGCGTACTCGCCACCTATGCCTTTTGTAATGGCAGTAATAGCAGCTGTAACACCGCCATCAAAATCTGCCCTGCGAAAAGCGGGAGCCATTTCGTTGCGTATAATTCTATTACAAAGCGCATCGGTTAATACGCCTTCCAAACCATGGCCTACTTCAATGCGCATTTTATGATCGTCAACCGCTATCAGCAACAGTACGCCATTGTCTTTATCTTGCTGGCCTAACTTCCATTTTTCGGCTACCCGAAGTGAATACTCTTCTATGGTTTCTCCATCCAGCGAACTAACTGTGAGGATTGCAATCTGATTGGAGGTAGAGTCTTCATAGGCTTTTAACTGCGCTTCCAGTGCTTCTACTGTTTCGTGCTTTAACACCTGCGCATCGTCATGCACTCGGGTACCCCATAATTCGGGCACGGGTTTTTGAGCTACTGCCCATCCGGAAACAAACAGAAAGAATATGAATATAAACCGCATCATGCCTTTATTCTTAATCACCTTACCACGAATCGCTCGAACCGCCTCCGCCCGAAAATCCTCCACCACCAAAATCGCCACCCCACGAACCACCGGATGAACCGCGGCCACCACCGAGCATATTCCCTAACATGGCGGCTGTCCAATAGCCACCCATGCCTCCACCACCCCGATTTCTGCGCGACATTAAAATCACCAGCAGGATTATGAAAATAATTGTACTCCACGAAGATTTTTTACCGCGCTTTCGCGGAGCTGGATTGTCGTTCTTGTATTCGCCCGCCACCGCTTTTATAATGGCTACCACTCCCGCCTGAATACCGGCTTCATAATTTCCTTGCCTGAAATAAGGAGCTACTTCGTTGCGATTAATGCGACTGCTCAAGGCATCGGTAAGCACACCTTCCAACCCATAACCTACTTCTATACGCATCTGGCGTTCCTGCATGGCAATCAGAAACAACACACCGTTATCTTTTCCTTTTTGGCCAAGCTTCCACGCTTCAAACACGCGCACAGCATAGCCATCAATATCTTCGCCTTCCAGCGAAGGCACAATCAACACGGCAATTTGTGTAGATGTTGAATCGCGGTGTGCCTGCAATAAAGCTTCCATCTGTGCTTTGGCCGATGCCGAAAGTACATTGGCTTCGTCATGCACCCACACGGCATTGTGAGGTGGAACTGCACGTTGTGCCTGCACCACAAAACTTGTTGCCAACAGCAACAGAAGAAAAATAAATCGTAGGGAAAAACTAAATCTCATGTAAACGTTTATTCCAATCGTAAATCGTCTTTCAATTCGTTTACATCATCCGGAGTTATTACAAATCCTTTCTCCAACAGTAAATCACCGCAGCGCTTAATGGCTGATACAATACCATCTGTAATATGACCTTGCTTTACATTTTCAATAATCACTTTCACCATGCCATCCCACTCTTTCTGGTCCACCACTTTGCTGATGCCTTTATCGGCCATTACAATTACTTCATGTTCAAAAAATGAAATAAAGATCATAATGCCGGTACGCTGCCGCGTATTGAAAACTTCTTCTTCCAGGAAAGCACTTTGCGCACGTTTAAAAGTTGCCTGATCCATGTACGATTGGCTGAGCATTAACCGCTTGGCAGGGGCCACGTAGTTTGCAGTTAATCCACCCAGCAAACCACCTATTACTACCAGCGTAAAAATCAAAACCGGATCGTACACAGCCAATGCAGGAATGTAGCGATCGAAAAGTACAATCAGCGCAAACACCAATGCAGCTCCTGTTAAGGCAGCCCGGTAGTTAGCAATCGTATAATGACTGCTCTTTTCTACGAACACCGGTACAATCTCGCCCGAGATTTTACTTTCGGCATCCTTCACTGCGCTTTTAATGCGCTCCAGGTCTTGCTGACTAAATCGATCTTGAATGGCCATAGCAATGTATTGAGGGAAACAAAGATAGCGGAAAACAAACCAATCCGGCCAGAAGGAGGTAAATAATCAGTTGGCGCCAATCAGGGTAAATGCTCCCCAATAATAAGGTTGCGGATATGCTTGTCGCGTAATTTGCATGGCATGTTGGTATGCGTGCGAAATGTTTTGCGTGCGCAGATACTGTTCATAAAAAGCATCCATAAAAGTAACGGTAGCTTCATCGCTTATTTTCCAGAGCGAACCCATAACCGATCGGGCACCAGCCAATTGAAAGGCGCGTTGCAAACCCCACACACCTTCACCACTTTGAATTTCGCCCAGGCCGGTTTCGCAGGCTGAAAGTACTACCAATCGGGTTTCGGGCAAATCGAGTTGTGTAACTTCATAAGCGGTAAGAAAACCATCTTCGTACAAAGCATAATCCGAAACAGAAAGTGGCTCACTATCAGCTGCGCCCGCTAAGATCAACTTGGATTTTAGATAAGTATCGGCTTTTGAAAGTTGATCGAACTGGCCGTGCGTAGCCAGATGCAGCACCGTAGGGCTTGCAAGTTTTTTTACGTTCGATTCATTTGCTTCCACACCCGTTAACAATTCTATTTTAAAGCCACCTTCGCCAGCCTTGGTGCCTATTAGTTCTACTTCTTTTTTAGTGCCCGGCAAAGCAGAAATTCCCGCGCGGGTTTCGTTGGCTTCTACCGGAACAAGTTCATTGCTGCGATACACATTACTGCTTTGTTTACGATTCATATCAAACTGCGGATTACCAACCAGCACAATCGATTTACTTGTAATTGCTTTCGATGTGGTTATTAATAAATCGCGACCCGTTGAAACCCGTCTTACTTCAATTTCATCCAATACAAATTTTTGAGTGGCTGGATTTTGTAAGGCTACCGGGTTAACAATGTGGTACACGCCATCGGCACTAACAATAACCGAAGTTGCGCCACGCAAGTGATCGCTGATTTTTTTCCAGTATGTATTGTAACTATCCACATCTTCTGATTGCGTGCGTACCCGATTCTGATAATTGCGTAAACTCCGGATTTCAAATGCTTCGCCTTCGCCTATCTGAAAGAGCGTTGGCTTACTCTCCCCCGGTTTTATAACAAGCGCCCAATATTGAACTTTTGGTTTATCAAATTCGAAGTTGTCGCGTTGCAGCCGAAGGATTTCCAGGTAAACCTCGCCTTGTTTTAAGCGGGCTTGTACATCTTGCCAATGAACGGGTTTAATAATATTAACGGCTACCAACTTCAGGTTAACGGCACGCTCTAAATCGCCAATGCGTACTGATATGCGGTTAATGGAATCTGCTATAGCAGGATTACCCGGAGGCTGTTGGTAAAATGCTGAAAGCTCATCGCGCAGGCGTTTTATTTCCGCTATCTGCGCAAGCGTTACTTTGTCTTTGATTTTACGAAGTTGTTTTTCCTGCTCGCGGGTTGCATCCAAAATAAGACCTTTGGTTTGTAAAATTTTATTAAGCAGTTCGCCCGATTGATCATTGCCTTTCTCTATCAACAACAGCAGCAGCGAGTAATACCGATCCAGTTCTTTTGTATAATTTTTAAAGAACTCGCGTTTTTCGTTTTCAGTAAAGTATTGGAAGTTTTGAATGAGCTTTTTCTCTTCTTCCGCGATGATAGTTTGTGCCTGGGATAAGGCAGCGGGGAATTGATTGGATTTTACTTTGAGGTTGAGGTAGTAGGGAGCATATGCCGATCTCAAGCCATCGGAAGTTGGTTTGTACCACCTATTTAATTTCATTTTATTCAATACCTCAAAAAATTTTTGGTAATTCGCTTCTGCCCACGTTATGTTGTTATTTAATTGAGCCAACACAGCCTGATCAAGAAGTCCGGTGGCGTATTGCTGTGCTTGCTCTTTGTTACCTGTTTTTATAGAACTAATGATTGCAATAAGATTCGTACCTCCTATCTGTTGAAATAAGTCATACCCCTCCCATGATTGTAATACTTGCTGCCGGGTGGAATCTGCAATGTTTGGGTCATTTAAATATTTTCTGGATGCCGCAAAACTTTGGTTATTAAAATTATTACTTAATACCAAATCGCTGGCATATTGTTTTGCAAATGGCATACAGTCTGCAAAGCGGTGCAGGTTAAAGTAAGCGCGCATCAGTTTGCTGTTGTACTCCATTCTTTGATTTACTCGCTGTGTTTCACCTACAACTTTCATAGAAGAATCGTATTGATGCCTGGCCTTTAGCATTTGTTGCTTTGTTTCATTGGGCCAATTCGGATCAATCTTAAATGTCTCTTCCCCGCTTGCGTATTTATAAACAAATGCATCAGCATCTGTTAATTGTTTAAGTCGTAATAATACTTCTATTGCCTCTTCGTATCGTTCTGCCTGGAAGAGCCCTTCGCCCAGCTGTGAATAGAATCCCCTTCTAACGGAAGGATCGCTGCTTTTTTCCAAAATTGATTTATATTTTTCCAGGAACCGGATATTCTTTTCATGCAAGTGCTGAACATTATAAACCTGGCTAAGCATTAAATAGGTTTGCCCGATAAGGGCTTCATTAACCAATGCGTACCCACGATTATAAAATGGAAAATGCTTTTCATACGCTTCAATTGCTTGTTGCAGTAACTTAGTCTTGGTTAAGTTATCTGTTGATTGCGATGCGATGAGGTACCTAACGTAAAAATACTCCTCATCTTCAGCGGTAAAATTTTTATCGGTTATCTCCAGCAATCGTGCGGCAGCTTTTTGCTTGTCTTGTGCATAACTGATACTTGTAATCAATCGATCATACTCAGTATAATCAACTACCCGCGTTCGCATACGCTCTTGCTGCGCCATCAGGTGCGCGGAAACCAATAAAATAGAGGCAGTTAATATTAATCGCATAAGCAAAAAAGACTTATGCAACTTAGGTATAATCGTATTGCCTTAAAATCAAATTGTTTATTTTAGCCATTATGATCACCACCTTACTCTCACACGGCTGGAAAAAATTTGCCCGCTCGGTAGCGTTCGAAAAAGAACTGGCCACCCATATCTTTCTGGGCTTTATTGCCATCATGGTGTTTGGCTATGCCATCGCGCTGGGTTTCTTTCTGGAGAAAATTATTACCGATGGCCTTCAGCAACCTGATAGCGTGGGCTTTGTAAATAGTTTGTTGCTCTATTACTTTGGCTTTGAGTTTATGTTACGGTACTTCATGCAAAGCACGCCCGCTTTAGATGTGCAGCCCTATTTGCATCTACCCATCAGTAGAAAATACTTAGTGCATTACCTGTTGCTAAAATCGGCCCTCAGTCTGCTTAATTTTTTGTCGCTCGTTTTATTTGCCCCGTTTGCATTTACAGCCGTGGCTAACACAGGGGGCTCGGCCTGGGCCTGGTTGCTTGCCATTTACCTGATCAGCCTGTGCCTGCACTACGTGGTTTTGATTTTCAAAAAAGGATTAGACGATACCGTGATCGGGTTTCTGGTGCTTGTTGGAACAATTGGCTTGTTGGGACTGGCCGACTATTATCAATGGTTCCGGTTATCGAACGCTTCGGCTGCACTGTTTCAATTCATACTTCATAATCCACTTTCAATTTTGGCTGTATTGGCACTGGGCGGGGTGATATACTATTTCAACTTTGCCTTTTTTTTAAGAGGCATGTACCCGGAAGAACTGGCGCCTCGCAAAAACTCCAAAGAAGGTGCTACTCAAAATCTGGCTATTCTACAAAGCCTTGGTATGTTAGGCGAATGGGCTAACCTGGAGTTGAAGCTTATTCTGCGCAACAAACGCACTCGCAGTTTGCTTATGCTGAGTGCTCTCTTTTTACTGTATGGATTAATTTTTTACACCAATGAAAAATACACAAAAGAACTGCCGGGCTTCCTGTTGTTTGTGGCCATATTTATCACCGGTATTTTCATGATTAACTACGGGCAGTTTTTGTTTAGCTGGCAAAGCAATCATTTCGATTTTACATTAACCCGGCCGGTATCATTGGCACAAGTAGTTGAATCGAAGTATTGGTTGTTGTGTAGCGTTACTGTTATCTGCTTTGTACTCAGTATTCCCTACGTTTACTTCGGCTGGAAAATTTTGTTTACACATTTGGCCGCTGCTTTATTTAACATCGGTATCAATGTGTTTATAATTATGAACCTGGCCATGTGGAATCCCAAAAAAATAGATCTTACCAAAAGCAGCATGATGAACCATCAGGGTGTAGGTGCAGCTCAATGGGTAATGGGAATTCCGATACTTTTATCGCCTTACATTTTCTACCTGCCCTTTAGTTTTGCCGGCTATGCCAACTGGGGCATTGCTGCTGTTGGTGTTGCCGGTATTTTAGGATTGGTATTTCGAAACCGTTTATTAACCCTTACAACAAACCGATTGCAAGCCCGCAAGTATTCTATTGCTGCCGGCTTCAGAGGTGAATAATTTTAATCTATGATTTCAATTTCTTCTTTGATTAAAACGTACGGAACTGAGCCCGTAGTAAACATTGCTGAATTAACTATCCGCAAAGGCGAAAGTTTTGGATTGGTAGGAAACAACGGTGCCGGCAAAACCACGTTGTTTCGCATGATCCTCGATTTGATTCGCCCCACGCAGGGTACTGTTACCATTGACGGCAATGCTGTACAGGGCACCGACAACTGGAAACACTACGTGGGTTCATTTCTGGACGAAAGCTTTTTGATACCTTATCTCACACCCGATGAGTATTTCAAATTTGTTGGTAAGCTGCATCAATACAGCGAAGCCGACCTGAAACAATTTTTGCAAAAATTTGAAGAGCTATTTAATGATGAGATTATCGGTAAGAAAAAACACATCGGCAGTTTGTCGAAAGGAAATCTGAAAAAAGTTGGTATTGCTGCGGCTTTTATCGGTAATCCACAGGTGATAATTCTCGATGAGCCTTTTGAAAATCTCGATCCTACATCTCAAATCCGCCTAAAGCGATTATTGCAACAAGAGCGCGAAACCCGATCGCTTACCTATTTAATCTCAAGCCACGACTTAAACCATGTAACCGAAATCTGCGGACGCATTGTGGTGCTGGAAAAAGGTAACGTAGTGAAAGATATTGAAGGTGGAAATTTATTGGCGCAGCTGGAAGAATACTTTAAAGCGTAATTATTTTACCTGCTTCCACCACTCGGTAGCCGGAAAAAAGTGGTTAATGATGAGTGGCTCGCCAATAATGGGTGTGGTGGTTTTAACATTCAATTCCCTGGCTTTAGCGGTTGCACGCTTAATAGGATCGCGCCATTCATGATTGGCCAGCACAAATTTTCCCCAATGTACGGGCATTAAAACCTTTGCCTTTAAATCTATACTGGCTTGTACCGTTTCTTCGGGCATCATGTGTATGTTGGGCCACTGTTTATCATATTGTCCGCATTCCAACAGGGCAAGGTCAAACGAGCCGAACTTTTCACCAATGGTTTTGAAAACCGGATCGTAACCCGAATCGCCACCTACAAAAATCCTATACGAGTCAAACTCCAACACGTAAGAACACCACAACGTTTTGTTTCGTGTAAACCCCCGGCCGGAAAAATGGCGGGCTGGTGTTGCAGTAATATTCAGGCTATCATAAGGTGAAACTGCATTCCACCAGTCCAGTTCGGTTATGCTGCTCACGGGTATGCCCCAATGTTCCAGATGTTCGCCCACGCCTAATGGTACTACAAATTTTTTTGTTTTGGTTTTTAATTCTGTAATGGTGTTATAGTCGAGGTGATCGTAATGATCGTGTGAGATCAATATTAAGTCCAGTTCGGGAAAATCGGCCGGGTTATAAATTCTGGAACCTGGAAATGATTTTGTTCCGGCATATTGAACAGGTGAGGGCCTGTCGCTGAAAACCGGATCAACCAGAATACGCTTGCCTTTGTAAACAATTAAATACGAGGAGTGTCCAAACCAAATGAGCGTGGGTTGCTCACCCTCAATTTTGGTAAGGTCTGTTTTAATGGCAGGCACAGGAGTTTGAGGATAACGGCCGGGTTTATCTTTTAAAAACTCGCGCATCATACCAAAGTAAGAGACGTCTTCGGCCAGCATTTTAGTTGGCTGTAAATTTTGAAAACTCTGTTGCCGGTAGTTGGGCGATTGTTCTATTTGTTGCAGGCGTTTGCCGCGTGGCAGTTTGCCAAATGATTTTTGTTGCATAAAAAGAAGCGTTGCTGTGCTGAGTAGGATTACCCCAATTAAAAACCCTTTTCCAAGTTTTATAAACATAAAGTAAGAGTCGCACGGAGGATAGGTTTATTGTATGATCAATACCTCACTTAAATTGTTGAGTTAATTGGAAATACTTAATACAGATTCCTGATAAACGGGTTGGTTTTGGTGGGTAATTCCTTGAAGGGTTATCCGGTATTGGCCGGGCATATCGGAAGTAAAAAATGAGCAGGTGTATAAATTATCTGATTGTTTTTTCAGTTCCGGATTCCAGTACACGGTAGATCGGAAATCACTGATGGAATTATCCTGATTGGGATTACTGTAATCGGGGCTTATAAACATAAAGGGTCTGTTAAATCCTTTTAATTCGAAACTGGGAGTCACATCTGCTATACTGGTAAATCTGGTAAAGCCATCTTTCAGGTACACGGCAATAATTCCATTGCGGCCCTGATCTCCATAAAGCACATTCATTCTACTACTTACTTCTATTCTTTCTACCATGTTTATATCCAGGTTTTGTAAAATAGTGCCAGTCGATCCGCCAACCGGAACATCGTTTATAAGCACCAGCGGTTCGGTACTGGTGGTGATTGAACTCGCTGAGGCCCTGTTAAATCTAACTTCGCAAGGCGATGTGTTGCAGTTAATTATGAGTCCGGGAATTTTTCCTTGTAACGACAATAACAAGTTTCCAAAGTTTAGGAGATTTTCGGCTTTTACAATTTTATCGGCACCACCCCGTATGCCTTTGTATTGCGAGCCTTCTATTCGGCTTGCGCGCACCTCTACTTCCTGTAACATTTTAACTTCGGGTGGGGCCAGGTAATCGGCTAACATACGCTGGGGGTTAGTTGCTGTTTCGGTTTTAAACCAATACCCGGGCACCACCCATTCCGGGGTTGGTTCATTTTCAAATGCTAGCTCTACTCTTCCATAAAAAGAGTTACCCTTTTTCCCCTTTGTTGCTTTATAAAAGAATGTAACTGAATCATAAAACTTTAATCCATTAACCTGAAACCAACCTTTTTCGTCTGTTACAAACTCAAGCACCTCGGTCATATCTTGTTTAAACAGCGATAAGGTAACTTGTTTTCCGGTTTTAAATTCCGAAACAAATTTTCCTGTAAAGCGAACTCCTTTCTCCACTATTTCATCTATGCCTGTGGGTGGTGTTTTTGATATACCAGGCTCGAACGCCCAGGTTTTAGTTAGCGCAAGCTCCGGAATGGAAACAACCTGGCTCATATCTGTTACCGATACTGTATAATTACCTTCTGGTAATTTTGGAAAGGTGATCGTCACTTGTTCGCGCAAGCCATAGGTAGTGCGCGCTGTTTCAATTTCGGTCGCATTAACTTGAGGTGTTTGTGTTTCGGAAAATGGAACCACTCGTTCCGAACCATCCAGAATGGGGATGCTTTTATAGAAAAACTGATCTTCGCCAAAATTATACATGAAGCGCGTGTAGGCCCGCATGATGTAATTACCCGGTGGCATCTTATCGGGCAACAAAAAGCTTCCTGCCAGACGTCCACTATCCAACGAAAGTACGTGCCGCATCTTAAGCTGCGAATTGTAATCGAACAACTCAACATATACTACTCTGCTTAGCGAATCTCGTTTAGATGGGTCAATGTAATTTACAAATGCCTTTAACCAAATAATTTCGCCCGGGTAGTAATAGGGTTTATCGGTAACAACAAAAATTTTTTCTCTGTAATGATTCAACTCTTCATACAATGGGCTTAACACCGGCAGTAGTTCTTCCTCCAGTTTTATGGTTAGCGTGTTAATCGCATTCTTAAGATTTACTTTTAAGGTTACAAATGCATAACCCGGGCAAGTAACCTTTATCTCCATCTGCCCGGTTGGTAAACCGCTAAGTTCAAATACTCCATAACTGTTTGTGATTGCTTCAAGCGGCAAGTATAACACCTGAACTTTAGCATGTGGCAACGGCTTGGCTGTGGAGGCGCTTACCACGCGGCCATTTAATGTTATCTGGCCTTGAGCCACAACAATTGTAAGTTGTAACAAGGCTAAAATTAAATACTGCCTCATGTATCGTTTAATTTATTTCATATTGCGCTACACACGATTTAATTCTGTGGGTTTATTGGGTATAAATACGGCAGAATGGATTAGCCCAAGGTAAAAATCAATATTTTGCGCAAACATCGATTACCAAATTAAAAAAATTAATGGTTCGAACCCCAAGTCGGTTAGGTGGTGAACCGGGCTTACAGGTTATGCTACTGCTCTACTTTAAATCGTTTTGCCTTTCCACTTGCCCGACTTCATATAAAAAAACGCCATCGAAAACATGCTGAGCCAATACACCCACTCACTGCCCCAACCCCAGGCTACCGAAAGATTTAAGTACTCCAACACCACGTACACGTACACCACATAAATCACAATCGTAACTAACTCAATCATCAGGTTTATGCGCGAGTTGCCTGTACCGGTTACTGCATTTAACCAGATGGTGCCAAACGACATCATTAAAAGTGCAATGGAAACAATGCGTACAATTGGAACTGCTTCGGCTATAAATTCATCGCCTTGACTGTAAAACGATAAAAACCATTCTGGTATCAGGTTGAGAATAATAAAAATTAAGAAACTGATACCTAAACTCATGCGCACAACTCTCCGGATCAACGGCATTACTTCGTCTGTTCTTCCCTGCCCAATTATATTACTTACCATCGTATTGGTTGTGGCGGCAAAAGCCCAACAAAAAATACCAAACAAACCAAAGATGTTGCGCATGGTGTTGCTGATAGCGAGGGCACGCGGCCCGTGGTGTTCAACCAGAATATAAAAGTATTCCCAACTCATGATGCTGATGGCGAACTGCACAATCAACGGGGCCGAAATAGTCAAGATTAATTTGATAACCGAGAAGTCAACTTTTGTTTGTTCAAAAAATGCAAATGACTTATGAATACCTTTTATCCGAATAACTGCATAAATCACAAATAATCCGGATGCTTCGGCCATGATGGATGCATACGCTGCACCATTAAACCCAATGGCAGGAAAACCAAAATGACCAAATATCATGGTGTAATCTAATCCGATGTTCACCAATGCCTCGGCTAATGTTCCCCACACCAAAAATCGAGTTTGGTTGGTACCCACCAGCAATGCATTGCGCATAACATACAGGTAAAGAAACGGCAAGCCCCAGATTCGAATCAGTAAAAAATTAATCACCTGATCGGCAATGGCGGCATCGTGAATAAACGCCCGCATCACCATTGGCGCAAACAAATAAGTAGCAGCAATACCCAGCGCGGCAATGGTTAACGCCACCCAAACGCCATTATAAAACAATCGCCCGATTTCTTTTGGAAGGTTTTGGCCAGCCCTGCGGGCAATCAATGCCTGCAACCCATTATTCAATCCATTGCCAATTACGGCAAAAATCAGGTAGTACACACCGGTGATGCCGGCACTGGCCAGCTCCTGCTCACCCAGCATACCCAGAAAAATGTTGTTGGTTATAAAGTTGATCTGCGGCACCAGCATAGCCAAAGAGATTGGCAAAGCCATGAACAGAATTTGTTTGTAGCCGGTGTTTAAGCGCAGTTCCATAAAACGGTGGCGAAGGTAATAATCTTCTATGTACCCCTTGTGCCTCTGTTGCAAAGAAAATTAAAACCGCATAGCTTCTTGGTTTGCCGTATTAACAGCATTTTCTAAATTTTTTTTCTAAAAAAGTTTAGCTTTCTGAAAACAAAAAAACCATGCGCGCGCTCACTTTACTTCTATTACTCGTTACGTTTTATTCGTTTGGGCAAACCGAAATGCCCAGCGAGGTTTATCCGCTAATTGTTCAATACGAAGCCGACCGCGGTAGTCTGGAGCGGTTTTATTTTGTACAAGGCACACAGGAACGCAGAGATCGCTTTAATCAGTTTTACAAAGACTACCTCACGCGCTTGCAACAATTGCCCTTCGAAAGTTTTTCTAGCGGAGGCAAAGTTGATTACATTATGATGAAACGCATTTTTGAAAATGAACTGGGCCTGTTGGCACAAGAGGAAAAGGAAGCTACTCAGGTAAGCAAGTTAACCGCCTACTCCAACCCGGTTTATGAAATAGAAAAGAAACGCAGGCGTGGTTTGCATTTAAAAAGCGATGAAGTAGCACAGCAGCTAAACGATATTAAAAAAAGCGTTCAGGGTGCGATGCAAAAACTCTCGCAAGAACCTAACGTAACAGCCACCTTGGCCAACCGTGCTGCCAGCATCATTAGTGGCCAGCAAGCCGCCTTGAAGAGTGTGTATGATTTTTATGAAGGCTATGATCCACAGTTTACCTGGTGGGTAAAGCGGCCTTATCAACAACTGGATAGCGTGCTCACCAAATATGCGAATGCACTCAAAACCAAAATCGATCCGGCCACACGACCTAAAGATGATGGCAGCGGCATTATCGGCAACCCGATTGGTCGCGATGAGTTGTTACGCTTACTGCAACTGGAAATGATTCCTTATTCACCTGAAGAGTTAATAAACATTGCCAACAAAGAATTTGCGTGGTGCGATGCCGAGCTGTTAAAAGCCAGTCGCGAGATGGGTTTTGGTGATAACTGGAAAGCTGCACAGGAAAAAGTAAAGCAAGCGTACGTGCCCGAAGGACAACAACCTGAAGCCATGCTAAAGTTGTACGATGAATCTATTGCCTTTCTAAAGAAAAACGATTTGCTCACCATTCCACCCATTGCCGAAGAAACATGGCGCATGCGCATGATCCCGCCCAGGCAACAGTTAATCAGTCCATTCTTTTTGGGTGGCGAAGTGTTGCAGATTTCTTACCCAACCGATGCTATGGATCATGAAGCCAAGTTGATGAGTATGCGCGGCAACAACCCACACTTTTCGCGCGCCACAGTACATCATGAATTAATTGCCGGCCATCACCTGCAAGGATTCATGAACAATCGGTATAAAACGTACCGGCATTACCGCACTCCTTTCTGGACGGAAGGTTGGGCGTTGTATTGGGAATTGATTTTGTGGGATATGAATTTTCCACGTGGGCCTGAAGATAAAATCGGGATGTTGTTCTGGCGCATGCACCGCTGTGCGCGGATTATCTTTTCACTCAATTATCATCTAGGCAAATGGACACCACAGCAGTGTATTGATTTTCTGGTTGATCGTGTTGGCTTTGAACGTGCCAATGCAGAGGGTGAAGTGCGTAGAAGTTTTACGGCCAACTACGGGCCGCTATATCAGTTGGCCTACATGACGGGCGGCTTTCAGTTTTATGCCTTAAAGAAAGAATTGGTGGATAGTGGTAAGATGACCTATAAACAATTTCACGATGCTGTGCTTCGCGAAAACAGCATGCCGGTAGAAATGGTACGCGCCATCTTAACCAACCAACCGCTTACGCGCGATTTTAAAACGAGCTGGAAGTTTTATAAATAATTTTAAATAATTTATATATTTATTAAACTGGACAGGTCTTTATAGAATTAGATAAAAGACCTGTCCGGTCTTATTTAAAGAGAATAAAAAATTGCGCATCCGAAAAGAAATAGCTCCGATAAAAGCCGGACTCTTTATCCGAAGTTTCTTTATCCTTTTTTTAATCTTAAATTGTTTTATTGTTTTACTTAATATTTTAAGCGGCCGGATGTTATTGGATTACACTCTCGGTAATTTTGTTTTAGGCTTTTTGCAACCTGTGCTATTGGCGTCCGTTTTTTCATTCACTTCCAGAAAAATTTTATTATTTATAAACGACTATCAAAACATCGAGTCGTTTAAAGACAAGCTCAATCAACAAGTTTTGAATAAAGGTGTGCGTGCTGATGTAATCACGGACACTCAATCCCGGTTTGTTGCAACCGGTTGGTTCTACAGATTATTCAATTATTGGGGGGGTGCTGAAACCGTTACCGTGCAGTGGGGCGATGAAGTTATTGTCTCTGGTTCATCCCGAATCGTTTCGCAAGTGGAAGACTCCCTTACCTGGAACCCGGCATTTCGAAATTGAAATTTGGTTGGGTATTCAAAAATTGTTGCTGTTTACTTCAACATTCGATCCCTACGGGATTTTGCTTTAAAATAAAAAAACAAATTTGATAAGATCGTTAATACTATCGGAAACGATTAGTCATGACAGATTACCTCTATGGACTAAATTACATTTCTAACTTCAATTATTTTGTTGCGCTGCTTTTTGTATTGAGTTGGTGTCATTCCAGTTTCTTTTTTAAACGCTGTGTAGAATGCCGATAGGGTTGAAAATCCGCTTTCATATGCTATACCCTCAACTGTATATGCCTTATTTAAGGATTTATGAAGTAGCTCCTTTGCTTTTCTAATCCTGTATTGAAGAAGTAGCTCAGGGAAAGTCATTTTGAATGACTCATTAATGACACGGGAAACAAGATATGGCTGTCGGTTGAGTCGCTTAGCCAAAAGCGTTAAATTTAGTGAGGCATCAACAAAAATCTCTTCATTGAATAATTTATCAATCTCTGACCGGATCAGTGCATAGTCTTCAGGTTCCCTGTTGTTTTTATCCTTATAATTCGTGAATAATCTCTGCTGAGCAAACGCCCATAGGGATAAACTATAAGCAAGCACGACCGAAGTGATAACAACCATTAGGTAATAAAACCTATCATAAGAAAATAGCTGCAAGGCAAAAGTTATCCAAATGGTGCCAAATCCAATAAGCAAGGCAAAAGCCCATTTTATTCTAATGTTATCAGTCTTAAATGTCTCTCTATTGTTGATTACAAAATAAGCGGAGGCTATAACGTATAACAATAAGTGAACTGTTATTATGTAATATCCAAGATTAAGCCACTTCCACGACCCAATGAAAAGGACACTAAGCGCAGGGATGAGACTGATCAAAAGATACTTGGATTTAGCTATCGAAAGCTGAAATAAACTTTTTATGTACACCCATAGGAGAGGCCCCATAGTAGCCATCGCTGATAGGCCGATCACATTAATGTAAAACGAACTTTCATGAAATGCCAAAGAGAGCACCGATTTACCCACGCGCAGTAAAATCAAGAACAATAGGACACCTAATAAGGTCATATTGCTTTGCCGCATTCTCAAAGTAAGAATAAGCGATAAAAACAGAGTGTGCCCTGCTAGAAAGGCAAACAGGAAGAAAATCACAAATTCAAGCGAAATCATGATGCTAAATAGCTTCGATTTTGGAGAAAAGTTATTCTGGTTTGCAAATCAGGATGAAATAACTACGCAATCAACTCAATTTCGCACATTAATAATTCATTTATGAAGCATCTTAATCGCAATCAGTTTCTGGTAAAATTAAAGTCGTTTGGATTACTTCTACTCATGAAGCCTACCTCTATTATGCCACAGCAGCAACGGCCAACCCCACTTGATCCAAAACTTGTCCAGGAATTTGTTCGGCTAGGTCATTTTGATCTTGAGAACCTGAAAAAAAGACTATCTGAAACGCCTGCCCTGTTAAATGCCACAACTGATTGGGGTGGTGGTGATTTCGAAAGTGCCCTTGGAGGTGCTTCTCACATGGGCAGGAAGGATATAGTAGAGTTTTTAATTCGCCAAGGAGCAAGGATGGACATTTTCACAGCCGCGATGATGGGTTATATTGACCTTGTAAAGTATATGTGCGAACTGTACCCCGAGTTGTTGCAAAGCAAAGGGCCTCATGGAATAACCTTATTAATGCATGCTCAAAAGGGAGGCGACCAGGCAATACCTGTTATCGAATATTTAAATGAAAAGGGTATTACAAAATGAAGTATCTAATCTATTCACTATTCATTGTATTCGCAATGAACGGGCCGGTCGCGAAGGGTCAAGAGCGTTTAGTAAATGTAAACAACGTTGAAATAAATGTAAGAACAATTGGTAAAGGCTCTCCTATCCTGATAGTGCACGGTGGTCCGGGGCTGAACCACTCTTATTTTCTTCCTCACTTCAAAGAATTAGAAAGTAAATATCAATTAGTTTTTATTGATCAACGAGCGTGTGGAAAATCTTCTGGAAATTTAGATAGCACGCAAATGACTATTGATTGGTTTGTTCGTGATATAGAGGCAGTACGTAAAGAACTAAAGTTAGGCAAAGTATCTGTTTTGGCCCATTCTTGGGGTGGATTATTAGGGATGTTATATGCGGCTAGGTATCCGCAGAATATTCGGTCATTGATAATTTCGAATTCTGTAAGCCCCAAGCAGGGTGAATACGACCAGCAAATAAATCAAACTGTTAGTGGTAGATATAGTTATGAAGACAGCACGCTTAGGTCTCAGACCATAAACTCGAAGGCATTTAAAGAAGGCGATCTTGAAGTCTATAAAATACTTTTCAAAATCTCTTTTAAACAAACTTTTAAGGAGCAGGCATATATTGATAGCTTAAACTTATATCTACCATCAGATTTTCATCAAAAGAGAAAGACACTGGACTTTATGAGTAAGGAACTAGCTTCGTACAATTTTTATCCTCAGCTAAAAAGGATTAAGTGTAGAACATTGATAATTCATGGAGATTACGATGCGATCCCTGTTGATCTCGCTCAAAACCTTAACAGATCAATTTCTCTTTCCCAGTTATTTGTGATAAGCAATGCAGGTCATTTTCCCTTTATTGAGCAAAAGCGTGTTTTCTTTGATCTAATTGAAAGATTTATTAGTAAATAACTTAGAGCAGTAAAATTTCTTCGGGATAAAGACAAGAGTTAAATCCTGAAATCCGGATGGATACTTTTCTTAAACAATACCTTACTAAGAAAATTTGATAAGTGAGCTAATTAAAAACCTACAACTTAGGCGCTAACCACAAAAATCCAATCGCCAAAACAAAAACTACAAAAAACAAAAGTGGAGAAACAGTTTTGTAACTGAGTTTGTCTGCCTCAAAAATTAATGAACCTCCCGCTTTTTCTTTGGTGGCCTTTTGTAGGTTTGCAGTCCGCAACGCAGTCCACGAATTAAAATCAGGAATAAAAAAATTGGATATAACCGAATCGGTTGCCGACAGTAGTTGATGCCACCCTTTTTCTTTCGGCCATGCCTTGGTACTCCACAGATCATCTATTACTGCATGTTCATGCAAAGGTAATTGGGTGCTGTCTAAATACACTTCGGGGTTGGCAGCAAGTACTTCAATGTTGAGTGGTTCATCCGGGTAAACCGGAAAGGTGTTTGTAATTTTTATGGATGTTGTTTGTGCAGAAATCCGCGCCAGCGTTTCCACTACTTTTGTCCATACGTGATTGTAAATCTTTGCTTGTCCTTTTGCAATTAGTGGATACGTCTCTGTCAATAACTGATAGCCCGCTTTACCAGCACCTGATCGCTTATAGCCGGCCAACACGCGGTTTTTGTTTTTAACGATCGCAAAATCTTTCCTTGCATTAACAGGCCATGCCGATAGCGAAATTGTTTGATCTTCGAAATTCACCTGCGCAGTATCCGTGTTAACTTTTACAAACTCAAATCCGAGAGGTGGCTTTGCCAATTCATTTTCCGATGGTAGCCACAATACACCCAAACCGTTTCGCAGCGCGTCTTTAATAGTATCTTCATCCAGCGCAGCACTTTCATTGGCCAATACCAATAAATCAAAATCACTCAATGCCTCGGTAGTAATTCGTGAGAGCGTGGCCGGAGCCCGGTTACCAAATTCAAACCTGAAGTTGTTCTTCGAAATTTGCGTACGCACAACCACGCGGTGTCCCTGATCAATCAGAAAGTTTTTCAAATACCGGATTTCGGCTGACGGATATTGTTGCAGAATCAAAACATCTAAAGGTCTGGGTGCGTGTATTTCCAAAGGCAATAATTCTTTTTTGCCATCAATCTCCAATTCGTATAAAAATTTACCGGGCTGTTTCGGAGTAAATGAAAGCTGAAATGAACCTGCTCTTACCGAAGTAGAATCTATTTTTCCCTCAGGACCAATCAACGTTATTGTACCCGGCTTACCATGCCAAACACCACCCAGACTTGCGTTGCGATTGGCAATTAATTTTGCAGGTACCTGCAACTGTGTTATTCCTGTTGGAAGCGGGCTTGCTAAAAAATTAAACCCTGAATCGGGTAACACGTAAGCTGGTAGTCCCGCACCCAACACAAAGCGAATCTGATCTTTGTGTGCGATCAACTGGTTGATGTTATCCAACTGTTCAGTTGCCACTACGTGGTAATGCTGATAAATCTTTTTAAGACTATCTGCTGATGATTTATTGTAGCCCGGTGTAAGCACGATGACACCCGCTGAATCTGAGTTAGTAGAATACGCAGGGCGCAACACAAATGCTGTTAAACTCAGTATTGCAATGAGCAAGGCAATCAAACGCGCATAAAAAAATCGAGCTTGTCGTTTCCATTCAAGCCAACTAAAAATTGCGAATAACAAAACAGCAACAGTGATTACCACACCTGCCGAAACGTGAGCATTAAATTGAATGGCACTAATCATTCAGGTTTTTTAAAAATTGCTGATCAAGCACATGCACTGCTTGTGTTTTTTCAGAGGGCGATTCCTGAGCGCGTGGCGCAACCTGCATAAAAATCTTTCGCAGTATAGCTATGCTGCTTTGCCATTCTGTCTCTGGTACATTACCTTCTACCACTTTTTTCAAAACTGAAAGGCCATCCAGGTACTTTCCTGGTTGTTCAAGCGCAGCGGCAGCCAATTCATTGCCAGCTTGTGTAAGCACAACCTTATCTTTATCCGTAAGATTTTTATTTCCAACTATCAATTTTTCCAACACTTGTTGTGCCTGTCGAATGGCGGGATAATCTTGTTGATCGGGTTTCTTCGAAATTCCGGTGTATGATCGCACTTCAGTCAGATCGCCACTCAATCTTTTCTCTTCTTTTAAGGGTGGCGGATCAAAACCTGTACGATGTACATAAATGCGCGAGTCGTTGCTGATCTCTTTCAATAGTTTCAATGCGGTGTATTGATAGGGCAAAGATTTTTCAGGTTCGTATAACCGTAGGTATAATTCAGCATCCCACATCACGGTAAGTGCAGCTTTTAATTTAGCCCGAACCGACTCAACAAAAAAAGTCGCCTGCTCACCATCATCGTGTTGATGCGCAAAAGCTGCCAGCGGATCCTCGTCTTCATCCTCCTCCTGTTTGGGACTATGGTTGTGATTATGGTTACCTCCGCCTTTTTTCTGTTCAACAAGATTATGCTCATTCTCTGTATCATGTTGGTGGCCAAATCGCTTTACCGTTTCATCTGCTGTTTCATGATCATGTTCATCTTCCAGTGCAATTGCTCCGCCTCCAATCTGGTCTTCAAATTCTTCACCCATAAATTGGCCGTAACGCAAGCGAAGTACTTTCTGATCGTAACCCAATTCGTTGCTGGTAAACTTGAATTGCTGCGTGGTGATTTTCTTTTTTTCTTTCAAAAGCTTCTCTGTATCAATGATAATCTGCCGCTGGCTACGAAAATATTCTGGCATCAGATCCACACCCAGGCCCTCGTCTTCAACCGCACTGTATTGCGTAGTATCTTGTATGGCTATAAAAAATGTTTCCGTACGACTATAATTTGAAATCGGAACTTTAATGTCATTTGCCTCCACATAAAAATAAAGTTCATCGCCTGGCTCTAATCCCAGCTTTATTAAATCGAGCGTAACCGCTGCTTGTACTTGCTTACCGCTGATTCGCGATGGACTATCAAACTTTAATCTCTCTTCGCGAAACTTTACAGATTCGCCACTGCCTTTGCTTACGGTTGCAATCACCGATGCATCGGCCAATCCAAAGTCATCCTGCAAAGAAGCCTTTACCTCAACTTTAAGCGGCTGAACAAACTCAAACTTTGTAAACTGTTCCAGGTTGGTAATATCAAGTTTAGGTGGTTGATCTTTTACGATTTCAATTTTATAATAGTCCGAAAGAATCCACGTGCCTTTGTCTTTCCATACAAGTTGATAAAATCCCGCATCGGTAATTTTGCGCGTGTGTGTTTTCACTTCATCGGATGCCAGTGCTACTGAATCCCGACCCGAAAAAATTAAAGCGGCCGATGCTGGTTTGTTAAATGAAATCTTCCAGCTTACCGTACTTCCTTCGGGCACAACCATGTGTAAATCGTTAGCCGTGTAGGCAGGTTGTGCCATGTAGGCCGGAGGCGCGATGGTTACAAGTATTGATTCGAGTTTTGTTTCCTCAACTTTTGCATTGAGTTTCTCTAACTCTTTTTTTAAAGGTCCGGGCTCTACCTGATTAACATCGGGTGCAAAGGCCATCAACATCAGAGATGCAAAAACCAAAGCCGCTGCCGCCTTAGATGTTGCCTTTACATTGTTTGGAACTTTTATTTGTGGATAAACCTGCTCGAATTTCTTTTCGATGCGACTGCGTTGAATGCGTTGTACCAGGTTCAGTTCAGCTTCATCGCTAACAAGTAAGTCCACACTTTCTTCCAGCTCAGGATAGTTGTTATTTAAAATCCGAATCAAGAGGTTAGAATCCAATGCAAACAATCTTTGAAAGTATGCCATTGTGATTCCTGAAACTGTTGCCACAAGTATTGTCGTAATCCAACGAGTCGCATCGCTTATATTAATCCACCCAAGCAAGGCCCATGTTAACAAACCAATCGCCAGACAAAGCGTGGCCACTTCAATAAGCTTGATTAAGATGTAGCTTGTTTGCAACTGTTTGAGGCGATATGGAAGTTGCTGCTTCATTGTTTGCGGATAAAGGCTACAATCCGTTCCGCCAAAAGCGAAAGTATAAACACTATTAAAAGCGGCCAACTCATAGTTGCAGATGCTTTGTTCGTAACAGTCGCTTGATTGCTGGTTGTTAATAGATCAGGTATTGATCTTCGATCATGCAAAGCTATTTGCCTTTCAGCCGTTGCATGAGTTGTAAGTAGTGCAGCCAATTGAACGGTGAAGTTCTCCTGCACGGCCCGGTCGATGGTTAGTTCATGTATAATCCATTTTGTGGGTGCAGTCTGTTCCAAGATTTTTCCAGGCGCATTATCAATTGCGATCTGGTTTGCACGTGTGTCGGGAATAGTTTTACCCGATAGCCAGATTACCCAATCGGCATTATTCACTTCTGCTGAAACTATTTCAAGCGGTACAGTTGTTTGAATTGCTTTTAAGGATGCCGCCACCAACTGTGCTTCTGATTCAAAGTTACTATCGCTATTAATCGCAACCCGAATGGGGGCCAACATGAATACAGAATCGGGTAGTGTTGTTACCGTATCGGTTACAAACCGGGTTTGTGTTGAGTTTGAGGTTCCGCGTCTTACTATGTTGTGATTATTTTGCTTAACTGCAAACACATCAAATTTGTGTTCCGGCAATTCAAATGTTTGCCAGGTAATAAAGGTGGGCAAAGTTTGAAGTGATCCATTAAAGTTTTTCAACAGGCTTGCTGAAACTACAATTGCCTCGCTTACTGCCTGTGTGCGTAGTTCATTTATTACCGGCCAATAATTTTGAACCGCTTCCGGGTTTTGATCCTGCTGCGGGAACCCATTCGTAAACCAATGCCACTCGTAACCATTTGCCTGCAGGCTGTCTGCAAAGGCGCGTGCTTCCGGATGATTGTTAAGTGCGGGATCGTACACAACCCACTTATGGTTACTTGTATTCCAATTGAATCCAGCCAGCAACAAAACAAACAATAACAACAACCACAGTCGCAGGCCAAGCAAGAGTAACTCATTCAACTTAATACCACGAAATTGTTGCGAGGCCGTTTCTTGTAGATGGCGCAAACTGCCCACAGGAATTACTCTTCCTTCCTTGCGACTAAGCAAATGAATAGCAACCGGAATTGTTAAAGCAAGCAGTGCCCATAAATATGCCGGTTGAGCCATCATCGCGCCAATCGCTTACGGGTTACTAAAAAATCTCGCAACACACTTTCTGCGCCTTGCTGTAAGGTTACCACCCGGTAGCAGATGTCTTTCTCCAACATCCACATGCGCGTGTCTTGTATCCAATTGGCTACACGCGCTGCATATTCTTTTTTCTGAAGCACCGTGTTTACCTTGGTTCGAACGTTTGTCTCCAGATCTTCGAACGTAAGCGAGCCTTCATAATCGAGTTCCTGTTCGTGCTTACCCATCAAATGAAAAATCACCACTTCGTTGCGCGAAGTTTTTAATCGCGAGATAAAACGCAGTAGATCACCCTCGGCATCGTACATGTCGGTAAAGAACACAATCATCTCTTTGCCATGATGATCGAACAATTGTTCTTCGCGACCTGAGTTTTCCCACTTGCCATCGCTTTGAATGTTGATCAACTCCAACAGGAATCGCATAAACTGTTGTTGTTCAAAGCGCGGCAGCAGTGTGTTTATCTGTTGATCGTTTACAGCAAACAAACCAAACGTATCGCTTTGCTTGCGAGCCAGAAAAGCCAAAGCAGCCATCAATACTTTTGCATATTGAAGTTTAGTGAGTTCACCTTCGGCATAAGCCATTGAGCGGCTGGCATCCAACATAAACTTTACCGTAATGTTGGTTTCAATCTCAGCTTCTTTGATGTAATAGCGTTCACTCCGTGCAAACATTTTCCAATCCAGTTGGCGCAGATCATCGCCCGGTTGGTAATTGCGATATTGACTAAACTCTTGCCCCGATCCTACTGATTGGCTTTTGTTGCTGCCGCTCATAAAGCCTTCTACAATTACGCGCGCCACCAACTCCAACCCGCTAACCGTGTTAAGCACGGAAGGATTAAGCAGTTCTTTTACGCGCGCATCAATCATAAACTATTGAATTTTTTCGGCAATAATGGTTTCCAGCAAATGTTTTGTCACTTCATCTGAAGTAATGCCTTCGGCTTCTGCTTTAAAATTTACAAGTATGCGATGGCGCAATACGGGATAGGCCACATGTTTAATGTCTTCTTGTGTTACCGCTAATCTACCTTGCAGCAAGGCTCTTGCTTTAGCCGTAAGAATCATAGCCTGACCGGCACGCGGCCCTGCACCCCAACGCACCCAATCGCGCACATATTTTACTGTTGTTTCTTTCGGTCGAGTAGCCCTCACCAATTCACTCACCCAACCAATCAAAGCAGCATTGATGTGTACATCGCGTACAATTTTTTGCGCTTCCAGAATCTGGTTGCCCTCCATTACTTTTTCAATAGCCGCACCTTTGCGACCAGTTGTTCCGCTAAGGATGGCACGTTCTTCCTCTGCTGTGGGATAACTTACTTTAATGAATAGCAAAAAGCGATCGAGTTGGGCTTCCGGTAATGGAAATGTTCCGGCTTGTTCAATCGGATTTTGTGTGGCCAGAATGAAGAAAGGCCGATCGAGCGGATAGGTTACACCACCGTACGTAACTTCAAACTCTTGCATCGCTTCAAGCAAAGCCGATTGCGTTTTTGGTGATGTTCTATTTATCTCATCGGCTAGAATAATGTTGGCAAAGATGGGGCCCTTGTTGAATTTAAAGACGCGTTTACCTGTGCCATGATCTTCTTCCAGAATTTCAGTTCCGATAATATCGGTTGGCATTAAGTCGGGCGTAAACTGAATACGTTTAAACTTCAGATCGATGGCTTCTGAAAGCAAACGGATCATTAATGTTTTGGCAAGGCCGGGCACACCTTCCAGCAAACCATGGCCACCTGCAAGAAACGTGATCAGCAATTGATCAATAATCTCTTCTTGCCCTACAATGGTTTTGTGAATCTCTTTTTTCAATCTGCCCAAACTGGCAATTATCGCTTCTACCGATTTTTCGGTTGTGCTTAATTCTGTGTTCATGGTTAACTGGTCAATGCGTACATTATAATGTTCACGCTAAAGCGTGTATTGTCAATTTTATAAAATCGTTTGTTCCGAAAGTCGTAATCCCATTCGCAGCCGTAATCTTTGTTACTGTACAAAACACCAATGCGATTGTTTACTTCAATGGCTTTGAGGTAGTCATGCACAATGTCATCGCCCCAGCCGTTTAATTCCTGGGCTGTTGTTGGTGGACCATCAAACTGGAAGAAGGCCGAATAGAGAGAATGGTTGTTGGGTATTTTCTTCAACGCGCTTTTACCAAACGTGCGCTCCATTTCTGTCTCAAACGATTTGGCAAACAATCCATCAATATCGTGGTTGCAATCATCTACAAACACAAAGCCACCATTATCAATATACTTTTTAAAATTGTCGCGCTCTTGTGTAGTAAACTCTACCAGCTTATGGCCACTGAGGTAGCAAAATGGGCATCGAAAAATTTCATCGCTGGCAAGCGATACAATGTTTTCGTTTGTATCGATCTTAAGCGTAGTATATTCAATGAGCGAGTTTAATACGTTTACGGGCATGCGCTGATCCACATCCCAATCGCCCGATTCATATTGAAGGCGTGTAAAGAAAAACTTATTCCCTGCCGGTGTCATTTGCCGTATTGCAACCTGCAATTTTGGATTTTATACGCTCAGATAACTACTCTGGGCTGATAATTATATGAGCGGAAATTCCTGTAAAGATGAACGAAAAGAAACCCCGAAAACGGTTCCGGTTGTCTCAAACTTTTAACCACATAGCGCATAGACCAATTACTTATGCTTCTGTCTGTTTGCTTCAACATTCGATCCCTACAGGATCGCTTTGAACTCGGGTTCGGGATTCTACCAACATTAAATCCCTATCGGGATTTTAAGGTGAATAGGACTCCGTTAGGAGTTGGATATTGGTAGAAAATCATTTGCAAAGAAAAACGACCCCATAGGGGTCGAATATTTTAGTGCAACAATTTTGAAATAAACCTCATGCTCCTAAAGTGTGTAGAAAATTAGCATTGCTGGTAAATTTTAATTTGTTAACCGTTGCGATCGGCCAATAATAAAATATAAAATTGAACCAAACATTGGTAAAAATAGAACCACAACTACCCAGATTAACTTATCGTTAGCTCCTTTAAATTGATGACGTAAAATATCAATTAGTGCAAATACAGGTAACAAAAACACTAATGCAATTATCAACCATTCGCCCATACCGGGCATTCCAAGTGCTAAGACTGTATTCATAGTTTTTAAGAATTAGTTCTATCGAAGATAGACCAATTATTCTAAAACTAAAACCACATAGGCACATAGAATAATTTCCCATGCCTCTATGCGGTTACAGATTACACCGCGTCCGACAAACTGGAGAATGTAAAGTCTCTGATTTTGAGGGGTGGCAACAAGTAATTCTGATTTGATTCAACACTTACTGTCCGCTCTACTTTGCCCATCTCTTCCAGGTTATTCAGCATGATAATCGGGCTTTCGTTGAAGCGGAAGTTTTTAATCGGGTATTGAATCTTACCATTCTCGATGTAAAAAGTACCATCGCGGGTAAGCCCGGTTAATAACAAACTTTGCGGATCAACATCGCGAATGTACCACAGGCGTGTTACCAACACTCCCTTCTTCGTACCCGCTATTAATTCCTCCAACGATTTGGTTCCGCCTTCCATAATGGCTGCATCGGGGCCGGGTACTGCCTTCACACCTTTTTTCTCGGCCCAATATCTTGAGTACGAAAGATTTTTAATAACACCTTTTTCAATCCACGAAATTTTTTCCTGGGGGCGGCCATCGCCACTCCAGGTACTGGTTGGAAGTTCTGGGTTCAGCGGATCGGAGTAAATGTTTACCCGTTCGTCCACCAGCTTTTCACCCAGGCGGGTTCCCCCACCGGCTTTACTTAAAAAACTTCGGCCTTCATCGGCCTGGCGGGCATCCAATCTGAAAAAAATATTTTCCAATAAAACTGCTACTGCAGCTGGCTCGAGTATTACCGTGTATTTACCGGGTTCAATTGCGCGCGCCTTAACAGACTTTACAGCTTTATCCGCAGCAACCAGAGTAGCTTTTCTAGTGTCAAGCTTGGTAACATCATTATAGCCGCGTGTAGCATAGCCCGAACCAGTTCCATCCTTTGTACGCACTGTAACCGAAAAGTTGGTATTGGTTGAGGTGTTGTACGCAAATAATCCTTTGCTATTCATCATAGCAGAAAAGCCCACATTGTCTTCCAGAAAACCTGCTGCTTCGGCACCAGCATCTTTGGCTACCTTAATACTTTGCTCTACTAAATCCGATCTTAGTTTTGGTGTAATGGCCGCTGTGGCGGGGACATACATTTTTGATTCAGCAAAAGTTTGCGGCCCTAAAAACGGAACGTACTCCGGATTTTCAGGAGCCAACTTCGCCAATTCTTCAGAGCGCTCTACCACTTTCTTTAAAGAGGCATCATCAAACTCATTTATGGTGGCTACCCCTAATTTTTTTCCAAACGCTGAAGAAACAACCAACTGGTGTTGACTTATTCTTCCGCTGGTGCTTACTGCATTGCGTGCATAGCGAATGTTACCACTGTCGTTACCATTCAGGTTTACTTCGCATTCATCTGCCTTTGAATAGCTCAGCACTTTCTTTAATAAAGCCTGGGCTTCGTCTTTACTCATGATGGGCATATTATCCTATGTTTCGTGCCGTGTTAATTACGTTTACTCCATTAAAGCGGGCTGTAGATGAGCCGTGCGATACTGCATTGCTTTGTGGCGGTTGGCCTTTACCATCGCCAAATGCTCCACCCAATCGGTAATCGCGTTCATCGGCAATGGCAGTACATGAATTCCAGAATTCCTGCGAGTTTGCCTGGTAGGCCACATCTTTCAACATGCCCGTAATCTTTCCATTTTTGATTTCATAAAATAACTGACCGCCAAACTGAAAGTTGTAACGTTGCTGATCGATTGAGAATGAACCATCTCCAATAATGTAAATTCCTTTCTCTACATCTTTAATCAAATCGTTTACACTCTTGCCATCTTTACCGGGTTGCAACGATATATTGGGCATACGCTGAAACTGAACACTGCTCCAATTATCGGCATAGCAACAACCCTGCGAAGCATTTAAGCCAAGAATATGGGCCTGATCGCGAATGGTTTGATAGTTAACCAGAATCCCATCTTTAATAATATCCCACTGGCCGCATTGCACGCCTTCATCATCATACCCAACGGCACCCAATGAACCTACTTGTGTTTTATCAGCTACAATGTTTACAATCTTACTTCCGTAGTTAAATTTCTTCGACTCCCATTTATCCAAGGTAAGAAAACTGGTTCCGGCAAAGTTGGCTTCATAACCCAACACCCGATCAAGTTCGGTTGGGTGGCCGGTTGATTCGTGAATCGTTAACCACAAGTGCGAAGGATCGAGAATTAAATCGTACTTGCCAGCCTCTACCGATTTTGCTTTTAGTTTTTCGCCCGCTTGTGCACCGCCTGCTTTGGCATCTTCCAGCATGTCGTAGCGGCCCTTGTAAAGTGTAGTCACGCTTTGAATTTTATCTTGCGGTCGCACGTCTAAGTATTCGTAACCCATACCCATAGGTGCACTAAGTGAATTACGGGTTTCAAACTTACCAGTGGCAGCATCTATTTTAGTAATGAAGAATGCAGGCCAAATGCGATGTATATCCTGATCGATATACGAACCATCGGTTGAAGCAAAATACTTTTGTTCATTTACCATGAACAATAACGAAGTAATGTAGTTGGCTCCGCTTTGCATGGCCGCACTGTTCACGCCAAGCAACAAGTCAACTTTTTCTTTCATCGGAACTTCAAACGCATTCTTTTGAATGGGCGCTTTCCAGCTTACTTCGCCATAACCTTTTTGTGGTGCAAGCCGAACGGGTTCTGTTAACAAACGCGAGTTTTCTTTTGCGATAGCAACTGCCAGTTCTGCTGCTTTCGCGATGCTGTCGTTATCCAGCTTATCGGTTGCCGCAAAACCCCAACTACCATTGGCAATTACGCGCACCCCCAACCCATACGATTCGGTGTTTACAATGTTCTGTACTTTGTCTTCGCGCGTAACTACAAACTGGTTGAGGTATCGACCAATGCGCACATCGGTGTACGTGGCGCCTTTGCTTCGTGCTGCATTAAGCGCTACATCGGCCATACGCTTTTTCAATGCTACATCTACACGCTCCAACGCTTTCGCGGGATCGATAGGATTTCCGATTACCGGAATGGCGGGAATCATCGATGCTGCTGCACCCATGCCCGTGAGGTAAATAAAATCTCTGCGTTTCAAAGGAGTAAGGATTTACGTGAATCTGGTTTATTGACGAGCTAACGGTTCAAAAGGTTCTGTCCCAAATAGCGTATTTTGATGATCGGTTCAAAATGAATGTCCGGTTTTGAAACATAAAAAAACCGTCTCAATCTGGAGACGGCTTGCTTTTATTTTCTTTAAGACCAAATAAAAACCACATTGGCAAATAGATCACATAGCTTGAAAGTAAATCGATGTGGCCTATGTGTTTAAAAATTATACCGCATCCGACAAACTGGTAAACGTAAAGTCCCGGATTTTCATGGCCGGCACCAATGCACTGCCGCCTCCTCCAGGGCCACCACCACTGGCTACGCGCATTTGCTTGCCCAGGGTTTCCAGGTTGTTCAGCATAATAATGGGGCTTTCGTTAAAGCGGAAGTTTTTAATCGGATGTTTAATCTTTCCGTTCTCAATGTAGAAAGTTCCATCGCGGGTAAGACCTGTGTATAACAATGTTTGCGGATCAACAGCCCGTATGTACCAAAAGCGTGTTACGAGTACACCTTTCTTCGTGTCTTTGATCATATCTTCTATGGAAGCATTGCCGCCTTCCATAATTCTGTTTCCCGGAAACGGTGTTGGCTCTACTCCTTTTTGTTGTGCCCAATAGCGATCGTAAAAAAGATTGGATACAACACCGCCTTTAATCAGATCCATGCGCTTGCGTGGCAAGCCTCCTGCCTGGTTGGCAACAGGTACTTCTTCATTCCACGGATCGGTATAAATGTTTACGCGTTCATCCACGAGCTTCTCACCTAACTTGGTACCACCACCTTTTTTGGAAAGGAAGCTGCGACCTTCATCGGCCTGGCGTGCATTGAAGTTTAACATCAAACCTAATAAATCGGCAGCAGCATTTGGCTCCAAAATTACTGTGTACTTACCCGGCTCAATTGCTTTTGCATTCCGTGATTGTAATGCTTTTTCGATAGCGATCTGTGAAGCTTCGGCTGTGTTGAGTTTGGTTACATCGTTAAAATTACGTGCCACCCAACCCGAACCAGTACCATCGTTGGTGCGCATGGTTACAGTAAAGTTTACACCCGTTGCCTGGTTGTAGGTAAACAATCCTTTGCTGTTCATCTGTGCATTGAAGCCACGGTTGTCTTCCAGATACCCGGCAGCAGTAATATCTTTCTTTGAAGCAGGATTTATACTATCAGCCGCGGCTTGCGCCCGATACTCGGGAGTAATCTTTGCTGTTGATTCGATGAAGGTTTTTGCCTCGGGGCCATACGTTTGCGGACCGAGCGGATCCATGAACTCCGGATTTTCAGGAGCAAGTTTCGCAAGTTCTTCTGCACGCCTTACTACTTTTTCGAGCGATGCATCATCAAACTCGTTGATGGAGGCCGCCCCGGATTTCTTTCCAAAATTTACTGACACAGAAAGGCTCACATTGCTGTCTTCTCCGGCTGTGGAAACACTGTTGCGAGCGTAACGAATGTTGCCTCCATCGTTACCATTTAAGCCGGCTTCAATGCCATCGGCCTTCGAGTAGCCCACTACCTTTTCCAGGATTTTCTTTGCTTCTTCTTTTGAAAGTATAGCCATTTTAGTTCAAGATTTAAAATTCAAAATTTTAGTTATTCCTATTACTTCTGATTTCGAATTCAATTGATGTTGAATCCGAAACTTTGAATCATATCGTTCTTCCTGTATTAATTACATTCACACCATTAAATCTGGCTGTTGCCGATCCGTGCGATACTGCATTTGATTGGCTGGGTTGCCCTTTGCCATCGTTAAAAGCTCCATTCAACCGATAGTCGCGCTCATCGCAAATAGCCACGCATGAGTTCCAGAACTCCTGGGTGTTAGCCTGGTAGGCAACATCTTTCAACATACCGGCAATCTTTCCGTTTTTAATTTCGAAGAAGAGCACCCCGCCAAACTGAAAATTGTAGCGTTGCTGATCGATAGAGAATGAACCATCTTTCACAATGTATATACCCTTATCTACATTGCTGATCATCTGATCTGGCGTAAGTTGTTGTTTACCGGGTTGCAACGATACGTTTGGCATGCGTTGAAACTGTACATCGCTCCAGCTTTGTGAGTAGCAACAGCCGTGCGATTCTTTCTGGCCCAGCAAACTTACCTGATCGCGTATGGCTTGATAGTTTACCAACACGCCATCTTTAATCAGATCCCATTGTTTGCACTTCACTCCTTCATCATCATACGCAACTGCACCCAATGAACCCACCTGTGTTTTGTCGGCTACAAAGTTTACAATGTCGCTTCCAAATTTGAATTTTTTGGATTGCCATTTATCAAACGTTAAAAAACTTGTTCCGGCATAGTTGGCTTCGTAACCCAACACCCGATCTAACTCAGTTGGGTGGCCCACCGATTCGTGAATGGTTAACCACATGTGCGATGGTTCCAGTACCAAATCATATTTACCGGGCTCAACCGATTTGGCTGCAATCATTTGCTTGGCTTGTTCGGCTGCCATAGCAGCATCTTCAACTATATCGTACGATTTGTTGTAGAGAATAATACCACCTGGGCCTTGAATTTTATCTTCTGCTTTTCCATTTAAGTATTCGTAACCCATACCTACCGGAGCACTGAATGCCGAGCGGGTTTTAAACGATCCGGATTGCCGATCCACCATGGACACCTGAAAGTTGGGCCACGTGCGATGTACATCCTGATCAATGTAAGAACCTTCGGATGAGGCAAAGTATTTTTGTTCGTTCACCAAAAAGATCAAACTGTTTACAAAGCTGGCTCCATTGTCCATTGCCTTTGCGTTTGCTGCCAACAGTAAGTCCACTTTTTCCTTTACGGGAACTTCAAAACCATTTTTAACGATGGGTGTTTTCCAACTGATCTCACCGTACGAAGGATTAGCGGCTAACTTTACAGGCTCTTTTTGAAATTTTGAATTTGCTTTCGCGATAGCTACCGCGCGTTCCGTTGCTTTTTTAATTCCATCAACTGTTACTTCGTTGGTAGCACCGAAGCCCCACGTGCCATTGGCAATTACACGCACACCTACACCAAACGATTCGGTATTGGTAACACCTTGCACTTTTCTTTCGCGCGTGGTTACAAACTGATTGAGGTAGCGCCCGATACGCACATCGGTATAACTCGCGCCAAGCGATTTAGCCGTGTTAAGCGCAACATCAGCAAGCTGCTTTTTTTGCTTCACATCCATGATGGGTGTTAGCAACTCGGCCAGATCCACCTCACGGCCAAAGCCAGTGAATGGAAGCATCATGGCACCTGCACTCAACCCAGCCATGTTAATAAAATCCCGTCTCTTCATTTTTTAGTAGTTAGTATTTAGTAACAAGTATTTAGACTGTAAACTATGAGTCAATATCATAATTTCTTGCTACTTGTGTCTTGCGTCTATATCGTCCTTCCCGTATTAATCACATTCACACCATTAAAACGCGAAGTTGAACTTCCGTGCGATACGGCACTTACCTGCGAAGGCTGACCTTTGCCATCGAAGAAAGAGCCAAACATACGGTAATCTTTTTCATCGCAAATTTTCACGCAGCTATTCCAGAATTCTTGTGTGTTGGATTGATAGGCCACATCATTTAACATCCCTACCACCTCACCATTCTTAATTTCATAAAACACAGTTCCGCCAAACTGGAAGTTGTAGCGTTGTTGATCGATAGAATAAGAACCACGTCCGGCAATGTAAATTCCCTTCTCAACATCTTTTATCATTTGAGCTGCGCTGTATGGTTCTTTGCCGGGAGCAAGCGAAACATTAGGCATACGCTGAAACTGTACATCGTTCCAACCTTGTGCATAACAACATCCATGCGATTCGTTCTGACCCAACATGTGAACCTGATCGCGAATGGCCTGGAAGTTAACCAGAACACCATCTTTAATTAAATCCCACCGCTTGCATTTCACACCTTCATCATCGTACCCAACAGCACCCAACGAGCCCGGTTGCGTTTTGTCAGCAAAGATGTTTACCTGCTTACTTCCATAATTAAAGTTCCCTGATTTAAGTTTTTCAATGGAAGCGAAACTGGTTCCGGCATAGTTGGCTTCGTAACCTAAAATGCGATCAAGTTCTAGCGGGTGGCCAACCGATTCGTGAATGGTTAAACCCAGGTGGTTGGGTTCCAACACAAGATCATATTTACCCGGCTCAACCGATTTAGCCGAGATCATTTCCCTGGCTTGCTTTGCTGCGGTGGCTGCATCTTCAATCATATCGTAACTGTTGCGATATAACACCATGCCCATTGGCGTTTGCAGTTTATCCTCAGCTTTGGGAATCATGTACTCATAACCCAAACCCATGGGGGCGCTCATCGCATCGCGCGATTTGAATTTACCGCTGGCGCGATCGGTTACTGAAACTGTAAATGTTGGCCAGATGCGGTGTATGTCCTGATCGATGTAAGAGCCATCGGTTGAAGCAAAATATTTCTGTTCGTTTACCTGAAACAGATTTGAGTTTACAAAGCTGGCTCCATTACTTAATGCGGCTGCATTGGCTGCCAACAACAAATCTGCTTTTTCAGAAACAGGAACTTCGAATGCGTTTTTTACAATCGGTGTATTCCAAACTACTTCGCCATACGCGGGCACAGGCGCCAGCTTAACCGGCTCTTTTTGAAATTTTGAGTTTGCCTTTGCGATGGCTAATGCTCTTTCGGTGGCCTTCTTAATTCCATCGGTGGTAACTTCGTTGGTGGCGGCAAAACCCCATGTGCCTTTGGCAATTACACGAATGCCCACCCCAAACGACTCAGTACTGGTTATTCCTTGTACTCTTTTCTCGCGTGTACTTATAAACTGATTGAGGTAGCGGCCAATGCGCACATCGGCATAGGTAGCGCCTCCGGCTTTAGCTGTATTGAGGGCTACATCGGCCAACGATTTTTTTTGAGTATTGGTAAGTGGAACTTCCAATAATGCTTCCGCAGAAACCGGGTTTCCAAACAGACTGACGGGCAACATCAAACCGCCTAAACCTAACCCTGATAGTTGAACAAAATCTCTTCGCTTCACAATTCCTAAAGTTTAGTTTCTCAAGTTAGAAAAGTATGAAAAAGGGATGCGGTTAGTAAAAAAAATATGTGGGGCCGCTAAAAGTTGTTACCAACGGAAAAAGAGCTGTGGTTTGGTTAGCTTTAAGGATTATTTGAACCCATTATGAAACCAAACAAGATTGCCATTATTGGTGGCGGAAACTTAGGAACAGCCATTGCCGAAGGTCTTTTAAAAAGTGGTTTTGCTACACCAGCACAAATTACCGTTACTCGTAGAAACGTGGATCGACTGGCTTCGCTACAAGAAGCCGGGGTAACGGTAACCAGCAACAACAAAGAGGCAATTGAAAAAAGTGAAGTGATTATTGTTGCGCTTAAACCTTATAACGTTAAAGAAATATTAGAAGGCCTGAAAAATTCCTTTGATGCAAAAAAACATCTCGTAATTAGTGTTGTAACCGGTGTTTCTTTAAAAGATCTTTCTGCCATTTTGAATACCAGGGTTCCGATTTTCCGGGCGATGCCGAATACAGCTATTGCTATTCAGGAGTCCGTAACTTGTTTATGTTCTACTGATGCGAGCAACGCGCAGGTTAATTATGTAACAGATTTATTCAACCAACTCGGTATTAGTATTTCCATCGATGAAAAACTGATGGATGCAGCCACCGTGCTTGGCGCTTGTGGTATTGCATACGCATTGCGTTTTATTCGTGCGGCTACACAAGGCGGAATCGAAATTGGTTTTGATGCAAAAACTGCCAACCTGATTGCAGCCCAAACGGTAAAAGGCGCAGCAGAATTATTATTAAAAGGCAACCGCCATCCGGAAGAAGAGATCGACAAAGTTACTACACCTAAAGGCTGTACTATTGTTGGATTAAATGAAATGGAACACCGCGGGTTTAGCTCTTCGCTGATACGTGGGATTGGAGCTTCTTATAATAAGATTGGGTCTTAAGCTGTTTTGATAGTATCCCCTAAAACTCAAAACCGACCTGAAGTAGTAAAGAGTCAATTCTTCCAATAGAATCTCCTATTTTAATAAACTTCTTTTCAGTTAGCGAAAACCCTAGGGCAAGTTTTGTTTCCGGGTCAATAATCCAATATTCTTTAACTCCGAATTTTTCGTACAAATCTTTTTTGGTAATTAAATCGTGATCCTTATTTCCCGGAGATAATATCTCCACAATCAGATCGGGCACGCCAGAATAGCGGCCATTAACAATCTGATGCGGGTTGGTTTTTAAAATTACCGTAATATCAGGTTGTACAGCGTTTCGTATTTCATCAAGCTTTACATCGAAAGGGGCAATTATTACTTCGCCCACATGCTTAGTTTCAACATAAGCAACCAATCTTTCAGCAATTTTAAATAATACTTTTTGATGGGAGGATAAAGGGGCTGGAGACATTGACAAACGATTATTAATTAATTCTGCAAGTGTACCTTCCGGAAGCATATCAAATACTTCCATGAGCGAGCGAGGAGGATGTATTAATGCTTCCATCGTTTAATCTTCAAACAAACCCAGAACAGCTTTCAACGCAAGATAGCTCACTCAGTTGTGAATAACAATACAGTTTGAACACCAACTGATTCATTCGAATCGTATCTTGCCCCATGTTTTCATTCTCATCACCTTCCAAAATAATCATCACCTGTAGCAAACGCCTTGCACCTTATCTGGAACAAGACGTACGCGAACTTGGTTTTGAACCTACCCGAACCTTTATTACCGGTGTAGAATTAACCGGCACCCTTAACGATTGCATTAAACTTAATCTTAACCTGCGCTGTGCAAGCCAGGTGCTTTATTCACTAAAACAGTTTCGGTGCAACGGGCCCGATGATTTATACGAAGCCTTGATTCGTTATCCATGGGAAGCGCTTTTGACAGCTGAAGGCTATTTTTCCATTACCAGCAATGCTACTCACTTTACGGTAAACAACGATATGTTTGTAAACGTAAAAGTGAAAGACGCTATAGCGGATCGGATGCGCAGGGAAACTATGAAGCGACCCAACTCCGGCTCAGAATTTTTAGGGGCTGTATTTCACTTGTACTGGAAAGATGAACAAGCCGAAATTTTTCTCGATACATCTGGTGAAACATTAGCCAAACACGGCTATCGAAAAATTCCGGGTAAAGCGCCTATGCTGGAAGCACTCGCAGCTTCTACCATTATGGCCACTAAGTGGGATCGTAAATCTGCATTCGTTAACCCCATGTGTGGATCGGGTACTGTTGCTATTGAAGCCGCTATGATGGCAACCAATCGCAAACCAGGATTGTATCGTAAAAATTATTCATTTATGCATGTAACGGGTTACGATGCTACTTTCTATGAAGCTGAGCTAAAAAAATTACAGGAGCAGATAACGGAAGTACCTGACCTGCGTATTATCGCCACCGACATTAGTGATGATGCCATAAAAGTTTCGAAAGTAAATGCGGGTATTGCCGGTGTTGAATCGATGATTGAGTTTAAACGCTGCGACTTTGAAGAAACGCCTGTACCCGATGCACCCGGTGTGGTTTACTTCAATCCTGAATATGGCGAACGGTTGGGTGAGGTTTCGGCATTGGAAGAAACTTACGCACGCATGGGCGATTTTATGAAAAAGAAATGTCAGGGTTATAAGGGTTATATATTTACCGGCAACCTGGACCTTGCCAAAAAAATCGGATTAAAAGCAAGCAAACGAATTGAGTTTTACACGAGTAAGATTGATTGTAGGTTGTTGGAATATGAACTGTATGGCGGAAGCAGGCGTGAGCTTAAATAGTTTTTCGTAACTTTATACTATGAGTTCAATTGAAATAAAGAGAAAACTTTTTGATTATATCCGGAATGCTGATAGCCGGAAAGTTAAAGCTATGTACACAATAGTTGAAAGAGACATTGAGGAAGAAACCAATATCTGGACAGATGATTTTGTAAACGAAATGAGTCGCAGGTCTGCAGAGGGAGAGGCCAATCTTGATAAATTAAACTCTTGGGAGGATTTGAAGGCCAAAGTAAAAAGGAGTAGAGGTTAAAGCTTTATGCCTTATAAAATTCTACTTCACCCGTTAGCTGAAACTGAATTTTCAGAAGCACAGGATTGGTATGAAGAGCGGCTTGAAGGGTTAGGTGTGCGCTTTGAAGAAAAAATTGAACATCATCTTCAAATTTTAAAACGAACTCCACTCTTATTTCCCAAAAAGCGTAAGAATTTCAGAGAAGTAAAAGTCAATACCTTTCCGTACGTAATCGTTTACAAAATTCTGGAGAAGAGAAAAGCTATTTTAATCCTTTCATTTCATCACACCAGTAGAAATCCAAAAAATAAATACAGCCGATGAAAGCAGCGTGGATAATTTTACTTTCGATTTTTATGTCTGGATCACAAATCATTAACACCAAAGTAATCGCCCACCGTGGTGCGTGGAAAAATACCAACGTGCCCGAAAACTCTATTGCAGCATTACAACATGCCATTGCGCTAAAATGCTATGGCAGCGAGTTTGATGTACACTTAAGCGCTGACTCCGTTCCGTTTGTTTTGCACGATCATTCGATACAAGGCATATACATTGAGAAAACCAACACGGCTGAGTTATCCAACATAAAACTCAGCAATGGTGAAGCGTTGCCTACGTTAGAGTCCTACCTCCTTGCCGGAAAAAATCAAAACCAAACCCGGCTTATTCTTGAAATAAAAACTTCGCAACTGGGTAAAGCCCGTTCACTGGCTTTAACTAAAAAATGTGTGGAGTTAGTAAACAAAGTGGGTGTGGCTTCCATTACCGATTACATCGCGTTTGATTTTGATGTTTGCCTCGAAGTAAAAAAACTCGCACCCAAAGCGCACGTGCAATATTTGAATGGCGATAAAACGCCTGAGCAACTGGGTGCTGCCGGATTAGATGGTTTTGATTATCACTTCAGCGTATTACAGAAAAATGAAAGTTGGTTGGCCGATGCCCATCAGCGTAAGCTAAGTACCAATGCGTGGACGGTAAATGATGAAACGATGATGCAATGGCTGATTGATCGTAACGTGGAAATGATTACCACCAACGAACCTGAAAAACTTATTCGGCTTCTAAATAAGTAGCAGGCGCCTGATACCAAACGCCTGCCGGCTTTTATTTACGTTTCTGAAAATCGCTATCACTCAAATTAAGGCGCTTCATGGTTGCCTCGTAATCGGCATAGTTAGGTCGGCCTACCATATCGGCCGGAACCACCACTACTCTAAAAACCTGATCGTTTGTCCATTCCGTTCTTAAAGCTGACAACGGGAAGGTTGCATCCAAAAAAATATTCACGTCAACATTGGTGAAATCAAAATTGTATTGTAACAATCCCTCTTCAAAGAATACTTGCTGCGGCAACAAACGCCAAATGTCTTTACCATTTTGTGTGCCCCATAATGCATACACAAGTGTAACATCGCTGGCAAGCACATTAAAACCATATTCTTCCAGGTGGGCATAATTATTGGCAGCAGTAAAATCTACTTCTATTTCAAAAGCTTTTGAGGCGATGATTTCACCATCATCACCCGGAGGGCCCATCGGACCTTCTGGTCCTTCGCATGCAACAGCTACAGTCAATACCAATAAGAACATTAACTTTTTCATACGTATTTTATTTTAGATAAACATTTTTACAAAAGAGATTCCAAACTTATTTGGGTAAACGATTAACAGCATACCGGTTTGGTTTTTGGCATAACTACCACCCGCCAAATTGTTCCACGTACCGCACCAATAATTTTGTCCACTGGTATAAACGGAATTGATAATTTCAATAAAGCCATTAATCTTGCTTCATAAATCTTATCCCCATGAATCGGACTTTATTTTCAATTGTAATTCTCCTAAGCACCGTTGTCGCTTTTGCACAAGAGCGTGTGCTCCCGGCCGAGTCGGCTGTAACCTCTACTGCTTCAGTAACTATTAAAGGCAAGGTTGTTCCCTATAAAGTAACAGCTGGCACACAACCTGTTTGGAATGCAGAAGGCAAACCAAGTGCAGCCTTGTTCTATACCTATTATGAGCGTACCGATGTAAGCGATAAAAGTCGCAGGCCGTTGGTAATTTCATTTAATGGTGGCCCTGGCTCGGCTTCTGTGTGGATGCATATCGCCTACACCGGCCCAAAAGTTTTAAATATTGATAGCGAAGGGTATCCCGTTCAGCCTTATGGCGTAAAAGACAACCCTAATTCCATACTGGATGTGGCAGATATTGTGTACATCGATCCGGTGAATACCGGATTCTCGCGCATTCTCGATCCAAAAGCAGAGAAATCAACCTTCTTTGGCGTGAATGCCGACATCAAGTACTTAGGCGATTGGCTCGATAACTTTGTTTCGCGCGCAGGCCGCTGGACTTCTCCCAAATATTTAATTGGTGAAAGCTACGGAACAACCCGGGTATCTGGGCTGGCGCTTGATCTTCAGAACAACCATTGGATGTATTTAAACGGTGTGATTTTGGTTTCACCTACCGATATTGGTATTAAGCGCGATGGCCCGGTTAACGATGCGCTTTCATTACCCTATTATACTGCGGCTGCATGGCACCATAAAAAGCTACCTGCCGATCTGCAACAAAAAGATTTATTAGATGTACTGGCCGAATCTGAAAAGTTTACGATTGATGAATTTATTCCTGCACTATCAAAAGGTGGTTTCATCGATCCGACTTACAGAAAAGAAATTGCAGGTAAAGTAGCCCGGTATTCAGGTTTAAAAGAAGAAACTGTTCTTAATCATAACCTCGCTGTGCCTACACAATATTTCTGGAAAGATTTATTACGCACAGAAGGATTTACTGTTGGTCGTCTTGATTCTCGTTACAAAGGCATCGATAAGATGGCAGCCGGTAGCAGTCCGGATTTTAATTCAGAGCTTACATCGTGGTTGCATTCTTTTACTCCCGCTATCAATTACTACTTACGTGATGTATTGAAATACAAAACCGATTTACAGTACAACATGTTTGGCCCGGTGCGCCCATGGGATAACTCCAACGACAATACCGGTGAAAACCTGCGCTTGGCAATGGCCGAAAATCCTTATCTGCATGTAATGGTACAAAGTGGCTATTACGATGGCGCTACTACTTACTTCGATGCTAAGTATTCGATGTGGCAACTTGACCCAAGCGGCAAAATGAAAGACAGATTACGCTTTGAAGGTTACCGCAGCGGGCACATGATGTATTTGCGTGCCGAAGATCTGGTAACGAGCAACGAACACATTCGCGAGTTTATTAAGAAAAGTACCGCGACTGGTTCGGCTAAGTATTGATCAAAGAATTAGTTTAGAATAAAAAATGCCTGGCTTTAAGTCAGGCATTTTTAGTTTTTAAATACCAACAAGTACACTAACATGTCTTTTAAAGCGCTGCATCAAATCACCTTCAATTTCTTCGAGCAGGTGTGGCGGGCTGAATGATTTTAAAAGCCAAAAAGCGAATCGATATGTGCGTGAGTTCCTACTCATTCCTCAAACTCTCCACCGGATTAGTTCGTGCCGCACGAATAGTTTGTGTGCCTGTAATCAATATGGCCAAACTAATCACGGCAAGTGCAGCTAAGGGAATGGTTAACACGCCAACCGAAATACGGTACGGATATGTTGACAACCACCAGTGCATTACAAACCATGCCTTCGGACCAAAAATAAGTACCGCAATTAAAATCGGCTTTACTGAAGACCACGTCAGCATTTTGGTAATGCTTATAACCGAACCACCCATTACTTTGCGGATGCCAATTTCTTTTACGCGCACTTCTATCATGTAGGTAGATAGCCCCAGCAAACCAAGTCCGGCAATAATCATAGTAAGCATACTGGCCAATACTGTAATGGCGCGTGTCGCTTCCAGATTGGCAAACTTGCGTGCATACGCAGCATCTACAAATTCATATTCAAAAGGATAATCGGGATTGTATTTTTTTGAAAGCTTTTCCATAACACGAATGTTTTCCTGCATAGGGTTATTTGCATTCAGTTTTATATGGGCCACCGAAAATGCCCACGACTGATTGCAGCCAAAAAGCAACACAGGTTCTACTCTATGAAAAGGTGAGGTGAGAATAAAATCTTTTATAATACCGATCACGTGCCAATCAACACCGTTGTCCTTAATAATTTCTCCAATTGGATCGGCAAAGCCCATTGCTTTGGCTGCGGCCTCATTCAACACAACTGCTGTTGAGTCGGTGGGGAATTTCTCCAGATCCATATCGCGCCCACGCACCACAGTAAGCCCTGCTGTAGTAGCAAAATGTTGATCGGCATAAATGCGTTCGAACATAGTCTTGTTCTGCGGATCTTTGCCCTCCCATTCTATGCCGCTGGTGTTGCTCCAGCGATCAGTAATAGGGGTACTGGTTTTAGTAACCGATGTTGCCACGCCCAATTGAAGTAACTCGTTTCGGTACGCCTGAAAGTTTTTGCCCAGCGAGCCCGTGAAGTATTGATAAACTAGATTTTCTTTTTCATAACCAGCATCGCGGTTTTGTACATACGTAATCTGCCGCTGCACCACAAACACCGACACCATTAACGTAATGGCAATACCAAACTGAAACACCACCAATGCTGCACGCAACCTGCTTTTTCCAGATGCCGATACCCCCATGCCTTTTAAAATTTTTACGGGCTTAAAGGCCGATACGTACAGTGCCGGATAACTTCCGGCTGATAATCCCACCGCGATAATCAGCGCCAACCCACCTAACCAAAAGTTGAGATTGGTGAATTGCAGCGAAAGTTGTTCGCCAATTAACCGGTTGAAGTAGGGTAAGCCAATGTACACCGCTACCAGCGATAGTACTCCGGCTCCTAAAGCCAGCAACATCGACTCACACAGAAACTGACCGATTAACGAATTTCGAAAGGCCCCTGTAACCTTTCTTACTGCCACTTCCTTCGATCTGCGTTGTGCTCGGGCTGTGCTAAGGTTTATAAAGTTTATACATGCAATGGTTAACAAACAAATTCCTAAGATGCCTAGCAACCGAATGATTTCGATGCGGCCACCAGCCTGAACGCCATTTTCGAAGCGTGAATACAACCGCATTTTTGTGATTGGGTAAAGAAACACTTCTTGTGTATCGGCATCTTTGTAATGCTTTTTTACGAGTCCCCTTATCTCGTCATTAAACTGATTAACATCTGATCCGGGTTTCAACTTCACATACGTGTACACTGAATTGATTCCCCACTTTGTTTCTTTTCCACTCAACATTTCCACCAACTTGTAGGGAATAATATATTCAAACCGAAAATCGGTGTTGGATGGAAGATCGTTCAACACGGCCGTAACTGTTAGTGTGAGAGACTCACCAGCCTCTCCTATAGAAACGGTTTCTCCAAGGGGTTCGTTATCGCCAAATAATTCGCGGGCAAACTTTTCGGTAATGGCAATAGACATTGGATCTTTAAATGCAGTTTTCGCATCGCCTTTTAAGAGTGGGAAACTGAACATAGTAAGAATGGCATCATCGGCATAAGCTCCTGTTGTTTTTAAGATGCGTTTATCACCTTCTATAAACAAATGCTGTTCGCCCCAGGCCGTGTAGCTGATCGCACTTTCAACCTGAGCGTATTCCTCCTGCAGTGTGGGTGCCAATACACGTGCAGTTACATCCCAGCTATTAATCTTGCCGTTGGCATTAGTTCTGTTCCAAACTTTATAAAGCCTGTCTTTGTCGGTATGGAATTGATCATAGCTAAACTCATTTTGTATCCATAAGAATAAAAAGGCAAAAGCAGTTATACCTAGTGCCAGACTAAACAGGTTAATGAATGAATAGCTTTTGTTGCGAAGCATTACGCGCAGGGCAACTTTAAAATAGTTGGAGAGCATATCGGTATAGTTTGAATGAACAGATAGTTTGTTGCGTAATAAAATTCCTGGCCGGAAAAATCGAATGGTATTCCAAAACAGTCTGCGTTTTGATTTTTGTTGACTGAATTTTTTTAGATCACGCTCGTAATGTTGCAGCAGATCACCTTCAATTTCCTCAAGCAGATACGATGGGCAGAAGGCGCGGAGGAGGCGCAGCACAAAGATGGTGTCGGTATTTCTTTCAGGGGTTTTCATTAAATTTGTTTTATGAAAACGATAACATTAGAAGCATCCGATGAGTTAGCTGATCGTTTTGCTAAACTCAGCGAAGAAGATAAAAGAGGATTGAGCGAAATGGTTCGTCTGTTAATTGAAGATAAGCGAACACTTAGGCAAGTGATGGATGACATTAGCGAGTATGCCCAAAAGCAAGGCATGACCCCCGAGTTACTTGAACAGCTACTGAAGGAGAAATAGTTGAACTTTATTATCGATACTAATGTGTTGATTAGCGCAGCTCTGTTTAAGGGATCTGTGCAAGACAAAGTGTTTGATAAAGCCTGTGGTTTGGGAAACATCATTACTTCAGACCTTCTGTATGACGAATTGAAAGAAGTAATCAATCGAACTAAGTTTGATCGGTATTTTAAAGCGGGGGATCGGAGGAAATTTTTAGCACGGTACAAAGCCGAAACAAAATTTGTCGTAGTAACCCATCGGATTTCTAAGAGCATAGACCCAAAAGACGATATGTTTCTTGAACTCGCTCTATCAGGTAAGGCTGCTTGCATCATCACCAACGACCCTGATTTGCTCATCCTCCATCCATTTGAAAATATCTCAATCATTTCCCCCAAAGAATTTTTAGAAAAGTTTTAGGTTACCCAATCTTCAATTGAGGCACCAGCTTCCACAAATCCACGCGCGCATCTTTCATCGCTTTTAGCATGGCAAGCCCTGCATTGGTAATGGTGTAGATGCGCTTTCTTCGACCACCTCTTTCATTTGTTCCGCCACCCATGTTGGATTTCAAAAAACCCTTGTCTTCCAACCGATAAAGGGTTACATGCACTGCGCTTAGGTTAACAGCGCGCTTCATGCGGGCTTCAATTTCCTCGGCTATGGCCGCACCGTATGCATCTTCTTTAAGTGCTGCCACCAATGTTAAAACCAGTTCTTCAAACTCACCCAAATATTCCTTAGCCATATATATGCTTATATTTTGTAAAGCAAATAAATGGATTGATTGTCAAAGTTCCAAATCATAATCTTATAAGAATCTGTAGATGGCTGCCTTCCGGGATTTTAAGCGGTTGTAGGCATTGCATAACGGAATCATCAACAGTACTACCACAACCCAAAACAAATAGACCCAACCGAGTGTGTAGCCGCCTTCGGGCGTAATACCACCAAACGATTTTGCAAAGTTGCCGGTGCGCAACATCGTGCTGATTAATGCAAAAGCATGGATCACATAAAAGTGAACGATAAAATAAAACAAGGGCACACGGCCAATAGTATTCAACACGCGGGTCAATTTCGTTTCAACTTTTTCCAGCCAGGCCAACAGCATTAATAATGGTCCGACTGTCATTAATGTAAAAAGTAACGAAGGTGGGTATTTACTGGTGTTGAGAAAAGAGAGCACGGTGTACCAACCCGATTCTTGCGCAGCCCAAGGAGCAGGATCGCCATACAAATTGATAACTCGCAAAACCATAAATGCAACCACACACGCTGCCCCTGTGCGTAGCAAAAATTTTTGTCGGGTTGCTGCATCCGTATTGGTGTACCAGGTTCCCAGGCTGTAGCCCAGTAACAAGATCCCCAGCCATGGAATTATCGGATATGTAACAATGAAAGCAACATCAGGTGTAACTGGCAGAAATCCTCTGCTCATGAATATAGTCCACGGTGCAAACGCAATACTTGTTGGCTCAACAGAAACGCCTTGAAGTAAATTGTGGCCGACAACAATAATCAACCCCAAAACTAAAATCCATCGGTTGGGTAAGTGAATGAGGGCGGCCAGCAAAATCATGCAAACACCAAACAACCAAAGCACGCTTAGAATAGTAACATCAAAATAAAAATTGAAAAAGTATCCAAAACGTAATACCGTAAACTCGAGAATTATCATCCAAAGACCTCGGGTAAGCAGGTAACGGGAAAGCTCAGCTTTTAATTTTCGTTGCAACGAAATGTTTGCCGCTAAACCAGATAGCAAAACAAAGCCCGGCATACAAAAGTGTGTGATCCAACGAGTGAAAAATAAAGCCGTGTGTGTCTTCTCCATATTGGTTGGATCGAATATAAATGCATCGGCATAAAAATAATCGCGGGTATGATCGAGTGCCATGATTACCATGATGAGCCCACGGGCTATATCAATGGAAGAAATGCGATTCTGATTTAACGTTGACATAGTAATGGCAAACTTGTTTACGAGATTAAACAAGTAAATGCACTGCTACAAGCACTCCTATTGACTTGGCAGAACTACCAGATTTGGTTAAATCAGTTTCTCTTTCAAAAATTCTGCTGTGTAACTGCCTTTGGCTTTCTTCACCAAGTCTTCCGGTGTGCCTTCAAATAGAAGTTTACCGCCCTTCTTTTCACCCCCCTCCGGGCCGAGGTCAATAATCCAATCGGCACACTTGATGATTTCAAGATTGTGCTCGATCACAATTACCGAATGGCCCTGATCAACAAGTGCATTGATCGCCTTCAGCAACTTCGAGATGTCGTGAAAGTGCAGACCGGTAGTGGGTTCATCAAAAATGAAAAGAATGTTGCCCGTTGTATCTGAATTATTCTTGCCTAAGAATGAAGCTAGCTTTACCCGCTGTGCTTCACCACCTGAAAGCGAGTTAGAAGATTGGCCAAGTTTTACATAACCCAACCCAACTTCATACAAAGGAAGAATGCGTTCGTAAACGGCTTTCTTGTCTTTGAAAAATTCCAAGCCAGCCTCCACCGTCATGTCCAGCACATCGGCAATGTTTTTACTGTTGTGTTGTACCTCCAGTACTTCCTGCTTAAAACGCTTGCCGCCACAACTTTCGCATTTCAGAAAGATGTCGGCCATAAATTGCATTTCAATTTTTATCTCGCCCTCGCCTTCGCAGGTTTCGCAGCGGCCACCCTCCACATTAAATGAAAAATGTGATGGCTTATACCCGCGTTGTTTGCTCAATGGTTGATCGGCATAAAGATTCCGAATTGCATCGTATGCTTTCACATAACTGATAGGATTGGAACGCGATGATTTACCAATCGGGTTTTGATCGACAAATTCTACTTGGGCGATTTTATTGATATCGCCCTCTAACCGATCGTACTTGCCTGGCGTTTCGGCAACCGAACCGCTTACGCGACCTAAAGCCGGGTAAAGTATTTTCTTAACTAAAGTTGATTTGCCCGAACCACTTACTCCGGTTACAACCGTAAGCACACCCAAAGGAAATTTTACCGTAAGGTTTTTCAGATTATTCTCGCGTGCACCCGAAACCGTAACCGCATCTTTCCACTTTCTGCGAACTTTAGGCACGGCAATTTTTTCGGTGCCATTCAGATAATCGACTGTGTGCGATTTTACTTTACCATTTAACTCATTTTGCGAACCTTGAAAAATTAATTCACCACCGTGCGAACCCGCATCGGGACCAATATCAATAATCTGATCGGCCGCGCGCATTATCTCTTCTTCGTGTTCCACCACTATAACCGTGTTGCCCATATCGCGCAACGATTTCAACACCTCCACCATGCGTGCCGTATCGCGCGGATGCAAGCCAATACTGGGTTCGTCCATAATGTACATGGAACCCACCAACGCACTGCCCAAAGAAGTTGCCAGTTTTATACGTTGAAACTCACCACCCGATAAAGTTGAGGTTACCCGATTTAGAGTCAGGTAACCCAAGCCTACTTTGTCCATGTATTCCAATCGCGATTTTATTTCGGTAAGAATGCGTTCAGAAATTTTTTGTTCGTAAGCGGGTAATTTCAGTTCGTTAAAAAATACCAGTGTCTCTTCAATCGGCATCAGTACCAGATCGGTGATGGAGGTATCAGCAATTTTTACGTAGGCCGCATCTTTCCGCAGCTTCGTACCGCGACAATCGGGGCACGTAGTTCTTCCGCGGTAACGCGACAGCATTACGCGATACTGAATTTTATGGGTTTTGGATTCGAGGTATTTGAAGAAGTCGTTGATCCCATCGAAGTGCTCGTTGCCTTTCCATAACACATCACGTTCTTTCAGGGTGAGCTCGCTGTATGGCCGATGAATCGGAAAATCAAACTTGATTCCATTCTTGATCAGAGGCTTTGCCCATTCGCTCATTACTTCGCCACGCCAGGGGGCAACAGCGCCTTCGTAAATAGAAAGCGATTTATCAGGAATAACCAGGTCTTCATCAATGCCCAACACTTTGCCAAATCCTTCGCACGTAGTGCAGGCTCCAAATGGGTTGTTAAAACTGAATAAATTAATGGAAGGCTCGGTAAACGTTATGCCATCCAACTCAAAGCGATCCGAAAAGTTAACCTTGTTTCCCTCTACATACAGTACACAATCGCCATGTCCTTCGAAGAAAGCTGTTTGTACGGAATCGGATAACCGAAAGGTAAGGTCTTCATCGGAAGCATTAACAGTTGCCCGGTCGATGAGAATTTCAACCGAATCGGATTCGATTTTTGAGGAAGATTTTTTCTTGGCCTCACCTCTGCCCTTCTCCCGTGGGAGAGGGGCGTCAGCCTCAGGCTGACGGGGTGAGGGACCTAAAATCTCTTCAATGAATTTCATCTCACCATTCACCAACACCCGCGCAAAGCCTTTGCTCAATAACAAGTTCAATTCATCGGCCAGTTTGCGCCCTTTGCTAATCTTCAGCGGGCACGCTACCATAATGCGGGTACCAGTTGGTTGTTTGTTGATGTAATCCACCACATCGGTTACGGTGTCGCGCTTTACTTCTTTACCACTAACGGGTGAATAAGTTTTGCCAACGCGCGCAAAAAGGAGTTTGAGATAATCGTAAATCTCGGTGGTAGTGCCCACGGTAGAGCGTGGGTTACGGGTGTTCACCTTTTGCTCAATTGCAATAGCGGGTGAAACTCCGCGGATATAATCTACCTCGGGTTTTTCCATGCGCCCCAAGAACTGACGGGCGTAGGAACTCAGACTTTCTACATACATGCGCTGCCCTTCGGCAAACAAAGTATCGAACGCTAACGATGATTTTCCAGAACCCGAAAGGCCGGTAACTACTACCAGTTTATTACGAGGAATAGCGACACTCAGGTTTTTTAAATTATTAACCCGTGCGCGTTTAATGATAATAAACTCTTTGGGGTCAAGATCGTCTAGGTAAGAATCGTTGGAGGCGTGCATGCGAAACGACAAAAGTAAAAAATCGTAAATGGTTGTCCTACCCGGAATGCAACGTTGGGCTATTATAAAAACTAAAACACCACCCGTTTTGTGCAGGTGGTGCTAATTAATTTTTCTTGCTGATTTAGTTATCAAAGTCAGGATCGTAGCTGGCTTCTTTACCAGAGCCACCACCTTCATCATCAAAATCATTGTTGTCAAAATCATCATCGCTATCGGAAGATGACCGCAAGTCGTCATCGCTATCGCCATCAAACTCCTGGCGTTCGCCCGACTCTACATCGTAGCCGCCATCGCTGTTTTTGGTTGCGGGTACTTTTACCAGGTACACCGAGTCATCCGTTTCCAACGGAAAAACGAAAATAGGTTCTCGTTTAGCATTGGTAATGCGGGTAATGCTTCCTTCATATCCATTAGGATATTGCTCTTTCATTAAGTCGCGGAGCTCGTCATTCAGGTTCTCGAGACTTTTAATTATACGTTTCTTTGTTACTGCCATTGCGTTTAAAAATCGAGGCCAAATAGCATAAGAAACCTATTAGAAGGCAAATTTTTTTTAAATTTTTTTGTCTTTTTCAGGAATCTTTCTACTTTTCATTTCTCAAACAATTCCATTTAACCCACATACTATCGAGCGAGACATCTACGTTACCTAAACGCAAAGCAGATGATTGACAGCAGATGCAGCGACAGCCAGTTGGTTTCGCTTTATCAAACCGGTAACGAAGAGGCGTTCGAGATGCTACTTCACAGACACAAGTCCCGTATTTATACGGCCATTTACATGATAGTTAAAGACCGCTATGAAGCAGAAGATTTGCTTCAAGACACCTTTATAAAGGCGGTTAATACTATTAAGGGTGGCCGATATAACGAAGAGGGTAAGTTTTTACCCTGGATTAGTCGTATTGCCCATAACCTGGCCATAGACCGCTTCCGCAGAAACAAACGCTACCCAGAAGTAGTGTTAGAAGACGGAAGCCGCGTGTTCGACTCCATGCAGTTTTCGGAGGAGTCGTACGAAGCCAAGCAGTTGATGCGCGATACCAAATCCAGGTTGCGGGATCTTGTAAAAGAACTACCTGAGGAACAAAAACAGGTATTGATTATGCGGCATTACCTGGAAATGAGTTTTCAGGAAATTGCAGATCGCACGGGGGTGAGTATAAATACAGCATTGGGGCGTATGCGGTATGCGTTAATCAACTTAAGGAAGAAAATGATTAAAAACCATATTGCCTATGACAAAGACCTTTACCCAAAACGATCTGATCAGGTTTATATACCGCGAGACCTCGGAAGAGGAAACGAGGGAGATTAACAAAGCCCTGCTTTGCGATAGCGACCTGCAAGCACAGTACAAAGAACTGAATGCCACTTACAAGCAATTGAACCAGGCAAAACTGGAACCTTCTGCTGCAAGCATTCAAAATATTTTGAACTATGCGCGCGGACTGCAGGAACATACCTGATTTAAAAACTGTAAAGACCTCCACCATGGAGGTCTTTTTATTTACGGTTCATCTCTCCCACTCAACAGTTCGGTAGTATTCTTTTTACTGAATTGCTGTGCGCCATTACCTTGGCAGCATGAATACAGAAAAATTTCTTTCGTATATGTTGGTGCTGCACATTGCGGGAGGCACCGTTGCGTTGCTTACCGGCCTTGGAGCCATGTTCACTACCAAAGGCAGCAAACCTCATCGCTTATTCGGTAAAATTTATTTTTGGGGAATGACGGCTGTGTTTGTGGGTGCACTCTTTACAGCCATTGGTCACAGTCGCGATTTTTTGCTGATGGTTGCCTTCTTCAGTTATTACATGACGGTGCGCGGTTATAGAATTTTATCTCAGAAGAAACTACATGCAGGCCAAAAAGCTGCCCCTTTAGATTGGGCATTTGCCTTGGTCTCAGGATTATTTATTGTGGCGTTGCTTGGCTGGGGAGTCTGGGCATTGATGAATGGAAGCACCATGGGCATTGTAGGAATTGTATTCGGATTAATTGGGTCTAACTTTTTGTTTCAGGATGTAAAGACTTTTGTAAAACCGCCAAAACAAAAAATGCATTGGTGGTATGGCCACATCAACAGCATGGGTGGAAGTTATATCTCAGCTGTTACAGCTTTTGTGGTGGTGAACATTCAATTGCCCCAGTTTCAATGGACATTATGGGTACTGCCCGGTGTAATAGGTGGAATTATAATCGGGCGAACAATCAGAAAGTATAAAGTAAAGTTTGGGGAGGTGTGAGGTTTGGATAAGATCTGTGAGGACACAGACCTTGGAGGAGGGACGTTGATTAAACGCTTTAAACTTAGTGACTTGCGACTTCGTGGTTATTATCTTACAACTCCGTAATAAAAATATTCTTCCATCTTACTTTCACACCGCCACCATCGTGAATCTGCAACGCAATTTTACCAGTGCGTGAGCCAATCTTTTCATCGGTAAGCGTAATCATCTGTTCGCCATTCAACCAGGTGGTTACCACATTGCCCTTCACTACAATTTTCATTTTGTTCCACTCGCCTTCTTTCAGGGCTTTTTCCTTTTCGGGTGCAGGTTTAATCAACCAACCGCGACCATACGATTCGTAAATGCCACCGCTGTGACTGTTAAGGGGTGCTACCTCAGCCTGCCAGCCGTTTACGGTTGTGCCTTCAATCTGGCTATGGAAAAACACCCCGCTGTTGCCGTTGCTCTCTTGTTTAAACTCAAGTGTCAACTCAAAATCTTTGTACTCCTTTTCGGTTGCAAAGTATCCGTATTGTTTGTCGGGCCCGCTTTCGCAAACCAATTCACCTTTATCCACATACCATTTTTCGGTACCGTAAATTTTCCAACCGGTTAAATCCTTTCCATTAAATAACGATTTGTTCTGAGCGGTTGCCGATAGGGAAACTAAAGCAAATACAATAAGCAGGTTTTTCATTTTAATCATTTTTGATTTGCCGAAATTAGGAAAAATAAAAACTGATAACTTGCCTGTTCGAAAACAAATTCAGGATGAAAACTATCGGTTGGTTAAACCTACTCGCTTTTATTGTTTTGATGTCGGCCTGCACGCCCAAGCCGGCAGCAGAATTTGGGAATTCTGACAATGAAGCGGTGACAGAACAACCTTCTGCAGCACAAGACCTGCAAGGCGAGTGGCATATGATTACTGAGGTAGATGGTGAGTGGGTTTTGTTTTATCCCTGCGATGCCGACAATACATTTATCCAGATCCGTACCGACTCGATTGTTATCGGTTGGGGACAAGATGCTACGGCTGGCAAAATCGAAAACTGGTTTAACGATGGAGACAAACTTACGCTTGCTGTTAACGAATATGACATTGTAAATACCTACCAGGTAAAAACCGATACAAATGGTTATACCGAATGGTGGCTGTGGGAAGATACCGAAACGCCTTCGCGGTTTATCAAGGCAACCGATAAATCGCACTACAAGGTAGTGCGCCAACCTTGCAAAGAGTGCTGGGAAGATTGTGAGGAGCAATAACTTTAAACGTTCACTGCAAAGACGCCAAGCCGCAAACGCTCAGCCCTAATGTATTTTTGAGTTGGTTCTAAATACTTTCATTAAAAACTCAGTCAACATCGAACCGTTTTATTTCTTTGCAGCGTGAAAGTTTTAATCCTGCACCAGCATTTTAATACACCCGCAAAAGGTGGCGCGCTTCGTTCGTATTATCTCGCCACCGCGCTTGCAGCAAACGGCTTTCAGGTTACTGTAATTACTGCACACAACCAGCGGGAATACCACCAGGAAAACATAGAAGGTATTGACGTTCACTATCTACCCATTGCTTATGATAATCGCTTTGGGTTCTTTGCCCGCAGTTGGTCGTTCTTAAAATACGTGCGCGAATCTATTAAGCTCGCACAGCGCTTTCGCAATGTGGACTATTGTTATGCCATCTCCGTTCCGCTTACGGTGGGGCTTGCCGCAATGTGGATAAAAATGCGCTACAAAATTCCGTACATTTTTGAAGTGGGTGATCTGTGGCCCGAAGCTCCCATTCAATTAGGTTTTATCAACAACTTTGTATTTGCACAAGCGCTTTATGCTTTGGAAAAAAGAATTTATAAATCAGCACAAGCAGTAGTGGCGCTTTCGCCTTCCATTAAATCGGCTATTGAAAAAAAAGTGCCGGGTAAAACTGTGCACCTAATTCCCAACATGGCCGATTGCAATTTTTATAAACCTGAGAAAAAAGATGCGGCACTCGAAGTTCAGTATGACGTTCAGGGCAAATTGGTTGTGTCGTACATTGGGGCCATTGGCATTGCGAACGGATTAGATTCTTTTCTGGAATGTGTTAATGCATCGCGCAAAGCGCAACTGCCCGTTCATTTTTTTATGTGTGGCGATGGCGCTGAATTAGAACGACTGAAAGGTCATGCACAAAGCATGGGATTAACTAACCTTACGTTTCTCGATTTCAGAAATCGGGATGGGGTGAAAGAACTGCTTAACATTACCGATGCCACGTTTATCAGTTTTAAACAAGTGCCGGTATTGGAAACCGGTTCGCCCAATAAACTTTTTGATGGCCTTGCTGCCGGTAAACTTATCATTATAAATTTCGGAGGTTGGTTAAAGCAAGAGATTGAATCAACACAGTGTGGATTTTACTTCAACCCGCAGCAACCAACTGAGTTTGTAAAAAAACTTTCTGCTTATTTATACGAAGGTGGTTTACTGGAGCGCGCACAAGCTGCAGCCCGCAAGTTGGCTGAGGAGAAGTATAGCCGCAGTGCTTTAAGCGAGTTGTATGCCCAGGTATTTTGAATAACTATTAACCTGTTATTCTATAATTACTCTACGTAAAGTACCAACCCCTTCAAATATTCTCCTTCCGGATGGTAAAGTGAAACGGGATGATCGGCCGGTTGTGATAAGTGATGCAATACTTTTATGTGTCGCCCGGCCTGTATTCCGGCCGAAACTATAGTATCGTAAAACAATTGCCGGTCCACCACTTGCGAGCAGGAGAATGTAAAAATGATTCCGCCTGGTTTAACCATCTTCATAGCCTCAGCATTTAATCGTTGGTAACCTTTTACTGCCTGGTGGCGCGAGTCTTTATGTTTGGCAAAAGCTGGCGGATCGAGAATAATCAGATCATACACATCTTTCTTGTCTTTCAGAAAATCAAATGTGTCTTCGGCCACGCATGCATGGATAGTGGGTTTATACCCATTCAACTCCAGGTTCTTCCGAGTAAGCGTAATGGCTTTTTCTGATGCATCAACCGAGTGAACAAGGGTTGCTCCGTTTTGCAACGCATAAACCGAAAAACCACCGGTATAACAGAAGGTATTGAGTACAGTTTTGCCTTTTGCCATTTCGCCTAGCAGTTTTCTGTTTTCGCGCTGGTCTAAAAAGAAACCAGTTTTCTGTCCTTCTTCCCAATCGATATAAAATTTATTGCCATGTTCCTGCACCACATGCGGTACCGCTGCCATTCCTGCTAAATATTCGCTGTTTGTTTTTTCCTGCATCGATTTGAAGTAAACAGCCGATATGCGAAAGCCTGCCGTTGGTAAAACTGAATTTACTGCCGCAGCAATTAAAACCTTATCGCGTTGCATACCGGCCGAGTGTGCCTGAATAATAGCTACATCATTATATACATCAATGATTAATCCGGGCAAACCATCACCCTCACCATGAACTAACCGATAGGCATTGGTTTGATCTGAAATCACATTGGCCTCTACACGAACCTGAAGTGCCTTTTTAATTTTGCTTTGGTATATGTCATCATTTGGTTTTTCTCCAAACGTTACCATGCGCACGGTAATCGTTCCTTTCTGAAAATGCCCAAAGCCCACTGTGGTTTTACGGGCATCTTTAACCTCCACCCAATCACCATCCTGTAACGTTTCGAAGGATGATTGAATAGCCCCAGAAAAAATCCATGGGTGGAAACGCTTTACTGAATGATCGCGCCCTTGCTTTAGTGTAATAATTCCCTGAATGTTCACGCAAATTGAAGTCTTGACAAAAAGCAAAGTTAGGTAATATATTTAGCAGTAAAATTTAACTATAGCTATGCGACTTATTGCTCTTGTTTTTATCGTTGTGCTGATGATTGCTTGTAATCATGCCGGTCAGGTTGCTGAAAGTAATACTGATGTTAGCAATTCGGGCATTCCGCCCGGAGCTGCGCAAGAACAGTTTGCAGATACACCCGGTATTACTCACGCTGTTCTTAACACTAACGAAGGTAAACCTATCAGCAGTGGAACTTTAAAAGATAATGTAAGAGAAGGCTCGTGGGTTGAGTATCATTACAATGGACTGCCCAAATCTATTACAACATACGTAAATGGAAAGAAGGAAGGCATATACCTGGAGTTTAGTGAGAACGGGCAAACGACTAAACGCATCAACCATCACAACGATGTACGCCATGGCGAATACAAAGAGTTTAATTACACAACTGTAAAAGAAGAGCGGTTTTATAACAATGGGAAACTGGAGGGTACTGTAAAAATCTATTATGCTGATGGTAAGGTTATGGAAGAGGGCTCCTATAAAAACGGTTTACGCGATGGCATTTCGCGGTGGTACGATCAGCAAGGCAACATGACAATTGAATATGAATACAAAAACGGTGAGCTCGTAAAAAAGTGAAAAAATGTCAGTTTTTTATGAACCTAAACCCGGTAGTATGTCGTTTTTAAACCCACTGGCATTTCTTTTGATTTTTGAAGGCGGGGATGATCGGTTCACAAAACTTTAATAAACTTTTGAGGGCTGCTCTTCATCGTTCAGCGATGTCAGACAATTATTTAAAACTTAAAACTGATTATTGATTATGAAACGGTTTGGATCACTATTGTTGGCTGCGGTGTTGGGAAGTGTGATAACTATCGTAGCCACACAAAGCTTTGTAAAACAACAGGCACAAGGTGTAAAAATTGAACATGTTGCTGGTTTACCGGTTAGCCAGGTTGCTTATACCACCAACGAAAAAGGTGAAGTGGTGCCACTTGATTTTACCGGCACAGCCGAGAAAGTAACACAGGCGGTGGTTCACATACGCTCCACGCAAGAATCCCGCGCAAGCGGCAACAGCCAGGTGCCGGATGCTTTTCGTCATTTCTTTTTTGATAGCCCATTCGAAAACCAGATGCCCCGGCAAAGTACCGGTTCGGGAGTTATCATTAATAAAGATGGTTACATCGTAACTAATAATCACGTAGTAGAAGGCTCTGAAATTGTGCAGGTAACTTTATCGGATAATCGCGAATTGAAAGCCGAAGTAATTGGTACCGATCCGGATACCGACCTTGCCGTGATTAAGGTAAATGCTAAAGACCTTCCTTACCTCTCATTTGTAAATTCGGATCAAACCAAAGTAGGCCAATGGGTTTTGGCGGTGGGCAATCCCTTCAACTTAAATTCAACTGTAACGGCCGGTATTATCAGTGCCAAAGGACGCAACATTAATATCATTAATTCCAACAGACAAAATCGCAATGGTGAGCAGAATGTAAGTACAGCCATCGAATCGTTTATTCAAACCGATGCGGCCATCAATCCCGGAAACAGTGGTGGAGCTTTGGTGGATTTGAATGGCGGATTGGTTGGAATTAACACCGCTATTGCAAGCCCCACCGGCTCTTATTCCGGTTATGGCTTTGCGGTACCAGCCAACATTGTAAGTAAAATTACGGAAGACCTGATTGCATACGGAACGGTACAGCGTGGTTGGTTAGGTATTAATGTTAGCAGCGTTACCAATGCATTAGCTAAAGAGAACGATTTGGCAGTTAATGAAGGCGCTTACGTGACTGGCTTTGGTACCAATGCCGATAAAAGTGCTGCGAAAGCTGCCGGCATTAAAGAAGGCGATGTGGTTGTTAAGCTGGACGAAACCCCTATTAAATCCAATACAGCATTAATTGAGTATATTGGTCGCAAGCGCCCTGGCGATAAAGTAAATGTTACCGTAAATCGCAATGGTAAAGAGTTGGTTATTCCAGTTACACTTAAGAACAGCGAAGGAACTACCCATACGGTTAAGCGCGAAGAAAAAGCAGATGTAGCCGCCTTGGGGTTAGAATTAGAAGACTTAGATAGCAAAGTGCTTAAACGCCTGGATGTTGCCAGTGGTGTGAAAGTAAAAAACCTGGATGGTAAATTGAAACGCAGTGGTATGCGCGAAGGCTTTATTATTACACATGTGGACGATAAGGCCGTAAAATCAGTTAGAGAAGTGAATGAAATTCTGAAGAAAAAGAAAGCCGGTGATTTAATTACCTTCGCGGGACTTTACGAAGACTATCCGCGTGAGTATATTTATGCGTTACGTATGTAAAACCAAACCTTTTATACATGAGAAAACTGTTTAGAAAAGGAGAGCGCGTTCGGAGTAAGATTGATGGCAAAGTAATGGAGGTGCTCAAGTATTTGAAGTCGAACCTGGTAGAAGTGCGGTGGTTCGATTTACAGGCCAAGGAAGTAAGAATCAACAAAATAAAGGAAGACAAACTTTCGAAGGCCGCCTGAAATTGATTATTCATCTTTTTAATGCCCCGGTTTAACAGCCGGGGTTTTTTATTGGCCCACCATAACTCGCAAAATGTAAGTTACATTTTGTAAGTTACATTTTGTTACATACTTTTGGTGGCATGGAAGAGCCATTCAATCCGTTTCCCATCTATGGTTATTTTGGGCCAGCCTACTTTTGCAATCGCGAACACGAAAAAGACAATCTCATTACTGCCCTGCGCAATGGACGCAACGTTACACTTTACGCGCCCCGTAGAATTGGCAAGACCGGATTGATTCACCATGTGTTTCATCACCTCGGCAAAAAATGGAATTGTGTTTACCTGGATGTGCAAGAAGCTTTTTCATTCAAAGATTTTACCAATGCCCTGCTGGCAGCTGTACTGAATGCCGTATCAAAAAACAACTCGATTGTAAAAAAATTTCAGGATTGGATATTTACGCTGCGTCCTGTTATGTCAGCCAATCCCCATTCGGGTAGTTTACAGTTAGAAATTGATTTTGCGAGCGAGGCGCAACAACGCACCACCGTAAAAGATGCATTACGATTGTTAGATTCATTTGGCCCCGGTGTAATTGCGCTGGATGAGTTTCAACAAATTAGTGCCTGGGATACAGATTCGGTTTCTATTGAAGGGTGGTTGCGTTCAGAGGTACAACACCTGAAAAACCTACGATTCATTTTTTCAGGCAGCCAGTTTCATTTACTCTCTGAAATGTTCAACTCCGCCAAGCGACCGTTTTATGCCAGTACCCAATCAGCAGCCATTGGAAAAATAAGCGCAAGCGATTATACAACGTTTATTCAGCAGCATTTTAAAAATAGTCGACTTAAAATCGGAACAGAAGAAATTAACCAAATACTAACCTGGGCCGATGGCAATACCTACAACATTCAATTACTCTGCAACCGCGTGTTTTCGAAAACGAAAAAAGAAACTTCGCGCGCGATAATAGACGAATCGATTCTGGAAATTTATGCCGAGAATAAACTTTCTTACCTGGCATTAAGCACTTCAATGTCCAAATACCAATGGCGGGTTTTAGCTGCGATTGCGCAGGAAGGCAAAGTTTATCAGACCACCTCAAAAGATTTTATAACGCGCCACGATTTAGGGTCGAGCGCCTCGGTACTGCGGGCGCTGGAGTTTCTTACTTCGCGCGAGCTGGTTTATCAATATTTAGACGAGGCGGGCAAATCTTACTATGAAATTTATGACATCATTCTGATGCGTTGGCTTCAGAATAAATGAAGTAATTTTGAACAACTACTTTGTTTATCCGGTTAAATACTAAAACTCAGGCCATCAAAAAGTTCGACATTCCCGCTTATTATCGCTCGTCCATTACCGGCAAAGTAAAGGAGAGCCGCAGGGTAAAAGATCTGCGCAAGCAAGACTTTACTCCCGCCACGCTCGACTTCGGGCCGGTGCAATTTATTCTGGCGCGACATTTTGGTTTTTGTTATGGTGTAGAGAACGCAATTGAGATTTCGTATCGGGCGTTGGAAGAATCGGTAGGGAAGAATGTTTATTTACTAAGCCAGATGATTCACAACCAGGAGGTGAATAACGATTTACAAGCGCGGGGTATAAAATTTATAATGGATACCGATGGCACCCAGTTTATTCCGTGGGAAAAAATCAGCAAAGAGGATGTTGTAATCATTCCGGCATTTGGTACTACGCTAGAAATTGAACATCTACTTTTAGATAAAGGTGTTGAAGTTCAAAAGTATAACACTACCTGTCCGTTTGTAGAAAAAGTTTGGAACCGAGCTGAAAAGTTGGGCAAAGAAAATTACACAACCATTATTCATGGCAAGCCCAAGCACGAAGAAACAAAAGCAACTTTTTCGCACAGTGCACACAACGGCCCATCTGTAATTGTGCGCGATATGGATGATGCTGAAAAATTAAGCAACTACATTTTGGGCAGCAAAACGAAATCGGAATTTTACGAAGAGTTTGCCGGCAAGTATTCAACTGGTTTCGATCCGACACAGCACCTGCAGCGGATAGGCGTAGTAAATCAAACTACCATGCTGGCTACCGAAACCCAAGCCATTGCCGATTTCTTTAAACAAATAATGATTGCAAAGTTTGGTGCTGAAAATATCAAACAACACTTTGCCGAAACGCGCGACACGCTGTGTTACGCTACCAACGACAATCAGGATTCTACCTATCAACTTTTGGAAACAGAAGCCGACCTGGCAGTAGTAGTGGGGGGTTATAATAGTTCGAATACTTCGCACATTGTAGAGCTTTGCGAGCGCAAGTTTCCAACCTTCTTCATCAACTCCGAAACAGAAATAAAATCGCGTTCAGAAATTCATCATTTCAACTATCCGCGCAAGCAAAAAATTATAACACACGAATTTTTACCCGACAAAAGGCCGGTGCGCATTGTACTTACCAGCGGTGCTTCCTGCCCCGATACGCTGGTGGATCGGGTAATGTTAAAACTTGTAGGTTATTTTGATTCTGTTAAATCTGTGGATGAGGTGCTGGCTACTTTTTGATTCGAACATGCCGTAACTCCTGCTACATTTGCTGTGTGAGCCGCGTTTTCATTCTTATACTATCTGTTTATTCTTTTTCAGCTGTTGCGCAGCAGCAAGATTCTGTAAAAGTTCTTCAGGAAGTAACCATTCGTTCTTACGAAGCTGATCGCCCGTTGTTGGAAGTTCCCGCTTCAATTGGTTTGGTCTTGAAAGAAGATTTGCAACGGTTTAACAATACCTCGTTGGTTTCGGCTGCCAATACATTGCCCGGTGTGCGCATGGAAGAACGTTCGCCCGGTAGTTATCGCTTTGCTATTCGTGGAAGTTCGCTGCGTGCTCCTTTTGGCGTTCGTAACGTAAAAGTGTATTGGAACGAGTTACCTCTAAGCGATGCCGGTGGCAATACCTACCTCAACCAATTAGATGCAAACACTATTCAGCAAATGGAAATCATTAAGGGCCCAGGCTCCAGTTTATATGGTGCCGGCACCGGTGGTGTTATTCTATTAACCTCACCACAAGCTGATGTAGGAACATCTTTTGCCGGTTCATTTTTAGGTGGGAGTTATGGCTTGCACAATTATCAGATTGCACTCCATCAAGGAAGTGAGAAATCAACTCATTACGTAGGTTATCAACATCAGCAAACAGATGGCTATCGCGAACAAACCCGAATGGTGCGCGATCAACTAACCAGCACCTTCCGGTTTTCTATTTCCGATAAAGAAACATTAGAGACTGCTATTTTTTATACTGATTTATATTACCAAACTCCTGGCGGATTAACACTTGCAGAGTTTGAGGCAAATCCAAAACAAGCACGGCCTGCAGCAGGAATTAATCCAGGTGCGATTGATGTAAATGCCCATATCGCACAGCGCTCATTTTATACAGGGGTTTCACATCAATACCATTTCCGGAAAAATTTGCACAACCGCACAAGTGTGTTTGGCAACTTTGTTCAGTTTAATAATTCGGCTATCCGAAATTTCGAGCGCAGGTTGGAACAAAACTTTGGTGCGCGTACAGTTACTGATTTTTCTTTTGATATTAACACCTGGCAAATGCGATTGCTGGGCGGTAGCGAATACCTGAATGGTTTTTCACCTATCAAAACCTATCAGAACCTGCAAGGCACAACAGGTGCGTTGCAAAGCGATGATGAGTTACGAACGCGGCAAGCGAGTTTATTCGGTCAGGCAGAGTTAACGCATACCAACTGGATTATTACAGCCGGCTTAAGCGCCAATTGGATTGCGTACAACTTTCAGCGCTTAAGTAATATTCCGGTTGAGCAACAACGTACCGACTTCAGGCCACAAGTAACACCTCGCATTGCTTTGCTGCGAAAAATAAACGCTGCCTTCAGCACACATGCCAGTATCAGTTGGGGATTCTCGCCACCTACCTTAGCTGAAGTCAGACCATCGAATACCATTTTCAATCGCGAGCTTCAATCTGAAAAAGGAATTCAAACCGAAGTTGGTGCAAGGGGTTATTTTGGCAAGCGTAAATTTTTTGTGGATGCAGCGCTCTATCACTTTGCGTTGAAAGAAACTATTGTGGTGCGCAGAGATGCTGATGGGGCTGATTATTTTGTGAATGCAGGTGCTACCCGACAAAACGGAGTTGAACTTTTATTAAACTGGCAACCTCAAATTAATCACTTTAACCATTTCAAGTTGTGGGGTGGCCTTACACTCAACGACTATTCTTTCAGGGAGTATGTAAAAGATGTTACTTCCTTTGATGGCAACAAACTAACCGGAGTTCCCGATCGCATTATTACCGGAGGCGTGGATTTCGAAATTCAAAAACATTTTTACGGTCATGTAACATTCAATTATACTTCTTCACTTCCATTGAACGATGCCAACTCGGTTTTTGCGGCCTCGTACAAATTGGTTGGTTGTAGGTTTGGTTATAAAATCAATTCAATTAAAGTACCGCTCGATTTCTTTGTGGGTGCAGATAATTTGCTAAACGAACATTACAGCTTAGGTAACGATTTAAATGCAGCCGGTGGGCGCTATTATAACGCTGCCCCCGGCCGTAATTATTTTGCCGGGCTGATTATAAATTTCAATACCTCACATCAGCAATAAACGCTATCATCCTAAATTGGTATCTTCACCCGCAAAACAGCGTGTACAGGACAAGGCTGACGTTATATCCAAATCGCTACACGGGAAAATTAGTTGCCCGGCTTACTCTTTTGCTTTTATTCGTATTTAATACCATAACTTTAAAAACACCCAGTATGAAAATTAAACACCTTGTTTCGGTAATAATGCTCATTACCGTAAGCGTTTTTACCTCCTGCGACCTGTTTGAAAAAGCCGATGATGTAACCTTTAACGTTGTGCTTCCGCTTGACTTTGCTATTGATGAAGATAATCCGGAAGGCGACAGTTATGCTGATTCTAAACTTCTAAACGCAGCTTCCGACCCCGAAATTGCCAAATATGCCGACAAGATTAAAGAGTTTAAAATAGACAAGGTTACTTACACCATTTCCAATGCCAATCCTGCCTCGGTAACAGTGGGTGGTACACTATCTACTAGTTCAAACATTATAGCCACAGCAACGGGCGTAAGTTTAGGCAACACTGCCGAAACTGATTTAAATGCAAACACAGCTGGGTTTAATGATCTTGCAGCCAAACTGCTTGACGATAAACAAGAAATGATTCTACTTACCGGCACCCTTTCTGATACTCCGGTTCAGTTTAATGTGCGGTTTCGATTTTATGTTAAAATAACTGCTAATGCACTATAGTAATGCCATGTTTTAGCACAAGAGGCCCACGTTAACGGGCCTTTTGTATTTTTGCACCATGCAGGCTCATAAAATTTTTTCTCGGGCTGGTGTAATTTTTTTAGGCACTATTAGCCTTTTGCTTTCTGATTGCACCGATCAGGAAAGTGTTTCAATTACCCTTTCACAACCCGTTGTGTTTTCAATAAACGAAGCTACCGTTAATAGTAGTGGTAAAGATTTTGAAATAAATGCTAGCCTGGATATTCGTAATAGTGCTGAACTGACTGACTACATAAATAAAATTGAAGCCATTGAAATTAAGCACATCGAATACATTGTTTCTGGTTCGTCCGCATCGGATATTAGTTTAACGAATAGTAAAATCGAAACTTCTTCCGGGTTTGATGTTGGTACTGCACAAACCATCCAATTTTCAAATAACAACACTGGTGAGTTTATGCTGCAGCCTCCGGGCGTTAACGATCTTTCAACCCGTTTAAAAGGTGCCGGTCAAGATAATATGAAACTCTTGGGTCGTCTTTCACGCACACCATTGGCCGCCACTTTAACGGTTAACTTTCGCCTTACCGTTAAAGCGCGTGCTAATTAATAGATTGGAGGTGATTGATAATTATACCGGCATGTGCGCGTGAGTTTTCAATAAACCATTTGTTTGTTTTTAAGCCACCCACTACCACCCCCGCCAGGTATAATCCCGGCACGTTGCTTTCCATGGTTTTATCATTGTAAACCGGTGTATGAAAATCATCTGTACCAAACGCCACACCCATTGCCTTCATAAAATCAAACGGAGGTTGGTAGCCCGTCATGGCCAACACAAAATCATTTTCCAACACAACTTTTCCTTGTAGCGTTTTTACTTCAATTGTATCCGGTGTTATCCGAAGTACGGTCGAGTTAAAGTGTGCTTTAATCGAACCTTCCTTAATGCGGTTTTCAATATCGGGTTTAACCCAATACTTTACGCTTTCGCGGATTGCGCCCTCACGAATAATCATGGTAACATCTGCACCTTTACGCCAAGTTTCAAGTGCCGCATCTACTGCTGAATTAGCTGCACCAATAATGGCAACCTTTTGAGCAAAGTACGGATGCGGTTCATCGTAATAGTGTTTTACCTTAGGCAGGTCTTCACCTTCTACATTTAACCGGTACGGCAAATCGTAAAACCCTAACGCCAGAATAACAGCACGCGTATGATAAACATTTTTTGAAGTGATGATTATAAAGTCCCCAGTATCCGTTTTGGAAACGGCTTGTACCGACTCATACAGCTTTACGTTCAACCGCCAGCTTGAACAAACCCTGCGATAGTATTCCAATGCTTCTGAGCGTGTGGGTTTAGGGTTGTTGGATATAAACGGCACATCGCCAATTTCCAACCTGTCGCTGGTTGAAAAGAAAGTCATGTTGTGCGGATAGTTATAAAGCGAATTCACCAGGCACCCCTTCTCTATTATTAAATAATGCATTCCTGCTTTGCTCGCCTCAATTGCGCAAGCAAGGCCAATGGGTCCGGCCCCGATTATAACTACATCCAATTTATTCGATGGTTCTTTCATGTTTATTGTTGGCTAAAAATACAAAATAGAACGCCACTTACCGGAACTTATAATTATTCGAAAACACAGATGGTTTTCAAAAGCCGGAATGTATATCCGGCAAGATTATTAAAGGATGGTTTTTCATTTTCGTTTGGTGAATTGGATGCCGCGCTTAAAGATTGTATCCGCTCATGAATAAACGCCCTTCACTTTCTGAATTTTCTTTGCCATCTTCATGGTTTGTTCCATGCACCTATGAAAATTCTGGCTCTGTTTTTTTGTTGCTTCTCTGCTATTGCCTACGCCCAAACCGGTTCTGAAATTATTCTGTTCGATCTGAAAATAAAGAAGAAGAGTACCACACTCTCCAATCCACAAAACATAACCAATCATACCGGTTACGATAATCAGCCTTCCTTTCATCTTGATGAACCGATTATTTATTACGCTTCGTTTAACGATCAGGGTCGGTCGGATATAAAATCCTACAACTACGAAACACAAACAACCCATCAGGTTACAGAAACACCCGAGCGCGAGTACTCGCCCATACTCACACCCGATAAAACCGGCATCTCGTGTATCATTCAGCGCGATAATGGCGCACAGGATTTAGGTAAATATTCATTGGACGGAAAAAATCCCTATGTAATTGTAAGTTCTCTGGTTGTAGGTTATCACGTATGGGCCGATAACAGTCACCTGGCCCTGTTTGTGTTAGGAAAAGATGGTTCGCCCAACACGTTGCATTATCTGCGTTTGCCCACACAGGGAGATACCATTATTGCCGAAAACATCGGTCGCGCCCTGCATCGTATTCCCAACGAACGAGCCATTAGCTTCGTACATAAAGTAGCTGCCGGTAATTGGCAAATAAAAAGGCTCAACCTCGAAACCATGCAGGTAAGTTTTATCGCCAACACCTTACCCGATCACGAAGACATTGCGTGGCTACCAGACGGGCGTCTGATAACAAGCGATGGAACCAAACTATTTGTTTTCAATCCACGCAAAGAAAAAACGTGGAGTGAAATTACCGTAACCGATAGTAGCCTGTTAAAAGGTATTACACGATTGGCTGTAAATACCAAAGGTGATAAACTGGCTGTAGTTGTCTCTGAATAAAAATTTATATCCTCTCCTAAACACTTTACCATGAACCTACTCAAAAGAATTTTTCCAATAAGCATACTCGTGCTGGCCATTGCCTGTAGTTCGGCCGATAAGCAGTCTGTTCAAAACGTAATTATTACCGATCAGGCAAAAGCGCGACTTGATTCAACACTTAAAGCATTGGTTGATTCCGGGCGCATTGCCGGTATTTCCGCTTTAATTTTTGAAAAGAACCAAGAGGTTTATTTCAATGCTGTTGGCTATGCCGATCGCGAAGCCAACAAAGCGATGGATCGCAATACACGCGTGCGCATTTACTCCATGACCAAGCCTGTTACCGGAGTGGCGTTAATGAAATTATACGAACAAGGTTTGTTTCAACTGGATGATCCCATTTCGAAGTATGCCCCTGAGTTTGCTGATATGAAAGTTGTTTCCGGGGCTGATGCCAATGGCAAGCCGGTTTTGGAGGCAGCCAACAGACCCATAACCATTCGCGATTTAACAAGACATACCGCTGGCTTTGCAAATGCCAACCATCCTATTATTGGTAAACTGGTAAGCGAGGCCAACGTGATGAATCCCAATAACACGCTTGCACAAATGGCAGCGAAGCTTGCTGCATTACCACTTGCCTTTCATCCGGGCGAAGAATGGAGTTATGGTATTTGTGTAGATGTACAGGCTTATTTGGTTGAGCGTATTTCGGGAAAACCGTTTGAGCAATTCGTGAAGGAAAATATTACGGGTCCATTGGGTATGGCCTCCACCAAATATGTTCCGGAAGACATGAGCTTATTAGCTGCCATGTATGCCCGCCAGGAAGATGGCTCACTTAATCGCGTAGCCGATTCACTGGCCAATAGTTTTAATGGTAAGGAATGGCCTCTGAAGCCCGGTGGCTACGGACTAACCAGCAACATAGACGACTACATGCGCTTTGCGCGAATGCTGGTGAACGAAGGCACATTAGATAACACTACCATTTTAAAACCCGAAACAGTAAAGCTGATGGCTACCAATCACCTGGCCGATAGCGTAACGGAACGCATGTGGTTACCCAGCAAAGGCCAGGTTGGTTTTGGAATTGACTTTGCTGTTCGCGTAAAACCTCCGGTTGATGAAAAAGAGCATGCCGGTATTGTAGGAGAATTTTTCTGGGATGGTGCCGCGAGTACACTGTTTTGGGTTGATCCACAAAACGAACTAACAGCGGTATTATTTGTTCAGATTTTTCCTTTTGATAACAGCGTGCACAATGCGTTTAGACGTGCCGTGTATGGGCCGTTTAAGAATCCAAACTAAGTTGAATTTTTTAAGTGGCCGGTCGTTCATGTTTGAGCCGGTTGCTTAAACTTCACCAGCCAACTCTAAAATAATATTCCATTCTTCATCGGTAACTTTACCAACGCTCAATCTGCTCAGCCGAATAATATCCATGTTCTACAAGCGCTTGTCGGCTTTTAGTTGAGCCAGCGTTACAGGCCTTTTAAGCTTTCGCACCGGCTTAATATCAACCACCACCCACGCAGTTTCGTTTGTCGTAGGGTCCTGGTAAGCCTCTTTCACAACTTTTACAATTCCCACTATCTCCAGCCCTTCGTTGCTATGATAAAAGAAAAGCTCATCGCCTTTCTTCATACTCCTCAGGTTATTGCGGGCGGCATAGTTGCGCACGCCATCCCAAAAGGTTTGTTTGTCTTTCACTAACTGATCCCAACTGTATTTAAAGGGTTCTGATTTGATGAGCCAACGTGCCATGAATAAATTTTTAAGTTTGATCTCTTTGAAAGATTTGCTTTAGATAGATTTTCTACAAGCAATCTTTGCTTGCCCTTACAAAAATAAACCCCGGCTAATTGCCGGGGTTTATTTTTTAGATCTATGAACTTTTAGTTCCCCGCGTAATCATCCCAATTTAAATCTGATTGGGGATGCGGAAACTGACTGAAGATAGCTCCGTTATCAAAATTTGTTGGAATTTGATTCAGACGATTGTACCTACGGGCATCTATCCAGCGGTGCCCCCATGGTTCAGCCCAAAGAGAATATCTCCTTTGATAAAGTATTTCGTCAATAAGAGCATCTTTTGTTACAGCCCCTGAATAATTTCCAATTAAAGCTGCATTCCGGATTATATTGATGGCATCCACGGCATCGCTCAGGTTTTGTGCCGAACCAAGTTGAGCAAGGGCTTCGGCTTTTATCAATATCAGTTCTTCATTTCTGATAAATGGAATAGCGGAAGTATTTGCTGCCCATCGCTTGTCCTGATGTGTTCCGGTAAGCGGACCGGCATCGGTTGATACCGTTACCGGTGTGTTCCTCAATAAGAATTTATCAGCAACTCTTTTATCGCCTGGGGTAGCATCGGCTAATACCGATGGATGTACCACTATTATAGTAGAAACGGATGCATTTGCTACATAAAACAATGGATTAAATGCATCGGGTGGCGCACCATAAGGATGTGCAGGACCCGCATTCAAATTTCCGGTTTCATTTATAAAAGAAGCATTGACTGCATCTAACGCTCCTTGCCAATCTTGCCGGTATAAGTTTAATCTGGCGGTTATGGCTCTATTTACCTGCTTGATAGCATCAATTGTATTGAAGTTGTTCCAACCAGAAGTTAACTTGAAAGGAAATGCGCCTGTTCCAGCTGCATTCAATTCTGTGAAGCCCTGATTAAGCAAACCTAGGATATGATCTAGTGCCGCATTGTATGAAACAAAAGGGCCAGGATTTAGCGGGTCTGCCACATCAATTCTGATTCCGTTTTGGTACACAAAATTTGCGGGAATCATAAATTGATAACCCATAATGGTTTTTGCAAAACCAGATATGGCATTTTTCTCGGCAGCCGATACCACTGATGTGTTGGAAGCAGCATCAATGAGTACCTGAGCTTGCTTTATTGCCTGATAAGGTGTGGCATATGAACCACCCCCTGTTGCACCAAATCCAAAGTAAGCGGCATCAGGCACCCGACCGTTCTGGCCAAGCCAGTCTGTTTGAAAGCGCGGATCCGAGCCGTTTAGGTACCATATTTCACGACCAAAAGTATTCCAGGCTTGCGTTACGTTTGCAACATAACCCCGGTGTCTCGATTCTAATCCGGTAAGCAAAAATTGCAATTGGTTTTTGGTTGCATTAACCGAAACGCTTGCAACAGAAGGATTGTTTGGATCTACGATTTCATCCAGATCAAACGGATTACAGGCGGCCGTAATTAATAGCCCCAGAAATAAATATTTATGAATCTTTTTCATAGATGTATTTCGTTTAAAAATCTATTTGTAAATGGAAAAATAATCTGCGCATGGTTGGATAGGGCGCAATATCAACGTTGTTGGCTAACGCTGCTCCAAATGTTGATGTTTCAGGGTCGTACCCTTCATACTTGGTGAACAAGAATACGTTGTTTCCGGAAATACCTAAGCGGGCACGACTAATGGTATTACCAAACCATTTATCGGTAGTTGCTTTGGGTACATTATAATACAAACCAACCTCACGTAGTTTTATGAAAGATGCATCCTGCACCCAACGGCCGGCATTATTGTAAGGAGCGGGTGGTCTTTGCCTTCCATTGGGTACCCCATCTCCATCGTCATCATTGAACCATCCTTTTGTAGTGCCACCACTATCGGCAAGAAAACTTTGCAGGTTAATATTATCGCCACCTTTACGCCATTCCCACATAAAATTCAAATCGAAATTTTTAAGGAAGGTTATGCTGTTAAACCAAGACATGGTAAAGTCTGGTTGAGAATCCCCCCAAACAGTAAACTCACTTGCACTTGTTGTAGTGGGTGTTCCAACAATTGTAGTAGGAGCAACACCTTCTCTTATCAGGAATGTTCCCAGTCCGCTACCAAATGCACCAGTTAAATAGGACGGAATGTCGAGACGAGTTACCATGGTTTCATTTTTCCACCACATTACGCGAGAGAACCACCGGATTTTATCTTTTTCCAAAACTGTACCACCCAAGGATAGTTCTATACCCTTGTTTTCTAACTCGGCTTCGTTACTTGGGCTTGAGGTTACACCCGTTCCTGGGGCTAGGTTAAGGTTTTGAATGTTATCTTTTGATCGTTTTATGTAGTATGTTCCTTCAAAAGAAATTTTATTGCTGAACAACCCTAAGTCTAAACCTACTTCTATTTCTTCAGCGCGTTCTGGTGAAATAAACACATTACCAATGGTTGTTGAAACGGTTGAGCCAAGAAGGCCGCCTATGTTTACCCCGGTTAGCGGTGTAAACGTTGTTCCAAACGGAACCGGGCCTGCTGTTTGCCCATACGCAACCCGGGGCTTTAATTGCGAAACAGAGGAGATGCTCCAAAAATCAAAGTTAGTTAAGTTAATAGCCATGGAAGCACGCGGAAATCCATAAAACTTATCCTTGTCTCCATTAGTAGTTGATTTATCCCAACGCATACCCAGCGTACCAATAATTTTATCCTGAAAATTTAAATCTTGTTGAATAAATACTCCGGCATCTTGCTGTTTAGATGTGAAGTCTGTTTCAACTTCTTGTACGTTTGCTTGTTTAATTGATTTTTGGCCCGGACTTAAACCACGACCTCTGTTAAATAGAACATCGGTTGCAAAATCTAAACGAACAATACCTACCTGAGTAGTCATGTTTACAGATTTGAGATTGTAATCATATACTAATGCGGCTTGGAAATTGGTGTTGAATGCCTCTTGTTTACCAATAAGAATATCGCCTGGGTTTGCCTGTGCGCGCTGGTACTGCAAATCTTCAGGCAGGTAAATCATGGTTGAGTTTTGTAAAAAATCCAACCCTCCATTCAATTTAAATTTTAAAATTGAGTTATCTGTTTTGAATAAATTGGCATCTAACGAGAATGCCTGAATAAAACGATTTACCAGTGAGTTGTTAATGCCTTTATCTGTTACAGCAACCGGATTTTCTGCTATAGTGTATGGATTGTCAGGATATACACCTTGTTCGTTTGGAAATAAATTAAAGTAGTTTGGTACATACGCCATGGGGTAACCAATACTGGCACCGGTATTGTTTTGATTGCCGGTAAATCCGCGGTCAGTATTGGTTCTTAAAATATTTGAATTAAACCCAAATGTAATGTCTTTGGTTAGTTTATGTTCAATGTTAGAGCGGATGGAGTACCGTTGAAAACCGGTCTTTTTTACAACACCACTTTCATCGGTAATGCCTGCATTTATAAAAAACTTTGTTTTTTCATCACCTCCGCTTACTGAAAGTCGGGTGTTTGAAAGCGTTGCTGTATTACCGTAGAAATAATCTTCATAATCATAGCGCTTACCATTTGCATCATTAAAGCGTTGTAATTCAATCGGCCTTCTGGCGGCCGCGAAGAAGAAGTTGATTTTGTCTTCTGACCAATCATCAACACCAAGTAAGCGAAGCGGTCTTCCAGCGCCAATATCCTGATTAAATGAAACAACTGTTTTGCCTGCCTTACCTTTTTTAGTGGTTATAATTATAACACCTGCATTGGCACGAGTTCCATAGATAGCTGCAGCCGAAGGGCCTTTTAAAATTTCAATGTTTTCAATATCAGCCGGGTTAAGGTCTGCCAAACGATTTGATCCATCATCCTGTGAAGCCGCACCGGCACCACTCACTGTTGCTCGCCCTGTTCTTTGAAAAGAGTTATCAATGTAAACTCCATCCAAAATAATAAGCGGTTGAGAACCACCCCCCAGGGTGGTTAAACCACGTAACTGTATGCTCATACCTCCGCCCGGTGCACCACCATTCTGCCTGATATTTGCTCCAGGTACCTTACCATAAATGGCAGCATCGGTAGTCTGAATCTGTGTTGTTCCCAAAAGGTCCTTAGAGGATACAGAAGCAACCGCATTGGCGAGGTTAGAGCGCTTAACACTCGAAGCTAAACCTGAAACGACAACCTCCTCCAGGTTTGTTACATCTTCTTCCAATACAACGTTAAGCGAGGTGGTTGAAGGTGTGACATTTAACTCTTTTGTTTGGTACCCAATAAAAGAGAAAATAAGTACCGCATTACCATTTGCCTCTACAGCAAAATTTCCATTTACATCCGTAATTGTTCCTTGCGAGGTTCCCTTCACGGAAACATTTACACCCACAATCCCTTCGCCCGAGCGTGCATCTTTTACAACACCACGAATCTGGTAGGATTGTCCGAAAGCGGTTAAACCTGTTGCTAAAAGCAAAAGAATCGCCAACCGTCTGGTCAACTGGTAGATTTTCATCATAGCATGACGTTTTAGTTTATTAAAATGAAAAATAATTGTAAATCAAGATACGGCTTTAAACACTGGCTTAATCGCCACTCATCACATTTTTAATGTTAATAGTGTGTCCGTACTTGCAACAATTAAAAAGATGTTTGTTCAATCGCGATTTTAATAACTGTAGTTCCAACACCAGCTCCTAAACTGTGTCATCCGGGTTGCTTTAAATGAGCTCACTTCTCACAAAGCCCACCTCTTGCAATCCAAAGTTTTTGAAACTCTACTTGCAACAAGCCTTCGCGTACGGCAGGGTCGGTTTCAATTACGGCTTTATCGAGTTCGCCTTTCATGATAAGAATACCACCTTCATCATCGCCAAAGGTTGCTTCGGTAATTACATTACCGGTTTTAATTATCTCTTTCAGGTAATCATCGTGTTTCTTAAAAATGCGTGGGGCATCCTGAATATTAAACTTGGCAATGTTGGTTGTATAGCGAATAAAGTGATAGGAGGTCATTTCGTATGGTTCTGTTACAGCACATGCTCCACCTACATGCGGATAGTACGGTAAAACTTCTATGTGCCAACGATTGGCCTGCACTCCCGGATCGGTTTGTAACCATTCTTTTACTTGCGCTGCGGATTTTGATTTGAAAATGAAAATGCCGCCTCCGCCATCAAACGGTCCGGCTGAAATCAGCTTGCCTTCTTTGGCCAGGCGTTCGATGTTGGCCAAATGGCCCTCCATAATTTTCTTTACTTCGGCTTCGGGTAATTCAGCTTTATCGGTGCGTTTGTTCAGGAATACAAAAATCAATTCGGGTGTTTGAGCCGAAGTGATCAACGGGAGGAAAAGGAGCAAGAAGATAAGTTGCTTCATTTTTAAAAATAGCATTTATTTCTGTCACCAGTTTGTAGCTAATCTCCATCCTTTTGTTTTCCCACCAGCAATACACCTACCAGAATTAATGCGGTACCAATTACTTGAAGAACAGAAACGGTTTCGGCAAGAAAGAAGTAGGCCATTAATATAGTGCTTACCGGGCCGATGCTACCCACAATGGCTGCATTATCCGAACCAATTCTTTTAATGCCAGCAACCACCAAATAAGAAGGAATAACCGTTGACAGCACCGCCATTAAAAATCCATAGATATAAACAGGAGTAGAAAAACCCAGTAATGAAACATCGCTGGTAATAAAGAAATGCAGCAGCACACCAATCGATGCAAAGCTCATAGCATAACTGTTAAACTTGGTAGCACCTACTACCGGAATTAACCGGCCACTGCCAACAATGTAAGCCGCATAGGTAAATGCACAAACAAAAATAAAAAGCGAGCCTAACAAAAAATTTTTATTCTGTGCTGATTGAACATCTGCTTCACTGATAAATGCCGCAATCAATCCAACATAGGTAATAAACAAAGCCAACCACTGCACGGGTTTAATTTTTACTTTGAAGATGATGGCCGACATTAACAAAACGAGCGTGGGATAAATGAAAAGGATTAATCGCTCAATACCCGCGCTTACATATTGCAATCCTAAAAAATCGAGCAGACTGCTGATGTAATACCCCAGGCAGCCCACTAACGCAACCTGAAACCACTGCTTGTTGGTAAAGCGCACGTTGCTTTGCCGCGATGAAGATACCGCAGCCGAGATAACAAAAAACGGCAGCGAAAAAATCATGCGTAGCGCCAGTAATGAAATGGCATCCACTTCTGTATCGCGATAAGCAAGTTTTACAAAAACTGCTTTGGTAGAAAAACAAATTGCTCCCAGCAAGGCAAGAAGCACACCGCCTACAAAAACAGATTGTGGTTGTTTGGTCATTGTAATTTACTGGCCAGAGCTTGCGCTTAAACCTTTCCCCACTTCTGATTCTTCATAGCATGGTGTGCGGCACGTGCAGCAAATGCCATGTAGGTAAGCGATGGGTTTTGTGTGGACGTTGAAGTCATGCAGGCGCCATCGGTAACATATACATTCGTACAGGCATGCAGTTGGTGATCTTTATTGAGCAACGAAGTTTTCGGATCCTTACCCATGCGTACTCCGCCCATCTCATGTATATCCAGACCGGGTGCACGTTTATCATCGCGCACACGAATGTTGGTAAAGCCAGCCTTCTCAAACATCTCTGTCATCTGCTCCTGGTAATCCTTCACCATTTTTTCATCGTTGTCATCATACTCTACTTTCACTTTGAGTAATGGAATTCCCCACGCATCTTTTTCGTCCTTACTCAACGTAACATAATTGGTTTCTTTCGGAATAGTTTCGCCCATCATGTGCGAGCCAATACTCCAATTGCTATACTTGGATGGATTGAGTAATTCTTCTTTCAATGATAATCCAATACCACTTTGATCGGCATAATTATACCTGCCCGCACTAAAACCGGCTGCATACCCGCGTAGAAAATCTGTTTCTTGTTTATGCAGATTGCGGAAGCGCGGAAAGTAACCACTGGTGGGTCTTCCTCCTGTTATCGTGTATTCCGAATAACCTTCGTACTCGGCTGAGATACCCGCTCTATAATTATGAAACGCTACATACTTACCCAACAAACCGCTATCGTTACCCAATCCGTTCGGGAAACGATTGGATGTTGAGTTAAGCAGAATCAGATTCGTGTTAAGTGCTGCGGCATTCACAAAAATTACATCCGCAAAGTATTCTTCGGTTTGTTTGGTGTGCGTATCTACAATCCGTACACCCGTTGCTTTGCCTTTGGCTTCATCATAAATAATAGAATGCACAACAGCATCGGTGCGCAACGTCAGGTTGCCGGTTTTTTCAGCCCAGGGTAGTGTAGATGCATTGGCGCTGAAGTAGCCGCCAAACGGACAACCGCGTTGGCAAAGGTTGCGACTCTGGCATTGTACCCGACCTTGTTGTTTGTAGTATTCCAGGTTGCCGGTAATGTGTGCGCAGCGCGCTAAAATCATGTGGCGTGAATCGCCATAATGTTTTTTCAATTGCTCTTGAAAATATTTTTCTACAATGTTGAGTTCAAAGCCCGGTAAAAATTCACCATCCGGCAAGTTGGCAAGGCCATCTTTGTTCCCCGATACTCCTGCAAATTTTTCTACATGGCTGTACCACGGAGCAATGTCCTTATACCGAATGGGCCAATCAACAGCAAAACCATCGCGGGCCGGGCCTTCAAAATCAAAATCGGACCAGCGTTGTACCTGGCGCGCCCACAGTAAAGATTTGCCACCTACCTGGTAGCCGCGAATCCAATCGAATGGTTTTTCCTGTATGTACGCATGCTCTTTGTCTTTCACAAAAAAATGCATGGCATCTTCGCGGAAAGCATAACACTTACTTACTACGGGATTTTCTTCTTCAATTTGTTTGGTGAGTTGGCCACGATGCTCAAACTCATAAGGCAACATATTAGTAGTAGGGTAGTCGCGCAGGTGTTTTACATCCCGGCCGCGTTCAATTACCAAGGTTTTTACACCATGCTCGCATAGTTCTTTTGCTGCCCAACTGCCACTCATGCCTGAACCTATTACTATTGCCTGAAAGGTGCGCTGTTGGGTTGCGTCTATATTAAAGTTAGCCATTGATTTTCATGTTAGAGATACTGCTGATCAAAACTTCGCCATTGTACTTTCCTGGAATTAAACTGTAAGGCTTTACTTCCGTCATGATGTATTCGCTCATCATAAAGCCTTGTATGGTGAACCGCTTGGTAATGGATAAAAATTCCTGTATGATTTTCTGATTTTCGTCTGCATCCGATCCAATCGATAAGCCTTGTGTAACTACTTTTTCTCTTTCTGCTGATTCAAGTTTTGAAAAGTTTGAGCCACTAATTTTTTTGCTGAAAGCATTAAACTCTTGTAACCCCTTCACAAATTGTTGCTGCTGATTTTTGTCGAGGCAATCGTTCACCATCACTAAAATAAAATCCTGAACCGAAAGGTTGGCTGCGCCCTTCAACTGCCCGGCCGGAATAATGGTATTGGCAATCTCGGCCAATAATGTTTGTTGAGTAGCTGTAATCTGCAAGTTGGAATAAGCCGCCAGAATATCTTCCTTTTCGAAATTACAGGAAGGTATCAGCACAGCTCCGCCCGTTAGTATAGCCAGGCTTTTAAGTGCTTCTCTTCTTTGCATGTGTGAAGTTGTTTTGCTGGAAGTAAATATATCTAGTGGAAAAAATATACCAGTCGTTAGGTAGCGACTATTTCTGTTGAGATGCTAAAACCTGTTTGATCGTGTTGATGTTCACAAACATTGCGATTTCTTAGCGGCTTTGCATGAAGTTTTTATTTCCCCATCAACACTCGCACCAGTTTCATCATGTCGCTCTCGGTATTATACACGTGCGGAGAAACGCGAATGGCATTACCCCGAAACGAAACCGAAATTTTATTTTTCGCTATCCGCTTTTTAATTGCTTCCATATCTGCACCTTCCGGCAAACGAATGCCAAACAAATGATGGCCGCGTGCGTTCTCTTCTTCAATCCAAAATCCTGCTTCGCGCAAAAGCGCAATCGGTTTTTGTGTGATTGATTTACAATACTGTTGAATAGCCCGGGGTTTCCATTGATTGATTTGTTTCAAGGCTTCCAACATCATGGGCACCAGAATAAAATTGCTGTGCTCGCCAACCTCGTAGCGTAACGCACCGGGTTGATATTCGGGTTGATAGTTTACCAAGGCAGCAAAGTTCTCGCTGTGCAATCTATTGATCCAGTTTTCCTCCACAGGCTTTCCGTTATCAAAACTTTCGCCATAATACGCAAGCCCAATAGAGTAAGGCCCCATTAACCATTTATAGCCGGCACAGATCAGCGCATCGGGTTGAATTTCTTTTACACTAAACGGCAACGCGCCTACCGATTGTGTTCCGTCAATCACCAGCCGTGCGCCTACTTCGCACGTGCGCTTGCGTATGTCTTTCAGATTAAACATGGTGCCATCGGCCCAATGTACGTGCCCCAATGCGACTAGTTTTGTGTTGTTATCAATCGCTTCAAGCAGGCGTTCGTTCCATTCCTTGCCGCGATTGGTTTTGGTTTCGGGTGCTGATACTGTTTTTATTTGCACGCCAGTATCAGCCTGTAACCGTTGCCATGGATAATAGTTGCTTGGAAACTGTTCGGCTGCTACTACAATGTTATCGCTTGCACCAACACTGATGTTTTTCATAACGTTAGCCATACCATACGATACCGATGGAATGATTACAATACGTGATGGCTCGGCCTGAATTAATTTTGCAAACTCCTTTCTCAGCTTTTCGGTATCCGTAAAAAAATCTTTCGGTGAAATACTTGTTGGGTTTCGCTTTCGCTGAATGCCTGCAACACCTTGCTTTTCAACAGCCTTCAGCAATGGCGACATGTAAGCACAGTTAAGATAAGTTGATTCATTTGAAAGCGTAAACTTTGCGCGTTGTTGCCTGAGATTAGTCATTACTAATATTGATAACACTGGAAAGATGGAATTTTTTTCACAATCCAAGTATAGAACCTTAAACTTGTGGTTACAATTTGTGTCGAAGTGCAATTCAACTTGAACTATGTTGGCGTCAGTAGAGATTTATAAGGGGATAGAGTTTGTTCGGATCAGTCACTTACCGGCTGATCAGCAGGAAAAAATTAAAGCTTCTATCAAACGCGATCAGATAATCAAAATTCTGATAGGCAATACGTTGGCCGATGATTGCGTGCAGTATCATCACTATAAAGCCTGGTTTCTACACACATATCCCGCCAAGGTTATAATATCTCAAACCGCTGCAGTTGCACAAGCCGGGTTAGCGCTCAGTCAAAAAGTGAACTAACCTCATCAGGCGCGATTCGATTTCTTTGGGCCAGGTAATATTTAGATTGATTTTGCTACCATTTCAGAGGTTTTGCTCAATGCTATAGGGTTGAAAATCTGCCCATTATAAAACCCATAAAAAATCCTGTGTAGAAGCTACGTCCAATAGTTGTCCACAAAGAACTGATTAATGGGAAATGGCTTAATGTTATGATTTTCAGACATTTAACTGGTAATAATCCGGTAATGTGGACAAGTGTGGATTTTTGTGGAATTCTATTTTGCCCAAATTTTGGCGATTTCTAAGTGCTTGAATAATACCCCATTACTTCTGGTTAAGAAAGTGGCTACCTTACATCTTAAATTTTGGAAGTTATTAACAAACCGAATCGTTAAAATTCGCGTTTTTGCAACATGAAAAAGTCGATCCAGTTTGTGGTTTTAGCTGTTATCCTTTCGGTAGCGGCTTCAGCCCAAACCATTAACCAGATAAAGCTAAAAGATTTACAAAAGTTGCTCACCACCAAAAGCGACCGCGTACAAGTAATAAACTTCTGGGCCACCTGGTGTGCCCCTTGCGTAAAGGAAATACCTTTGTTCGAAAAGTTGAGGAGCGATAATAGCAATGTGGATATAACCCTGGTGAGTATGGACTTTGATTTAGATCCTGATCCCGCTAAGGTAGAGCGTTTTGTAACCCGAAAAGCATTGAAGAATAAAGTGGTGATTCTGGCTGAAACAGATCCCAACTCCTGGATAGATAAAATTGACAAGAGTTGGAGCGGTGCCCTACCCGCTACACTTATCATCAATACACAAACCGGCAAACGCAAACTGATACAAAAAGAATTACACGAGGGCGACCTCGAAAAACTGATAACGGAAGTAAGTAACTAAACGATTAATTCTATGAAAAAACTAGTTGTTGTTTTTTTCGCGCTGATTGCTGTGGCTGCAAGCCCGGTAAGAGATGGATTAGATGTAGGCGATACGGCCATTGATTTCAAATTGAAAAATGTAGATGGCAAAACGGTTTCGTTGGCCGACTATAAAGATGCGAAGGGCTACATTGTTATTTTTGATTGTAATACTTGTCCCTATTCAAAAGCATACAACCAACGTATTATCGATTTGAATACAAAGTACGCTGCTAAGGGAGTTCCTGTTATCGCCATTAATGCAAACGATCCGGCTACTTCCTCGGGCGATTCGTTTGAAGAAATGGTTCGCATTGCAAAACAGAAAGGATATAAATTTCCGTACCTGGTAGATGAAACACAGGAAATTGCAAAAGCATACGGAGCTACCAATACACCACATGTGTTTGTGCTTTCAAAAGATTTGAAAGTAGCCTACATCGGAGCGATTGATGACAACTCGCGCAAAGCCGATGCCGTAACCAAGCGCTATGTAGAAGATGCTGTAGATGCATTGCTTCAAGGTAAGGCTGCACCCACTACTAAAACCAAAGCCATTGGTTGCGGCATTAAGTGGAAGAGTGCTTAATAAAATAAAGGTTAATTTGAATTGTAGGCGCCTGTTTACGGGTGCCTCTTTTTTTGGATTAAACTCATAATTACTTCTTGTCCACCAAGGGCATCTCCACCTCCTCACCCCAAACATACTTATTAAACCATTGCCAGTTGTGCCACGTTGCTGCCAACCGCTCTTTCGGCTTGTTAATGCCATGACCAAAGCCTTTATAAACAATTAACTCGGTCGGAACATTCTTATCGCGTAAGCCTTGCAGTAACTCATAAGCATTGGCAATAGGCACGCGTCTATCATATTCACCATGCTGAATAAGCGTTGGTGTTTTGGCTTTGTTAATATTCGTCATGGGTGAAGTCTTTTTATAAATAGCGTCATCACTCCATGGAGTTGCTTTTAGATATTGTCGCGTAAACGGATGAATGTCGGTGTTAACATAATACGTCATCCAGTTACTGATACCCGCACCTACCGAGATGGCTTTGAACGCATCGGTATTAGTTGTAAGAAATGCCGAGATGTAACCGCCCTGGCTCCAACCCATGCTACCCATTTTGGTTTTATCGATCATTCCTTTTTTATCCAGATACTCTACACCACTCATTACATCCCACATATCGCCTACGCCCAGGTTTTTTACATTCAGCGAACGAAACGCTTCACCATAACCAGCCGAGCCACGATAGTTCGGGCGCAACACCAAACACCCTTTATCCAACCATTGCAAGATGGGATAAACATAACCGGGCACGGGTGTGGGTGTATCAATACCCGTTGGGCCACCGTGAATAACAACCATGAGCGGATATTTTTTTGATGGATCGTAATTGGCAGGTTTATGCAACACGCCCTCTATGGTTGCACCGTCTTTACTTTTCCAACTTATTACTTCGCTTTGTGCTACTTTCCAATCAGCAACCTGGTTGGTAAACTTTGTAATTTGTTGGGGCTGCGGAGTATTTATTGAAGAAATAAAAACCTCATTGAGCTGGTCGCCATTGCGTCCCACAAAAACCACTTTGCTTCCATCTTGCGAAAAGGAATAGCTATAAATCTGTTGGGGCGAAGTAATAAGTGCAGAATGATTTCCCGTTACAGGATCGATACTGTATAAGTGTCGATTCGTTTTATTCCAAACCGAAGAATAGATTCCGGTTTTTGTCCACGTAAAACCACCCAAATCTTCATCCAGATTTTTTGCTAGTGGCTTTATAACTCGTGTGGTTACATCAATTGAAAACAATCGCGAGTTCGTATAGAAGTTGGAAGTTGTATCCGTTCCGTTAGATGTAAACAAAATATGTTTTGAATCAGGCGACCAATCTTCCAACGCATCGGTGCTGGCATTGGTAACAAGTGGTGTAATTTTTTTGTCGGCCAAGGTTACGACTGATATATCCGATTTCATAAAAGAGTTGATGAGCGGATCGGGTTGATGCCCAAACGCAATACTCTTTCCATCAGGCGAAATGACAAAACTGGTTACGGTAAAATTACCTTCCGTTAAGCGTTGTGCTTTTGGCCATTGAATGCATCCGGCTTTTACTTTTAATGAATCAATCGTTTCGTAACAAGGAAGCTCAGCCGGATCAATCAGATTAGGATTTATATCTATCAACCATAAATGCGAACGCGTAAACTCTTTATCATCGGCTTCAAAAGCACCGTAGCGCTTTTCGCGATCTTTCTTCAACTTGTCTTCCTTTTCTGATTTCACAAAAACAATTTGCGAACCCGAAGGATGCCATTCGTAAAACGAAACACCTTCTTCCTCGCGCGTCATTGCTTTCGGTTCACCACCATCTATCCGCATCAGGTACACCTGGTTTTTATTTCCCCGGTCCGATAAAAATGAAATCCATTTACCATCGGGCGAAAACTCAGGAGCCATGCTGCTGTTGCGTGTATTGTTGGTGAGTTGAAAAGGTTCGCTTCCTTCGCGCCACATCCACAGTTCCGTATCGTAACGATTATTATCCCAATCAGTAGTTTGAACGGTGTACACCGCAGATTTGCCATCGGGCGAAAGCACAACGTTACCTACACTGCGCAGGGAAATTACTTGTTCAAAGGTGGGTACCTGCTGAGAAAATGCACAATGCGATATCAGCAGTAGTAGAAAGAGACTACGTTTCATAGGTCAGGTTGTTTGGTTTTCGAATAAAGGAAGATTACTGCATTTATTGGAATTTTTTTACACCGATGGAAATTCCATCCAACCGGGGTTGATTTTGTTGTGGCTAAATCTGGAAGAAAAAGTAAAGGCTGCTTAAAGATTTCGATATTCCCTTCAATGCAGCCTCTTTGGTATTACTTCTTCGCAAACATATAATCTACCGTTACATTCAGCATGGCTTTTACACCTGTAACAAAAGCAGCTTCATCAATCATAAAATCGGGTGTATGATGCGAGGGCACTTTGGCAGGATCAGTATCAGGTGGCATAGCGCCTACAAAAAAGAAGAAGCCTGGAATTTCTTTCTGGTAAAACGCAAAATCTTCAGCCCCGGTAATTGCATGTATCTCAAACGTGTTGGCGGCACCCGCTGCCCTTTGTAAACTCGGAATCATTTTTTGGGTAAGTGCAGGATCGTTATAGGTTACAGGTGTTCCTCTGCGAATAATTATTTCGGCTTTTGCTCCAGCACTTTCAGCAATTTTTGTTGCTGTAAGTTTTATCTTCTCATGAATCTTGTCTTGCATGTCGGTATCCAACGTGCGAATGGTTCCGGCAAAGAAGGCTTCTTCGGGAATAATGTTTTCGCGAATACCCGATTGTATGCGGCCAACGGTTATCACGGCAGCTTCTTTGGTGAGCTCTGTCTGGCGGCTGATGATGGTTTGCAAACCATTAATAATTTGAGCCGATACAACAATTGGATCAATACTCATCCACGGAGTAGAACCGTGTGCTTGTCTTCCTAAAATCTTTACCGAATAGGTATCGGCTGCAGCCATCATACCGCCCGGCTTGTAAGTAAGTTTGCCCAGCGGTGTTACAGAACTAATGTGCAAGCCGAAGATCACTTCCACTTTTGGATTTTGCAGTACACCTTCTTTCACCATCATAGAAGCACCACCTTCTTCGCCCACAGGCGCACCTTCTTCTGCCGGTTGAAATATAAATTTGATTGTTCCCTTCAACTCAGCTTTGTTCTTCACCAGAATTTCGGCTACGCCCATTAAAATTGCTACATGACTATCGTGCCCACACGCATGCATCACTCCGGTTTCCTGGCCATTGAATGTTGTTTTTACTTTTGATGCAAAGGGCAAACTGTTGCGTTCTGTAACCGGCAATGCATCCATATCGGCACGCAAGGCAATTACAGGGCCGGGCTTTCCGGTTTCTAATAATGCTACAACACCCGTGTGCGCTACTCCGGTTTGAACTTTTAATCCAATTTTTTTTAGATGCTCAGCGATATAAGCGGCTGTTTGCGTTTCGCGATTGGATAGCTCTGGATTTTGATGCAAATGTCTGCGCCATTCTACCACGCGGGTTTCAATTTCTTTGGATTGTTGATCGAGTTTGGTTTGAAGCTTGGGATTAACTTGTGCAATAACAGAAGTTGTAATCAGGCAAATGATGAGTAAGGAGTATTTCATGGGTTGAGGGTTAATATTTTTAATACGTGTTTTTCCTTACATCAAGGCGAGTATTTCACGCTGAAGAATGGGTATATCCTTTACAATAATCTTCCACACTAAATTATCATCCACTGCATCATATGCATGGATTACCCTATTGCGAAATGCAATTATTTCTGGTGCTTTGCTTAATGGAAAGTTTTTATCGGATTTTAGTATTCTACTCACTGCCTCGCCAATAATACTTAACTCTCTTTCTACAGCACGTTTAACAGTAATTGAATTTGTGTACCACACAAAATCCTGTTTTCCTTGAAGGTGAAAATTGATTCCATCAATGCAAATCAAAATGTCAGTTAACGACTTTTTGACTTGATTATTCATACAATGGAACCTTTGATTTATTAATACTTGAAATAAAGTAGGGATTTTTTAATGAGAGCTCTGTAACCAAATCAACGGGACAATTCAAAAGCAACTCTAGTTGATCAGCCAATTCAAAGTATTGTACTCCGTATTCAACCGGATCAAGATTATCTTCAAATGCAATTAATAAATCAATATCACTAGCGGTAGTAAAGTTTCCGGCAACGGCTGAGCCAAACGCATAAGCTCTTTTAACCTTATGCTTCTTCAGCAGCTGAACCACAGCCGGTAATTTGTCGCTCAATAGCTTTACCATGTTCAAATTTAGTTAAAAAAGTACTCTTACTTTTTAGCGCTTTCCATATAATCCAACGTTAAATTTACCAATGCTTTTACACCGGTAATCATAGCAGCTTCGTCAAGCATAAAATCCGCTGTGTGGTGTGTCGGTTGCGATGTTAAATTCATCTGAGCCGGGTATGCTCCTAAAAAGAAAAAGAAGCCGGGTACTTTGCGCTGATAAAATGAAAAGTCTTCAGCCATGGTAACGGGTTGTGTTACCACTACATTTTGCTGGCCTGCGGCCCGCACTAAAGAGGGCACCATTTTATTGGTAAGGCCCTCATGGTTTACGGTTGCCGGATACATAGTCAGAATTTTTACATCGGCTGTTGCACCAGCACTCTCGGCAATCTTCTCGGCCGTAACTTTTATCTTCTCGTGTATCTTCTTTTGCATGGCATCGTCAAACGCGCGGATGGTGCCTTCCAACGTTGCCGTTTCCGGGATAATGTTCCTGCGCACTCCGGCATGCATACTGCCAATGGTAATTACTGCTCCGGCTTTTGTTAATTCGGTTTGGCGGCTCACAATAGTTTGAAGACCTTGAACAATCTGTGCAGCAACAACAATCGGATCTACACTATCCCACGGAGTGGCACCATGCGCACCTTTGCCTTTCACTTTTATATCCACACCATCTACCGAAGCCATTAAACCACCACTTCGATATGCAATTTGACCTGAAGGCAACAACGATTGCACATGCAAACCAAAAATGGCATCTACTTTCGGATTCTCTAACACACCTTCTTTCACCATTAACTCTGCACCACCGGGCCACTCGTCAGCAGGCGCGCCTTCTTCTGCGGGTTGAAAAATAAATTTTACGGTGCCCTTCAGTTCGGCTTTGTGTTTGGTTAAGATTTCAGCTGCGATCAATAAGATGGCCATGTGTGCATCGTGGCCACACGCATGCATTACTCCGGTTTGCTGGCCACCAAAATCAGTTACAGCTTTGGACGCAAATGGTAATCCGTTTCGTTCAGTAATCGGCAGCGCATCCATATCGGCACGCAACGCAACTACCGGTCCGGGCTTACCACCTTTCAACAAAGCAACCACACCCGTTTTGGCAACGGGGTATTGAACCTCAAGTCCGAGCGACTTTAAATGCTCAACAATTTTTGCGCTGGTTTTAAATTCACGATTGGAGAGTTCGGGTGTTTGATGAAAGTGCCTGCGGAGTTCTATTAGTTTTGGCTCTAATGCTTTTGCATCGGCATCCGTTTTGGATTGAAGTTTTGTGGGTTGGGCAAAAACAACATTTGTAAAGCATAGAACGGCAATAATAAAGATGTTTTTCATTGGTGAATATTTACAATCAAACCAAAGGTATAGAAATCAAGATTGAGTTTGTTGAGGCGCATTCCTGAATCATCTAAATTTGTTAACTTTGATTTATCCTGAGAGTATGAAAATTGAAATCAGAAAATATCAAGTGATAGAACAGGTTATGAACCTGAATGAGAATCAGCTTGAGAAATTAGAAAGTTTTTTGGCAGAAGAATCGGCTAATGCATTATCAAAGTCTTTGGATCGTGCCTTGAAGCAAGTGAAGGAAGGAAAAGTTTCGCCCCATGCCCAGGTGCGAAAGAAGTACGAGAAATGGCTGTAAAAATTGTTTGGTCAGATGAAGCCAACGAAGGTCTGGATGAAATAATTGAATATCTGGAGAACAATTGGACCGACCGGGAAATAAAGAATTTTTTTATTCGGCTTGAATACTGTTTAGAGAAAATAGCGGAAGCTCCCCACAGGCAAAAAGACTCTTTACGAAAATCCGGTACAAAAGAATATCAACATTCTCCCAAAACCACCATCTTCTATTCTTGCGATAATAATGTTGTAAACATTTTACGCGTGTGGATGAATGTGAAAAACCCTGACGATCTGTAAAGAAGTTGCGCCTTTGCGTATAGTCGGTTTAAAATACTCTTATCATCCCTTTCCTCTGGCATTGCCTGATTTTCTTTCTTAAGTTGCCCGCTAATAAATTCTATCCTGATATGAAATTCCGCGTCTTATCACTTTTGTTGTTGTGCCTGGTAACTCTTGTACAAAGTCAACCTCGCAAATCCATTGAAACCTCTACGCGTTCCATTCGTAGAGATGTGCCGCTTACCAATTCCATTCGCAAAGCGTTTGATGCCGGCACGCGCGATTTCTCAGGTAAGCCCGGCCCCAATTACTGGCAATTAGAAACGGATTTCATCATCAACGCAAGTATCGATCCGGCCACGCAAACCATTACCGGTTCTGAAAAAATTATCATTCATAACAATAGTAAAGACGATCTTAAAGCAATCGCACTCCGGCTCGATCACAACATTTTCAGAGCCGATGTGCCACGTGGGTTATCTACCCCAGCCGAAACCACTGACGGCATGGTTGTAACCAGTATTAAAATCGCAGGCAAACAAGTTGATTTAAAAGCAACACCAGCCATGCGAAACGAACCCCAAAAATTAGCAGTAATCAATCTTAACCGAACAGTCGCTACACTCATTTTAGATGAACCCATCAAAGCCGGAACAACAGCCGAACTTGAAATTGCCTGGCATACCAAGCTACCCGGAGGCCCGAATGGTCGCGGCCACCGCATGACACAACGTTTTGATAGCAAATTGTTTCAACCAACCCAATGGTTTCCACGACTTGCCAAGTACGATGACCTGCGCGGTTGGGAAACCAGTCCGTACCTCGGGCCTGCTGAATTTTATAACAACTTTGGTAAGTTCGATGTGCGCATTACCGCCCCCGGAGGTTGGATTGTAAGTGGAACAGGTGTGCTTCAAAATCCCAACGAAGTATTAACTGAAACTACACGCCAGCGGTTAGCCACCATTCTCAATTCAGATGAAGAAATAACATTGGTTGGCGAAACAGAACCGCGCACAGCTGCCGGTGAAAAACTAACCTGGCATTTTGTTGCCGACAAAGTGAACGACTTTGCCTGGGCTACTGCCGAAAATTTTATTTGGAAAGCAACGCGCGCCAACATTCCTGAAAAAGGATATGTACCTGTTTACATGGTGTACCTGCCCGAACGCGCAAAGTATTTTGAACAAGCCGGCAAGATTACACGCCATGCATTGGAGTATTATTCAAAACTGTGGGCACCCTATCCGTTTCCACAGCTTACACTTCAGGATGGACCAAGTGCAGGCATGGAATATCCCATGGTAATAAATTCTAACCAGGGAGCAGCCGACCATGAAACCGCACACCAATGGTGGCCCATGATGTTGGGTACAAACGAAACGCGATATGGCTGGATGGACGAAGGTTTTAATCAATACATGAATATCTTATCGGATGCCGATGCAGAAGGCAAACCGTACAACCTCGATGGCCTTGGTCAAAGTTATGGCCGTATAAGTGGTGAAGAGAGCGAAGCGCCATTAATGTGGAGTGCAAATGATGCCGGAGTTGGTTATGGATTTCAAACGTATCAGAAAACACCTTTAATGCTTTCGATGCTGGGTGGCATTGTGGGTGATGAAGCGGTGATCAATGCCATGAAAGCTTACACCAAAACCTGGAGTTATAAACATCCTTCGCCTTGGGATTATATATTCTTTATGAACAATCAATTGGGTCAGGATTTAGAGTGGTTCTGGTATTATTGGTTGTGGACAACCGAGTCGGTTAATGGATCAATCAAAGAAGTTAAAACTTCTAAAGGCAAAACAATCGTTTCAGTACATCAGGCCGGAGGCATGCCCTCGCCTGTCGTGTTGAAGGTAGAGTTTGAAGCCGAAGGCCCGGCACTTAAAAAGATGGACAACGCCAAAATGATTGATCCCAACACCGCTATTGTTACCTGGCCGGTATCGGTTTGGTTTGATGGTAAGCGCACATTCGATGCCACCTTAACTTTTGGTGATCGTAAAATCAAAAAAATTACATTTGATCCTTATGGCCGCTTCCCAGATAATGAAGTGAAGGATAATGTGTGGCCGCGGGAATAACACGATTTAGTTGTAAGGTTATTTAAGTGGTTTGCAACCGGTAGGTTGAGGCCTTATTTTGCCCAATCAATGAGGCGAAGTGCATTCATATTTTTTTATATCGCATGTCTTAGTGCATTTGCCCAAGATATTGATTCCCTCCGGCAAGCGTTACGTCTTTCTGATGGCGAATCAAAAATCAAAACGTTAAATGCGTTATGTTATGCTTATGCCTATGTGCAGGCCGATACAGCCCGCATGTACGGTATGCAAGCCCTGAAGCTTCAACCCGAAACAGACTCCGAACTATTAGCCGAAACTTTACACTACCTGGCCATTACCTACCAGGTTCAAAGTCGCTACCCCGAAGCATTAAACTACGATGAGCGTTCACTTGAAATCAGAACCCGACTCAAAGATTCATTGGGTATGGCGAATACCATTAACAACATTGCTGTTATTTATGATGAACAAGGTCGATACAGCGAAGCGGTTCAATCGTACCTGAAAGCGTATGATCTTTACAAAAGACATGGCAGTGAAATAAAACTGGCGTTGGTTAATGTAAATCTGGGCGTTGTTTTTAAAGGAATGGGCGAATACCAAAACTCTATTAACAACTACCGGCAGGCATTACAAAAGTTCGTAGCGTTAAAGCGCGATTATGAAACCGCTGTATGCCAGGTAAACATCGGTTCGGTTTTTATTTCCATGCAACAATATGATAGTGCCTTATACTATTCCCTGCAGGCTGAAAAACTTTTTAAACAATTGGGTTATGTCCGGTTCGAGGCTGTAGCTACCGGAAATGCTGGTATTGCCCATGGAAAATTAGGGCACACGGCCGATGCAATTCAGTTTCTGAATCGGGCTATCAAAAACCACCTTGCTAACAATAACCGAAAAGAGTTGGCTTACTGTTACCTTAAACTGGCAGAAGTTTACAACCACAATTCGCAACAAGAGGCAGCTATTAATGCTGCGCAATTGGCCCTTCAATCGGCACAAGCTGCCGAAGCCTTACAACAAGAAGCTGATGCTGATTTGCTGCTGTCGGAACTTTATCGTAAAGCCGGAAACTTCAAAGCAGCTTTTACTTATCAATCCAATCATTTGCGCTTACGCGATAGTCTGTTTCAAGCTGAAAAAGTAAAACAGGTGCGCCAACTTCAAATTCAATACGAAACCGAAAAGAAAGAACGCGAACTAGCCCAAAGCAAAGTTTCGCTTGCGCAAGGTGAACTGGAAATTCGCAAACGCGACAATCAATTGGTTTTGATTTTAGCTGTATTGGCCGTGTTGCTATTAGTCGGTTTTGTGTTATACCGAAACGCAAACGTGCGGCAACAACAACTGGCACTAAAAGCCCAGTTGGCTGAAGCCCGCACACAAAATGCTTTGCAGGAAGAACGCTTACGCATTTCGCAAGAGCTGCACGATAACATTGGCTCGCAACTTACCTTTGTAAATGCTTCCATAGGTGCATTGCAAAACGAAGTTGCAAATCAACGCCTAAGCGATATAAAAAAACTTACTGCCGAAACTATTCGCGAGTTGCGCAAAACTGTGTGGTTAATGAATCACCAGTCCACCACGCTGGAGGAGTTTGTAATTAAACTGCGGGATTATATTTTAACGGGCTCTCAAATCCCGGTTACGATCGATGTAAAAACGAATCTGAATCAACCAATAACAGCGCAAATAGCCAATCATCTTTTCCGTATTGTACAAGAAGCCGTTAACAACACGCACAAACATGGCGAAGCAACTCAAATCACCATTCAGATTGGTGTTGCTTCCGCAGAAAAATTATCACTAACCATTACCGATAATGGTAAAGGATTTAATGCTGAAATACCCCATAGTGGTTTTGGATTATCGGGTATGCAAAAGCGCGTAAGCGGACTTGGCGGAGAACTTTCTATTCAGTCGCAAAGCGGTACCACCATTACCGCTATTCTTCCACTTTAGTGCAAATACGATGTTCATCGTATTGAAGTAGCGCGGAAGGAGTTTCAATTTTGGTTTCAAAAAATTGAAACATGACAAACAGATTTTTTAACCTTCACAAAACATGCTGGGCTTTGCTGGGTGCGATGCTGGTTTTTGCTAACACCAATAGCTTTGCGCAGGAAGATAACTATGCCGCCTTTGGAATTGGCTATCAGGTTAACGCACTTAAAACTGCTTACTTAATGGGTAACACCAAAACCGATGACTTTGCTGCGGGAATAATCGTATCGTTCACCAAAGAACAGTATGATGAAGGAGCGTGGCATAAGATGGATGCCAGCGGATTATTGATGGGTGGCCTTGCCGGATTGGGCATCATGAAAACTCCGGGGCCAAGACTGCGTGACTGGGAAGATAGGAAGGCTGCCGGTGAAGACTCACGGTTTCTTTTCAACGATAAGTTTTTATACGGGCAGTTGGCCTGGTCGCCCGGCAAACAAAATTTTATCGGGCCCACCTTGCAAGCTGGCTTTGAAGGCATAGGCGTGGCCAAAGCCGATAGCAAAGGCAATGGCAATGCCATTGATAATGGTATTGGGGGCGGAGAAGTTGGTGCGCTTTCTTTCGGAACTGGTTTAAATATTTTTGAGCCTTTTAAAAATCTTGCAGACCATTCGCGCTTAACACTTAGCTACGATTGGTTTTTAAAACGCGATGTAAACGATAAGTTTGGATTAGGCGGTCGCAAACGGATTACGGTTGAAGCATCGGCTGTTGTAAACAGAAGATTTACGCTAACAGCCTACGCACAATTTTTCGATTACAAAGAATCATTCTTCTACAACGACAACGCAACACTTGAACGTGTTAGTGCCAACTCGGTTATTACCACCTTCGGTGTGGTGGCTTCTTTTAACTGGTTGCATTGGGATTAAAATATTTATAAACCCCATGAGTATCATGAAAAAGTTAATCGTCTTTTTAGCAGCGTTTATTATAGGCGCCACCGCCTTTGCCCAAACCTATTCGGGCGAAGTTCAGGTAGATGAGTTGGCCAGTTATCGAACAGGAAAATTCAGCAAGGCACCACGCAAAGTTTATATTCAAAGTTTTCGGGTATTGTTTCAGGTAATGGCATCGGCCACAGCCAAAACCAGTGAAGGTGTGCGTAAAGGTGCAACCAAAACCAGCATGGTCGTAGCAGTTACTGGTGTTGACTTACCGGATTTTCAGTTGGTAACAGATAAGTTGTACAACGATCTTATTACCAGTTTAAAAAGCAAAGGCTTTGAATTGGTGACTGCCGATGAAGCTGGTAAGACAGAACATTATCAGGATTGGGTTTTGAAAACCGGAGGTACACCTTCATATGCTCAAATGGCCGGGCATGTTATGATTACCCCTACCGGTTATAACTATTTTGTAAAGGGCGAATCGAAAGGAGGAAAAGAAAAAGGAACCTTTACGGATAAGAGTTCAATTCTTTCCAAACAATTAAACGATGCTATTATTTTAGATGTAAGCATGGTGCTGCCATTTGTTGAGATGGATGCTTCGAGTTCAGGTATGTTGGGCTTTTCGGCTGTAAAGGCAACGGTAGATTTTGGTTTAGACCCTGGTGTAGCCGGAACTGCCGGAGCCTTGCGTCAAAACATGGTTAAGTTTGTTTATGGCAATGCCGGCATGGGGCAGGCCGAATCGTACTTACCCATTGTACTAAAAAAGAAGGTAACAGCAGAAGGTGTTTTCTTCGATAAAAAATTTAAAGAATTTACCAGCGCTGCACTCAATAAAGTTTACGATGCCGGGTATTATTCTGTTGTAACATCCGAAAACAAAAACGAAACCGTTACACACGAGGCAGCTTGCGATCCGGAAAAATATAAAGCAGCTTCATTAAAGTTTGGCACCGACCTGATCAATAAATCGTTGGACATTTTCTACAAGAATGCAGAAAAGTAATTTCTGTGCTTTATCTTCAAACCAAATCCCGTCCCTTGCGGGGCGGGATTTATTTCATTCTTGCATGATGCCCATTCGAATTGCCATAGCAGAAGACAACACGTTTGCATTAAAAGCTATTATAGAAAAACTTCGCACACCGGAGTTCATCATTAAACATACAGCATTTGATGGTAGCCAGTTGTTGCACCAGTTGCAACAAGATGCGGTTATTGATGTAGTGTTAATGGATATTCAAATGCCTGAGTTAAATGGTATTGAAACCACACGCCAGCTTTCACAAAAATATCCGCACATTAAAGTAATTATGCTTACCACTTTCGATGATGACGAAAAAATTCTGGAGGCCATTATGGCCGGAGCCTCGGGCTATCTGCTAAAAGAAGAGCCTGCTGAGATGCTTTCGCGATCGATTAAAGAAACCACTTCGGGTGGGGCTTCTATGTCGGCAGCCATTGCTTATAAAGCGCTTAAACTATTGCGAAATCCAATCACACACAATATTCAAAAACAAGATTTTGGATTAACGGCCCGCGAGATAGAATTATTGGAACAACTAAAAAGTGGATTGACATACGATCAGGTGGCGGCCAATCTTTTTATCAGTAGTGGCACCGTACGCAAACACATTCAAAATATTTATGGCAAGCTTCAGGTAAACAACAAGACAGAAGCTGTTCAAAAGGCTGTTCAAAACCGATTGGTTTAAAAAACCCTTTATCTTTACTGCATGAACTGGGTAAAGATTTTCAATAATTCTCATGAAGCTTTTGATGTTATGGGCGAGCGCGAACCTCGCTTACTAATGGTTCGTGAAAAACGTATTTGCCTGGTGCGGCAAGGTAATGAACTCATGGCCGTAAGCAACAGCTGCACCCATAATGGTGAATCGTTAAGCAAAGGCAAGGTTAATTTTGCCAATGAAATTGTTTGCCCCTGGCATGGTTATCAATTCAATCTACAGACAGGTCGCGAGTATCAACAACGTTCGGCTGATCTGGAAACCTTTCCCATAAAAATTGAAGCTGATGGCGTTTACATTGCGTTGTAAAATGTTTCTAACTTTCTGGCGTTAGTTGTGTACATGAAATTAAGATTACTGATTCTCTCTTTTGTTCTTCCGATTGTTGCCAGGGCACAACTTGCCCACACACCTGAAAGTATTATTAAAAACCTTGCTCTTACCAACATAGTACCCGATGGGTTATTGGCACAACGGTCGATAATCATCTTTGACAATACAATCAGCGCGAAAGACCTTGAGGAAACACAAAAGGCATTTCAGCAAACCGGCATTGATGGTGTTGCTTATTTTGAAAGCAGCCGCGTATTAGCCGGGGCCGATCCACAACAAGCTTTTGCAAAATACCTGACTAACCGGAACATTTCTTTTATTATCCTTTTCACAAAATCCAGCGCTACTTATACTTTAACTTTTTTTCGTTTTAATGGAAAAGCTAATCTGTTCGATGTTCGCTCCAATGGATGGCAGCAAAGTCATTCATCTTTAAAAGAACTTTTGTTAGCCGTTTTCCGCTTTGCGGTAAGCCATCAGAAAAAACAGAACCTGCTTGTTAATGATTTTCCTGAAACAGAAAATGCATTTAAATATTTTGATGGCAGACGCAACGATGCTTACACCGCATTGATAAAAAGTTTTAAGGTGGCGGTGCCCTCTATGGGTAATGAAAAAGACGATGCCCAATTGGAACAGATTCTGAAAGAGCACTTTCCGTTGAAGTATGAAATTGTTAATGCTGACTTGCCGGAATCTGAACTTGAAACAAGGGGCTTCAAAACCATCATTCGCTATGTACACACCACCGGTGCCATTGCCCGCGAAATCCTGGAATACGATAATTCCAAAACCGGTAACGCAATAGCATCGGCCGCTATTGTAAACAATGAAGCACAACTGAAAACAATACCAGCGAACGTAACCGTATTCAAATTTTATGTAAAGCAACTTGAGTATGGAAATGTATTTCTTGGTAATAAGTGGGATGCCGATACCGATTGGAAACAAGCTTTAATTAATCATTTGTATCTCATGCGCCAGCAACTCAACTATTAAGTTCAGTAACCGGTTGTCCTTGCTTAGCACCTATTCAATTATTACTTTTGAAGGGTAAGGCTGGCCTAACGCGCCAGATTTTTTAAACTAATACGTGGCTTCGGCCCAATTTTTCATCAATGATGTTTTTTACTAACACTCGGGTTAAACCCATTCTCATTGGCCTTCTTACAACTGGCGTTTTGGTTGGTTTATTTTTTCTAATCGACAACCGCACTTCGTGGTTTTCGCAGCGTGGCGATTATGAAACCGAGGTTGATTCCATTCAGCATGTAGAACGTGAGATTATTTTGCCTGTGTTTATGCACGGCATGGTTGTAAACAATTTACACGTGGTGGAAGATGAAGTAAAAAAAAATCAGCGGTTTACCGACTTGTTGGGTGAGTATTATGTTTCGCCCGCAATAAAGCAGCAACTAAACCTGCTGCCGCGTTCGGTTTATGATTTCAGAAAAATATCGGCACATAAAAAATATACATTGTTGGTGGAGCATGATTCGCTTAAAACCATTAAAGCATTAGTGTACGAACCAAATGCAATAGACTACGTGGTGTTTCATTTGAAAGATTCATTACTGGTAGAAACCTGCCAACGCAAAGTTGATACGCTTGAGCGTAGCATCTCAGGTCGTATTGAATCAACGCTTTCACACACCATCGAAGCCATGAATATTTCACACGATCTCACCAATAAGTTTGTGGATATTTTTGCCTGGCAAGTAGATTTTCAGCGACTACAAAAGGGCGATCAGTTTAAACTCATCTATGAAGAAAACCTGGTAGAAGAAAAACCTGTAGGCATCGGGCGCATATTAGGCGTGTACTTTGAACATTCCGGTAACGGGTATTATGCCTTTCCTTTTGACCAGGGCGATGGTATTGATTATTTTGATGATGAAGGTAACAGTTTACGTAAAGCCTTATTGAAATATCCTATTGAATTTACCCGTATCAGTTCACGCTATTCCATGAACCGTTTTCACCCGGTTGTAAAAGTTTTCAGGCCCCACCTGGGTACCGATTTTGCCGCACCAACCGGTACGCCTATTCGCGCTGTGGGCGATGGCATTGTGGAAGAAGCACAATACAAAACCAACAATGGCAACTATGTTAAAATACGGCATAACGGCACGTACACTACTGGCTACCTTCACATGTCTAAAATAGCAAGCGGCATTACAGCCGGTACACGTGTGCGCCAAGGCCAAACCATTGGCTATGTGGGCAGCACGGGTTTGGCTACGGGCCCGCATTTGTGTTATCGTTTCTGGAAAAACGGGGTTCAGGTAGATGCTTTAAAAGTAGAGCTTCCGCCATCGCTACCGGTTAAAGCCGAATTCTTTTCGCAGTTTGAAAACGTTAAAGCAACAATAATGAATAGGTTACAAGAAATTCCGTTTCCTGCCAAAGCGGTATTACCCGAAGTAGCCATGCGGTAAACCTTCCGTATTTATTAATAAATTTTTTCAGTTACTTTTTTATTTCTGAAGTAACTTACCTGCAAATGTATTGGGTATGAGGTTGTGGGTTTTTGTATGGTTATGCCTCTACAGTTTAAGCTTGCAAGCACAAAAAGTAGGTGTGGTGCTTAGCGGTGGTGCCGCTAAAGGCATAGCACATGTTGGCGTTTTAAAAGCCCTTGAAGAAAACGAGATTCCCATCGATTACATAACCGGAACTTCAATGGGTGGAATAGTAGGTGGCTGCTATGCAGCCGGTATGAGCCCGGCACAAATTGAAGAGATCGTTCTATCGAAAGAGTTTTTACAATGGGTGAATGGCAAACTGGAAGATGGGCACAACTATTATTATACCCGCAATGATGACGATGCCGGTTTTTTACGGGTAAATCTCTCATTAGACTCAACCTTTTCTATCTTATTTAATACCAGCCTGGCCAGCGATCTTTCGCTCAACTTTGCGTTAGCCGAAAAACTGGCTCAACCCTCTGCCATAGCTCGCAACAATTTCGACAGTTTGTTTGTGCCGCTTCGTGTAATTGCTTCTGATATTTTTACCCAAACAGCAGTACCCCTTGGCAAAGGCGCTCTAAGCGATGCCATTCGCGCTACCCAAACCGTTCCGTTTTTTTACAATCCCATTCGCATTGAAGGCAAATACTTATTTGATGGCGGTGTGTACAATAACTTCCCGGTTGATGTTATGCAGCAAAACTTTAGTCCCGATGTAATTATTGGCAGCAACGTTTCATCCAAAATTTATAACGAGTATCCATATGGACAGGATGATAAATTGATTGCGCGCTCGCTGCTTTACATGTTGCTGGATAAATCCGATCCTTCCGATGTTCCCGAGTCGGGCGTTTACATTCAACCCGACCTTACCGGATACACCACTTTTGATTTTGCAAAAGCCCGGGCCCTTATAGATAGTGGCTATGCGCAAACGATGCGGCAAATGCACGAACTAAAAACTAAAATTAAAAGGCGTATTACCTGCGATGATGTAGCCACCGCCAGAAACAAGTTTAATAACAAAAGTGCTCCGTTTCTTATTGAACACATTTCCTTTGATGGCTTTAACAGCAAGCAACAAAAATACATTAATCGGTTTTTTAAAAGTGGCAAGCGCCCACTCACTTTTAATGAAGTTAAGTCCGGATTTTATAAACTTGTTTCGGAAGATTATTTCAAAAGTCTTTATCCCGGATTTACTTTTAACGAGGGCAAAAACAACTTTAACTTTACCCTATCAAGAAGGCCGCAAAATAATTTTCCGGTTGACTTTGGTGGCACGATGGCAACCCGAGGCATTAGCCACATTTATTTGGGTTTAAACTATTACCATTTTAACCGATCCCTCACACATGCCAACCTAAATTTTTATTTAGGAAACTTTTACAAATCATTTCAGCTTAAATCCCGAATTGATATTGCCAACCGCGGAATATACTACCTTGAACCCTACGCCACTGTAAACAATTGGGACTACCTGCAGGGCCGCGATTTATTCAGGCCAACAACGCAGCCAACCCCACTTTCGCGAATCGATCGAAAGGTGGGTGTGGACTTTGCCATTCCGTTTAACAGCAGCTATAAGTTAACCATAGGAGGGGCTTATGTAAACAATCGCGATTTATTTGTAAACTCCAATGTATTCGTCTCTACCGATACCCTTGATATCCTGCGATTAAATGGATTTCGGTCCGAAATTAAAATCTCTTCTAATACACTTAATCGAAAACAATATGCATCGGCTGGCCGCAACTTTACACTTTCCTTAAATTGGTTTACTGTAGATGAAAAGCTAACACCCGGAAATACCTCTGTGTTTTCAGAAGACCAACTTCACTCGCGCAGTTGGCTGAGAACCCGCATCACATTGGAACAGTATTTTCGAAAAGGATTCTATAGCTCCGGTTATCTGTTGGATGGAGTTGTTTCCAATCAATCCGCATTTAGTAATTACCAGGGTTCAATTATTTATGCTCCGGCTTTTAACCCCATGCAGGATAGCCGCACCTTGCTACTCGAAAATTTCAGAGCCTATAACTATATAGCCGGGGGCTGGCGCAATGTTTTTACATTACGCAAAAGTCTCGATTTCCGCGTAGAGGGTTACCTCTTCAAGCCTTTTGAAGCTTTGATGCCCGGGCAGAATCAAGAAGTGGTGTTTAGCCGCGATCTTACAAAAATTTATTTTGCCGCCACTGCCGGGTGGGTACTTCACTCCGGTGTTGGCCCCATAAGCCTTAGTGTCAATTATTACGATGATGCTCAAAACGAATTAGGTATTTTACTACACGTAGGGTTCCTGATTTTTAATAAGGCCGCTACAGATTAGGGCGTTTGGTAACACTCCTGTTCAGGTTAGAATCATGTAATTATTTTATGCTTTTTTAATTTTTAGCTATGTTTATACTTCGATTCTAATACCATTTTGGGAAACCTATGACCAAACGATTACTGCTGTTCTTTGTAAGTGTACTTTTATCTCTATCTGCCTCAGCCCAAACGGTGCAATGGGCTACTAAAGTGTTGGCCGTTTCATCTGAACTGACCCCTGTACAATACTCAGCACAGCAAGCACTGGGCAAGCCTACCGTATTACCCGCAGGAGGGCAAAACCCAGGCGCATGGACACCCGACAGACCCAAACGCAGCGAATTTATAAAGCTTGGTTACGACAAGCCCATGCAAATTCAACAAATCGCCATTGCTGAATCGTACAACCCAGGTGCTTTGTATAAAGTATTTGTGTATGACGAAGCCGGCCGTGAATACCAGGTGCACACATTTAATCCAATGGCCGTACCCTTGCAAGGACGAATTTTAAATGTGTTTGTTGAAAAAACTACTTACAAGGTTGCAGCTGTAAAGCTTGAGTTTGATGGCAGCGCCCTGCCCGATTATTTCTCCATTGATGCCGTAGCTATTTCCGATTCGCATATTCCAATTATTGCCGACATTAACTTGCCCGAATTACTGAGCAAGGGCCTGGTAGTTGAGCGCCTGGATGCTAACATTAACAGCGACTTCAGCGAGTATAACCCGCTGCTTTCGCCCGATGGAAAAACACTTTACTTCAGTCGCAAAAATCACCCTGAAAATGTAGGTGGCACCAGCGATAAAGAAGACATATGGTATTCCGAACTGGGGCCTGATGGAAAGTGGTCGTTAGCAAAAAACATGGGCCCACAATTCAACAACAAACTACCCAATTTTGTAAACACCGTTGCCGCCACACCGGATGGCAAAGCCGTAGTTTTACTCTTGGGAAACAAATACCTGGACAAAGGAAAAATGATAGCCGGGGTTTCCGTTAGCACCAATATTGGTGGAAGCTGGAGTGAGCCAAAAGCACTTGAAATCGAAAATGACTATAACTACAACGAGAAGGCAAATTACTTTCTCACCAACACACGCAAGGCCTTGCTTATGTCGGTAGAGCGTGAAGACACCGAAGGCGGGCGCGATCTTTATGTGAGTTTTGAAAAAGACGATGGAAAGTGGACTCAACCACTCAATTTGGGTAAAGCCATCAATACCGTAGGCGAAGAATCCGCTCCATTTTTAGCCTCTGATGATAAAACACTTTATTTTTCATCGAATGGGTTTAGTGGTTATGGCGGAAGTGACGTTTTTATGTCCAAACGATTAGATGATACCTGGACAAATTGGTCGGCACCCGAAAACTTAGGTCCCGATATTAATACCAAGCTGGACGATCTGTTCTTTAACATTCCTTCTACGAGTGAGTATGCGTACTACTCGCGCGGAATAACGGCCGATAACTCAGACATCTTCAGAGTTAAAATGCCCATGTTTATGACCCCTGAGCCAATCGTAATTGTGAAAGGCAAATTGATTGATGCCAAAACCGGTGAGCCAATTGGAGCTAAAATCATTTACGAGCGTCTGCCCGATGGCAAAGAAGTTGGCGTAACCTATTCTGACCCCAAAACCGGTGAGTATGAAATCCATTTACCGGGTGGCCATTTGTACGGTTTCCGCGCAGAAGCCGAAGGTCACATTTCGGAAAATCAGAGTTTGGATTTGCGCGGCTTCACCAAAGATGGTGTGCTGGCAAACAAAGACATAACGCTTGCACCTATCGAAGTAGCGGTAGTAGATGTTAATACAACCATTAAGTTGAATAACATTTTCTTCGATTTCGATAAATCAGAATTAAAAGCCGAATCGTTCCCAGAGCTTAACCGAATCGTAACTTTAATGAAAGAAAAGAAATCCATGCAGGTTGAGATTGCCGGCCACACCGATCCTGTGGGGACCGAAGAATATAACCTGGGTTTATCCGAGCGTAGGGCAAAAGCCGTTAGCAGCTACCTTGTAAAACAAGGCGTGGATGCGGCTCGTATTACAACCGTTTTCTTTGGTGAAAGTAAACCAATAGACACTACCCAAACCCGCGAAGGAAATCGTAAAAACAGACGCGTTGAGTTTAAAATTATTAAACTCTAAAAATCATAATGAATACCTAAACACATGAAAGTACTTTTTGCATTATGCCTGGTAGGGGGTTCGCTAATTACCCATGCACAAAGCGATACGCTTGTTTATGCGCAAGGTACCATTACAAGTGCCGCAACAAAAGAGCCCGTTGTGGCAAGAATCTCGTATCAAAGTTTGCCATATGGAAGTAAGGTTGGTTTTTTCTCCGGCAGTTCATTTCTGTTTCCGCTTTACGATAATGACAAATACACAATTACTGTAGAAGCCTCAGGCTACGCTCCAGCAAAATATGTTTTAAATCCTGCCGAAGCTGGCGCTGATCGTAAACTTATTCGAAACATCGAGCTTGAACTACCCAATTCAGCATCACACAATGCTGAAGACACCCACACGGTAGGAAAAGTAATGCGGCTTAATGATTTGAATTTTGATGCTGGCCGCACAACTATCTCCAGTTCATCACATGCCGAATTGGATGAAGTGGTTACCATGCTGAAACGAAACCCCCGCATGGTTATTCAGTTGGAAGGCCATACTGATACACGTGGAAATGCGAATGCAAATTTAAAGCTATCGGAAGACCGGGTAAAAGCAGTAAAAGCCTATCTTGTTTCCAAGGGTGGAAATAAAAACAAAATAAAAACCAAAGCATTTGGTGGCACACAACCCATTAGCCGGGAAGAAACAGAAGCCGCTCACGCATTAAACCGCAGGGTTGAATTGCGAATTCTAGAAAACTAACGTGAAGCAACTGCGTTATTTCTAACATACTTGCTAAAAGGTCTGATCAGTTCCTTTTTCAGTTGCGCACTATAGTTGCTATTGGCAATGGCCATTACAAGAATACCCGCAAACTCTGTCGTGCGAGGCGAATCATAAATCTCCACAGCTTGCAATAAGCGCTGGGCACATATTTCATATTGACGGCTATTAAAAGCCACCACAGCCTGATTAAAAAGTAACAAGCCGGGTAATTGTTCTGGTTCTATTACCCTATAAAGATTGAGATCAAACTGATAGTTAATTTGGGTCGGGTTGCTGGTTTGCACTTGATTTTGTCTATATGCTGCAATACGTGCTTCAATTTTATCCGTTGCCGTTACAAAACCATTAAGCCTGTCGGTTGATTCCAGCAGCACAAGTCCGGTTTCGGTTTGTACCGAAATAAAAATGTGATAGTTTGTCTCAATTATCTGATAGTTATACTCAAAGGCTTGCAGTACAACAGCCAACAAACTTGTTGCACTCAGGCAATCGTATTTGCCTTTTTCAAAAATCTCAGCAAACTGGGTGTATGGTTTGTATGTTTTAAAGAATCTGCGATGCGATTCGTTAAAGATCAATTCTAAAAATTCCTGCTCGGTAAAGTTGTTGCGTTTACCTTGTAATTCTGCTATAAAGCGGTTTACCCGTGCCTCAATTACCGCTGGATTTTTAGCAGCCGTTGTATGGAGTAATTGCGGTAAAATAGGATTGCCTTTCGCTTCCGTAAAAACGATGCAACACATGGTTATACCTATCAAAAAGAGCCTGAGCATTATGCAATTATTACCAAATTGTTTTTAAAGTTAACATTTTGGTAACATTAAACAAACGCACTTAACATTACGGTAACATTGGCCTTGTGATTGGATTTAGATGCTCATTTTATGACTTTCACCTAAGATTTTGAATACCCGCAAATGGAAAACAATTTATTAGCCGATACCGCTGAAACGGATTTTCAAGTAATTTTTAAAAAACAACTTGTTCGGGCCCAGCAATTGCGCAAACAGCCCTGGCAAAACCGTAAAAAACTTCTGCGCTTGTTTGGTGCGTTTATTCTTCAAAACCGGCCGCGCATTCATCAAGCTCTGAAAGCCGATCTTGGTAAATCAGCAACCGAGACTGATATATCAGAGGTTTTCCCGGTAATATCTGAACTAAAAGAAGCCGTTCGAAACCTGGCCGATTGGGTTACTCCAGAACAAATTGATGCACCCTTAACCTACCTGGGTACTACCAGCGAAATACACTATGAACCCAAGGGTACCTGCCTGATTATAGGGCCTTGGAATTATCCGTTTAACTTAACAATTGGTCCGCTTGTTTCATGCCTCGCTGCGGGCAACACCGCCATTCTTAAACCCTCTGAACTTACGGTGCACACTTCGCGGCTGATACGCGACTTGGTAAGCGAATTTTTTGATGAGGAGTTGGTAACCGTTGTGGAGGGTGATGTGCAAGCCGCCACCCAATTGCTTCAACTTCCATTTCATCATATTTTTTTTACCGGCAGTACTGCTGTTGGCAAGGTGGTGATGCGGGCTGCAGCCGAAAATCTTAGTTCAATAACCTTGGAGTTGGGCGGCAAATCGCCTACGGTTATTGATGCCACGGCAAACCTGAATGATGCAGCAAGGCGCATTGCCTTCGGAAAATTTTTAAATGTAGGACAAACCTGTGTAGCACCCGATTATGTTCTGATCGATAGAACAGTAGCCCGAGAATTTATTGAATTGCTTAAACAACACGTAATACAACTTTTTGGGTCTGGTTCGGGTATTACAGCACAATCCAACGACTATGCACGCATTGTTAATACGAAAAACTTTAACAGGCTGCAAGCACTCGTACAGGATGCGGTTCATTTGGGGGCAACAATAGAACTAACTGGTACGTCCGATTCAGCGCGGCATTTCTTTCATCCCGTAATTCTGAGCAATGTTTCAACACGATCGAAGATTATGCAAGAAGAAATATTTGGGCCGGTATTACCTGTAATTTTTTACCACCACGAAGATGAAATTTTGCCCATCATACTGGAGCGCCCCAAGCCCCTTGGATTTTACATCTTCAGTAATCGCAAAAGTTTTCAACAAAAGCTTAGTGTGGAAGTATCGGCAGGCGCGGTTTGTATTAACGATTGCGTGCTGCAGTTTACCCACCCCAGATTACCGTTTGGCGGAATTAACGCCAGCGGTTTTGGCAAGGCACACGGCCGTTACGGTTTTCTTGCCTTTAGCAATGAAAAACCCGTGCTAAAACAAAAAAGTGGTATTACCATGAGTTCATTTCTATACCCGCCTTTTACTAATCGCGTTAAGCGCACCATTAACCTGATGTTACGCTGGCTATAAGTACCAACCCACAAATCCTAACGTTAATAATCTTTAACTAATCCAGGCGGGTGCATTTTGTTGCCTCGTGTTTTACTAATTTTGTAGCAACCTTTCGCAATAAATATTATGAAGATCGTGAAGAAAATTCTGATTGGTATTGTTATTCTTTGTGGGCTGTTAATTGCGGCCGCGTTTATTTTGCCCGTTGTATTTAAAGAGGATATAAAGGCTGCCATCGATAAAGAAATAGAAAAGAATGTAAATGCCGATGTGGTTTTTGACGTAAACAATTTCAGTTTATCGTTGTTCCGAAACTTTCCCGATGTTACCGTTGAGATAAAAGAGTTGGGCGTGTTTAACCGGGCTCCTTTTGAAGGTACCCCCCTGTTTGTAATTGAACGGCTTGACGCTGAGGTAAACCTGAAAGATGTTGTTTTTGGCGATCAGCTTCGGTTAAAAGGCATTACTATGGTAGAGCCACAAATTACCATAAAAGTGCTGGCCGATGGCCGCGCAAATTATGACATCACATATCCCTCCACCGACACAACTGTTGTAACAGAGCAAGAGGCAAGTACATTTTCATTCGGTATTGACCATTGGGAAATTGTAAATGGCGAAGTGATTTATGATGACGAGTCTATTCCGTTTTATACCGCTATTACCGGGCTTAATCATTCCGGCAGCGGAAACTTTAATGAAAAAGCGTTCGACCTGAAAACCAAAACCGCTATTGAAAGTGTAACCGTACGGTTTGACGGTGTGGAATACATTAGCAAAAAACAGGCAGAAGTAAATGCAGTAATTGGTATTAGCGAAGACTACACGCTTTATACATTCAAAGAAAATTTAACACGCCTCAACGATTTTACACTGAGTGCCAATGGCTGGTTTAAAATGAATCCGAATGATTTTGGTATGGATATATCATTCAGCAGCCCCGAGAACACATTTAAAAGTTTGCTATCGTTGGTACCTGGTGTTTATACACAAGATTTTGGTAAGATCGAAACCAAAGGTGAACTCGCTTTTTCGGGCTTTGTAAAAGGAACTTTCAGCGATACCCAAATGCCGGCATTTAATCTGAATCTGAAAGTAGATGATGCCATGTTCAAATATCCTGACCTGCCCACCGCCATTACCAACATTAACATGGATTTATTAGTCGATAATAAAAGCGGTGTAATTGAAAATACATTGATTGATCTGAAGAGTCTGCATCTGGATTTTGGAACCAACCCGGTAGATGCGCGCATGTTAATTGAAAACCTGAAAGACTACCGGATGGATGCCCGTGTAAAAGCCTCACTGAACCTGGCCGAACTTGGAAAGATGTTTCCGCTGGATGGCTTAACTATGGCCGGTTTATTTTCGGTTGATGCCGCAGCTAAGGGAGTATATGATAGTTTGAAGAAAATTATTCCGGCTGTTAATGCAACCATGGCGCTAAAAGACGGATACATAAAATCAACCGAGTTTCCATTGCCGCTTGAAAAAGTACAGTTTACAACTACCATTAAAAACTCAACAGGCAAAATGGCCGAAACATTTATTAACGTTCCTGACTTTGGGATGGTAATGGATGGCGAAAGCTTTGGCGGAAAGCTAAGCCTTCAGAATTTAGATGACTACACGTGGGATTTGAGTGCCAAGGGCGGAATTGATCTGGAGAAAATCACAAAAATATTCCCGCTGGAAGGCATGACCGTTGCCGGAAAAGTGAAAGCCGATATTGAAACCAAAGGTAAATACTCCGATGTAGCAGCCAGCCGCTACGATAAGCTACCAACCAGCGGCAGTGCATCGTTACGTGATTTTAAGTTCACCATGAAAGATCTCCCATATGCCATTGGCATAGCGCAAGCTGATGCCTTGTTTGATCCAAAAAAGATTGAACTAAAAAACACCTCCGGAACAATTGGTAAAAGTGATTTCGCAGTAAGCGGAGCCATCAGTAATTATATAGGTTATGTATTTGGCAACGAAACCATAAAAGGAAATGTAAACTTTAATTCAACCCTGTTGGATTTAAATGAGTTTATGACCGAAACGGAAACCACCCCGGCACCTACTGAAGAAAGCACATTGGGTGTTATTCCTGTTCCGCAAAACATCGATTTTATTTTGCACTCCAACATTAAAACCGTAAAGATGATGGACTTTGTAATCAGCAATGCTACGGGCGATGTAATTGTGAAAGACGGAGTAGCCAACCTGAATGGCGTGAAGTTTAATTTGTTGGGTGGCAGCTTTACCGTTGCCGGAACGTACAACACCAAAGACATCAATCATCCACTGTATGATTTTGGTTTGAAGATTGATAACATGAGTGTGCAACAAGCTGCCAATTCATTCTCGATTGTTAAAACCTATGCCCCTATTGCTGGATTGGTTAATGGCAACTTTGGTACTGATTTTAAAATAAGCGGTGAGCTGGGACAAGACATGATGCCGAAGATGAATACCGTAAACGGAAGTGGCTTGATTAAAATCGCGCAAGCGGCCCTCACACAATCCAAACTTGTTTCGGGTATTACAACTATTACCAAACTGAACGATGCTGATAATGTTACCTTGAAGGATGTTTTAATGTCGGCCACGATAAAAGATGGCCAGTTAAGTGTAAAACCGTTCGATGTTAAATTCGGCAGCTATATAACCACCGTTAGTGGAAGCACCGCGTTAGATGGCGGCATTAATTATGCGTTAAAGATGAATGTGCCAGCCGGTAAGTTGGGTGCACAGTTTCAGGGTTTGGTTAATCAATACACGGGTGGAACTAATTCTACCTCCGAAATTCCGTTGAGTATTGGTTTGGGCGGTTCGTTTACCGATCCGAAAGTAACGCTGTTGGCACAAGAGCAAAAAGAACAAGTGAAGGAAGCGGTTACTGCTGCCGCACAGGAAAAAGGTAAACAAGCCGTGCAAGATTTACTGGCTGGCGAAAAACCGAAAGATGCCATCAACAACCTGCTGAATCCTAAAAAAGATACCACCGTTAAAACAAATGGTGATTCAACCAAAACAGATCTGAGACAAGACGCACAAAAGGCGTTGGAGAATAAGCTTCAGAATCTGTTAAAGAAAAAGAAGAATTGATTTTACATACCGCGCTATAAAAAAGCTATGCGATTTTGAAATGTACCGATGCATCGTCTCTGCGCGAGACGATGCCGGAACAATGTGCTTTTAGTTTTTACTCTATTATTTTCTTACTAACACCTCAAAAAATTTATCCAACGTAGGTTCTGCTCTTTTAAAAATCGGGCTGTCTGTTACTGTTCCCAGGTTAATAGCAATAAAAACATAAATATTCTCCTCTGGAAAATAATACAAGTTGCAGCCTGAACCCAGTCCGCCTCCGCTATGGCCATACGCTATTTTATTATTGAATGTTGAATAGTCAAGCCCTAAGCCATAGGTTGGCTTTCCTTCTTTATCGTTTACCCAGTTTTTCATTAGCTGCAGGGTTTCGTTTGAAAGCACATTACCTTCCATAAGTCCTTTCAAAAAAAGAACGGCATCGCCCGGAGTGGCCACAATGCCATCATCACCAATTAACGAAGCCACATTGTTTTGTTGCATACGCGAGACATTTTCTACAATTGAATTACTGTAACGATCCCAATAAGTATTTACCAAAAGCGGGTAGTTGATGTACCCTCGCTCGTTTCGATAAAACGTATCGGTTAAACCTAACGGATCAAAAACTTCTTTGGTAATATAGCGGGCATGATTGCCCGTTATAGCATCGGCTATTAATGCAAGCAACAAATAATTTGTGTTGCGATACGCGTATTTACTACCCGGTTTAAAATCAAGCGGCTTTCCTTCTATAAACTGAAGATACTCTTCGCTGGTAAAAGTATAATCCGGATGCGAAAGAAGTTTGGATACATAAGCCGGCTGAAAATTGTATTCGTGTAAGCCGGAGGTATGATTGAGTAACATCTGAACCGTAATGTTTTTTACATCGGGCAAATATGGATAATACCGGTTGGGTAAATATTGTTCGATGGAGGCATGTAAATCAATTTTTCCCTGCTCGTATAGTCTCAGAATAGCCACCGCCATATAGGTTTTGGAAATACTTTGCATGTATTGAAGCTGGCATACTTCCATGGGTGTACCCGATTCTATTTTGGAATAGCCGGCCGAAGCTGACCACCATTCTCCATCATCATATACAGCCATAGCAACTCCAGGTATTCCTTTCGTTACCATTTCGTTTAATACATCCTGTATCTCTTCTGCTTTGGAGTAATTGGATTGGATCGGACTAAAAAAACTGCACGATGCTAATTCAATATCTTGAGAATAATCGCTGCAACCAATTGTTAACAGCACCATCAGCATTAGTTTTATTTGTTTCATAATTGTTTTGCTTATTTTTTTAAATGTATTCTTGATCCCACTTGAATAAGAGTTTCGGGTACTAATGGTACACTGGTATTGTAACCACTTACCAATAAAAACTGGTAGCTTACAAAAGGTGAAATACCAGCCCGGGTTTTAAGCGATTGATACCCTAACGATACACCCAGAGGCAACACCAACATACCCTTTCCTTTTCGACCAACTGCTTCCCACTTACCCTGGTTGTTCTGCTTATAAGACTCAACCGGACGAAATGCATACTTATAACCCCCACCCGCTTTTATTTCAGTGTACAAACCTGAGCGAATGTTGGGTCTCCACACCACCTGCGAATAAAGCATGATGCCATTGCCCACTGTTTTGTTTGCATGCCACGTGGCCGTAAGCTGTTGCACCCACGTGTTGCGTATGTTATAGCTTAACTCGGTGCCAATACCCAAGCCAACATTGTTGAAGTTATATTTCACATCCTTAAAGGGCATGGCGAGGTTGTGAAATTGTACTTTTACAATAATGGGCATGTTGCGGTAACCACCCGGACTATCGGGTTGTGCCTGAACTACTAAGGCGTGGAGTAACCCAAAAACGAAAACTACTGCTTTGATTTTCATAAGGAAGCTTATTGTTGTTGCGTTCATTTTACGCCAACAAAAAGCTATCGGCTGCAGGCTGGAGGCTGTTTTCCCTCGAAGTGTAGCGAGTTTATCGGTGAAGTGTAGCTTCTTAATCCGGTTGAAACCAGCTTTTAAAAGCTGGTGCACGCAAGCGGCTAACCACAATCTCGGAAGGGAAGTTGGAAGAAGTTTTTAGCTGTACCTGCACCTTCCCGTTTTCGGCTCGCTTAAATCCGGTTATGAATTGCCTGTGAATTAAGTATTGGCGACTTAACCTAAAGAAAAATTCTTCCGGCAGAAGTTTCTCAATCTTATCTAATGATTGTGCTAGGTAAAACTTCTTGCCATCGGGTTGGGATGCTACAGCATAATCTCCATCTACAAAAAGTCCCTCCAGGTTTTTATAATCCAGTCTAATTTCTTGCTTGCCCTGTTTTACAAATAGCCCTTCCGTTTTTATTCTTTTTTCGCGTTGCCGTTGTGTTTCTGATTCCTGATATCGACCATAAAAATAAAGGCCGAGATAAATACCATTTACCACAAAAAACCAAATCCAGATAATGAATAAATCGAAAAGATAAAATTCAGACGGGGCCATTTTACCCTTTGCAACCAGGCTTACAACTTCGGTAAGGATGCTGATAATGAAAAGCCCAATGAGCGTGGTGCCCGTTAGTTGAAGCGCAATTCGTTTGCCCGGATTTGGATCGAACGGAAGTCTTTTATCGAGATAAAAAATAAACGTGCGAGCCCCCCACCAACCACAATAGCCTTGAAGTGTATCAATGGTAAATGTAAGAACCAAAAATCCATTCAGTTTAATATCAACATAAGTAAGGTAATAGTTTATGGCGCTGATAAACGGAATGAGGATCAGGAAAACAGTTACATCGGGGTGATAAGGATTTTTCTGGATTTCCATCCGAGCTTTTAATAAACTACATCTTTAATATGTGTGGCTATCCGATTCATTTCTAACCTAATCAAACATACTAAATGTATCTGAAATAGCGGTTGTCGTACAAATGACGCACAAATGACGACCTGAAAATTTAGTGGTACTTTTGAACGGGGATAGTTTTGCATGCAAAAAAAAACTAAGGAAATGACCGCTAACTGGCTTCGCGATGGCAGGCTATCCAAAGGGCTTACGCAAAAAGAACTGGCCGAGAAATCCAACATCAGCATGCGTTCTATACAGCGCATCGAAAACGGAGAGTTGATTCCACGCAGTCACACGTTGAAAACGCTTGCAGAAATTCTCGGTCTTTCATTCGAGGATTTTATTAAATCCGCACACGAGCGTGAGTTAACTATTCTACAGCGTAAATCTTCTCTCAACAACCCTCAGCGCATAGTTCTTTCTCTTGGTCTTTGCCTTATCATCATATTGTTGGCCTGGGCTTATGTGGCGCAAGCTGTCAATTTTCCTGAAACAACTTTCGAGTTGCTCGTTTTTGTTAGCCTCACGCTTTCGTTGATAACAGCTGTGCTGTTTTTTCTGTGGCGTAAGAAGGCCTGATATTTCAAACTCAATTTTTTATGATTGGCATCTTGGTTCAATTAGCCCTGTCGTGGCTTTTGGTATGGTTATCCGAAAGAAACAATCTTTCAGTATTAGGTTGGAAGCCTACAAAATTCCGGCTGCAACACTTTGTAATTTTTCTTTCGATTGCGGCAGCGTTTAGTGCCTCCGCGTTTGTGCTTAACATGTGGATTGCTGAACAGCGTTGGCAACTCAATCCCGTCTTGAGTGCAAATCTCATAGCTGCTGGTATATGGTTCAACATCAAATCCGTTTTGTTTGAAGAGTTGATTTTTAGAGGTGTACTTCTTTACATCCTTATTAAAAAGATTGGCATTAAAGCAATCTGGCTTTCGGCTATTGCATTTGGGGCTTTTCATTGGTTCACGATTGGTTTCGATAATGTTGTACAACTAATTATTTTTTTTCTCCTTACGGGATCGATGGGACTGGTGCTGGGGTACGCGTATTTCAAAACAAAATCGTTGTATGTTCCGGTAGCCATTCATTTGGGTTGGAATGTGATTCAACAGGTTGTGTTCTCGATTGGACCGCTGGGTAAGCAATTACTTGTTGAAGTATTGCCCCAACCTGAGGTAACGGTTTCGTACTTGAGTGCTTTCTTTATCTTCTTGTTTCCGATGGTAGGTGTGTTACTGGTCTGCGCTATACTTATTAGAAACATCAAGTGCTATAATAATCACTCGCCAGTGTAAGGGTCTTTAATTTTTTTCTTTTCGTATTTGATGTCTGAAAAAGTAACTTCGCATGCTTTACCGGTTGGTGATTGAGCAAGAAAGCCAACCTTGAAATGTGCTTTGGCATTAAACTGAAAGTGCCGCACCAGCAACCACGTTTTACCATCGGGCGAAAAATATAGCGTTATTACATTGCCAGCTTTTGCCATTTTAAAATAGGCTTTGTTGGTGTTCACGTCAATCGAGTTCGCATCATCCGAAATATTTTTAGTAACCACGCTCACCACCCTGCGGGCACCTGTATAGTCCTTCTCAAAACAAAACTTTACCCAGTTTACACTATCGCTTTTTAACACAATTGCTCCACCATCCCATTTGTTAGTAAAAGTGTGCTCAATTGCTACGCTCAATACAAAATCAGTATCAGCCTCGAATAAAAGTTTTGGGGCATTATCGGTGTTGTAGGTAACATTCGGATCGCGGAACATATCTGTTTTTTCACCGGCTGTTATCCGCAAAGTGTTTTGGTCAATACGAAAAGTGAGCGGTTGATTTTCCCAATGAAGCGTATGGGGTATACCAGCAAGTTTAGGTTGTTGTGCACACCCTGAAATAAAAATAAATAACAAAGGAACGAAGTGTAATCTCATGACCGAAGATAAGAAAGTTCTTTTAGTTGAGGGGTGGGTCGGGGATACCAAAAAATAAGCCTGGTGAGTGTATCCTTGTGCCTGGAGAATTAGGGGTTTGAGAGAGTGGGAATCGTATTCGGCTCAAATATGAACGATTTGTGAGCCGATTAGAGAGGTTATTCGGCTCATTTCTGGTTCTCTTTTAAATTATCTTTTACTGTTTCGGGGGCGAAACGACTAAGTATTACATATTAATCATGCTCTACGGGAGACGATTTCTAGCAAGAAATTTTTTAATGCCTTCTAAAAAATATCCTTATAGAATTCTATGCCAAGGTTGATTGGAGTAGCTCCCTCTTTTATTTTTGATAACGCCTGTATTATTTTCAGCTTTAGCTCTTCGCTATAGTCTTCTTCATTGACAATGGAGAATATAATTTCACTTAAAAGAGCTTTGTCAACAATATTATCGGCAACAAGCACAGCTATATTCTCCATCTCAATAATAAATTTGTTAACCAAAGCCTCTAAACCGTTCACATCTAAAAAGAAAGCACCTATCGCAATAGAAGTTCGCTTATTACCATCGTTGAAAGCATGGTTCTTATTAAACGTATAAACAAGATGGATTAGTTTCTCTTCGAAACTTGGATAATAGTCATCATTTTGAATATGGTTTATAGGGCTGTCTATATTCCCAAAATCTTTTACACCACTTATACCCCCTGATATCTCTATTATCTTGTCATGGATTTTTATTGCATAGTCTGAAGTAAAGTATAAGCAGCCCATTTTATCTGTCTTTGAGACGCTTGAACACCTCCTTATTATCCTCAAGCCGTTTTTCCAAGTCCATGCTTCGCTCGCCCAAGAATGCATCAAAATCATTTGCGCTTACTTCATTGATGTAATCTTTTAGTTTTTCATGAAGTGCTTCTCTGAAAGCCAAATCTCTACTTGCCATTAGGCTTCTTGCCTTCTCGCGTAATGGCGTAATAAATGCCTCCATAATTTTTTCAAATTCCGCAAATAGAGTGTGTGCCTCAGACACCGAGAGTTTTCTTCCTAATGCTTCAGATTTTCTCTTTAAATGATCAGCAAATCCATTTTCGTATCCTGAAATCAAATCCAATACTTCAGAATACATTGTGCTCCTCACACTTTCTTTGTTATTAAGGTTTAAGATTTGACGGTATTCTTTGGCATTTTCTTTAAAAATGCTTTTATAAATTTTATCTGTAAGTTGACCATACTTAAACTTGCTACCTTCAATGTAAAAATCAAGCGCGTTAGTAAACTCCTGCCGATAATTGTATTCACGAATGGCACTGGGAAGAAATTCTTCCTCTCTTTGGTTAATATATTTCGTTTTGCCCCCTAACTTTTGATTGAGAACATCAATAACGATATCTAATATGATCGATCTCAGCCTTTGTGCCCTTTCTGAACCAGTAAGAAGCATTCCCAAATTGAGAAAAGCTTTGAATGTGAAAATACCAATGCTTGGTGCACGTAAACTAAACGCTTCATTTTCAAGTGTATCTGGGATGTCTCCGACATCGATGTCGGAGACATCAGCATGACCAGATTTTAAACTTTCTTGAAATGCTTCTCGTAGTTTCTTAAGGCGTATTCCAGTAAATAATTCATAGCCACTATCCGCCAACTCCTTACCATGATTTTCTAATAAGCGCTCAATTGTACGAACATCTATTTCATAGTATTGGGCAACACGTTGTTTGGTAAAACGATACTTGTTTTCAAACATCACTCCGCGAAAACCAATCTGTTCATAGGCTCCTGAAATAGCTAAACTGTTGTTTAACACATTTTTGCGGTCAACTTCAGAAGTTGTGAGGTCTTTTGTCATGCTCTTGCATAAGTTTTTTTTCTAAAACATCTTTTGAAGAAGCTATTTCTATTTGAAAAGTATTCTATTTTATGATAACCCGTGCAATAGTTTTACAAAAGAAATTACCATGCTACCTATACCTCTTCCCCTTCTTCACCACCAGCTTCACATCTTGTAACAACGCAATGTGTTTTAGTACATCGCCTTTTACGGCAATGATGTCGGCAAACTTGCCTTCGCTAATAGTGCCAAAATCTTTTTCAACACCCATCGCTACGGCAGGCCAGTAGGTAGCAGCGCGAATGGTGTACATCGGATCAAAACCAAACCGGTTCACCCACACATCCAATTCGTTCCATGTGCTTTGGCTATGGAACTTCATGGGGATGCCGCTATCGGTACCCACCAGCAACACCACGCCTGCATTTTTAAGTTGATTGATTTTTTTATCGAGCGTTGGTTTGCGAATGGGGTTCAGTCCGAAGTAGCTAAGCCGGGCCGGGTGTTTAATGCTTTGTTTGATGTCGGCAATAATCGAATCGGGCAAACCCAGGTGCCAACTGGTGTTGTCCAAATGCTCGGGATTATCGCGCACCGATTCGAAGTTGTACAAACCTTCAATGGTGGGTGTCCAGAACAACGGGCCCAGGCTCATCTTGGCGGTGCGTTCTTTTATGGATGCGATGATGTCTTCGGGATATTCGGGTGCGGCTGCCAAACCCGTGTGCTCAAAATTATCTACACCGGCTTTTAGTCCCCTGCGAATTTCATCGGGCCGGTGCGAGTGTGCTACTACTTTCAATTTGTTTTTGTGGGCTTCATCTACCACGGCCATGTATTCGGCTTCTGTCATCTCATCCTGGTCAATCAGCTTAATACAGTTCACTCCGGCTTTGGCGAGCGTTCTTACTTTAGCACGAGCATCTTCTGCGCCCTTCACGCCCCAGCGAAATTCGGCTGTGCCCGGATAAGGTTCGTGTTGAATGAAGGGTCCACTCATGTACATGGTTGGGCCCGGTATTTCGCCTTTGTTAATCCGGTCGCGTACAGAAATGCTGGCTTCCAGCGGACCACCTAAATCGCGGGCACTGGTAACACCCGCCAACAACAGTTGATGTGCACTGGAAGGCATGATTACATCCTTTTGAATGCCCATGTATTTCTTATCCCAATGATTGTAGTCGCTGTGGCCGTTGATCATCAGGTGCACGTGCATATCCCACAAGCCGGGCATTACACTCATGCCTTCGGTAGAAATTATTTCTGCACCTTTCGGGATTTCGATATTGCCTACGGTACCAATCGCTTTGATGCGTTCGCCTTCAATGATTATAACGGAGTTGAGTATTGGCTTTCCGCCATAACCGTCAATCAACGTTCCGCCCACCAGGGCTTTGGTTTGTGAATAAGCTTGTGCTGAAATGAGCAGAGCGAAAAAAAGTATAGAGCGCATAGGACTTTAGGTTTACTTGTGAAAGTATGAAAAATCTGAAACAGATTTTCACGCGTTGTGTCGAATGGTCTGCTGCCGCCATTCGTAAACGTATATAAGTAAACTGCCGAACGTAATGGCCACCAACACGAAATACCAAATACCGGAAAACACATTCAGGAAACTTAAAACGGTGTAGCCAGCCAACCTCGATACTTGTTGCACCACGCTTACAGCCATGGCTATCGTCATCCAGTTTGTTTTTGCTTTCGCGGAAGCGAGTAACATAAAAAGCGAACCCAGCAAAAGCGCTATGAGCAATGGAAGATAAATTTTCTCGATCGCAGCGAAGAAGTTTTGAATTTGCGGCAACAGGTGCTGTTGTGCTTCGGGTGCTGCCAACGCATATTCGTTTGCTGTTACGTTCAGGTATTGAAAGAGGTAAACACTTCTATACCCAATTTCAATCAGGCAAAAAGTACAAAAGAAAATGATCGCCAATCGCGAGAAAATTTTTTGCATCTGATAGCGCAATGCCAGCATAACAAATGCCGGGAGCATTAAAAACATAGAAAGATAAATCAACACGTGGCGGATTACATTAAGCGGATGGGTGCTGACTAAAATCGCGGAGTGCAGTCCCTGTACACCCGCCAACGGACCGGCAAGCAGCACATACTGCTGATACGCCTGAGCGAAAAGGTAAAACGCAAGTGCAAAGATCAGATACCGGTAAGCAAATGCGCCAATTGGTTTCATAATCAATTACTTCAAATCTGCCCGCGCCTCAAGAGGAAAATCCGAAATGAGAATATCTAATTGTTGCTGTTGCACTTTGGTTTTGTACGCGTTGGCATGGAGGGGTTTTCCATTGTTGCGCACGTACTCACTAACATCGGCCATAATCAGAATCCTTTCTGTCCGAAGGCGGGTCAATAACTCAACCGGTGTTTTGGCATTTACATACGCAATTCGCTTGTTGAGTTGATGCGGGAGATTTCTTACGAAACTAAAGTCTTCTTCCGTTTCGATTAATGTCGATAGCAGAACCTGAGGATAATTTTCTGCAACCAACCGGGTGTAATCTTTTCGGAATGTTAGCACCAGCACGCGGTTTTCTAATTTATGTTTCTTCACCAACTCCAGAACTTGCTGATGAATCGGTTCTTTGATGTCCAACATCAGGTTGATGTTGCGCGCTCGGATAAAGTTTAATACGGCATCAAATGTTGGAATGGGCTGATCAGCCACAGCGTTATTTATTGTTTTGAGCCGAAGTTTGTTCAGCTCAGCATCGGTCTTATCACTAATTTTTCCGGAACCGGTGGTTGTCCGATCAAGTGTTTCATCGTGCAATACATAAAGCGTTTTGTCTTTGCTGGTTCGTAAATCTATTTCGATAATGATCGTATCAGGTTTAAACTTTTCGGACAGAAATTGAAAAAGTGATACTGAACTTTCGGGATATTGCGAATAGTAACCACCGCGATGGCCTGTTATTTTTACCTGCGCGTTTGTAATGAACTGTATCGAAAAGAAAACGCCAAGTAATAGGATGCGAAGCACAGCTTAAAACTTTGGTGTGGGTTCGGCTTCTGTAAAATCGCCACGCAACGTACGGTAGCGTTTTCGGGCTTCGGCAGCAAACACACTACCCGGAAACTTATTTAAAAATTCGCGGTAGATTTCCATGGCCTTGTCTTTGTTTTTGAGATGGCGCTCTTGCAATTCGCCTTGTAAAAAGTAGGCATCATCCGCCAGTATATCTTCACCAAATTCGGTAATAATTTTTTCCAGCAGTGCATAGGCCAATTCAAACTCTCCACGCTTCAGGCGAAGGTTTGCTTCTAACCAATATACATCGTCTTTTATTCCCAGTCGATCGGTGTTTACAATTTCATCTACCCAAACGGAATCCATACCAATTTCTTTAAACATATTATTGGCAATGTTCTCTTTGGTTTTCTCCAGGTCTTTCTTCAATTCCTCCAGCTGTTGTTGAGTAAGTTGTTTATCGGGCGACCAAAGGTTTTTTCGAATTGCTTCCTCACGACTCATTTTAACTTTACGAACTACTGTAAATTTTTTTAATCTTTGCAGCGCCTGTTCATTCTTGTTTTGCGCAATCAATAATTCTATCGAAGCAAATTCTTTCAGCGCATATCCTTCCGGGTCGTACAATGAATTTTCTTTTATCCGCATACTTAATTCAATGGCATCGTTGGCTATTTCGCGCGAGGTGGCTTGTTTCAAAATATCCAAATGTTCTTGTGCCAATAAGAATTCTCCTTTAAAATAAGAGAGCTTCGCATTTCGTAATTTAGCTTCATAACCTAATGGAGTTTCGCGTTGCGATTTTTCTACCTGCGAATAAAGTAGTGTTGCTTCCCACGGTTCTTCTTTCAGTAGATAAATATCCCCTAGTTCAATTTTTGCTTTTGCCTTCAGGTTAGGCGAAACCCTGGGGTTTACAATCAATCTGTTTAAACTACTTATAGCCGAATCCTTTTGATCGAGGTAATATGCATAAAGCAGGGACTGGCTTAGGTGAGCATCAAACGAATTGGGATGCTCAGGATATGCTGTACGGAAATTATGATATTGAGAAATCAGGTAGTTAACAGAGTCGCGGTTAACCGGATAAGATTTTTTTACTTTTGCTTCATGGGCTTGAATTAATCCCAGCCGTGCAGGAAGTTCATTGGTTGTTCCGGCATATTCCTTTATAACAAAACTATAGGCTTTATCTGCATTGTTATAATCGTTGTTATTTAACGCAATCTGCGCTATTTCTAAAGTTTTAGATTGATCTTTCTTAAACCGTTTGTCGTAAGCCCGTGCTTGTATAAAAGCCCAGTAAAAGTTTTTTTGCTGCAGGTTCACCCAAATCAACAAATCAGCGAATACCTCTGAATTCTGATTTTGCTGAACCTTGTCATAGAGTAGTCTCTCCAAAGCTTCCAACTCCTCTGGTTTGGAAAGCAGGATCTGCATAAGATTTTTAACATAACTAATGTTGGCAGGAGTTTGCGTTACATAGTTGAGGTATTCCTGAACCATCAAATCGCGGTTGCCGGAAATACGGTAGAGGTTCGCTAACTCCAGCGTGTACAGATTATTTCCCGCAACTTGTCTTGCCTGTTGGAGCGCCAATATCGAATACTCAACATGATTGCGTGCTGCCAGGTAGTCGGAGATTGTTTTAAGTTTGTAAGCATCTTCTCCTTGAGCTTTGATAAAGGCACGAAAATATTTATCGGCTTTAGCGATTTCGCCCGATCGTGTATAGACAATGCCGAGGTCCAACCGGTAAGTAAGGCGTGCATCCCGTTTAATAATTCTCTCAATGTAATCTTCAGCTTGTGTAAAGCGACCGACATCAAGCAGCAGGTTAAAGTAATTATTGTGGATAATCGCAATGTTTTCATTTTTTTTTGCCAGTTGTTCGTAGAGCGCAATTGCCTTTTCTTTTTCGCCCTTCAGTATGTATTCGTTCGCAATTTGTATTTCTTGAGTATCCTGAGCAAAAATTTGAGAATAAAGTAATGCACATAATAAGGTTGCTTGTATTCTTATTATATAATATTTATAATTTAAATAGTAATAGTTATTCCTGTGCATATGTGGATAACGTATATTCTTTAAACGATAGGTGTCAATTTTGTGGATATATTATTGATGATTTTCTGCTTTGATATCCCAATTTCGAAGGTAATTAAATTTTATGAACATAGTTTTGAATATGTGTATGGATGGTTTCATGCTTTCAACAATAGGTGGATAAAGGTTGTAAGCTTGATAATTTTAACATTCTGTCCTGTGTTTTAAATGGTTCTTGAAGACATTAGTGGATAAGCGCACGGGTTATCCACAGCTTTAACAAGTTGTTCAGAATTTTAATGTCAATGGTCCGTATTCCCAGTTAGCTCGTATTGGGAAGGTAAATTTGCCTTCTTCTGATTTATAATAAATTGATTTTTCTGGCTCATTTCTGGTTAAAAAGTTTCCGGCATCCCATTTTCCGTTTCCGTTTCGGTCAATTATTATTCTAATCTTATATTCATTTGGGCGCACGAGTTTAAAGGTGTGCTCTTTTTGGTTTAAGACCTGGTCATAAATTTTGTCATCAGCGGTTAGCAGTTGTATAATAAAGAACTTTTGAGTTGTGTTTATTTTTATACTAACTAACCCGGTGTCTTCTTCTTTCTCAAATTTTATTTCTTTGACGATTCTTTTCGATGAGTCTTGTTCGGTAGAAATTAATGCACCTTTGGCTATTACCAGCGATAAGGGAAATTTGTTATTGGACTTTGATGTGTCCGCAGCTATTGTACCTGTTTGAAATTGTAACGTGTGGCGAAGTGTGTCAATTGTGATGTTTTCAGGTAGGATAGGTTGCCTTGTTGAGGAGTCTTTTCTGATGTATATGCTGTCAGGTATTATAGCCAACAGTGGTTTGTTGTAGGTTATTTTGTGCGTGTAACTTCTTTTGGAATTGTTATAAATAGCTGATACTTCTTTAATGGTAAAAAGTTCAGCAGGGTATTTTGTTTCACTACTTTTAATAAAGAAAGTTGAGTCTGCTTTTTGACCGATGCTGTCAATGGCGAATAGATTCACCTTAATTGAATCGGCTTTGGAAAGGTTGTGCTGAAATATCAGCTCGCTTGGTGTATCGCCAAAAAAATAGCTAACAGCTTTAGTGGTAGTTATACGAAGCGAATCTACTCCTTTGTTAAAACGAATACGGCTTGTTTTTTCAGTATGTCGCAGAGCTGTTAATTGCAGCGGTCTGGCATCTATACTAATAAGATTTAGCGTAACAGAGTCCTCGTTTTGTGTTATCAGTATTGGTTCAGTCTTGAATGCAAATTTTTCAGTTTTGCTATCAACCTTCAGGTTTCTATTTTTATCGTCAAAGGCATATATATAGTACGATCCTGATTTTAAGTTGGGAATTAAGAAGCTGCCTTCTTTATTGCTTTTGGTAAAATAGGTTGGTGTATGTTTAAAGATATTGAAAGTATCTTGCTGGTATAAGGCAACCGTTATCTTTTCAGGAATTTTTTCTGAGAATGTTTCTGTTAGGTATCCGGAAATACTTAGTGAATCAATGACAGGGCCAGTACTGAAGGCCAATCGTAAATTTTCTGCCGGATTACCTTCATTTAAATCCTGAACTCCATCGCGAAAGCTGATGCTGTAGGTTGTGTTGCTTTCCCAATCATTTTGTGGTTCAATTATTAGTTTATTTTTTTTTACTGTAAACTTTGTGTCTTTTCCTGGCGAAGGTGTTATAAGTATCTCTTCTTTGGCATCTTTAAGTTTAATTAATTCGGTAAACGTTAGTTCTATACTTCTTCCTTGAAAATTTTTTTGATTATTTGCGGGGGTAGAATGAATGAGTTCAGGGGGTGTGTCATCTTTTGGGCCTCCGGTTGGGGAGGTAACACTGGCGCATGCGGCCAGCAACATAAATAGTGGCAAAATACTTCTCACGCGTGTTCGGCTATATAAATAAGACTTGAAAACTCACCCGTCTTTTTTGCAGCCTTGTTCGATAACCATCCATTGTATATGGCACTAATATATTTCAACAGGCTGTTCCTGTTCGGGTTTTTGTATTTTTCACTTAACATTGATACGTAGTATGCATCCAGTTTCATGGGTACAATTTGTTTTAACGTAAAGCCGGTTTGCCGAAGTAATTCTACCATAACTGTTTTGTCGAAGTGCCATAAATGACGCGGAACATCATATGCAGCCCAATGCTGTTGGTACATAAACGCATCTGCACTTTTATAATTCGGAACGGCAATAAAAATAGTGCCAGACGGCTGCAATTTTTTTTTCAGTTCAATGAGCGTCTCTGATAGCGCATGAACGTGTTCCAGCACATGCCATAGCGTAATAATGGAAAACGTTTGGTCTATTGTTTCTAGGCTTGCATGAACTGTAGCTTGCTTCATGGCTATTGTCCGGGCTTCCGATGCGGGTTCTACTCCAGTCGTATTCCAACCTTTTTGTTTCATGTGTGCTAGAAAGCTTCCGGTTCCGCAGCCATAATCAAGTATTAGCTTTTGTTGCGAATACCGATTTACAAGTTGATGTTTCCATGTAAGTGTGTAGGTTCGTGCCAGCCTGTAAAGTCTGTCGATTAATGACTTTGAACCTCCTGTGTGCGATATGTAATTTTCGGATTGATAGTAGGTGTGGATGTTGGTACTTGTCGGGCGTGGGTTTGTAAAAACAAATCCACAAGTAGTGCAGCTAACAAGTTTAAACTCTTGTTTACTAACGGTATAGTCTGTTACCGATAGGAATGGGGTGATGGAAGTACCTTGGCAAATCGGACAAGCCGATAAAGTTTCGAGCATCATTTACTTTCCAAGATACACCGTTAAGATTGAAACATCGGCAGGAGAAACTCCACTTATGCGCGACATCTGCCCGATCGTTTCGGGACGAATGCGTTTTAGTTTTTCTCTGGCTTCCGATGATAGTGCTTTCACCCGGTCGTAATCAAAGTCGGGAAGAATTTTATAATTCTCTAAGCTTTCAATTTTTTCGGCAAGCTTCTGCTCTCGTTGTATATATGACTCATACTTCAGGTTTATCTCAACTTGTTGTTGAACATCTTCACTGAATTGATCCAAGGTCTTCTTTATTCGGCTATCCAGAGAGGAAAGCTCTTTCATTCCAACTTGTGGTCTTCGCAGCAACGACACCACCGATACTTTTTCTGGAATGGGGGATGTACCCAATTGTTCAAGTTTGTTGTTAACAACTTCTGGCTCTGCTCTCATTTCTGTAAGCTCTTTTAACAGTCGCTCCATGTCGTTTTTCTTGGTCAGGATTTTTTCAAAGCGCGATTCATCGGCAAGACCAAGTTTGTAGCCAAGTTGTGTAAGTCGCAAGTCTGCATTATCCTGACGCAATAAAATTCGGTATTCGGCCCTTGATGTAAACATGCGGTACGGCTCCTGAGTACCCTTGTTGACAAGATCATCAATCAACACACCTATGTAGGCTTCAGACCGCTTTAGTGTGAAAGGCTCTTTGTCATGAACTTTGTTATGTGCGTTTATCCCAGCTATCAATCCTTGACAGGCCGCCTCTTCATAGCCTGTTGTACCGTTGATTTGACCTGCAAAGTACAGATTATCAATAAGTTGCGTCTCTAATGTGGTCTTTAGCTGTGTGGGAGGAAAGAAATCATACTCGATTGCATAACCCGGGCGAAACATTTTAGCATTCTCAAAACCGGGAATCATTCGCAACGCTTTGTATTGAATATCTTCTGGAAGAGATGTGGAGAATCCATTCACATAGATTTCCACAGTGTTCCAACCTTCGGGTTCAACAAAAATCTGATGCCGTTCGCGCTCTGCAAACCGGTTAATTTTGTCTTCAATAGAGGGGCAATAGCGCGGTCCTAATCCCTTTATTCTACCCTGAAACATAGGCGACCGATCAAAGCCTTGTTCCAATTGTTTATGTACGTTTTGGTTGGTGTAAGTGATCCAACAACTAAGTTGTTTTTCGGGTACTTTTGTATTGGTGTATGAAAATTTACCCGGCACTGAATCTCCGGGTTGTTCTTCCATTAGTTTATAATTCAAACTACGACCGTCTATTCTTGGTGGAGTTCCGGTTTTCATGCGGCCAGCCTCAAAGCCTAATTCTATTAGCTGTTCAGTAATTCCGGTAGCAGCCCTTTCTGCTGCTCTCCCACCACCAAAATTCTTCTCACCAATGTGAATCTTGCCATTTAAAAATGTTCCATTGGTTAGCACGACTGATTTGCCGCTTATTTCCAACCCTAGCGAAGTTCTGATACCAACAACCTTATTTTGCTTAACTATCAGTCCGGCAACCATTTCTTGCCAGAAATCAATATTTGGTATGCGTTCAAGCATTAGCCGCCAATGTTCAGAGAATAACATTCTATCGTTTTGAGTTCTTGGGCTCCACATAGCTGGCCCCTTTGATAGGTTTAGCATGCGGAACTGAATCATAGATTTGTCGGACACTATTCCAGAGTAACCACCCAGTGCATCTATTTCGCGTACAATCTGGCCTTTAGCCACTCCACCCATTGCCGGGTTGCACGACATTTGGGCAATGGTGTTCATGTTCATGGTTACAAGCAAAACCTTCGAACCCATATTGGCGGCAGCAGCAGCTGCTTCACAGCCGGCATGGCCAGCCCCCACCACAATTACATCGTACTCTGGAAACATCGTTTAAGATTTTGTTCCACGTGAAACAAAGTTTAAGAACCTCCCATTTGAGTTCCACGTGAAACGTTTTATTTACGCAAAGATAGGCAAGCTTCTTCTGTTTTGCGCATCAGCCTCTTTTCAGAGGCTTTCTTGTCCTTAAAGCCAATCAGGTGCAAAACCCCATGAATAATCACACGATGCAATTCCTGGTCTTTACTTACCTGAAATCGTTCGGCATTATCGGCAACACGCTCTATACTTATATAAATTTCGGCCTCAATTGGTTCTACCCTCTTAGAAAGCCTGAAGGTTATTATATCGGTAAGTGTGTTATGCTTTAGAAATTCCTTATTGATGGATAAGAGATAAGAATCAGAGCAGAAAACATAAGTTAGCTCTGAAAAGGGAGCATTGTAGCCTTTTACAACGGACTTAATCCAATCGGTAGTTTTTTTCTTGTTGAAACGAGGCAGGTGAACATCTGCAGCGTAAAACGAAACTTGCATTAATTGATGTAGAAGCTTAATTCAACAACTTTTCCTTGATCTGAAAAGTCAACTTCATCGGCCAGGTGCTTCATTAAAAAAATACCGCGACCTCCCGGCTTCTCTAGGTTTTCGGGGGCGGTGGGGTCTGGCAGGTTGTGGTAATCGAAGCCTGTGCCCTCATCTTCCACTCTAAATTTGATGCGGCCTTCATCCAAACTTAATGCAAGCGATACATTTTTGCCGGAGTCGCTTCTATTCCCGTGCTTAATGGCATTGTTAACAGCTTCGGTTACGGCAATCATGATATTACCGTAGATATCATCATTCAATTGATATTTCTCTTTTGCATTATCAATAAAACTTTCGATCATCCTGATGTTCTCAGAAAGGGAGGGAATTTCAATACGGATGTTCTTCATGCCAGCCAACTCAGTCTCGTGTTTTAATGCGTTTAAAATAGTCATCTACCTCCTGCTTGTAATATGGGTACAGTTTGGGAGGTACGGTTTTTAGCAATTCTACTTCTTTTTCTTTTAATCTTAAATATTCCTCGAATGCACGTGGAATTTGATTGTCATAATCTTTGGCAGTTTCTCCTTTGCGTTCTTCATCCAGGTCTTGTTCGCGCATCGACTTTTCCGACTCAAGCAAACGACTTAAAATTTCCTTTTGACGTTGAATGGTTTGTTCTGTAATCTGTTTATTAACTAAATCCATTTCGGTTTGTTCCATTTTCATAGGAATATCATCGCCCAAATTTTGGCCACCCTGTTGTTTTAGTTTCTCCTGCATCTCTTGTAGTGCCCTGCGAATTCGTTCCTGCTCTGCAGCCATTCGGGCAAACTCTTCTGAGAGCTCGCGTCCCTGTTTGCCGCCACCGTTCTTCAACTCCTGCATTTGCTGGTTTAGCATCTCTTGCATCTTGCTGAGTGAGTTAGGCTCACCTGATTTCTTTTTTCCCTTGCCAGGCTTGGCATTTGCCATCATGTTCATCATCATTTCAAAATGATCATTTAACATGAGTGCAAGGTTGTTAATACTGGTCATGGATAATTGCATTTCGGTACTGGCATTGGGCTTTCTGCGCTCCTTTATATTAAATACCGCTTTGTCAATATGGTCATTTAACTCTCCCACTTCTTTGGTTACAATTGAACCCATAAAGGCGTCCTTTTTTGATAACTCTAACAGACTGTCTTCCAGCACTTTAGCGTCATCTTTAAGCTTTAACTGATTTTGTGATAGTGTAACGTACCGCGGATCGGTTTGCTGAATTGGACCAAAATCTTTGATTAATGTTTCCTGATCAAAGGAAAGTTTAACTAAGCCGTGGATGATCTGACGCAAGCTTTCAAGGTTTTGTTGATCCATCTCCATTTGCATGGAGCTTTGCATGCCTTCCATTTTCTTGGCCATTTGTTTCATCTTCGAAATAGCCTGCTTTTGTTTTTGTCCCGATTTTTTGTTGTCGCCTTTCTCTAACGATTCCTCACTCTCCTCCTGCGACTCACTGATTTCTTTCTGACTTTCCGTGTCTGAACTTTCTTCTTTATTAAGTTCTTCTCCAAGCTTGTCTAACTCATCCAATTGTTCTTCAAGCTTATTAAAAGCTTCTTTTAAATCTCTTTGTTCCTTGGCGAGTTCTTCCTGCGATTGCTTATCCGATTGATCATTCTTTTTCGAATCTTGTTTTTCCGTTTTCTGTAAAAGCTGTTCTTGCTTTTCGGTTTGATTTTTGAGCTCTTGAATAGCCTGATCTAATTTGTAATCGTATTGAAGTTCTTTAAAAAGCGAGAGCGTTCGTTCTAATTCTTTTTCAAGATTAATCTCTTTGCGATCGAGTTTCTCCAGCATTTTCTGAATTTGATTAACATCGGTGTTTTCTTGCAATAATCTTTGTAATTCTTCAAACATCTTTTTGGTTTCCTCATCCAGTAATTCATTCATCAACTTCTGAATCTGCTCGGATTTTTCGCGGATACGCTCATTCTCTTCCGTAAAGGCATTTTTCTTTTGCTCCAGTAGTTTATTCTCTTGTTGCAAATTTTTTAGGGCTTCATCTAGTTTTGCTTTCTGATTTAGTAAATCTTCCAACATCTTTTTGTCTTGCCAATCAAGCGCTTGTTTGCCTCGAAGTTTGTCTTGTGCATCGTCTATCGACTTTTGCAGTTCGCGTGCACGCTGAATTCCCTCGTCAATTTTTCGCTCTGCCGATTTTTGATTTTGTGCAATCCCGGCTTTAAGATCATCTTCACCGGGTAACGCAAAAGTATAGTCTGCACTACGGGCGGACTTGCGGCCATTTACACCGTCATTATCCCAAACCTGCAAGTGGTAAACCAGTTTATCGCCAGGCTTTAGGTTAATGGAATCGATAGCCCATTGAAAGAAGAAGTTTTGTTGCTTGTTGTTGCGGGCGATAGGAATGATGCGGTTTTTTCGAGGCTGCTCCTTGCTGCCGGTAACTACTGTATAGTTTAGTTGAAGTGCGGTTAATCCATAATCATCGGTTATTGAACCACCTAATAAAATGGTTTTATAGAGTATGGAGTCTTGCAGATTTTCCGCAGCAATTTGCGGATACTGATCTTTTACAACATCGATGCGATAAGCAAGGCGGTCTTTGTTTTTACTCTTTTCGTTTTCTAGTTCTATCCAATAGTCTTCCGGGTTATTAAAAACCCGGCCGAAAGCAAACAAATTATTATCAATAAGCTGCATGTTGTTAGGGTTGCCCTCCGCAAAGAATAGTGTTGCCTTTTGTGCAAAGGCGGTGGCTATTGACCAGGTAATTTTTGTGCCTTCGGCTACCTGTAGATTACCGGCATTGTTTAATTGCTGAGATTTTAAGCCCAGGTATGCAGGGTAATCCAATGCAACATTCAGGGCATTAATCTCGGGCCTGTTTATGATGGTTAAAGTATGTTGTGCTGAGTAAAAACCGGAGGCCTCAAACACAAAATCAACCGACTGTTGAATGTTATCGAATGTGTATTGAAATTCACCAGGGTTTAAACGCTGCATTTTCCAACGCAGGTTACCGGCTACTAAATAAACTGCTTCCGGAATAGCATCACCATCCAACTTTAGCGAAAGTGTAAAATCTTCATTAAAGAATGCATTAAGATTTTCGTTTTGGATTGTAAACCGGAAGGGCGCCTGTGGCGAAAACTCCTGATTGAATTGGACAATTCGTTTTGTACTTTCTGTAAAAATTCCAGAATTGAAAATCATTAAAATAAGTATTGCACCAAATGGAATTAGCAGGAACCTGAGGTATTTGCGATTCGACTTTAAATTAATAGCACTTTCAAACGCAATGTCTTGCATCGACATGGCTTTTTGAACGATGCCCGCTTCGGCCAGTGCGCTGTTGTTTTGTGATGTAAGTTGAAGGAGGTTTAAAAGTTTGTCAGATACATTCGGAAAGTAAATACCAATGAGGCGCGCACTTTCTTCTTTACCCAAACCCTTCTTATAGATAATCCACTGTAGCGGTTCGCGCAGAAATCGCACTACAGCAAAAGCGGCAACCAGAAAGAAAGCACTAAAAATAAACAGCCGACCTGTTTTGCCCAGCCAAAGATTGTATTCAATTAATGAGGCCAGCAGAAAGTAAGCCAGCAATAAGGTGAGTGAGAGGATTAATCCACGAACCAACAAATTGAGATAGTACCTTCGTGTAAAGGCATTAATCTTTTCCTCAATCTTGCTCGAGCCCGTACTCATGTTTTTAATAAAACGATGTTATCCTAAAGATAGTTATAACCACGCCTAAGATAAGGTTACCACATTCAGAAATCAAGCCTGCTTATGCGGAGTTTGATTCATCACTTAGCTGCCAACCATACTCTGCTTCAAAATACTCGATCACATGCATCTTTAATAACTTCTCTTGTTCCAACAGATCGAAGTGCGGTAGTTTTTTAACGAGTTTCCAGTGTGGCCAGCCGTGTTCATCCTGCCCTTCCAGGCTATAATACCCAGCCAGGCTTAATACTTTACAAATGGCAATGTGCATAAGGTCTTGTTTCTCTTCTTTGGTAAACCGGCCCGGCCCGCGGCCCAACTCCTGCATGCCAATCAGAAACAAAACCCCATTCAGATCTTTTGGTTTTTTAGTTACGGTTTTTTCAAGCTCGGCTAAAAGTGCTTGCCATCTGCGTTGTAAGTCTAAATCGCGTTGAAACATCAGGCTTTGGCTAATTCATCCCAATATTCAAAAGCTCTGCGCAAATGAGGAATAACGATTGTACCCCCCACCAATGTAGCTACCCCCATAGCCTCGTGCACTTCGGCTGTCGAAAAACCAACCTCCTTGCATTTTCCCAAATGATATTTTACACAGTCATCGCACCTGAGAACGAGCGAACAAGTTAATCCAATCAGTTCTTTGGATTTTACATCCAACGCACCTGCTTGATAGGCGTTGGTGTCAAGGTTAAAGATTCGTTTTATAATCAGGTTATCAGCAGCAAGAATTTTGTCATTCATTTTGCTGCGGTATTCATTAAATTGCTCTACCAATCCCATAAGAAATGAAGTATTTTTTTTCAAAGATGGGCTCAATTCAGATTAAATCAAATGTGGCCACCCAATCACTTAATCTGCTGCGCGACTTTGTGTCGCTGGTTTATCCTAATTATTGCCTCGGTTGTTCAAATGCTCTTTATAAAGGAGAAGAAATCTTGTGCACTCATTGCATCAGTAATCTTCCCAAGACCAACTATATCTACAATTATAACAACCGTGTTATGCTTCGGCTTCAAGGCCGGTTGAAATTGAAATATGGTCTCGCCTTTTTAAAATTTAGAAAGCACGGATTGGTTCAAAGGCTATTGCATCAATTAAAATATCACAACCACCCGGAAGTAGGCGAAGTGTTGGGCCGGGTGTTTGGTCGCGAAATGTTTAATAACGGATATGCTCATGAATTTGATGTGGTTATTCCCGTGCCGCTTCACGCCAGTCGCAAACGGGCACGCGGTTATAACCAAAGTGCGCATATTGCAAAAGGCTTAGGTTTGGCACTGGAAATCCCGTGGGACGAATCCATCAGCACCCGAAAAGTTAGTACCAAAACACAAACCCGAAAAACAAAAACCGAACGTTGGCACAACGTGGAAAGTGTATTTGATATTTTGGATGAAACTAAAATTCGCGATAGGCGAATTCTGTTGGTTGATGATGTGATGACTACCGGGGCCACGCTGGAAGCGTGTGGTACGCGGTTATTGGAGTCTGGTTGTAAGGAACTAAGTGTTGCTTGCCTGGCAGAGGCATAAAAAAACCCTCCGGGTTATGGGAGGGTTTGTAATTTTTTCAGATCAGGATTAATAATTAGAACCTGCGCGGATCATCGCACAACGGAAACCAATTGTTGCCGTTGCAGAATCTTCATCTAAGAACCTGCGGGTACCGGGCGACATCCAGTATGCAACATCTTTCCAAGAACCGCCTTTATAAACCCGCACCTTATCCGAGATCAACGAGATAAAGCCCTGTGGGTTTTTGGTGTACTCGTATGTACGGATGTTTTTGGTTGTACCATCAGGTAAGGTTACAGTTGAATCTTTTGCATTTTTAGAATAACGATTTCTGTATTCGGAGTGGCTGTCAATAAAGTCATCTCTGCGAATAGGGTTAAGGTCGTCAAAATCCTGGTGCGATAATGGTCTGTACACATCCATTACCCATTCGCTTACGTTACCGGCCATGTTATACAAACCGTAATCGTTAGGAGGATATTCATAGATATAAGATGTAATCAGAGCGCCATCGTTCAGGCGGCCGGCAATACCGGCATAATCACCACGGCCTCTTTTAAAGTTGGCAAGGAATGCACCCATTTGTTTTCCATAAGGATTACGAAGTGCATGACCATCCCAAGGGTAAATTCTTTGATGGGTTTGCATTTCATCCAACCATTGCGTTCCAATAAGTGCTTGTGCAGCATACTCCCATTCAGCTTCGGTAGGTAAACGATAAGCAGGAATTACAACACCAGACTCAAGGGGAATACGACCAGCACCGGTTTCAGGAGCGGCAATACCAGCTTTCTCAGCCAGGTCAGCATTTACTTTGGCAGTACGCCATTTTGCATATTCATTAGCCTGCTTCCATTTTACACCTACAACCGGAAAATAGCGGAAACCGGGGTACCGCAGGTAGTGATCTACGTAGGGATCGTTAAAGGCAAGGTTAGATCTCCACACGGTAGTATCAGGAAGCGCCATTGCATAAGCTTTTCCACCATCAACTTTAGTTGAATCGACCGATAAGTAATAGAGATACTCTAACCAGTGAATATTAGCAATTTCTGTTTCGTCCATATAGAACGTAGCAACAGAAACCGTTCTTTCGATATTATCGCGAAAAGACATCACATCCTCTTCTAAAGAACCCAAAACGGTGCGTCCGCCTTCAATAAGCACCATATTAGGAGCATCGGGCTGAGAATTATAAGGCATTACCGCAAAACCCTCGGCATTGTCGCGGGTGTAGCGCAGGCCGGTAGCAGTACTAATCTGGCCAGGATTTTGGGCCGTTGGCTTGCCACCCTGACGGAGGAAACAAGACGAAACGGTTAACGAAAGCCCTACTAAAAACAGGAGTGACTTGAAATACTTCATTTGAGTTAGGTTATACATAAAAGTAACCGCTAATATAAATAGATAAATACATGTTTTCCAAAGAGTAGTGTTTTTTTGATAAATCCTTAATGGAAGCACTCAACAACTCTAACCGGTTGCTCTAACGCGAAAACATGCAGGGTAGTATTTACACTTAACCGGGTATAAGTTCAGTTACCGGATTCGCTAAGGGGGCTAAAAATTCAAGGGCCGAATTTACGGAATCAATTGAGTCGATAATGACCATTGGTTTTCCGGCTGAATCTTTCATTCGGCATCTTTTGCTGTGGCTTTGAACAAAAGCCAAAATCTTACCGAACATGGATGATTTAAAGTATTCATCATTTCCTGTAACGAAGTAACCCCTAAGTTTTTGGTTCTTTAAACTGATCTTCTCAAAACCAAGCTTTTCACCCACCCAACGCAGGCGCACCGAATTAATTAACTGCTCTACTGATTCGGGCAAAGCCCCGAAGCGATCTTTTAGTGAATCGCGAAATGCAATAAGTGCCTGCTCGTCTTTAATGTTATCAAGCGTGGCATAAAGTTGAAGGCGCTCGCTGGTGTTGTTGATATAAGTGTCCGGAATCAAAATCTCAAGATCAGTTTCGATGGCACAATCCATCACCAGGGTTTTGGCTTTGGCCGATAGCTCTTCGGCAAACAATTCTTTAAACTCCGTTTCTTTTAATTCCTGAATAGCATCGTCCAGAATTTTATGATAGGTATCAAATCCAAGATCCGTGATAAAACCGGTTTGTTCGGCACCCAATAAATTTCCGGCACCCCGAATGTCCAAATCGCGCATAGCTACTTTAAAACCATCGCCCAATTCAGAAAACTCTTCCAAGGCAGCTAAACGCTTGCGCGAATCGGATGACAAAACAGAGCTGGGCGGTGTTAACAAATAACAAAACGCTTTTTTGTTTGAACGCCCCACACGGCCACGCATCTGGTGCAAATCACTTAGCCCAAACATGTGCGCCTGATTAATAATAATTGTATTGGCATTGGGAATATCCAACCCGGATTCGATAATGTTGGTTGACACCAACACATCATACTCAGCTTCGATAAACTTGAGCATTACTTTCTCCAATTTATCGCCATCCATCTGGCCGTGTGCGATTCCGATGCGTGCATCCGGAACGAGTTTAAAAATGGTATTGGCAATCTGTTCAATATCGCTTACGCGATTGTGTACAAAAAATACCTGGCCACCCCTGCGCAACTCGTTGCTTACGGCATCGCGGATGGTTGCTTCGTCATAGGTATGTAATTCGGTTGTTACCGGCTGGCGGTTGGGTGGTGGTGTCGAAATAATACTTAAATCGCGCGCACCCATTAAAGAGAAATGCAAGGTGCGTGGTATAGGCGTGGCGGTAAGCGTAAGTACATCTACGTTTACTTTCAGTTCTTTTAATCGGTCTTTAACTTTTACACCAAACTTCTGCTCCTCATCAATAATTAATAAACCCAGGTTTTTAAACTCCACATCTTTACTTACTACCCGGTGCGTTCCAATGATAATATTAACACTTCCTGCTTTTACTTCTTTAATAATCTGTTTAATCTCTTTATCGGTTTTAAAGCGCGACACGTAATCAATCTTTACCGGCATGTTGGAAAGCCGTTCGGAAAACGTGCGGTAATGTTGCATAGCCAGAATAGTGGTAGGCACCAGCACCGCTACCTGCTTGACTTCGCTTGCGGCTTTGAATGCTGCACGAATAGCCACTTCTGTTTTGCCGAAACCAACATCACCACACACCAAGCGGTCCATCGGGTGGGGCTTTTGCATATCGCGTTTTACATCCTCGGTAGCTTTGGCCTGATCGGGGGTATCTTCGTAGAGAAAAGAGGACTCCAGTTCGGCTTGTAAAAAACCATCTTCGCTATAGGCATATCCGGGCGCACTTTTACGTTTTGCATAAAGGTCAATCAACTCTTTGGCAATGTCTTTAACCTTCTTCTTAACCTTGGCCTTTTTACTATCCCACTCGCCACTGCCCAGTTTGCTGATGGCAGGCGGAGTTCCATCTTTACCCGAGTACTTCGAAATCTTATGAAGCGCATGAATGCTAACGGTAAGAATATCATCATCGCGAAAAACCAGGCGGATAGCTTCCTGTTCTTTGCCTTCTACAACTTTTTTTTCAAGTCCGGCAAACTTGCCAATACCGTAATCGATGTGTGTTACAAAATCGCCCGGCTGTAATGTTTGTAGTTCCCGAAAAGTGAGTGCCTTTGTTTTACTGAATTTCTCTTTTTGTTTGTAGCGATAGAAACGTTCAAAAATCTGGTGGTCGGTATAACAAACAACCTTGGTAATGTGATCGACAAAACCTTCGCGCAAGGAAAACTCCAGCGATTGAAATTTTAATTCGGGGTGTAATTCTTCAAAGATGCCGTGGAGGCGTTCAACCTGACGCGGTTGTTCCGTTGCAATAAAGTTACCGTATTGTTGTTGCTGATGCTCTAATAGGTTCGCGGCAAGCAATTCAAAATTTTTATTGAATGAAGGTTGTGCCGAAGATGATAATGAAATGGTTGTTGCCGATTTGAAAAAGCTACGGGCGCCAAATTCCACACAGGTAAAATTCTCCAGGCTTTTTAAAGTTAGCTCTCCTGAATTAAACAGGTGATGCGGCTCCAATACAACTTTTGTGTTGCCGCTTTCGCGAAGAATTTTATCGAACGAACCACTGGCTTTTTGAAAACAGGCCTCTATTACATCGCGGCATAGCTCTACATCTTTTATCCAGATGCGGGTAGAGGCGGAGATAAAATCGAAAAAAGATTGTCGCTCTTCCTGCACCAACCGGGTTTGTACGTTTGGCATCAGGCTAACCTTATCCAAGACATCAACTGAAAGTTGGGAGCCCGGATCGAAGGTGCGAATGCTGTCCACTTCATCGCCAAAAAGTTCGATGCGATAGGGCAACTCATGGGCATAGGAAAACACATCGATAATACCACCGCGCACCGCAAACTGACCGGCTTCGTAAACAAAATCTGTTTTTTCAAAATCGTAACTGTGCAGAAATTCTTCCAGAAAATGCAGGTCCAGGCTTTCGCCTTTGGTTATTACAAACGTGTTGCTGGCTAATGATTTTTTGTTGATCACTTTTTCAGCAAGTGCATCCGGATAAGTTACAATAATATTTCCATCGGGATGTTGGCCTACTACATTCAATACCTCGGCACGCATTAAAATGTTGGCATTCTCCACCTCATCGTACTCATACGGCCGTTTGTACGACATCGGAAACAGCAACACCTCTTTTGCGCCAAGCAGTTGTTGCAAGTCGTTAATCAGGTATGCAGCTTCTTCTTTATTTTGAGTGATAAGCAAGTGCGAGGCTCGCACACTTTTATGGAGGGCAGCGAAGAGCACTGCATCCAGGCTGCCGTGAATACCCTTTACCCGAATTTTTACGGCACTGGACGTACGAATTCCCTCGGCTAATGTTTGAACCACACTATCCGCACGGAAGATGGTAAGAAAATCGTGCGCCTTCACTTCCAAAAAACAGGGTGCAAATATAACCAAGGTTTATAACCTATTTAGCTCCCGGCAAAGGGCAAAACCGTATTACCTTTGTTGCATGTATCATTTCCGGTTATTAGTCCTGCTGATTTCGTTAACCGCTTTACTTTTTTTGGTTATAGGTTTATTTAAACCATGGTTGATGCTTTGGTGGGAAGATGTTCAGAATAGAAAGAAGGTGATTAAACTGTATGGAGGAGTTGCCTTATTTTTTTATTCCCTATACCTGTTGTTAGGTATATAATAAAACAGCCACGCAAGGTGGCTGTTTAAAATCAACAAAATAGGAATTTACTTTTTGCCAACCCGGTTTACACCTTTACCAACAGCCCACATTGGATAAGCAGATACCACATTGCCCGGTGTTGTTTCAGTTGCAGGTTTTTGCATCTTACTTTTAGCAATGGCAGGAGTGCCTACTGACTTGATGTTGGCTGCCGTGAATGATGCAAGGCTTTTGTTGCTGTAACGGTTTACATCTTTCGAAACGGGCCAGCCATTTTCGGTTGACTGAGCCATAGATGTTGAAACAATAAATACGAAAGCCACAACCGCAGAGATTTTAAGGTAGTTTTTCATAGTAGGTAAATTTTGAAGTGAAAAGGATGTATAGAGGTAGATAGTAGGTAGAATCCACTCTTAAATCAAAAAAACCTGATTGATAATATGTGTGGGTTTGTTTTTGTTTTTTAACTGATACCGGTTTAGTGCAAGGTGTACCAAACAATCATCCACCTGAATGGAGTTGAAGTTGGAAGAGAAGATCAAGCGGGTAACAGGCGTTACTAACGGCTTACGTACTTTTGAAAAATAGGACGCGGTAAACGATGAAATTTGACCCTCAGCGCGTTCTTCTGTTGATTCAACTTCTTCAGCACGCAGATTGTCTGTAAAAGACGAAGACCACACCTTGGTGCTTGAGATAAGCAGGATCAACGAAAGTACAAATGAAAAAAATCGGATCATTAATTTTTTAAACGCAGTTGTGAGAAACTTGTTTCAAAATTACAAACAGAGAATTGTATTAATGAAAAAGGAATAAATAATTTTGGATACATCAATTAACAATAAAAAACTTTAATTTTTTAACACATACCTTAGAATGAAACCCACCTTGAAAAAAACAGTACTGATTTTAATACTAAGCGCTTTTATTTTAAGCTGTTCGAAAGAAGAAAAGCAGCAAACGGTACCTCAACAGATTATAAACGAACTGCCTCATCTTAAATTTATTTCGGTTGACGGCACCGCTACCAGTACCCGAAACCTTGAAACACCATTGGTGCTGATCTTGTTTTTTTCAGATTGCGATCATTGTCAACGCGAAGCACAAGAGATTCAAAAGAACCTGGAGTTGTTTAAAGGCAAAAACATACAATTTATATCAGCCGAAGAAATTCCAGTTATACAAAAGTTCTCGGTTGATTACGGCTTAAACAATGAACCCAACGTTAAGTTTGGCAGGGCTGAATCGGTTGATGTATATATGAACTTTGGTTCGATACCAACACCGGCTATTTATGTGTACGCTGCCGATAAGCGCTTGATAAAATCATTTAAGGGAGAAACTCCGGTGGCAGAAATAGCAGGGGCGTTCCGCAACTAAGTTCTAACGCTTCCTCAACAACCACGCCCCACCAATAATTGCTGCACATGTTAAACCAATAGCCCAATAATTGGTTTTGCGTGCTTTTGCAACCAACATATAATCATTCAACAAAAACTTAACTGCCGATGGCGACCAATAGGCACTATTACCCGCAACAGAATCGGCATTGGTACTAACTATTTGCCACGGCATGTGTATGGCATGCACGTATTTGCCATCATAAGCGGATGTAACGAAATTGATTTTTTGTTCGAGCGCGCGTTTGGATTTTATATAGCCCGGAAGCGAATCCAGGTGTACAGGAATTTGCAACGAATCGGCAAAGCCTTGAAGAAAATTATCTTTAAGGTCTTTATCTTCTACCACCAGTTTATAGAAAGCAGCTTTACTGGTTTTTAACTTTTCAATCCAATCCGTTCCGGGCAACTCACGTTCAACAGCTTCTGTAAGCAGTGTAAAGTAGGCTTCGAAAAATGCACGGTTCCCATAATGATCTGTAATTTTTTCGTTAAGCAATTTCAGGTATAAGCTATCGGCTGCTGTAATGGGCTTGCCTTCTGCCGGAAGGCGATTGATAAAGTGAAAATCTTCTTCGGTAAAAAAATCTGTATGCGAAAAACCGAGCCGGTTAATGGCATGGTAGGTATCGGAGTAGATGATGTAGGTAAAAAACCACCTGAATTTCTTATTGAAGGTACTGGTTACCCGAAACAATGTATCATTGGGGGCAGCAAGATGTTCGTTGGCTTCGGCTGCTGAATGGAAATGTTTTTTATAGGTAATGAATTTTTTCCCTTCGGCCGGCTTTTGTTGAATTAGTTGCAGGCTGTCCACACGGCTCCAACTTGCAAATTGCGTACTGTCGATGTAGCGGTTAAAGCCGTGTTCAGGATTTTTATCCTTTTCATCAACCTGTAGTGTAATTTGTTTATCCAACTGCCCGTCCGGATGTACTGTAGTTTCCATCGCTACCCGGTGCTCGCACGCAGTTAGCACACAGACTGATAAGCACAAGACCTCAATTGCTTTTACTTTCATAAGCCGTTGTTTTTAATCCGTTCAGTTAAACTTATAATTTTTGGTTTTCGCTCTCGCGGATGTATGATATACTCTGAAGAGTTCAGTAGGCGCTCTCCGGCATACGGTGGCTTGTGAAAAGTTTTTTCAATCAGCAACTCACTCCCCAACCAAAAGAAAAGCACAAGCGAGCCAGCAGCAAAACCAAGCCTGGCTACATTCAAAAAGCCAAATGATAAGCCCACTTTTTGCACTGGTAACGACTGCATTATTTTATGAGTTAACGCACCTGCATGCAACGGTTTTGCGGGTACAATTTTTTTCACAACATGTTGCTCCAATTCAATCAAGTCGAGCGCTTGCGCGCAAGCCTCACAGGAAGCAGCATGTGTACGCAAATGATTTTTTTCAGAGTCGGTTAATTGCCCGAACTGCATCAATAATTTTTCAAATTCAGCGCAACTCATAATTCAGTTATGTTTTGAACCTGATAGTGTTGTTTCAGGTATTTACCAATGGCCATGCGGGCGTGGTATAGATTGCTTTTTATTTTTTCTTCAGAAGTTTCCAGAATAGCCGAAACTTCTTCCGGTGAAAGGCCTTGCAAATCGCGCAACACAAAAATTATTTTTTGAATGTGTGGAAGTTGTGCCGCAGCCTCTTCCACGGCTTTGGTCAGCTCGAGCAACTGCATTACCCCGTCCGCACTGCCTGCGTGTATTTTACCTGTCTGTTTGGCGATATCGAGAGTCATCCTGTTTCTTTTATGATGAGCCGACTTTAGCAGATCCAAACAAATATTGGTTACTATGTGGTAAAGCCAGGTACTTAGTTTTATCCCGGCTTTGTAACGCGTAAGATTTTTCCATAGCCTGATAAATGTTTCCTGTGTGGCATCTTCTGCATCGTGCGGGTTGTTTAGTACCCGAAACGCAACGGCATATACAAATTGCTGGTGCGTTTCAACCAACATCCGAAAAGCTGAGCGATCGCCCGCAGCAGCTTTTTTGATAATCTCCGGTTCGGTTAATACCATGCTAAAGTTAGGAATGATACGAGGCTGCGCAGTACTGGTAAAATGGAATTCAAAATAATTTATCAAAGGTACTATCCCAAAATCTCAAATATTTCTTCTGAAAAACAGAAACAAATAAGACCTTGCTGCCGTTATTGCATCATTAACGGCATTTTTATGAAAACCTATTTGGGTGAATTAGAAGAATTGGTGTTGCTAACCATTGCGGCTTTGGGGGAAGAAGCCTATGGGGTTTCCATCCAGCAGGATTTGGAAGAAAGATGTAATCGCAGTATCAGCATTGGGGCGTTGCATTCCACCATTACCCGACTGGAAGAAAAAGGTTTTTTGAAATCGTGGCTGGGTGGGGCCACCCAAGAGCGTGGTGGGCGCAGTAAACGTTTTTACGAAATAACACAAGCCGGAAAGAAAGCAGTTGTTGAAGCAAAGAGTGTGCGCGATGAGTTGTGGAGTCTTTCAAAGATTAAACTTTCGGTAAAATGACACAGCCACCCAAACTTGCCCGTAAGATTTTTGAATGGTTTGCCGGTGCGGCTTTTGTAGAAGACCTGCTGGGTGATCTGGATGAATTGTATTTCATCCATGTTAAAACCAAATCGGCCTTTGTGGCAAAATGGCTTTATTGGAAAGCCGTACTCTCACTGATATTTTCTTATGCCCTTAAAAAACGAAAAGCAAAACGTGCCGTGAGTATGTACGCCAGTTCGCTATCAGCAGGATTGCTGCGAAATTATTTCAAAGTGGCGGTGCGCAGTTTATATCAACACAAGTATTTTACCATGCTGAATGCATTCGGGCTGGCCGTTGGTATGTCGGTGAGTTTGTTGTTGCTGTCGCTGATCAGTTACGTGCAGACGTATGATAATTTTCATGCCAACCGCCATAACATCTATACCATCACCAGCGAAAGAACGGAAGGCGTTGAACAATTATCGTGGGCACTGGCTCCCCATGTTTTAACTGATAAACTAAAGGAAAACCCAAACGTGAAAGATGTGGTTCGAATTAACTCATACTTTCGCGAAACTGTAAAATTACCGCAAGGATTAATACCACTGAACGGCTACTATGTGGAGCCTAACTTCCTGGATGTATTTACCTACGAGGTAACGCAGGGAAATGCCAAGTACACCTTATCACAACCCAATCAGATTATCATAACTGAAACAGCAGCCCAAAAGATTTTTAATGCTACTGATGTAGTGGGCAAAACATTGAACCTTACCAATGGACATTTGGTAGAGATAGGTGCTGTAATGAAAGATCGCCCAATTAATTCGCATTTTAAGTTTGAGCTGCTTGCTTCACTTTCTTCATTGCCGCAGCCACAAGCTTCCGTATCCGATCAATGGATGTATTTTGATTTTCAATATTTATACGTGCTGCTCGAGCAAACAGCCAGCGCATCTGATTTTCAGTCTTACCTTGATAAAATTTCTGTTGAAACCTATGCAAAGCTTCCGGTTAAGGTTGCGTTTGAGTTGCAACACCTAAACGATATTGCACTGGGTCCTGATTTGCGCATGGCTATTGGCCCCAAGTGGGAAGCTTCAGGCATGATTGTGTTTGCAATTATATGCACGATGATTTTATTGCCGGCCTGCTTTAACTACACCAACATTTCAATTGCCCGCGCACTTAAACGGGCTAAAGAAATTGGATTGCGCAAAACGCTGGGCGGTGTAAAGTACCAGATATTCTTCCAGTTTATTACGGAAACGGTGGTAATAACATTCATTGCATTTATTGGGGCGCTGGTGATGTTTTATTTTATGCGTACGGAGTTTCAGAAAATGCTGGTGGCATCCAACTCACTCGATCTGAGTCTTACTGTGCGGATGGCTTTTTACTTTTTACTGTTTGCATTGGGTACTGGCCTGGTGGCTGGTGTTTTTCCTGCACTTTATTTTGGAGGATTAAACCCGATTCAAGCGTTAAAGAACAAGGCACACAAGGGTTCATCGGCTATGCGAGTACGCAAAGTGTTAACAGTGTTTCAGTTTGTACTGTCGTTTGGATTTATTCTTTCGTTGGTGGTTTTCAGCAAACAATATAAATACTCGCTCAACTTTAATTTTGGATTTACCAAAGAGAACATTGTAAATGTAGAACTACAAGGTACCCAACCACAGTTGGTAAAAAATGAATTTTCAAAACTGGCCTCAGTGCAGTCGATGGCGATGTCATCGCAGGTGATGGGCCTGGGTTATTACAATACCTGGATCAAAGATTCAGAAGAGGATTCCACGGAAGTGGCCCACATGTATGTGGATGAGAATTACATTCCTATGTTTGGGTTAACACTCTTGGCGGGCACCAACTTTCAGGAAGAAGCAGGGTTAACCGAAAAATTTATCATCGTAAATGAAGAGTTTGTAAAGGAGTATAAGATTCCGGCACCGATTGATGCAATTGGAAAAACCTACAAGGTGGAGGGCACCGAATTGCAAGTGATAGGCGTGGTAAAAAACTTTCACTATGCACCATTACGTTACCCGATTAAAAAGTTCTTCTTTCGAAACAATCCTAAAAAATTTACCTACGCACACCTAAAGGTAAATACAACCGATGCCTTTGCCATGTTTACCGATTTTGAAAATCAGTGGAAGAAATTGAGTCCGGAACAAAAACTCGATGCAAGTTTTTTTGAAGATGATTTGAACGAAGGGTATTCCAACTATGTAGTTCTCTTAAAGATGGTCGGCTTTCTTGGGTTATTGGCTATTACAATTTCTATATTAGGATTGTTGGGCATGGTAGTTTATACAGCCGAAACAAAAGCGAGGGAGGTCAGCATCCGGAAAGTGTTTGGGGCCTCGGTGCTCAATCTTAATTACCTGCTCTCGAAAGAATACCTGAAGCTGATGGTATGGGCCGTTGGTATAGGCGCCCCTGTTACGGCTTACCTGATTTACCTGGTGTTGCCGCGCATGCAATATTACAGCACCACTGTTTCGGTGTGGGATGTGCTAATCAGTATAGTCATTTTGTTGGCTTTGGGAATTGTTACAGTTTGGTCGCAAACCAATAAAGCTGCATTGGCTAATCCGGCTGATACGCTGCGCTCGGAATAAGTCAACCCCTGAAACGTTTCGATTATAGTAGCACTTCCTGTACGGATAATAATTCATAATCTGTTATGTTTTGAAAATAGTTTAGGGTAGCTCCGGGCGAACAGAAAACCGCGCTTCCAAAAATTGAATTTGTGGCTTACCTTCAAGCACGAAACAAACCATAAAAAATTATGAAGCGATCAGCCACAGCCAATTGGAAAGGAACCGGTAAAGAAGGAAAAGGTTTAGTATCAACCGCCAGCACGGTGTTGAGCAACACCCAATACTCGTTTAACTCGCGCTTTGCGGAAGGTGTAGGCACCAACCCCGAAGAACTGATTGCGGCCGCACACAGCGGTTGCTTTGCCATGAAGTTAAGCTTTGTATTGAACGAAGCCGGTTTTACAGCCGATGACTTAACGGTGAAGTGTACGATTACATTTGAGAATGGCGCGATCACCAACTCGCACCTGGATTTAACCGCCAAAGTGCCCGGCATTACGGCCGACAAGTTTCAGGCGTGCGCAGCCGATGCCAAAGTCAATTGCCCGATTTCAAAATTGTTGAATACCGATATTACGATGGAGGCGAAGTTGGGGTAGGGAAAGCTTAATTAGCAGACTTCACCATTGTGAATGGCGAACTGGATTGAATAGGTTATAATAAACTGATATAGGAAACCCTCTTTCTTATATTTGGTTGTTGGTCCAATTTTTCAAAAGAACTAGTAACCAATCTTGATACAAAATGAGTAATAGTCTTTTCTACAATCATATTGATAAAACCGCCAGTAATGCTGAACTGATTGAGTTGATAGAGGTGTTTGCACTCGAGAATCCAAAACAGCAAATATACCTATTAAACGCTCCATTAGGTGAGAAATACTCATACGACTATCAGCAAAACGCAATTGTTCTTCTTTCCCCTAAACATAAGCTCATTTTTATCGACATTAAAGGTGACGCTGAGGCTTTTGAAATATACATCGAGGATTTTGTTGAAGACTTAAGTTCTCTTTCGGATAAATATAAGTACAAAGAACATATTGGCCGTCCACGTGATTGGAAAAGAGAAGTTACAACTAGTGTAGTTTATACGAACAAATTTAATCTCTCAAATGTGTTTGAGGATTGTGCTTTACCAAAAGTACTCCAAAGAAAAAGTGAGCTATTAATTTCCCTGTTAATTGGAAGCATAAACGATATAGACAAGATTGGCGTAGAAATGCCAGAAACGATTTTAGAAAAAGTAAAAAAGAATATTATCCTATTTGACGGAGACCAAACCAGGTTTATTTACAAGGACTTTAGAAATAAATCCGTGTCGATTCAAGGACTTTCTGGAACAGGAAAAACAGAATTGCTTCTGCATAAACTTAAAGAACTTTATGTATCTAATGAGAATGACAAAATATTTCTAACATGTCATAACATAGCCTTAGCTAACACATTGAAGAATAGAATTCCAAGTTTCTTCAATTTTATGAAAGTTGAAAAGCAGATTGAGTGGAACTCCAAACTTTGGGTCGGCTGGGCATGGGGCTCTCAAAAGGATAGCAATTCAGGTTTATATAGCTACCTATGCAATTTCTACAAAATACCATTCTTGCGATTTAGTTCAATGACAAACTACAAGACAATATTCACTCAAGTTTTGGAGCATGTTAATAAAATAGATGAACGTGATTTTGAATATGCATTTGACTATATTCTAATAGACGAAAGGCAAGATTTTCCTAGGGAATTCTTTGAACTATGTAAGAAAATAGCAAAAAAAAAGATCTACATAGCTGGAGATATTTTTCAGGATATTTTTGAAAATACAAGAGAAACAGAACTTGAAGTAGATGTTATCCTTAATCGATGCTATCGGACAGACCCAAGAACATTGATGTTCGCACATGCTATAGGCATGAAACTATTTGAAAGCAAAAAACTAAACTGGTTTGATGACTCATACTGGGAGGCTATTGGTTACAAACTTAAAAGAAAACAGGACTCTAGAGAAGTTTTGTTATCAAGAGAGCCAATTAGAAGATTTGAAGATTTAGAATTGGAAAACTTCAAACAGTGTTGTTATCCAACAGACTACATACATTGAGAATGTAATCAGTATTCTAAAAAATATTCAAGAAAAGCATCCTACCCTAACACCGAATGACATTGCCATAATTGTCCTTGATAACAACAAGGCTATTTATGAATATATAGACTCACTTTGTGTATCTATCAGGGATCAGTTAGGGTGGGGCGTGAATAGAGCTTACGAAAGTAAATCAAAAGTAGAAGACACAATTTATATTACGAATCCTAACAATGTAAAAGGTTTAGAGTTTCCTTTTGTTATTTGTTTGACTGGGACAATTAATGATTCCTATCGATACAGAAATATCTTGTATACTATGCTAACAAGGTCATTTTTGCAATCCTATCTATTAGTTCAAAATCCGAAGGGATGGTACTAGGCTGATTTTTTTGAACAGGTTAAAAGTAGAGTTTTTTAATTTTAACCTAACCAAACAGTCAAATGAAAAAGATGCGTTTTACCGAGGCCCAGATTATTGGGATACTCAACGAACAGTCACAACAGGATCAAAAGGTTTCAGAAGTATGCCGCAAACATGGCATAAGCGAAGCTACGTTTTACAATTGGCGTAGTAAATATGCAGGCATGAAAGTAGATGAGCTTAAGCGGCTTAAGGAACTGGAATACGAGAACGCAAGGCTAAAGAAAATTGTAGCAAACCAGAGTCTGGAGATCGATGCCATTAAGGATTTACTTACAAAAAAGTTTTAACGCCTGATCAGAAAGAACACGGCTTGGAGTATCTGGGAGAACACTACCAGATGAGCCATGCTCAGGCGTGTAAGCTGGTGGGGTGTTCGCGAACGAAGAAGTATTATCAAAAGCGAATGCCAGCCAAAGATGCCGTAGTAAAAAAAGCGATTGAAGAAGTTATTGGCAGTAGCCGTAAAGGAAGAATGAAAGTGATTAAGCTCGTACAGAAAAAACATCCAGAACTGGGTGATAGTAAAATCAGAAGAGTGTATGAGAACGAAGGATTCTCGTTGAGTAAAAGATTATGTAGGCGTATCAAGGACAACCCTGCCAATCCTATCTCTATTCCGTTAAGAGCCAACCAGGAATGGGCGATGGACTTCATGAGTGATGCCTTGGATAATGGCCGAAGAATCCGAGTACTTAACATTGTCGATCATTTCAATCGGCAGTGCAAAGGCATTGAAGTGGATTTCAACCTACCAGCTCGAAGGGTAATAGAAATATTGGAGCGAGCAATTGAACGCTATGGTAAACCGCTTAAAATCCGTACCGACAACGGTCCTGAGTTCCGCTCCAAACGATTTCAATTGTGGATGAAGGATAACCACATAGAATGGAGCCGCATACAGAAAGGTAAGCCGCAACAGAATGCCATCATCGAACGCTTCAACAAAACGTATCGCGAAGATGTGCTGGATGCCAATTTGTTTCACACCATTGAACAAGCAAATGACGTGACGGAAAGGTGGGTAGATGACTACAATCACAAAAGGCCACATCAATCGCTCAACTATCAGACCCCGATGGCTTATGCAGCGTAAGGTTTTTTTAAGGCATAAGACTCTTGGAATGATCCAAAAGAAAAGCCCCGCACAAAAGGCAGGGCTTGACCATTCCAGTCGGTTGAACCTAACCCTGACAGGTTGCTCCTCAGCAGAGCCTGTTTCCGTTTCAGTTCAACAATGCAAAATTCAAATCAGTAATCTATATTTACAACCTGTCAAAATTCTCAGCCATTTACCGGATTAGATATCTTTAAAAAGGGACTTGAAACAATTAATAGAGAGAGAGCAATATCCGCAGTTGAGCCTACTGAAAAAGAAAAGGAAGAAATCAAAAACACTTTAGTAAAACTTCAGAAAGAGAGTAGTATCTCCTACAAAGACTTCCTTGAGCAAATATTTAATGAATTAAAGATAGAAAATAGGCATAAAGAAAAATTTGAAAAGGCATTGCTCCAAACGGATATTGAGAAATTTGACAAGGAAAAAACGATAAAATTTATTAAGGCTAATAAAGAATTCTTCATCGAATGAAACGATTTGAATTCAATATTATACCATCTGTTTTGAATACATTCTTTCCAACCTATCGTATCAAAACAAAACAACAAATAATCACAATCCTCTTGGAAGCGGTGAGATATTCACTTTCCTATGAAATTATAAAAAACAAAAAGTCTGATGGGAAAATCGTATTAGTAGTTGATAAAATGAGTCGGTTATTTTTTCAAAGTGAAACCAAATGCTATTCAATATCTTTTCCATTTTTGGTTACTGATGTACAAGGGAAAGTTGTGTATTCTTATGACAACACCACTATTGATTCATACTTAATTTCTAATTTACTTAGTGCTGTTTCTAATGACAGCTTTATGGACGGCTGTAGCATAGACTTCTCGGAATCATTAATCGATTTTGAAAGTGAATCTGAAGTTTTTTGGAAAATTCTACGAGAACTACTACTATTTGAAGAGGGCTATGTTAGATACGATTATGATGTAACGGGATACGAAGAGGCTAAACAAAAGGGTAGTGAACATAGGCATCCTCTAAATCACTGCGACTTCAATTATTCAAATAAAGCGAACTTTAAAGTGGGACTTGTTGGTAAGATTGACTTAGACGAATTTATAGACATTTTAAACATTCGCACAGAATGTAAATATTTAAAAAACTGGCGATAACGAAAAAGTCCGGTTCCGGGCTAATACAGTTTTCGTGTTACTTTAGATTATCAAGGAGTTCATCTATTTAGGCACAGCGCTCTTATCCCCTGTCATTTCCCAATGCCCGAGTGAAATAGGAATACAACCAACTGCATTTAATTGATCGAAGAATTCTTTTACTGCAAAAGGTTTGTTTTGCAGTTCTTTTCTGCGTGCAAATTCGGCCATAGCATTTTCCAATAAATATTTGCCGGTAATGTAGCTGGTGCCATAGCCGGGCTGTCGCAGGTATAAGTGTTGTTCAAAAATCAATAGTTCCTTTTCGGTTTTCATCCAGCCGCGTGGGGTGTATTCCGAATGAATCTTACCAGCTTCTTCCATGGTTAAGTCATTGGCATGTGCATACAACGAACCCAACCCGCGTGCAGCCCGTTGTGCAATCATGATATATACAATTTCTTTTACGCGTGGGTCATCGTTATACAAACCAGCTTGCATAAACATTTCTTCTACCGCAGTGGCCGTGCCTTCATTGCGTGAATCAAAGATGTTGTAAAGCAACGGATTTCTTCGGATGGTGCTGCTGTGCGGTTCGTTATCCAGTTGCGCCAACTCAAACCAATGATAGAAATGGGAATAAAGCGGGCGCGGATCGTAGTGCAATCCGATCACAAAAAAATTTCGCTTTTCGGCAGGCACAAAATTACCGAGGTGCGCGCGCAAGGCGGGTTCAAAATATTCCTTCATCGAAACAATCTCATCTTGATCCAAAAAGTTGAGCAAGCTTTTGGCGGCTCGTTCGGTTAATGTGGCAAACTCTTCCGGTGTGTTGGCGGCCTTTAGTTCGGGCAGGTTTCGGTTGCGATGTTCTTCTAACTTGAGTGCAGACCACGCGCGTGCCAGTTCACGCTTTAACAATAGCACTTCATCTTCCCACGTAAGTGATACCAAGTGTACATTTTGTAAATACCAGGTGTAGTTTTCTTTGCCAATACCGGAAGGTCCGGTTTTGGAAGCGGCTTGTTTTTCTAACCAGCTTGCCAATTGGTTGGTGGAGGCAATGGCTTCGTTAAGGATGGCAACTACATCGGGGTGTTCGTTCACGCCCGGCAAAGCAAGCATCGTTTCCAATTCCTCGCTTTGTGTTTTGATATCGCGAATGCCGGCAATCCATAAATCTTTGGCGTTGCCAATCAGGTTTATTTTTGCTTGTTCATTTAAGGGAGCAATTGCACGAAGTTGATTTACCAGTTTGTCTTTGCTTTCGCTTGTAAGCGGAAAAGAATATTTCCAGAGATCAATAATGCCAGCATGTGTGGGGCCTTCGTGGGCGGGAACATCGCTGCGGTCCATCCACAATGTTTTATAAAACGCAGGGTCGCGTTCCCACGGGCGCATTATGCGATGATCGAAATTCAAACCATTCATTTCGGCTTTTAGAATGTACCAATCTACCTGTTGATTGATTGGCCAACCGACTGTATCAAACTGCTGCAACCGTTGCTGCCAGGTGCGCAATTCGTCCTGTTGTTTTTTCATGGCCGCCAGCGAATAATCAGGCACGCCATCGTTAAACAACGGCCGCTGAAAGTCGCGCCACTCTTTAAATAAGGTCTCCAACTCGGCATAGGTCTTATAAACCGGAGCCTGGGTTTCTGTTGGCTTGGTACAACTGAGTATGAGGATGGGAAGGAGTAAAGCAAAGACGTTCTTCATGGGTAAGGGATAGGTGCAACCAAAATTACTTTAATTGTTGGAAGTTGAGAGTAAGGGTTTAAAACAGAAACCAACTAGATTCTTTTTTAAAAGATAAACAACATAGGCACATAGCAAACATAGGGTTATTACTCTTTTGTATTAGCTATGTTTCTATGTTGTTTATATTCATGATTAATCTGAGCCGTTGTTGTTATCAAAACAAAAAACCCGGAATTCACTCCGGGTTTTTTCTAACGTCTTGCTTATGCTTACTTCTAAGCCACAACTTTTCGCCACACACAAGGGGATTCTTCGCTTCGCTCAGAATGAATACTCCCCCTTCTCAATCAACACTTTCGCTACTTTGCGTCTGGCGTTTTTCAAATTGTAAGGTTCTACTTTCGTGAATCGTTTTAAGCCCATCAGCATCAAGCGTTGTTCATCGCCCTCGGCAAAAGAAGTAATGGCACTCTTACCGGCAGCGGCAGCTTTTTCAATGGCATGATGTAAATAAATCAAGGCCATTTCTTTTTCTGCTTCACAGGCTTGTTCGCCCCGCAGACTGATTAATTTTTCTACGCGCAACAACACCGATTCGGCCACATAACCTTCAATCAGCATATCGGCCAGGTTCATCAAAATCTCCTGCTCTTCCGAAAGTTTCATCATAAACTTCTGCACGGCTGCACCACTCACCATCAGTCCGGCTTTTTTCAGATTGCGCAACGCTTTCTTCTCTTTCGCGAACAGGGCTGTATCATCATCGCTACCAAAATCCGGTATCGACATTAATTCTTTTTGTACGGCCATAGCGGGGTTCATCAAATCGAGATGACCTTTCATGGCGCGCTTCAACAACATATCGATGGTAAGCAGGCGATTGATTTCATTCGTGCCTTCAAAGATGCGGTTGATGCGGGCATCGCGATACGCACGATCCATCGGCCCTTCGGCCGAGAAACCCATACCACCATAAATCTGTACACCTTCATCTACACTGTAATCCAACACTTCGGAACCATGTACTTTCAGAATGGCACACTCAATGGCAAATTCTTCCAATGCTTTCAATCGCGCTTGTGCGGAATCCATACCGGTCGCCATGAATGCGTTGTAAGCATCGTCAATATTCTGGCTGGCGCGATAATGTGCCGACTCAGAAGCAAAGATGTGTGTAGCTACATCGGCCATCTTATGTTGAATGGCACCGAATGTTGCCAGCGAAACACCAAACTGTTTGCGCTCTTTTGAGTAGTTGATCGCTTTACTTAAAGTTGCTTTCGATCCGCCCACAGCAGCAACACCCAACTTTATGCGACCGATGTTCAGAATGTTTACGGCAATCTTGAAACCGTTTTCGCGCTCACTTAATAAATTTTCAACCGGTACTTTACAATCGTTGAAGAAAATCTGGCGGGTAGAAGAACCTTTAATACCCATCTTCTTTTCTTCTTCATTCATGGTAATGCCACCAAATGCTTTCTCTACGATGAATGCACTCAGGTTTTTATCGTTATCGATTTTGGCAAACACCACATACACATCGGCAAAGCCACCGTTGGTGATCCACATCTTCTGGCCGTTGATAACATAGTGTTTCTTATCTGCTGAAAGCACGGCTTTGGTTTTGCCAGAGTTGGCATCGCTACCCGAATCGGGTTCAGTCAAGCAATAAGCTGCTTTCCACTCGCCCGAAGCCAGTTTGGGAATGTATTTTTTCTTCTGCGCGTCATTGCCATAATATAGAATCGGTAGTGTGCCAATACCGGTGTGTGCCGAAATCGCGACAGCAAAGGAATGACCCGCACCCAATACTTCGGCCACCAGCATGGTTGTGTTGAAGTCCATACCAAAGCCACCGAGTTCTTGTGGTACCGATGTGCCAAGTAAACCCAACTCACCGGCTTTGTCTAATAACTGCGGCATCAGTTCCTGATTTTTCATCGAATCAATTTCATCCAATCGCGGATGAATCTCCTGCTTCAAAAAATCCTTACACGTTTGTGCAATCATCTTTTGCTCTTCATTAAAATCTTCAGGTATAAAAACCTCGTGTGCCTGTGTCTCCCGGATCAGGAATTCTCCACCCTTGATCGCTTGCCTTTGTTCAACTGCTGTTGCCATTTGCTCATTTTTTATTTGTTCTTACTATTTCAAAAGTTGGCAGTAAGCAGTAGGCAGTAAATTCCTGCCAACTGGCGACTGCCAACTGCTTACTGATTAATTCAGCATCTCATAAATCCCCGCTACCCCTTGTCCGCCACCAACACATGCGGTAACCATTCCATACTTCTTGTTGCGCCTGCGTAGTTCGTTAAAAAGTTGTACCGATAACCGTGCACCGGATGAACCGAGCGGATGGCCTACGGCAATGGCCCCACCATTCACATTCAACTTGGTGCGATCAATGCCCAACTCTTTTACAACCGCCAATGATTGTGCGGCAAACGCTTCGTTCAGTTCAAACAAGTCGATATCATCTTGTTTCAGTCCGGCAATTTTTAATGCTTTTGGAATAGCTGCTACCGGACCAATACCCATGATGCGCGGATCAACACCGGCTGTTGCATAACTTACCATGCGCGCAATGGGTTTTAGATTTAATTGTTTCACCATGCGTTCGCTCATCACAGCAACAAACGCAGCGCCATCCGATGTTTGTGAAGAGTTACCGGCTGTAACGCTTCCACCCATCGCGAATACGGGTTTCAATTTTGCCAATCCCTCTACGGTTGTGTCGGCACGAATACCTTCATCGGTGGCCACCACAAACTCACGTGTTTTCTTTTTCATATTTTCATCCACGTAAGTTTCCTTAACCGTGATGGGCACTACTTCATCTTTGAACTTGCCTTCTTTCCACGCAGCAGCGGCTTTCATGTGCGATTCGTAAGAGAACTGATCTTGTTCTTCGCGTGTAATTTTAAATTGCTTCGAAACTTCTTCAGCCGTAAGGCCCATACTGGTATAGTATGTTGGATTGTTCTTAGCGATGGTATAATTAAGTGCCGTTTTAAAACCCATTACCGGCACCAGCGACATTGACTCGGTACCACCGGCAATAATCACATCGGCCTGGCCCGCTTGTATACGTTGACTAGCGATGGCAATAGTTTCCACTCCTGAACCACAGTAGCGGTTCACCACCATGCCGGGCGTATCAATGCCCAACGCAAGCAATGAAATCATCCGGCCCATTTGCATGCCTTGATCGGCTTCGGGTACGGCATTGCCCACAATCAGGTCATCGACCATTTTGTTTTCCAATCCGGGTATTGACTTCACCAGGTGTTTGATTACGTCAGCAGCCAAATCATCGGGTCGTGTAAAACGAAACCCACCTTTTTTAGCTTTGCCCACTCCGGTTCTGAATCCTGCTACGATGTATGCGTCCATTGTGTTTAGTATTTAGTCTTGAGTATTTAGTCTTTAGTCCTTTAAGTGGCAGTAGGCAGACAGCAGTAAGCAGTCTGGATTTGCCATTTCATAATTGTTTTGCTTGTTTACGTTCTTTCGGTAAAAATTTTTCCGGATTTTCAATCATTGAGTTTAACATTCTTCCCACCTCTTCTGAATCCTGTTCAAGTTGATTAAAGTCTTTCTCGGTGATATAATTACAGGCTAAGGAAAACTCCAACCAAACCATTGTCTCACTATTCTCACCGTCAGCATCAGAACATTTGTTTACAAAATAGGCTTGGTATTTTCTTTTTCGATAAGCTTCGGCAATGCAGGAACAAACCGACCGAGATGATCGTTTGATTTGATCCACCAATGAATACCTTTCTTCTTTCGGAAATTTTTTAGTTAACTCAAAAATCTTCATCGCTAGTGCAAAAGCTTTTTGATACACAATCAAGTCTCGATATCCTTTACTTTTTGCCATTGCCATATGTTCTGGTCTTTACCTGCCTACTGTAGCCTGCCAACTGCCTACTAATTCCGTAAAGGTTTCCCCCCCGTCAATATCGATTGAATCCGCTCTAATGTTTTCTTCTCACCGGTTAATGATAAGAATGCTTCACGTTCGAGGTCTAATAAATACTGTTCGGATACTTCTTGTGCATAGCTGAGGTCGCCACCGCACATTACGTTGGCAATCCACTTCGCAATTTTGGCATCGTGCTCAGAAATGTACCGGCCCATTAACATTCCTTGCAATCCCGCAAGGAATAATGCCTGCCCCGTGCGACCTTGTACTTTAATATTCTTTGCTTGTTGTGGCATGGTGTAACCGGCATCAGCCAAATCCAGTACGGCTTGCTTTGCATCAGCAATCTGGCGGTCTTTATTCATCGAAACACGATCCACGGCTTTTAGAATTCCCAACTCGCGTGCTTCTTCTGCTGAGGTGGCAACTTTTGCCGTGGCGATTGTCATGAAAGCATTTTGCAATGCGTTCAATTCTACATCGCCTTCCTGCAAGGCATCGCTTACGCGTTTAGTAAACTCTTTTGTTCCACCACCACCTGGAATTAATCCCACGCCAACTTCAACAAGTCCAATGTAGGTTTCGGCAGCCGCTTGCGCGATGTCGGCATGCATGGTCATTTCGCAACCACCACCCAACGTGCGACCTTGCGGAGCAACCACAACTGGAATAGAGGAGTAACGCAAACGCATTACCGAATTCTGGAACGCACGAATCATAAAATCGATCTCGTCATAATCCTGTTCGATGGCATACATAAATACCAATCCCAAATTCGCACCCAGCGAGAAGTCGGGGCCTTGATGACCGACAACTAAGCCTTTGTAATCTTTCTCAGCCAGATCGATGGCTTTGTTCATGCCTTCAATTACGCTGCTTCCCAATGTATAACTCTTCGAACTCCACGAGAAGTTGAGTACGCCATCGCCAATGTCGGTAACTTTCGATTCGGCATTTTTCCACACCACATTGTCGCTTTTGCTTTCCAAAATGATAAAGCTTTCGCGACCCGGAATGGACTTATAAGATTTAGAGGGGATGTCGTAATATTTTTTAGTGCCGCCTTCGGTTTTGTAAAACGATTTGTTGCCCGCAGCCAGCATATCATAAACCCATTGATTCGGTTTATAACCTGCGGCTTCCATTAAGGCAATGCTTTTCTCTACCCCTACGGCATCCCATGTTTCGAAAGGTCCCATATCCCAACCGAAGCCACCGCTTACAGCATCATCAATGCGGAACAATTCATCGCTGATTTCGGGAATACGATTGCTTACATACTTAAACAAATCGAAAAACATATCGCGATAAAAATCTCCGGCTTTGTCTTTACCCGCCAGCAATACTTTAAAGCGATCTTTTAAATTATCAATTGTCTTGGTTGTTTCGAGCGTAGCGAATTTAGCTTTTGCCTTTGGCTGATACTCGAATGTTTTCAGATCGAGCGTAAGAATTTCCGTTTCGCCTTTTGCGTTTTTAGATTTTTTATAAAAACCCTGGCCGGTTTTATCGCCCAACCATTTATTCTGCTCCAGTTTATTTACCGCATCGGGCAACTTAAACATCTCGCGACCTTCATCGTTCGGTAAGCCAGCATAGAGGTTGTTGGCAACTTTCACAAGTGTATCTAATCCCACTACATCCGATGTTCTGAATGTGGCTGATTTTGGTCTGCCGATAACGGGGCCGGTAAGTTTATCAATCTCATCTACGTTGAGATCGTACTTGCGCATGGAGTCAATTACTTTCAGCAAGCCCCAAACACCTACACGGTTACCGATAAAAGCCGGAGTGTCTTTACACAACACGGTGGTTTTACCGAGGAAGAGATCACCATAGTGCAGTAAGAATTTTGTTACTTCCGGATCGGTTTTAGTAGTTGGAATAATTTCCAATAATTTCAGATAGCGTGGCGGGTTAAAGAAGTGTGTTCCGGCAAAATGTTTTTGAAAATCGTCACTTCTTCCTTCGGCCATTAAGTGAATAGGAATACCTGAAGTGTTGGAAGTGATAAGCGTGCCGGGTGTACGAAACTTTTCAACTTCGGTATATACTTTCTTTTTGATGTCCAGGTTTTCAATCACTACTTCTATTGTCCAGTCGCAGTGCTTGATCTTGGGCATGTCATCGGTAAAGTTTCCAAGCTTTACGCGCGAAGCAAACTTTTTGCTGAACAGCGCGGCTGGGTTCGACTTAAGAGTTGACTCAAACGCAGCATTCACAATTCGGTTTTTTACAGCCGGATGATCGAGCGTTAAGCCTTTTTTCTTTTCGTCATCAGAAAGCTCTTGGGGGGCAATGTCGAGCAGCAAAACGTCTACACCAATGTTGGCGAAATGGCAGGCAATGCGCGAGCCCATAATGCCCGATCCTAAAACAGCTACTTTACGGATAGTTCTATTCATATTACCGGTTTTTTTGTCTATTATAATTTAAAGTTGGCAATAGGCAGTTTGCAGTAGGCAGGGTTTGATCTGAACAGTTACTGCCAACTGCTGTCTGCTTACTGCCGACTATTCACAACCAAATCTTCATAAATACCATTTCTCTCAATAATCTGATTGATACTCTGCACTACTTCAAAAAACACATTCAGCTTGCTGGCCGGAATTTCTTCGCGCACTACTTCGTTAAAGCGTAACACCGTTTCCTTTGATTTATCGCGATGGCGCTTTCCTTCTTTGGTAAGAAAAATGCGAACCGAACGCTTATCGTTCTTATCAGCTTTTCTTACAATCAAACCTTTTTCTTCCATTGATTTTAGAAGTCGCGTAACACTGCGCGGTTCCAAACCCATCAGTGGCCCGATCTTGGTGGCCGGGGTTCCCTCTTCGGAGTGTATGTTCAATAAAGCAAAGCCGATAGACATGGTGCCCTGGTATTTTGCTGCCTGCTGATTGTACATGCGGGCAATGCTGTGCCAGGCGGCCTTTATATTATAGTCTATGGTTTCTTCTCTTTTCATCAGTTTCAAACCATGCCGAAGGTATAAAAATATATTCGGCATGCATACTATTTGTAAGATTTTTTAACCTTTTAAAATAAGGATGCATTGGAAATGCATGACGAAGATCATGTTAATGCATGGTTAACAATCATATGGCGGCTATTTGGGTGTGCCTAACCTTGTACTGTGAAACAAGACAGAAACCCGGAAGCCATGAAAACGATCATAAAAAATCCCCGAGTATTAGCCTTGCTGGTCATGGTGTTTTTCCATGCTGCAGGCTGGGCACAAAAACCGTATAAAGTAAGCGGTACTCCGGCCATTACCATTGCTGGTACTTCCACCATGCACGACTGGACGATGACCTCGAAGCAGGTAACTGCCCAGGCACAGTTTGAAGTTGATGCAAACGGTCAGCTGAGTAAAGTAAATTCTATTCTGGTAATCATTCCTGCTGAAAGTTTGAAAAGTGGTAAGGGTGCGATGGATAAGAATGCATACAACGCACTGAAAACCGACAAGAATAAAGACCTTAAATTTCAACTTACTGCAGCAGCCGTTGCTGGTAGCAACATTGAAGCGCAAGGAACTCTAACCATTGCTGGAACCCCAAAACCAATCGATTTACTGGTTACCGCCCAATCCGAGGCAAACGGCATTCGCTTCCAGGGATCTAAAAAAATTAAAATGACGGAGTTTAACGTAGAGCCGCCTTCGTTCATGTTTGGCTCAGTTAAAACGGGCGATGAGATTACCATAACCTTCGACATCACCCTATCAAATAAGTAAACATAATCTATCTGTAAAATCACCTTTAAAGTTAAAATGTTATGAAAACAAAATTCGCAACCCTAAGAAGTCTGCTGCTGGTGTTCGGCCTCATGTTAAGCTGGACAGCCTGGGCACAGCAACCTACCATACAATACTGGAGGCCATATGATAAGCGAGGGGTAAATGTATTCGAAACCTCAAAAGAAGATACTGTTATTTATGATGGCTTGAAGATGCGCCTCGGTGCAGGCTTTACACAAGGCTATCAGAAGCTAAATCACAGTAATGAGTTGGCAACGCCTGCACTTTATGAAATGGGTGGTGGTTTTCCATTGGCCCAGGCAAACTTCAACATTGATGTTCAATTGTATGATGGTGTAAGCCTGAACCTGGTTTCCTACATGTCATCTCACCACCACAACGAGTTTTGGGTTAAAGGAGGCTACCTGCAAATTGATAAAGTTGGTTTTCTGAAAAGTGAATTCTTTGATAACCTGTGGAAAAACCTTACGCTGAAAGTCGGCCACATGGAAGTAAACTATGGTGATGCACACTTCCGCAGAAGTGATGGCGGCCATACCTTATGGAACCCCTGGATTGAAAACAACATTATGGATGCCTTTACTACTGAAATTGGAGCAGAGTTGTACTGGAAAAAAGATGGTGTGCTTGTAATGGCTGGTTTTACCGATGGCGAAATTCAAGGCAACATTGCAAGTCCATCACAGCCCGATGGTGCAAAACGTAAACCATCACTATATGCCAAAGTCGGTTTCGATAAACAAGTGAAAAATAACCTGCGCGTACGAATTACTGGTTCTGGCATGACAACCAAATCCTCTGCCAGCAACACGTTGTTTGGTGGCGATCGTACAGGATCTAACTATCAATACGTAATGGAAAACGCGCCCGTGACATTAACCGGAAATGCTTTCTCTGGCCGGTTTAATCCTGGCTTCCGCGATAACATCACAGCTTTTGTTATCAATCCCTTTGTAAAATTCAGTGGACTTGAAGTGTTTGGAACATTTGAATGGGCAAAAGGTAATAGTGCATTTGAAAATGGTGAAGGCACAACCTATGCTGCCGAAGCCGATCGCAATGCACAACAGGTAGCAGCCGAGGCTTTGTACCGCTTTGGAAAAGAAGAACAGTTTTATGTGGGCGCACGCTACATAAAAGTAGATGCCACCATTGCCGAAGGTTACACCGCAGCTGTTGCCGGAAGCCGGTATGATGTTACGATAGACCGCACTTCTTTTGGAGCCGGTTGGTTTATTACCCGTAACATCTTGTTGAAAGGAGAGTACGTAACGCAAAACTACGATGGCTATCGCGATACTGGTGCAAACAACCGCTTTTACAATGGTAAGTTTGACGGCTTCGTGATTCAGGGTGCAATCTCTTTCTGATTTGGAGGGATGGTTAATGGGTGAGTTCCGGTCAGGGGTGGCCGGAGCTCTTTTTACATTTGGTAAACTTGATAAGCAAGAACTGTCACAATGAAACGCATCTTGATTTTAATAGTAGCTGTCATGCTTTGGAGTTCGTTTAACTCACCGGTACTGTTGCACCGGTTTATTGTGCAGCCCGAAAGCATGCTGGTGGTTGCAGGCAAAACCAATGTAAATTCCTTTCAATGTACCACGTTGTATTGCGGTCGCGATACGTTGGTGCTTCGCGAAAGCGTTGGTACGCCCCCTGTTTTTATAAAAGGTAATGTACAACTTGATGCTTCCGCATTTAGTTGTGGCATGCAGTTAATGACCAATGATTTTAACCGGACCATCAAGGCAACCCAGCATCCGACAATTGCGATTGATTTTATTTCATTCGAAAAAACACCGGTATTCGGCTGTGCCGAAGAACGATTTAAGGGCCGCATGAAAATAATGCTGGCCGGTGTGGTAAAAACGTTTGATGTGGATTGTGCAATCGAAGTAAAGAGTAATGGCATTATTTACCTGCGGGGCATTCGTGAATTTGAGTTTGCCGATTTTAATCTTACTGCACCCTCGCGCATGATGGGTATGGTTAAAGTGGAAGACAACCTTGAGGTAAAATTTAGCCTGGCACTTAAACTTGACCCGAACCCGTGATGTTGTCTATGACTTAATTCTTATTCAACCTTTACTTTCTTAATTTATCCAGATAGAGCTTCGAGGCTTGCTCTACCCACCTATCACGCGCGATGCGACCGGGAAAAAATTCAATAACAGATGCAACCCGCTGAATACTTTCTTCGGTAAGCTCGCTTAGCTGGCGGAAACTGTAAATACCGGCCTTATTAAGTTTGGCTTCAATGCCAGGGCCAATGCCATTAATCATTTTTAAATCGTCCGTTTCCGGTTGCGTTGCTGATTCCACGTTAGCGGGTACTGTACCTTTTTTGCTTCGTTGCACATGTAACAATTCACTAAGCTCAATTTCTAATTTTTGTTTTTCCTGCCGGCATTTCAACACTTCCTGCTTGGCATCGTTAAAACCCTTTTGTAAATCATTAATAGTACTTTGAAGCTCAGAAGTTTGGTGCTGCCATAATTCTTGTTCGCTTTTATAAGCTTCTTCCACAGTTTTTAAACGCTCGTTCTCGCGCGAAATAGTAAGAAAATCGGAACGAAACGTTTCGCGGGCACGCGTTAAAGTAGTTTCAGTCTTATGGGCCCTGTCGGTTGCTTGTTGAATAAGTTCTTCCTTTTCAGTTAGAAGTATTTTTAAAATTGTGGTCTCATTTTTAGAAGCAGACACTTTGAGTTGATTCAGGTACCAGCCTATTCCAAAACCAATAAGCAGCGAAACAAGCACGATCAATAATATTTCGGCAATAGCTAATGCAGATTGATGGGGGTTAATGTTTTCTGGTTTAGGATCAAGCCCTTTTACCCAGAACAAAAACCAAAATGAAGCGGAAACACACCAAACAGCAAATATCCCAACCAGAAAATAAACAGGGCGCATCAGTTAAAAATTAGGGGATGATTTGATACAAAAATAAAAAAACGCCCGACATGCAACCTGATTTACCGATAAAGCGTCTTAGATACATAATTCACTTATGTATTAATGATTTATGCATTCGCCAGAGCTGTTAAAGGGAACACTTCAAACAATTGTACTAAAAGTATTGAAAGATAACGGCCGCATGTATGGCTATGAGATTACGCAGCGGGTAAAAGAATTATCGGATGAAAGAATCGTATTAACCGAAGGTGCATTGTACCCCGCCCTGCACAAACTGGAAGCAGAAGGCATGTTGCGTACCGAAACAGAAGCCATTGGTAAACGCGTGCGAAAATACTATTCGCTTACACCACAAGGCCGCAGCCTGGTGAAAGAGCGCGTGAATGAATTTGTTGAGTTTATTAAAACAATGGGAAATGTGTTGCAAGTGAACATAGGATGAAATTCGCTTCTGGTTTCTTGTCGCTGGTAACAAGTTGCCAGCAACCAGAGACAAGTAACCAGCAACTTAACTATGAAGCTAACAGAAGAACATATCGCTTACATCATCAAAGACCTGAACTACCGCGGTATTGTAGCGGATGGTATTCAAGATGAGTTGATTGATCATGTTTGCTCGGCTGTGGAAGAAGAATTAAAAAAAGAAAAGCGATTTATTGATGCGTACCACACGGTGCTAAAAAGATTCGGACACACCGCTGGCTTACGCGATACTCAAAAACAGGTAATCCAAACGGAAAATAAAAAACCAAAAGATATGCTGAAGAATTACTTCACTGTAGCCCTGCGCAATCTGCGCAAGCAAAGTTTTTATTCATTCATTAATGTGGCGGGTCTTTCTATTGGGTTGGCCATTTGTTTTATAATCGTATTGTTTGTTCGAAATGAACTCAGTTACGATACACACTTTGCAAATGGTGAAAGAATTTATCGCATTAAGAGTGACTTGAAGTTTGGCGGCAACCATTACAATATGCTGTATGCACCACCTGTACTGGCCGGCACCGCAGCGGAAGAGTTTCCTGAAGTAGAGGCTGCCATTCGCTTTCGCACAAGGGGTTCTTACCTCGTAAAACGCGATATAGAAAACATAAAAGAAGATCATGTAGTCTGGGCCGATAAGGATTTCTTTCAGGTTTTTTCTGTTCCGGTTATTGCCGGTAACCCCACTACGGCTTTGGTTGAACCCAATTCGATAGCTATAAGCAAACGCACAGCCGATAAGTTTTTTCCTGGAGAAGAAGCATTAGGGCAAACGCTTATACTGGACAATAATATGAACATGAAAATAACAGCCGTTTATGAAACCCTGCCGGCTAATACCCATTTTCATTTTGATATATTGATAGCAATGGCTGGTTTGGACGAAGCAAAAAGGCTGGTTTGGTACAGCAATAACTTTCAAACCTATATGCTGCTGCATAAAGATGCAGACCCCCGGCAGGTAGAACAAAAATTAACACGATTGGTCATAGAGCGGGCCATGCCACAGATAGGCGAAATATTAGGAGGCGAAGATTTTTCTATTGAGAAGTTTGAAGCAGCTGGTAACAAGATGGAGTACACGCTTCAGCCCTTACTGGATATTCATACCAAAAGTTCATTGCAGGGAGAGTTTGAACCTAACTTTGATATTGCGTATGTGTATTTGTTTTCGGCAATCGCACTTTTCATTCTCATCATTGCTTGCATAAACTTCATGAATCTATCTACTGCCCGCTCGGCCAATCGTGCCAAAGAAGTTGGTATTAGAAAAGTAATGGGTTCCTTTCGCTCGCACCTGGTGCGTCAGTTTTTAATGGAATCCATCTTGTTGAGTTTGGTTTCAATGATGTTGGCCATTGGTATTGCTTATCTGTTGTTGCCCTTATTTAATAATCTATCATCGCGGCAATTGTTTATTCCTTTTAGTGAGCCAAATTTTTACTTGATTATTCTTGGTGCAACACTTGTAGTAGGCGTGTTGGCTGGTGTGTATCCTTCCTTTTTCCTTTCGGCATTTAAACCGGCTAGTGTACTAAAGGGCAATGTGGCATTGGGAATGAAAAGCGGATTTATCAGAAGTTCGCTGGTAGTATTTCAGTTTGCGGTTTCAATTCTATTGGTAATCGGTACGTTAGCAGTCTATCGCCAGCTCAATTACATACAAAATAAAAAATTAGGGTTTAACAAGGATCAAGTGTTGGTTATTGAAGATGCGTATGCTTTGGGTAATAACCGAATGGCTTTTCGCGATGAAGTAATGCGGAGCGGGAAGATGGAGTTGTCCACCATGACAGGCTACTTGCCCGTAAGCGGAACCTGGCGCAACGATAACCCGTGGTGGGTTGAAGGTCGTGATCCTGGGGTGCAGGAAAATATGGTGAGTGTGCAAAACTGGCAGGTTGATTACGACTACATCAAAACACTGGGTATGAAAGTGATTGAGGGTCGCGATTTTTCGCTTGACTTTCCATCTGATTCAACCGCTGTTATTTTAAATGAAGCCGCGGTAAGAGCCTTTGGTTTTACAAACGAAGTTTTAGGTAGCCGCATAGCCACCTTTGGTAATTTTGGCGATGGTGAAATTGATCGCGAGCACTTCGAGGTACTGCAAGTAATTGGTGTTGTGGAAAATTTTCATTTCGAATCATTAAAACAAAACGTAACACCGGTAATAATTTATTTAAGTGATCAGCCTCGTGGCCCTATCTCATTCCGGTTTCAATCAAAAAACACTAGGGAGGTTATTGAAACCGTAGAAGCAAAATGGAAAGAACTCGCTCCGGGCCAACCGTTTAATTACTATTTTCTGGATGAGCGATTCAGCAGCATGTATGCCAACGAAACCCGCCTGGGTAAAATTATTGGAATTTTTTCCGGACTGGCCATTGTAGTAGCTTGTTTAGGATTGTTTGCACTAACCGCATTTACGGCAGAGCAACGTACAAAGGAGATTGGAATCCGTAAAGTATTGGGCGCCAGTGTAAGCAGTATTGTGCTACTGCTCTCTAAAGAATTTGGTAAGCTGATAGCGATTGCGTTTATACTCGCATCGCCTGTTGCTTGGTATGGTATTAACTGGTGGCTGAAAGATTATACGTACAAGACCGAAATTGGAATTGGGCTGTTCTTGTTTGCCGGTGTAGCCGCGTTTGTGGTAGCATGGCTTACCATGAGCTTTCAATCGTTTCGTGCTGCAAGCAGCGATCCGGTGAAGAGTTTAAGGAGTGAATAGGTTATCTCCGTTTCTTTTTTTGATTACCCGAAGCCCGGCCCAGATACTTAAAAGAATCAACCAACAGGAATGTACCTGTAATACCCGTTGCGCCACCGGCAACCAAAAGACCCTGGCCCAGTTTATCATTACTACGGCCCAACATTAAACCACCGGCAATAGTAACGGAGTAGCCAATGGTTGCGAGTGCAATTCCTCTTTGGAATTTGGTTTGAGCCAGCCCAAGATTTAACTCAATGCGATCTACGTCCTGCTGTAGTTGTAATACCCGCTGGCGTAGCGAGTCTTCTTGAATTACCGTTTGGCCCCGCGATACTGTGCTGCCTAAAATCAAAACACAAATACCAATAATCCGAAACATGATTAACATAAACTTTGTCATAAAAACCAACTGAATAGAAAAGTGTTTAATGATTCAACCAATCTTTAAAAGCCTTTAACCGATCGCGACTAACAACAAGCGGAAAATCAGCGGTCTTGGAAAGATTGAGCTCTAATCGATTATCGTTTGTGCGCACCTCCTGAATGGCATCAATACGAACAATAGCCTTGCGGCTGATTCTAAAAAAGAAAGAGGGATCCAGAAGCTCGGACTCCAACTCTTCCAGCGTGTGATCAACTATAAACTGCTTTCGCTCGTTCGATACCAGGTAAGTGATTTTTCCATCAGCAAACAAATACGTAATAGCTTCTACCGGAATGTATTGAATGCGGCTTCCTTGCTTTACTAAAAAACGTTTCTTGTAAGTGTTTGCCTGTAATAATTCCCGAACAATCTCTTTTGTTAAACCACCGCTTCTATCGGCAGGGTTAAGTCGCTTGAATTTGTTGAGTGCAAAGGTTAACTCTTCAAACCGAACCGGCTTCAACAGGTAATCGATACTATTATATTTAAAAGCTTTAATCGAGTAGTGATCGTAAGCGGTGGTAAAAATTACAGGTTTAAAATAGGGCGTTTGATCAAACAACTCAAAGCTTTTGCCATCGGCTAATTGAATATCCAAAAAGAGTACATCGATATCATTATGCTGAGCAAGATACTGGGATGTTTCCTGCACGGTATCAAAGGGGCCAGCAATGGAAATATTGGTATCGTACTGTTTAATCATTTCCTGCAGACGTTCGGCTGCCAACTTCTCATCTTCAACTATTAAAACCTTCATCCGTTCTCGTTTTCGTACGACAGTTTTATTAAGGGCACTTTTACAATAAAGTTTGGTGCGGTAATTATTTCAACAGCTTCGCGTCCAGCCAGAAAAGTATAGCGCGACTTGATGTTTTTAAGACCCAGTTTTGATGAAACCTCCTGAACAGGTTTTGGCTGCAGATTATTTTCAACCACAATCTTATTAATGTCTGGCTTTCCGTTTTCGATGTAAATTTTTATGTCCAACGGATTTTTCTTTGAAACCACATTATGTTTAATCGCATTTTCGATCAGCAGTTGAAGTGTAGCCGGTGCGATGTAATAGTCTTTTTTGGTCTCGGGAATTTCGTGCGCAATGTTCAGGTTTTCCTGAAACCGCATTTTTAAGAGGTAATAGTATGAGTTGATAAACTCGAGTTCTTCCCGTAAGGGAATTAATTTTTGATCCTGGTTATTAAGTAAATACCGATAAACGTTTGAAAGTTGTTCAATGAATCTTGCCGCGGTATCCGGATCGCGGTAAACCAAAGAGTATAAAACATTTAAAGAATTAAAGAGAAAATGTGGGTTGATTTGACTGCGCAACGCATCGAAACGGGCCTCGATACTTTGCTGCTTCAACTGCTCGGCTTCTATCTGCACAACCTTGTATTTGTTCATGTAAAACACAATGGCATTAATGCAATGCAAAAAGAGGTTTATTCTGAAACTGAACCCTAACGAAAGCGTAAGTGCCAACCAGAAAGCTTCTTTTTCAAGTTGATATAGTGAAGTAAGAATAATTGAAATCGTGCTGGCAATGATGGCAACAACAAAAAGACTAAATACAAAGTGAATAATGAGCGGATGAATTTTGCTTCGTAAGAATACCCGGATGCGTCCAAGATTTCGCTGCAATAAACGATTGGCCTCCCAAACCAACAACACCAACACGGTTACAGAAACAATGAACAGTGGTTCTGGTAAATTAATACCCAGAAATGAGTGGCCAGTAGTTAACAGGATGTTTACATAGGAGTAAACACTTAGTAGGGCAATGAATAAATATCGTTGACGAACGCTAAACATGGCTTTAGATATAACAACAAAATCAACCTAGGGTTTAAAACAAGAGGCCCGGGCAATTACCCAGGCCTTTTGTTTAGCCTTTTGTAGATTAGTTAGCAGGTACCAACACAGCGTTTATGGTATGGATTACTCCATTTGTACCCAATACGTTTAGTAATGAAGCCGTACTACTTAACTGAGCTACTGTTCCTCCACTGGAAGTTACAGTTCCATTACTAGCACTAATAGTAACATTTCCATTTAAAGTAGGTACTGCACCATTCACCAAATCAGTTGAAAACACCTTGCCAGTTGCTGTAGTAGGTGCCGAAACAATGTGATGTTGCAGTACGGCTGTCAATAACTCCAGATTAATTTCATTCACACCATTTACACCCAACGCAGTATATAAAGCCTGGAAGGCGGCATCGGTTGGTGCAAAAACAGTAAGCTTAGAATCTGCATTTGACGCTGCCTGCAGTAAAGCCGGCACACGACCTAATGCTGCCACTAACTGTGTGAACTGCGGTTGAGATGCAGTTGAAAGCGAAGTAGCTATGCCCGCAACAGTTTGTGATGGCGGCAACAACGTGCGATTAATTACATGCACTACTCCATTATTGGCAACAATATCCGTTGCAGTTACCTGCGTTGTTCCGTTTATAAACACGCCATTGCTGCCACGATTGCTCAAGTAAAATTTACCACCCAGCGTAGTAATTTCAGAATTTGCCGGAGCCGTATTGGTGGGAAGTTGTGCCGCAAGTATTTCGCCTTCTACAACGTGATAAGCCAAAACAGCATTGAGCGTTGCTTGGTTAGGCAGTGTGGTTATGCCGGCCGCTTGAAACGCGGCATTAGTTGGAGCAAAAAGCGTTTTTTTATTGCTGCTCAATAAAGTTTCAAGTATGGATGGACTGGCTGCTTTAACGGCTGCAATTAAGGTGGTAAAATTCTTATTGAAATAAGCGGGCTCAACAATTGTATTAACAAATTGCCCGATTGATGCCGGAACCAATACCTGATCTACAATATGAACCACTCCGTTTGTTGCACGAACATCGGCAGTTACAACTTGTGTGCTGCCGTTCAACCGGATTCCACCGGATGTAGTTACAGCAATGTTCTCACCATTGGCAGTAGCTATATTTCCTGCTGCCAATTGAGTAGATAACACTGCACCAGACGTTACTACATGATACTGTAACAATGATTTCAACACATCTTCAGGAACATCGTCAATGCTGGTTTGTCCTACTGTTGTAAGTAATGCTGCAAAAGCATCGTTGGTGGGAGCAAACACTGTAAAATTTCCGGAACCATTTAACGTTGCTACTAAATCGGGGTATTTGGTTAAAGCAGTTACCAGCGATGATAAGTTGCTTTGACCCTGCGCCAATGCTACAATACTTTGAGTTGGTTGTGGTGTATCCTCATCATCGCTACAGCTGCTGATTGACACCAGAAGCACCAGAACCATTCCCAGGCTCAAAAAGCCGTACAATCCTTTTTTCCAGTTTTTCATAAGTTTTGAGATTAAATGAATTTGTTTGCTGGAACAACGCCATTGAAATAGCATTTAAAGGTTTAGCCGGTGTGTGCCGATGATTATCGGGAGTAAGCGGTTAAAAATTCAGGATGAATCGGATAACAGAAAACTACTTTCTCCTGTGCGAGAAATTAGTAAGCCGGGCAATCAGGTTGATGCTGGTTTATCTGTGAATATTCCCCGGTCTAATGTTCGCTTAAAGCCAAGGGCCGCATTAATCTTACCAACTACATCATCCAACTCGCGGCCGGCAACCTGAATTTGTTGGATAATCTGCTCACGTTCAGGGCCCACAATTTCAGCGTAGCCAACCAGGTTTACCAAACCCAGCAATCGGCTAAGGGGTGCCCGTAACAGGTGTGAATTTATATAGGCATACTCTGCCAGGCGGTTGTTTTGTTTTTCAAGTTCTTCGGTGCGTTGCTTTACGCGCGCCTCCAGGCTTTGATTAATTGCAATGATTTCGTTCTGCTTTTCAAGCAAGGCAACTTCGTATGCTCTACGATCTTGATTCATGATTGAAAGCGTAACGATATCAGACAAGGCTTGGACAAACAGAATGTCTTCATTAGCCCACTTGCGCATTTGCCGGTGTTCACAACAAATAACGCCTCCTAATTTACCCGCAATAAAAAACGGGCTATCCAGCATTGAAATAATATTGCGCGGAGCAAGATATTTTTCTTTTAGCTCGCGTGTTTGCCAATGCACTTGTGATTCCACTGCTGCAATAACCTGCTCCGACATCAACGCTTTATAATATTCAGGGAATTCTTCAAGTGCTAACTCTTTCGGTTTGAGGTTTTGATTTTGAGTATCGGTAATCTGCAAACAAACAATCCGATGCGTATCGGCATGGTAGCGCCACACGCTAACGCGATCAATTGCCAGGCTTTTGCTTACGGTTTGAGTAATGTAAGCAAGTGCATCTTCCAATTGCCCGAAATTGATAATATAGCTTTTGGTTATGGCCAACAGGGTTTGCCAGTGCTGTCCTAGAATTTCGTTGCGACTCATAATCTCGTGTACTCGTTCTTGCAACAGTTGATTAATCTTTTCAATATTTCTGTTCTGTGTATTTAGTAATTGATTTTGTTTTTCAATAAAGGATTTTTGAGCCTGTATTTCCCGATGCTGCGCTATCAATCTGTTCTTGCGCACTTCCAGCTTTTTGTTTTTGGTAACAACTTTGGCCACCAGGTTAGAGTGTGCCAGATGAAAAAGCCATGTGAAAACAAATGTGATGATTACAAGCCCGCTATTGGCTGCCAGACTTCGCCAATGGCTGTTTTCAATTGCATTGGGGGTTGTTCCGCCAAGAAAAAAAAACAGAATGGAGATTAATGAAATACCGCCCCACGCAGTAGCGGCCCGCTGATGAATTAACAGATTAGCCATTACCGGCATAACCGATAACCAAGGTAACACAAGCGATAGAATTCCTCCGGAAGTTGTAATGCCGATGCAGAAACTGATCCATAAAGTAGTAATAAGCCCATGTGCAATAACCGTGAGCGATAAGGGCATACGCAACATTAAAATCTGAACCAGCACGGTCATGCTTAGTCCGGAAAAAACCATGCGGGGCACACGAAATCCGAAGTACGGATGAGCGAAGTAATAACAAGTGCTGATCAACACTTCAACCACAGCAAAACACAACACCAGCCGGGCCTTATAATAGGCTTCGCGGTTAGTGGAGTGGCGGGTAAGAAGCTGCCGGATAAGGTTCATGCGGTTTAGAATCAGATAGGAATATAGCCAAACGATTTTAAATTAATGGCATCCTATCCGGCTTGCACGGATTTAAATATCCGTACTGCTGGGTATTCCGGTAGGTTGTTTAATCATTCAACTTTGAAAGACCTAAAAAGCACCCATATGAAGAAACAATTTTTACTGTGCTTATTTCTGCTGGCTGCTGCCGGTAGTTTTGCACAAACACAACCACCAGCCGAGGCTGAAAAGCTATTTAACGAAGGCCTTACCTTAAAATCTAAACAACAGTATGCTGAAGCGGTAGATAAGTTTACTGCAGCCATCGCCATTTTTCCCTGGAGTTTTGATTACTGGCACCAACGTGGTTATGTAAGAATCGACATGGGCCAATACCACGAAGCAATTGCCGATTTCAGTTACATGTTATGTTTTAGTCCCAAGCATTTACGGGCACGGTTAGAGCGTGCATTTGCGCTTAAACAAATAGGCAATACGCGCGAAGCATTGGAAGAGTATCGCATTGCAGCACAAGATCATCCGCGCGATTTTCAGGCGCAGTACGAGTATGGCTATACCCTAATTGATTTTGAAGATTATACTAAAGCAATGGAATACATGCAAAAGGCAGCCGGCCTTAATCCTGAAAGTGGTGACCCGCTGTATGAACTTGCGTACTGCTATCTCAAAACACAACAATATCAAAAAGCGCTGGATACTTTTAAAAATGCACAATCAAAACTGGGTGATCGAACGCCACCAGCGTATTACCTGCACATAGCCGATTGCCAGGTAAAACTTAATAACAAGAAAGAGGCTTGTGTTAATTATGCCAAAGCTGAAGAGTTGAGGGTAGAAGGTGCAGCAGCTGCGCGGACCGCTAACTGTAAATAATATTAAAACCGGATTGAAAGGATAAGCACTACCGGAATGGTTAACTCAAACTCCGATGTTTTTTGCTTGCTATCCGGAGCACCGGTAAGTTTTGTTTTATCCGTGATGTATCGCAAGTAATAAGTGGCTTCGGTACCAAGGCTAACGCGGTCGCTAATCAGAAATAAAATTCCTGCGCGAGGCCCCACACCCCAAAAGTTGGTGGAGGTTTCGGTTATAACATTGCCAATAACCTGATCGCTGGTTTCGGTGCGTGCCTTGGCGCCACCAACAACCAGATCATAGCCATGCAGCACAATCCAGCGTTTTCCCAATTGATGTTTGCGTTCATAGCCAAACCTGAAAGCGATATTGCGGTTGATGTTTTCGCGTTGTACCCCATTGTTGTCGTCATTGAATTTGGTGCGCGAATAGGTAAGCCCCATGTTAAACCCGCGGCCGGTTTTTGTTGAGTTGGATGCGAACTGCATACCAAACGGATTGTTTGTGGGTGTACTGTTGGGATTCAGATTTATAACTTGTCGCAAAAGTGGATTTACTTCAAGCCCGAAGTAATTGATCTTTTCTTTTTCGGTAGTGATAGAAGGTGCAGTAGGCTCCGCTGGGGGCGATAATTTTTTTCGGGTCTGAACCGTTTCTTTTTCTTTAACCGGTGCTGTATCCGGAATGGTAACAGGAACAGCGGTTTGTTCTTTCGGATAAACCTGAACGGGACTTCCGGCACAAGTATTTTCTGCAACAAAATGTTTCGTCAAAGCTTGCTCGGTGTAGGCTAACGATTCGAAGTACAGAAATAAGCTATCACCACAATTTACTTTTTCGAACAAGGTTTGTTTAAACGATTGATTCAGGTTAATGCCTGCAGTGGTGCGGTATTTTTTATAAACCAATTGTTCGATGGGGCCGTTGCCCTTTCTGAAGAAGAATCGTTTTAATCCGCCACCTTCATACAGAAAGAGTGAAGTGCTGCCTTCTACTAAAGTCCATAGAAAAATTTCTTCCTGGTGCCACTCAGGTTCTTGCGTGTAACTGATTAACGGACTTTCATCGCCCGAAATATCAATCTGCACATTCACACGCTTCAGACTAAAAGCTCCTTCAACAGCAACTTCCGAAATTTCGGCCAACGGTTTAGTTTTAGGCTGATCTTTGTAACTAAACAGGTATGTTAAACTTCCGCGGGCCGACCAGGCCTCGGGCTTTATATAACACGCTGTTTTTTGATTGTTGAGGTCAATGAAATAACCTTTTTCATAGGTAGATTGGCTCCAACCGGCAACCGGAATAGCAAGACCACACCCTATCAGGTAACAGAAAAATCGAACCATTTCAAGAACAGCTTATTTTACGCGGAATGGATTTGAAAACCGCGGATCGGAAATCATCTGGTAATCGGTTAGCGTAGTAAGAAATGCTGTAATGGCTTTTATTTCACTGGCAGTCATTTTCATTTGCAAAGGCTTACCGTCAGTTCCCTTTAAACGATGATCTAAATTAGGGCTGTTCTTAATGCCTGTACTGTAATGTTGCAGTACCTCTTCCAATGTTTTAAAACGACCATCGTGCATATAAGGCCCGGTAAGTTCTACGTTGCGAAGCGAAGGAATTTTAAACTGGCCTTTGTGCTGTGCAAACCCTGTTGTTTCCATTAAACCCTTATCCTTTGGTACGGCATCCAGGCCAATGTCGGCAAAACCGTTAGCATCGTGGCAACTGTTGCAATTAAATTTATTGAAGAAAAGCTGCCGGCCCAATTCTTCCTGGGCAGTTAGATTAACCAAAGGAGTATTAATGGTTAATGAGTTTGCAGGCTTCAGATCAAACGTGGTAGCGTTTGTGCGAAACAACATGGCCTTGTCAAACTTGGATTGGTTACTGCGGATGCTCAGAAGAAAAGCGCTTAGCCCTTGCGAAATTTTTTCTGATGTAACTCCCGGTTCTCCAAAGGCATTTTGAAATAAGGGTTCGTATTCGGGTATCCGACTTAATTTTAGTGCCAGGGCTTCCATATCATGAATTCCCATTTCAATATGGTTCATGATGGGTCGTGTTACCATTTGCTTCAGGTTGCTTTCGCGGCCATCCCAAAAGAGCGAGGTAGGTGTTGCCACAAACTCAGGCGAAACCGGAACCCCCGGCATGTAGCCAACAACATCCGTATTTATTACTTCTACTGTATCAGCCTTTTCCGTAGAATCGCCTGGAAACAAAAACTCCTGAAAGGCATCGGATACAATATTTTGAATAGACATGGAGTTGCGGGGTGTTACCCGGTTTTCAAAACCACGACTTAAGGTTGCATTATCCGAAAAGGCCAGCGCTTGTTTGTGGCAACTGGCACACGAAATACTGTTATTAAGCGATAGACGTGTATCATAAAAAAGCACACGGCCTAATGTTGGCACATCGTCAGTAACCCCTGCCACCGAATAGGCAAATGGTTGTTCCGGCAAATCTAAAACAACTTCCCGGCCTCGGTTTTCAAAAGGATTGCAAGCCAGGGATATGAGCAACACAAAAATTGAAAAAGCAGCACCGGTTTTCATGGCTATGGGGTTGTTATAGTTTGAAACGACTAGTTGAAGATACCAAAAAACTTGAACAATTCGACACCCAACACCACCAAAGGGTTGGAACTATTATTTGCAGATTTGCTTGGGCACCTTGCTTCCTATAAATTCGAAGTTTTACGCGGATAAACCCCATGACCAAAACCTCCCGCACTCCAAAAACCGATGTAGTACTGATGGGTGCTGGCATCATGAGTGCCACTCTCGGTATGTTGCTGAAAGAACTCGACCCTCAGCTTTCCATTCACATTTTTGAACGGCTGGATAAAGCCGGTATGGAAAGTTCGGATGCCTGGAACAATGCCGGCACCGGCCACTCAGCTTTTTGCGAGCTGAACTACACTCCGCAAAAGCCCGATGGTTCGGTTGAGTGTAATAAAGCCTTTAAGATTGGCGAGTCGTTTGAAATATCGCGCGAGTTTTGGGCTTACCTCGTTGAGAAAAACTACGTGCAAAATCCGCAAGACTTCATCAATAAAGTACCACACATGAGTTTAGTGTGGGGTACGGATAATGTTGACTTTTTACGCAAGCGATATGCCATCCTGCAAGCCAACCCGTTGTTTAATGAAATGGCTTATTCAGAAGTACATGACGATATAGCTGCCTGGGCTCCTATTGTTATGCGCGGCCGAACCAAGAAACAACCCGTTGCTGCTACACGTATGGAAATGGGAACCGATGTAAACTTTGGTTCGCTTACGCGTAGCATGATTGAGCAGCTCGCTAAAATGCCCGGTGTAACCATTCATTATAATACCGAGTGTTTGGACCTTGATCCGGATGGTAAAAAAGGATGGGATGTTTTTGTGCGCGATTTACAAACCGGTGAGAAGAAAACATTTAATACACATTTTGCTTTTATTGGTGCCGGTGGAGCCACATTACATTTATTAAAGCGTGCCGAGATAAAAGAACGCAAAGGTTATGGTGGTTTCCCGGTAAGCGGTTTATGGTTGAAGTGCAATAACGAGGAGTTGATAAATAAACATCACGCCAAGGTATATGGTAAAGCTTCGGTAGGTTCGCCCCCCATGTCGGTACCGCATGTGGATACGCGCTTTATCAATGGCAAGCGAGAATTGTTGTTTGGGCCCTTTGCGGGATTTTCAACCAAGTTTTTGAAAAATGGCTCATTGATGGATCTGCCCAAATCGATTAAGCTCGATAACCTGATGCCTATGATTTTTGCGGGTATCAAAAATGTTCCGTTAACCAAATACCTGATACAACAATTACGATTAACACCTGAAGACCGCCACGCAGCTTTGCGCGAATACGTTCCCTTTACCAAACAAGTGGATTGGGAACTATTGGAAGCAGGCCAGCGCGTACAAGTGATTAAGAAAGACAAAGAGAAAGGCGGTGTACTGGAGTTTGGTACCGAACTGGTTGTTTCAGAAGATGGAACCGTAGCTGCTTTGCTGGGAGCTTCACCGGGTGCATCCACCGCTGTAACCATGATGCTGGAGTTGATTCAAAAATGCTTTAAGAAACAAAGTCAAACCGAAGCGTGGCAAGCACGCCTGCGCGAAATGGCCCCCTCGTTTGGACAATCTATTTCAAAGAGCGAAAAGTTGGTGGCTGAATCGCGGAAGCGAACCAACAAAACACTTAAGCTGGTTTGATCGACCTGTACATTTTTGTAAAACGCACTGTTCATTTTTATACAGGAGCGACCGGCACCTCTTGAATCAATCTTTGATTTCGAGCTAGAAGGCGAGTTTTTAATTGCTCGCGTTTTTGTGAATGATTTTTGCGAAGGTTAGTTTATAACCTAACAGCCATGCAACGATCTTCTTCCACATCCACTGTACTTATTATTGTGATTTTGTTGTTTACGTTCCCGCTATGGATAGGCCTGGGCGCAGGTTTATTCGGGTTAATTGCTGGTTTGTTTGCTGGCCTGGTAGGGTTAATAGTTGGATTGATGGGGGCCGTGATTGGAATAATTGCCGCTATTTTTAAAGCCTTATTTGGCTGGGGCGATTGGCATCATCACGGCTGGCATTTTGATGGTACTGATATGAATGCATTTACATGGTTTGCGTTGCTGGTAATAGGTGCATTGATTATAGCAAGGAAAAACACAAATAAAAAGTAATCGATTAAATGTAAGTTAAGGATACAACTCCTTAAACTTCTCCTTTCCTACATCCAAAAATGCAGCAAACTTTTCTGCGTTTAGATTATATCCGTAAGGAGTTACCAGCACGCGTTCATCTTTACCCAGCAGCACATAGAATGGTTGTGCATTGTTGTTCAACTTTGCGATTTGCAAATCTGCATTTTGTTTACCGATGGTTTTCTTAACCTTGTTATCATACGTAGAAGTGTACCACTCGCTTTCAGGCAATGTAGTTTTATCATCCACATAAAGAGCTACCACTACATAGTCTTCGCGTAAGCGTTGCAATACTTGCGGGTCGCTCCACACATTCGCTTCCATTTCGCGACAGTTGGTACAACCGTGCCCGGTGAAGTCGATAAACAATGGTTTGTTTTGCTGGCGGGCGCAGGCTATAGCCTGATCATAATCGAAGTATCCGCTTAAGCCATGCGGCAGGTGGAGGAAATCAGCATACTTGGGTTCATCGCAAATGACATTTGTTTTTTCTGCTGATGTAGTTGCGCTCAACACATTAAAATCGTGTGTGTACATGGGCGGCAAGTAACCAGCCAGTGCTTTTAAGGGCGCGCCCCACATTCCGGGAATAAGATAAACAGTAAACACAAACACAAGCATTGCTAATGAAATGCGCAACACGCTTACCGTTTTGTCTTCAGCATCTTTGCCGCTATCGCCCGGCATGCGAAAGCCTTTCAATAAGTAAATCCCGATTAGAAGAGCAATCACAATCCAGATGGCAATGTTGATATCGCGATCGAGAATTCCCCAATGGAAAGCCTGATCGGCAATACTTAAAAACTTAAAGGCAAGAGCAATTTCAATAAACCCTAAAACCACTTTAACCGTGTTAAGCCACCCCCCCGATTTGGGTAATGATTTTAACCAGCCCGGAAAAAATGCAAATAGTGTAAAAGGAATAGCGAAGGCAGCCGCAAAAGCAAACATGCCTAATATGGGTTTCAAAAATTCGCCACCGGCCGATGATACCAGAATACTTCCTACAATGGGACCCGTACAACTAAACGAAACCAACACCAGGGTAAAAGCCATAAAGAATACGCCAATCAAGCCGCCCTTTTCAGCTTGCTGATCTACTTTATTGATAATTGATCCGGGCAACGTAATCTCAAACAAACCCAGGAAGGATAAACCGAAGACGATGAACACCGAAAAGAAAATGAGATTTGGAATCCACTCGGTGGATAAATGATTGGCGGTCTCAGGCCCCATAAGTGGTGCGAGTGCAGCACCGATTAATGTGTAGATAAAGATGATAAAAATGCCATACATCAATGCCTGAAATTTTGTGCCGCGCCCGGTAAAGAAGCTTACCGTCATGGGAATCATGGGAAACACACACGGAGTAAGTAACGCGGCAAGCCCTGCAACAAAGGAGATCAACAAAAATCCCCATAACGATTTGCCCTGTGTATTATCCTGAACCAGGGTTGCATCCAGAATGGGGCCATTGGTTTCTGTTAGCGGTGCGGTAATGTCAATCGGTTGAAGTGCGGGGTCATCGTTTTTAGTCTGCTCCGATGCCGCTCCACCCACCTTTATAGCAAACGAAAAATCATCGGCACCTGAAATACATTGGCCGGTTAGATCGGAACACACCTGGTAATCGGATTCGCCCGTAAGCACTACAGGTGCAGCCAGAATTTTTATCTTCTGCCGGAACTCACCTATCTTCTTAAATATTTTTACATCGCATTCAAAAATCTCGTCATACTTATCGAGCGGATTAACCGGCATTAGCTTTCCAACCAATTGATAGCTGGCGTGGGGCACAAAATTGAACGAAGTTTTAATGGGGCCATCCTCGCATGGAAATTCAGAAGAGTATAAATACCAGTTTTTATCAACAGTAGCTTTGAAGATCAGTTCTATCTCATCGCCTACTTTGGCTTCGGTAGCAGAAGCAGCATAACTCCACTTGGCGGGTGTAAGAACCTGGGCCTTGGTAAGTGAAAAGGAAATAAGGCAAAGCAGTAAAACAAGGTTTTTCATAAGAATTAGCAAACTTAAATGCAACCCGACTTTAGCGGAATATAGTTACTACAGATTAACGTGTTTTTAACACCACAAATTCCTGTAATTTTAAGAATTAACCTAAAACATTCGATGCCATAAAAAATGTAAAAGTGAAAAAGATAAACAGTACTGTGGCAGGCGATAAATTGGTTCAACCACTAAAGGTTTTATCCGAGCAGGAATTTAAAACCGGAACAGCAGGGCCGGTGGAACCGGAAAAAACCAAACAACTTTTGCAAATGTTAATGCTGTATTAGTCTTTCGGAGGTTTATGATTAAACGCTTTCACAGCCCCAATTGGTAACCACGGCTTTAATGCCGTGGTTACATGCTTAATGGCTGAATACTATTTTTTAAGTAACTTCGTTTCCCTTTTAAGAAATGAAATACTATTTTTTAATACTTGTCCTTGTATTGCCCGCTTGGGTGGTAGCGCAACAGCAACCAAGTGTACAAGAGGGTCAGTTTACGTTTGACACGGATAAACCGTTTACGCTGCTGGAGCTAGACCAGAATGAAGAACCCATTCCAACAAAAAAAAAGAAACCCAAACGTAAAGTTTATTACGGCCTTAAAACCCGTAAAAAATTTACGCGTAAGGGCTTTGGCGATAAAACTACAGTTGAATATTTCTACGTGTTGAAAAAACAAGAAGTGCCCACGGGTTTTGCGCGCGATGTGTATTGGTATGATTTTGTGCGCAAAGAATTACGTAAAACAAGCTTAGCTGCTTTTGATATAAAAAAAGGTGTATTAGCGCATGGCCCTTATAAAAAAATGGTGGGCGATGATGTAATTGAAGAAGGTATTTTTTACAAAGGCACAAAGCATGGGCGCTGGATGCGATATAACCGGCAAGATTTGGTAGAAGACAAAGAAAAGTATTATAAAGGCTGGCCAAAGGAATCGCTTGTTACATATTACGATCCGGCCGATAGAAAGAAACTGAAAGAAATTATTCCTATCGAATACGGAGAGAAAGAAGGTTTCTATTATTACTTCCACGAAAACGGGCAGATAGCGGTGCAAGGCGAATACCATTGGGGCGAACGCGTAAACGATTGGATTGAAAATTATCCGACAGGTAAACGCAAACGCATTATCGCCTATCCGAAAGAACCTTTCGAAAAAACCACACGCCCCTATCTACGCAAGGAGTGGGACGAAAAAGGAAAAGAAATCTATTCCCGATAAATTAAACTGCTTCACAAGCCTGTATAGTACACCATAGTTATTAACTGAAGCGCAATGATGTTCTCTAGGAATTTGAAAATTGTTTCTATCAATATTTTGCCTCCAGGCTTAGGGTAATAACTATGGTGTAGCACACAAACCAAATAAACAAAGCCGACCCAATTAAGAATCGGCTTTGTTTGCTTTTAATCTTTACGCACCACACTTGCCCCCGATGTTTCTACCTGAAGTTGAGGATCGCCCCGGTAAATAACCTCGCTTGCACCGGTTGCTATAACTGTTAATTGCTGTGTAACATTTACGCGCCCCTGGCTGGCCCCTGAAATGTGCAGTTTTGCTTGCACGGATTTAAATTCAAAACCAGTTAATAAAGAAGCACCGGATATGCTGCCATCCAACACACTCCCTTGGCCCCGCAAACGTAACTGCGATGCACCATTTATATTCAGGTAAAGTTCATTTGCATCCATATCAACCTGGCCTAAGGATGCGCCTGATAAAGTAACATCCAAACGCGCCACCGGATCAAAGCCACTAACCCGGCCATTAACCGCGCCCGAAAAATTTATACCGGCAAGCACAGGCATTGTTATGGTAATAAACGTGGTGTATTGCCGATGTTCAAATTCATCGAAGCGCACAATCAGGGCATTTCCCCTTTTAAATATTTCTAAATCGCTCAGGTTTCTGCGATCGCCTTCGGCTTTGATAGCATAATTGGTTCCATAAACAATTGTAACATCCAGGCCATCACCGGCTTCTACCCGATCAAAATCAACTACGGCAAACGTGCGAACGTCCTGTTGCCGTGGGCCGGGATCTTCTTCATCTAAGCAGGCCGATAACAAAACCGAACTAAGTGCAAAATAAATAAGGTTAAACCGTTTCATAATCATGTTCATTTTATTCTACAACAACTACAACACAACTTACCCCTATCTCAATCAAAGATTTTTAAACGGCAGCTGTTATTGCTGCCAACTACGGGTTTAAAGATTAAAACTCGACCTTATAACTTAAAATGGGCAATAGTGGAAGTAAATACCATTTTTCAATCTTACCGCTTTGTGGTTCGAAATACTGGCCACCCAGGTTTTTATGATTGGTTGCGTTTTGCAAATCGAGTGATATTGTTGAAGTAGTGTGTGTGCGGTTTCTCTTCATGCTTATCCGGATATCGGTGCGGAAATAATCGGGTAGCTTTTCAGTATAAGCCAATGCTTCGATGTACTGGGTTTGACCTAATTCAACCGAGCGGGTAAAATCAATGGGGGTTTCCCAAAACCCACCCGTATAAATGGTGCGCATGTTGAGGCCAAACACACGCCCTTTCTTCCAGTTATATTCTTTACCTGCAGTAAAGCTAATGGCATGCTTTCCGTTAAAGCGTGTATTACGCCAAACGTTATCCAATGCTTTATACTCTGAATTATAAAATGAGGTTGATAGTAAGAAGTACAAGTCGTTATGTAGAAATTGCTCTAACGTAAGTTCTACACCATAATTTCGGCCAACGCCTTTGTTCACCATGGGATCGGTTATATAACCCCATTCCGACATTAGAGTAGAAACCGGACTGCTGCTATCGTTGCTCACAGCAATGTTATATAAATGCTGGTAATAGGTTTCGGCTTTAATGCGCAGGTACCGCGAAAGGGAACGATCATACCCCGCCACTATATGATGAGCCTTATTAAATCCCAGATTTTTGTTTGGCAACGTAACCGATCCATCGGCTAGTTCGGTGCGGGTTTCGTAAATTCCAATAGGTTGCATTTGACTGTGCAGTCCGTAACCAACCGAAAAAGATTGCTGCTCGGTAAGATCATATTTTACAGAAGCGCGTGGCTCCAACGAAAGCGTATTGTTGTTGGTAAGCAAAAGAGTATGCAGCCCGGTATTAAAACTAAATTGCTCACTTACTTTATAATTCCATTGCGAAAATGCCTGAATGGTGTTGGCGTGCATTTTAGAATCAAGTGGTTGCACTATTTGATTTAATGCTGCATCGCGGTAGCGCAAATTTAAACCATAGCTATAACGATTCAGGTAAACACCCGATCGCATAGCGCTGCGTGCGTTGAATTTATGATTCAATACCGAGCTGACTGTAATTTTACGCGTTACATAATTTTGTTTGTAATTAAAACGCGGGTTGTAATCGTTGTCCAGCCGGTCTTCTTCATAACCATGATCGTTGCCCGAAAGCATAACCGTGGTTTGCAAATATGTGTTTGAGCTTAGTGTATAAGCATGCTTAAACCCTGCTGCCCCGGTATTTGAAAAATAGTTGGAATTATAGCGTTCGTATTCAAACTCCCATTTGGTAGAATCTCGTTTTGCTTCTTGCATTTGATCGCTAAGTCCGCCAAAACCAAACAACGAAAAATTACCAAAACGATTAGTGGGCAAATATATATTGTACGATAAATCCTGAAAGTTAGTAACAGCATCGCCTATGTTAACACCCATTTTTGAAAGTATGCTCAATGTGGAGTATCGATAGTTAATAAGGTAAGAGCCGCGGTAATTTTTAGAAAAGGGACCTTCGGCTGCTACATCCATCCCCAGTACTCCCGCTTGTAAGGTATATTCACGCTTCTCGTTATTTCCTTTGCGGAGATTAAGATCAAACACTCCGGCCAGGGCATTGCCATATTCTGCAGCAAATGCACCGGTAGAAAAATCGGAATTAGCAAGTAGCTGCGAACTAAGAATGGAAATTCCTCCACCCGATGAACCCACCGCAGCAAAATGATTAGGGTTGGGAATATCCACACCTTCCATGCGCCACAACAATCCGAAAGGCGAGTTACCGCGAATTGAAATCTGGTTGTTGCCGTCATCGGTAGAAACCACGCCTGCAAATGAAACAGCCGCACGAGCCGGATCATTAACTGCGGCTGCAAATTTTCTGGTTTCTTCTACCGAAAAAGTACGCGTGCTTACAACCGCCATTTCATTTAATGGTTTGTTCTTCTCGGCATCGGGGCGTATAACAATTTCATCCAGTTGCGTAATGTCTTCTTCAACAGGAACATTAATCACTACCTCTTTACCTGAATTTACAATCAGGTTAGTTGAAACATCTTTATAACCTACAAATGAGATTTTTAAGATTTGCGTACCAACCGGTACCTGACTGATGCGAAAATTACCATCCGGATCGGTTGTGGCTCCCAACAAAGGTTCTGAGTTTACGATAACCACGGTGGCTCCGGGCAAACCAATTTTAGAAATTTTATCAACTACGGTGCCGCGCACAGTTTGTGTAAGCTGTTGGCCAAAAATGGTGGCTGATGTAAAAACAAGAGCCGATGCCAGTAAGAGTTTAAATTGTGTCATACATACTTTATTTTCGGCTGTATGACAAACCAGTTTTACTAAACCCCTACTGCAGGGTATGCTTTTTATAAAAACCGTAAACCTACCTTTGCGCCAAACCACATAGCCAGGTTGTTGCTTTTAACTTTTATAGAAAAATCGTTTGGTGTGTAGTAGCTAAACAATTTGGGGTAATCGCCATAAGCGGTGCGCGTAAGGTATGTATTGAAAGTTACACCGGTTGAAAGCGAAAACTTTTTTGCTATCTGAAAATCGAAACCAAGATATGCTTTGTTATGCAAACTCAATGCGTTTGTAAACGAGCCTTTATTTACATGCTGGCTTATCAAATCAAAATCGAGGTACCACCAGCGTGTAAGTTTACGGGATGTTCCAACACCATAACCAAACGTCCACACCGAGGTGTCAGTTGCTTCAATCGACTTATCAGGTTTAAAGCCAGCTGTTAGTATGGTGTAGAATTTTCGTACCCCGGTACGAAACGCAAGGTTAACCGGAAACACCTCATCGGCTGATACCTCCACCTTGTGGTAGCCTTTGTTTACAATGCTAAATAATCCAATAGGAACACCCCCAACGCTATCTGCATAATTTATAATTCCGATTTGTGTACCGCGTACACGGCCGGCATAATTAAAGAACCCGCTTATTTGCGAACCAGAAATTTTACGGGTGGCAATATTGGTAAAGCCGGCAAACTGCGATCCTCTGTAATTTCCGCGTTGTAAGTTTCCAAAGCCCGCAACCTGTACACCATACGAAGCCTGGTTGTTGTAATTGCTGAACCCGGCTACTTGCACACCATTGGCCCCACCCATGTTGGTGTTGGCAAAGCCTGCAACCTGTACACCGTGCGCATCACTCAAATTGGTATTGGCAAAACCAGCTACTTGTACAGCGGTTACATCACCACCGTTTAAATTAAAAAAACCAGCCGTTTGAATTCCGTACGCTTGTCCGCCCACCATATTGCCAAAGCCTGCAATCTGTAGCCAGCGCACATCGCCCCGATCCAGGTTAAAGAAAAAGCCCAATTCAACCTGGCGGGTACCCAGCGAGTAGCCCCCTAAAAAGTTAATTGAATAATCGTTGATTACATTCCCGCTAAGGCGCCCGTGCGTTCCAATAAATGGTAATAGCGAAACTTGTACGAGTGAGTAAAGTGTGTCAGAAATATTCTGCACGTTTGGTTCGGAATAATACTGGTGCGATAGTTCTTCTTTGAATGCGGCCAGCATTAAAGAATCAGTTTTTAGTTCAGGTAGTGAAGTTTGTTCGCGGTTTGGTTTATTTGGTTTAAGCGATACAATGTAGTATTGATTGGAGGACTCCGTTATTTGAATAAGGGTATCGAAATAATCTTTCTTACTGATAGAAAGTTGTAACGAGTCGGTTCGTTTTTCAATCTTAAGCCTGAAATAACCATACTGATCGGTAACGGCCGAGGTGATGGAGGGTTTATGATAAACACTTACCTGCGGTAATTTATGGCCGGTGGTTGCATCTTCGATATACCCACTTACAACAATAGTTACGCTATTATTTTTAACAGGCAGGGGTGCAGCTTTGGTAAGAATGATATAATTGCCTTTGGCTTTATAATCAAGGGTGCCTTTAAAAATTTCATTTAACACCTGGCGTACGGTTAAATTTTCTGCCTTTAAACTGACGGTACGCTCAGGCTCGATTATTGAGCTGTTATACGAAAATGAAAAGTTTGCAAGCTGCGCTACACGATTTAGCACCGCGGTTACCCTTTCGTTTTCTACCGTTAGGCTTATAGGCCGTTCCAGCAAGGGCACTTCTTTTTCTTTGATTTGAGCCACGCTTACATTGGAGGCAATTAAAAACAAGATCCAGTAAAAGTTCTTCATTTGATTTTACTGTGAACTGGCACATCCATCGCCATCCAGAATTAATTCTTCTCCTTTGCGGATTAAAGTAAGATTCATGGTTTCGGCTATTACTTCCGCTATAATGGCGGGATCGTCTTCTTTATAATTGGCGGTAAGCCGGCAATCGAAAAGTTTTTTATTAGCCAAAACGATTTTAACGTTATACACTTCGTTTAGCAATGCTACTACCGATTTTAAATCGGTGTTATTAAAACTGAATACTTTAGTTTTATAGGCCAGTATGTTGGTATCAGGCTTTTCGATACGTTGAAAAATTTTATTGCGCTTGCTGTAAATGGCCCGCTGCCCGGCCTTCAGGTAAAGGCCGCTATCGTACAATGTATAAAATTGTACTTCGCCTTCTGTAACCAGAATTTCGATGGTGTCTTTTTCCGGATAGGCTTTCAAATTAAATTCGGTACCAATATCACGCACTCGAATATCATCGGCTTCAATTAAAAATGGTTTTGCTTCATCGTGTTTTACACTAAAATAAGCTTCGCCTTTAAGCTTTACTTTGCGTGATTTTGTTTTTGTGTCATAGTGATAGATTAATTCGCTTGCTTTATTAAGGTATGCCGTGCTACCATCGGGCAGGGTATCTTGCACGGGCATTGTTGTGCTTATTAATGCTTTGGGTTGTTGGGTGGTGCTTATGGGGTTGTTCAAGAAATAAACCACACCAAAAAAGATAGCAACACCGGCTGCAATGCGTACCCAAATAGTTGTTGTATATGTACGCTGTTGCAGCGAAACAGTTTTTTCATCTTCAATCCTGGCTTTCAGTTTATTCCATGCAGCATCGGTATCAAATGTTACATTTACATCAGAGCTGGCGGCTTTTTCAAATATGGTTTTTAAACTTTCGTAATAAGCCCGGTTGGCTTCGCTTGCGCCAATCCAGGCATTAAGGCGCTGCTGCTCTTGCACCGAAGCTTCTCCGGCCAAAACCTTGCCGATCACGTCATCCATATCGTTTGGCAACAATCCCATTAAGGCATCCAGTTATTTATAAATATCAAAAACAAGGGTAGGTAATCTTTCAATTGCTCGCGCATGAGCTTAAGTGCTTTACCCATGTGGTTCTCTACTGTTTTTACCGAAATCTGAAGTTGATCGGCTATTTCCTGGTATTTCAATTCTTCAAACCTGCTAAGCTGAAAAACCAATCGGCACTGCTCTGGCAGGGTTTGAATGGCTTGTGTTATTTTTTGTTCCAACTCAGCGGCCTGAACTTTTTGCATCACCGATTCAGCCGCACTCTCACTCACGTAAAGCTCATGTGCTACATGTTGTTGTTTTACTTTATCGTGCTTAATTACGTTGAGGCAGCTGTTGCGCACCATACGGTACAGGTATGCTTTAAGGGAGGTTTCGATTTGGATTGACGATCGCTTTTCCCAAACGGAAATAAATGCTGTTTGTACAACCTCTTCGGCTTCTTCTTTATCATTTAAAAATGAAAAAGCGTAACGGCATAGTGGTTGGTAGTAGGCACGGAAAATCATCTCAAACGTACTTGTATTACCCTGCCGGAATTTTTCCAATACCTGCTTTTCCGATAAATCCACCGTATGTATTTATGATACGGTTGCAATTTACGGGTTTCGGGCGTTGAGGCTATGACAACTGAAAGAACTTTTACCCCTAGGGGAATAAATTAAAAAGGCCACCGGGTGGGTGGCCTTCTATCAAAACTAAGATGAGACTTAAACGCGCCTCATTTTCTCGAATTTATAAACATCGGGCATTTCAGAATCATCGTGCATGCTTACTTTAAGGTCTTTGATAATTCCATTGGCAACATCGTACACCCAACCGTGTATGTATGGATACCCACCCCTTCGCTGCCAGGCATTTTGAATAATGGATGTTTTGCCCAGGTCGTAAACCTGCTCCATTACATTGAGTTCAATAAAGCGATTTTCGCGTTGTTTATCATCGGTTATTGCTTCCAATTCATCCTGGTGCAAGCGGTAAACATCCTTGATGTGCCGGATCCAGTTATCGATTAACCCGATTTGCTTGTGCCCCATGGCTGCACGCACACCACCACAACCATAATGCCCGCAAACAATTACGTGGTTTACCTCCAGCACATTAACGGCATAATCTAATACGCTTAGCATGTTCATATCGGTATGCACAACCATATTGGCAATGTTGCGATGTACAAATACTTCACCCGGTTGGGTGCCGGTTATTTGGTTTGCCGGCACGCGGCTATCGGCACAACCAATCCAGAGAAACTCGGGCTTTTGAGTGTTGGCTAACTTGTTAAAAAAATCTTTGTCTTCGCGTAGCATTTGTTCTACCCAGGCACGGTTTTGTAAAAGCAGTTGATTGTATTTTTCCATTTTGGTAATTGGTTACATTTTATAGTTATTTTAAACAGGTTGAAACTACAGCTACAATTTATCAGAAAGTTTTAACCCCTTTATTTCAACCAGAATGTATTTTGATTTAGCGGTTTCTGTAAAGTCTGTGATTGTTTCAATTATATCAGCATCTACAAACCCGGCATGTGTTGCATCAATAATCAATTGCGCGTTGTTCGGAATTTTTGCAAGTTCTTGCCGTAAAGCTGCTTTATTTAAAAAGGTTACATCTTTGGTAAAGCGAATTAAGTATTTCTGATTTTCAGAAACTACAATCATGGCCTTTTTAAAATTAGTGATTAATATAAACACGAGGGCCACAACAATTCCTAAAAACACCCCTAACAATAAGTTGGTAAACAATACAGCCAACACGGTAGCCACAAATGGTAAAAACTGGGCATAGCCCTTTTTAAACATTTCTACAAATGAGGATGGTTTGGTGAGTTTATAACCGGTTACCAACAATATGCCGGCTAAACATGATAGTGGAATTAACTGTAGCAACCCGGGTATTAACAGTACTGACAATAATAAAATTATACCGTGCGAAATAGTTGATGCTTTGGTACGGGCACCTGAGTTTACATTAGCCGAACTACGCACAATAACCGAAGTAACCGGAAGGCCGCCCAAAAATCCGGAAACAGTATTGCCAATACCTTGTGCGCGCAACTCACGGTTTAAAGGTGTGCTTCTTCGTGCCGGATCCATTTTATCGCAGGCTTCTATACTTAATAATGTTTCCAAACTGGCTACCACTGCAAGTGTTATGGCGGTAGTATATACTTTGGAGTTTTGCCAGGCCGAAAAATCGGGCAACGTAAAAAAAGCAGCTAAGCCGGCATCGGAATAGGAGGGTAACGAAACCAAATGTTGGGCATTGATTATTAAATCGGGGGCTGTAACCTTATAAACGGCATTTATCAAAATGCCCAACACTACCACTACTAACGGTGCAGGTACTATTCGAAAAAATCGGTACCGTAGTAATTGGTTAGAGTTCCAACTAATAAGAACAATGATGGAAATAGCACTTATTATAATTGCCCCCGGTGAAAGATAATCGAACGATTGAAAAATTTCTGAAAACGTGTTGCGGCCATCTTGCTGTACAAAGTTTTCATCACCTTCAAAGTCGGCATCGTAACCAACAGCATGGGGTATCTGTTTTAGAATTAAGATTAACCCAATGCCGGCCAGCATACCTTTAATAACTGCTGCCGGAAAGAAATGACCGATTGAACCGGCTCGCACCAACCCAAGAATAACCTGCAACACACCAGCAACTACTACACTCAATAAAAATACCTCGAAGGTGCCAAGGTCTTTAATAGCCACTAAAACAATTGAGGTAAGGCCGGCAGCAGGGCCACTAACACTTAACGATGACCCGCTAAGTGAGCCAACAACAATACCACCTACTATACCGGCTAACAAGCCCGAAAACAGGGGCGCTCCGGATGCAAGGGCAATGCCCAGGCAAAGCGGCAGAGCAACCAAAAAAACAACAACTGATGACGGAAAATCCGTTGACCAAAAGGTTCGCAAATTCATACAAAAAAATTAAAACAATGATTACAGTAGGCTTTGTGCTTTTGCTTACTGCTGCGGGGGCGGAGAAATTATTTCCAGAAAATGAAAACTGGTGAGAAATTGACTGGCAAAAACTACCGGTTGTTGAGCGTTTTGAAAAGCCTGTGGTATGCGTTGTAATATTAGTTTTACAAGATCATCGTCTTCTCCGCTGGTATCTTCTTCAGCAGGCGCTGGTACAGGCTGCTCGTCTGTTTCATCCGCAAAGTCAGGTATGCACTCGGTAGAGATTTTTTTATTGGTTAAAGAAGTAACCAAATTAGCAGATGCTAACATCAGCAAACTTAGTAAAGCAACGCAACAAAATCCTGTTTTTACCATGAAAGGGAACAAATATAGTAAATAGTTGAGTTGCCCTATCGGGCTGGTTCCTTTAAGAAAAAATTAACATAACTATTCGCTGCGTAATGAATTAACCGGGTTAGAAACGGCAACATTGAATGATCGAAACCCCACGGTAAGCGCAGCTACACCCATGCATATTAAACCCGCCAGTATAAATATCAATACACCGGCCTCAATGCGATAGGCAAAATTATTTAACCAAAGATTTACCAGGTAATACATAACAGGTGATGCCAGAATAAACGCGGCCGAAACCAAATAAATGAACTCACGGGTAAGCAGCCAGGTAAGGTGTGGGGCAGAAGCCCCTAAAACTTTTCGCAGGGCTATTTCGCGTGCGCGTTGTTCAGTTACAAACATAACCATACCCAATAAACCCAAACAACTTATAAATATGGATAACCCAGACAAGTAACTAAACACCTGGCTGGTGCGCGCTTCGTTGCGGTACGATTGATCAATTTCTTCGTCCAGAAAAGTATATTCGAACGGTGCTCCGGGATTCATTCGTTTAAATACTGTTTGTACGGCTTCTGTTTGTTCTACCAGGTTTCCGGCTTGCAGTTTAACTGCAATGCGGTAATACTCGTTGGCATCTAAAAAGATAAGCATGGGTTCAATTTTTTTATGTGCCGATTTGAAATTAAAATCTTTTACCACCCCAATAATCGGATGTCTTTTTCTTGACCCGATGGTAATGGTTTTTCCAAGCGGATCGACCAGCCCCATTTGCCTTACAGCTTCTTCGTTTACCAACATAGCTGCGGTATCGGAAATTATTTCGGGCGAAAAATCCCGGCCACTCACTATTTCCATCGAAAATGTTTTCACAAAATCCGGCTCAACCGGAAGTATATGAAATAAAACGCTTGCTTCTGTATTTTTACCATCCCACTGCACCATGTCGCTCGATTCAGTAATATTGGAGAGCCGCGAGCTGGTGGCAGTTACGTTTAATACAGCGGGCAAGGCAAGTAATTCGGTTTTAAATGCACTAAACTGTTGACGAAGATTTCGGTTGGCTGTAAATGTGATTATGTTTTCTTTTTCAAAACCCAAATCGCGCGCGCGTATATAAGCAAGCTGGTCCTTAACAACCAACGTACCTACCAAAAATGAAATAGCAAGGATAAATTGCAACACCACCAATGTTCGCCTGAAAATGATGGTGCCCCGCCCCCCTTTTAAATAACCTTTTAATACAACGGCCGGGTTTAATGCTGACAACAATAATGCTGGATAAGCACCGCCTAATACCGAACAAAAAAAGACAGACACCAGCAAGGGCACGTATATAGAGGGAACGAAAAAATCAAATGCAATTGATTTGCCACTTATTTCATTAAACTGAGGCAACAAGAACCAGCTTAAAGCCAAGGCAACCAAAAAGGCCAACACACAATACAAAAGCGATTCGGAAAAAAAATGCACCATTAGCTGAAGCCGATTCGCTCCAATTACCTTGCGCACTCCGGCTTCTTTAGCGCGCTTGAATGAACGTGCCGTGGCAAGGTTAGCGTAGTTAATGCTGGCAATAATGAGAATAAAAATTCCTACGGCCGAAAAAATATACACATACTGAATATTGCCCCGACCAGCGCCATCATTATTCAGGTGGCTCGAGTGCAGGTGTATTTGGGTAAGAGGCTGTATAAATAATTCTGTAGTAGCTTCGGCACTGTGTTCCTTTACAAGATTTTTTATTTTTGAGCTAAAGGAAGGTACGTCTGCATCGGGCCTTAGCTTCAGGTAAGTATAGTAATTGTTGTAATTCCATTTGGCGAGGTCATCGTAGCCTCCGGCCCGTACAAATTCCATCGGGATAATAAAATCAAATTGCAGGTGCGAGTTGCCAGGTACATTCTTAAAGATGGCGGCCACCAGCATCTCTTTACCCAGTATGGTTAGTGTTTTACCAATGGCATCATCGTTATTAAAATATACGGTTGCCAATCGCTCTGAAATCATTACGGCCTCAATGGTAGAAGCAAAGGTTTTATGCTCGCCCTTTACAACGGGGAAAGTAAATACTTCAAAAAAATCAGGATCGGCCAGTATGCCTTTCTGTACAAATGCTATTTCGTCTCTGCGAACATTAAACTCTGCATTGCCGGTGCGGCATACCCCTTCAACTTCGGCAAATGTATTTTTTAAGTAAGGTGCCAGTGGTGCCGGAGTAACAGCAACCGGGTATATTTCATGATTGTCGTTAAACTGATTTTCGTAAACTCTGTAAATACGGTTACTGCCATTGTGAAACCGATCGTAACTCCACTCGTACTGTATCCAAAAAAAAATTAGTATAAACGCGCTAAAGCCAACAATTAAGCCTGAAAGATTGATGATTGAATAGATGCTGCGCATCTGGCGCAGTAGTATTTTGAAATAACTCGTAAACACGGGTGAAATTTTTTACATGATTACGAAAGTAAGTCCGGGCTGCAACAATCTGAAAGGCGTGTAAGAAAACTTACTTTTTATTCTACTTCTACAATTATTTCTATTTCTACAGCTATGTTGCTGGGCAGGGCATTCATGCCAACAGCCGAACGGGCGTGCTTTCCTTTATCGCCAAATACGGCCACCATTAAATCCGAAAACCCATTAATTACTTTGGGCTGATCGGTAAAGGTATCGGTACAGTTAACCATACCCAATACTTTTACAACGCGTTTTACTTTGTTTAAATCGCCCAACTCACCTTTAAGCGTTGAAAGTATGGCAATGGCTGTTTGCCGGGCAGCTTCATAGCCTTGCTCGGTAGTCAGGTCGGCACCTACTTTTCCGGTAATGTTAGAGCCATCCGCTTTGGTGGGGCCATGGCCCGCCAGAAACAACAAGTTACCTGTGCGCACAGCTTTTACATAATTAGCCATGGGTTTGGTGGGTTTGTATAATTCAATTCCCAACTCCTTTAACTTTTTATCGAAGTCAACTTTTTGTGCGAACACAGAACAGGCACTCAAACAAAACAAACAGGTAGCTAACAGGTGCTTCATAGCGTTTAATTTTTCAGGACAGTAAGGTATAAAACTTTGTGCGAAACGCGGTAACTTCCAAACAAATTGTAATGCGATGGCTGAAGTTGTACGATGCCCCTGGTGCCTGGGGTTCGATCAATACATAAAGTACCACGATGAAGAATGGGGCGTGCCGGTACACGATGATCGTACGCACTTTGAGTTTTTGATTTTGGAAGGCGCTCAAGCAGGATTAAGCTGGGCTACTATCTTGAAAAAACGCGAGGGGTATCGTAAAAATTTTGCCGGCTTTGATCCGGTTAAAGTGGCGCGCTTTACTGAAAAAAAAATTGAAAAAATTTTACAAGACCCTGCAATTATTCGCAACAAATTAAAAGTGCATGCTGCAGTAAATAACGCAAAACGTTTTTTGGAAGTGCAAAAAGAGTTTGGAAGCTTCGATAAATACATTTGGAGTTTTGTTGGCCATAAACCCATTGTAAACAAATGGAAAACAACCGGGCAGATAGCACCCACCACCAAAGAGTCGGATGCGCTAAGCAAAGACTTAATAAAACGAGGATTTAAGTTTGTGGGTAGCACTGTTATGTATGCCCATATGCAAGCATGCGGATTGGTCAATGATCATTTGGTAGATTGTTTCCGGTATAAATCACTTACCCGATAATTTAAACCAAAGCGGTTATACTTAACTTTAGCCGCCAATAATCCGGGCCGCACAAGCCGTGTGTGTAACCAATAAAATCCACATGCAACATATTCTGATAGCTGAAGATGACCCCAACATTGCCTCTGACCTAAAGCTGCAGTTTCAGCGCGAAGGATTTGAGGCTGAGATAGTTTTTGATGGTTCGTTGGCTGAAAAAATTATCCTTCGTAAATCGTTTGATTGTATTATTCTGGATATAAATATGCCGGGCAAAAACGGTTTGGAAATTTGTAAAGGCATACGGCAACAAAAAGTAACCACCCCTGTACTTATGCTTACAGCCTTTGGAGAAGTAGAGGATAAAGTTTTAGGTTTCGATAGTGGCGCAGATGATTACCTGACCAAACCATTCTTTTTTAAAGAACTGTTGGCCCGGGTAAAAGCTTTGTTGAAACGAAGAACAACACAGCCCGAAACCCCACACGTAATTCAAGTGGACACCCTGGTTATTGATCTTACAGCAAAAACCGTAACCCGGAATGAAACTCCGGTTAAACTAACGGCACGCGAGTTTGAAATATTAACTACCCTGGCTGCAGCCAAGGGCAGTGTGGTGTCAAAGAAAGACTTGATAAGAAAAATTTGGGGTACAGTAGTGGAAGTAAACACCAACACCATTGAAGTATTTATAAACTCATTGCGAAATAAAATTGATAAGCACCAACCGATTAAATTAATTCATACGCGGCCGGGGTTTGGTTATTTTTTAAACCATAACCATGAAGCTTAGGCAACGCATTTTATTATTTTTTGCAGGGTCGTTTCCGGTAGTGCTGGGCGTGGCATTGTTGGCCGTTTATTTTAGTATGGCCGAATACCGCGAGGCGGAATTTTTGCAGCGACTAAAGGAAAAAACCACTACAACCCTGCGCCTGCTCATTGATGTTAAGCAGATTGATCTTAATCTGTTACGATCACTGGACGAAACCACCATCAATAATCTGTACGATGAAAAAATTCTGTTATTCGATTCTACCGGTCAGATTATTTATGCCAGCGTAGATGATACAGCCGTTTTGTTTCCACTTGATTTACTACAGGAGCTAAGAGAAGGTACAACCGAAATTTTTTATCGGGAAGGAGCTTATGATGTTTACGCGCACATCATCGAAAAAGATGGCGCCCGGTATTATGCCATTGGAAAGGCAAACGATATTTATGGCAAAGAAAAGTTACGTTTTTTGGTGTGGACTTTGGTGGGGGTTTTTATAAGTGCGGTAGCGCTTGAGGCCCTCATCGCCCTCTACCTTTCCAGGCAAATTTCACAACCTATTGTACAACTTACCAATGAGGTTAGTAATAAATCCATTCATAACCTATCCCAGGTGCAGGTACCCCACACGCAAGATGAAATTGCTTCGCTGGCAAACAGTTTTAATAACATGTTAGCCCGTGTAGAACAATCCTACTCCTATCAAAAAAATTTAATACACCATATATCGCACGAGTTAAAAACACCTATTGCTGTACTTATTTCTAATATAGAAAGGGTGCTTCATGAAAATGAACCCAATCAATGGCAAGAAAGTCTGGAGTTTCAAAAAAGCGGGCTGATGCAAATGAGTACAGTAATTACAACCCTTTTGGATATTTCGAAATACGAAACCGGCCCAGCCCCGGTATTTACCGAGCCGGTGCGTGTAGATGAAATTATATTCTCATGTATCGAAAGCCTGCAAACCATAAACCCTGCTGCCAGGTTCGAAGTATCCATCCATCACAATGTAAACGATGCCGGAGAATTAACCTGCCCGGGTAACGAGCGCATGCTGCAAATTGCATTTTTAAATGTATTAAAAAATGCCATTGCCTATTCCAGTAATGAGTGTGTGCAGCTTGAAATAGCAATGTCCCAAAATTGCATTCAGGTTGTAATTGATAACAACGGAGAAACGTTAACAGAAAAAGAGCAATCAGGATTATTTACTTACTTCTTTCGTGGGCAAAACAGTTTTAAAAAAGGGGGCATTGGGTTAGGCCTGGTTATGGTTTCAAAAATTATTCAATTGCACCATGGTGCCATTAGCTACCAGGTTACCGATATAGGAAAAAACCGGTTCGTTATTACCCTTCCGCAGTCTTAAGCAAACCTTTATTCATCTTAAGGTTTTCTTAAGCACCTTGCCCGTTAGTGTTGCAGTATGAAATTTCTGCACACTGTTTTAATTTTTTTCTGCACGCTGCCAGCCTGGAGCCAAAAGGAAGTTTCGCTTACACTTACCCAAGCCGATAGTGTTTTTCTGCAAGCTAACCTCTTGTTGCTGGCGGCTCAATATAACCTTAACGCAAAAGATGCACGGATTATTCAAGCCCGCGCTTATCCAAATCCTACGCTGGTTGCCGATCTCAACGCTGTTGATCCCGAAAACAGTAAGGTTTTTCACCTTGACAAAACCGGGCAAAAGTTTTTTGCAATAGAACAGCTGATTGTACTGGGTGGCAAACGCCAGGCTGAAATTGACATAGCCAAACAAAACAAAAAAATTGCTGCACTGGAGTTGGAAGACCTGCTACGCAACCTGCGCTATCAGTTGCATGCAGGCTTTTACATTGTAAACCAACAACGCATTACGTTGGGCAAGTTTAATCGCCAATTAGAAGTATTGGATACCTTAATTAATGCCTACGAAAAGCAAGCCGCCCGTGGTAACCTGCCATTAAAAGATGTAATCCGGCTTAAATCGGTTTACTTCAAAATTAACAACGATAAAAGTGAGCTTGCCAACAGCTATTTCACACAGCAACACAACCTTCAACTTTTATTGCAAACACCTTACTATGTTGCCCCTGTTATAAACGATACCGACTTTGATAACCTGACTAACCCAGCCGCCTACAATACCCTGCTGGATAGCGCCCTGCAAAACCGACCCGACCTGGCCCTTGCAAATGAAAATGAGGCGCTCACCTTGTTGCAATTGCGTTTTCAAAAAAAATTGGCTGTACCCGATGTAGCCCTCAACGCATCGTATGATCAGCGAAGTGGTGCATTTGTAAATCAGGTAAATGTTGGGGTAAGCATACCGCTGCCTTTATGGAATCGTAACCGCGGCAACATTAAAGCAACTCAATACGAAGCGCTTGCAGCCACGGCCTATCAAAAACAAAAATTAAGCGAAGTGCAGGCCCAGGTGTTGGCTGCCTGGCAAGATCTTAGTTTAAGTATCAGCGAGTATCAAAAAATCAAAACCTTTTATAGTTCCGATTTCGAAATCGTGTTTGAGGGTGTAAACCGCAACTTTCAAAAAGGCAATATTTCTATTCTTGAGTTTGTAGATTTTTTTGAATCCTACAACGAATCGCTCAGCGAATACGAACGGGTAAAAAATTATCTCGCCACTTCTGCGGCCCAAATCAACTATGTAACTGCATCCAAAATTTATTAATCCATGACCCGACTTTGCTTTTTACTACTGATGCTATTGCTGCAAGCCTGCAACCGCGAAAAAAAATATGAAGACAATGCAGTAGCCTTTTCCATAAGCGAAACAATGTTGGCCAACTGCGAGTTCTATGAAGCGGCTGAGCAACCCGTACAAAATGAAATCCGGCTGTTTGGAAAAATTACAGTTGATAATAACAAAATGGCGCGCGTAAACTCTATTGTGGGTGGTAGCGTAATAGCGGTAAATGCCGAGCTTGGCGATTATGTAAAGCAAGGTGAGATATTGGCAACCATACGCAGCAGCGAGGTAGCCGAATTTCAACGCCAATTGTTAGATGCACAAAGCGATGTGGCCGTAGCTGAAAAAACCTTACAAGTAACGCGCGAGCTTTTTGAAGGGAAGCTCAACTCCGAACGCGATGTAAATGCGGCCGAAAAAGAATTAGTAAAAGCCAAAGCCGAGTTGGCGCGCATCAATGAAGTATATGCCATCTACAACCTGCGTAATGGTTCAACCTATAACATCATGGCCCCCATCAATGGCTTTGTATTAGAGAAAAACATTTTTCCAAACGAACAACTGCGGGGCGATGTATCCGAATCGCTTTTTTCAATTGCAGAAATTGATGAAGTATGGGCATTGGCTAATGTAAGCGAAAGCGACATTTCAAAAATTCAGATAGGCTACGATGCCGAAGTGCGCACATTGGGTTTTCCCGACAAATTGTACAAAGGAAAAATCGATAAGATATTTAACGCAATCGATCCGGAAACCAAAGCTATGAAAGTACGCGTGCGCATTCCTAACGACAACTTTCAACTGAAGCCCGAAATGATGGCCACAGTAAATGTATTTTTTACTGAAAACAAAAAGCTAATGGCAGTGCCCTCATCCTCCATCATTTTTGATAAAAGTAAAAACTGGGTTATGGTTTTTAAAGACAGACAAAATATTGATACCCGTCAGGTAGAGGTTTACAAACAATTGGGCACCACTACATACCTCACTTCCGGATTAACGGCAGGCGAAAAGGTGATTTCAAAAAATGGGCTGTTTGTATATGATGCGATAAACGACTAAGCCGATGGGAAAATTTATTCGAAATATTATCGCCTTTTCACTGAAGAACCGCTTCTTCACTTTTTTTTGGGTTACACTACTGGTTATTGGCGGTGTTTATTCATTCATCAAAATTCCCATCGAAGCGTTTCCCGATGTAACCAATACACAAATTATAATCGTAACGGAATGGAATGGCCGCAGTGCCGAAGAAGTGGAGCGCTTTGTAACCACACCCATCGAAATAGCCATGAACAGCGTACAGCGCAAAACCAACGTGCGCAGTATTACCATGTTTGGGCTATCGGTTATCAAAATTATTTTCGATGATGATGTAGAAGATTTTTTTGCGCGCCAGCAGGTAAACAATCAATTACGCAACGTACAGTTGCCCGATACGGTAGAGCCCGAAGTACAGCCCCCCTATGGTCCAACCGGAGAAATTTTTAGGTACGTATTAAGAAGTGATAACCGCGATTCGCGTGATTTACTAACCATTCAAAACTGGACTATTGACAGACAATTACGTGCTGTGCCCGGTGTGGCCGATGTAGTTGCCTTTGGCGGAAGGGAAAAAACCTACGAGATCAGCATTAACCCGGTGCAACTGCAAAAGTATAATCTTACACCTACCGAACTGTTTGAGGCCATTTCGAAATCGAACCTGAATGTGGGAGGCGATGTGATTGAGAAGAACGGCCAGGCTTATGTGGTGCGTGGAATAGGTTTGCTCTCATCTATTGAAGAAATAGAAAACACAATAGTTGATATCTACAACGGAAACCCCCTGCTGGTAAAACGGGTGGCCAAAGTACAGGAAAGCAGTTTGCCGAGAGTGGGCCAGGTTGGCTTAAATGAAAATGACGATGTTGTAGAAGGCATTGTTGTAATGCGCAAAAACGAAAATCCCAGCGAAGTATTAGCACGCGTAAAAGCAAAAATTGAAGAACTGAATACCGAGGTGTTACCCAGCGATGTGCGCATGGAAACATTTTACGACCGCGATAACCTGATGGCCTATTGCACCAAAACGGTAATGCATAACCTGGCCGAAGGTATTATTTTAGTAACGGTTATTGTTTTCATATTTATGGCCGACTGGCGCACAACGCTTATTGTTGCCATTGTTATTCCCCTATCATTATTATTTGCCTTTTTGCTATTGAAGTTACGCGGCATGAGTGCCAATTTACTTTCGCTGGGTGCAGTTGATTTTGGAATTATTATAGACGGAGCCGTGGTAATGGTGGAGGGGTTGTTTGTTGCCCTTGACCATGAAGCACAAAAACATGGTATGAGTAAATTTAACCGGCTGAGCAAACTCGGCCTTATTAAAAAAACCGGGGCCGAAATGGGTAAAGCCATCTTCTTCTCTAAACTCATTATCATCTCTGCCCTGCTACCCATCTTCGCTTTTCAAAAAGTAGAAGGCAAAATGTTTTCGCCATTGGCATTTACGTTAGGCTTTGCTTTATTAGGTGCTTTATTGTTTACGCTTACACTGGTACCCCTGTTAAGTGCATTGTTGTTAAAGAAGAATGTAAAAGAAAAACACAACTTCTTTATAAACTTCATTAACCGCTCGGTCGAAAATGCCTTTGGGCTGGCATTTGCAAAGCGAAAAATTACAGTAGCCATTGCCATTGTTAGCTTTGGTGCTACCATTTTTTCTGCACAATGGTTGGGTACCGAATTTTTGCCCCAGCTAAACGAAGGTGCCCTTTGGGTAGAAGCAAAACTTCCCATGAGCTCATCTTTAAATGAAACCGTAAAAATGGTTAGCGTGCTGCGCGATGAGCTTCGAAAATTTCCGGAAGTAAACGGTGTGCTTTCCCAAACGGGCCGCAGTAATGATGGCACCGATCCCAGTGGCTTTTATTATGTACAAATGCAGGTTAACCTAAAACCAAAAGAAGAATGGAATAGGAAAATAACGATGGATGGGTTGATTGAAGAAATGGATACCCAACTAAAAAAATACCAGGGTATAAATTACAATTACTCGCAACCTATTATTGATAACGTAGCTGAAGCGGTAGCCGGTATGAATGCTTCCAATGCCGTTAAAATTTATGGCGATGATCTGAATAAATTAGATGAATACGCCAATCAGGTGCTGGACAAAATTAAGGATGTACCTGGCATTAAAGACGTGGGCATTTTACGCAACATTGGCCAGCCCGAAATGAGCATCGTGCTGGATGAAGAACGCATGGCCCTGTACGGAGTTACCAAAGCCGATGCTCTAACTGTAATTGAAATGGCTATTGGGGGTAAAACGGCTACTGTAAAATACGAAGGTGAGAAAAAATTTGATATCCGCATCCGTTATGAACAAAGCTTTAGAAAAGACGAAGACGATATTATGATGCTGATGATCCCCAATATCAAAGACGAAAAGATACCCCTGAAAGAAATAGCTTCGATTAAACAAATCACCGGCCCTGCGTTTATTTACCGTGATAACACCAAACGTTTTATTGGTGTAAAATTTTCGGTGCGCGAGCGTGATTTGGGAAGCACTATAGCCGAAGCTCAAAAAAATGTGAACGAAAGCATTCAATTGCCGCAAGGATATAGCATGACGTGGACCGGTGAATTTGAAAATCAGGTACGTGCTACTGCAACCTTAAGCCAGGTAGTGCCCATCAGCCTTATTTTAATTTTCTTATTGCTATTTATCATGTTTGGCAATGTGCGCGATGCAGGTTATGTATTGATTAATGTACCATTTGCTTTAATTGGGGGTATCGTTGCGTTGCACGTTACGGGCATCAACTTTGGTATTTCGGCAGGAGTGGGATTTATAGCCTTGTTTGGTATTTGTGTGCAAAATGGAGTAATCCTGATTAGCGAGTTTCATAAACAAACGCATGTTGCCACTAGCCTGGCACAAGCCATTTTTAATGCCGTAAAAATCCGCACCCGCCCGGTGGTAATGACAGCCCTGATGGCTGCAATAGGTTTACTGCCGGCCGCGCTTTCTACCGGTATTGGCTCTGAATCTCAAAAGCCTCTGGCTGTAGTAATTATTGGTGGCCTGGTAACAGCAACCGTTTTTACGCTATTGGTATTTCCCATTTTTTACTTTTGGGGTAATCGCAGAAAAATAGAACCACAACCGGCATAGGTAAAGGGGGGTGTCCGGATGTGGCGACCCCACGAAATTTTTCGTGGGGTCTTTTTTCATACCACCTGACCACAGTTAAGTTTTTTAGTGTTTAAAAACCCTTTAGCTCAATTATTAACTTATTGTAAAAACATTACACGGAGATAGTAATGTTTGAACTTTTTGCCAATTTGCATGTTTAAACATGTATTCAATTAAAAACAATCTAAACATGAAAAAACTAGTAGTCTTTTTATTGGCAACGTTGGCATTTGCCTGTACCCCCAAAAATCCGGAAGGAGAAAAAGCAACCACAACCGATAGTGCAACTGTAAGCGCAGCCGAAGGAACCGAAGTAGCGCTTAACACCGCAGCTTCAAAAATTATCTGGACGGGCAGTAAAGTATCAGGCTCACACACAGGCGCTGTTACACTTAAGTCGGGTGCGTTGTTTGTAAAAGATGGTGCTGTTACCGGTGGTAACTTTGTGGCCGACCTTAGCACCATAACCAATACCGACATGCAAGGCGAGTACAGCGATAAACTGGTAGGTCATTTAAAGTCGGAAGACTTCTTTGACATTGCTAAATTCCCTGAAGCCACTTTCGAAATTACAAGCGTAACTGCAGGAGCTGAAGCTGGTAAAGTTACGATCTCTGGAAACCTGACTATGCGCGGGGTAACCAAAAACATTACCTTCCCAGCTACTGTAACCGAAGCAACTGAGACATCTGTAAGGGCAGCTGCCGATTTTAATGTTTTGCGCGAAGACTGGGGCTTGGTTTATACCGGTATGGCCGATGATTTGATCAGCAAAGAGTTTAATCTGAAGATTGAATTGGTAGCCGGAGTAGGCGCTTAATTCTTTCAGGTATTTTGAATTAAAAAAACCCATTGCGCAAGCGATGGGTTTTTTGTTTGGAAGCTGTTGATGTTGATAGTAATTCTTAGTGAATTGTTAGCGGCCGTTTATTTTTCTCTTTCCAATTTTAAGTTTTGGTTTTTACTTGTGATTATGAGGGCGTCTGCAGTCTCAATAATAACTACTTCTTCTTTAGAGTCAGTAACCGATGTTTCCTGAACTACTCTTCTGTCTGTGGCGAGGGTATTGATTCTCTTTTGTGGATTAAGTCTTACCGCCTTTCCACTAATTGTCCAAGTTCCAAGTGTTCTTTCTGAAAAAATATCCGACTTCTCAATCGTTAAGTATTTTGAACTGTCCTTCAATATCAATGTGTAACTATACATGAAAGATGAATGAGTATAGGTTCCCATCAATTCATTCTTGCTTTGTCCACTTGTATAATGTGTCTGTTCCTTAGATGTACAGTAAGTTAACGAAAGGAGAAGTAGTCCTAATAGTAAGTATTTCATCTGTGAATGGCTTTTATCCGATTCATTTGTAAGTTATAAGAAACTCACCCTATCAAACAAATCGTTTCCAGAACTATGTTTTTCTCGCTGATGGAATTGCTTATTCAGAAAGTTTTTCAAGGAAGGCTTTCAGCTAAACCGCTTTCTTTAAAGCGCTTTAACTTTCTTAAACGAATTATAAATCCGTTTGCCTTCTGCAAAAGAAAGATACGGTACTCCGCGTTTATGATTTTCCTTGCTTACGCGATACTGGTTTTTCCAATGTGTAATGATGGTGCCCATACCGGTAAAGAGCGATGCGCCCGGATGGTAGATATGCGCAGGCTCTGCACCACAACCATTCAACTCCATAATTTTAATGTTACCCGATTCCAGATCGGCCTCAGAAGCACAGCGCAGATCAAACCGTCCAAAATAAAAACCATCAATCTGTTTGCTGATGGCATCAAACGAAGCAGAAAGTTTTTCAGTAATTAAATGATTGCAATTAATGAACGTAGTGCCCAAACAATGATTCCCGATGGAAACCAGTTCAATCTTTTTTCCTTGCGGAACAACTTCCTGAAGTTGTGCCGCATACACCTGCTTCAAGGTTTCCCATTGAATTTTTGCGCGGTCTTTCTCCAGAATAAGTTGCTGCAAGCTTTTGTTGCCATCTCCGGTAACGGATAAAAATTCTTTGCCGGTTATCGAATTCACAAAGCCATTGGCTTGCGAGGGGAAGCGAATATAAAACACACCGTACTCCAACGGCAAAGACACAAACTCCTGAATTATAAAATCAATTTTTATTTCGGAGAGGTACTGTTCAATATCTTCTTTGCTTTTGATCTTTCGTACCATCCAACCCCGCTCACCAACATCGGGCTTAAAAATTACGGGCAAGGTTAATCCGTTTGTATCGAGCGTTTGTAAAACGCTTTGTGTTGTTGCAGGCAGGTTTATCAGTACTGTTTTTGGTTTAACCGAATCCGGAATAAGATTGAGCACGGCAGATTTGCTTTCGCCCATCATGCCTCCTGTTACGATAGAGGGATTTGATGCTGAGAAATAAAATAAACTCCGCTCTTTAAGAGCATACCAAATCCACAATAAAAAAACAGGCGCTTGTACAATACCAAATGGCCAGTACTCCCAACTGCGGAGTTTGATAAAGAAATTGCTTCGGAAAAGAGACAAGGCTTATCGGGATGTGGCCACCGGTTCTTCGCGGAAACGCAACGTAGAAACAGCAACACCAAACGATTTTGGAATAACTGTATCCGGTGCAACTTCGCGAATGCCAATTTTCATAATGGCCATGTGGTGTACCGCGTGCTCTATGTTGTAAGTTAGTTCACGCATAAAGTTGGTTTCAACAGGCACACACTCTTCACTGTCCTGCAAATAGCCTACCTCCATAATCATTCGCTTGTCGGCAGGTTTACGATTTACGAAATCAAGAATTTTATTGATGGTGCCTAATGCTACAAATTTATCGTTCTCAATTGCTTTGTCGTGCTGGCGTTTATCGTAGTTAACTACACCGCTTTCATAACCTTGTTCCAGGCAAACAAAAAATTCGAGTGTGTGGCGCAAATGCTGGCCCAACGTAGCCTGGCTAAGTGCGGGCGATGGTTTTCTAAAATCTTCCTCCGAAATCTGGCCAATAACATCGGCCAATTGCGATAGTACGGTTTGTACCGCATTATACAGTTGTGTCATAGTAATCAAACTTAAGCCGATGCGAAGATAAACTAAATCCAATATCAGATATACGACTAAATCAGGCGGGCGGATTTATTGTACGATCTTGTTCCAGTTTTGGTCGCCTTTTAGTTTGAGCGGTACCTCGTTTTTGCTCCAACTGGTAAGGGTATTGTTACCCCAGAAATTGTAGAACAGGTAAAGCTTTCCATCCAAAATTTTAAAAGTTTCGGGGTCAACTTTTACTTTTTCGCCTGTATCGCCCATGGCGAAAGCACACCAGCCACCATAAGCCGGCTCGTATTTTTCGGGTGTTTGTTTAAACTTTGCTGCGTTGGCCGCATTGGCAAAGAGGTAGGTTACACTTTTATACACAACTTTAAAATTCTCTTTTCCTTCCAACGGCTTTCCATCAAAGTAACTTACCGCATCGTAACCTTCCAGGGCTACTCCTTTTTTTAAATTAAAATGAGCGGTGCGTTTATCGTTCTGCCCCCAGGCAGCAACACTTACCAGAAGTAATATCCAACCTAACTTTTTCATAAACACGCTAACGAATGTGTTGGCAATATGGGTTTGTAAAACCAATTGGTTTGTCGTGCAGGCGGCAAAACTAAATCTTAAACCGAGGTTATGCATTAAAAATTTTTAATGCGTAATCTGGTTTTAATCGTGCAAAAGTTCTTTTACCATTTTCCATACAAGCTCTGGCTCGTATCCTTTACCAATAGCAAACCGGGCAACTTTATCGCGTTTACGAAAGGGGCTTTCTTCTTTTAAGGTTGCTGCCTTTTTTTGGAGAAGCTGCCTCAACGTTTTGGTGTAATCGGGGCCTTCAAGCTCCTTCAATCCTTGTTGAATGCAGTTTTTAGTGAGGCCCAAAAATTCCAACTCATGTTTGATTTTCAAACGCCCCCATTTCTTCATTCGAAATTTGCCCCCTGCATAAGCTTTGGCAAAGCGTTGTTCATTCAGGAAACCATCCGTAATCAGTTGACTGATGATTTCATCTACCTGGCCGGTATATAAACCGTATTCGAAAAGTTTGGTTTTAACTTCTTTGTGCGAACGCTCCTGGTAGGCACAATAGCGTTGAATTTTTGCTACTGCTTCGGTGGGCGAAAGGCGCTTCTTGCTTTTGGCCTGTTCAGAATCATCGGAATAAAAGCCGCGTGGAGACATAATCAAATATCGGCTTGTTGAAGCTTTCCGTCAAATAAAAAGTAGGCAGTAAGAAGGGGTGCAGCAGGGCAGTCGGGATTAATATTTTTGGAAACGATAATCAGCGCACTAAACGACTGTCATCTGCCAACTGCCTACTTCAAAATAATGCTTACTTAATCAATCCCTTCGTTTTCAAAATGCTGCCCACAAATTTGCGTTCGTTATCGGTATTAAAAATTTTAAAGGGCAGGTGTATAAGTTGGGCTTTATTTACAAACAACAGGTAATAATCCTTGCCTGTTTTGGCGCGCTTAATCTGATCCCACTTTAGTGGCATGCCTTCGCGGGCATTGAGTTTCATAACAATTTGCTGGCTGTTTATTTCGTAGCTAAAGCGCTCGAACAGCATTTTGCCTTGCTCTAATTGCGTTACACCATAAAACTGTATCCACCAGAATAAGAGGTACAGGGCTGCCCCGATAAGTGCCCCCACAAACCACCAGATACTTGGTATCCATAGGTAACAGAGGCAAATGGCCAGCACAATCAGGCCAACCCACCATTGTTGTTGCAAAATGGATTTAAGTGCCATTTTGATGTAATCTTTTTTCTCTAACCGGTAGTTGCGTGTTCTTACAATCATAAAGCTTTGTACAAAAAATCAGGAGCGCAAAAGTAATGTATTTGCCCGATTTTAAAATCGTGAGTAAGGCTTACACGCCATTCATGTAGGATTGCAATCGTTAACAGAACGAATGCTGGCAATACGCTATCTGCTTAAACTTCTTTATGCGATATTGCGGGTCGATTGCTGCCCATGATTAACATAATCACGTCCATTCGAGCTAATCAAAGTGCCTTTCTAAGGCATGTAATCCTGTTCTTTTGGATTTTAAGCATCAGCAACTCTATTCTTTTTCCTGCTTATACGCTCTCAGGTAAAGAATCTGCAACATCTAATCAAATGATAGTTCAGGTTGGTAAGCAGGCGTCTTTATCATTCCTGGGTTTGTTTATCGAGATGGTTGTTCAAAGCAACTCAACCGATACACTTTTGGCCGATGTACAAGATGAAGGCCTTGAGAAAGTAGATTTTATTGCATCGCGCTCTGTTGTTTTAAAAAAACCTGATGGGATAAAGAATACCAACCCCCCCATCCATAATTATCTCAGGGCAGAATCTCCGGAAATTGCAACCATAAGCCCACCGCCTAAGAGGGTAAATGTTGTCGTTTAATTTTTCCAACAAACTGTAATTAATTTTTATGAACATCATCAAGGCAATACCAAGTATGGTGCTGTGCATGCTGATATGGGGTTGTAAAAACGCTACCCCTGTTGAAAATTCTGTTGTAGAATTTCCGGTTACGCGCATCATCAGCAAGGATACAATAATTTACAACGAATACGTAAGTGATATTCAGGCCTATCGGAATGTAGAAATACGGGCCCGCCTGCAAGGCTACTTAGAGCAAATACACGTAGATGAAGGTGCCCTGGTAAAGAAGGGCCAACTGTTGTTTACTATTAACCCTGAAGAGTACCGGGCAGCATTAAACCAGGCTAATGCTGCACTTAATAGTGCTGAAGCCGAAGCCGCAGCATTGGCGCTTGAAGTTGAGCGGGTAAAAATTCTGGTTGACAAAAACGTTGTTTCCGAAACTGAATTGAAGCTGGCTAAAGCCAAGCACGATGCCGCCAAAGCACGCATTGAGGAAGGGCGATCGGCTTACTCCAATGCTTCCATCAGACTTTCACACACCGTAGTTCGATCGCCCTTTGATGGAGTAATTGATAGGATACCATTTAAAATTGGAAGCCTGATTGATGAAGGAAGTTTGCTTACTACGGTTAGCGATACACACGATGTGTTTGCATATTTCAAAGTTTCGGAGCAGGAGTATCTGAAACTTAAACAATCCAAAACCAATCTGAATAACGAAGAGGTAGAACTGGTGCTGGCTGATGGAACGTTTCATAAATACAAAGGAAAAGTTGAAACCATGGAAGGTGAGTTTGATGCCACCACCGGTACAATAGCCATACGTGCTAAGTTTCCTAATCCACAAACCTTGCTAAAACATGGATCAAGCGGTAAGGTGCGCATGGGTACAGAAATAAAAAATGCAATTCTGGTTCCTCAAAAATCAACCATCGAAATTCAGGATCGCACTTTTGTTTATTTGTTGGGAGCCGATAAAAAGGTAGCGCTTAAAAGTTTTACGCCCCGCATGCGCTTCTCGCACTTTTATATAGTTGCAAACGGGTTAAAACCAGGAGACGAAATTATATACGAAGGTATTCAAAATGTGCGCGAAGGCTTAACCATTAAGCCTATACAGGTACGCCTCGATAGTGTGGTTGCATCAATCGCAACAGAAACCAACACAAACTGATAGAATAATGTTTAATATTTTTATTCATCGGCCGGTACTCTCGTTGGTAATTTCAATTATCATAACCTTGCTGGGTTTACTGGCGCTTATTCAGTTGCCGGTTACACAATTTCCAGATATCGTTCCGCCCTCGGTTTCGGTTACAACAAGTTACACAGGTGCCAATGCCGAGGTTAGCGCTAAAGCAGTGGTAACCACATTAGAACGGGCCATTAATGGCGTGCCCGGCATGACGTACATGACCTCCGTTTCCGGAAATGATGGTACCAGTATTATTACCGTAAACTTTCGCGTTGGCGTAGATCCTGACATTGCTGCTGTTAACGTTCAAAACAGGGTATCTACCGTGCTGGATGAACTTCCGGAAGAAGTAATAAAGGCCGGTGTAGGTGTGGAAAAAGAAGTGAACAGCATGTTGCTTTACCTCAACATTCTGAGCGATGATCCGGATGCGGATGAAAAATTCATTTACAATTTCGCTGATATTAATATTCTGCCTGAACTAAAACGCATTGATGGCGTAGGCTATGCTACCATTATGGGCGCGCGCGAATATTCAATGCGCGTTTGGCTTAAGCCGGATAAGATGGCCTTCTACGACATTTCTACCGATGAAGTGATCCAGGCTATTCGCAACCAAAATGTAGAAGCAGCCCCCGGTAAAACAGGCGAAAGTTCCGATCGCAATGCGCAAATGTTACAATATGTATTGCGCTATACCGGCAAGTTTAACGAACCCCATCAATATGAAAATATTGTATTGCGGGCTGATAAGGACGGATCGCTTCTGAAACTTAAAGATATAGCCGATGTGGAGTTTGGATCGCGCAACTACAGCGTGCTTTCTAAAGAAAACGGCAGACCTTCTGCAGCCATTATGCTAAAGCAACGGCCTGGCTCTAATGCAAAAGAAGTGATAGAAAATGTAAAAAAGCGAATGGCTGAGCTAAAGGTAATTGCATTTCCATCGGGCATGGGTTACACAATCGGGTACGATGTTTCGCGTTTCCTCGATGCCTCGATTGAAGAAGTGCTACGCACGCTAATCGAAGCCTTTATACTTGTTTCGCTGGTGGTATTTCTTTTTCTGCAAGACTTCCGATCCACGCTAATACCCGCACTGGCCGTGCCGGTATCACTGATTGGCACATTTTTCTTTATGCAAATGCTGGGCTTCTCTATTAACCTGCTTACACTTTTTGCATTGGTACTGGCCATTGGTATTGTGGTGGACAATGCCATTGTAGTAGTAGAGGCCGTGCATGTAAAAATGGGCCTTGGCCTTTCACCCATACAAGCTACACTCGCTGCTATGAAAGAAATAAGTGGTGCCATTATTGGTATTACATTAGTTATGTCGGCCGTGTTTATACCAGTTGCGTTTATGAGTGGCCCGGTTGGAATATTTTACAGGCAGTTTTCGCTCACGTTAGCAATCTCCATCGTAATATCCGGTATCAATGCTGTTTCCCTTACTCCGGCTTTATGTGCTATCATGTTGAAAGACACACATCATGCCCATAAAAAGAACACGCGCCTGCAACGCTTCTTCAACAGCTTTAACGCCTGGTACGAATCTGTTTCTGAACAATACCAGTTTTTTATAAGCAAAACAGCCGCACGAAGAACAGTAACTATTGGTTTGTTTGTTGCCTTTATTGTAGCCACGTGGGGAATGGGGAGTATCCTGCCATCCGGATTTATTCCCTCTGAAGATCAGGGTATGATTTATGCCAATATCACCACGCCTGCAGGGGCAACCGTAGAACGCACCGAAGCTGTAATGGATAAAATACAACAGGCTACCAAAGATATGACTAGTGTAGAGTCTGTTTCCACGCTTTCGGGTTATAGTCTTATTTCAGAAGGTGCCGGTGCCTCGTATGGCATGGGAATGATTAACCTGAAGCCCTGGAGCGAGCGCGATCAATCAGTAGATGAATTGGTGAAAGTACTGGAAGAAAAAACCAGCCATATTAAGGATGCTTCCATTCAGTTTTTTCCGCCACCCACAGTGCCAGGATTTGGAAACGCCAGCGGTTTTGAAGTACGCCTGCTGGATAGAACCGGTAGTGGTAACCTGAATAATACCGCTACCGTGGCGAACAACTTTATTGATGCACTTAAGCAACGGCCCGAAATAGCAGATGCATTCACCAACTTTAACGCCACTTTTCCGCAGTATCTTATTCACATCGATCAAGATATAGCTGCCCAAAAAGGTGTAACAATCGACAATGCAATGAACAACCTGCAGGTACTTATTGGAAGCTATTATACATCTAACTTTCTGCGCTTTGGGCAGATGTATAAAGTAATGGTGCAGGCTGATCCTTCCTATCGCACTTCGCCAGAAGATATATTAAAAATGCTCGTGAAAAACAATAAAGGAGAAATGGTACCCTACTCTGCCTTTACAAAATTAGAACGCGTATATGGCCCCGAACAACTAACGCGATATAATATGTTTACTGCGGCTATGATTAATGGCGATGCAGCTACAGGGTACAGCAGTGGCGATGCCGTGAAGGCAATTGAAGAAGTTTCCAAAACCCTGCCACAGGGCTATGCTATTGAATGGTCGGGCATGACACGCGAAGAAGTACTGGCAGGTAATCAGGCTATCTATATATTTATTATCTGCCTTGTATTTGTGTATCTGCTATTGGCTGCGCAATACGAAAGTTTTTTATTACCGCTTCCGGTTATTCTTTCCTTACCAGCTGGGGTGTTTGGTTCATTCTTGTTCTTGTACCTCTTCGGACTTCAGAATAATATTTATGCGCAGGTAGCTTTGGTTATGCTTATTGGGTTGCTGGGTAAAAATGCCATACTGATTGTTGAAGTAGCTCATAACCATGAAAAAGAAGAAGGCCGAACGTTTGTAGATGCCGCCCTGGAAGGTGCACGCTCCCGGTTGCGCCCTATTCTTATGACCTCGTTCGCATTTATAGCTGGGTTAATTCCCTTGTGCATTGCGTCCGGTGCCGGTGCTATGGGTAATCGTTCAATTGGTACAGCCGCGGCCGGGGGCATGCTCATCGGAACCATTTTTGGGCTTCTGGTAATACCCGGGTTATACGTGCTATTCAGCAGCATGGCTCAAAAACAAAAAGCTGAAAAGGTTATCAGAATTACAGAACACCTTAACTGACAGTATGAAATTTGTTCAAAAACTTATTCTACTTTTTTTAGTTGGCTTAAACCTGTACGGATGCAAAACCGCATCTATACTTTCTGAACCCGATCTGCAGATACCCAACCAATTCATTAGTACAACCGACAGCACGAAATACAGCGGCTCCATTCCCTGGAAAGACTTTTTTACAGATACACATCTGCAAGCACTGCTTGATGAAGCACTGGTTAACAACCCTGATCAGAAAATGGCCATTCAACGCGTAGAGGCTGTGCGGGCCAACGTGCGGCTGGCTAAAGGTAGCTTGTTACCAAGCCTGGGAGTTTCAATAGCAGCCGGTAAACAACGTTTTGGCGAATACACCATGGACGGAGTTGGAAATTTTGATACAAACTTTTCACCGAACATCAGCGAAGACCAGCGCATGCCACAAAACCTGCCGGACTACTTCACTTCGCTACAAAGCACTTGGGAAATTGACTTGTGGGGAAAATTACGTAATCAGAAACGAGCTACTGTAGCCAGGTTGTTGGCAACAGATGCCGGCCGCAAGCTAATTACCACAACCCTGGTGGCAGCCGTTGCTGAAACTTATTATGAGTTGCTGGCACTTGATAATGAATTGCTGATAATTGAAAAAAACATTCAACTACAGGAGCGGGCCTTGCAGATTGTGAGCGCACAAAAAGAAGCGGGCCGTGCAACAGAGCTGGCTGTAAAACAATTTAGTGCACAGCTTATTAACACCCGTAACTTAGAAGTTGATATCCGGCAACGTATTTTCTCTACCCAGGCTACTCTCAACTTTTTAGTAGGGCGATTTAACCAACCCATTCAACGCAGTACACCTATTTTAATGCAGCCATTGCCACAACAATTAAACAGTGGTGTGCCTGCACAAATGTTAAGGCGCAGACCTGATATTTTGCAGGCGGAGTTACAGATGCAAGCTTCCCGTTTTAATGTAAATGCCGCACGGGCTGCCTTTCTTCCTTCGCTTAATATTACTGCCTCCTGGGGATTGCAATCTTTCAATTTAAGCAAGTGGTTAGATCCTGCTTCTTTAACTTACACCGTATTGGGTGGTGTTACCGCACCGATATTTTATCGCAACCAATTAAAGGCCGACCTTAAACGCGCCAATGCAGAACAACGCGAAGCGCTATATGCTTACCAGAAATCTGTTTTGCAAGGCTACCAGGAAGTAATTACGGGGCTTAATCAGATTAATGCACTGCAAACGGCAGCGCAATTAAAGCAGCAAGAAGTAACGGTATTAAATGAGGGCGTAGCGGCATCAAACGATTTGTATGTGGCCGGAATGGCCTCGTATCTGGAAGTGATAACAGCGCAAAAGAGCGTATTGGAAGCAGAGTTACAATTAACCGCAACACGCAAGGCACAGTTTTTTACTATGATTGATTTATACCGGGCGTTGGGTGGCGGTTGGTAACAGTTTATTATTTTAAAACCTTCAAACTCAAATCCAAACTCTTAACCGAATGTGTTAAGGCGCCAACAGAAATATAATCCACTCCGCATTCAGCCACAGCGCGTAAGGTAGATTCGGTAATGCCACCACTGGCTTCGGTCTTGTATCGGCCACCAATCAATTTAACAGCTTGCCGCATTTGGTCGGTGCTCATGTTATCCAACATAATAACATCTATTCCACCTACCTGCAACACTTCTTCTACTTCGGCCAACGTGCGCGTCTCCACTTCAACCTTCAACGATTTGTTGGTACGCTTGAGATATGATTTAACCTGTTCAATAGCTGCACGCACTCCACCGGCCATATCGATGTGGTTGTCTTTTAACATCACCATATCGTATAACGCAAACCGGTGATTCAACCCACCACCAATAGCCACGGCCCACTTTTCCATCAGCCTGAAGTTAGGTGTGGTTTTACGGGTGTCCATCAATCTTGCAGAAGTGCCTTCAATTTGTTTACACAACTTGTTGGTATAGGTGGCAATCCCACTCATACGTTGCATGCAGTTAAGCACCAAACGTTCGGCCATTAAAATAGATTGCGCTTTACCTTCTACCGAAAAAGCAATGTCACCTTTTTCAATACCATCGCCATCATTCTTATTAACAAATACTTTCAGAGAATTATCTAAAACCACAAAGATTTTTTGAGCCATAGCAACACCTGCCAAAATGCCCATATCCTTCACCAATAAATTAGCCTTGCAGATTTTTGTTGCCGGCACGGCACCTAATGTGGAGTGATCGCCCGCTCCTATATCTTCGGCTAATGCAAGCCGAATAAATTGTTCAATAGCTTGTTCAGTAAGATAGGCCGGCCGCATTATTCTTTCACAAAACTGATTTCGTGAATTAAATGCGTGGTACCCGATTGCTTTACCCGAATGAGTACAGTAAGCTGATTGGCGTTACTCTTATAGGTGCCAATAGCATATTGCAATCCACTTTTAGAAGAACCTGTGTGCGAGATGCTGAAATCCGTTACCGGATATTTCTTAAAGAAATCGCGCAGTACAAACTCAGCCTGCGCTTTGCTGTATGTATTAATGTCGCCCTCTACATTTATTTCCACCGATTGGTTAACATATTTTACTAACTCTTTAGCGCTACCGGCTTTTAGGGCATCGCGCATGGGCGCAAAAATATCGCCCTGCGCTTTAAGGGTAAGCGTGGCAAGTAGTAAAACAATTGTATAAACCCACTTTTTTGTGTTCATAGCGCTCAGGTTCGTTCCAAAATTATGCCATTAATACGGTATCGAAAAATATGTAATAGGCTATTACAAGCCTAACAAATGTTTTTGATGTTCTGTGTGTTATAACGTTATAAAATCAGGGTAAATGAAGGCGCTGACCTCGTATATTTGGCCTCGCAAAAAAATTAATTGCCTCTTATGAACAAGAAAGTATTGCTGATGATTCTGGATGGTTGGGGAATAGCTAAAAATACGAAGGTATCAGCTATTGATAATGCGAAAACTCCATACATCAATTCGCTTTATAAAAAATACCCCCACAGCACGCTGGAAGCTTCCGGTCTGGCAGTTGGTTTGCCGGCCGGCCAAATGGGTAACTCTGAAGTTGGCCACATGAATATTGGGGCGGGGCGTGTAGTGTATCAGGATCTTGTACGGGTTAATAAGGCTGTGGAAGAAAAAGAACTTGATACAAACCCGGTGTTGGTAGAGGCAATCAACTATACCAAAAAGAACAACAAAGCTTTTCATCTAATCGGTTTGGTATCGGATGGTGGGGTGCATTCGCATCTTGAACATCTGAAAGGAATAACCACAATCCTCAACAACAATGGGTTAAAGAATGTGTTCATTCATGCTTTTACGGATGGCCGTGATACCGATCCGAAAGGCGGACTGAATTACCTGACAGATTTGAATAATCATCTTACTAATACCACTGGTAAAATTGCCAGTGTTGTGGGTCGCTATTATGCGATGGACCGCGACAAACGTTGGGAGCGGGTTAAGCTTGCGTACGATCTGATGGTGCATGGTACGGGTGAGGCAACAACCGATGTTTTGAAAGCTGTTTCAAAATCGTATGATGCTAACGTAACCGATGAATTTATAAAACCCATTGTTGTGGTTGATGCAAATCAAAAACCATTGGCGACAATTCAGGAGGGTGATGTGGTGTTGTGTTTTAACTTCCGCACCGATCGCGGCCGCGAAATTACGATGGCTCTTACACAGCAGGACTTTCACGAGCAGAACATGTACAAGCTTAATCTGCATTACATCACGCTCACCAACTATGACGAATCGTTTAAGGGCGTGAAGGTGATTTTCGATAAAGACAATCTGGAAAATACGCTGGGCGAGATTATAGCCAAAGCCGGAAAGAAACAAATTCGCATTGCTGAAACTGAAAAGTATCCGCACGTTACCTTCTTCTTTTCAGGTGGCCGCGAAGAAGCCTTTCTAGGCGAATCGCGCATTTTATGCCCTTCACCAAAAGTGGCTACGTACGATTTACAACCCGAAATGAGTGCCCACGACATCAAAAACAAAATCATTCCAGAGTTGAATAATAAATCAGCAGACTTTATTTGTCTCAACTTTGCCAACCCTGATATGGTGGGCCACACGGGTGTGTTTGAAGCGGCTGTTAAAGCCTGCGAAACAGTTGACCAATGTAATGAAGCGGTAACGGAAGCCGCGCGCAAAATCGGATACACGGTAATCATAATTGCTGACCACGGTAATGCCGATATGATGATAAATGAAGATGGTACACCCAATACCGCACACACTACTAACCTTGTTCCGGTCATTCTGGTAGATGATACCTACAAGGGAAAATTAAAGTCGGGCAAGTTGGGCGATCTGGCACCTACAATTCTTACACTGATGGGCATACCCGTGCCAAAAGAAATGAGTGGTAACGTGTTGATTGATTAAGTAGATGAAGCAAACTTTTTTTCTCGGTCTTGTTGCGTTGATAGTAAGTTGTAAACAATCAGAATCGGTTTACGACAAACCCTATTTTGATTTTGACAGCCTGATAAACAAACAACATGCGGCATTGCTGCAGGCAAAAGTTACGCTTACCAAAACCGTTACGCTTGGTGCAGCCAAAGAAGAGCTAAGTTTTGAAGCTGATTCTATTGTGCTCCATAAAGAGTTGGATGTTTTTCGGCAATTGGACATAATCAACAAACCGGGCTTTAAGAACGAATACAAAATTTCGGATGGCGAAAAAGATACCCGCAGTAACCTTACTATGCGCAGGTATGAAGCCTTGAGGCCATCTTATCCGGTGCCTTATGTAACATTTTATTATCAACAGGATTTTAACCGGCTTTATAAAATCGAATCGGTTTATAAAGAAGATAATGCCCTTTACAGAACTGAGCGCAACCTGCTGCTGGAGTTCGATGATGCTTCGGGTAAACCGCTTTTGGTTCGTTATAAGTTAAGCGGAGTACAAAAAATGATTTTAAGTGATAGCATAACCTTTTCGGTAGATGGAAGTTTTGTGCCCGGAATTTTTTAAACATTTATGGCAAAACGGAAATATGAAGACGTAGAGAAGCGGCCCCTGAACAAGGCCGGCATAAAAAAATTCTTGGGTGTATTTCGGTTTGTGCTTCCTTATAGATGGATTTTTACAATTGGGTTAATTGCGCTTTCGCTTTCCAGTGGTGTATTACTTTCATTTCCATACCTGTCGGGCAAATTATTAGATGTTGCCCAAGGTAAAACCGATTCTTACTTCACCAATATTAATCAGGTAGCCCTAACCATGATAGCGGTACTGCTTATACAAGGGGTATTTTCGTTTTTACGCGTTTACACATTTACCTATGTAAGCGAATATGCATTGGCTGATTTACGCCACCAACTGTATTCAAAAATTATCTGGTTGCCCATGCCATTTTTTGATAACCGCAGAGTAGGTGAGTTAATGAGTCGGATAACTTCTGATGTTGGCATTTTGTACGATACTTTTACGTTTACGTTGGCCGAGTTACTGCGCCAGATTTTGATGTTACTCATTGGTATTCCGTTGCTGATTACCCTCTACCCCAGGTTAACAGTATTCATGTTGTTAACCTTTCCGGTTTTGATTGTGGCCGCACTCTTCTTTGGTAAGTTTATCCGAAGGCTTTCCAAAAAAACACAAGATCAACTTGCCAATGCCAATGTAGTGGTAGAAGAAACGCTTCAATCAGTAACGGTTGTAAAAGCATTTACCAACGAAGTGTTTGAAATTAACCGCTATAAAACTTCATTAACCGATGTAATTAAAACAGCTATTCATGCTTCGCGTTTTCGTGGTGCATTTATATCCTTTACCATAATAGCTTTATTTGGTGGTATTGTGGCTGTAGGTTGGTACGGAGCCTCATTGGTTCAATCAAACCAAACCGAAGTAGGCGAACTTTTTTCCTTTATCATTTATACGGTATTTATAGGTGGTTCAATTGCCGGCCTGGGCGATATCTACAGTCAACTTCAAAAATCGGTTGGTGCTTCTGAACGTATTATAGAGATTTTGGAAACGGTTGATGAGAAGCCGCCAGCAGGAAAATCGTTTAAATCGAATGGGAAAATATCATTTGAGAATATTTCATTTGCATATCCGACCCGGCCCGATGTTTTTGTATTGAAAGAATTAAATTTTGCTATTAATCCGGGGGAAAAGGTGGCCTTGGTTGGCCCAAGTGGTTCTGGTAAGTCAACCATCATTAATTTACTCTTGCAATTTTATAAACCCAATAGCGGTGTAATAAAGGTTGATGGGCAAAATGTAACCGGTTACAACCTACACGGCTATCGCCACAATTTTGGTGTAGTGCCGCAAGAAGTAATATTATTTGGTGGAACCATAGGAGAAAACATTGCCTATGGAAAACCAGGAGCTACCGAGGCTGAAGTTATAGCAGCAGCACAACAAGCAAATGCATGGGAGTTTATTAGTAGTTTCCCGGATGGTCTTAATACCCTGGTGGGAGATAGGGGCGTAAAACTTTCTGGCGGACAACGGCAGCGCGTAGCCATAGCCCGCGCTATACTGCGCAACCCGGCTATTCTTATACTGGATGAGGCCACCAGCTCACTGGATGCCTATTCTGAAAAATTGGTGCAAGAGGCATTGGAGAACCTGATGCAAAACCGCACAACCCTCATTATAGCGCATCGTCTCAGTACCATTCGCAAGGCAGATAGAATTATGGTTATAAGAGAGGGTATGATTGCCGAGCAAGGAACCCACCAGGAACTAAGTGCGCGTAATAATGGTATTTATAGTAATTTGCTGAAGTTACAGGTTGATGTAAAATGAAAGCCGGAGGCCAAATCTTAAAACAATATCAATTGCGCACCACTACTAGTAGGGAAGCTATACTGGCATTGTTTATTAAAAATGGGTTTGCACTTTCTTACTCCGATATCGAACGTGAAATTGCGGCTTCATTTGATCGGGTTACGGTGTATCGTACGTTAAAAACGTTTCTCGATAAAGGCGTAATTCATAAAGTTTTAGATGATGAAGGAAGCCTGAAATATGCACTATGCAGCGAACCCTGTTCTACCCTCGAACATCACCATGAACATGTGCATTTTAAATGCGAAAAATGCGGCCAAACCAATTGCCTGGAATCGGTTACAATACCCCAGATTGCATTGCCAAAAGGTTTTTCAGTTAAAGAAATGAACCTGCTGATTCAAGGACGTTGCAGTAAGTGCCAATAAATTGCCCTAAAAGGGGTTTCCTTTTGCAGCCTTGCTTATATTAAGAATGGGGCACTTTTGCAATCTGAATTAATTTGTAGCTTTGATCCCGATTAAGAGGTGATTACCTGCCCGTTAGGACCGTAATCACCTCTTTTTTAACCCCTAACAACCTGTTTGATGTTGGCTTTCAACTTGTTTGGCCTGAATCTCAAAGATGAGTCATTCCTCTTTGGCGTATTTGGTCTTATTATTCTCGTTTTCTTATTGCTGGATCTAGGCATCTTCAATAAAACAGCGCATAAGATATCTACTAAATCGGCCTTGTATCAATCTATTTTCTGGGTATTTGTAAGCACTGTATTCGGATACTTGATTTATGCCTTTGATGAAGAAAGTGGTGGGGCTAACGGTGCGTTCGAATATTTTTCGGCCTACCTAACCGAGTATGCGCTTTCGGTTGATAACATCTTTGTAATTCTGCTTATTCTGAAATACTTTAAAGTTAAAGAGGAGTATTTTCATAAGATCTTATTTTGGGGTATTCTCGGAGCGGTTTTCTTCAGAGGGATTTTCATTTTTGTAGGAGCCATCCTTATTCACAAATTCCACTGGATACTATACATCTTCGGAGTATTCCTGATTTATTCTGGCATTAAAATCTACTTCGAAGATAGCGATGAAAAAATCGATCCGGAGAAAAATCCAATTCTGAGATTCTGTCGCAAGTATTTACCGATTACAAAAGATGAAATGGGAGGCCGGTTTCTTGCCCGTGTAGATGGTAAACTTATGTTTACACCTTTGTTTTTGGTGATTATTTTAATTGAAACCACCGATTTAATTTTTGCAGTTGATTCAATTCCGGCAGCTTTTGCTATCACTACCAATGAGTTTATCATTTATACTTCTAATATTTTTGCCGTAATGGGATTACGTGCCATGTTCTTCCTGTTATCGGGTATAATCGATAAGTTTTATTTGCTACAAAAAGGACTTTCGATTATTCTATTCTTTATCGGAGCAAAAATGCTTTTGGAGATTGGTAAGGATTATGATTTTATTCCCAAGATTCTTACGGATATGCCACCTTACATCTCGTTTGTTATAATTCTGATAACACTCACGCTTTCAATAGTGCTATCCATTCTTATTCCAAGAAAGGAAACTGAATCCGAAGAGTTGAAAGACTAAAATTTTATTAAGCTACTTCTGCAAAAAAATCCTGCGGTAAAATTTTCATCAGGATTGGAAGTGTTAGAAACTTTTGAGGTAGCGCAATAATAACAAAAGAAGGTATTATTCGAAGTACGGAAACCAGCAACTCCTGCATACGCTGTTTTTCGGCTTCATTAAGCTCCTGAGCGCGTACTTTGCGCAGTAACTCCATCAGTTCTTTACTTTCCTGAACTTCTTTTAGCAACCGGTTTTTATGGCTTCCGGTTACTTTGGCCATGCGCTGAATAAATTGCTCACTCACCTGGTTAAAGTCTTGTTTGTTTTGCAGGTAGTTCAATTTTTCCCAATGTTCCAACACAAACCCTTCAATAGCTAACATACTATGTTCAAGGTCCTCATCGGCAAAACCCAGGTAATTACAAAGCTGCTTTAAAAAAGCTACTTCTGATTCTTCCACGCGCTTATCGGCCCAAATGGTAAGAATAGCTATTTCTAAAAAGTATTTCTTTAATATCCAGGAGTTGTTGGTGGGCAGATTTATTTCTTCCATTACCAATCCCTGATCAAAAATCTGTTTGGCCTCTCTTTTTTTATCTACTGGCAGTTCTGTGCTTTGTAAAAAAAATTCCAACAACCTGCGCTCTTCATACTCAATGGTTGAGTTGGCATGCGCAGCGCACGCAATTACTTTCACAACCGAAAAACGAAGTTCTTCGCGTTCGTATTTAAAAAAATCTGAAACAATTCTATCGGCATTGGTGTGTATCCATTGTCCAAAAATGAATACATCTAAAAACAATAAACTATTATGAAACAACTGAACCCAAAAATTGGTATCAAATGCGGATGTGTGTGCTATTCGTTTATCAAGAATTTTCTCCGCTATTTCTAATGCTGATTTTTTCTTGCCAAAAAAAGTTTTGGAGGGCGTTGCCAACTCAGGGAAAATATTGTTGTAGAAGGCGCCAATGCTATCTAATGTTTTAAGAATTACTTTTGAGAGTTCTTCGGGCGACTGTATGGATTTGTTGTGGAAAAGCAGCGCGCTGCTTATAAGACTTTCGGCTAATAGAATTTTCATTCTGTCCTTTTCATCCCAAGCCGTAGAGTTGGTGATACCGGCCACCCCAACGGGCTGCCCGTACATAAGCCCTGTGGGTTGTATTACCCGATACAAAGATTGCTCTGGATGATGCGCAATTTTTGCTTCACCTGTCAGATCCTTTAAAAGAACCTGCCTGAATTCCAGGTATTCTTTTAGCCAGCCCTTTTCGCCAGGATTCATAGGTATGGGTAAAGAGTAAAGTTGCTACAAATTTTTCACTTTTTTAAAAGCAACCTTACATCATTGCTACTACTTAAATGTCTTTCCAGCCCTTTTTTTCAATTATGCGGACTGAATCTTCAACTTTTTTTTGCAGGCTTTTCTTAAAATTATCGAGTTTCTTTGCCAAGGGCTTGTTATCCGAAGCCAGGATTTGAGCCGCCAATATACCGGCATTGCGCGCTCCATTTAAAGCAACTGTTGCTACGGGCACACCCGATGGCATTTGTAGAATCGATAATACCGAATCCCAGCCATCTATCGAGTTAGAAGATTTTATGGGAACTCCAATTACAGGAAGCGTTGTAAAGGATGCTACCATGCCGGGTAAATGAGCAGCACCTCCGGCTCCGGCAATGATGACTTTTAGGCCTCGTGTACGGGCCGAAGTTGCATAATCGGCCATGCGTTGTGGCGTTCGATGGGCCGATACTACTGTGAGCTCAAAAGGCACCTGCATCTCTTCCAGAAACTCGGCTGCTTCTTTCATAACCTTCAAGTCCGACTGGCTTCCCATTATAATACCTATTACCGGCTTGCTCATGCTTTTACTTTAAGGGTTTCTTTCACAAAGTTGACTTTCTTTTTTAAACGAATCGGGTCGGCATCTACAATTGTTACATGGCCCATTTTACGAAATGGTTTGGTAGCTTTTTTTCCGTACAGGTGCACGTGTACGCCTTCAGTTTTAAGAACATCTTCCAACCCTTCATAACGGGCATTGCCGGCAAAACCTTCTTCGCCTAATAAATTTACCATAGCACTTGGAGCCAACACGGCTGTACTGCCTGCTGGCAGATTGAGAATAGCGCGCAGGTGTTGTTCATATTGCGAGGTTACATTACCTTCTATAGTTTGATGGCCACTGTTGTGCGGGCGGGGTGCAACTTCATTCACCAACACGGTGCCTTCGTTGGTTACAAACATCTCAACAGCTAATAAACCAATCATGTTTAATTGTGTGATTACGTTGCTGGCTATTGCTTGTGCTTGTTGAGAAACCTCGGGTTGCAGTTGTGCCGGAGAAAATAAGTATTCGACCAGGTTGGCTTCCGGATGAAATACCATTTCTACCGGTGGATAGATTGCTACTTCACCGGCCGCATTACGCGATACAATTACGGCAATCTCTTTTTCGAATGGTATTAATTTTTCTAACAAACCCGGAGCATCAAATGCTTTATCCAGGTCGGTTTTGGTTTTGATTATTTGAACTCCTCTGCCATCATAGCCCTCCTTGCCTAATTTATTAACAGCCGGTAAAAAATCAGCCCGCTGAATTACATCTGCTTTGTTGTTTACCAGTATAAAAGGTGCTGTTGGGATTCCATGGTCGATAAAGAATCTTTTTTGAACGCGCTTATCCTGAATTAATTCAATAACGTGCGGCTGCGGAAAAACCTTTTTTCCGGCTTTCTCCAAATCAGCAAGAGCTTTTGTGTTTACGTTTTCAATTTCGATGGTAATTACATCGCAGTTTTTTCCAAAGGCCATTACCGTTTCATAGTCGGTAAGTTTACCCGTTGTAAACCGGGCTATACCGGCACAGGGAGCTTGCGGATCGGGGTCAATAACCTGAAAACTTAAATCGAGGTTTATACCAGCTTGAATAAGCATACGGCCTAACTGGCCTCCGCCTAAAATTCCGATAGTAAAATGTGGATTAAATGCTGCCATGTGGGCAGCAAAAATACAGGTTAAGAGCGGTAGTTCAAGTATTAATAGTTGTTGAGTGCCTGGGCGCGGGTAACCACATCATTAAATTCAATGCCGGCATTTTTAATTGAGTACAAAAGCAATCTTACTTCTTTAATATGAACCCGGCCATCTACTTCCGACATTTTGTAAAGATGTACAAAGGCCCTTAGTTTTTCTTCTTCGGTACCTTGATTCATAAGTTCAATTCCTTCGCGGTAAATATCTCTTTCTTTTTTTCCCTTTATAGCTTCTTCAAACTTTTTAAAAACCTCATCGCTAATCGATTCTTTGGATTTGATTTTGGATAATGCCTGGAATTCTGTTGCGTCAATGGAGCCATCTGCGCTTATCAGCAAATGCGCTAAATACAACAATCCAAGTTGCAGGTCGGGCGAAAGGTTCATACTGGTGTTTGCGCGAAATATAGCCAGAAATATTACCCATTATACATAACCGCCCACTAATGTAAGATTATGCTAAACTTTGATAAATAATGAAGGCCGAAACGTATGCGAGTGCCGTCATATATACGAGTTGAATCAAAGGCCACTTCCAGCCTTTGGTTTCGCGTTTTACTACAGCCAGTGTGCTCATACACTGCATGGCAAATGTATAAAATACCAACAGCGAAAGCCCAACGGCTGTTGTATAGCGAGGGCCACCGGTATCCGGATTTACCTCTGTACGTAACCGACCCTTTATGGTTTGCTCATCTTCGGTGCCGCCTAAACTATAAATAGTAGCAATGGTACTTACAAAAACCTCGCGCGCAGCAAATGAGGTAACTAATGCAATGCCTATTTTCCAATCGTAGCCAAGGGGTTTAATGGCGGGTTCAAGCGCTTTACCAATTATGCCTGCGTAGGAGTGCTCCAGTCTATAAGAGGCCACGCGGGCTTCAAACTCCTCAGCAGTAAGTTCGGTATCGCCTGCTTCAATCTTAGTTATCTGTTCAGCATTTTGCATGGCTTGGCCCGGGCCATAGCTGGCTAGCACCCACAACACAATTGAAATTGCCAGAATCACTTTTCCGGCTTCAAATACAAACGACTTTGTTTTTTCAATAATGGTGTAGCCTACATTGCTCCACTTGGGTTTGCGATAGGTAGGCATTTCCATAATCAGGTAGCTGGGCTCTTTGGTTTTAATTATAAGCTTCAAAACGAAGGCAGAAATCAGGGCTGCAAAAAATCCCAACAGGTATAGGCCCATCAGCACCAGCCCCTGGTAATTGAAGAACCCAAACAGCTTTACATCGGGTATGATGAGCGCCACCAATATTGTAAACACCGGCAACCTTGCCGAGCAACTCATAAAGGGTGTTACAAATATTGTGATCAGCCGGTCTTTCCAATTCTCGATTGTGCGGGTAGCCATAATTGCAGGGATGGCACAGGCCATTCCGGAGATAAGAGGTACAACACTTTTTCCGTTCAGGCCAAACTTGCGCATGAGTTTATCCATTAAAAAAACCACGCGGGCCATGTAACCGCTTTCTTCCAGAATAGAAATGCAGGCAAATAAAATCGCGATTTGCGGAATGAAGATTACAATGCCACCAATGCCCGGAACAATTCCTTGCGTGATCAAATCGAATAATGGACCATCCGGAAAATGATCGTCCAGTACATTGCTCAACCGCGCAAACGTAGTATCTATAAAATCCATGGGTATTTGCGCCCAGGCAAAAATCGCTTGAAAAATCAGGAACAATACAGAGAAGAAAATCAGATAACCCCACACTTTGTGTGTAAGTACTTTATCAATCCGATAGGAGAATTTTTTCCATTCGGGATCCGACAACTTAAGCGTAACTTTATTTAGTAAATCCTGAATAAAACCATAACGCATTACGGTTTCTGCACCCTGGTATTTGTGTTGAAAGAAGTTTGCTTCTTTTGCCCGTGCTGTAATGAACAATTTATCGGCCGGAGTAAGGAACGATAAATTATCGGTTTGTTGTAAGTACTGATAAGCCTGGTAGGGTGTGGTAAGATTAAACTTTTGTTGGATGTCTTTAATTAGCGGCTCAAGTTCTTCGCCAGTCTTGTAAACTGTTTTTGATGAAGGTTTCAGGTTGGTTGTGAGTAAATTCTTAAGCTCGGCTACACCTTGCCCGGTGCGGCCGTTAATCATAACCACGGGCAAATCCAATTTAGCCTCCAATGCTTTTACATCAATACTCTGGCCTGAACGTGCCGCCAGATCCATCATGTTTAAAGCCAATACCGTGGGGATACGCAAATCGATAAGTTGGGTAAGCAACAACATGCAGTTTTTAAGATTGGTGGCATCGGCTACCAGAACCACACAATCCGGATAATGAGCCCCGTTTCGATCGGCAAGAATATCGGTTACAATTTTTTCATCAACCGTTCGTGGGTATAAACTATAGATACCCGGTAAATCCATAACCTGCGCAGCGGTACCGGAATCGAGTTGGCAGTTGCCTGTTCGTTTATCAACTGTAATACCCGGAAAGTTTCCGATTTTTTGATTGAGTCCGGTAAGTAAATTAAAAAGTGAGGACTTGCCTGCATTAGGTTTGCCCGCAAGGGCTACGCGCAATATTCTGGTAGCCGCCATTTGCTTAATTAAGAATGATTATGGTTGAAGCTTCTGCCACGCGTAGTGACAAATCGAAGCCCGAGACAGTAATACATATCGGATCGCCTAAGGGTGCCGTGAAGTTGAAACGTACAATAGTGCCCGGTAACAAGCCCATCTCTAACAGTTTTACTGAAAGCATATCATCGCGAAAGCCGGAAATAACAGCCGTTTCTCCGGGTAGCATTTCCGCTATGCTTTTCAGATTTTCCAATCTTATTTAGATTAAATTTAAACTGTGGCAATATAACGGGAGTGGCTCTGCCAAACAATGACTATATTGGGTTGATGAAAAAGAAAGTTGAGCCCAAGAAGAATTTGAAAAAAGTAATGAAACTTGAAGCGGTTAAACCTGCTTCTTCAAAAGATGAACGCTTCGATTTTGGGGGCTTGCCCGAAATGAACTTGAAGAAAAACTTAGGCTGCGGCTAAATTAATCGTTAGAGAATCCGATGAAGAAATCTATATTCAAAGTTCTGGCAAGCCTTAACAAAGTACTATTGCCACGCATCAGCAAACGCGATCTTAACCGACTTTCAAAATTTGAAAAGGCTGTGGTAGCTTATCGATATTGGGTTACGATTAATTCGTTGGATTAATTCAAATACTTTCCGCAAAGAAAACCCGCTTTACACGCTCGCTTGTGTTGGTTAATATTTCGTAAGGAATAGTGCCAATGCTTTCTGCCACTTGTTGAATGGGCAAAGCATCGCCAAAGAGTATTACCTCATCGCCTTCTTTCGCCTCTACTCCGGTAATGTCAATCATGGTCATGTCCATGCATACATTACCAATAACCGGTACCACTTTTCCGTTTACAACAACTTTTCCTTTGCCGCGGCTAAATGCCCTGCTGAAACCATCGGCATAACCAATGGCAATGGTGGCTATTGTCTTATCCGTTTCGACTTTGCCCCAGCGGCCATAGCCTATCGTTCCACCAGAATTGATTTTCTTTATTTGCGAGATAATCGTTTTAAGTGTTGCCGCTGGCTTCAGGTTTTGGTTAGGTTCGCTGGTAGGATTTACTCCGTACAAACCAATCCCCAATCGCACCATATCCAGTTGGTATTCTGTAAAACGAATAATACCCGGTGAGTTTAAAATATGCCGGATGGGTGCAACTCCCAATGCTTCCGAAAAAACTTTATACCCGCTTTCATAAACCGAAACCTGTTGGTGTGTATAGGCATCGTGTTCAACACCATCGGCTGCAGCCAGATGGGAAAAAATACTGGCCACTTTCAGGTTTGGATTAGCTTTCAATAGAGCAATGGCTTCTGCATACACCTCAGGTTCTAACCCAAGCCGATGCATACCGGTTTCAAGTTCCAAGTGCACATAGCATTCTTTACCGCTTAAATACATGGCCAATGCTTTTAACATGGCTACATTGTAGAGTACGGGCTCAAGTTGGTGTGTTAGTAAGGCATCAAAACTTTCTTCTGTGGCATTCATTACCATAATTGGAATGGTGATCTGGTTTTTGCGCAGTTCAATACCTTCATCGGCATAAGCCACTCCTAGATAATCCACCCGGTGATATTGAAGCAGATTGGCTACTTCTTCGCTACCGCTGCCATAGGCAAAAGCTTTTACCATGGCCATAATTTTTACGCCAGGCTTTAACTTCGATTTGAAAAAATTCAGGTTGTGAACCAGTCGGCTCAAATCTATTTCCATGCGGGTGCCATGTATTTTGCGTTGCAAGCGGTTTACAATTTTCTCGAACTGAAAAACCCGCGCACCTTTCAGCAGAATAACTTCATCGTGCAAACTGTTCCAAAGTTCTTGTTGAAGCAGTGCCTGATCAGTGTCTTTAAAAAAATACTTGCGATCCGCTGCGTTTTTAAAAACATGTTGCTGCTGTGCAAACACATCACCAATTCCAATTAAGCTATTAACTCCACTCTGGCTAATGAGCATTGACATGCGCTCAGCTAACTGTTCTTCTTCCAACCCTGATTGTAAAATATCTGAAAGTACCAACGTTTTTTTTGGCTTGCGGATGTTGTTTATAAAATCGAGGCTGATTTGGAGCCCGGCCAAATCGTTGTTATAGCTATCATCAATCAGTTGGCAGTTGTTGATTCCTTGCTTTAACTCCAGCCGCATGGGTATGGCGCGCAATGCATTGATGCGTTGTTGGATCATTTCCGAATCCAAACCCAATTCAAGCATCAGCACAATACAATGAATCAGGTTTTCGATTGACGCTTTATCGGTTACAGGCAATTTAAAATTGAACTGCTTGCCATTGCTTTGAAGAACAAGTTCTGATGCCTGTTGACTTACCCGGTAGGTTGCATTGCCATAAAATGCCCAACTGATTTTTTTTGCTTTAAGATTTGTGACCGCTGAGCGAATCAGGCCTTCATCCGCACAATAAACCAGGGTTTGTACCGCATCAAATAATTTCAATTTCTCTAAAATTTTTTGTTCGCGCGATTCAAAGCCTTCATCGTGCGCGGTGCCAATGTTGGTAAGCAAGCCCAACGTTGGTTGAATAATGGTGGCTAATTGGTGCATCTCGCCTGGCCTGGAAATACCAGCTTCAAAAATTCCCAACTGGTGGTAGGGTTGCATTTGCCAAACGGAAAGAGGCACACCTAACTGTGAATTATAACTGCCCGGGTTTTTTACAATTTTAAAATCGGGCGAAAGCAATTGATACAACCATTCTTTAATGATGGTTTTACCATTGCTACCCGTAATGCCTACAACCGGAATTTGAAATTGTGACCGATGATGCTTTGCCAACGCCTGTAGTGCCTGCAATGATGAACCAACTTGCACGATGTTGGCTTCGGGTAATATGTTTACATCAACAGGTTGTTCTACCACAAACTGACGCAAGCCTTGATCGTACAATTGTTTTAGGAAAAGATGTGCATTGTGGCGTTCACCTTTCATGGCGAAAAATGTAGAGCCTTCGGTTAGTACAACCTTGCGACTGTCGGTTACAAGATCTGTCACCGGTTTATCGCGATGCAAGGCAAGTATTTGACCACCACAAATTTTCTGAACATCCGAAAACTTAATCATGCCTAAAATAATTTGGCTCCGTTCGGTACAGGTCTTTCAAGGGCACTTAAAACCACATTCTGGTTCTCGTCTGGAAAGCCTGTTACCAAAACTTCCGATAAAAAGGAGGCAATCTGGCGTGGGGGAAGGTTAACTACACAGATAACCTGACGACCCACCAGCCAATCGGTCGAATAAAGAGCCGTGAGTTGAGCGCTGGACTGTTTTGTGCCAATTTCGGGCCCAAAGTCGATCCAAAGCTTAAAAGCGGGTTTTTTAGCCTCAGGAAAGGCCTCAGCCCTCAAAATGGTGCCCGCCCGAATATCGATTTTATTAAAGTCTGCCCCTGTTGTCATTTTCAAAATTTTATTACTTTGCAAAGCTAACTTTCAAAATAACTGATTGAGATTGTAAGGTATAAATAGATGAAATTAAAGTTTTCATACTTCTTATCATTCGTAGTGGTTGCGGTATCAGCAAGTGTAGCCCATGCGCAAGAGGGAACGCAAGGTCCGGAGGAATTACTACCACCGTATGTTGAAACTTCAGCACGCGAAGACAAACCTCTTATTTACGAACCCGAAGGCAAGGCTCCCAATACAAATCAACCAACAATTGCCCCTGCAGGCGCAAGTAAGCCAAAGCCCAAGGTAACGGACGCTGCAAAAGGTGCTACAAAACCAGAAGATGATGCGCTCTCTTTCAACTTTCTTTTGCACATCATTCAGAAATTCAAGAGTTCGGATGTAATTGGTCAGTAATTCCGCTGATCAAAATTCATAAGCCTCTATTCTTTTAATCTTTATATTTGCAACCCTGTTGCAATTTTGAGGAATATTATTCTTTTCGGGCTTTTATTTATTTGCCGCATGGTGCCGGCCCAGGATAACTGTAAGCTTACTATTTCGGGTGTAGTTATGGATGAGAGTGGTGCCGTTTTACCGGGCGCTTCGGTTCAGTTAAATAATACAAACCGGGGAACAGCTACCACAGCGTTAGGAAAATTTGCAATTGAAAAACTGTGTAAGGGAAGGTACACCATTTTGGTGCAGTACCTGGGCTATCAACCTTTTGAGAAAACCATTGCTCTTGAAAACAGTGCTGATTTTTCAATTAACCTGCAACCCAGCGAGCAGGTTTTACAAGAAGTAATTGTGGCCGATCATGCTACCACTGCAACCCGAAGCAACAGTACAGCCTCGTTAAACAGCCGACAACTTGCCGAAGTAAATGGCAAATCGTTGGGCGAGACGTTGCAAAACCTGAGCGGGTTAAATTCAATTCAATCAGGGCCGGCTATTTTCAAACCGGTTATTCACGGAGTGCATAGCCAGCGCATTCTGATATTAAACAATGGCATCCGGCAAGAAGGACAACAATGGGGAGCTGAACATGCTCCTGAAATTGATCCTTTTGTTGCCCATAACATTACCGTTGTTAAAGATGCCGGAGCGATTAAATATGGCACCGATGCGCTTGGGGGCGTAATTGTAGTTACACCCGCTGAATTACCGACCGATCAGAAAATGGGGGGCGAAATTCATCTGGTAGGCAACTCTAACGGACGAGCCGGAACCGTATCGGGATTATTAGAAGGGGGTATTAAAAATGCAAAAGGTTGGGGCTGGCGCTTGCAGGGCACAAGCAGGCGGTCGGGCGATGCAAACACACCTGAGTATGTACTATCCAACACGGGCTTTCGCGAAATGAATTATTCTGCTTCGGTGGGGCATCATTCTGAAAACTCTGGCTTTGAGATTTTCTATAGTCGCTTCAACACAACTATTGGTATTTTAAAAGGTTCAGTAAATGAAAGTACAGCGGATTTGGCCACTGCTATGAATCGCGAAGTACCTGCAAACACTTCTGATTTTACGTACGCCATTCGTGAACCTCGCCAGGAGGTAACACATAATCTTATTAAAGTAAATAGCCACTTTAACTGTGATAAAAACATTTACAGGTTGCAATATGGTTTGCAGATTAACAACCGTAAGGAATTTGATGTGCGTAGAGGCGCAAGCTTAACAGCATTGCCGGCACTGGCCTACACGCTTTATACGCATACATTTGATGCTGAACGCGAAACCACCATTTCTGATTTGCATACACGTTGTATCGGATGGAATGGTATGGTTCAGGATAATAACAAGCTGGATGGAACGCAAACGCTACCGTTTATCCCCAACTTCAGAAACTATTCTACAGGTGTTTTTTGGATTGAAAAGTTTTCGCATCGAAAAGCAGATTACGATTTTGGCTTGCGCTATGATTACCGCCATTATCAAGTGGCAGGATTTAACTTTCAGAATAAACTGTATAAAACAGAGTTCGGATTTGGTAATGTTACCGCCTCAGCCGGTGCAGCCATAAAACTTTCTGAAACAACTTCATTTATAACAAATGCAGGTAGTGCCTGGCGCCCACCCAATGTTGCGGAATTATATAGTTTAGGCACACACCAAAGTGCGGCTGCAATTGAGTATGGATTACTACTGGATGAAGTAACATCGCAAGTTAACAAGATAGAAAACTCGAATGTGGCACCTGAGCATGCGTTAAAATGGGTAAACACTTTAAAGTACCAAAAAGGCAAGTGGCAACTTGAAGCTACGGCCTATGTAAACTATATTTTTAACTACATTTATCTTAAGCCGCGGGGCATAACCGAGACCGGCCGGGGTCCTTTTGTTTATTTTCGTTACACACAAACCGATGCTTCGTTTACCGGTATAGATGCCAGCTCGCAATACGAACTTTCTAAAAAGTTTTCAGTACGAGTAGGTACTTCGTTGCTGCGGGCACGGGATGTAACCCAAAAAGACTTCCTCATTTTTATACCTCCTAATCGGGGCGATGTTTCACTTCGATATGAAAGTTTAAAAAATGAAAAAACGTTTTTTGCCCAAATGCGACTAAAATGTGTGGCCCAACAAAACCGTGCACCAAGAATAGTAACTACTGCCGAAATTCTGGCTGCAAAAGACCAGGGTATTGATTTGTTCATACAAGATTCCCGCAATTTTGATTTTTTAGCCGCACCCGAAGCGTATGCATTACTATCGGTAACTACAGGTTTGTCGCTTCCTCTACATAATACAAAACTTGACTTTCGCCTTTCGGCAGAAAACATTACCAACACCCGATATCGCGAATACACTAACCGTATGCGGTATTTTGCCAACGAAATAGGCCGTAATGTTTCCGTTGCTATAAATCTGAGCTTTTAGTTTTTGTAACATTGTTGCACTTTGGCAGGAATTCACTAATATTGCAACTATGTTGCACATTAAACTATTTTCGATGAAATCGCAATTGAAGGTCTTTTTAGGGGTGGCTCTGTTAAGTGGTGTTGCATTGTTGAGCGGGTGCGATAAAGATCCTGAACCTGAAAACATTCCAGAAGAAATTACCAAAGTGGTTTTAACATTTACACCTGCCGGTGGCGCGCCAGTGGTTGTGGAGGCCAACGATCCTGATCTGGATGGCCCTCAGGATATTGTTGTTGGATCAATTGCACTGGCGGCCAACACAAACTATACTTTAAGTATACAAATGTTTAACGGTTTTTATGCGCCTACCGACTCGGAATATAATGTAACTGAAGAAGTTGAAGAAGAAGGAGCGGAACATCAGTTGTTTTTTAGCTGGAGCGAGGGTGCGTTTTCCAACCCTTCCGGTATCGGCAATATCGGGGCAACCGGAACTGTTAATTATACCGATAGCGATGAAAATGGATTACCGATAGGATTAAGTACCAATTGGACAACCGGAACGGCCACTACTGGGAAATTATTTCGGGTTATGCTTAAGCACCAACCGGATATTAAATCTGCAAGTTCTACTTCGGCTGATGGTGAAAGTGATCTGGATATTACTTTTCCACTAAGTATAAATTGAGGAGGGATTTGAGTTTAACGCAAAGCCTGCTGCAGCAAGTGGCAGGCTTTTACTTTTCAGATTTTACTAAAAACTGCTCGAGGTCTTTCAGTTTCAATATTCCTTCGTAGTAAGCCTTTCCAAAAATTACAGCAAAAACGCCAATATCGTTAAGGCGTTTAATATCGTCCACACCGCGCACGCCACCGCTGGCCAGCACTTGTAAATCCGGGAAATGAGTCACCACTTCTTCATAGAAGGAAAAAGCCGGCCCCTCCAGTACACCATCACGCGAAATGTCGGTTGATTTTACGTATTTTAAACCACGGTCGTAGAAAAACTGAAGTTGATCGAACAAAGTAATGTCTGCTTTTTTCTGCCAACCTCGAAAGGCAATTTTTTTTGATTCAATATCTGTAACATCGGCACCTAATGTCATTTTTTCACGGCCGTATGAAATAATCCAGGATGCAAACAATTGCGGATTGGTAACGGCAATACTGGATGCGGTAATATAATCGGCTCCGTACTCAAACGCTTTACCAATATCCCCATCGGTACAAATGCCACCTGTAAAGTCTATTTTTAAATCGGTGTGGCCAGCAATAGCTTCCAGTACATGATAATTTTTAGGGCTGCCACGTTCGGCTCCATCCAAATCTACCAGGTGAATAACCTCTATGCCGTGATCTTCAAAGCGTTTGGCAAGGTCCAGCGGGTTTTCATCGTATGATTTTTCGCTGGTGGGGTCGCCCTTACGCATTTTCACCACTTTACCTTTTCGTATTGCTATGGAAGGGATTACCTGTATCATTATCTGCTATAAGTATGTTTAAGGACTTCAAAAATACCACGCGCTTGCTGAAAATCCTTGCCTGGTTTTCGGAACGTTACTTCGCTTTAAATGGTACTGAAACGAGTGTTTTATCCCACATAAAAATCAATTGCATTTCTTCGCCCCAGCGTTCGATCGAAATGGTAAACTGTTCAAACTCTTTTTCCTGTTGCACGGAATTAGCCTGCACCGCCAGCACATCTTTGGCTGGATCTCTATTTGTTTCGCCATTAAATTTTATTCCCCATTGGCCGGTTTCTGCATTAAACAGAATGGTCCAGTTATTCTCTTCCGGAAGGGTAAACAAAGAGTAACTTCCTGCTTTTAATACCTGTTCACCAAAAATTAAATCTTTGTTTGTACTAAATATGGTTGCTTCGTTCGCACCTGTTCGCCAAACTTTTCCAAATGGAACTAATTCTCCAAAAATTATTCTTCCCTTTTTAAAGGGCCTGTTGTAATGAATAGTAATTTCTAAGCTCCCATTGGTAAACTTACTTTCATCCTCGGGGCTTTTTGTTTTGGTTTGAACTTTCAGATAGTAGAAAACCCCAAACGCAACAACAATTAAAACCCCCACTACAATTAGAAACTTTTTCATTTTGATTTCACTTTTTAAAATGGCTTCAACTGTTGATGTACAAATTGTTCACGAGTTTACAATTTTTAACCGGGATTTTGCAAATAATAACTGCTCATAGGCTAAATTTGTTTCCTATTTAATACATTGGTTATGTTAGTTTTTGGAGTAGTAATAGCTTTGTTTATCCTCGCCATCGTATCCATTTGGTTGTTTCCAAACAGCAAATTAAGCGACAACGAGCACGATAAGAAGCACTAAATAATCCTGCCTGTGTCCATTAAAATCTGTGTCTTTTGCGGATCTGGCGCAGGCAACAATGCTGCGTACGCACAAGCAGCCTTGGCTATGGGTAAACTCATGGCTCAGCATCAGGCAACTTTAATTTACGGGGGAGGTAACATCGGTCTGATGGGAATTATAGCCGATGCTGTGCTGGCTAACGGTGGCAAGGTTATAGGTGTTATTCCTGAATTTTTAATGCAAAAAGAAGTAGGCCACAAAGGGCTTACCGAACTGGAGGTAGTGGGCAGTATGCATGAGCGTAAAAGACGCATGGCCGATCTTGCCGATGTATTTGTGGCATTGCCTGGTGGCTGGGGTACATTAGACGAACTGGCCGAAATTCTAACCTGGCGTCAATTGGGGCTGGTTAAAGCCCCGGTTGCCATTCTAAACACCAATCAATATTTCGATATGCTGCTCAAGCAAATGGAGGTAATGGTAATGGAGGGTTTTCTTTCGGCCGAAAATTTAGCCAATCTTATCGTTACCGAAACGCCTGAAGTTTTACTGGCACAGATTGATGCTCTTACCAAACACTCCTGATTATTCGATAAGAATATAACCGTTGATTACACAAAGTTTCGTAGCAACGAAATAACAGAACCAAAAAATCAGTATAGAATTAAGGGTGATGCTAAGTCAAATGATTTCGTACAAGATTTTTTTTAGTGCATAATCGTGGATAAAAAAGTAGTAGCTTTATCTTAAAGCCGTTTGCAGAAATTTTAAACACTGCATAAACAGCCTGGTTGGGGGAATGCGAAGTTTCTTTTTCTTTTTTCTATTTCTGATTGGCACGGTGTGTAATGCACAAACGTTGGGGTTTTCGTTACCGGAAGGTAAAACGAAGGTTCAATTTCCAATAGAAGTTTACAATAACCTGGTGGTGGTGCCCATCATTCTCAACCATCAATTACCATTAAAATTTATACTGGATACCGGTGTGCGTACGTCTATCTTAACTGAAAAAGCGTATAGTGATATCCTCAACTTACCATACTCCCGCCAATTGATAATTTCAGGACCAGGCGAAGAACGACTAGTTGTAGCCTACGTAACCAACAATGTTTCGTTGGATATGCCCGGGGTGCAGGGCCGAGGTCATGCAATGTTGGTGCTGGAAGAAGATTATCTGGAGTTGAGAAATTACCTGGGCACGGATGTGCATGGTATTTTAGGCTATGAGCTTTTCAGCAGGTTTATCATACAAGTTGATTATGAACGTAAAATGCTTACCCTTATGTTGCCGCACCGGTTTAAAGAAAAGCGCAGGTATAAATGGATGCCAACTTTAATTCAGGATACCAAGCCATACATTACGGCTAATCTTCAACTTAATGATACTACCTCGGTAAGTGCGAAGTTATTGGTGGATAGTGGCGCCAGTCATGGTTTACTTTTAGAAGAGAATTCGAACGCTAAAATTGCAGTACCCACCAAACATTTAAACAGTATCATTGGCCGGGGGCTTGGAGGTGTAATTTCAGGGCGCATCGCAAAAATTAAGTCAATAAACTTAAGCGGGTATGAAATTGAAGATGTAATAACCAATTTCCCAAATCCCGAATCCTACATGGATACGCTTAAAACCAGCAGGCTTGTTAGCCGTAACGGATCGCTGGGTGGCGAAATACTTAGCCGCTTTACGGTTGTATATAACTTTCCGGGCGAAAAGATTTATTTAAAAAAGAACTCTTCATATAAAAAGAATTTTTACTACAGCTTGAGCGGAATTACAATTCGGGCAAGAGGATCGCGCCTTAAAAATTTTGAAGTGAATAATATTCGGCCGGGTTCGGTGGCCGATAAAGCTGATGTGCGCGTAGGAGACAGAATTGTGAGTGTTAATGGAATTCAGGCCGAAGATTTAAACCTCAATGTGGTTAATGCCTTTCTTAACTCAAAACCCAACAGACGAATTGTCCTACAGCTTGTGCGCGGTGCCGAAAAGCTAAAACGCGAATTCAGGTTGGAAGATCCGTTGTAGGGTTAATCTGAAAATTTAACCATTCGCAAAAACTGCCCCTTGCGTTTGTTGTATGCTTGCTGCAGGTATTGTTGGGTACGCTTAAATTTTAATGAGTTCATAAAAGCAGTGTAAAGCGCTTCGCCCGTAATAGATTGTTTTAAAACATAATTCATTACTCCAGCATTTATCGTGTCGATATAATTGGAGTTTTTAAGTACGGTTACCGGAATATCTTTTGTTTTGCGATGTGCTTGCAGGGCCTGAACAATCAAACGCAAACCTGTTGAACCAAGATTATCATCCAATAAAATGAAATTAGGACGAAACCTGGAAAGCCTGTCGAAGATGGTGGTTAAATCAAAGGCAGTTTCAATTGTTACCCGATGATTTTGAATTTGCCCCAAGCCTTCTTCCGTGCGGCTAAGATCAATAGGATTATTTCCAACCAATAACACATTTAATTGCGACTCAGATTTTGCGATATTGCCCATAACCAACTATGTTTTCAAATAAACGAGTTTCTTAAATCTCCGGACTTTGATTTACCCATATTTATTTTCATTCCGGTTTAGCTATAGACACAGGTTTTTACTTAAAGTTTGAACAAACGTGAAAAACGTATTCATTGCGGGCGGTGGGTTAGCCGGTTTGGTAAGTGCCTGCCTGCTTGCCCGAAAGGGAATATCAGTAACATTAGCCGAACGAAAAGTTTATCCATTTCATCGTGTGTGTGGCGAATATATTTCAAACGAAACCATACCCTTTCTGAAATCAAACAACTTGCTGCCCGATTTGCCGCTGCCGCAGATAAATCAGTTTCAACTTACTTCGGTAAACGGCAAAACTTCAGAATTAACACTGGATATGGGCGGGTTTGGCATAAGCCGATATACGCTCGACCATTTTTTATACCAACAAGCTACCGCTGCCGGAGCGCGGATTTTTTTAAATACAGAAATAGAGGATATTACTTTTGATGGCGATGGTTTTACAATTACCATCCCCAACCAAAACCTGAAAGCCGATGTGGTTTTAGGTGCCTTTGGTAAACGTTCGCGCTTAGATGTTAAACTCAATCGGAATTTTATAAAGGCACGATCGCCTTATGCCGCAATCAAATATCATATTCGCACCGATCATCCGGCCCACCGTATTTCACTTCACAATTTTAAAGGTGGTTATTGCGGCATAAGCGAAGTGGATGGTAATAAACAAACATTGTGTTACCTAACCCATCGAAGTAATTTGAAACAATTCGGAAACATTGCTGAAATGGAGAAAGCGGTGCTGTATAAAAATCCGTTTCTTAAATCTATTTTCGAAAATGCAGATTTTCTTTACGCGAAACCGGAGGTTATCAACGAAATTTCATTTGAGAAAAAATCTCCGGTAACCGATCATGTTTTAATGACGGGCGACTCTGCCGGAATGATTACTCCGCTTTGTGGTAACGGCATGGCAATGGCCATTCATTCGGCAAAAGTAGCCAGCGAGTTGGTGCTTGCTTTTTGTCAGCAACGCATTTCGCGTACGCAATTGGAAAGCGAATACACACGCGCCTGGAATAAACTTTTCGCAAAACGGCTGTGGGCCGGCCGCCAGATTCAAAAACTTTTTGGTGCCGAGTGGACTTCTAACCTGGCTGTAAACTTAGTGAGTTACGTAAAACCCGTAGCCAGTTGGTTGGTAAAGCAAACACACGGCAATCCTTTTTAAAGTTGTAACAGATTGGTGGATTGCAGAAAGAACCAGATAAAAAAAGCATTGAGGCAGGTGGCCGACAAAAAGTTGAGTCCCATGGTGTGTGTATGATTGGCAGCTTCGGGCCTGCGGTAAACTTTGTAAAACCAGTAAAGGAAAAATAAAACCACCGGGCTGAGGGCTAGGGTAAAAGCTATTCCAAAATAATCTGAAAAATAAAAATGGAAATAAAGCAGATAGGCAGTAGTGGCAATAACAAATGTTATCAGCACAAAAAGAAAGGTGCCGCGCAACCCTAACTTTAAACTTAAAGTTATATCGCCCCGTTTCGCATCTTCTTCGTGCTGGTAAATCTGAGTCATGGGGTAAGTCCCTAAAAGCATCAGGGTGGAAAGAGCTGCGGGTATTAATACTTTTGCTTGAAGTAAATTGATAACCGAAAAATTATTGATGCCTACATAACACATCATAAACGTAAATGCGCCTTGAAAAAAAGCAACTGTTAGCCAGCCACTAATGGGGTATTTTTTAAGTCGGATGGCCGGATGACTGTAGGCTTTGGATACCAATCCATATATCAATAGTAAAAGCGCAAACCATGCATTGATAAAAAACCAACCCAGTACAATGGCAATGCCATCCAATACCAGCGATGCAAAATAAAGTGTTTTGTTTACAGGAGGAGGGTTCTTTAATCCGCCAATTGATTTTTCGTCTTTATCGAAATAGCTATTGTAGCCATTACTTGCCGGATAAAGCAACAGGTGAATGATTACAAACGACCATAGCAATTGCGATGCTGTAAAGTTGGGCGATATAGCCAGCGCAAACAGGTAAACCGGCATCAAAAAGTAAGAGAACAGAAAACGCAGATGCAAAAAGGTTGACCACATAACAGAACTTTTATTGAAGGTACATCAATTTTAAGTTAGTCGTACTAAACTATATCTTTAGCGTATTGGTTATTCACTAACATGAGTTACATCACCGCCATTGGTGTGGCTAATCCACCAACCCGTATTGCCCAGTCAGCTATTGCCGATTTTATGGTTCGGGCAATGCAATTAGGCAATGATGATCAGCGAAAGCTAAAGACGTTATTTCGTGCAAGTGGTATTTCTTTCCGGCATTCCGTTTTGGATGACTATGCGCGTTTATCTGATTTCACTTTTTATCCTAATAATGTTGAACACAGTTTACCTGGAACCAAGGCCCGTGGCGAACTTTATCGCAAACATGCACCGGCACTAAGTACTAACGCCATACAGCAGGCATTGAATAAAACAACCTTAGCCGCTACGGACATTACACACCTGATAACCATTAGTTGTACCGGCATGTATGCTCCCGGGCTTGACATCGATCTGATTAAACTTTTAGGCTTGCGCACCGATGTGCAACGCACGTGTATAAATTTTATGGGTTGTTATGCTGCCTTTAATGGGCTACGGCTGGCAGCATCGGTTTGTGCGGCCGATGTTGCTGCAAAAGTTTTGATTGTGTGCGCGGAGTTGTGCAGTCTTCATTTTCAGAATCAAAACACAGACGACAACCTGTTGGCGAATGCCTTGTTTGCCGATGGTGCAGCCGCAATGCTTGTTGAAGCAACTCCCCGGGCGGGTATTAATCTTAGCCTTGAAAAATTTCACTGCAGCCTTGCCTTTGAGGGCGAGCATGACATGGCCTGGCAGATTGGAGATTTTGGATTTGAAATGCAACTATCGGCATATGTTCCAACTATTGTACATGCCGGTATCCGAACCTTAGCCGAAACTCTTCTAAAGGATACGAACCTTTCGCTCGATAGCGTAAATTACTTTGCTCCCCATCCGGGCGGACTCAAAATTCTAACTGCTATTGAATCAGCATTGGGCATTTCCAAACAACAACATGCGCATGCTTACCGGGTGTTGCAACAGTATGGTAACATGTCGTCTCCTACAGTTGTGTTTGTTTTGCACGAGTTAATGAAAACACTTTCGGCAGACGATAATACTAAAACCATTATGAGTTTTGCCTTTGGTCCTGGTCTTACCTTAGAAAGTATGTTGTTGAAAATTTTTTCATGTTAATCGATATGAATATCGCATTTCATTCCCGTTCAGTAGCAGAAGAAGTAATGGACGATCTGAATTGCGAGGGCGAGGTGGTACATCAAACCTTACGCGAGTTGGATTTAATCAACCATTGGTTGGGCGGCAACGCGGTTACACTAAGCGCACTCCGGCACGTGTGGAATTCCGTTCCGCTACAACAAAATATTTCTATTGCCGATTTAGGTTGTGGCAGCGGAGAGATGTTGCGCATTATTGCGCGGCTCGCACAAAAACAAAACAGAAAGGTTGCCCTGCATGGTTTTGACGCCAACCCTCATATTACTGCTTATGCCACCGCACATTCAGCAGGCTTTCAAAACATTTCCTTCCATGCTGCCAATGTATTTGATGCAGCATTTCAAAATAAAAAGTTTGACATCATTCTGGCTACACTTTTCACACACCACTTTTCTGATCAGCAATTAACCGAACTTTTTCGGGCATGGAAACAGCAAGCACGCGTAGGTGTAATCATAAATGATATACATCGCCACCCGCTTGCATATTATTCTATTCGTTGGCTTACGCAGTTATTTTCAAAATCCACCATGGTTCAGTACGATGCTCCGCTGTCGGTACTTCGGGCCTTTAAAAAATCAGAACTAAAAAAAATTCTGGAAGCAGCCGGAATCACCACTTACAGCCTTACCTGGCGCTGGGCTTTCCGGTGGCAATTGATAATACCTTGTCGCGAAATTTAATCTGGCACAATTTTTACTAATTTGGGAGTTAAATCCATTAACCCGCACATTATGAAAACCAGATTCCTGTTCGCAATTATAGTTACCCTTATTGCCGGTGCCTGCAGTTCAGGCATGTTAGGGAAAAAAGTAAAAGAGCCCTTTCGGGGAAATGCTTATGAATCGAACAATCGTTTTTTCAGGGCAACGGGTAAAGGCGAAAGTTCACAAGATAACATTGCGCGGGGCAAAGCCGACATTGAAGCTAAATCGCAATTAGCCGGACAAGTAAGCACTACTATGAAACAAGTAGCAGACCAGTACCTGGGTCAAACAGAAAATGAGCGTGCTGCCGATGTAGCCGATAAATTTCAGAGCCTGGTGCGTCAAACTATGAATACCAATATTGCCGACTTACGCAAAATTGGCGAACAAAAATTCTATAACGATAAAGAAAAGAAGTACACGGTTTTTATTGCTTATGAGATAAAGAAGAATGCAATGTTTCGCTTTATGAAGAAGCAGGCTAAAACCGATCAAACAATTGATGAACGCCAGATGAAAATCATTGACGAAATTCTGGACCGTCAAATCAAAGAAACAGAAGAAGATAATTAATCAAGGAACCAATTAGCCAATTGTCCGATTGGCTAATTGGTTCATTTACTTTCCTTCCGCCATCTTCTCGGCAGTCTCGGCAATTTTAAGTTGATTGATAAATTCCTCCACCTCACCATTCATTACCGAAGGCAAGTTATGTTGGGTGTACCCAATGCGATGATCCGTTACGCGACTTTGCGGATAATTGTAGGTGCGGATTTTTTCAGACCGATCGCCACTGCGTACCTGGCTTCTGCGCGAGTCACCTATTTCTTTATTCTTTTTCTCAAACTCAATTTCGTATAGTTTGGTGCGCAACATCTGCAACGCCCGTTCGCGGTTGCCATGTTGCGAGCGTTCAATCTGGCAGGTAACCATTATACCGGTAGGCTTGTGTGTTAGCTGCACTTTGGTTTCTACCTTGTTTACATTCTGGCCACCTGCACCACTCGAGCGTGCCGTTTGATATTCCAGATCGGCCGGATTAATTTCTACATCCACTTCTTCCGCCTCGGGCAACACCACTACCGAAGCGGCCGAAGTATGCACGCGACCTTGCGTTTCGGTAGCGGGTACCCGTTGCACGCGATGCACACCTGATTCATATTTAAAAATTCCATAAGCACCTTCGCCTTCTATCGTGCTGATTACTTCCTTGTAGCCTCCGGCTGTACCCTCCGTTACGTCCACTACCTGCATCTTTAGCCCTTTCCGATCGCAAAAGCGCTGATACATGCGCCACAAATCTCCGGCAAAAATAGCGGCCTCATCACCACCTGTACCCGCACGAATTTCAAGAATCGCATTCTTGTAATCGTTGGGATCTTTGGGCATCAGCAACTCTTTGATCTCTGCTTCCAGTGCTTCACTCTTGGGTTGCAATTCATCCAGTTCCATTTTAGCGAGCTCGCGCAGTTCCGGATCTTTTTCTTTTTGCAGCAAGTCTTTGGCGTGTAGCAACCCATCCAGCACCGTTTTGTACTCGTTGTATTTTATCACGACTTTTTCCAGGTCGCGGTATTCTTTACTCAGCTGGCTGAATTTCTTGCGGTCGTTCACCGTATCGGGCTGAACCAACAACTGGCCTACCTCCTCAAAACGATCTTTTATTTCAATTAATTTATCAATCATACTTTTAATGGGGTGCAAATTTAACAACTTAATTAAAAGACAAGACCTGTCAGGTCTTTAAAGCTAAAACTAACAGACCTGTCAGGTATAGTGGATTAGATTAGTAGTTTCTATTTTAGCCGCTAGTTAAAAATTACAAGTTATGCGATACCTGATTATACTTGGCGTGATGGTAAGCTCTTGCACAGGCACATTAACCGATGAGCAACGCAAGAAGATGAAAGAAAACATGGCCCAGGGCGAAATTAAAAAAGTAACTGAATCTGAAATTACCGATGCTACCTATACCTGGGGTCGCAAACTTGCAGCTGCCATTGAGAAGAAAGACCGACTTTTAACCAATAATGCTTTCCTCGATTCGCTTGCTCAAGCGGAAGGTGTACAGATTGTAGCCCTGCAAACCAGTACTGAAGGGTTGCGCGCCATTGAAAAGCAATTGTTGGAAGCTTACACGACCAGCGCGGGTGGCGAAAATGTACAAAAGATGGGCAGCGACTCATTACTTTATACCAAGCCTGTATTTCGCGAGCATCCTGATGGCTCTACTGAATTTTTGAAAGCGATTGCCATTCGCTTTACGCGAAAACAAATTGTACTCTCAATCAAATAAAGATTTGTGCCTACAAGCCATACACCATGGAAAATCTGGATTGATACCGGTGGCACCTTTACGGATTGTATTGCTCTTTCTCCGGCCGGTCAACTCAGGCGACTTAAAATTTTAAGCAGCAGTGTAATCAAGGCCGAAGTAAAATCGGTGTTGCCCAATAACTGTTTGTGGGTACACGCTAACTTTCACACTTCCGTTGATATTTTCAAAAACTTTTCGCTTCGCATTCCAGGTACGGATTTATCGTTCACCATTCAAAGTATCAATCCCGCAAAAGGATTGATCTATCTGCAATCAAAAATTCCGAAACAACTTAAAGCAGGCACGCGAATAGAAATTACCAGCCATGAAGAAGTGCCGGTGCTGGCCGCGCGATTACTTACCGAAACTGCTCTCGACAAAAAGTTTCCATCTATCGAAATGAAGTTGGGTTCAACGCGGGGTACCAATGCATTGCTGGAACGAAAAGGCGCGCCTACTGCGCTCATAATCACCAAAGGGTTTAAAGATTTACTACGTATCGGCACTCAACAACGGCCCGATTTATTTGCCTTACACATTGTGAAAGAAGAACCGCTCTATACAGCCGTATATGAAATTACGGAACGATTGGATGCGAACGGCAAAGTGCTTACTCCGCTTGCGCTGAAAGAATTACCAACATTAATCAAAAAGATAAAAGCATCCGGATGTAAGTCAGTTGCTGTTGCACTCTTGCACAGCTATAAAAATCCAACGCATGAACAACAAATTAAACATGCTTTACTTGCGGCCGGACTGAATTATGTAACTGCATCGCACGAAATTTCAGGGCAAATAAAAATTTTACCACGGGCACAAACAGCTGTTGCCAATGCTTACCTCGCACCCATCATTCACTCTTATGTAAACCAAATTCAATCAAAACTTGAAACGGCAAATTTAAAAATCATGACCAGTGCCGGTGGGTTGGTTAATGCCAGTCAATTTTTTCCGAAAGATAGTTTGCTCAGTGGCCCGGCTGGGGGTGTAGTGGGTGCTGCCATTTCCGGAAAGCGTTCAGGTTTTGATAAACTTATTGCTTTCGATATGGGTGGCACCAGTACCGATGTATCGTTGTATAACAAAGGTTATTCGTGGCGGTACGAGTCGAAGGTTGGTTCCGTTCGGATTCTCTCACCATCATTAGAAATTGAAACCATTGCTGCCGGTGGCGGATCGATTTGCGATTTCGATGGCTACAAATTAACGGTTGGTCCACACAGTGCCGGGGCAAGTCCAGGGCCAGCTTGTTATGGTGCGGGTGGACCGCTAACTATTACCGATGTAAATCTCTTACTTGGAAGAATAGCTTCTGATTTTTTTGCTGTTCCCTTATATCGCGATCATGCTGAACGGGCACTCAAGAAAGTTCTGGATAAGATTCGCAAGCACGCACAAAATCCCATACAGGCTGAGCAAGTACTGGAATCTTTTCTGCAAATCGCCAATGAAAAAATGGCGGAAGCCATTCGTAAAGTTTCAGTACAACACGGGCACAATCCGGTTGATTATGCCTTGCTTAGTTTTGGCGGGGCCGGAGGTCAGCACGCAACCGCACTGGCACAATTACTTGGCTCCAAAAAAATTCTGATTCCTTACGATGCGGGGTTGTTAAGTGCGTATGGAATTGGCCAGGCCGATGTTACGCATTTCGAGGAACAACTTGTTTTGAAGCCATTATCGGTTGCAATCAAAAATTGGAAACAACTCTTTAGCCGTTTACAAAAAGCAGGTGTAAACAAATTAATGCGCGATGGCTATGCACGGAACGAAATTACAGTTCAAAAACAAATTGCCTTTCTGAGATTTAAAGGTCAGGAGAGTTGCATTGAAGTAGATGCAAGTGAACCATCCAACCTCATTACACAGTTCAAAACAAAATATAAAGCCATTTACGGCCACTGGGTGCAGCGCGAAATTGAAGTGGAGTCAGTACGGTTGGTTACCCGCATAAAAAAGCACGAACTTAAAACTGGCAGCACACGCATCCGCAGCTACAAACCGCAATCGCAACGCACACAAAAAATGTGGGCCGCTAAGTGGGTAAATGCATCGGTTTATCAATGGGAAAAGTTACGACCTGGTGCAACACTCGAAGGCCCAGCTTTGATCGTAAGTCAAAACTCAACCACCGCAGTTCCAGATGGCTGGCGGTTTGAATTAGATCAACATAATCATGCATTGGTAACACAATCGCGAAAGAAAAAAAAAAGACAGCAAACTTTTTCGCAAGAGGCTTCGCTCGAGTTGTTCAGCAACCGGTTTACGACCATCGCGCAAGAGATGGGAGCACTGTTGCAACGCACTTCTTTTTCGGTGAATGTAAAAGAGCGATTGGATTTTTCATGTGCGATGATGGATGCCGATGGTTATTTGATTGTAAACGCGCCACACATTCCGGTTCACCTCGGCAGTATGGGCGTATGTGTGCGCGAGGTGATGAAAACCATTCCGATTCGCGATGGCGATGTAATTATGACCAATCATCCGGCATACGGAGGTTCGCACTTGCCGGATATAACCTTAATCAAAGGTGTTTTCGTAAATAAAAAACGGGTTGGCTTTGTAGCCAACCGCGCGCATCATGCTGAAATTGGCGGAAGTAAACCGGGCTCTATGCCTGCACATGCTACTACACTTTCAGAAGAAGGTGTAATTATCGCGCCAACTTATCTGGTAAAGCAAGGTCAGCCCCAGTGGAAAAACATTAAGAAAATTTTTACGGAAGCGAAGTTCCCCACGCGGTCATTAGATGAAAACCTGGCCGATTTGAATGGAGCATTAGCATCAGTAAATACCGGTGAGGTGCTGCTAAAAACTTTGTGCCACACACACGGCACCAACACTGTACTTAACTACATGCAATCATTGAAACAATACGCAGCACTGCAAGTAGGCGACAAAATAAAATCGTTGCACCAAAAACGTTATAGTGCCATTGAACGATTGGATGATGGCTCCAGACTTCAGGTTAACATTACCCGCAAAGGAAAAATATTAGTAATTGATTTTACAGGTTCCTCTCAACTTCATCCGGGCAACCTGAATGCTACCCATGCTATTGTACAAAGTGTAATTCTGTATGCGCTACGGGTTTGGATAAATAAACCCATTGCCATGAATGAAGGGCTAATTGAACCAATACAAATTATATTACCTCACGGTTTATTAAATCCTGACTTCACCAAAGCACAGCCGGCTGTTGTAGGTGGCAATACAGAAATTAGTCAACGGTTAACCGATACTTTACTGAAAGCTATGGAATTAGCGGCCTGTAGCCAGGGCACCATGAATAACTTTTTATTTGGCAACAAGCGCTTCGGTTTTTATGAAACAATTTGCGGGGGTAGTGGTGCTGTAAAGGGATTTGCCGGTGCTGATGCGGTGCACACCCACATGACCAACACCCGCATTACCGATGCTGAAATTCTCGAACATCGCTACCCGGTTTTGCTTACTAGATTTGAGATTCGAAAAAACTCGGGCGGTAAAGGCAAGTGGTGTGGAGGCAATGGTGTAATCCGCGAAGTTATGTTTAACGAAACCATGGAAGTAAACCTGTTAACACAACATTGCAAGGAAGCGCCTTACGGAATGAAAGGCGGAAAAGCTGGCAAACGTGGTGAACAATATCTTATTCGCCATAGAGAAAAAATCCGGTTAACAGGATTGGCGACAATTGAAGTAACTGTTGGAGATAAAATTTTGATTAAGACCCCCGGAGGGGGTGGATGGGGTAAATAAAAAAGCCCGCATTCGTTTTGGAATGCGGGCACTTATGAAAGTTTAAAAGTTAGTTGGGCTTTGTGGCTTCTGGCTTAGGTGTTACGCCAAGTTTCTTTAATACCAGTTTCGAAATATCGTATTTTTCATCGCTGTATAACAAAACATCTTCACCACTGCCCACTAACTGTGGGTTAAGAATGAAGGCATAGCCGTTTTCTTTGGCAACATCTTCTATTGCTTTACCAATTTTTTTAAACACCGGGTCCATTAATGCATTTTGTTTGTTGCCCAACGAGGTTTGCGCATCCTGTTGAAACTTCTGGATACTTTCTTGCAAACCTTGCAACTCGCGCTCTTTGTCGGCTTTAATTGCATCGGGCGTGGTGGCGGGCATACCCTGATATGCACGAAGCTTGTTTTCAAATTCGGTAGTCTTCGCTTTCAATTGGTTTTCCAATTGTGTTCCGTGTGTTTTTAATTCGTTTTCAATTTGTTTGAATTCAGGCATCTGGCCGAATATATAGTTCCAATCGGCATAGCCGATCTTTTGCGTTTCCTGGGCCGTGGCGCTAAGGGTTGCTGCGCAAAACAGTAGTACAAACAGTGTTCTCATTTTTGGTTTATTTATTTTACTTTATCGTTGGGGTCTCCCAAACCTAATTCTTCTAATATAAAATCTGTATAGTCGTGTCGCGGATCGGTATATACCATCACCAATTCTGATTTATCGAACAGAAAGGCGAGGCGGTTTGCTTTACATACTTTTTCAACGGCATCGAATATTTTATCCTGCAAAGGTTTAATCAATTCCTGTTTTTTCAAAAAGTAAAGGCCTTTGTATCCAAAAACCTTTTTGTTATAGTCTTTTAGTTCGGTTTCCTTCTTTTTTATCTCATCCAGGCGCTCCGCTTTCATGGCCTCAGTTAATAAAACCTGCTCGGCCTGGTAGCTGCGATAAAGTGCATCTACTTTGCTTTGCATGTCTTCTATTTCCTTTTGCCAGGCAGCGGCAAGTTGGTCAATTTCGCCTTGTGCCTTGCTGTATTCAGGCAATTTGCTCAGTACATACTCTGAGTCAAAATATCCGAACTTCTGTGCAAAGACAAAATTCAGGCCGAAAAACAAAACGCAAACTGTGGTGATTAAAAACCGCATTTTTTTATCTGATTTGCTGGCCTATGGTAAAGTGGAATTGCGATCCGCTCTTATCCGCAGCTCCTGGCAGGCGATCAAATCCATAAGCCCAGTTAAGGCCTATTAACCCGAAAGCCGGCATAAAGATGCGGGCACCAACCCCGGCCGATTTATACAGATTAAACGGATTAAAATCGCGGTAATTGTTCCAGTTATTTCCGGCTTCGGTAAACACAAATCCATAGATAGTTGCTGACTGGCCTGTAGTTACCGGGTAGCGCAACTCCATGCCAAACTTGTTATACACAATACCGCCTTCAATTGCATTAAGTTGTTGCGAGCCTCGCAACGAGTAAAGCGGAGGCGTTACAGAGTTGTTGGGATACCCCCTTAAACCAATAATATCCTGCCCTAATACAAATGAGTTAAATCCTCCGGCCAAACCATCGCCACCCACCAAAAAGCGTTGGAACGGGCCCGGCCCCAGCATTTTATCATACGTGCCAATAAAGCCCATGTGAGCTTTTGTTTCCAACACCAGGCTGCGGCCATCGGGTTTCTGGCTTCCGATTAATTTAAGGTAGAATTTGGCATCAAACATCCACTTGTGGAGTTCAGTCCATTTATAGCGTTGATCGATATTATCATAATACGATTTATCGCGCCATTGCGAATACGGGGGTGTTAAGTTTACGGCCAGCGAAATGGTTGAACCTGCCGATGGGTACATCGGGTTGTCAATACTGTTTCGCGAAAGCGTAGTATTGAACATGATTTCGTTGGTGCGGCCTTCTGCCGGCAGTATGGTTGTGCCGAAATAATTGCGGTAGGTGTAAATCAGATACGAGAGGGAATGGGTAAGTGAAAAATAATTGTCGGGCCACTCTAACCTGCGGCCGAAGCCAAGTGTAACACCACTTTGTTTTAAGGAGGTGTCATCTGTAAATTCAAACCGGGCATTGGCCAGGCGCGATACGGAATGGTTTAAACTTACTGTTAACGAATTTGGCCTGCGGCCTCCCAGCCATGGTTCGGTAAACGATAAACTATAACTCTGGAAGGAACGGCCGTTGGCTTGGGCTCTTAATGATAACCGTTGTCCATCGCCTACGGGGAGTGGTCGCCATTTTTTAAGGTGGGGTACGTTGCGGATAGAGAAGTTATTGAACGACAGCCCAACGGTACCTACAAAACCATAAAAACCGCCCCAGCCTCCGGAGAGTTCAATTTGGTCGTTCGATTGCTCCTCTACTTTCCATTCAATATCCACTGTACCATTTGCGGGGTTAGGTCTGATGTCCTGATCAATTTTTTGGGGGTTAAAGTAGCCCATCTGCGAAAGCATTTGTTGGGTACGAATCAGATCAGATCTTCTGAATTTTTGACCGGGTATAGTGCTAAGTTCCCTGCGTATTACATGGTCGTTGGTACGCTCATTTCCGCTGATGATCACTTCATCTATGGTGGCCTGATCGCCCTCGTGTATGCGCATTTCCACATCAATGGAATCGCCCACAACGGCCACTTCTACCGGTCTTACTGAAAAGAAAAGATAACCATCATCCATATACAAGCCGCTGATGTCGGCACCTTTAGGATTGAAGGTTGTTTTTTTAGTAAGCAACTCGTTATTGTACACATCTCCTTTATTGATGTCGAGAATTTTATTGAGTGTGTTAGCACTGTGAATATAATTGCCCACCCAGGTAATGTTGCGGAAGTAATACTTACGACCTTCGTAAACTTTAATCTTTATGTCAATGTTTGATTTGTCGAAGTTTACAACGGTATCCGAAATAATTTCGGCATCGCGGTAGCCAAGTGAGTTGTAGTATTCGATTAGTTTTACTTTATCCTCTTCGAACTCGGAACGAATAAACTTAGAAGCTGCAAACACATTTAGTTTAACATGGCGATTAAAAAAATCTTTAACATCAACGGTGGTGAGTTTGCGGCTTGAATCCAGTGCTGGTTTTACTTTTTTTGGATTGAAGGTTAGCACTTCGGCTAATAAGGCCCTGTGTAACGACAGGCGCGGGTGCTCATGTGTTTTCTTCAACTTACGTTTCAATTTTGCATCGGTCACATCGTGATTGCCTTCAATGTGTATGGCGTTGATTTTAACTTTCGATTTTAGGTCCACATCGATGCGTAACCGAACGTTGCCTCGCGTAAGCGTGTCGGTTTGTGGTATAACCTTTACAACGGTGTTCAGAAATCCTTTTTTTATAAAATGTTTTTTTACGGTAAGTTCTGTATTGCGTATGGTAGCATCGTTTACAATTTTACCTCGTATTAATTTTAAATCTTCTTTTAGTGAAGATTGCCGGCCTTTGCTTATGCCTGTAAAATAGAACTCGCCTAGGCGTGGGCGCTCGGTAAGTTCTATTAATAGAAAAACCTGATCAGCTTCAATTTTTTGCACGGATATGGATGCATCGCCAATCAATCCGTGTTTCCAAAGTTTGCGAATGGCGTTTGAAATTCCATCGCCTGGTATTTTAATCTTATCACCAATCTTTAAACCGGTAAGCGAAACCATTGCGTTTTTATCCAGCAGGCTAAGCCCGGTTACTTCAATTCCGCCAATGGTGTATTCCTGAGGTGCGGCATAGTTGAGGTTGTTCTCGTTTGGCTCCGGTGTGGAGGATTGTGTTCGGTTTCTAAACTGGGCTTCGGCCTGGTTGCTCCACAAACACAATACAACAGCACAAAGTAAAATTCTCTTCATGGGGATTTATCAGGCGGTTGGGTTCAGCACTTTTCCAAATCTTCGTTCGCGTTTTTGATAGGCACAAATGGCTTCATACAAATCTTCTTTGCGGAAATCGGGCCAAAGGGTTGGGGTTATAAAAATTTCGGTATAGGCAATTTGCCAAAGCAGAAAATTACTTACCCGTAACTCACCACTGGTTCGTATTAAAAGTTCAGGATCGGGAATGCCTGCAGTTTTAAGGTGTGCGGAAAAATAATGTTCGTCTATCTCTTCGGGTTTTATCAGCCCGGTTTTTGCCTCTTCGGCTAATTTTTTTGCAGCTTCTACAATCTCCCATCGTCCGCTGTAGTTTAACGCAAGTTGTAAGAGGAGTCCACTATTATGTTGCGTAGCGGAAATGGCCTCGGCCAGGTTGTTCTGGCAATCGGCAGGCAGGTGACTCACATCGCCAATGGTATGCAACTTTACCTGGTTTTCGTGCAGGGTATTGATCTCTTTCTTCAATGTGTTAACCAGTAGTTCCATTAAGCCATCTACTTCTTCTTTAGGCCGACCCCAGTTTTCGGTACTGAAGGCATATAGCGTAAGATATTTTATTCCTAATTCACCACATCCCTCTGTAACATCCTTCACCGCTTGTATGGCATTTTTATGCCCAAAAATCCTGGCGGCCCCTTTCCGCTTTGCCCATCGCCCATTACCGTCCATGATAACGGCTATATGACGGGGTAGATTATTAAAGTCTATATTTTCCTTAAATGAAGCCACAAGGCGGCAAAAATAGCCTTTTTTCTAAACTTCTTCTATTCTACAACCTAAGGTGTTTTAAGATGAAACCAGTTGCTGTAAAGTTGTAGTTGCGTGGTTGTTTTTATCTGTACGGACTGCTTGGGCAGGGTATATCGTAAAAGGTGTAGGTAAGGGTAAAGCCTGCGAAAAAGTAATTGTCGGTATCAAAGGCATTTCCATACTGGTAGTTTTTGTATTGTAAATCGCCATCGGAAATGTTATCGAGGTAATCGAAAAAGGTTTTACGAATGCCAAATTCAAAAGCTATGTAGTACTTGGGGTTAAGCACATATTTCATTCCGCCCCCGAAAGGGATTGACATTTGAATGGTACTGTATTCGGCATTTTTCTGCTGTACCCCTGAAAAACCAAATAAAGCTACCCCGGCATACAGATAGGGTGTAAACCGAAGTCTGCGTTTATCATCGCGCCAGTCCAGAAAGTGATACTCAAATGTTCCTGATCCTTCTAAAAGAAATAAATTGAACGAAGCGGCACGGTTGGCAGCAAAGCGGTCGATTGGTTTGCGGGTATCGCTGGCACCAATTTTTCCACCGGTAATGGCCGTTCGGAAGCTAATTACTCGGCTGATGTTGGACCGATAGAATACGGTGGCAGCTGGTTTTGAAAAGGCCAAGTTATAAGTGCGTACAATGTCTCCGGTATAATTAAACGTGCCAAGGCCGAAGCCTATTTCTGAACGTTGCCCTAGCATTTGCTGAGCCTGCATGTTGTTAAACAAGATGACTAACCCAACAGCTACAATACCTTTCGCAAAGCGCATTAATATAAACTTATCTGAATTTGGCCTTATGCATAGTGGCACCAAGAATGTAAGTAAGGCGAATAGTTGTTACCATATAGATATCTTTATCGCCCTTAGAGCCGCGCATGTTGGCGGGATGTTCACGTCCGTAACCCGGAATGGTTGAATACGAAACTCCATTGCGGGCATCATAGGGTACCAATGTTGGTATTTCGCTTGCGGGCAATTCATTGCTTCTGTAGGACATAGCTCGTGCCAGGTTGTTGGTGCCAAACACACCCAAATCCACATAGTTGCGGCTTACATCGTCTAAGTAGTCGGTAAACGTGTAACGAAATCCGAGATCAGCCCAAAGGTCCATCACTTCATTTATTCTAAAACGTGCACCTATACCAAACGGAATTGCCACCTGAAAATTGCTGTAAGGTTTTATACCAACGTTGGCATCGTTGGCATCTAATGTTGCATACTGCCCTTCGGTACCCAGTGGTTTAAGATTTACCCACGTGCCTGGTGCTACGCCCAGGTTTTCGCCATTTAAACCTGTTGCCGGGGCTTGGGCCTGTGGGTTATGGTGAAAGCCTGCAACACCAATAAATGCATAGGGGGTCCATTTTACACGACTGATATAGGTGGCATCATTTTCAAATAAATCGAAGTAGGCCACCACCGAAAGTTCCTTTATACGATTTCGAAATGATAGATTGCGTTGATAGCGAAATACACCATTTTCGGCATCGGCCTGATCGGCCGATTGTGTATCAGAACCTTTAAGTGTTCCATACATGAACTGGCCCATTAACGAATACCGTGGGCCAAAGCGATGCGTGAACGACAACCCCAGGGCCGGGCGCGTAAAAGAAATATCGGTACTTACCCGTTGTGGTTTGGGAGCTATATCGCCATAGTAGTTAAGGGCGCTAACAGAAACGCCAACAGCGTTATACACCTTGTTTCCAAAGCCGCGCTTTTTACCGCGGTAGCTGGCAATCCGCTTATTATTCTTTTTTATTGCCTTGCGGTTAAACTGTGCTTCCGCATCCAGTGTGCTTGCAAAAAATATTACAAGGCATAAGCCCCCAAAAAATAACTTTCTCATGTGCTGACAATTTTGCCAGTTACAAACTTAAAAAAATTGTTGAGAACCCCGTATTGAGTTTGTAAAGAAGATTCAAAACAGAAAAAACGATTCGTGTTATACTTTATTAGTTTCGGATATCGAAGCCCCAGTTTAGTTTTTGACGCAGCGTTTCAAAAAAATGATGGCCGGGAAGCTGAACCAGTTTTACGAGGAATCGTTCGCGTTTAATCTTAAGTTTAACACTTTCATCTACTGTTTCGAAGCGCGAATCGAGCGAAATCAGATACTTCTTGCTGCGCCCTTCAATTTCAATTGAGATTTCGGATTTATCGGAAATTACAATGGGCCGGGTGCCCAGGTTGTGCGGGCTAACAGCTGTTATGATAAAGCTCTCTGATTTTGGATAAACCAAAGGGCCACCACAACTTAATGAATAGCCGGTTGAACCGGTTGGTGTTGAAATAATTATTCCATCAGCCCAATATGAATTGAGCGGTTCGCCATCTACCTTAACGTGCACGGTAATCATGGAAGAGGTATCCTTCTTCATGATGGTGATATCGTTAAGGGCGAAGTTGCGGGGCTCGAAAATTTTAGAAGATGAAATGAGTTTTAGTAATGTTCGCTTTTCTACCGAATATTTTCCATCAAACACTGCATTTAAAGCGGTGTCCACATCTTCGCGGCTAATGGTAGCCAGAAATCCCAATCTGCCGGTGTTGATGCCAAGAATTGGAACTTCCGCTTTGCCTACGTAGGTAACAGACTCGAGCATGGTGCCATCGCCACCTAGCGAAAAAAAGCAATCCACGCTTCGCAGGCTGTCTCCCAATTGAAATGTTTTATACTTTACATCGGCCAGTTGGGCGGGCTTAACCAGTTTTTCAAATTTATCCGATACCCAGATATCTGCTTTTCTTTCCTTGAGTTGTTCAAGCAGGTGCTCAATCAGGCGGGATGATTTTTCGTGAGCGTCTTTACCATGAAGTGCAATGCGCATGTTGGGCTGTTAAATATCCAGGTAGCGAAGCAGCATGTCTATTTTATCTTTTTCACCGGTATCTACTTTGGTTTCGTGATAGCGGCCAATGATGCGATAGCCAAATCGTTCGAGCGTGGCCACAATACGATTCATCTCAACCTGATTAATTTTTAAGGTCACTTTTATTTTACCCTTGTCCATAGGGTCTTCAACCATCAGGCTGCTGATAATTTTGGCGTTATTCTCTTCTACATAGCGACTGATTTCGGCAAGGGAATAATCAATCAGATCCATCGATAACACGATGATGCCGCCTGGCATTTGGACGGATGCCGTTTGAGCAAATGAAATCATAATATCCTGCACGGTAATAACACCAGCATACTTTTGATCTTCGTTCAGCACCGCTACTAGTTGCAGCTTATGATCACCGGCTACTTTCAGAATATCATAAAAATGAGAGTTCAGTTGAACGGTACAGGTTTTTCCGGCCAATGGAAACTCTACCAATGGCTTTTCAATATCGTTCGATTCGAGGATAATTTCTTCGGAAATAAATCCAAGCAGTTCGCCATTTTCAACCACGGGCAAATGGGTGCAACGAAACTCTTCCATCCACACAATGGCTTTGTGCGCATCATCGCTTGTTTTAAGCGGTGGTATCATGTGGTTGATTAACTCTTCGGCAATCATATTATTAGTTTCGGTGAACTAAAAAATCTTCTACCAGGCGATTGAATTTTTCTGGGTGTTCCATCATGGGTGCATGGCAACATTTGTCGATAAATTTCAACTCGGAGTTTGGAATCAATCGGTTAAACTCATGCCCTACCATAGGTGGTGTAATGGTATCATTTAAACCCCAAACCAAAAGTGTGGGCACTTTAATGTTCGGAAGTTCCAACGCGAGGTTATTGCGCTGTGCTGATTTGGCAATTGCTACAATGCGCATACACTTCGGTATGCTCTTGGTTGTTTCGAATACTTCGTCCACCAATTCTTTTGAAGCCACTGTTGGATCGTAAAAGGTATAAGCCACGCGCTCGCGAATGTAATCGTAACTGCCCCTGCGCGGATACGAGCCGCCCATTGTGTTTTCGAATAAGCCTGAACTTCCGGTAAGTACAAGTTTTGAAACCTTTTCAGGGTTAGCCAATGTGTATAGAATTCCTACATGACCGCCCAGTGAATTGCCCATGATAATCATGTTGTCCAGTTGCTTCATGGCCACAAAGCGTTCGGTAAATTCGCGCAAGCCAACCAGGCCAGCTTCCTTTATGGGCATTTCGTAAATGGGCAACATGGGTATAACCACGCGGAAATGTTTTTTGTAATGATTTACCACGCCTTCCCAATTGCTTAACGCACCAAACAATCCGTGCAAAAGCATCAGCACCTGGCCTTCGCCTTCATCTACAAACTTGAAATCTTTTTCTTCTCTAACCACTAACGACATGGCCGCTTTTTGTTTGCTGGATAAATAACTTAAAATAAACCTGAAACCTCAGAACTGCCTGAAGGTTTCCTTGAAAAATGGTAAAAAATCCCCGAAAAAAGAAGCGGCACCAGGTGCAACGCTGGCTACCCAGGGATACAATACCGAATCTTTTGCAAGCGAATCCAACCAATCCAGTTTAAACGATTCAAAAATCCAGATTATAATGCTGATACTGAAGGCATACTTGAGCACACCCAGTGCAGCACCGGCCACAGCATCTAACCTGCCCAGAAAAGTTTTATCTAATGAATTTTTAATTCGGTTACCGATAAATAAAACCAACACAAGCACTACTGCAAAAATGATGAGGAAAGAAATGTAAGGCAGTGTGTTGGTATCGGCATTGAACTCGCGTGCCAAAACTTCTACGCCCCAACCCATTAATTTAAACCCGAGGAACACTCCAGCTACAAGGGCCACCAGAAAAAATAACTCCATTAAAAAGCCACGTTTGTAACCAAGAAAAGCTCCCACAGCCAATATGATGGCTATTACCAGATCGGCTTTGTTCAAGAGGCTAATAATTTTTTAACGAGATCGGAAATAAGTTTGCCTTCAGCTTTGCCGGCCAACAGTTTGGTAGCGGTACCCATAACTTTGCCCATATTTTGTGGGCCTTTGGCACCCACTTGTTCTATTATTTTTTTCAGTTCAGCAGCAATTTCATCTTCGGACATTTGCTTGGGCAGGTAGCGGCTAATCACTTCTAGCTCAAATTGCTCTTTCTGTGCTAAATCATTTCGGCCTTCTTTCAAAAAAATCTCAGCCGATTCTTTGCGTTGTTTCGCTGCTTTGGTTAATAACTTCATTTCAACCTCTGCGCTGATTTCGCCTGTTGCTCCCTTGTCGGTTTCAGCCAACAGAATTAATGATTTTACTGAGCGCAACGCAGTAAGTTCATCTTTATTCTTGGCTAACATAGCGGCTTTAATATCATTATCAATCTGTTGCTTCAGGCTCATGGATTAATTCGTTTTAAATTTGAGGTAAAATTACCTTTAAACAGGCAATAGGCAAAAACAACATGACCCGTCTCTCAGTAAACATTAATAAAATAGCCACGCTGCGCAATGCACGCGGTGGTAACAATCCGGATGTAATTAAAACGGCCCTTGACTGCGAACGCTTTGGTGCCGAGGGTATAACCGTGCATCCGCGACCGGACGAGCGCCACATCCGCTACAGCGATGTGCTTGAGTTAAAGAAAGTAGTAACAACCGAGTTTAACATTGAGGGCTATCCTGATGAACGCTACTTAAAATTAGTACGCGAAACAAAACCTGCGCAAGCTACGCTGGTGCCCGATGGGCCCGATGCCATTACCTCTAATGCCGGTTGGGATACGATCAAACACAAAACACTTTTAACCGATATTATTCGCGAACTAAAAAGTTATGGTGTGCGGGTTTCTGTTTTTGTTGATCCGGTAACAAACATGGTAGAAGGAGCCAAAGCAATTGGTGCCGATCGTATTGAATTATATACTGAACCCTATGCCGCACACTATCATAAAAACCGGGAAGCTGCCATAAAACCCTACGTAGAAGCTGCTAAGGTTGCACACCAGCTTGGGTTAGGAATTAATGCTGGCCACGATCTGGATTTGCACAACCTGAAACACCTCCACAATTCTATTCCTCACTTAGATGAAGTTTCCATTGGACACGCACTGATCTGCGATGCGCTGTATTTGGGGTTGGAGAATACCATTCAGCTTTATTTGCGGCAGTTGAAGTAGTGCTGCAAAATCAGTTCGGTTATCGCTTGAAACAGTTCAATCACTGTTTTCAGCAATCAGGTATATTATAATTTATGAGCTCCTGTATGTCTTCTACTTTTGAGTCATCAAAACAAGAAGGCAGATGGACATCCGCAAAAAAGTAATTGTTATAGTGGGAATCTTGGTAGCAGTAGCCAGTTATTACTCAATCGTAATATTGCCTGCGCCTTAGATAACTTGTCATCTGGCCGACTAAATCAACCTGTAGGATTAGTTTACTTTGCTTTTGAAATTCAACATTTATGAAAGTCCTTCGCCTATTCTTTTTGATCAGTGTACTCTTAACTGCGTGTACTTCAAAACAAAACACGGCACAAACTTATGCTACCGCGGATGGTGCCATTCAAGGTTATGATCCTGTAGCTTACTTCACCCAATCGCAACCGGTAAAAGGCGTGAAAGAATTTTCATTTAACTATGCTGATCAAGTTTGGTATTTCGCTTCCGCGGAAAATCTGGAGTTGTTCAAGAGCAATCCGGAAAAATATGCGCCCCAGTTTGGTGGTTATTGTGCGTATGGTATGAGCCGTGGCTATAAAGCTAAAACCGAGCCCGATGCGTGGACCATTGTGAATGGTAAACTATATCTGAACTACAATACCGATGTGCGTAACATCTGGAATGAAAAGCAGAGTGAGTTTATAGAGAAGGCTAATGCAAACTGGCCTATGGTTAAAACAACTCCCTTTGAAAAATAATCAATATCGCCAGCTTCTTGTATCGGCTCCTTTAGGCGCGCTCTCCTGAATTCGTTTTAAAATTTTTGGCAAGTACATCGTATTGTATCGCAACCGCGACACATAATTCGGATTTTCGTGGTCGCCATTCCAGCAATGCTCGGCTCGGTCGCCATAATCTACTTCACCTTTGTAAAACGGAGTTTGGGTTTTCTTCAAAAAATCTTCCATCAGGTACACGGCATTGTTCAGGTAATAATTATCCATATCACCACAGTAAATGTGAATCTTCCCTTCCAGCTTGGGGCCCAATGTTTTCCAATCGCGCTCCAGAATATACCGCAGGTCGTAGTTTTCTTTCCAGTATTCTGCTACGCTTTTATCAATCGCGCCTGTTTCTTTATCAAAAATTCTTTTCGGATAGCCGTCATCACCTTGTGGTGAGTAAACTGCTTCCCAGATGTCCCACTGCTGGCCACTGCGCGATTTTGTTCCCAGTGCCAGTTCATAGTGATTGGATTCTTCCATTGTATTTTGAATCTGGCCCAGGTAATTGCGATGTGCCGGCCGCGGAAGTTTTTTAAAATCGCTATCGTACCAATAGGCATTTTTGTCTTTGTAAATATCTACCAAACAATACGCACGGAAGTCAATCGGATCAGGACAAGCCGCAAAGCAGCCATTAAAATCATCGGGATAAAACATCTGCACGGCCAACGCTTCCCAGCCACCGGTTGAACCACCATAGGTAAAGCGCGCCCAGCCCTCGCCAATTCCCCGAAATTGTTTTTCAATTTCCGGAACCAACTCTTTCATAATCGCATCCCCGTAAGGACCGAGGTTGGCCGAGTTTACGGCATAGGAATCATCGTAATAGGGGTTGGCATGTTGTATTTCAATAATCAGAAATCGTGGAAAGTTTTTGCTCGTCCATTGTTTATAAAAATTATAGGCTTCCTGTTTTTGAAATTTGTTATAGCCATAAATACCAAAGCGGGCTGCATAATCGGTAGTATCCATATCGGCTGGTGGTGGTTCGGTGCTAAAGCCACCAAAGTCGCTGGGGAAATGCCCATGATAAATCATGAGTGGATATTTTGCTTCCGGATGTTCATCAAAACCTTCGGGTACTAATACATGCGCACCTAAAAACATAGGCTTGCCCCAAAACTCAGTCAATAACTTACTTTGAATTTTTATGTGCTTTACATACTTCGAATCTTTGGGCTCTTCAATCGGTGGAATTTTCTGATCCATTGAAAGTGATATTGTTTCTTTCTTAGTAGGATCGATTGACACTTTAACTGGTGTACTATAAAAATTACCCGGCTTACGATTCCATTGCTGGCCCTCGCCCTGATCGGGCGGAAGTTTTACGGTATGTCTTGTTTTAAGATGGAACGTTTCGTAGCGGTTTATCAATGCCTGCGCATAATATTCGCCAGCCGGTATATCGTTAATGGTACGTTTGGGAAAACCAAATGCATTGGTGGCATCCAGCGTTACTTCCTGGCCGGGTTGCATCCCTTCTACATCAATTCCGAAAACAAGTTGGGTGGATAAGCCATCGTTTATCTGAAAACGTGGCTCCGATTTATCATTATTGGCAAGTAATAACAACAAGCGGCCATCTTGCGCCTGTTCGCTCATTTCTTTTGTGAAGGAGAGTTTAAACGATAGTGAAGTGGATGTTGAATTCTGTTCGCAACTGAGCAAAACAAATAAGATTAGAACGGGAATAATGGAGCGCATACATGCATGATTAATGTAAGGAAGGTACGCTGATTGAAGCTTTTGACCAAAAGAAGTTGGGGTAAACGGTAAAAATTAATATGGCAACAGCGTAGCACAATAGAATTGGGTTTCATCGTAAGGGTTTAGGTTATTATATTGCGCACGTCTTGCAAAAAGCCCATGACTATTTACCTGGTTGAAGACGATGTGATCTACGCTGAGTTTATTAAAAAATCGCTCGGTGGTGATGGGCGTGTGTTCTCAGTTTATCATTCGGCTGAAGAAGGTTTGCCCGCCTTGCAAAAAGCATTGCCCGATGTATTGATTATTGATTACAAATTACCCGGCATTAGCGGCATCGATTTGTACGAGCAAATTAAGCCCCGGCTAAAAGAAGAGAATAAAGTTATCATGCTCAGTTCGCTGGAAGATGGCAACATGGTGCTCAACTTTATTCAGCGTGGTGTGCGCGATTACGTGATTAAAGATGAAAATGTAATTGATTCGTTGCAGGCTGTATTAAATGGCAGCGAAGACGATTATTACCTCTTCAATTAAAAACCAGTTTCTGATTTTCTTTTTTGGTTGGCAGCCCGGCACTTTTATCGAGCTTAACGATAAACGTTGTACCCATGCCTTCTTCGCTTTCGCAAGATATCTCACTGCCCATTTTTTCAACCAATGTTTTTACTATTGATAAGCCAAGACCTGTAGAGCTTTCTCCACCGGTTGGTCGTGCTGAAAGCCGTTGAAATTTTCGATAGAGATTTTTCTGATCTTCCTTTGATATACCCGGACCCTCATCTTTTACTTTTATGGCAAACTTATCACCCGTTTCTTCAATCAAAACAAAAATGTTTTTCCCTTCCGGGGAAAACTTAAGTGCATTCGAAATCAGGTTTTCAAAGATGCGACTCAGGTACATCCTGTCGGCCAGCACAAAAGCTTGTGCCGGTGGTTCAAAATGAATCTGAATTTTTTTCTTCACAGCAAGCGTGCGATAATTTTTTACCATCGACCCCAATGCCAGTGCCAAGTTGATTTGTTCCGGAGTTTGATCAATGCCCTGATCTTCGAGCCTGCGGTTGTCTAACAGGTTGCGAATCATACTCAAACCATCTGCAACAATCTGGTGAATCTTACCCAGGTACTCGCGTTGTTCTTCAGTAAGGTTTTCGTTGGTAAGCTCCATTAATTGTATGAGCGCAAAAATCCGATTGAAGGGCCCTTTCAGATCGTGCGAAACCAACCCGATAAGTTGTTGCTTTTCATGCACCAGGTCGCCTACCTCTTTATTACGTTTTTCCTGTTCTTGTATTTGCCGCTTTATCTCGCGGCTTTGCACCAGAATGAGTTTGTTCTTTTGTTTCAGTTTCAGATAGGCGCGCACCTGCAATCCAATTACCACCAGCAACAAACCAATCAATATTGAAATCAGGGTTTCCATACTTCAGAAACAAAAGTTTCCGGATTTTAAGAAGTAAATGTAAAGGTTTTAACCAAGCCATGCCACCTCCTAATGCATGGAAGTTGCGGGCACGAATTATTTCCGACCGTTGCATTTTCCTATAGCCGAATGCGCATTTCTTCGCGGTGTTTAACCGGAACTTTTAAAGTTATACCATGCACGGCCACGCGTACAAAACCAATGTATTGTACTTCGTATTTTTTGCCGCCCAATAGGTTTTTAATGGTGTCCAACAAACCCAATTCTTTCAGCGAAAGTGTAGCCTCCAATGGAACCATAAAATCTGAACGCGGTGCAATTTTCAATTTCATTTTCTGCCTTACTTCTGCCGATAGTTTCCCATCCACCAACACATCTACATGTATTTCCTTCAGCTTCATACCCATGGAATTGGGATTGTGAAAAAAAGCTTTCGCCAGTAGCTGTGGATTGTTGTTGCTGCCTACCTGCACCTCCACATTTTTTATTCCTTTAAATACAATATCTTCTTTGGGGGCACACGCCTGCACTACCAAAAACAGCATCACCAGTACATTAAATACTTTGCTCATACGCTTCAAAGTTAAGTTCTGCATGTAAATTCGCACCACTTATTTTTATGTTGTTTGCTGATAAACTGAACTTGCTTGCCGATGGCCTTGCCGATAACGGGTATGCCGTTATCGATCACTTTCTTTTGCCCGATGAAGTAACCGATATTCTCCAGCTTGACGAATTCCACAACGGATTGTTACAGTTTAAGAAAGCCGGCATCGGGCACCAACAGGAAAAACAAATTAACGAAGGTATTCGGGGCGACTATATTCAATGGGTTGACCGTAACGCTGCTTCACCTGCAATACAGGTTTATCTTGAAAAGCTAAATTCAATAATTGGCTTTGTTAATCAAACCTTATACCTCAGCCTGAAAGATTACGAAGTTCATCTTACACAGTATCCGCCTGGTACCTTTTACAAACGCCACCTCGATCAGTTTAAGAAAGACGATCATCGAAAACTTTCGGCTATTTGTTATCTCAATGCCAATTGGAAACCAGAAGAAGGTGGCCAATTGCGATTGTACCTGGAAAATGAAACAAAAGATATCTTACCCGAAGCGGGCCGATTAGTTTGCTTTCGCAGCGATTTATTGGAGCATGAAGTTTTGCCAGCCAGCCGGCCAAGATTAAGTTTAACAGGTTGGTTGTTGGATCAGATGGCAGACCTCCGGCATCTTTAGTCTCCGTTTCTAAAATTCTTTATCGTTTCAGTATCTAAAATCCAATCAACACCCTTTGCAGATAATCCATTTATCAATTTTTTATCACCGGTCCAAAGTGGCGACCCCAACTCCAAACTGAGGGCAATAAATGGTGCATCGTATTGATCTACATTCTTGGTTAACTCTAAAGCTTTTTCCCAAGTTTGCTGTTGAACTACTTCTAAATCAATCATGTCAATTTTTTTCAGAATGGTACTCGTCAAAAAATGGAGTTCATTCTCCGATAATCGTGAGAGCCTCAATAATTTTTGATGATTGATGTTGAGTTCATCTAGAATTACTGCCGGAGCATAGAATTCAAACTTATCTTTGGAGTTGAGAAGAAGATCGGAGATTATTCCATTTGGGCTAAGGATTCCGCTAAAGACAATGTTTGTATCAACTACTAAAATCACTTTTCGAACCGACTTTTATTTTTTTCCCACCAGGTAGATTTTGATTCTTTGGCAAGTTCATCAATTTGTTTCTGGGTTACCTTACTCTTGGTGGCTATTTCTCGAAATTTTATATAATCTAAAATCCGTTGCAGCCCCGGAAGGTCTGTATTCGAGGCAACGCGAATCAAAATCTCTTTATCTGTTCTCTCAATTTGCATTTTCAAAGATAATCAATCTCAATGATGTTACATAGCCTCAAATGTTGACAATGAGTTCATAAACTTTTTATGCTTCCAAATAAATTCAACAATTCAAATCAATATTTTTGCTTACGGAATAAATAACTACATAAATATGAGCTACCGCATAGAAAAAGACACGATGGGCGAAGTACAAGTGCCAGCCGATAAATACTGGGGCGCACAAACCGAACGCTCGCGCAACAATTTTAAAATCGGGCCCGAAGCCAGCATGCCCAAAGAAATTATCTATGCCTTTGGCTATCTGAAAAAAGCTGCCGCTATTACCAACTTCGAGTTGGGTGTGTTGTCTGCCGAAAAGAAAGATCTGATCGCTACAGTGTGCGATGAGATTATTGCCGGTAAGTTAGACGACCAGTTTCCGTTGGTCATCTGGCAAACCGGATCGGGCACACAAAGCAACATGAATACAAACGAAGTAATTGCTTACCGCGCTCATGTACTAAGCGGTGGCAAACTTACCGATGAAAAAAAAGTATTACACCCCAACGATGATGTAAACAAATCGCAAAGCAGCAACGACACATTTCCTACTGCCATGCACATTGCTTCTTACAAGCAAGTAGTAGAAATTACCCTTCCGGGGATGAAGAAGCTACGCGATACGCTGGCCAAAAAATCGGCCGAGTACAAAAATATTGTGAAGACCGGGCGCACCCATTTTATGGATGCAACACCTCTAACATTAGGCCAAGAGTTTGGTGGTTATGTGCAACAGATCGATAACAGTATAAAAGCCATTAACAATGCATTAGAAGCCGTAAAAGAGTTGGCCTTAGGCGGAACAGCCGTAGGTACCGGATTGAATACACCAAAAGGATACGATGTACTGGTTGCCCAACACATTGCTACGTTAACTGGCTATCCGTTTGTAACTGCACCCAACAAGTTTGAAGCCCTGGCCGCACACGATGCTATGGTAGAACTAAGCGGTGCGTTGAAGCGTGCTGCGGTTGCACTAATGAAAATCGGTAACGACATCCGCATGTTAAGTTCCGGCCCACGTTCCGGCATTGGCGAAATTATTATTCCCGATAACGAACCGGGCTCCTCTATAATGCCGGGCAAAGTAAACCCCACTCAACCTGAAGCATTAACCATGGTTTGTGCACAGGTAATGGGAAATGATGTTGCCGTATCAGTGGGTGGGTCAAATGGTCACTTCGAGTTGAACGTGTTTAAGCCGGTGATTGCCGCCAATGTATTACAATCAGCACGTTTACTTGGCGATGCCTGTGTTTCATTCAACGATAAGTGTGCGGTAGGTATTGAACCCAATCTTTCCATCATTAAACAACACATGGAAAACTCGTTGATGCTGGTAACATCCCTTAACTCACACATTGGGTACGATAACGCAGCTAAAATTGCCAAGAAGGCACACAAGGAAAACAAAACGTTGCGCGAAGCAGCTATTGAATTAGGATTGGTTACGAGCGAGCAGTTTGATCAGTGGGTAAGGCCGGAGAAGATGGTGTAAGAACATTTTTAAACCATACTTTAAATTTGCACGACATATTTAAAGTATGGTTAACGAACTGCACTCAGTCCCCGACAAACTGTTGATTCAACCGACCACCAACGTGCACAAAAGCCAATCACATCACCATTTCCAAATTATTTTCTTACTTTTAACCTCAGATTAAACCAACACAACCAAAATCAAAATGAAAACTAAAGTTGCACTACTTTGCCTGGCGCTGATTTTTTCCGGCATGCAAGTTTTCGCCCAACTCTCTAAAGCAGAGAAGAAGGAATGGAAAAAGAAAGCCAAAGAATACGCCAAGAACCCATCAAACCTAAAAACATTTACCGAAGCCAAGCAGACTGCTGATAACGACAATGCCTCGTTAAAAGGTCAGGTAAGTACCCTCAACAACCAGATCAGCCAGAAGAACACTCGTATTGCCGAGTTGGAAGATCAACTTTCGCGTATGCGTGGCGATTTAACTTCGGCCAAAGCTGAATTGGAACAATTAAAAGCTTCACCGCCCGCTAACTCCATGGACTTCTCGAAAGGTGTGGTTTTTAAAGTGCAGATTGGAGCCTTTAAAAACAAAGACCTGAGCAAGTACTTTGAAAACAACCCCAACTTTGGTGGCGAAGCAACTGATAAGGGCGAACAAAAGTTTACCATCGGTATCTTTCGCGATTATTGGGAAGCTGATAAATTCAAAAAATACATGCGCGAAATGGGTGTAAAAGATGCCTGGATTGTTCCGTACAAAGACGGCCAGCGCGTTGAAATTAAAGATGTATTGGAAGGCGTAGTAGCCGAAAAAGAAGCTGCCGGCAAGTAATCGGTATGTTTCTTGCAGAAAGGCCTCGCGTTGCGGGGCCTTTTTTATTTAACCCCGATTCTATTCTTATTTTTGCCCGATGTTGAAACTGGTGAGCTGTTTTTTTCTGAGTTTAATTTCCTGTGTAGCTACCGCTCAGATTCGCCTCGATAAACTTGTAATACAGCGTGGCCAACAATTTCGGATTGAAGGATCTGATATTTTGGTTGTGGATACATTAGTGATGGCCGACTCAGCGCGCATTATTCTCAATAGTGCCAAATCCGAGAACTATCTGCATGCCCGCATTGCGCGTATCGGAAATGGTTGTTTAATAGATGGTAGAGGTAAGCGAGGCGAAGATGGAAAGGCTGGTGTTTCCGGAGCGGACCAACCAACCCCTTGCAGGCAGGCCAACCCCGGACAAGACGGGGAATACGGACAAGATGGTTTAAATGCAACCAACTTATTTATTTATTCCGATGAACTTATTATTGAAGGCTCACTTACCATTAACTTAAACGGAGGTAATGGTGGAAAAGGTGGTGATGGCGGAAATGGCGGTGGAGGTGGTCCGGGAACAAGGGTATGCCCTGGCGGTGATGGCGGCCAGGGTGGAAGTGGTATGCGGGGTGGCAACGGAGGCCATGGTGGTAACCTTACGATAAATTGCAAAAGATGTCCACCGATACAAGTATGGCTAAATAGTAAGATACACATCAAAAACTATGGTGGAGTTGGTGGCGAAGGTGGAAAAGCAGGGCGAGGCGGATTAGCCGGCCTGGGCACCATGCGCGATGGCAAAAATGGGCTGCGTGGTGCCCTTGGCGAAGAAGGCCAATCGGGTAAAACAGGTATAACAACCTTTAACCAAAACTAATGGAAAAGCGTTGGCAATATAAATCCACACCTTCCCCGCCCGAGCTGGAGGCACTTACCAAAGCCATTAACGTAAATCCTTATCTCGCTACCGTTTTGTGGCAACGCGGCATTCGCGATTTTGATACTGCTAAAAATTTCTTCAGGCCTTCCTTAGAGCATTTGCACGATCCGTTTCTGCTTACCGACATGCCCCAGGCAGTGGAGCGTTTAAAACAAGCTATCGATCGGCAGGAAAAAATTTTGATCTATGGCGATTACGATGTGGATGGAACTACCGCAGTTGCCTTAGTATATAGCTACCTTAAAAGCTTTTATCCGCATTGCGATTTTTATATACCCGATCGGTATGCCGAGGGTTATGGTGTTTCTGAAGCCGGCATTATATGGGCCGAAGAAAACAATTTCAGTTTAATCATTGCGCTTGATCTGGGTATCAAAGCCTCGGACATGGTAACATTGGCGCGCCACAAAGGCATCGACTTTATAATTTGCGATCATCACTTGCCAGGTGGCGAAATTCCAAATGCCGTTGCCGTGCTTGATCCTAAACGCGAAGATTGTACTTACCCCTTCAAAGAATTAAGTGGCTGCGGACTTGGGTTTAAATTAGTGCAGGCGTATTGTGCGCGTTATGGAAACCCGCAAGATGCCTATCAATACCTTGATCTGGTTGTAGTAAGCATTGCTTCCGATATAGTGCCCATCAATGGTGAGAACAGAGTATTGGCGCACTTCGGATTGCAAAAACTTAATCAATCTCCACGTCCGGGCCTTCAGGCACTAAAAGATATTGCCGCCATTAAAACCGATCTGGATGTATCCGGAATTGTGTTTACACTTGGGCCACGCATAAATGCAGCCGGGCGCGTGGCACATGCGCGGGCAGCCGTAGAGTTGTTAATTTGCACCACCCTGCAAGAAGCAAATGAACTTGCCGAGAAAGTGAATCTTAAAAATGACTTGCGCAGGGAATTCGATCTGAGCATTACAGAAGAAGCAATTGCCATGATCGAATCCAACGAACAGTTGCGCAATGCCAAATCAACTGTATTGTTTAAAGAAACCTGGCACAAAGGTGTAATCGGAATTGTGGCTGCCCGTTGTGTTGAGAAATTTTATCGGCCCACCATTATCTTAACCGAATCGAACGATAAAATAACCGGCTCCGCCCGCAGCGTTCAAAACTTTGATTTATACAAGGCTATTCATGCCTGTAGCGACTTGCTTGAGAAATTTGGAGGCCATAAATACGCAGCTGGTCTTACATTAGATAAATCAAACCTGGCAGCTTTTGTACAACGCTTTGAAGAAGTAGTAGCACAAAATCTTACCGAAGAAATGCTTACCCCTATTGTTGAAATAGATGTACCGGTTCAATTCGATGCCTTAAATGGTAAGTTCAATAATGTACTGAAACAAATGGCTCCCTTTGGACCGGAAAATCATAAACCGGTTTTTGAAGCTACGGGTGTATTTGTACAAAATGCGCTTAGCAGCTTTAAAGATCGGCACGTTCGCTTTTTGGCGGGGCAGGCAGGCAACGAATCGGTGTTTAGTGCGGTGGCCTTCGATGCCATGCAACACTACGAGGCACTTGCTGCGGGGCTCACTTTCCGAATGGCATTTACCCTGGAAGAAAACACATACAATGGAATTACCTCGATGCAACTGCGGATCAAAGACCTTAAATTTGATTAACCATGATTTTGCGAGCCGATAACCTCATTAAGCGATACAAAAAAAGAACGGTTGTAAACAATGTTTCGGTGCAAGTAGAGCAAGGAGAAATTGTTGGCTTGCTGGGCCCAAATGGTGCCGGAAAAACAACCAGCTTTTACATGATTGTTGGCTTGATTAAACCGAATGAAGGAAAGATTTACCTGGATCAAAAAGATATTACCGAGTTACCCATGTTTGAGCGTGCCAAGCTGGGTATTGGCTACCTGGCGCAGGAGGCTTCGGTGTTTCGCAAATTAACGGTTGAAGAAAATATTATGGCCCCGCTTGAAATGCGCAGCATGTCGAAGGCCGACCGCAAAGAGAAAGTAGAAAAACTATTGGAAGAATTTAGCCTTACTCATGTACGCAAAAATATGGGCATGGTGCTTTCCGGTGGCGAGCGAAGACGAACCGAAATAGCACGGGCACTGGCTGTTGACCCCAGCTTTGTTTTGCTGGATGAGCCTTTTGCCGGGGTAGATCCAATTGCTGTAGAGGAAATTCAGGGGATTGTAGCCCGATTAAAAAAGAAAAACATTGGCATTTTAATAACCGATCATAATGTGGACGAAACCCTTTCCATTACCGACCGCGCTTACCTGATGGTGGAGGGAAAACTGTTTAAAGCCGGCACAGCACAGGAGTTGGCCGATGACCCCCTGGTACGCAAAGTCTATCTGGGCCAGAACTTTCAGCTTCGCAGGTCAAAAGTTGCCACCGAGTAGGTTTTGGTAATCGTGTAAGCCTACTCTATTTTTACCCAGCCTATGCAAATCCTAAACTCCATACTCACGTGGGTAATGCGCAAACGCATACACCAGATTGAGTTGTTTAAAAAATACCCGCACGATGTGCAGGATGAAGTATTGAAAAAATTACTCAACACCGCACGCTATACCGAGTTTGGTCAGAAATATGCTTTTGATGAATTAGTTGACTACGAAGATTACAAGCGCAGGGTGCCCGTGCATACCTACGAGCAATTGTTCCCTTACATCGATCGGTTAATGAGAGGCGAACAAAATGTTTTGTGGCCATCGGAAGTAAAGTGGTTTGCCAAATCGAGCGGTACCACCAATGCGCGCAGCAAATTTATTCCTGTTACAAACGAGGCATTGGATGAATGCCACTTCAAAGGCGGAAAGGATTTATTATCCATTTATGTAAACAATTACCCCGACACCAAAATGTTTTCGGGCAAGAGCCTGGCAGTAGGTGGTAGTTCGCAAGTAAATGAATTTGAGCCAACGGCTTCTTCGCACTATGGTGATGTATCGGCTGTAATTATGCAAAACCTCCCCCCTTGGGCCCAGTTCATTCGTACCCCAAGTTTGGAAGTTGCCTTAATGCCCAACTGGGAAGAAAAAATTGAACGCCTTGCACGCGAAACCATTGATGTTAATGTAACCAACATAGCCGGTGTGCCCACCTGGACGGTGTTATTATTGCAATACATCCTCAACAAAGAGAACAAAAGTTCAATCCTGGAAGTGTGGCCTAACCTGGAAGTTTTCTTTCATGGGGCGGTTGCGTTTAAACCGTATCGTAATCTTTTCCGCTCGCTAATACCCAGCGATAGTATGAAGTATTGGGAAACCTATAACGCAAGCGAAGGTTTTTTCGGAATTCAGGATCAAACTAACTCTGAAGATCTATTGCTAATGCTGGATTATGGAGTGTATTATGAATTTATTCCGGTAGAAGAACTGGATAAAGAATACCCGGAGGCCATTTCGCTTGCAGAGGTTGAATTAGGTAAAAACTACGCCATGCTTATTACAACAAATGCCGGGTTGTGGCGCTATAGCATTGGCGATACAGTTAAGTTTACATCTATTTCTCCCTACCGCATTCGCATCTCAGGGCGTACCAAGCATTTTATAAATGCATTTGGTGAAGAAGTAATAATTGAAAATGCTGAAACTGCCGTTACGGTGGCGTGTGAGCAAACAGGTGCTGTTATTGATAACTTTACGGCCGCGCCCATATACTTACAAAAATCCAAGCGGGGCGGACACGAATGGATTATAGAGTTTATTACCCAGCCCCGCGATATGAAAGAGTTTATTACCCTGCTGGACGAAACGCTGCGCAAGGTAAATTCCGATTACGATGCCAAACGAACCCATGATATTGCATTGGTAGCGCCCACCGTACACCCGGTGGCTGAAGGAACTTTTTATAACTGGATGAAAAAACGGGGTAAGCTGGGTGGCCAGAATAAGGTACCCCGCCTCAGCAACTCCCGCGAATATGTAGATGATATATTGGCCATGGTGGCTGAGTAAGTTGTTACAACCTTTGTTTGTTATTAGCTTAACCAAGCCATTCATCCCAAAACAGTTTTGAGTAATCCATAATTAAAGCAACTTCAATTCATAATTTTTAAACGTTTATGAAACTATTAAAGGCATTTGCGCTGGTACTGGTTGTGGTATTAGGCTACGGCCAAAGTAAAACACCGGTTGTGGCAACCGACTTAATGAAAATCGCCACCACTAACCAAATTCAGATTTCGCCCGATGGTACCAAAGCAGTGTTGGTAGTAAATCGCAAAGCAGTAAAAAATGAAAACGAATATTACTACACCCGCAATCTTTACCTGTTGGATCTGGTAAACAAAACCGAACCATTGCAATTAACCTTTGGCGATAAAAATGATCTTTCACCAACGTGGAGCCCCGATGGCAAACAAATATTGTTTGTGCGTGCCGATGGTGATCGCTCACAATTGTGGTTGTTGCCCTTGAGCGGAGGCGAAGCTCATGCAATAACAAAAGCAGAATACGGTGCTAGCAATCCACAGTGGAGCCCCGATGGAAAAAAGATTTTGTATTCAGCCAGTATTCCGTTTTCAAAAATAGAAGGTAAAAGCCCGTGGCCATATGAGCGGCCTGGCCGCACGCAAGGCGATGAGCCAAACTTCAAAAACATGAAAGCCGATGAACGCAAAAGTGTAGCGAATAGTCCGGATGGTTCTTTAACGGAAGTGCGCGCATGGTTGGCCAAAAATACATTTGATAATAACCCACGGGTATTAGTACGTCAGGATTTACAAGGTGAGTTAAATCTCAACCCCGAAGAAAGCTTTTCGCATCTCTTCATCAAAACACTTGGATCAGATGATAAAGATATTCAACTCACACAAGGCTTTCAGGATTTTCAATCGGCAAGCTGGTCGCCCGATGGCAAGAGTATTATTTGTTCTTCACGCGTTTATAAAATACATCCTGATCGCGAACAGGATAGTGATTTGTGGATTATTGATGTAGCTACCAAAAACGCTAAGGAGTTTTTAACGTGGCCCGGCTATAGCATTTCAAATCCTACTTACTCGCCCGATGGTACACACGTTACTTTTTATGCAACAGCAATTGATAATCGTCATGCCACACAAACTAACCTGGCGATTGTGCCTGCTGCCGGAGGTAAGCCGGTAATCTTAACAGCAGCACTGGATCGCGACATCGGCAGCCATATCTGGTCGGCCGATGGAAAAATCATTTATTTTTCATCGCAAACGGAAGGTGATATTCCGTTGTTCAGTATTCCGGCTAAAGGTGGAGCTATTACTAAAATCTTCGGCAACGATAATGGCGTAAACGATTTTGATGTGCGTGGCGATAAAGTAGTGTATGCCCTTACCGAAACTAAAAACCCGTGGGAAGTTTACCTCTATAACTTAAAAGACAAATCCAATCGTCAGCTTACACAACTCAACGAAGGTTGGGTTAAGAACCGCCTGATCAGTTCACCAAAAGAATATTGGTTCACGCGACCTGACGGAACAAAGATTCAATACTGGGTACAGGAACCAGCCAACAAAAAAGACGGACTCAAATATCCAACCATTCTCAATATTCACGGTGGGCCATCGGCTATGTGGGGGCCGGGTATTTTCAGCATGTGGCACGAGTATCAACTGGAAAACAGTTGGGGTTATGGATTGGTGTATTGTAATCCGCGCGGTAGTGGTGGCTATGGCGATAAGTTTAAGAAAGGAAACTTTAAAGATTGGGGCACGGGCCCTGCCGGAGACATTCTTGCTTCATTGGATGAAGCCATGAAACAACATGCATGGATTGATAAAGATCAGTTGTTTGTAGAAGGCGGAAGTTATGCCGGTTATATGGTTGCCTGGATTGTGAGCCATGATAATCGTTTTAAAGCTGCCAACGCGCAACGCGGTGTTTATGAACTTACCACTTTTATGGGTGAAGGCAATGCCTGGCGATTGGTGCCTACCAATTTTGGTGGCTGGCCTTGGGACAAAGAAACAAAAGCAGTACTGGATTTTGAATCACCACTTACTTACGTGGATAAAATAAACACTCCGCTATTGATTATCCATGGCGATCAGGATTTACGCACCGGTGTAATTCAATCTGAAATGTTGTATAAGAGTTTAAAGATTCTGAATAAACCGGTAGAATACATTCGCTACCCACGCGAAGGCCATGAACTTACACGCAGCGGCAATCCGGGAAGAATGATGGATCATATGTTGCGCGTAATTGAATTCTTTGAACGCTATGCGAAACATCCGGAGCCTGCACCGGCTACGGTGAAGTAACTTTCAGGCCACAGATTCACAGATTGATTTACTCTGTGAATCTGTGGCGCTGATTTTATTCAATCTAACCTTGATTGTTCTGGCAGATGTTAGTAACATGTACCCGATTTTAAAATTCTACCTGTTATGAAAATAGAAGTTAACACCGACCGGCACATTGAAGGCAGCGAAAGACTGATTGCTTATTGTACAGAAACGCTTGAGGCGGAGTTCGATCGGTTCAGCGATTACATTACGCGCATGGATGTACACTTTAGCGATGAAAACGGAGCCAAAGGTGGCGATGATGATAAGCGCTGTCTTATTGAAGCTAAGTTGAAAGGGTTAAGCCCCGTAACCACCACCAACCACGCCTCTAACCTGGACGATGCCTTTAGTGGTGCTATTGATAAAATGTCTTCCGTGCTGGACTCAACATTATCTAAACTACGCGGCCATTAATTATTCAAGCCACAGTTTTATGCAGACCTGAATCATCTGCGCAAGTTGTGGCTTTTATTTATCATCCAGCGCGTGTTGTTAATTTTTTGTGTATGATTTCAATAGAACTTGTACACAACGAAAGACTTTGAAAAGATAGCAAAATATAGTGCTTAAAACTTACGCTGCATAACCAGTTGTAAGTTCCCTATTTCATGAGCCACTTACAAAAAGGAATAAGCCGCGGTACCCATTTATAAAAGCCCCTCCTCTTCCAACTTCCCCTTAAGCTTTTCGTGATTAGCCCAGAATTTTCGTTCTACTTCCTTCAATAATTTTTTAAACTCGGGCGAGGCTTCAGTCTCTGTTAACTCCGGCCCTTTATCCATAAACAAAATTAACCAGTATTGTATATTATCTTCCTGTGTAAACAGGCGCATATACTCAAGCGCTTTGGCGCTGTCATTCATCTGGCAATAATACACGGCCAGGCCAATGTTCCTGTATGCAGTTTGATCGCGCTCTAAGTAATGTTTGTATCGATCATAGAACTCTTTTGCTTTTTTTGTTTCGCCTGCCAATTCATACACACGACCAATTACCAGGTTTTCATGTTCAAACGCATCGAGCTTTCTGGTTTCGCGCTGGTAGTTAAATCGTTTGTAGTAGTTATAGGCTGCTTCATAATCTTTTAAGTAATAACTTACTTTAGCAACATCTTGCAGAATGTCAATCCGGTTGGTGTCTCGTTGAAATTCTGCCTGCAAAAGTTCACGGGTGTGTTTTAAGTTGCCCTCTTTGGCATACAACACAAAAGCGCGCACATAGCGCGAAAAGGCATTTTCAGGATTGTACGTCAGCGATTTATCGATGTGTTCAAGGGCTTTATCTACAAAGCCAGCTTGAATCAACGCATTTCCCAAACGCAAATGGAAATAACTAATGGCAATAGAATCGCCAGAATTAGCATTCAACTTCAATCCTTTTAATGCATACTCCAGGTACTTGCCTGTGTTAGGCAAATACATATAGTAAAAGTCCGTTAGCAGGCCCAGAACTTCTACCGAGTTGGGATTATATTCAAGTGCGCGCTCCAGGTAAGGCAATGCTTCCTTATACTCCTTCCGATTAAGGTAGTACATTCCCTTCGTCATTAAACTTTCGGCCAAACTTGGATCGTGCAGCACCGCCTTATCCGCGTAAGCGCCAAGTTTATCTACATACCTTTTTTCGATTTGAAACATATCTAAGTAATAACACGCCATGCCTGCGCAGGCGTAGGCCAAAGCAAACGTGTTATCCTTCGAAATGGCTTCATCAAACAATACAATTGATTTTTCCAGATTTTGATTACCTCCGACTTTGAGCAGATCGACACCCTTTAGGAATAAATCATAGGCTTCGAGATTTTGGGTGGGAATTTTTTGAATACGATTTTTTTCATCGGGTGTTATTACTGCCTGAATTTCTACGGCAATGTCGTTGGAGATTTCCTGTTGCAATGCAAAGATGTCTTTGGTCTCGCGCCTGTATTGCCGGCTCCACAGGTGGCGATCGGTGGCGCCATCAATTAACTGAATGGTTAACACAATACGGTCGCCCATTTTTTGTCCGCTGCCTTCTACAAAGTAGGTAACGTTCAGTTCGCTGGCCATCTCTGGAATTGTTTTGGCATTGTTCCGGTATTTTTCAACAGATGTGCGACTGATAACACGCAAGTCTTTAATCTTTTGTAGGTTGTTGAGTGTGGACTCCATCAAACCGTTAATAAGATATACGTTGGTGCTATCATTACTATCGTTCTTAAAAGGTAAAACAGCTATCGATTTTTCATGAATTACTGCTGCTTTAGGCGGCCAATAGTGGTATGTAGCCAAGCCTATCGCAACCAGTAACAATACGACTATACCAATGCCAATATTTTTATTGCTTGGCGCTGATGGAGGTGCAACTGGAATTGGTTCAGACTCAATTACACGCTTGCCAACTTCGCCCGGAGGATAGCCATACGATTCGCGAAAGCATTTTATAAAATAAGAAGTACTGCTAAACCCAACCTGGTGGGCCACTTCCGATACATTCAGCGAGCCCGTGCGCAGCAACTCCATGCCTTTGGTTAAGCGTGCCTGGCTGATGAGCTGACTCACCGATAGGTTGGTTGCCTTTTTTACTTTGCGCAACAAGTTGGAACGGCTCATGTTCAGCGCATCGGCCAGCTCGCTCACGCCAAACTGTTCGTTGGCCAGATTCTCTTCAATCTTTGCCGACAACTGTTTAAGAAACTCGGTATCCTGTGGCGATGCTTCGGACATGAACAATTTTTATTTCAGGGCGAAATAACAAAAACTGGATGAGACTGATTTAGGTTTTTTGGATGCCCCATACCATGCTTGCAACAAAAGTTATATCGCTGCGCGAATTTTTATGCTGATTCCCGCAAAATTGATGCTTTTCTGCGCGCTTGTAGTTAGTCGCGCTTGGTTGGTTGCCGTTCATTTGCATCATCAGAAAAACAAAATTTTAACTCAAACAAAAACTTATGAAAACGCTCAACCAACCCATTTACTTACTAATAATAATCTTTATTGTGGCTGCATGCAGCGGTAAAGAAGCAAGCAAAAGTGAAACCGAATCTTCGGTAAAAGCCCCCGATGTGGACATACACACCGCAGTAATTTCTGACAACATGGAAGCCGTAAAGCAACACATTGCGGCTGGCAGCGATTTGAATGTTCGCGATCCGTTTGGCGGATCTAGTCCGTTGATCAGCGCAGCTGTATTTGGGAAAACCGAAATGGCAAAAGTACTAATTGATGCCGGTGTGGATTTGAACTTTCAGAACAGCGATGGTTCCACCGCTTTGCACACGGCCGCTTTCTTTTGCCGCCCGGAAATCGTGCAACTTTTGTTGGAAAAGAAGGTCGATAGAACGATAAAGAATAAATATGGAGCTACCGCTTACGACAATGTTGCATTGCCGTTCGCACAAATGAAAGATGCCTACGATATGATGGGCAATGTACTTGGCCCGATGGGACTTAAACTGGATTATGCATACATCGAAAAAACCCGACCCGAGATTGCAGAGATGCTGAAATAGAAAATAGTAGAGAGTCCTGAGTATTGAGATAGTAGAGAATCTCAATATTCAGGTACTATCCTTCTTAATACTTAAAACTAACTACTCAATACTTTTTATGAGACGTTACGATATAGATTGGCTCCGCGTAATTGCCATCGGCTTGCTTTTGATTTACCATGTGGCTATTGGCTTTCAACCGTGGGGACGAATGATTGGTTTCATTACTTCGAATCAACCATGGAATGGTTTGTGGACGCCCATGGCAATGCTGAATGTATGGCGGATTCCGCTGTTGTTCTTTGTTTCAGGAATGGGCGTGTATTTTGCCATGCGCCAACGCACCTGGAAGGAATTAATAACCGAACGCACCCTGCGCATCTGGTTACCCTTTGTGTTTGGCATGTTTGCAATTGTTCCCTTGCATGTGTTGGTGTTTCGCTATTACTACAAAATGGAATTGCGTTACATCATTGATCCGGGCCACTTGTGGTTTCTGGCTAACATCTTTGTTTATGTATTAATCTTATCGCCTGTTTTTTTTTACTTCAAAAGAAATGAGAACGGAAAAGTAGTTCAGGCCATCCGAAAATTATTCAGCACCCCGTTGGGTTTGCTGGTAGTAATGGCCGCGTTTGTGGCTGAGGTTGTTGTTATGAAACCAATACCGTATGAATTATATGCCATGACGTGGCATGGATTTGTGCTTGGACTGCTCGCATTCTTCTTTGGGTTTTGTTTTGTGCTGAGCGGAGAACGCTTTCTACAAATGTTGTTAACGTGGCGATGGTTATTTTTATCGCTCGCGGCCGGATTATTCGCATTACGAATTTATTACTTCGGTATGCAAACACCGGGTTATCTGGTTGTGGTCGAATCGCAATTGTGGATTTATAGTGTGCTGGCGTTCGGGCATAAATACCTGAACCATACCGGAAACATATTGCGATACTTAAGCCCGGCAGCGTATCCTGTTTATATTTTGCACATGTTCTTTCTGTTTCTTGGTTCGGTGATTGTCTTCCCAATGGCTATACCTGTTCAACTTCAGTTTGCATTGGTGTTATTGTTTACGCTTGGCGGATGTTTGCTTTCGTATGAGATTATCCGAAGAATAAAATGGTTGCGGGTATGCTTTGGGATGAAGTTTTAATCGTTTCGGTGCGCAGGAAGCGCACCAGGTAAAAACATTTTTATATATTTGTACAAAAAACTGTACAATATGGAGACAACTACCTACTCGAGCTTTAGGGCAGGGCTCAAGAAAAAATTAGATAAAATTACAGACGATCATGATATTTTAATTGTCAACAGAAAGGGTAATAAAGATGTAGTTGTAATGTCTTTAAAAGATTATAATTCCCTTGAGGAAACGCTCTATTTATTGTCATCGAAAGCGAATGCTGAAAAATTGAGATTAGGGATAAAGCAACTAAAGGAAGGCAAGGTTGTGAAAATGTCCTTGAAGGATTTATGACAATTTCATTTGCCAATGAGGCATGGACTCAATATCAGGAATGGCTTGAGACTAATCCGGAAATGTTGGATCGAATCAATGAGTTAATCAAGCAATGCAGCCGCGATCCATTTAAAGGAATTGGAAAACCCGAGCCGTTAAAGGGTGATCTAAAAGGATTTTGGAGCAGGCGGATAAATCACGAACACCGATTAGTTTACCGATACTCAAAAGGAAGCCTTGAGATAGTATCCTGTAAATATCACTATTGATTTGGTAATCTGTTTCGAATTGCGGAGTCCGAAGCGAGACTCCACGCAGAAAGAGATTTTACTTCAAAAGAAATGAGGACGGAATAAAATGGTTGCGGGTATGCTTTGGGATGAAGTTTTAATACAAAAGCATAGTAGTTATTCCGGTGCGTGAGGACACGCACCGGTGCATTGCAGACCACCGGGTAATGAAATTTGTTTCTTTGGATCATCAAACCAATCATGGTTTGGTATTTGAACATTACTATGGCATAAGCGCATAAATGCCATGAAAAACAACGCAAATTTCAATACGGGTTTACTCTTTATTACCTACCTGTTGATGGATTCTGACCAGGAAATCAGCGAAAATGAACTGAATTACCTTGATTCTGTTCGAAAAGAGGCTGGGGTTAGCGATGATGAGTTTCGTGCGTTTTATAATTCCGTAATTGGGAAAACTGAACGAGAAATCTACCAGATTGGGATGGAAGCTATAAACCTTTGTTCCGAGCCGGAGAAGATTCAGATTTTTGTAAAGCTTTACGGAATGGCACTTGCCGATGAAGTTTTGCGTGTAAAAGAGGTTCGCTTTATTCTTTACGCTACCAGAATGGCCGAGGTTAGCATGGAGCGTGTAATTGAAATGGCTAATGAAGTGGGAATAGCTGTAAGCTAATGTGCGTTTTAGCTTACAGCCATTTTGGTAGCGACTAACTCAATACTTGCTCCGAAATTTTACCGGTCTTCTTATTCTTTAAAATTACCTTCTTCGCACCATAGTGTGTTACTTCTTCTTTCACCAGGTAATGATTGGCATCGTACTCTACAAGATGGCCGTCTTTGCTTACCCCAACTTTACCACGCCATATGTCGAGCTTAACAGGTTCCCATTGTTTTGATTTGGCCGATTTATAAGCCGCATCCAACACGGCATTCACTACATAGCCATCATAAAATGTTTCTTTGGGTTGGGTTCCTTGTTCCATCGAATTGAACATATCCATAAACATATGGTTGTAGCCCAATTCATTAAGTTCATCACCAACCGGAAACAACCAGCCCTTATCACTCTCTGCTTTTTCGGCAACATAGTTAGCAGCTTTGCCGGTAGTAAACATTTCGAAGCCGGTGCGTAAAAAACTATTTACCCAAATGGTTCCTTCGGTACCCATTACTTCATCGCGCAAATCCAAGCCACCGCGGAAAGTCCAGCTTACTTCAAACTGTGCAATGGCACCGTTTTCATATTTTACCAAACCAATGGCGTGGTCTTCGGCATCAATCGGCTTTACCTGGGTATCGGCCCAGCACATTACCTCCACAGGTTTTATGTCTTTGCCAATGTAGCTGCGCGTAATCTCAACACAGTGGCAACCTAAATCCAGAATACAACCGCCACCTGCTTGTTCAATATCCCAAAACCAATCACTATGTGGGCCGGGGTGCGTCTCGCGCGATTTTGCCCAGAGGATTCTACCCAGCGCTCCGTTCTTTACACTTTCATGCGCTTTGATAAATTTTGGTGTGTACACCAAATCTTCGAGATAACCGTTAAAGATGCCTGCTTTCTCTACGGCTTCAAGCATTCGCTTAGCTTCTTCGGCATTGCGACCAAGTGGTTTTGTTGTGATTACTGCTTTTTTATGCTTACAACATAGTAGTACCGCTTCTTCGTGTAAATTATTTGGCAACGAAATACAAACCACTTCTACTTCCGGTCGGTTAATGGCTTCTTCCATTACAGTGGTGGAGAAAGCTACGTTATAATCTTGCGCAAATTTTTTAGCACTTTCTTCTCTGCGCGAGTAGATGGTTACAATTTTGTCTTTGCTTCTGTAGCCTTGAAGCGAGTCTGCATAAAAGCGGCCGATAAAACCTGAGCCGAGCATAGCGATTTTCATATGAGGTAGAGTTTTAGTTACTTTTTAGTTGCTGGTTACTAGTTTCTGGTTTCCCGATAGCTATCGGGAGGTTGCCAGTTTCAAGTTACAGGTTTGTTTTGAGTAAACTTTTAGTATGATTTTGAATTTTAAATTCGTCTTCTTTCCAAGGTCTGTGTCCTCTTTCCAAGGTCTGTGTCTTCACAGACCTTAAGAAAAAAATTTACGCAGCCTGAATTTCTTTTTTCTCCTTAAAGAATAAAATAAAATATATCAATACAGCCACGGCAATATAGGCAGGTACCATCCAGATGGATTGCCATTGGAATTTGCCCGCAACCGAATAATAGTCGGCTGTAAAGCCTGAGAAGCGCGTGCCTATTACCATGCCCACACCATACGTTGCAAACGTAAACAAGCCTTGCGCTGCATTCTTAATTTTGTCACCCGCTTTTTTCTCGGTGTACATATAGCCGGTTACAAAGAAGAAATCGTAACAGATGCCATGCAGAATGATGCCTGCATACAACATCCAGATGCTACTTTCAATATTACCAAATGCAAAAAACACATAGCGTAAAATCCAGGCTGCCATACCCAGCAGCAACATTTTCTTTACTCCAATCTGATTAAACAGAAATGGTATAGCCAAAATAAACACCGCTTCGGAAACCTGGCCGAAGGTCATTTTAAAAGCCACGTTGCTCATGCCTTTGTCATTCAGAAACACGTTAGCAAAACCATAATAGAATGAAAGTGGAATGCACACCAAAATGGCCGCGATAAAGAATATCAGATAGGGTTTATCTTTAAACAACACAAATGCCTCGGTACCTAAAGCACTTTCAGTTATTTTCCCTTTGGGTGGAGTATTGGGTAGAACGAAACCAAAAATCCCCAATGCAAGTGAAGCGATGGCTGCCATCTGAAAAGTTAAAGCCGATTTATCCAACCCCAGTGTACTGATTAAAATTCCAGCCGCAATCCAACCCAACGTTCCGAATACACGAATCCACGGAAATTGTTTTCCCGGATCCGTCATTTGCCCGAATGCAATGCTGTTACTCAATGCAATGGTAGGCATGTATAAAAGTGAATAGATAAGAATAATCCAATAAAAAATGGGAGCGCTTTCTTTATCAACCATGGTTGCGGAGAACAATAATACCGCGCCTATCAGATGCAACACGCCCATAATTTTTTGCGCTGAAAAAAACCGATCGGCCACCATGCCTACAAAAAAGGGCGATATCATAGTAGCGATTGCCAATGCACTGTAAGCCGCACCAATCTCCGTTCCGGTTGCGCCTAAAAACTCCGACATATACGTACCCATTGTTACATACCATGCGCCCCAGATAAAATATTCGAGGAGCATCATCACCGACAGTTTGGTAAACACAGCAGGCTTCATAAACTTTCTTTTAATTCAAGCGAAGAAAGATAGAAACGCTTTTCATAAAACAGAAAAGCAAAGGCCAATTTTATATAGATGGATTAAGGTTCTACCGGCCGGTACCGTGACTCGTCAAAAATCTCTTTCGTGTTTTTTAGTCGCATCAGGTCAGGTAAGGTTAGCTCTGGCTTGCGCTTGGCATAGCTGTTTACAATCTGCCAGCCCACCCAGGTACCAATGCGGCCCGGTGCCTGATCGGCCACATCAAAAGTTTTAGGCCGTTCAGAGATATACTTCTGCCGGATTTTGGCGCTGGTTGAATAAAAGACTTCATCTTCCACAAGCTTTTTCCAGATCACATCCTGATTAGCCCGCGCTCCGGCCATCTCTTCGGCCGAGTAGCCAATAAACACACTGTCGGCAACACAAGGCAACATGTGTTTGGCAAAATAATAAGCCTTGCCATAGGTAATCATTTCGGCCAATACGGTTTTGTCTTGCAGATCGGTTTCGTTTAGGCGTGGGTCAATTCCATAGAGCAACATCACAGAAGGAACAATAAAACTTTTCTCGTATCGCTGTAACATGTACTCATACATGTTAGGTCGATACTTTGCGCCTTTGCCGAGATAATAATCCAACCCCACAACTATTAAGGTGTCGGTTACAAACAAATCGGTTTCCAAACCGGTAATAATGGTTTGAATTTTTGGCGGCTGAAAATCAGGGTAATAATATTTTAGGTTGACGAATGCCTGATTAAACTCTGATTGCAGTTCATTCAAATCGCCAAAAACCCGTTTGGTTTCCATCAGCAATGTATCAAGATGCGGATTGGAAAAGCGGGCGTAGAGTTCGTTAATAAAAACAGAATCGTTGGGGTACGATTCGCGGGCAAAAACAAAATCGCGCAACGTGGTATGGCGCGAAAAGAAATCTACCAATTGTTGTTTGCTGGTAATGGCCGGTAAGGAATCCTGCAATTCTTCAAAAGAGTAACTTATCGTAATATCTTTTGTGTCAGGAATAAAGGCGCACTTTTCTTTATCGCTGCAACTGGTTAATAAAAAGAAAATAAATACAGTTGCGAGTGTTTTGAATTGGTGGTTCGCGAGGACACGAACCACAGGGTTAGAAATAAGAACCGTAGAGTAAGATGACGTACGAGCCGAGGGAAATAAAAAGGAAAAGGCTTGCTTCACTATGCGCATAAACAAAATTTCGGTGGCGAAGATGGTGAGAATATGTGTGATGACAAAAGCACAAACGGTTAAACGCAAGCAGCTCCTATTAATTGCAATTGTTTGAGCTTATGCTGAATTTGCAGCGTTAAATTTTTTTACACCGCATTTGCCTTGGTTCGTGTCCTCACGCACCAAACATGAATATTAAATTCGTTAACTGTGAACAAACAACCCAAACATATAGCCGTGGCCGGAAACATTGGTTCTGGCAAAACCACATTGGCCGAAAAACTTTCCAAACATTATAACTGGACTCCCCTTTACGAATCGGTAGATCACAATCCTTACCTGCGCGATTTTTATGACGACATGACCCGCTGGGCGTTTCATTTGCAGATTTATTTTTTGAATAGCCGCTTTAACCAGGTGCGACAAATCCGCGAAAGCGAAAAAACAATTATACAAGACCGCACCATTTACGAAGATGCCCACATTTTTGCAGCTAACCTGCACAAGAGCGGCCACATTAACGATCGCGATTATCAAAGTTACCTGGATATTTTCAACTCGATGGTCAGCTTTGTACATCCACCCGATTTACTGATTTATCTGCGGGCAGACATTCCCAAACTGGTGCAGCAAATACAAAAACGCAATCGCGATTTTGAGTTTAACATTAAGTTGGATTACCTGCGCACGCTAAACGAACATTATGAAAAATGGATTGGCGATTACAAAAACGGTAAGCTACTGATTGTAGATGTTAACAACCTCGACTTTGTAGAGCGGGTGGAAGATTTTTCGTTTATCGTTAACAAGATTGAGCTGGAGTTGAATAGTTTGTTTAGTTAAGTAAACTTCAGTTTTAGTCTAACTCAAACGAATAACCTGCGCAGGCTGCGAAGATTCCTATTCCATTAGTTATGTTAGAAAAAACCTGCACGGGTTGCGCAAATGGATCGCCCGTAGTTCTTTCTTGCAGATTGCGGGTAAGTTCGTATTTGTAATAGGCTTCGTTTAGGTGCAGTAGTATAATTTGCTGCTTAAGTATTGTTCCTCTGGTCCAGTAACTGAAGCGCGCTTTAATTTTTGCTGTAGCTCCATTAAACTTAAAATCATTGAACACGGAGGTTGACTCCTCGAACTCGGATTTGTAAAGGTAAAGTGGATGAAGGTAATTTATTGTATCGGCTCTGGTGCCATTGGAATTCCAATATTGAACAATCATTTTTGTAGATACATAGAGCTGATAATAATTTTTTTCTGGCGGATCGGTAAAAGTTATTTCTGCTGTTACATCAGCATAATCATCATTTAAAACAGTATCAATTTTAACAGCAGTAATTGGCATTGGTTGTGGTATATTCGTTAAAGCTGAAACAGGTTCAAAACCTTGCACCTCCACTTTTACCTTATAGATTTTGCCTGCCTGGGGTTTTAAGTCAGACCGGTATTCTCTAAAACCCGGTTGATCCAACGTACTGATTACAATATCATTTTCATCCATGATAGTTACCACCGCATTTGGAACATATCCGGCTGAAAACTCGTCTAAAATATGACGACTTTGGGTGACGGACACGTTCCATGTACTGTCTGGATTTAGAATAGCGTTTAACACTAATTTTGGTTTGTCAATCGGAATTTCAAAATCAACCACCAACTGGCATCCGGTAATAAGTACCAAAATCAATATCCAGTTATATCTTTTCATAATCAATCAAAATTTAAAAGAATAGGTTAATGAAGGTATGATCGGAAATAAGCTATACTGAATAAACTTTTTTTTGCCATTCTTGTCGTAGGACAGATCAACAAAGAACGGGTTGAGCCGACTGTAGGCGTTATACACACCTAAAGTCCATTTGCGCTGACCCCACTTTTTATCTTTCCAAAAACTAAAACTTAAATCTAACCGATGATAATTTTTCATCCGGAAATTGTTACGCGATTCGTAATAACGAATATCACTTGTATAATATGGAACGAAAGGATTTTGAGACTGATATTGTAGTGTTGGTAGTGTTATAGCGTTACCAGTACCAAACACCCATGCCATCGAAAAATCCATTCGTGTATTCCAGGTATGAGTTAACGCTATACTTATATCATGCCTTCGATCATACTTATACGGAAACCACCGGGCTTTATTCAAATCGTCAAACTGCCGATTATTCCAAGCCAATGTGTAACCTACCCAGCCTGATACCTTACCCTTTTTTTTCTGGGCCAGTAATTCTATTCCGTAGGCTTCCCCTTTGCCCCCGGTTACAACCTTATCTTGCCAGTCTTGCTCCAGATTAATATAGCTGGCTCCATCTTTGTATTCAATCAGGTTGTTCATGGTTTTGTAGTATCCTTCCAGTGTAAACTCAAAACTCTTGTAGGTTTTAGCAACACCTGCAGCAAACTGATTAGCTTGCTGTGGTTTGATAGATGCAGTGGCAGGTACCCACAAATCGGTAGGCAACCCCAAACCGGCATTGGTAAGTAAATGAATAAATTGTACCATGCTGGCGTACGAAGCTTTTACGGTAAAAGCATGATTGAGGTGGTAGCTTGCTGCAATACGAGGCTGAAAAGAAGAGTAAGTAGTTTTTTCTACGCGAAACGCGGATACGTGTACTCCGGCATTTATTTTTAGGCTGCGGCCAAGGCTCAGATTATTTTCCATATAGGCTGCAAATTCATTTCCTAAAATGTTTGGATTCCCAACTACAGAATCTCTTGCTTCTGTCGTACGAAAAGAAAAAACACCAGGCGAAAAGGTATGATTGATAGCATGTATGCCAAACCGAGCCTGGTAGTTGGGTGCGGGCGACCAATCAAAATCTATTTTGGTTGCCAGGTCTTCAATGCCTGAGATGTATTGATTTTTATAGCGCTCGGTTTGGGTGGAGGTAGGAGAGGTAATGGTTTCTTTGTAATCGCCAAAAACATCAAAACGATAGCGACTGTAAGTAGAGGTAAGGTTAGCAAATAGTTTTGGATTAAGTACGCGGTTCCATCGCAAAGCGGTAATTATATTACCCCACTTTAATCCAAACTCCTCCTCATAGTCGGTGCGTTCATTGTTATTTATATAATAATCCTTAAAGCGAGAATAGGCTTTATCATCACCCATGTATAAACTTGCATATACTCTGTTTTTAGGATTGATGATGTGATTGAGTTTCAGGTTAACATCATAAAAATAATATCCAGCCTTTCCACCTTCCGAAGCCGATTTAATAATAGGCCTTGCCAGTATATCGATATAAGTGCGCCTTGCGGAAATGAGAAAAGAAGTTTTGTCTTTTTGAATGGGGCCTTCAACGGTAGCTTTTGCGGCAATTAGACCGATCGATCCCTCACCTTTTACTTCTTTCATGTTTCCGTCTTTCATGTTGATATCGATTACCGAAGAGAGCCTGCCACCATAACGCGCGGGGAACCCGCCTTTAATCATCTCCACATGATTAAGCGCATCGGCATTAAACACGGAAAAGAATCCGAAAAGATGAGCAACATTATAAACGGGTACCCCATCCAACAAAATCAAGTTTTGGTCCGGGCCACCACCCCGTACATATAGCCCGGAACTTCCTTCATTGCCTGATTGTACCCCTGGTATGAGTTGTAGAATTTTCAATACATCCACCTCACCCATTAATGCCGGTAAGGCTTTAATCTGATCTATAGGAATTGATACCGAACTCATTTGTGTAACTTCATGAATCGGATCTGCCCGTGTTCCTTCTACAACAATTTCGTTTAGTAACACTGGGGCGAGCATAATGCTAATGGTGGTATCACTTTTAAGTATAAAACGTATGGTTTGTGGTTGGTAGCCTACATAACTGTAAACCAATAGTACCGAGTCTTGATTTTGCGTGAGGCTATAAAAACCATGTGTGTTACTGGTTGCCCCCGATTTGGATTTTAAATTAAGGATAGTTGCACTAATTAAAGACTCACCGCTTTCGGCATCTTTTATAAATCCATTAATGGTATGCTTTTGTGCAAACGATAATACAGGCAGAAGCAGTAGCCAGATTCTCATAGGTGATGGTTAAACGCCCCGTAGTACCTTCATGGTATTTCGTTTACCTAATTTAATATTCTAGATTTGAAAGTGATTAAAACTCAATAAAAAAGGCAGTCGGTTTACCCAACTGCCTTTTCTGTGCTTCCTTAATAAGGTTGAAACCCTTTCACCAAACTACTGCACCATAAACACCGCGTTCGAGAAAATCATTTTACCGCTTTCCCAGAAATTGCGGAACAACGGATTATCCACTAAGTAAACAACATTACCCTGTCCTTTTGGCTCCACCCCTAGTACCAGGCTGTTGCTCATCTTTTTATTAATGCGATAACCTGCAAAACCCTGCACCGGTTTCGCATTGCCTTTAATTACACCTACGTTCCAGCCATTTTGTAAATAGCCATAGCGCAACTCGTTTGTTTTAAGCGTGTAGTAAAACTCCTTCATGCCAAAGGCAAGTGGGTGCGAACGATCTAATGTTACTTTATAAATAGCTCCTGATATGGCATCTGAAAGTTGTTTGCGATCAGCTTCTTCATAGCGGCTTAATAAGTCTTTCTCACGCACTTCTTTATCTTTCTTCTCGGCTTCACTTTTCTCAGCATCATTTGTATAGGCTTTTAGTGCAAAGCCCTTCTTTTCAGCAAAAGATGTTAGTGCGTTGGCAATTACAATTAATCTTCCGCCATTTGATACCCACGATGAAACCCGATCCAGTGTACCTTCATCAAACATTCTGTATCGACCTTCCGGCACGACCAACACATCGTACTTGTTCAATTCAATGCTACCAAAATATTCGGTTCCGATTTGTGTAATGGGGTAGTGAAGTTGTTCTTCAAAGAAATGCCAGATTTCGCCTGCGCTTAATGATGACGTTTGTTCACCAATTAACACAGCAACTTTGGGTGCTTTTAAATACGTAACCGATGATGAGCCAAAGTCATTACCCCGATCGACAAAGCCGGTAGTGCTGGTATAAATTTTTCGCTCCTTTTCAGTAGCGAGTTTTTTAATCAGGTTATCAAAGTCGGTCATGCTTTCATTGTTTCTGCGCGTAACAATCAATGTTCCGGGTTCAAAGTTTTGTCCTGCAACAGAGAATGCTTTTTCTGATGCGCGCACCTTTATGTTTTTACTCAGCAACTCAGCCAGAAATTCAACATCGCGTAAGCTTTCGTATTTAAAAATGTAGGCATACGGTTTTGTCGAAGTTGTTCCGTTGTCAACTGTTTTTGATTGGTACGCTTTGCCAACATTAATCCGTTCGTTGAGCGCATAACCCTTCAAGTCATAATTATACATCAGGTTCCAGGCGGTAATATCATACGTTGCCGAATCGGGAAGTTTGGAGGTGGGTTCAAACAGCGTAGTAATGAACCTCGACTTGGGTTGATAGATATTAATGATCACATCATCGGTGTTTACATTGGCTGTTCCGATAGTTTGTGTTTGATAATCAAAGCCACGCGTTACTTTGCCTGCTGCAGGATGGCCGTATTTTATCGAGTGGCTATCCAACCATTTGGTTAGCTTGTTGATCTTATCTATATTATTATCACCTTTAATTACATACGTTTTGTAAGGTGCAGCCGGGTTGTTCAGATTTTCTTTCGAATATTTTTCAAACTCATCTACTACACGGTTGGAATTAATCGAAGTAATTTCAATTGTAGATAAACCTGTAGTGTGGTGATGTGTTAGCCTGTCTTTCAGCGTAAGCGGATCGCCTTCGCGTGTGGTAATACTCAAACCACCAAAGCCTCCGCCACCTTGCTCGTACGTCATGCCAATGGCACCGCTATAGGTTGGGTAGGTATCGCCATAGCTTGGGTAATACAAATCGAACACTTCTTTGGTAAAATATAACCAACCTTGTTCGTCAAAATACTTCGCGTGATTTTTTCCAATCATGGTTTGGAACTCACGTTGCCACGGAGAAATTACTTCGTGAAAGGGTTCGGCAGCCGGAGCGAAGTAATACGGGTTATTGTAACCTTGTTCATGAAAATCTACATGCACATGTGGAAGCCATTCGTTATAGATTTTTATTCTTGCTCTTGATTCTTTTTGCGTAAGCCAGGCCCAATCGCGATTCAGATCGAACAAATAATGATTGGCTCTTCCACCCGGCCAGGGTTCGCGGTGTTCTTTGGCATCGCCACTGGAGTTGTAAGGATTGTTTCCATACTGATTGTAAAAATTTGCGTAGCGATCGCGTCCATCGGGATTGATACACGGATCCATAATCACCACGGTATTCTTCAGCCACTCTTTTGTTTTTGCGTTGGCCGGATTTACCAATTCGTAAAGCGTTTTCATAGATGCTTCCAGGGAGCTGGCCTCGTTGCCATGCACATTGTAGCTCAACCAAACAATAGCCACCTTGCCTGTGGGCGTCCCTTCCAACACACCGGCACGTTTCAGGTTGTCCTGTCGGATTTGTTCAAGGTTGGCAAAGTTTTCGGGCGAAGCGATAACTGCATAGATGAGCGGACGCAGCTCGTTGGTTTCGCCATACTGGGTAACTTTTACATTGGCCGATAAGTCATCGATGTATTTGAAATATTCTACCACCCGATGGTGGCGTGTAAAACGTGAGCCCAGTTCATAACCCAGAAATTGATCAGGGGTTTGAATGGTTTGGGCGGTACTTGTGAAAGAAAGGATTACGAGTGCAAAAAGAAATAGTTGTTTCATAAAAATGGATTGGGGTTGGCCTCACCCCCAACCCTCTCTCCCGATAGCTATCGGGAAGAGGGGGGAGTAAGTTATTTGGGCAAGGTGTTAAAATTTCAACTCTGCTTCAATAGTCTTTTTATCTGCGGTGTATGGTGAATAAGGTGCTCCTGAAAAAAACGAAGAGCTTGTTTGATATTGAGTTTACCCGCCACCGGGTGTTTATAAACTTTTCGGGTTAATTGATCGGCCGTAAATTGGCTTAACAGATCTTTCATCTCCATGCGGGTGGCAGCCCAGGCATCGGCAATGGCCACAGCATCGGCAAAAGCGGGCGTATTATCTACCACCACTTTGGGCGCTTTGAACTTAAAAGGTAATCGCTGGGAAATAACCAGAGTTAGCATTTTCAATTCTTCTATAAAGCCTGTGCGTGGCTGTTCCTCGATTCCCAAATACTTTTTTTTGAGGTATTGTACCGACAATTTCTCGGAGGTAATTAAATGCGCAAACACCTGGCCCAGCGACCACTGGCCCGGTGCATGCTGTTGCAATTGCGTTGGACTAAGCGAATCAATTTGGAGCAGCAATTCCTGTTTTTGCTTTTCAATTGTTTCGAATAAAGTTTGAAGTTGGGGATGCATTGTAAAACCGGTTTAAGGTAAATGTATCAAATCCTCTTAAGCCAGGTGTTTGGTAGATCAATAGATTTTTCTACTTTTAACATAACCTAATCATAAACCAAATCACACATGAACACAAATTACGCAGGATTCTGGCTACGCTTTGTTGCTGTTATTATTGATGGCATTATCCTTTGGGTCATACAGTCTTTCATTTTTGTACCCATTTTAGCGGCAATGGGCCTAGGCTTTGCCGGGGCAGCTGAGACAATGGATTTCAGTGATCCTGAGCAGGCGGCAGGCATGTTCGCATCAATCATGGCTTTAATGGGTGGCTATTGGATTCTTTCTATTACACTTAATGTTATTTACCATACTTTAATGGAAGCATCAAAGTTTCAAGGTTCTGTAGGTAAATTAGCTCTTGGACTTAGAGTTACAGATTTACAAGGAAATAAACTTGACTTTGTCAAAGCGCTTGTTAGAAACCTTTGTAAGTTAATTTCCAACTTCACTATACTAATTGGTTACATAATGGCTGGTTTTACGGAAAAGAAACAGGCATTACATGATATGATTGCAAGCACATTAGTTTTAAAGAAAAACTAAGCTTGGTTTACTATAAGATTAGGGGTGCCATTTGGCACCCCTTTTTTATCTCAAAAAAGAAATCAGCTTTGATTTCATACTAATCGTAGCCGGCAAAAATCCAACCAACTCACCTTCTGCTTCAATTGCAACAGGTTGTTCGGAAGTAATTTCAATTTTATTGCTAAGCTCATACTGTATTTGAGAATCATTGATTTTACTTCCTTGCTTTAACGTTTGTAAATACAATAGGAACTTTAACAGTGGCACATCTCCGGCTGCAAATAGATTAAACAACCCATCATCTTGTTTTGCTTCGGGGGCGAGGTAGATTCTATTACCAAACGATTTTCCATTTGCAATTGCCAACACGCGTACTGCTCCGCGCCAATTCCAGGTTTGCGTTTTTAATTCTACAGGTTCAGGTGTGTGCGTAAAAAACGTTTTTATAATTGAGGTGAGATAGCGCAGGTTTGCTCCCATCCATGCCGGAGCTTTTTCCATTTGTTTAATAGTGGCCGGCCCCATTCCGGCACTGCATACATTTATAAAATAATGTTGTTTCTCGTTTCCGTTAAGATCTTTGCATGTAATAAAGCCAACATCGGTAGGTTTACCACCTTGGTTTAGCAACTGCAACAGCTGTTGCGCACTTGCAGAAGCCCCGATTGCCCCGGCAAAATCGTTACCCGAACCTAAGGGTATCAACCCAAGAGTTGGAAGCATTTTGTTTGGCGATGTAAGCACTCCATTTAAAACCTGATTCAGTGTACCATCACCACCGGCTGAAAGTATAGTAGCAAACTTGCTGGCAGCAGCTCTTGCCAATTCAGTTGCATGTGCTGCATACTGCGTTTCAAAAACAGTTATAGCATAGTGCTTGTGTAGTGCCGGTAAAATGCTTTTATAAAAGAACTGCTTCTTGCGCGAAATGCCGTTAAGGATAATGGCGATGTTCATATTTTACTCCCTCACCCCAACCCTCTCCCACGGGGAGAGGGTGCCGAGGGACGAGGCGGGTGAGGGTTATTTACAATTCTTCTTAATCGCAGCCTTTGCATCGGGCAAACCCATTTCATCGGCACGCTTTAAATCCAGACAACCATCGTAATTGTTATTCATTAAAAGTTTTACGAGTCCGCGCTGGTAATAAGTTTCCGGATCGCTGGGATATAACTCGATAGAGGCCGTGTAATCTTCAACGGCACCGGCATAATTTTCTTTTTCAGTTTTGCTCCACGCGCGGTTATCGTAATAGGTGGGGTTGGTAGCATCCAACGCAATAGCTTTGGTGTAATCAGCAATAGCGCCATCATAATCTTCCAGGTTGTGTTTTATTACGCCCCTGAGGTTATAGGTTTCGGGATCTTCGCTATTTAATTCAAGGGCCTTATTGTAATCCTGCAGTGCGCCCTTTAAATCTTCTTTGGCGGTTTTAGCCAGGGCGCGGTTTTCAAATTTGAATGGGTCTTTTGGGTCGAGCCGGATAGCCTCGTTGTAATCGGTAATAGCCTTATCAAAGTTGGTTGTGTTGTAATAAGCAACACCCCGGTAGTTATACAAGTTGGCATCGGTTTTATCGTACTCAATGGCTTTGGTGTAATCATCGATTGCGCTTACAAATTCTCCTAACTCAGCTTTTACAAGGCCGCGGTTAAAATATTTGTCGGCATCGGGTGGGCCTAATTCAAGGGCTTTTGAAAAATCGAAATAAGCTGCTTGTAAATCTTCTACATTGTAATAGGCAAACCCCCGGTTGGTGTAGGCATCAGCATAGCGGGTATTAAACTTTATAGCTTTTGTAAGATCGACAATGGCGGCTTCGTCATCGCCCAGGTTTATTTTGGATTCACCGCGGTAGTTAAGGGCCTCGGCATAGGTGCTGTCGATTTCCAACGCAAAGTTGAAATCGCCAATGGCTCCATAAAAATCATTCAGCCCCATGTGGGCCCGGCCACGCAGTAAAAAGGCTATCTTATTGCGTTGATTGGTTTCTATAAGTTTGGTAAGCTCAGTTTTAGCCGCTTTAAAATTTCCAGCATCAATTTTTTTACGTGCCGCTTCCAACGCATCCTGGCACCAGCCCGTTAGCGGAAGCAACATCAAAATAAAAATCTGTTTTTTCATTGTTGTATTTCTGAATGGCAAGTTAACAAGAATTGCCGTATCCGCTACCGGTCTGGTTAACCCGAAATCTGGTTTAACCTTTTAACAAATTTTTTTAACTGCGGTTTGATGTTTGTAGTAAATTGGATGCTTTAAATACTTACTTCATGAAGCATGTTCTGATATTTTGCCTCGGGTTTATGGTTGTGCAGGTTGTGGCGCAGGAAAAACCTTTGGATATGAAAATGGATTTTGAACAATACGATCCACCATCAACACTTAAAGTAGAAGAACATCGGTTAAAGCGAGCCAAGTTTCCGTTTATCGATATTCATAATCATCAGGGCAACATGAATACGAGCGATTTCAAAGACCTGATTGCCAAAATGGATGCACTGAATATGGGTGTAATGATTAACCTGAGCGGCCGCGGCTTCAGAAGCAGTGGCGATCACCTCGAAAAATCGATCGAAAACATTAACAACCGCTACCCCAACCGGTTTGTGTTGTTTACCAATGTTGATTTTAATGACATTGATAACCCTGAGTGGGTAGCGCGCACGGTTAAGCAATTAGAAACCGATATTAAACGCGGAGCAAAAGGACTAAAGATTTATAAAAGCCTGGGCCTGCACAGCAAAGACAGCAAGGGAAATAGGATTGCAGTTAACGATCCGCGCATCGATCCCATCTGGGCTAAGTGTGGCGAGTTGGGTGTGCCGGTATTAATTCACACTGCCGACCCCAAACCTTTCTGGGATCCAATCGATAACCAAAACGAGCGTTGGCTGGAACTAAAACTTCATCCTGGCAGACGCTACGATGAAACCTTTGCTACTTGGGAAACATTAATTGCCGAACAACACGATGTATTTCGCAAACATCCTAAAACAACATTTATAAATGCCCACTTAGGATGGTATGGAAACGATTTGAAAAAGCTGGGTGAGTTGATGGATAAATACCCCAACATGCTTACTGAAATAGGGGCTGTAATAGCCGAGCTTGGAAGACAACCCCGTGCTGCCAAAGCATTCTTAACTAAATACCAGGATCGGGTTTTATTTGGTAAGGATAGCTGGGTGCCAGAAGAATATGAAACCTACTTTAGGGTGTTGGAAACAGAGGACGAATATTTTCCTTATCACAAACGTTATCATGCTTTCTGGCGCATGTATGGTATCGGTTTACCCGATGAGATTCTGAAAAAAGTGTATTATAAAAATGCGTTGCGTATTTTGCCTAATATGGATAAGAGTCAGTTTCCAAAATAATGCGACTAAATTTTTACCGCAGAGAACGCGGAGAATCGCAGAGAAAATTTTGAAATACATTCTGATGTATAAATTTCTTTGCAGTTAAAATTTTTATGCTTTAATAAAGTTTCTTTATGAACTTCCACACGCGCAGGTGGGTTAAGCCCGAAGATCTGAACCCAAACGGAACCTTGTTTGGTGGAAAGTTATTGAGTTGGATTGACGAAGAGGCTGTAATCTATGCCATGATTCAACTCGATAACAAACGAGTTGTTACCAAATACATGTCTGAAATAAATTTTGTGAGCTCTGCCAAACAAGGCGACATTATTGAGCTTGGTTTAGTGCCCACCAACTTTGGCCGCACTTCTATTACGCTGCAATGTGTGGTACGCAATAAAATGACCCGCAAAACAATTCTTGAAGTGGACAAGATCACATTTGTGAATCTGGATGCCGAAGGCAAACCCGCGCCACATGGCAAAACAAAAATTGAATATGTAAAAGACCGGCTGGACGGGAAAATTGAAGGCGAGTTGCCTGCCTGATGTAAATGATACGTTTTGTTCTTGTTCTCTGTGTTTGCTTACAATTTTCGACCGGCAGCGCACAAAATAAGCAAGCCTACTCATTAAATATCTCTTCGCAACAAACACAAGGGCCTATCGGTTTTTTAGGAATGGCCAATGAACCCTTGCGGTTAATTGCCGAAGTACGACCCGATGCTTTTGGTTTTGATAAACCCATTCCGGGTAAGCTTAAAATTTTCGCTTCCGCAGATTCCATCCTCAGCACCAATGACCTTGTGGTACTTGATTCAGCCTGCACACTGCCCGATTATTCCTATCAAAGTTTTCCCATTAAACATTCGCTTAAACCGGGTTCATACTATCTGCTGGCACAGTTTTTTGCCAAGGATACCAACCTCTTCGAACCACAAAGTGCTGTGGTTAAACTCTCTGTTGAGCTAATCGGATTTACAGCACAAGTAAAAGAGTTTTGGTTCAGTCACATCAAAACATCTGAATACAGTGAAGAAACCAAATTATTTGCTGAGATAGATCTTGCGCTTACAGGCAATACCGTTTCAATAGGTTTACTTAATAGCGAGTGGGCTATAGGATTAACAAAAGGCAAAAAGACAGAAGCACTTACTTCTGTTTACCGCACCGATTCGCTGCACACCGGACAAACAACTATTGAGTTGGAAGAAAGTCTCTTCAACAATCCCGATTTCAAAAACTTCAACCAGGTTTCCATCAAACTTACTTCCGCTTATTTTTCTGAAGGCTACATTAAAATTCCCGATGTAACTTTTAACCTGCCTATAAAAGTTATTACTGACATTGATCAGTTAAACGCATTCAGGCGTAAGCGCGATCCTTATCTTACTTATGGAAGTTTCGTCTTAAAACAAGAAGCGTTGGATTCGCTTGCCGTAGAAAAACTTTATACCGAAGCCGAGCTTTTCTATTCTATTTATACCCGAGCGCTTCAAGCTGCTGCTGCCAAGGATTTTAGTCGTGCCATTTCATTGGCCGATTCGGCATTTGCCTTTGTGGGCAACCATCGCGCAAGCAGTTTACTTTTTACAGATGCCGGATTAATGTCGGGCTTGTATTCGGGTTTGTTTAAAATTCTTCCTGAAGATCGCAAATCAGAAATTAATAATCGCCTGGGCGAAGCGATGAAGATGGGCGACTTGATGACATCCGCATATAGCGATTTAATTCAACGACTACTGCCCGACAGTCTGGATCACTACAACGAAATGGAGAAGAGCGGCTATTTTGATAAACCCGAAATTTTTCATCAGCCGCTTATTTCATCACTTCCTATTCTTTGGAAGGGACGGAGTATTCCTGCACTGGAGCATTTCATTCGCAACACCGACTACGAATCGGCCGACATGATTATTGAACAAGCCAACCGGCATCAACAATTATTAAAACCTGTTTGGCAAATCATTCAATCAGACACTGCCCTTGTCAAAAATTTTAGTCATGTGGCTACTGCTGCTACGGAGGGAAATTCCATGTTGGACTTTTTACTCGCTCGGTTGAACTACTATACCGCTTCGGGCCTTTATGATGAAGGTACGGAAGCGGTTACGGAAGCAACACTCGCTTTTGCATGCAGCTATCAATTTCAACCCAAACACTTGTGGCTTACTTCTGCCCGATTTTTTGAAACACTTGGCAACTTTACCAAAGCCGATTCGCTCTATAAACTTTGCGATGAACATTTTAAAAAAGAACAAGTTGAAAATTCCAATCCGTTATGGACACTCTATGGCGAAAATCAAACCGTACTGAATGCGCGGTTGGGGGCTTCAATACCACAAGATCAGGCCTTAACCGAAGCGCTGGAAAAACTTCGCAAAGAAAATTTGTTCGCGTACCTTGATGTGCTCAATGACCGCATGTTAGGGCAAAAGTTAGCGTACCGCGGCAATGCTGTGTACAAAAACTTTTACCTTAATCAAATAAAACAACTGGATGCACAAGGTCAATATTTTACGGCTAATGAATGGTTAAAGGATCTTGCATTCTTTCTGGGGCGCGAAGGCCAGCACAAGCAAGCACTTACGTTATACGAAAATCTATTTGTAACTGATAATCTCAAGGCGACTGCATTTCGATTGGGATTTTCAGAAGAAGCCCAACTGTTTTATGCTCAGCGGCAGCGCGAAACGTTAAGCCGGTACATCAACGTGCTAACTGATTTTGAGAAGTCGGCAACGCCAGCTGCTTACGATAGTGCGTTGCAAATCTGTTTACAACAAGTTCTGTTTCAACATGCCTTTATCTTACGTGGTAATTTTCAATTGTTGTACGATGTATCGCGATCAACCGATCATCAAGTAGCCAACAGCTTTGTATTGTGGCAGGAGTTGCGCAAATACCTGAACGAGCTTTATGTGAAAGGCGAGCCCGATCAAAAAGCATTAATTGCCTGGAAAAAATACATTCTGGAAACCGAAAAGAAACTCATCCGTTCGGCCCGCGATACAGCCAGCATGAAGCTGGACTATATTCCATCGCTGGATTCTATTCGCGCAAAGCTAAAACCGGACGAAGCTGCTATTGAAGTTGTGCGCTATACCGTAAATCATAAAACTTACTATGGCCAGCAGGTAAAGTATGCTGCCTTAATCATTTCGCATAAGGGGCCATTGCAATTTGTGCAATTGCCATCAGCAGGCGCGGAACTGGAAGGAAGGTTTTATAAACGCTATCGCAACAGCATCATACTAAAACAAGAAGACATTCATTCGCATGGAATCTATTGGGAACCCTTGGCAAAACACCTGGCGGGAATCAAAACCATTTACTGGGCACCCGATGGAGTTTATCATCTTATTAATCTTAATACGCTGCTCAACCCGGCTTCCAATCAACATGTAGTTTCCGAATATAAAATTCTTACCGTACCAACCATTGCCAGCATCGACACTCCGGGGTTAATCAACTTTAAATCGGCAACAGTTTTAGGCAACCCGCATTTTGGAACTGGGAAAAAGAAAAACCAGGCTGATACAATTCGTACTTCGCGTGAGTTTTTAACGCGGCAGGCAATTGTTGAACTTCCCGGAACTGCTACCGAAGTAGAAGCAATTACCAACGTGTTGAGAAAACAAAAAGCAAGCGTAACTCAACTCACACAACAAAACGCTACCAAGGAGCAGCTCTTCAACAACAGTAATGCAGATGTAGTGCATCTGGCAACACATGGATTTTGGTTAGATCAACCCGGCAGCGAATCCACCTATCGCAACATTTATGAAACATTAGCTGGCAGTGGTCTTATTCTGGCCGGAGCACAAAAGGCCAACGGTGAAAATGATTTTACTTTAATGCCACAAGGTATTTTAACATCAGCCGAAATTCAGGATTTGAATTTATTCAACACAAAGTTGGTGGTGCTTTCTGCATGCGAAACCGGCCTGGGCGAAGTGGTTCCCGGTGAAGGGCTTTACGGACTGAAGCGTGCCTTACTGAAAGCCGGTGCCCAAAACATCATTACTTCATTGTGGAAAGTAGATGATGAAGCCACCATGTTATTCATGACAGGCTTTTATACTACGCTTGCCGAAAATCACAACCTCACAGAATCATTTCAACAAGCTATGCTTACGCTGAAGGCTAAATATCCGCAACCGTACTATTGGGGAGCTTTTGTGCTTACGCAGAATTAGAAACAGTTATAAGTTTTTCTTATCGCTGGCTTTCCAGTGTATTCTTTCCAACGTTATAAGCATAGACGGCTGCCGGCAAATATTGAATTTGTACCGATTGATATTCTTTTACTCCTGACTTATCAATGGAGGTTACTAATGCCTGCTTAAGATCGTTTTCAATACAAAATGTAGTTAAACTTTTTAGCTCATTAGGGGCTTCAAAATATCGGTTAGACCACTTTATTTCGACCGCCCAATCGGGTCGATTTGTTTTTCTGCTTAAACTAACCAAATCTACCTCACCATTTTTCCATCGCGCATAGTAAGGCACAAAAGAAGTTCGCTGCATCCATTGGCTAAAAATAGAAGTTTCAACCATTGCGCCCATACCATCTTCATTTGCCGATAACGGTGCAAACAAGGCACTTCTTAAACTGGGGTTTGTTAAGTATATTTTAAAGAAGTTCTCCCGTTGGAAACGCCCTGCTTTTTGGTCAACCCGCTTTACTATGTGAATCAAAAATGCGGCCTCGAGATAAGATAGATACTGCCGAAGCGTATTTTTTCTTACACCACTATTCTTACTTAGTTCATCAATACTGCACTCTTGCCCGCTGTTCCAGGCAATAGTTGTAAATAGAGAGTTTAGTTCTTGCACATCCTGAATGCCATACAAACCTGGCAAATCCCGTAGCAATACTTTATCGATAATATCTGCCCGCATAAAGCGGCTGGGGTTACTTTGTATCTCCTGATTAAAAATTACCTCTGGATAACCGCCAAAATTTATATAGTCAACAAAGTGTTTGTTTAATTCTGTAATGTTTGTTGTGGATGAGAATAAGGCAATGTTTCCTTTCCAGTTTATACTATCCGGCTTAATCAGTACGGACAGATTTTTTAAGTGGATAAATTCATGGAAGGTTAATGGAGGAAGCATAAAATCTGTAAATCTTCCGGCTCCACTTTCAATACTTTTTAGTTTTAGTGCTGCTGCAGCAGAACCACTTGCCACAAAGCGAGTGCTACGATAAGAATCCACCATCGCTTTCAGGTGTACCTCCCATTCCTTCAGGTATTGAATCTCATCCAAAAATATATACCAACCTTTTGCATCAGTATCTCCGGTGGCCTTTCTGGCCATTTCAAACAATGCATCTAATAGAATATTATTATAGATAGGGGTTTCTATCGATGCGTATAAAATTTTTTGTGGGGATACACCATCTGCAATCAATTGTTGAATGGTGTGATAAATCATTACGGTTTTACCCACTCGCCTTGGTCCCATTAGTACACATGCCCGGTGCACCGAGGTTTGATGTACGAGCGGATAAAACAGATTGAAGTAAAGTCGCGGCTTGAATGAACGATAATAGCTGTCTAGATTTCCAGTTGCCCACCACGGGTTTTCAAATTGCAGGCGGGCTATAATTTGGTCTTCAGAAAATGGATTTAACGACATAATAACCAAATTTATAGCAAATAAGGTTTCAAAAAAAATCTTATTTTACTTTCAGGTGTCTTATAAGGATATTTTAACAGTTTTTATGGCTTACGTGGCTCATCCCTCTGAGTGTCTTTTTTCTTAAGTTTTAGCAGAACTAAATTACAAGGACTACCAATTCAATAGCATCAATAAACCTGTTGCCTATCTTCGCATTTTGGTGCTTCAAACTTTTGTTATGATTAAAAACTACATTCAATCCAACCAACAACGCTTTTTAGACGAACTTTTTGAGTTGCTGCGTATTCCATCCGTAAGTGCCGACAGTCGCCACAAAGGTGATGTGCGCAAAGCAGCCGAGTACATCGTACAAAAATTAAAAGCAGCCGGTGCCGATACCGTTGAACTTTGCGAAACAGCAGGCCACCCCATTGTGTATGGCGAAAAGCTGATTGATAAATCGTTGCCCACTGTTTTGGTTTATGGCCATTACGATGTGCAACCACCCGACCCGCTCGATCTATGGACTTCGCCCCCGTTTGAACCCGTTGTTAAGGATGGAAAGATTTATGCGCGTGGTTCGTGCGATGATAAAGGTCAGTTCTATATGCACATCAAAGCATTTGAAGCCATGATGCAATTGAAACAACTTACCTGCAACATAAAATTTATGATTGAGGGTGAGGAAGAAGTAGGCTCCGATAACCTCGGCACATTTGTAAAAGAAAATCGCGATAAGCTGAAGGCCGATGTGATTTTGATTTCTGATACTTCGGTTATCTCGATGGATACTCCATCCATAACGGTTGGCTTGCGCGGATTAAGTTACCTGGAAGTGGAGGTTACCGGTCCTAACCGCGATCTGCACTCGGGTGTGTACGGAGGTGCAGTTGCAAACCCCATCAACATTTTAAGCAAAATGATTGCTTCGCTGCACGATGAGAATGGTCACATTACCATTCCCGGGTTTTATGATAAGGTTGCTGATCTAACTGCAAGCGAGCGTGAAGCATTAAATAAAGCCCCGTTTAATCTCGATCGATACAAAAAAGAATTAGACATTGCCGATATACAAGGCGAAAAGGGTTACACCACATTAGAGCGCACCGGCATTCGTCCTACATTAGATTGCAATGGTATTTGGGGTGGCTACACAGGTGAAGGTGCCAAAACGGTATTGCCATCCAAAGCTTACGCGAAAATTTCCATGCGTTTGGTGCCCAACCAAAACAACCACGAGATAACAGAATTGTTTACCAAACATTTTCAATCGCTGGCTCCTAAATCCGTAAAGGTAAAAGTAACAGCACTGCATGGTGGCGAACCAGCCGTAACACCCACTAATTCAAAAGCATTTACTGCTGCCAGCAAGGCATTTGAAGAAGTGTGGGGCAAAGCGCCTATACCCACACGCGATGGAGGCAGTATTCCAATCGTGTCACTTTTCAAAAAAGAATTAGGCCTGGATACCGTGCTGATGGGCTTTGGTTTGGATAGCGATGCGATACACTCGCCCAACGAGCATTATGGTATTAAAAACTTTTTGATTGGTATTGAAACGATTGTGGCGTTTTATAAATATTTCGCAAAGGCATAATTTGATTTAAAAGTCAGGTTTTAAAAGCCTGATTTACATTTCAAAGCATTTGCACCAATTGGATATTGTTGCCGCACGTATCATCCAGGATAGCCATTTTTACAGGCCCCATTTCTTTTGGCTCCATAGTAAACTTAACACCAAGCTTGGTTAGTCTGGTGTATTCTTTACCTAAGTCGGTAACCATAAACGAGGTATAAGGAATGCCCGCCTCCTTTAAAGATTTTTGGTAAACTCTGGCCGGTTCAAATCCCATTGGCTCCAGCAGCAACTCTACTCCATTTTGTTCAGCAGGCGAAACTACCGTGAGCCACTTGTGTTCGCCCATAGGTACCTCTGTTTTTTTTAGGAACCCCAATTTTTCGGTATAAAATTTTAGTGCTTTGTCCTGATTATCAACCGGCACACTCGTTACATGAATTTTTATCATACGTGTTAAATTATCACAAAAATTCAGATTCGAATTGAACCGTACTTATTCCAGATTGCTTTTATAAAGGTTTTGATAAGCTATGGGAGAGTAACCTGTTGCTTTTTTAAACGCATTACAAAAAGTGGGTAAGCTATCGTACCCCACCTCTACACATGCCTGCGAAGCGGACAAACCATTTTTCAGAAGTTCCTTGCCCTTGTTGAGCCTGAGATTCTTTAAGTATTGTCTGGGCGAGGTTCCATAAACCATCTTAAAAATCCGGACATAATGAAAACGCGACATAAAGGCACTTGAAGCAATTCTGTCTAACTCAATTTTCTCTGAGAAATATTTCTCCATGAATGCCTTTGACTGTCTTACCTGAATGTAGTAGTAAGCAGGCAAATAACATTGGCTAATTATTCGATCAAGCTGGAGCTCAAAGTAAGTTTTTGTCACTGGCGTTTCTTGATTCATATATCACTACTGTCCGGTAAAAATAAGGGGAAAGTGTTTTAAAAACCGCTCATGCTTAGCGGAGTCTTCGCTATCTCATTCAAAAAATGAAAACTGTATTCAAATTATTTGACAATTCAATCGCGGAGTCCGCCAGGCGAGACTCCGCGCGAAAGCAAACCTATTTTAGGACTATACACATCAATCGTTTCCAAAGTCCGGACTGCAATGACAGTATCACTCCTCCGCTCCACCAAACCCTCCACTTGTCATTAACCCACCAAAGAAGATCGCGTTAAAAAATAGTTTATTGGTGCCATACCAATAACCACGGAAGGCGGGATCATCCACAAACAAAATGGCACGACCCTGCCCCACAGGGCTTATCTGCAACGAGGTTGAGTTTTTAATTTTCTCTAAGTTGGTGGCGTGTATGTAGCCGCTTAACAACGGACTGGCCGTGTATTTAATTACCGTGTTAAACGGACTCTTGGCCGGCTCTAAAAAAATACTCGTATTGCGCCACACGGGCAACTCGCGCGTGGTGTATCCAAAAGCCAACGGATGGGTAATGTCCACATTGGCTTTATAAATAGATCCACCAATGGCACGCGAACCCTGGTAATCGCCAGCCGTAACATAATCCATGCGTTTAGTGCTTTTGGTCTCCTCCTCCTTGCGCAATTGTTCATCTACTATTTTGTTGTTAATCGCCCAGCTCACGGCATTCTTTAACAAGATAAGCGTGCCGCCTTGTTGTGCCCATGTTTTAATTTTAGTTGCTCCGCTTTCGCCCAACGCATTGTAGTTTCCGGAAGGTAAAATCAACGTAGTGTATTCATGCAAACGCAATTGGTTAAACTGTGTGGTGTTTACTTTGGTAATAGGCATACTCAGTTTGCTATCGAGCAGGTACCATAACGCACCGGCATCGGTAGCAGCTACACCATCGCCAATCAACATTACTACTTTGGGTTGTGGCACCGTACGGATGTTGTTGCTTCCCAAATCCACACCCTCCAAACTATAACCAGTAGTAACGCTCAGAACCTCCACCGTTGCCGTGGTGGAAGCCTCTTTCACAATGGCAAACAACTCATCGGCATTCAGGTGTTGATCGGCTACCGGAATTACCAACGTGCCGTAGCCAAAATTCTTTTTCATGCCGTTGATGGTAGCGGTAAAAGGTTTGAAGGTAGTTTTTACAAATACGCCTTTGGTTAACAAATAATATAATGCGCGGGCAGCATTATATTCATTCCACTCAATCAGGTATGCATAGCTCGATTTGGTTACGGCTGCAGGTGTTGCCACCAGGTTTTCAACCGTAACCCTTTCGCCTTTCGAAAACTTAACCGTTGCATTCAGGGCATCATGTGGTAAGCCATAGGCGAGGGCCATCGTCCACGTGCTGGCATCGTAAAACACACTGTCGTGAAACGCAGTTACTTTTTCGAACATGCTGCGCACCATTCTATATTGTGTTTGGTCGGTGGTAACTACAAACGCTTTTCCCTTTTCGTATTTGTTGGAACCCACAGTAAGATCGGCACCCAGTTGATGCGTTTCAATTTTATGTTTCACCAATAAATCCGCAAAAGCGCGGGTGCGACTTTGATCTTTACTATCGCCAAACACATACGCTTTAACAGCAGATTTTTTTCCTTCATCCAACGCAGACTTAAAATATTCCTGCTGATGTTTTAATAACAACTCACGGTTTTCTACTCCGGCTTTTACCGTTGCCAAACTGGTGCGCACATGGTTGCGAATGGTAAAGGCAAACGTTACTTCTTTGGTAGAACTTTTTTGCACGTGCCCGCGCGAGCTGGCTTGTTCAAACACCAATCCCAACCCACCATGAATATCCGGATAGGTAGAACCATAACCCGGATACGAGTTATCAAATGCTTCTTTGGAAAAATACAACGAGCCAATTTCGTCCAACGCGTGGGCAAAATATTTTGCAAATAGTGGATTCAACACATCGTAGTTGGCGCGCGGCACTACCGGGTTTTCGCTGCCATACGGTTTGGTAGGCTCAAAAAAGTTGGTGGCATTGGTCCCCATCTCGTGGTAATCGGTACACACATTGGGCAACCATTGGTGAAAGAACGCTACCCGATTGCGACTCTCCACATGTGCCAGTGGCAACCAATCGCGATTAAGATCAAACCAATAATGATTGAAACGACCACCGGGCCACACTTCATTGTGTTCACGATCCATCGGATCGGAAACCGGAGGAAAGCCCTTGTGCATGTTGGCCCAGTTGCTGTGGCGATCGCGGCCATCGGGATTATAATTCGGGTCGATGTGAATCACGGCATCTTTAAGTGTGCGCTCGGCTTCTGCGCCTTGTGCAGCAATTAAGTAATACGCGGTTAGCATCGCGGCTTCACTGCTGCTGGGCTCGTTCCCGTGTACATTATAACCATGCGTGATAATTACCGGCATGGTGGATGTGTTTACCGACTGTGTGGGATCGGCCAACTTTAAATGTTCTTTGCGGATGTCTTCGATGCGTGCATAGTTTTCAACGCTGGTAATGGTAAGCACTACCTGCGGCCTGCGCTCGTTGGTGTAACCGATTATCTGAAAATGTGCTTTGGGCGATAGGCGTGCCAACTCCTGAAAGTACGATACAATCCGATCGTGGCGTGTGTGCCAATCGCCAATGGGATAACCCAGAAATTGTTCGGGGGTCGGGATGGCAGGATCGAATGAAACTCCGGCCGGAAAGAAATAATCATTTTGGGCAAGCGCACAGGAGCTGATCACCAGCAAGCCCATCAAAAGTTTTTTCATAGGGTTTAGGAAATTGAGTCCGTCAAAATACTCAATCAACTTGTTAGGCTGCAATGTTTTGTGATGAAAGGCTTTCGATTATTTTTCACATGAAGAGCACAAGTGAAAAGCAGCTAGTTAAACCAATCACTATTTAACATGCGCTACCGAGCGCGAAGTAATAGAAAAAGCCAACAGCTATTTTCGAAATATGAAAACGTAGCCGTTGGCTTCGAAACATGAAATCAAATTACACCCTTCCGTTTTTGAGTTTGGTTTTGAATTTTTTGAGTTGGTTGCGTAAGGCTTCTGTAGCCTGATCGGTGGCTGCTTCAAATGATCGGGCTTGTTCTTTCGCAAACAGATGCTGGCCGGGCACATTCAATTTTATTTCTACGGTTTTATTTTCAACGCCTTCATTGTTAAGCCTCAGAAAAACTTCACCATCTACCATGCGGTCGTAAAATGTTTCAAGCTTGTCAACCTTTTTTTGAATGAAGTCGATGAGTTTCTGATCAGCATCGAAATGGATGGAATGCACTTGCAGTTTCATAAGCGAAAAATTTAAGTTGAACAATTAAACATTCCGGTTTTTTAAAGGCCCCGGTAGCCAGTTAGTAATCATCTAATCATAGGCTAAGCTTTAGGGTGTGCCTGGTCAAACACTTTTTTTAATTTTTCCATGCTGTTATGCGTATAAACCTGGGTAGCAGCTAAACTGCTGTGACCTAATAAATCTTTCACAGCGTTTATTTCCGCTCCTTTGTTTAGCAAGTGGGTGGCATAGGTGTGGCGCAACACATGCGGGCTCTTCTTTTCAACAGTGGTAAACAGTTTCATATATTTTTTTACGGTGCGGTTTACCAGCATGGGATATAATTGATCTCCGGTTTGCGTAACCAACAAGCAACCATGTTCTTTTTTTTCAACTTCACGGTTACGTACTTCAACGTACGCCTCAATGATAGAAACGAGTTGAACGGAAAAAGGGATAACTCTTTCTTTATTTCGTTTACCCAATACTTTAAGTGTACGGTCGCGTAAATTTAGGTTACGTTCTTGAAGGGTTATTAATTCAGCCAGGCGCATACCGGTTCCATACAACAATTCCAGAATTAGTTTATCGCGCAGGCCTTCATGCGAGTGTTCAAACTGAACCTGATCCAGTAGCCGGGTGGTATCCTGTTCGTTTACAAAGTGCGGTAATTTTTTCTTCGTTTTCAGAATTTTGATCTTCGCCATGGGATCGCGTACAATCACCTCTTGGCGAAGCAGAAATTTATAATACGAGCGCAAACAGGCGATTTTCCGGTTTACAGAGAGTGAGTCTAACTTTTGTTCTACCAAACTTACAATCCACGAACGCACCAGCCCATAATTGGCTTCTTGTGGCGGTGTGCTGTCAAATTCATGCTTTAAAAAATCTTCAAACTGGGTAAGATCGGTACGGTAAGATTGTATCGTTTGGGGACTGTACCTTTTTTGGTACTGGAGGTATTTTAAAAAAGTATCAACCATCAATTCAACTACACCTTGCTTGAAGTATGGTCAATGTAAAAAAAATCCCCCACAGGGAAAAACCTGTGGGGGATTGTGTATAGAATGTTAATTAACTAAGCCTAAGCGTTGTCCGAACCGTAAGTTTTTTGACGGTAAGCAGCCCTTATAATTTCGCTTCTTCTTTTTACCGATGGCTTGGTAAAGGAAGTTCTTTCGCGTAGCTCTCTTAAAATACCCGTTTTTTCAAACTTCTTTTTAAAGCGCTTCAGGGCCTTGTCAATCGATTCGTTCTCTTTAATGTTGATAATCAGCATTTTTCAATTATTTGGGCTGCAAATATAGTGTTCTCCATTTCAATTCTGCAAGTTTCATTTCAAAATTGACCTTGAAATAACCAGTTTTTGAATTTCGGAGGTACCTTCACCAATCGTGCACAGCTTGGCATCGCGGTAGTATTTTTCGGCCGGAAAATCTTTGGTGTATCCGTAGCCGCCAAAAATCTGTACGCCTTCGTTGGCAACTTCAACGGCAATTTCTGAAGCGTATAATTTTGCCATGGCCGATTCGCGGTTAACGCTTTTGCCCTTGTTTTTTAAATCAGCTGCCCGGTACGTAAGCAATGAGGCTGCTTCAATTTTGGTTGCCATATCGGCCAGTTTAAATGAAATACCTTGAAAGGCTGAGATGGGCTGATTGAATTGGTGGCGTTCTTTAGAATATTTCAAAGCGGCTTCATATGCCCCTTGCGCAATACCAAGACTTAATGCTGCAATAGAAATGCGGCCTCCATCCAAAACTTTTAAGGATTGAACAAATCCATCTCCCTCTTTACCTATAACCTGGCTTTTGTGAATGCGGCAATCTGTAAAGATCAACTCGGCAGTTTCAGAAGCACGCATTCCCAACTTGTTTTCTTTTTTGCCGGCAGCAAATCCAGGCGTTCCTTTCTCAATAATAAAAGCAGTCATACCATGCGAGTCGCCCACTTTGCCGGTGCGCGCAATTACCACGGCCACATCGCCCGATTTACCATGGGTGATAAAATTTTTGGCTCCATTCAGCACGTAATAGTCTCCATCTTTAACAGCTACTGTGCGCATGTTGCCTGCATCCGATCCGGTATTGGGCTCTGTTAATCCCCACGCACCAATCCACTCCCCAGTTGCCAGTTTGGGTAAATACTTCTGCTTTTGCTCTTCGTTGGCATGTTGCAAAATGTGGCCTGTGCAAAGCGAATTATGAGCAGCAACGGAAAGCCCGATAGAACCGTCTATCTTGGCAATTTCTGCAATAGCCGTTACATATTCGTGGTAGCCAAAGCCACTGCCCCCGTACGCTTCTGGAACCAATACGCCCATCAGGCCCAGGTCACCCATTTTTTTAAACAGCTCGATTGGAAAATGTTGGCTCTCATCCCACTCCATACTGAACGGGCTGATTTCCCGCTCGCCAAAATCACGAATCATCTGCGCGATCATTTTCTGGTTTTCTGTAACCTCAAAACTCATGGTAGTTTCCATTGCCAATAGATTTTTAAGTCGCAAATGTAACGGTTAATTCAATCAGACCAAACAACTGTTAGGTTATTGAAAATAATCCAAAAGACTACGATAAAAGGCCTCTTTAACCTGCTTAAAGGTTTATTTTTGCCCCTCTCAAACAAACATTAAACTTTTAACGATGAAAATTGCTGTTGTTGGTACTGGTTACGTTGGATTGGTTACGGGTACTTGCTTTGCGGAAACCGGAAACACGGTTACGTGTGTGGATATTGATCCGGAGAAAGTAAAAAAATTAAGTGGAGGCAAAATAACAATTTATGAACCAGGCCTCGAGCAATTGTTTGAGCGCAACCTGAATCAAGGGCGCTTATTTTTTACAACCAGCCTGGCTGAAGGAATAAAAGATGCGCAAATCATTTTTCTTGCACTGCCTACTCCTCCGGGCGAAGATGGTTCAGCCGATTTAAAATATATACTGGGAGTTGCCTCTGACCTTGGGCCCTTATTAAAGCATTATACAGTTATTGTTGATAAAAGTACAGTGCCGGTAGGTACAGCCGATAAAGTTCGCGAACGAATTGCAGCCAAAGCTACCACAGAATTTGATGTGGTGTCGAATCCGGAATTTTTACGCGAAGGTGTTGCGGTAGATGATTTTATGAAACCCGAGCGTGTGGTTATTGGAACCACTTCGGCCAAAGCCCGAAAAATTATGGAAACACTTTATGCCCCCTTTGTCCGGCAGGGAAATCCATTGGTGTTTATGGACGAGCGTTCGGCTGAACTTACCAAGTACGCGGCTAATTCATTCTTAGCAACTAAAATTTCATTCATGAATGAAATTGCAAACTTGTGCGAATTGGTAGGGGCCGATGTAGATGCCGTGCGCAAAGGAATTGGTACCGATAGCCGCATAGGCAAACGCTTTTTGTTTCCAGGTATTGGTTATGGCGGAAGTTGCTTCCCGAAAGATGTGCAGGCACTAGCCAAATCATCGGCCGATGTACACTATGAGTTTAAAATTTTGAATGCCGTAATGGATGTAAATGCCAACCAAAAAACAAAATTGATTCCCCGTATTAAAGATTACTATCGGGGCGATTTGAAAGGAAAAGTTTTTGCCATGTGGGGCTTGTCCTTTAAACCGCATACCGATGACATCCGTGAAGCACCCGCACTTTATAACATTGAAGAACTGCTCCGCGCTGGAGCCCATATTCAGGCGCATGATCCGGAATCCATGGAAAACGTACAGCGATTGCTGGGTAATAAAATACAATTTACCAAAACTCCATACGAGGCTGCCGCAGGAGCCGATGCCATTTTTATTGCTACCGAATGGCCGGAATTTCGCACACCCGACTTCGATAAAATTTCATCGCTGTTAAAAAGCAAAGTAATTTTTGACGGCCGCAACCTGTACGAACTTCAGCAAATGAAAGATTTGGGATATACTTACTTCAGCATCGGACGCGAAACTATTTATGGTTAAAAAACGAGTATTAATAACCGGTGGTGCCGGCTTTTTAGGTTCGCATTTGTGCGATCGCTTCATTAAAGAAGGCTTTTATGTAATTGCGATGGACAACCTGATTACAGGCGATCTACGTAACATCGAACATTTATTCAAACTTCCTGATTTTGAATTTTATCATCACGATGTTTCAAAGTTTGTGCACGTGCCAGGCGAGTTGGATTACATTCTGCATTTTGCTTCGCCAGCCAGCCCGATTGATTATCTGAAAATTCCAATTCAAACATTAAAGGTTGGTTCGTTGGGAACTCATAACCTGCTTGGACTGGCGCGTGCTAAAAAAGCCCGAATCATTATTGCTTCAACTTCTGAAGTGTATGGTGACCCAACTGTACATCCGCAAACAGAAGAGTACTATGGTAACGTAAATACGGTTGGCCCACGCGGTGTGTACGATGAAGCCAAGCGTTTTCAAGAAGCGATTACCATGGCGTACCATACCTTTCATGGATTGGAAACCCGCATTGTGCGCATCTTCAATACCTATGGCCCACGCATGCGCCTTAATGATGGCCGTGTGTTGCCGGCATTTATCGGGCAGGCTTTGCGCGGAGAAGATCTCACTATTTTTGGCGATGGTTCACAAACCCGTTCGTTCTGTTATGTAGATGATTTAGTAGAGGGTATCTACCGGTTATTAATGTCAGACTATGCGCAGCCGGTTAATATTGGTAACCCAAGCGAAATCACCATTAAAGAATTTGCCGAAGAGATTATTAAGCTAACCAACACTACCCAAAAAGTAGTGTATAAGGATTTGCCCAAAGACGATCCGAAGCAACGTCAACCCGACATTACCAAAGCAAAACAGATTTTAGGTTGGGAGCCGAAGGTATCGCGGGCAGAAGGTTTGAAAATCACATACGAATATTTCAAATCGCTGCCTAAAGAAGTATTGTACCTGCGCGATCATAAGAGTTTTGACAGCTACAATAAGTAGCTATTGCGTGAAAGTATTTTTTTAATACCTTTGCACCACTTCTTGAAAAAATCAAAAGAGGGGACTTTTAAGTCCCCTCTTTGTTTATAGAAATTTTTGATGGACACCGCAGAGAAAATAAAAGAACTGGCCGAATCACACCTGAAGGATGCCGCCCACTTTGTAGTGGATGTGGTAATCAGTAAACATAAACCACACAAGGTTTCGGTTTTTGTAGATGGCGACAACGGAATTACCATCGACCATTGTTCTGATTTGAGCCGCGCCCTTTCCGAAGATTTAGATAAACTGGATTTGATCAAGGAAAACTACATGCTGGAGGTAGGCACACCAGGCTTAGACCAGCCCCTGAAATTGAAACGCCAGTATGTAAAAAATATAGGTCGTGGTTTAAAGGTGGTAGGTAAAGATAAAAGTATTCGCCAGGGCAAATTGATAGCAGCCAATGAAACTTTGGTAAACCTGGAAATTGAAACAGTAGTAAAGGGCAAGAAAACAGAACTAAAAGCGGTAGAAATACCCTATAGCGAAATAGAAAAAGCAATTGTAATGGTCTCTTTTAAATAGTTACTAACTATGGATGCGTCAACACTGATTGAATCGTTTGCAGATTTTGCGAAACAAAAAAACATCGATCGCCCCACCATGATCCGGATTCTGGAAGATGTGTTCCGGAACATGATTCGTAAAAAATATGTGGAAGACGATAACTTCGACATCATTGTAAATGCCGACAAGGGTGATTTGGAAATCTGGCGCTTCCGCGAGATTGTGGATGACGATTCAGAAGACATCTGGGATCACGACAAAATCAGCTTAACCGAAGCCCGCAAAATCGAAGAAGATTTTGAAGTAGGTGAAGAAGTTGCCGAGCAGGTTTACCTGGAAGACTTTGGCCGCAGGGCCGTAACCACCGCGCGCCAAACGCTGATGCAAAAGGTAAAAGACCTGGAGAAAGATATCCTCTATCAAAAGTATAAAGACCTGGTAGGCGAAATTATTACCGGTGAAGTTTACCAGGTACTTAGTCGCGAAGTGTTATTGATTGATGCGGAAGGGAATGAAATCTCCATTCCGCGCAACGAACAAATTCCAAAAGATCGCTATCGCAAAGGCGAAAATGTGCGAGCAGTGGTGCACAAAGTAGATATGGTAAATGGTAGCCCTAAAATTATTTTATCCCGCACCGCACCCGCATTTGTAGAGCGTTTGTTTGAACAAGAAGTTCCAGAAGTATATGATGGTTTAATTACCATTAAAAAGGTTGTGCGCGAGCCAGGCGAGCGAGCCAAAGTAGCAGTTGAATCATACGATGATCGCATTGACCCGGTAGGCGCATGTGTGGGTATGAAAGGGTCACGCATACATTCCATCGTGCGCGAACTTCAAAACGAAAATATTGATGTAATCAATTACACTGAAAACCTGGAGTTGTACATACAACGCGCACTTAGTCCGGCAAAAATTGTAAGTATCAAAATTGATAAAGAGAATAACCGCGTATCGGTGTTTTTAAAACCCGATCAGGTTTCATTGGCTATAGGCAAAGGAGGGCTTAATATAAAATTAGCCAGCCGCCTGGTAGGTATGGAAATAGATGTGTTCCGCGAAACCGATGGCGAGCAGGAAGAAGATGTTGATTTGGATGAGTTTAGTGATGAAATTGAAGGGTGGGTGATAGACGAACTTAAACGCATCGGGCTTGACTCGGCCAAGAGTGTACTCAATTTAAATAAAGAAGAATTAGTACGCAGAACCGATCTGGAAGAAGAGACCATCGAGAGTGTGTTAGCAGTTTTAAAGAAGGAGTTTGAATAGGCTTAACAATAATAAAATCGGGTTAAAACAATTTAAATAGCGATATTTGGGGCATGGCAGAAGAAAAAGGCATAAGACTGGGGCAAGCATCTCGCAAACTCAATGTGGGCCACAATACCATTTTGGATTTTTTGGCCAAGAAGGGTTTTAGCGTAGAAAATAACCCCAATGCAAAGCTTACGGCCGAGCAATTTGCTATGCTCTCTAAAGAGTTTGCCTCTTCAGCATCTGAAAAAGCAGAAGCATCGGGCTTAACCATTGGAATTAAATTGAACGAACCTCCCCCGGCCAAAGTTGAACCCGAAGTGGTTCGCAAAAAAACAGATGAGGAGGAAAGTGTTTTGATTAAAAACCTGGGCTCGAAAGAAATTGTAAAGCCAAAAGATGAACCTAAGTCTGAAAAAGTAGAGGTAGAAAAACCAAAACTTGAAGGCATTAAGGTGCTCGGTAAAATAGAACTCGATAAAGACAAGAAGAAACCCAAAAAAGAAGAAAAGCCCGAGGTTGAGGAAAAGCCGGTAGTAACAGAACCAGTTGTTGAAAAGGAAAAGGTTGTAGAACCTACTACTCAACCCGAACTCGAAACCATTAAAGCAAAAGCAGACAAACTTCAAGGCCTGAAAGTAGTTGATAGAATAGCCTTGCCGGTAGAGAAGAAAAAAGAACCGGTTGCTTCTTCTGATCTCCACAAAAACTCACAACAAAAACGTCCGCGTAAGCGATTGGATACCGGTAAGCCGGTAGCACCGGCCGGTGGTAATCAGCAGCGCGGACAAAAAGCATTTCAACCGCGGCAGCAAAAAGCTGAACCTACCGATAAGGAAATTCAGGATCAGATTCGTGCCACGCTTGCCAAGCTCAGTGGAAACCAAAAGAAAGTTACAGGGGCCAAGTACCGTAAAGAAAAGCGTCAGGCTATTTCCGATGCGGAGGAAGAACGTTTGTTGCAAGAACAGGAATCTTCTAAAACACTAAAGGTAACCGAATTCATTTCGGCAAACGACTTGGCTTCGCTTATGAATGTTTCTGTAAACGATGTTATCTCAACCTGTATGGGCTTGGGTATGTTCGTTTCTATAAATCAACGCCTGGATGCCGAAGCAATTACCGTGATTGCCGATGAGTTTGGCTATGATGTTCAGTTTACGACCACCGAAGAAGAAACAGAAGAAATACAAGAGCAGGATGCAGAAGAAGATTTACAGGCCCGCGCTCCCATTGTAACCATCATGGGGCACGTAGATCATGGTAAAACTTCATTGCTGGATTACATTCGTAAAACTAAAGTTACAGCATCAGAGGCAGGAGGCATCACCCAGCACATTGGGGCGTATGATGTAACCACCAAGAATGGAAACAAGATTGCCTTTTTGGATACACCAGGACACGAAGCGTTTACCGCCATGCGTGCACGCGGTGCAAAACTTACGGATATTGCAATTATTGTTGTTGCTGCCGATGATGATGTGATGCCACAAACCAAAGAAGCGATTAACCACGCACAGGTTGCAGGCGTTCCAATTATTATCGCCATTAATAAAATTGATAAGCCTGGCGCTAATCCTGAGAAAGTAAAAGAATCGCTTTCTAAAATAAATATACTGGTAGAAGATTGGGGTGGTAAATACCAGTGCCAGGCTATCTCAGCAAAAACCGGACAAGGCATTGATGACTTGCTGGAGAAAGTATTATTGGAAGCTGAGTTGCTGAACCTGAAAGCAAATCCTGATAAAGCTGCAGTAGGATCTATTATTGAAGCTTCGCTGGATAAAGGCCGTGGTTATGTAACTACCTTAATGGTACAAGCCGGAAGTCTGAGTGTAGGCGATGTAATGGTGGCTGGATCAAACTTTGGGCGGGTAAAGGCAATGTTTGATGATACCGGTAAACGCGTACAGAAAGTTGGCCCCTCTACACCGGTACAGGTATTAGGTTTGGATGGCGCACCACAGGCAGGTGAAAAATTTCAGGTAATGGAAAGCGACCGCGAGGCACGTGAGCTTGCCAACAAACGCGGCCAGATTTTGCGCGAACAAAGCATTCGCACCAAAAAACATATTACGCTGGATGAAATCGGAAGGCGTTTGGCTATCGGTTCATTCAAGCAACTGAATGTAATTGTGAAAGGTGATGTGGATGGTTCAGTAGAAGCATTGTCCGATTCATTGCTGAAACTTTCAACCGAAAAAGTAGCAGTAGCGATTATCCATAAGGGAGTTGGTCAGATATCAGAATCGGACGTGTTGCTGGCTTCAGCTTCCGATGCAATTATTCTGGGCTTCCAGGTACGACCGTCTGCTTCGGCTAGAAGATTGGCCGAGAATGAAGAAATTGAAATCAGGTTGTATTCGATCATTTACGATGCCATCGATGAGATTAAGGCGGCCATGGAAGGTATGCTCGAGAAGGAGATGGAAGAAGTAATTGTAGGTAATGCCGAAGTGCGCGAAGTATTTAAGATTTCGAAAGTGGGCACCGTAGCCGGATGTATGGTTACCGATGGGTATATTAAACGCAACAACCCGATTCGCTTAATCCGCGAAGGTATTGTGGTGTACTCAGGCGAGATGACGGCACTCAAACGCTTTAAAGACGATGCCAGCGAAGTAAAAGCAGGGTTTGATTGTGGTATCAGCATTAAAAACTTTGCCGATATTAAAATGGGCGATGTAATTGAAAGCTATGAAAACCGTGAGGTGAAGAAGATATAATCTCCAAAAAATTGGAATCAACAAAAAAGCCTGGTCATTTCTGATCAGGCTTTTTTTGATTTCTAACGACTATAAGGATAAGCTATTTACTTATTAAAAGCATCCTGCACACTTGGGGCATTCTCCGATCCGGCAGCAGCTTCAAAGCCTTTCTTCACGCTAAAATCTTCGCCACCGCCAAACAGGTTAAGCGCAAAGCGTTTAAAAAATCCGCGTACGTACGTGTTGTACTCTTTCACAGCCTCATTATACCGTTGCCGTGCTACGTTAATCCGGTTTTCGGTGCCTTCTAATTGCGATTGTAATTCCTGAAAATTTTCTGTGGATCGGATTTGAGGATAAGCCTCAAACGCCAGGTTAATAGCAGTGTTGATTTTGCGGCCAGCTATTTCCAAATCCTCAGGAGTTTTTGCATCCACAATACCAGCACGTGCTTGCGTTACCGCGGTTAAAATGCCGCGTTCATTTTCTGCTGCTTCCTTTACTGTCGCAACCAGGTTAGGTATTAAATCGGCTCTACGTTGGTAAGTAGCCTGCACATTGGCAAAAGCCTCGTTTACCGATTCCTGCGATCCAACAGCTTTATCATAAACTCCGGTTCCCCACAAAAAGAAACCGCCACCAAATACCACAATTACACCTACAATTACTAAAACGGTAATTAGTCCTTTGCTCATATAAATTATTTGTTATCGATGCAAAACTACTGATTTATAAGAAATTTAGGGGTGGCAGTGATTATTCGCCCTCAAAATTTCTATTTCCCCATCCATAATTTCACATAAAGTCTATCTGGATCATATTTTTTAACCTGGCTTTCAATATTAAAATACCGGTCTTCTCGAGGGTCGTTACCCACCCCGGCAACATAAGCCCAGTTTAGCCAGTTGCTGCATACATCATAGTCAATCAATTGGCTTTCGAACCAGGCTGCGCCCCAGCGCCAATCAATTCCAAGATCTTTGGTTAAAAAACTGGCTACATTTTGGCGGCCGCGATTACTCATAAAGCCAGTAAGCAGCAACTCTTTCATGTTAGCATCTACAAAGTCAACACCGGTTTTACCTAATCGCCATGCATTAAATTTTTCAAAGTCATATTTCCAGTTAATTTGTTTGTTGCTGATTCCGTGACCCTGAAAAATCATGGAGCCATACTTTTGCGCACCAAACCGAAAGTAATCACGCCACAGCAATTCAAAAATCAGCCAATAGGTTGATTGATTAGTAACACGTTCTTGTTCATACTTTTTTACCTCATGATAAATTGTGCGGGGCGAGATGCAACCAACTGCAAGTGCAGCAGAAAGTTTAGAGGAGTAATCAGCACCGATTAATCCGTTGCGGGTTTCTTTATAAACTTTAAGCAAGTCTTTATCCCAAATATATTCTTTCAATTGCTGGTGCGCTGCTGCTTCACCACCCTTGTAGGTTATAACACTACGATGGTCCGGTGTTATGGCTGGTAGTCCTAACAGATTCAGGTTGGGAATTATACCGGGTTCAAGTTGGGGCAAGGGTTTGATTTCAGGCTTTTCAAATTGTTGTCGTATTGTCCAATCGCGTTCTACTTGTTTACGAAACAAGGTAAACTGATTGGGTAGGTTAGTTACCGCTATGGGTAAATCTTCCGGGTGAATGAGTGTGGAAGTGGCAAAAGTTTGAATGCCCACCTCTTTACTGCCAAGGATGTGGGTCAAAGCATTAAGAATACTTACTTCTTCACTTGCCACCTCGCTACTGGTAAAGACGTGTGAAAATTTATTTTTGGCACAAATTTCAGGTATAATGAACTCTGGTAAACCAAATCGAACAATCAGATTTGAGCCTTTTTGCATTAATTCTTCCCGTAAGGCGGTTACCGAATCGATTAAAAATTGGGTTCGGAAAGATCCGGAGCGCGGAAACCCCAGCTTATGAGGTGCAAACTGCCGGGGGTCAAAAACGTAAAGCGGAATTACGCAATCAGCTTGCTGGCAGGCGCGGTACCAGGTTTCGTTATCGAGTAAACGCAGATCGTTTTTAAACCAAACCAGAATGGTGGTGGGCATGGTTGAAGAACACGTATGATGGGATTTGGTTTAATGAAAATAAAGATGGCTCGTGCGGACACGAGCCATCGAAATTAGAATTGTAAATTTTTATAAACCTAAGACACCATACTCTTCTCCATCAAAAACTCAGCAATCTGCACGGCATTGGTGGCGGCACCTTTGCGCAAGTTGTCGGATACCACCCACATGTTTAACGTATTGGGTTGAGATTCATCTCTGCGCAAGCGGCCCACAAACACTTCATCTTTTCCTTGCGCGTTAATAGGCATTGGGTACACGTTATTCTTCACATCATCCTGCACAATAACTCCCGGTGTATGCTCCAACATTTCGCGTACAGCTTTTAGATCAAAGTCATTATGAAATTCTACGTTTACTGCTTCAGAGTGTCCGCCAATAGCTGGGATACGAACAGTGGTGGAGGTTACGCCAATGGTTTGATCTTCCAGAATCTTGCGGGTTTCATTCACCATCTTCATTTCTTCTTTGGTATATCCATTATCTAAAAATGAATCGATGTGTGGTAACGCATTCATATCAATCTTATGCGGATATACTTTAATGCCATTGGTAATTCCTTGGCGCTCTTCCATCATTTGTTGCACGGCATCTTTGCCCGTGCCGGTAACGGATTGATAGGTAGAAACTACAATACGTTTGATTTTATATTTTTTATGTAACGGAGCCAGTGCCATTACCATTTGAATGGTGGAACAATTGGGGTTGGCAATAATCAGGTCTTCGTTGGTAAGTGTATGGCCATTTATTTCGGGTACCACTAGCTTTTTTGTGGGATCCATTCGCCACGCTGAAGAGTTGTCAATTACAACGGTTCCCTTTTCGGCAAACCTGGGTGCCCAGTCCAAAGAAGTGCCACCACCGGCTGAAAATATGGCTATATCCGGAGCCAATGCTACGGTTTCTTCCATGCTTTTAATGGTGTATTCCTTGCCCTTAAACTTTATCTTCTGGCCTACCGATTTGGCAGATGCCACTAAATACAATTCATCAAATTCTACCTGGCGCTCTTCCAGCACCTTTAGCACCTCCTGGCCTACCAGGCCGGTTGCTCCAACTACTGCTAATGTCATTTTATTTGTATTTTTAAAGAGGTGCAAACATACTGCTTGCAACTATGCTATGAAAAAATTAAGCGCCATTATAGCACAGGTATTTTTCTTTGCGAGCGTTTGTTTGGCTCAGGTAAACGACAATTTTTTAGATGGCGATTTTACAAATAACCCCATGTGGGTACCAGGCGCACCCGATAGCTGGGTAATAGATGCGGGTAAGTTGCGATCAAATGTTTCAATAGCCAACGCTTCGTTTTACATCACAACACCATCGGCCAAAGCCACCCAAGCCCAATGGGAGTTTTGGGTTAATCTGCAATTCAACACATCCAGCGCCAACTATGTGGATGTTTTTCTAATGGCAGATCAATCCAATTTACTCAGCACATCACTTAATGGCTACTTTGTGCGCATTGGTGGTACACCCGATGATGTGAGTTTGTACAAAGTAGTGAATGGTATAACCACCATGCTCATCAATGGTGCCGATGGCGTAACCAACTCGTCCAACAACACATTGCGGATTAAAGTAATTCGCGATGCCGATAACCTCTGGACACTACAACGCGATGCCACGGGCGGAATGAATTTTGGTACCGAGGGCACGGTTACCGATAATGCACTTTCAACTTCTCAATTTTTTGGAATTCGTGTGCAACAATCTACCGCCAGTTTTTTCAACCGCCATTTCTTTGACGACATATATGCCGGTGATATTATTTTTGATACGGAGCCTCCCGTATTGCAACATATAACAGTAGTTTCTCAAAATCAACTGCAGGTGGTTTTTAATGAAGTGGTGGAGTTAACCTCAGCGCAAGCCATAAACCATTACACGGCTTCCAACGGCTTGGGTAATCCAATAAGTGCGTTGCTGCAACCTGACGAAAAAACCGTACTGCTTACGTTTGCTCAAAACTTTCAAAACGCAGTTACCATACAACTAACGATTAGAAGTGTACAGGATATTTATGGCAATGGAATGATTGAAAACACATTGCCGTTTACATATTACTTCTTTGCACCCGTTACGGCCAAAGACATTATACTTACCGAAATTTTTGCTGACCCAACACCACAGGTAGGCTTGCCCGATGCCGAGTTTGTAGAACTATATAACCGAAGTACAGGGCCGGTTAATCTTGCCGGTTGGCGGTTTACGGATGGTAGTTCCACAGCAACCTTACCATCGCGTATTGTTTTGCCGGGCCAGTATCTGATCTTAACTTCTGCTACAAATGCTTCGGTTTTCACCGGATTTGGCCCGGTGGTGGGCTTGGCAAATTTTCCAACCTTAAACAATGCCGGTGAGGCTTTAATGCTACGCGCGCCCGATAACCACCTTATCGATTCGGTAAACTTTAACCTTGCCTGGTATAACGATGAAGATAAACAGGCCGGAGGCTGGACGCTGGAGTTGATTGATGTTAACAATACGTGTGGTGAAGAAACCAATTGGACAGCAAGCGAAGCTTCTGCTGGCGGAACACCCGGTGCAGTTAATTCTGTAAACACCAACAAACCCGACTTAACCGGGCCGCGTTTACAGGCCATAGCTGTTATAACCGATTCGGAATTGTTGCTGACATTTGATGAAAAGATAGAAAAGCCAATCAACATTCAACCCTTTTCTATTGCGCCCCCGGTAAGTGTTACAAGCGCACAATTTGTATCAACTTCATTGCGCCAGGTTAAACTTACATTAGACGGTAGCCTAATGCCAAAGCAACTTTATACACTTACTATTACCAGTTTGCGCGATTGTGCCGGAAATGAAATTCAAGCAGCATACAACTACAAGATTTTTGCCTTACCGGAAGCAGCCGCACCGGGGGATGTACTCATAAATGAAATTCTTTTTAACCCGCGGCCGGGCGGGGTAGATTTTGTTGAGTTAGTAAACACCTCAACCAAATACATCAACCTTAAAAACTGGTTGTTAGCCAACTTTGTGAACAACAGCATCACAAACACCCGCATTATCACTTCAGGCGATTACATACTTCCACCAGCTTCTTATGTAGTAGTTACCTCAAACGGCAGCATACTAAAGAATCAATATCCATTAGCCATAGAAGAAAATTTTATAGTAGCTACTATCCCGGCCATGAATGATGATACGGGTTCCGTTGCGTTAGCATCGGATACAGGCATAAACCACGATTACCTGATTTATGCAGCAGATTTTCATGCACCAATTCTTAAAGATAAAGAAGGTGTATCGTTAGAACGAATTGCCACTTCAGGTGCTACCAACAACCGAAACAACTGGAAATCGGCAAGCAGTGCTTCGGGCTTTGCAACACCTGGCTATATCAACTCAAACTCAAAACCCGATTTTGATCTGGATGGAAACCAGGTGCAGGTTGATCCTGAAATATTTTCGCCTGACCGGCCCGGCCAGAATTTTACCCAGGTTCATTATAGGTTTGATCAAACCGGTTGGGTGGCCAACATTAAAATTGCCGACCAGCAAGGGCGGGTTATAAAAGAACTTGCCAATAACGAAACGCTGGGTTATGAGGGTTTTATCCGATGGGATGGCGACCGCGATGATGGTACCCAGGCCCGCATGGGCTACTACTTTGTATGGTTTGAGGTATTTCAATTAGACGGCCAGGTAAAAACCTTTCGCAAGCGCGTAGTTCTGGCACGTTAAAAACATTGAATTGTAGTGCGCCAGGGCAACTACTTCTATTTTATTTCAATAACTGGTTACCTGTAGCGATTTGTTCGGGCCATTACATTTTTTGTTTCAACCCATAGCCGTATTTTTGCCCATCTTTTTCAAAACCCTTATAAAAAGGAACTGTTTTATGGCCAAATCAAAGAAAAAACCAGCCAAGCCTGCTAAAAAAGCCGCCAAAGCTAAACCAGCCGCAAAGGCTAAACCGGCTGCCAAACCTAAGGCAGCCAAAAAAGCACCTGCAAAGAAAGTGGCTCCCAAAAAAGTAGTTGCAAAAAAAGCCACCCCCAAGGCAGCACCTAAAAAAGTGGTGAAGAAAGAAGCAAAGCCTGTACTAAAAAAGGCTTCAGAACCAACACCCAAAAAAGAACCCCGGCCAATTGCGCCACCGGTTAAGTTATCGCCCTCGCAACTCAATATTTTCCCAATCATAAATCAGCGCCCTATTGCCCATAAGCCGGCCAAAGCAATTGTGGTTAACGAAGACAAAACCCGCTATAGTGATGATGAGTTGAAAGAGTTTGAAACGTTGATTAACGGCAAGCTGGATAAGGCCCGGGAAGAGTTTCGTATTTTGAAAGAAACATTAAACCGTAATAACGATGCCGGTACCGATTCAACTTCGGGTGGAAATACCAAAGTACTGGAAGATGGTGCCGAAACAGCAGAGAAAGAAAATCTGAGCCAGTTGGCTGCGCGCCAACTTAAATACATCACCAATCTTGAAAATGCGCTGGTTCGTATTAAGAATCGCACGTATGGCATTTGTTCCGTTACCGGGAAACTAATTCCCAAAGAACGTTTGATTGCCGTACCACACACCACGCAATCCATCGAAGCCAAAATGATGAAACAAGATTAATCAAAAAAACGCAATTGACATTAGGCAGTTGACAGCGGTTTGGATTCATTGTTGAACAGGATTGTCAAATTGTTAGCTGCCACTTTTTAATTTTTTATAGCTATATGGATTTTCTGCAGAACCACATTGAAGCATTGATTTTTTGTTCGCCTACACCAGCAAAGGTTGCTGATATTAAAGCCTGCCTTTCTGAAATGTTTAATGCCGATGTACCTGAGGAAGACATACAAGGTGCACTTACCCGCATCGAAGCAAAATTTCAGGGCGAAGAATATTCGTTTCAATTATACAAAGCTGCAGGTGGATACCAATTTTTAACCAAGCCTGCGTATCAATCCAGCATTGGTATTATGTTAAAACAACAGTCTAAAAAAAGATTGTCAACCTCTGCTATGGAAACGCTTTCCATTATCGCCTACAAGCAACCCATTTCTAAAACTGATGTAGAGAATATTCGCGGTGTTAATTGCGATTATGCAGTGCAGAAATTATTGGATAAAGGTCTGATTGAAATTCAGGGAAAAGCTGAAACAATTGGCCGGCCCATTCTTTACGGCACCAGCCCTAAGTTTATGGAATACTTCGGTATTAACGATATAAACGAACTGCCTACACCGAAAGACTTTACCAGCGAGGTAAATACCATTGGCGAAAGCCCCGAAAATCAATAATTTTTTTTTAGATATTACCTGGTGGAATTGAAATTCCACTTTATCATTTTTTAATCCGACCTTTAGTACCGGCCAATTTACCAACAGTTAATTGGTCATTAACCTGTTATCGCTATGGCACGTCCGCGCAAATCATCCGCTACTTCATTTGGTAAACGCACAAATGCAGAAAAATCATTTCGCACCCGAAAGAAAAAACCCGAAGGCAGATTTACCACCGAGAACCCGCGCAAAAAATTTGAACGCAGCGAGGGCACGGAACGCACAACCCGGTTTGGCCGATCAGCAGGGAAACCAGTATTCGGAAAATCAGATTCTGATTCCAATGAAGGCTCGTTTAAAAAACGATCTTTTCAATCCGACAAGCCAGGAGGCAAAAGAAGTGGTGGGTTTGTAAAACCATCTACCGGATTTACTAAAAGGAGATTTGAAGATGGTGATGATAAACCATTTAAGAAGCGGTCGTTTCAACAGGACAGCCTCCGGTTTGAAAAGAAAGTTGGCTACGAAAAGAAACGATTTAATGATACGGATAACACCCGTTCATTCAAAAAGAGTGGCGGCTTTGATCGGGAAACAGACGGGCCCAATCGTTTTGAAAAGAAACGATTTGATAGTGAAACAGGAAATGAAAAGCCGATATTCAAAAAAAGGGAGAGTGGCCGGGTTGATTTGAGAAGTAGTGGCCCGGCACGTTTTACTAAAAAACCTTTCGGGCGAAAGCAAGAGGGTGATGATCAAAAAGAAGGCAGTTCATACGGTCTTCCATACAAACGCAAACCATATAATAAGCAACGCGATGTTACTTCGCCCAAGCGGGGGCCAAAACTTGATGCTCCAAAGACTGATTCGGATTTAATCCGATTGAATAAATTTATTGCCAATAGCGGTGTAGGTAGCAGGCGCGAGGCAGACGAATTAATAAAAATGGGATTAGTTACCGTTAATGGTGAAGTAATTACCGAAATGGGGCACAAGGTAAAACGCACCGATGATGTACGCTACGAAGGAAAAAAACTCAAGGCCGAAAAACCTGTGTATATTTTATTAAATAAACCCAAAGGATTTATTACTACTACAGACGATCCGCAAGAACGCAAAACCGTAATGAACCTGGTGGCCAATGCCGGGCCTGAACGAATTTACCCGGTTGGTCGATTGGATAGAAATACGACAGGTTTGTTATTGCTAACCAACGATGGCGACCTGGCGGATAAACTTACACACCCATCTTATAATGTAAAAAAAATCTATCGGGTAGAGTTGGATAAACCCATCACAAAAAGTGATTTTGAAAAAATTAAGGCGGGCGTTCATTTAGAGGAGGGCCGCGCGGTGGTAGATGATCTGGCCATTGTGGATGGCGATAATCGAACCATTGGAATAGAATTACACATTGGATGGAATAGAATTGTTCGAAGAATTTTTGAGTCGCTGGGGTACGTGGTTGAAAAACTAGATCGTGTGGTGTATGCTGGTTTGGATAAAAAGGATCTTAACCGGGGCGAATGGCGATTTTTAAAGGCAGAGGAGATAATTAAACTTAAACATTTTAAATAAAGCCCATTAAAAACTTACACCGCCATTGGCGCGTATGTTTGTCGCGAACACGCCTTTCAATGCAACGCACTTAATGAAAAATCTATTTAATTAAATTTAGAATCGGGCACATGCTTTTGGCATTAGATATTGGCAATAGTGATGTAACTGTTGGTTTGTGGAAAGACAATAGTTGGAAACATGTGTGGCGAATTTCATCTCGCCCCGATCTTCCTGAATTATATTACGGTGTAAAAATCCGCGATTACTTTTTTGAATCGGGCAATGCTGTAGATCAGGTAAAGACTATTGTGTTAAGCAGCGTAGTTCCGGCTATGAACGACAAGATGAAAAATGTATCGCGAACATTGTTCGAGAAAGATCCGGTAATACTTGGGCCTAAAGTATATGCTTTATTGCCGATGCAAATTCTTAACCCATTCGAAATTGGATCGGATCTGGTGGCCAATGCAGCAGCAGCTTATTTTAAATACAAACAAACCTGCATTGTAGTTGATTTTGGTACCGCTCTTACATTTACCACCGTATCAGCCGCAGGCGAAATACTGGGTGTGTCAATTGCTCCGGGTTTAAAAACGGCCATTCGTGCCCTCTCGCAAAACACAGCTAAGTTGTTCGATGTTCCGCTTGAGATGCCGACTTCTTCACTTGGAAAAAATACCATCACGGCTATTCAATCCGGAATATTAATCGGGTATGAAGGATTAGTTAAAAATGTAGTGGCACAAATTCAATCCGAATTAAATGAGCCCGCTATTGTTATTGCAACCGGTGGGCTTTCTTCTGTTATTACCCCGTTGGCTGGTTTCTTTCATTCTATAGAGCCACATCTAACATTAGATGGCCTGCGCATGGTTGGCGAGCATATTAGTGCTTGATTTGTGTGAACGGTTTCCACTCCTGTAACTATTTGTCCATTCCCCAGTATTAATAAAACAATCGAGATAATGGGGCCGTTTCTTTGCATCAATAGGACCCCAGTCGTCTCATGAATATATATGATTGAGGGGTTGGGTTTAGGTTAGGCCTGGTCGGGGGACCAGGCCTTTTTTATTTAATACACCCGCGTACGCAAACTACCCGTATTCAATTGTATGCCAAGCGCAAATTGTAAGGGTACGTAATCGAAATACAGATCAGCAGATGCCTTTACATTTAATCCCAACTGAAACATTCCTTGTAGATTTCCAACCAATGGAAACTTACCGGTTAAAGCCGGCTCAATAAAGAGTCGTGGTTTCTCATTGGGCTTAACAGTTTCAGTATCAAATGCCGGATTATTGTCGTTAGAAGAAAACTCTGAAAAATCCACTATGGAGATGCGCGGGGTAAAAGCGAGATTGAACCTGCGGTTGTTTTGCCCGAACGAAGGTTGAATAAAAATCCGGCTATAACTGCCGGTGGCAACTAAATCTTTTTGACCGAATCTTTGTGAAAAAAAATAGTATTGCGCGTAGCTGGTGCCTTTACCCAATCCATAACCTGCAAAAATTTCTATACGCGATCTGCGATTGGCTTTGTAATATCCAATACCACCTTCCACGAAAGTGTGCGAGCGGGTATAACTGTCGGGTTCAGAAATTTTTTGACGCAGCAACGAACCATTTATCATAACAGCAATATTATCGGTTACGGCCAAAGCCGTTTGTACTTCGGCACCTGTAGAAGCAATAACCGTAGCCTGAAACTCGCCCTGTTCACGAAACAAGGGCACATTGCGGGTGGTGGGAATGTAAAGCGGTGAGCATCCGGCTGCAACCAGCAATAACAGTAAAATAAAAAAACGCATGGGGTGTTTGGTGTTCAAAAGTTAAATTAGCCAAAATTAGAGATACAATGAATTTTAATGTAGAAGAATTAAATCAACTGATACGTTTTCGCAGATCGGTTTACCCGAAAGATTACTCAGGAGAAATTGTGCCAGAACACGTCATTAACCAGATGTTGGAGAATGCCAATTGGGCACCTAACCATAAACTTACCGAACCGTGGCGCTTTGTTGTGTTTAGTGGCGAAGGCCTGAAGAAACTGGCTGCATTTCAAAGCGAGTGTTACAAACAAGTTACCGAAGCAAACGGTACATTTCAACCAGATCGGTATCAATCGCTGCAAAGCAAGCCCATGGAATCATCGCATATTATAGCCATTGGTATGAAACGCGATGCAGCCAAACGTTTGCCCGAGTGGGAAGAACTAGGGGCTGTGTTTTGTGCTGTGCAGAATATGTATTTAACTGCTGCTGCTTACGGTGCCGGTTGCTACCTGGGCACCGGAGGCATTACCAACTTTGAACAAGCCAAACCTTTTTTTGGATTAGGAACCGATGATAAACTGTGTGGCTTTCTGCATGTAGGTATGCCAAAAGGTGCAGTGCCCGATGGAAGACGTAAACCTGTTGCCGATAAAATTATCTGGGTGAAGGATTAAATTGTACCTTGAAAAAACTTCGCACAAAATGAAACTCCAAAACTCAATTCGAAGTGCTTCCCCTCTCCCTCGCTTCACCGGAGGTGAGGCATTACTCGCGCTTCTTATAACTTCGCTATTCGCATTTAATGCTTGTACTACTGGAGTTCCTGAAAACAACCCACCCACCTTCACCGTCACCAAAACTGATAAGTTTTTATTCAACTCGTTCGTGGATTGCAACATGGCCGAGGTTTGGGTGGGCGATACGTTCCGCATTTTTCCGGGTAAGTATGGTGAAGATACCTTGTGGGGTTATTCTGATAACCTGCGTTTTGGTAATGGTGCGAATGCCGATGAAGCGTTTGCCAACAAGTTTGAAGATTTAATTATGCCCAACATGCCGAAGAATGTAAAGCCAACCGAAGAAGGCTTACACGGTGCGGTGTGGTTTGAAACGGTTTATCAGGATAAAAATGATGCCAGCGGAAAAACATTATATGCAGTTTATCACAACGAAAACTATCCGCAGAATTTTCCTTACAATGAACAAACCGGACAAGGCTATATTTATAAATACTGGCCGCAAGGATTAACCGGAGTTACATCGCCAGCAGCCGTGTGTCGAATTGGTATAATGAAATCTACTGATGGCGGTTATAGCTGGGATAATCGCGGAATCTTTATTGAAGATTTACAACCGCGTATGATTTTAAAACCACACAACACCTCCAATACATTTGCAGGTGGTGTGGGCGATCCTTCGGCAGTAGCCAGTGGCGAGTACCTGTATTTATTTTATGGCGAATACGGTTATCCCGGAGTATATGACTCGGCTGCATACGATCCTGTCAAAGAATGGAGTGGCCAATGTATAAGTGTGGCGCGCATTAAACTTTCTGATTTGGATAATCCGGTTGGTAAAGCCAGGCGGTGGGATGGAAGTGGATTTAATGTTTTGCCCGATGGAGTAGGTACGCCCGTTAAGTCGTTGCAGATTCCGATGGAAGAAGGCGGTGGCCCGGCATCGGCTCCTGATAAAATGTTTCATTGGGGCCCATCGGTAAGTTGGAATACGTATTTGAATTGCTGGGTTATGATGATGGGGCGTGTGGAAAGTTCATCGTGGAAAGGCAGTGCGATTTATATTTCATTCAACTTCAATGAAGATTTAACGGCAGGCGATAATTCACAGCAATGGACTAAACCACAACAAGTGTTGGATATTCCGGAACACACACTTTGGTATCCTTCTTTGCAACCCATGAACACACCCGAAGACATTGAAAACAAATACACATGTGTGCGATTAGGCAAACGCGCCCGCTTGTTCTTTAAAGATATGTTTACCAACGAAGCCGGGTTTCAGAGTGAGTATAAGTCTGAGTATATAATAGAGTTTGAAAAATAAACTTAAATGATCTCACCGGGGGTGAGGCAACCTATGAGCATAGATCGTTACAGTATTGAACAAGCGCATGAACGTATTAAACCGTACATTCATCGCACACCGGTGTTAACTTCAAAAAGTATTAATGAAGCAACCGGCTGCCACGTTTACCTGAAGTGCGAAAATTTTCAGAAGATAGGGGCCTTTAAAGCCCGGGGCGCCATGAACGCAGCATTATCATTAGATGCTGAACAACGTGCGCTGGGTTTGGCCACGCACTCATCGGGTAATCATGCGCAGGCATTGGCGCGCGCTGCAAAAATTCTGAATACCAAATCGTACATCGTAATGCCGCGCACAGCCCCCGAAATAAAGAAACGCGGAGTGCGTGGGTATGGTGGCGAAATTTTTGAATGTGAACCCACGTTGCAATCACGCGAAGCAACATTAAAAGAAGTAATAAAGAAGACGGGCGCAACGGAAATCCATCCGTTTAATAATTACGATGTAATAGAAGGCCAGGCTACTGCCGCCAAAGAATTGTTTGCCGATGTACGCGAGCTGGATGTGATTATGGCGCCAGTTGGTGGAGGTGGTTTACTAAGCGGAACCGCATTAGCTGCAAAATATTTTTCGCCTGACACAAAAGTAATTGCGGGAGAACCAGCTGGATCGGATGATGCCTATCGCTCTATGCAAAGCGGAAAGATAGAACAAGCACAATCACAAACCATAGCCGATGGTTTGCTTACTACGTTGGGCGACAAAACCTTTCCAATCATTCAAAAACACGTAAGTGAAATCATTACCGCTACCGATGCTGAAATTATTGCAGCCATGCGATTGGTGTGGGAACGGGTTAAAATTATTATCGAGCCATCATGCGCAGTACCATTGGCTGCATTAATAAAAGAGAAAGACCGGTTTAAAGGTCAGCGGGTAGGGATTATTCTTTCAGGGGGGAATGTGGATTTGGAGAAGGTGTTGGGGTTGATGGTGCAATAAGTAGTTATTTGGCGAACGTTCTCTTCCTTGAAGTGTACAGGTATTTTTAATCCTTTGAAATAACCTGCACGCCAGTGCGTTCATATTCAAACCTAACTCTATGAAAGTATTTTGCTTGTTGCTGGTAGCTACTTTTTTTATAAGTACAGGATTCAGCCAAACAAATTCTATAATTCAGAATTTTTCGGTTTATCCGGTAAGAAGTATTCAAGCTTCTGATGAGGATTTTTCAGATCTACAGTTTCTAAAGGAAGTTCTAAAAGAAAAACGCATTGTATTGTTGGGCGAGCAATCGCATGGTGATGGCGCCACCTTCGAAGCAAAAGTAAGACTCATCAAATTTCTACATCAGGAAATGGGCTTTGATATGCTCAGCTTTGAAAGTGATTTGCTGGACGGTTATCGGGCTTGGCAACAAGTAAGAGATACCAATTACAAAGAGAGTCCACTTAGAGAAAGTATTTATTCTATCTGGTCAGAAAGCAAAGAGGGCGAGGCATTAATAAAATATGTACACGAACAGACGTCAACCAATAAACCACTTATAGTTACGGGTTTTGATTGTCAGGGCAGTACACTCTTGCCAGATGGATTGTTGGCTGAAATAAAAGAGACAATAGGAAATCTTACTCTTTCGGAGGAAGAAGTGGCTTCAATAGAACAAGTACAAGAGGCGGGGGCCGAATTCCTTGTCGACAATGAAGCAGACTCCGTGCTATTTTTTACAGCGATTAAAAAAGTATCAGCATCGCTTAAAAAATCTTTAGTGGCTGATAGCACTATGCTAAAATCAATATTACAACAATCATTAGCGGGCTGGGTGCAAATGATCCAGTGGCAGATAGATAAGCTTCGCGAACGTGATGTAAAAGTTCAAAACCCGCGCGACTTACAAATGGCACTTAATCTCATCTATCTAACAAAACTATATCCCAACAAAAAAATTATTGCGTGGGGAGCATCGTATCATTTTGCCAATGAGATAGAGCGCTGGGAAAACACATTGCTTACAAAACAATTCATCAAAAGGATGGACAGCCTTCAACATAGCCACGAACCTACTGATTTAAATGAAAGCCTGAATGGAGCTGTGCCTATGGGTAGGATACTTAAGAAGCATTTTGGCGAATCGCTTTATAGCTTGGCATTTTCTTCGTTTGACGGAGCGTTTGGAATGCTAGGATTTAACCCTGTTTCGTTGGGAGCAGTTCAGCCTCCGCAAGGAAGTATTGAACAAGCGTTGGTGGCCGGCAACCAGCCGCTCGCACTCGTCAACTACAATGCAAAAACAAATCAAAAATTTTATTCTTCGGCCTTGGGCAATCTGCCTATGTATGCGCCATGGCAATTTATTTTTGATGGATTATTTTTCATCAAAACATCATATCCACCTTCCTTTCCTGAGCACGAGGTAAGTCAAACAAAAGAGGCCATTGAAAAAGTAACAGTTTATACCACTACAGGAAGTGCTCGCCTGATTGATGCGGTAACAAAAAAAGGAATAGAGTATGCAAACATTTCATTGGTAAATACAACCAAAGGTGTGGCTACTAATGCTGCAGGTGAATTTACTTTTATAATGCCGGGCGCAAAGCCTACCGATCTTGTTGTTCTTTCTTCTATTGGCTATGAAACCGATACGCTTTCTGTTCGTGAGCTAACTAGCCGAAAAGAGTTTTTGCTCAACCCTAAAACGTATCTGTTGGCTGAAATGGAGATCAGATCAAAGCCACTTTCCGCACGCGAAATTATTAAACAGGCCGAAAAGAAGATAAAGGACAACTACATACAACAACCGCACGAACAGGAATTTTTTTATCGTGTAAGTGACTACAAAGAAGACTCTGTTCTATCTAATGAGGAAGCGGCCGTACTGGTGTACGATCCGGTAGGATATAAATCTACAGGTAACGTAAGCAAACGCATGAAGGGAAAAATTCTACAGTTCAGGAATACTACCGATAATAGCGATAAGGATATCTGGTCGGGTGTGGGTTCACTCTGGAAAATTTACACACATGATGTCGTTTTAGACAAAGATAATGTATTGCATCGTTCTGGTTTTTACGACCTCACCCTGATAGGCATTGCTGCATACGAAAACAAGCGAGTGTATGAAATTGCCTTTACCTGCAAACGGCCGGGAGCTTTTACAACTGGCTTTGGTTACCCTTCTCCCATCAGCGCAACGGGCAAAATCTATGTTGAAGTAGGTTCATTTGCTGTGTTGAAAGTTGAAACACTTATTTACAGAAGGCCATATCAAGGCAAGAAAAACCCACACCTTCGGCAAGATCCATACGGCCATCAGTTGGTTCAAACCTATAAAGTGGTAGATGGGAAGTACATGCTAAACTATTCGCGCCATGTGCATTTTGGAAAATGGCATAACAGTAAAGAAAACTGGTCTTATCGTAGTTTGTCAGTACGAGAGTTGCTTTCAACCGAAGTAAACCTGCAACCGGTTAGTAGTAGTATGGGATCACTTACGAGTATAAAATCAAGACCTATTGAAAAAGATGTCGATTTCTGGAATCATCACAATACAGTTATACATGATGATGTTAAGGATTTGCTGAAATTGATTGAAAGGTGAACTTATATAAGATGAATTATTATCTCTCAAGTGGAGGAAAATCTTTATTATTCTTTTTCTTCCGAAAGGATGCCTTGATTGAAGTTTCAACTGCGCTTAAGCGGTAATTATTCTTGAATTACCAACCGGTATCCAAAGCCATGCACATTTAAAATCTGGATGGTGGAATCATCTTTTAATTTCTTCCTCAAACGCGAAACAAAAACATCGAGACTGCGACTGATCAGCACGCCATTATCTTGCCACACTTCTTTCATTAAAACTTCGCGTGCAATAGGCTGGTTAATTTGCTGTGCAAACAATTTAAGCAACTGCGATTCTTTATCAGATAAATCTATTGATGCATTACCAAACTTTAAAATTCTTTTTGCTTCATAAAATTCATACTTACCAAGTTGCATGGTCGGCACTTCGGGTTCAGGTATGTTTTTCTTTTGCACAAAAGAGCGGCCTACAAAACCAATAACCACCAAACTTATAAGTGCTAATCCAAACAAGTAAGAATTGTTTTGTGGTGTATCAGCTTGAAGAAAGGATAAAACAATGGTGTAACATCCTTCGGGCTGTTCGCGCCCCAGGCAAGGTACTAATGTGGTTTGCTCCAATTTACCAATCTGAAAGCCATACACAATTTCGTTGGTGTTGCAGGCTAATACATTCACCGTATAATCCAACCAAACAGGCGTAGCTTCTAAACTTTGTTGCACAATGTTCACCAACGAATCGGGCACAAAGGCAAACGGACTTTGAAACTCGAGGCTATAAATAGTGCCACTAAGTTGCTTTACTGGTAGCACCCGCGAAGTTGAATCGCCCGCATGCAATAACAACCTGTGGCCCACATTACGCAAGGCAATGGCTATTTCCTTTTCGGGAAAATTGTTTTGAGGTTGAGTAATAATTGTACCAGCCGAAAGCAGAAAAACACTAATGGCAATTAGCCCTACAACAATCAATGCGCTACGCTTCATACCTGCAAAGGTAGCCGGGTAAAATGGGCCAAAGCAAAGATTTACGCCTGTTTAACACTTTTTTACACTTGAAATGGTAAGCCCTGGGAACATGGCCGTTACGTTTGTTGAAACAAAAACCACAAGTTATTATGAGAGTGATGATGCTATTGTTGATGTGTGTAGGAATTGCACAGGCGCAGTCCAAACCCGGAATTATTCCCCTGTCGGAATTTGGTACCAGTTGGTTGTGGAGATCGCAAACGGGCTTAACAAAAGACACAAACTGGGAGTTGAACCAAAAAGAAAGTAAACTGATGTGGATGGGAAAACCCATTGTAGGTAGTGGGCACGAAGGAACTATTCAATTTATTTCAGGCTCTATCGTTACTTCCTCTTCCGGGCAAATTACAAAAGGTGAATTAGTGGTGGATATGAATACGATAAAGAACACCGACATGAAACCCGATGATGGTGGTAAAGACCTGGAAGAGCATTTAAAGAATGATGATTTCTTTTCGGTGGCAAAATTTCCCCGCGCTAATTTTTCAATTTTGAAAGTAGTGCCCAATGCTACTAACAAAACCACAGGCCAAATTAAAATAACCGGCTTACTCACCATTAAAGGAATTACCAATCAGGTAGAGTTTACAGCTACTACAGTCAACGGCAAAGAGAACATTTCAGTAAAAGGCGATCTCGTTATTGATCGTACCAAATGGGATATTAACTATCAATCCAAATCCATCTTTAAAAGTTTGAAGGATGGGATTATTTCTGATGAGATTAAGATTTCGGTTGATCTGAAATTTTTTAAAGGATGCTAAGGTTGTTTCTATTTTACATTTTTGGAATAAGCCCAGGTCTTTGTCAAAACCTGATTCCAATTTCAGATAAAGCCTATCTCCAAACACCAAAAGGCCAATGGACATTGGATTGGAATGCAAATGATTTATTAGCATCAGGAGGTGATGATAGCCTGGTAAGGATTTATAATGCAATTAACCTTAAATTGATAAAGGTTTACAAAACGAATGGAATGATCAGGCAAGTACGATGGCATCCGAACGAAGCCTTATTATTAGTTTCGGGCGTAACAATTAGCGTTTTAAATCTTGTAACAAATAAATCCATTCCACTACAAAATGTGAAGTACGGTGCGCGTGCCATTGATTGGAGTTATGACGGAGAACACATAGCTGCTGCTGATGGGAACGGTACAGTGCATATATGGAATAGGGAAGGTTTTAAAGAAAATATACTCCTGGGGAATGATCAAAAAAGTTACCTGTCGTTGGACTGGCATCCGCATCAAAATTTGATATTAACCGGTGGTGAGGATATCCGAATTTTTAAGATCGAAACGGGTCTGCAAAAGGCAATAAAGCATAGGACAGAAGCTACCGGTGTGTTGGTGGTTAGGTGGCATCCTTCCGGAAAATTTTTTGTAATTGGTGATTATGGGCATCATGATGAAGGCATTGAATCATTGATCCAATTTTGGAGTCCTGAAGGTAATCTGCTAAAAACAATTCGCGCCAGCAAAAAAGAATACAGAACATTAGCCTGGAGTTATGATGGCAAACTACTCGCAACCTCAGGTGATGCATTGCGCATCTGGAATGAAAGCGGTGAATTAATCTTTGAAGATAAATCGGGCACTAGTAATGATATTTGGGGTATGGCCTGGAATAGGATCAATACTAAATTGGCCTGCATTGATTTTGATGGTAATCTTAAAATCTGGTCTGCCAAGAATTGGAAGCTGGTTAACCAATAATGGTTTAAAGCACAAATATTGAGATTAATAATTGATGGATTAATTTTTTTGAAGAGAGGCTGTCTCAAGAGGGCAGCCTTTTTTGATTTTGGTGAAAAAAAGAGCCATCTCTACTTTTGAGGCGGCCTCTTTTTTAACGCACTTAAATATATACCCGTAAACCTAATAGCTGCTCCTCGTTTGTATTTGGTTGGATTCTCTCACTTTCATTTATTTATGTGAATTAACTTATCTTTATTTGATATAAGTATTTATGCGAGTTGTTTTGTTCTTCCTGCTCATTCCAATTTACTATTTTTCATCCGCAGCAGCTTTGCCTGTGGTTTCAAAGGGCGAATTAGATTTAACCACCTGGAATACCCAACAATTACCCGCGATTTCCCTGGCGGGCGAGTGGCGATTTTACTGGCAGGCATTGCTAACATTCAACCAGTTGGATTCTGAACCTTATGCTTTGGCCCAGCTTACCATCCCGTGGAATGAACAGAAGATTGACGGAAAGGCTCTACCCAAAAATGGTTATGCCACCTATGCATTAAAAATAAAACTACCACCTACTACCCAGGAAGTGGCTTTTGTGGTGCCAGCTGTTTTTAACAGCTATGCGTTTTGGGTTAATGATAAATTAATTTGCAGCAGTGGGCAACCCGGGCGAAACGAAGCCGAAACTACTCCGAAATGGAAACCACAAACGGTGCGGGTACCTGTAAACTCACCCAACATGGTAGTGCTATTTCAAATTGCAAACTTTCAAAATACGCGTGGTGGCTGTGCAGAAGTTATGCGAATAGGTGATGCAGCATACTTAACCAGGCTGAGTACTATTTATTATACTACAGGCAAAGCATTGGTAGTTTTTTGTGCATTACTCTTTGTTGCCGGAATAGCAGTTTATTATTTAACTGAAGCAAAAGGATATTTACACCTGGCATTTTTAGGTTTTGCTTATATGCTTCGTTTTCTTTTCTCTGATTTGTATCTCGCTTCCGACTTTGAAATTAATTTACCGTGGTTGGTAGCGGCAAAAATCGAATATGCAACAGTACCTTTAATTGTTTTTGCAGCAGCTACTTTTGTGTCGGGGATTTATCCAAAAGAGTTTAAGAGAGCGGCTCGTATATTTTTTCAAGCGAGTAGTTTCTTTGCCTTGCTTGGCATTATACTGGTACCATCTGCTGCCTTAACCCCCATGTTACTTTTATTGCAGGTGCTGGGGTTATCCCTTGCCGCATATAGTGCCATCAGTATTTTTAGAGCCATCGTAATCAATCGCACGGGCGCATGGGTAACTGCGTTAAGTATGGGTGTATTGATTGCTGTTGCTTCTTATAATGTTTATACTTTCATCATGGTGATTGATCTTAACCGCACATTCATTCATATTGGCTATGCTTGTGCCCTGGGTCTTTCTGCATTCTCGCTCATGTATCGCACACCAGTCCGGTTAAAGCAGGAGGATAGTGAAATGCTTCGCTACGAAGATTTGTACGGAAAATAATCTTCCGGTACACAACTGTTATTTCTCCGCCTTTTCAACGAGTTAAATATATTGTTGATTGAATACGGTAGCATCAAAATACCGCCACCAATCTTACTGGTTAGCCACTTTATGTTATAGTTAAGTTCAGGTTGCTTCTTCATAACTATGGCTCTCTCTTCAATTCATCGGAAAATACATTCCCAATTTTAATGACTTGTAAACAATACCTACTTTCTCTGCCTCTCGCTCAAACTCCCCCACGTCAGCCGTATTAAACTTAAACAAATCATAATGATGCGGAATTACCAACCGTGCACCAATTTCTTTTCCGAGTAGTGCAGCTTCTTTGCAATTCAAATTTCCAGCTACACCCCGGCTGGGGTCGTTACCATTGATCGGTAAAAAAGCTACATCTACATGAAACGGTTCTAAAATCTTCACCATATCATCATGCCACAATGTATCGCCACTGTGGTAAACCGTAAACTTTCCGAACTGTACCACAAAACCCATAAACTTGCAGCGACCTTCTGCATCGCGTTCTATCTCGTTATGTGCAGCGGGTACACCATGAAAGATAAAGTCATTCACGGTTTTTACTTCACCATCGTTCAGTCCAATCGGAAAATCCAGATCGCACTTGACGCGATCAACCACAAAACCTCTGTTCGCTTCCGGAATTACAAATTGAATTTTAGGATTTACCTGAAACAACGGTATTAATGTTTCTGCATCCAGATGATCGGTATGATTATGACTGGATGTAACCACATCAATACAATCCAACAACTGCGGCTCTATCACCAACTCGCTGATGCGCTCGTGCGGTTTATTCGTGTTCGCATATTTTTTGCTAAGCGAATCCGACAAGTACGGGTCGAACAGTAAACACTTTTTGTTCCATTGAATTAAAAAACCACTTTGCCCCAGCCACCAGATATCGAACGAATCAACACTGCCCGCGCTTTTTGCATTGCGGATTTCTGCTGCGAGAGTGGGGCCGGAGTTGTGGGGTTTGATCATACGCTGATGTTTCCAGTTGCCGGTTCCCAGTTACCGGGAACAGGAAACCGATAACTATTTTAAATCCTCTCTAACCTTCTTCGCCCCCTTCACCATATTCACCAACTTCTGTCGCGAGGCCCAACGTGCGGTTTGACTTAATCCGCAATCGGGCGCCACGGCTAACTTTTCTGCTGGTACGTATTGCAAACATTTTTTTATACGCTGTACCACATCATCTTCCGTTTCGATATAATAATTCTTCACATCAATAATGCCCACCGCTACATCCATCTTCTCGGCAAAGGTTGCCAGCAATTCTATTTCAGCAAACTCACGATTTGCCATTTCAATGTGTACTTCATTCACCGTAAGGTTTAAGAAATCGGGTAACATCGGCTTAAGACTTCTATACCCAACCGGGCGACCTTTAAAATTTCCAAAACATAAATGTGTAGATAAACGACACTTGCCTACTACTCCTGCAACTGTTCTGTTAAAAATATCTACAAAGCGTTTGGTGTCTTCTTTGTAGGCATAACAACTCATGGACGGTTCATCTACCGTAATCTCGGTGCAACCCGCAGCCACTAAATCTTCCAACTCCTTTTTAATGAAGGGAAGTAATGCTTCGGTAATGGCAAAGCGATCCTTGTATTTTTCATTCGGTAATAATCTGCCGCTTAGTGTGTAGGGGCCAGGCACACTGGTTTTTAACACCGGACCTTTAGGCGCAAGTTTTTGTAAGCGTTTAAATTCTTTTACAGCACCCAACCCATTCGGAGCGGTGAGTGCATCTATAATAGAATTTTTTCCTCGTTGGTCGTGCGCAGGCGGGCCGAACTTGCGCAACTCATCGGTGTTTTCTTTTATTCCTTTGATGAATCCATAAAACGAAAGGTTAAAATCCAATCGGGTTTGTTCACCATCAGTAATCACATCTAAACCGGCAGCTACCTGATCGTGAATCGCTGCAATCACAGCATCTTCAATCAATTCTTCTTTATCGGCATTGCCAAACTCGTTGAGATGTTTAACCGAAAACTCAAGCCATCCCGGAAACGGATAGCTGCCCACAACTGTGGTGCGAATAGGTAGAGGTTGCATAGTTTATTTTTTAGTACCTACATGTTCATACAATTTTGCTAACCGGTGTGCGTGTTCATCGTACGCACTTTCAAAAAGCTCGGTAGCTTTTTCTTTGCCAGCAATATTGGTGGCGGTTAATACTTTGGGTGGTTGCCCCGCCTCGGTAAGCAAGCGTGCTACTTCGGCTTTGATGCAATTGATAATCATGGCGCCACCCACCGTTGATCCGGGTGCCACCGGAGTTTCCAATCCTTTAATGTAGATCATCGAATCGCCAACAGGCGCACCGGTATCTAAAACCAGATCAGAAAAGTTGCTGAGTTTTTTACCATCGCTGCGTTTGCTTTCGCTTTTACCGGAGTGTTGTTGTGTGATGATGGAAACTACTTTTATCTTTTTCTGCTGAAACAGTTCGGCCATTTCTACGGGTACGATGTTGGTACCGCTGGATGAAATGATAAGGGCACAATCAATTGAAGAAATATCAAAGTTGCGTAAGATGCGATCGGCCAATCCAGAAACATTTTCAAGAAACATGGCCTGCCGCTGGCCGTTGGCACCTACTACCAAATTATGAAATGTAAGGGATAGTTCCACAATCGGATTGAATCCTGGAAAGGAACCATAACGAGGCCACATTTCTTCCACCATAATGCGGCTGTGGCCGGAACCAAATACATGCACCATGCGGCCGTGCAGAATAGTTTGCGCAAACCACTTAGCCGCTTGTTGAATGTTGGCTTCTTGTGAGACCACAGTATCGGCAATTTTTTTACTGAGAGAAATATATTCCTGAATGACGCTCATTTTGATTTGTGTACTTGATGTAAAAATACATTAAATGTGTGGTTCTCAATTTGACACATTTACTTGTAAAGTGTCAATAGAGTTAAGTTCATAAATTATAACCAAAGTTTTGGTCGTATCAGTTAAAACTTTTACAGAATCAATATCAGCGCTTCGGTGTAATTCGTTTAATTTTTTCTCGAATAGACCATACTTTTCTATTACATCTAAATCGCAGAGGAGCAAGAACTCCGGTAAAAGTTGATTGGACTCTTAGATTCTTATCTTGATAATAAATTTTTTCATATGGATTGACTAATCTGTAATAAAGAGAGAGTGTAATTACCGTTCCTAAGAATTGAACCATTGAAATACCAGCTATCGCAAATGGAAGAAATGAAAACAGTCTGAAATAATATTTTTCAAAGGATGATTCACTATTCCATTTTATTATTGGGAAAGCAATTACTCCAGATAGTAAAAATCCAAGAATAATGATTCGAGGAGTCCAATAACCAATAAATGTTATGCTAAAAAATGCGTTTAGTATAGTAATAATTGCTGTGAATAAAAGTAAAGAATAGTGAAAGCTCTTAATTTTTTTAGAAAACTTTAGACCAGCCCGCCATTCAACTTTTTTATTCCAGATGTAAATTATTAATCCATAAATTAAAATGAATGCTCCCGAATAAATAAAAATCGAACTCATTCTGTTTTCTATTGTATTAAATTTTTGAAAGTGCAAATCCGGCTGCGCCTAACGCTCCGGCAAGATCGGAAAAGTGCGCGAGTTGAATCTCCGTTTTTTTACCACCGGGTTGCCATTCAAATTCATTCACAAACTGTTGCAACGGCTTCATTAAGGTTTCTTCGGCTTTTGAAATACCGCCACCAATAATTACTACTTCGGGTGAGAGAATATTAATGAACGAAGCAATGCTTGCTGCCAGTTTGCGCACCGAAGTAAGCCAGACTTCTGTTGCAAAATCATCTCCCTTTTGATAAGCCTGCACCAGATCCCACGTAGTTTTAAATTTGCCTTTGGTTCTCGCTTCGATAGAAAGATTACCAATCGCATCTTCCAGACTACCGGGCATGTTGGTTACGTCTTTGTTGTTATCCATCGCATCCACGGTAGTGTGGCCTAAATGTCCGGCCATTTGCCCAACACCCTGATATAATTTTCCGTCAATTAAAATTCCACCGCCTACACCCGTGCCCAGTGTGAGAATGAATGCATACTTTTTATTCTTCGCTGCACCGAATTGCGCTTCGGCCATTAATGCTGCATGCGCATCGTTCAATACATAAATGCGCTCACCTGTAAAATCACTCCAGTTAAAATTTTCCAAGCCGGGTAAGCGACCCGGCATAAATTCAATACACGTATTGGTTGCATCGGCCAGGCCCGGAGCCGATAAACCAAAAGCATGAATGTGTGGAGTTTCTTTTTTGAGTTGTGAGATGATTTGTTTTACGGATTGTTTCCAGTGTGCATCATTTTGTTCATCCGTATCCTGCCGGATTTCTTTCAGAATGGTGCCATCGGCCTTTACCAGAATGGCTTTGATGTGCGTGCAACCCAAATCAATTCCAATGGCGTATTCCATAATCAATATTGTCCTTCGCTTAGATCCCAGCCGCCATCAATGGTCAATACTTGTCCGGTTGTAAAACGAGATTGATCGGACATAAAATAAACCGCAGCCCCATCCAGGTCTTCCGGTTTGCCAATGCGGCCACCATCCAACGGTTGCTTTGTTTTAATGAACGATAAAATAGTTTCATCATTTGCTGCTCGTTGCGCCATAGGTGTTTGTACCAGTGCCGGGGCCAATACATTGATCCGAATATTATCTTTTGCGTAATAAGCCGCGGTTGATTTGGTAAAACCAATCACTGCGGCTTTGGTAGCTGCATACGCATGTGTTACAAAATGTTGTGGTGAAGGAGAGAACCCCAGTACTGAACCCATATTGAGAATACTTCCACTTGTTTTTTGTTTCAAGAAAGTTTGTACGGCAGCCTGATTGGAAAGCATGAGTGATGTGAGATTAAGTTCAAACGTTTTGTTCCAACCTTCCAATGTAAGTTCGTGCAGAGGGCCATCGCCAAACTTACGCCCACTGCCACCGGCTACATGATATAAGCCATCAAAACTTTTAAATTTTTTTATACAAGTTGCGATAGCTTGTTGTGCTGCTCCGGGTTGTGTCGCATCATTGACAAGGGCAACCGAATTTTTTCCAAGCTGCTGTTGTGCTTCGTTTACACTATCGGTACTGCGGCCAACCACAACTACATTGGCACCTTCGCGCGCAAATGCTTTTGCTGCCGATAGCCCGAGGCCTGTTGTGCCACCAATGATTACGAGGGATTTATTTTGAAGCATTTAAATTTCTTTTCACTATTTATACTACGAGTTCAAATCAGGCGTCTGACGGTTGTTGATAAAGATTTAAATCCGTCTGACGCCTTCTAACATTGTTTGTGTTTGCGATGTGGCCGCTATCGAAGCTGCGACTTCTCCACGAACACAAATGTTGTTTAAATAAATGTACTAAAATTTAACCGGTCGACCGGTCATAGCGCAAACATGTTGTTGGGAGCATTTATCTCTTTAATCTTTTATTTATTAATTCTAATTCGTCAATTATTTTATTGTATTCAGTTTTTCCATCTATACTGTCCTCAATAACAACAGCGTAAGTCTTTAGTGCATCTTGTCCATGTAAGTTTAGTCTAAATACAATTTTGTCGTTCTGAATTATGACTTCGCTGAGTCCGTCATAACAGCCGTAACCTTGGTCGTTTAGTTCTATGTGAAAATTACTTGTATCTGAGTCTTCTCTTTGGATTATGAAATAGTCGTTACCTTGTCGAAATGCAGTAACAATTACGTTGTCGATGTCGTCACAAAAGATGTCGTCCGGTTTGATAGTTGTCATTGTCCCAAGATAATTTCGCCCAACTAAAGACATAAATTCAAGTTTACTTTAAAATAGTAGTATCCGTTTCCAGGGTTGGCACCACATAATTTCCAATCTCAACTTTTGTGTTGGGAAATACTTGCTGTAAATCTGCCAAGTCAGTTGCTTTTACTTCGGTTCCATAAATATAGAGTGAATGCAGGTCTTTTAATTCACGCAAGAATTTTATTCCGGTAGCGGTAACTTTTGTTTGGTTGAGGTTTAAATACTGAAGTTGTTTTAAGGAATTAAGTGTGGTGAGCGCAACATCAGTAATGGCAGTTCGCTCCAGACTAAGCTTGGTGAGTTGTGTTAATTGCGCGACTTGATTCAGATGGGAATCATCAACCGGAAGGTCGCCTGCTTTTAGCCAGACAAGTTGTTGTTTTAATTTCACCAACAGATCGAAAGAAGAATCAATAGCTGTAACATTTACAAGATTCACCGAAAGGTAATTACTACCATCTGCTACGGGCAACACAACAGCGCCTAATCGACTTAATGATTGAATAATTTTTTGATCGGCTGCATCCGTATTTCCTTCCGGAACTTCTGCCATAGAAGTTGCTTTAGTAGAAATGATTTTTTGTAACGCAGTCAACTGATTGCTTTCTATAACCGATTTGTTAAAATCAGCACCGGATGAAATCCAGAGTTTTAAAATTTCAATCTCGGTTGGTGTGAGTTGTGCTTTTTCTTTGGGCGGCATGTGGTCGTCATCGTCAAGTGGCAATAAGGTTCTGTTGATCATTTCGCTTTCATCAACTTTGCCAGCCACCAACACAACACCACCTTTACCACCTTTCAAAATATGTTCGGGTGCGTCTAATCGTAGTTTGCCTTTCTGTTTACCAGAACCGTGGCACGCATAACATTTCGAATCCAAAATCGGTTTAACCAGATCATTGTAAAAGTGTGCTTGTTGTAGATTCACCTGTGCCAGATCAACATCTTCACTATTGTCTTCAAATAAAAATCCCTCACCGTGGGTAAGTGTTCCACCCAGATGACCGGTAGCAATAATTAAAACCAACATCAACACCGATAAAAATTTATAGATGCGTTTGAATTGTTTTTGTCCACGTGCCCACGCATATACACCCGTAATCAGCGTAAGCGCGATGCCGGCAAACTGGTGCAGCTTAACAGATTGCCATTCATAGTCGCTATTCTCTTTAAGCAAGAGGCCGCTCACCATTGAAGTAAGTGCTGCAAAAAATCCTAACCATAAAATAATCCGGATCGATCGCCTGAGTGATTTGTAGGGTTTGCGAAAAGGCAGCCATTCAAATAATACTACCAGCAACAAAATGCCGATGGGTAAATGAACAAGTAACGGATGTAGGCGACCGATGAACTCCATTTTAATATTATGAATAACGCTTTCGCAAAACTTCCATCATATGTACATTAATTGCCCATTGATCGGCAACCGGTTGGCGGGTGTAGGGCAAAGCCGGCATGTAATCTACCGGACCAAACTCTGTTAAGAATGTTATTTGTTTGCCTGCTTGCTTTTTTGATTCAACAATTTTATCCCACCACGCAAAGTGTGTTTTAACCGCATAGTCCCATTCAGGAGCGCGCGGATCATTTACCTGTGGACCTTCGGGGTGGCCAATGCGCGCATGAATATGATCGGTACGATTGAGTGCAAGATTGATAGTCTCGGCCTGATCTTCCAGGTATGATTCATGCACATTGCACCAATGTGAGATATCGAGTGTTAACCGCAAGCTGGGCACACGTTTGATTAACTCCTCCGTAACCGGTGCCGAGTACAGGCCCCTTCCGCGATGGGTTTCGTGATAGATGGGAACTCCGCTTTGCGCAGAAACGGTAATCGAATGTTTAATCAGTTTTTCTTTCTGATCGGCCGTAAAGTAATCTTTGCCGCTGTGGCAGTTGATATAAGCCGGTTTGGCGGTAGCCGCATCTGATAAGAATTGATTGAACTGGGCTTCATGCTTTGCAAAATCTTTTTCGCCACTGCCATAGAGAAACCCGATCTTAAGATTGTGTTTGGCTAACGCATCAAATAACTTCTTGCGTTCTGTTGCATCACCTGGCCACCAGATTTCGCAACCATCGTAACCGGCAGCTTTTGCCTTCGCACAAAATTCATTGTACGAACCGTTGAAACCCCAGTTGGTTGCAAAGATCAGCAGTGAGTAACCCGCTTGTGTTGAATGCGTAAGTGGATTTGCAAAACTCTCCAACGTATTCATCATTAATCCGGTACTGGCCAATGCTGTTGTTCTCATAAAAATTCTTCTATTAATTTTCATCACCCAAGTATTTCGTGAATTACTTTTCCATGGACATCTGTTAAGCGGAACGGGCGACCTTGAAATTCGTAGGTAAGTTTTTCATGATCGAAACCTAACTGATGCAAGATGGTAGCCTGCAAATCGAACGGAGTTGTTTTGCCGTTGATGGCCGAGTAACCGATCTCATCTGTTTCGCCATAGGTGAATCCTTTTTTGATTCCACCACCCGCCATCCAAATGGTAAAAGCTTCGGTGTGATGGTCGCGCCCTTTAAATGGATTTTTTTTGCCTTCGCGATTTTCAGCCATGGGCGTGCGACCAAACTCACCACCCCACACTACTAATGTTTCATCTAACAAGCCGCGTTGTTTCAAATCCAATACCAACGCTGTCATGGCTTTATCAACCGTGCGGCATTTGTTTACAAAGCCCACATCAATCGCAAGATTAGAATCGGTACCATGGCTATCCCAACCCCAATCAAAAATCTGTACGAAGCGCACACCTTTCTCTACCAGCTTTCGCGCAAGCAGAATGTTGTTGGCCAGACTTACTTTACCTGGTTTGGTGCCGTACATTTCATGAATGTACTTCGGTTCATCATTGATGTTCATTACTTCGGGCACAGAGATCTGCATGCGGTATGCCATTTCATATTGCGCTATGCGCGATAGAATTTCCGGATCGCCTTTTTCTACGTAATGAATTTTATTCACTTCGTTAATAGCATCGATGGATGCTTTGCGCAGAGGGCGGGTAATGTGTTCCGGATCTTTGATGAATAGAACAGGATCACCTTCACTGCGGCATTGTACACCCTGATAAACCGAGGGAAGAAATCCACTGCCCCACACACTTTTGCCGGCATCGGGATTGGTGCCACCCGAAGTAAGCACTACAAAGCCCGGTAAGTTTTGATTTTCACTTCCCAAACCATACGTTACCCAGGAGCCCATACTCGGTCGGCCTAAACGTGCACTTCCGGTATGCATTAATAGTTGTGCCGGGCCATGATTAAACTGATCGGTTTGCATGGCCTTGAGAAAAGTAACTTCATCTACGATGGAAGAAAAGTGGGGCAGGTTTTCCGATACCCATGCTCCACTTTGTCCGTATTGTTTAAAGCTTGCCTGCGGCCCCAACATTTTTGGTACACCACGAATGAAGGCAAACTTTTTTCCTTCCAGCAACGACTGCGGGCAATCTTGGCCATCGAGTTTGTGTAGCGCAGGTTTGTAATCGAACAACTCTAACTGCGAAGGCGCACCGGCCATGTGTAAATAAATTACAGACTTGGCTTTGGGAATAAACTGTGGTGCTTTGGGTGCAAGTGGGTTAGTTGAAAACAAGGCCGCGTATTTGTCTTGCTTCTCGTACGGATTACAACTACCAAATACAGATGCAAGCGCAAGTCCGCCCATGCCTGCAATACATTCGCGCAGGAAATGTCGCCTCGTAGTTTCTTCGAGTTGCTTACGCTGAAGTTCTTGGATAATTTTTTCGTTCATGGTTAGTAGGTCTGTGTGGACACAGACCTTGTGTTATTTAATTTTTTATCTCTTCCTGTTCTCATGGTTTGTGTCCTGTGTCCTCACAAACCATCTTGTTTTGCCTCACCCAAATCCCGATCCGCAGAGAGGGACTTGAGTTCGGAGTAGATTATTCAAATACAACGAAATCAATTTCTTTTAAAACTACTTAGCGATCTTTGCGTCTCTGCGGTTTAATCTATCAAATTCCCTATTTCATGGTTTGTGTCCTCACAAACCATTCTCTACATAATTCAATTTTTTGTTACCACTTCATCCAGATTAAGAATGGCGGCTGCTACTAAACTCAATGCCTTTAATTGTGGTTCCTCTTCTTTCTTATTTCGAACCTTCATCATCGTTCCGCCCTGATATTCTTTTATTCCTTCTGCATACAATTTTTCAAATGCTGCCAATTTTCGTTCGGTAATCTTCTGGCCGGTTGCCAGTTCATACGCTAATCCAATCTGTTCCTTTACGGATGATTGGGTTTGCATTTTCAATGCGAGGTGATGTGCCGCTTCTACATACACCGAATCATTCAACGTTACCAAAGCCTGCAAAGGGGTGTTGGTGCGAATACGTCTTGCGGTGCACACTTCGCGCGAAGCACCATCAAACGTAAGCATCGATGGATAAGGAGCGGTGCGTTTTAAATAAGTATATAATGATCTGCGATGTTTATCCTCGCCTTCACTCATCTTCCAATCTTGTCCGTTCCAGGGCGATTTCCAAATGCCAGCCGGTTGATAGGGCATTACACTGGGTCCATACATTTTAGTACTCAACAATCCACTTACCGCCAACGCCTGATCGCGTAGCTGTTCGGCTGATAAGCGTACGCGTGGTGCACGTGCATATAATTTATTGAGTGGGTCTTTCTCCAATAATTCTTCATTTACATCTGAGCTTTGTTGATACGTGGCAGACAATACGATTTCACGCATTAGTTTTTTTAAACTCCAGTTGTAATCGTGTACTAACTTCCATGCCAGGTGATCTAATAATTCCGGATGAGTTGGCGGGATGCCTTGTGTGCCGAGATCTTCCACGGTTTCGGCTAACCCAATTCCAAATAATTGTTCCCACACACGATTAACAATTGTACGTGCTGTCAAGGGATGATTCGGGTCTGTTATCCACTGAGCGAGTCCTAATCTGTTTGCGGGTGCATCTTTAGGAAATGGATTAAGTGTATGCGGAACTGCGGCTTCAACCACTTCACCTTTTACCAACCAATTGCCACGTTCAAAAACATGCGTGGGGCGTTTCATCTTAGCAGGATTATCAAACATGATGGGCGTGGTGGGTAGTTCTTTACGAACCAGTTCCCAAAATGTTTTACGCTTGTCAGGATAGTTACGATCCCAATCATCCGTAAAATAAAACCAGTCGAAGATCATACCACTGTCGTCTGCATTTTTCAGGTTGGGACTGCTGTATGTAAAGTATAAATTGTGTGTTCCATCAACTGGAGTAAATTCGAAATCTACTATCTGCCATTTGTTTGAAGTGTTTTTTACAGCAATGGATTTGAGTAGCGGACCAGTAACGCTATCCAGATGAATATTCCAAACTCCGCCATTTACCCAACTGGAATTACGATAAATAAGCCGGTTGTTGCCAGTAAGATCTACATTGGGCAAACGGCATTGCGCGTTATTACGAAAGATGAGCCATTTGGTATCGGTAAGTTCGCTGTTAATAAACTGATCGGCTTGGATAGAGTTGATACTGGGCTGCCAGGTTTTAGCAAAGCGATAAACTTCTTGAGCTTTTTCAGTTGAGATGTTTTTGTTGACCCAGTTGGTAAGCGCAGTAAGTTTTTCGGTGTCTTCTTTTTCAAAATGGCGCAGCAAAGGATATTCGGCTTCGGTATCTTCATCGCGCGTGTTGTTAAAGAAAGCCATGAACTTATAATACTCCTCGTGCGTAAATGGATCGTACGGGTGACTATGGCATTGCACGCAAGCAAATGTTGTTCCCATCAACGCTTCCCACGTTGTGTTAACACGATCCAACACGGCCGCAGTTCGAAACTCTTCGTTATCGGTACCACCTTCATCGTTGGTCATGGTGTTGCGATGAAAGGCCGTAGCGATGTATTGTTCATCGGTTGGATTATCGAGTAAATCGCCTGCTAACTGTTCGGTGATAAACTGATTGTAAGGCATATCAGCATTAAGTGCGTTAATCACCCAATCGCGGTAACGCCAGATGGCGCGACTATCATCCCGTTCGTAGCCTTTGGTATCGGCATAGCGGGCAAGGTCTAACCACATGCTGGTCCAGCGTTCGCCATACTGGTTGGAAGCCAAAAGTTCATCAACTAATTCTTCAAAAGCTTTCGGATCATTAGAATTCAAAAATCGTTTTGTGATTGGTTCGGGAGCGGGAATGCCAATTAAATCGAGGCTTACCCTGCGCAGCAAGGTAGCTTTATCAGCTGCAGCGGAAGGTTGTAAATTATGTTCATTCAGTTTTTGAAGAATGAAAGCATCGACATCGTTCATTGCCCAACTCGTTTTTTCAGGAACGGTTTGTTCTTTGACCGCTACGTAAGCCCAATGATCGCCCCACGCTGCGCCTTCTTCAATCCATTGCGTAAGAATGTTTATTTCATCCTGTGTAAGCGGGTCTTTTTTGTAAGGCATGCGCTCTTGTGGATCGGTTGCCGTAATGCGTTTTACTAATTCGCTGTGGGCGGCATCACCAGGTATAATCGCATACTTGCCCGACTCGGCTTTTGCCAATGCTTCCTGCCGAAACAGCAAACTGAATTCAGCCTCGCGCTTTACACCACCGTGGCATGCAATACATTTTTTATTGAGGATGGGTTTTACCTGGGTGTTGTAGTCAATCTTTGATTCAGGAAAAAAATACCACACCAGAGCTACTGTAATCACAATTAGTAGTATCAGGTAATAAGTTTTCCGCATGTTGGTACGTGAAGTGAGAACTTGTATAAGGAAAGTTACATGATTTGGTTGTAAAACAAGATACCGGAGGTGGAAAACCGGATACTCTAATTGAACTACAGATTAAGTGATCATACCCTAAATCGTGGCTATCGAAAAGGGATGGAGAGAATAATGAAATCTTTTAAAACGATTTTAACTCACTTCGCTTGCGAGGCAATCAGAATTTTTTCCCGCTGTGTGATGGAATTGTTTGCTCTGCCTGAAACAACTTTGCGGCAATTGGGATGGCCACACGTACACACAAAAGATGGGATGGTGTCGTCCAACAAGTCGGCATAATCTAAGGTAAGTTCTTCTTCGGCCTCTATATCGCGCAAAGCAATTAAGTTAAGGCCATGGTAACTGGTGTTGGGTGCACAACAATGATTTTGTGGTGCCCAGTTTTCAGGTTTATGATCCCATAAAATATAAACCTCATCGGAGATGGGGTAGGCATAATGCCTAAACTCTTCGCGCTGTTGCGGTGTCCAGTTTTGTTCAACGTACCGTTTGGTAACAAGCCGTTGTGCGGCTTCTTCAAACTTAAAAATAGTTTCACCTTTGCGGATGAGCTTTTGCGCCACAATACCATAACCGTTTATGGAGTTACCTTTAACCCGATACTTTTTCTGTTTGGCCGCATAGCGGGCTTTGCCTTCTTCAATAATGTGTTTTAGGAATCCAGCCTTACCAATCGGATCAAATTGCAGAATGTAATCGGCTGAGCCTTCGTATCCATCTTCGTAAAATACCGAACAGGTAAAGTTTATTTCCAGAAAATAGATTTCCTGTTTTTCATTTACCCGAAAATCCAACCGCGCATAACCCACGCCTGAAAAGCCGGTAAAGATTTTTTCGGCAGCCAGCCTCAGGCGTGCTTCCAATTCAGCATCGGCACAAGGTTTATTTACATCGGTATGCAACTCTGATGTTTTGAGCGCATAGGTTTTAAAAGCATAGCCTTTCGGAAATTTGTATTCAACCGGCTTAAAGGCAACAGCACCATACTTCGGTTGAATGTTGGCTGCTACCAATACGGTAAACTCCTGTCCGGCTATGTATTCTTCAATCAATATTTCGTCATACCCTTCGGTTAACAAACTTTCTACTTTAAGTTTTAGATGCGGAAGATCCCGGACAAGCGATTCATCGTCCACACCTAAGCTATCACCCGCTTTGGCGGGTTTTACAAATAGTGGAAATTTTAAATGACTTACTTTAGCTTCCAGGTTGTGGCTTCCTGTAACTTCTGCATAAAGTGGTGTGGAAACACCGGCACAATAGGCCACATACTTCATTAATGATTTGGGTGGATCATATAAAACAGCATTAGGCCCGGTATAGGGCAGGTTCAATGCATCCATTGAGTTAATTACATCAATAGATGGTACCGACCAATCCAAATAACCTTCGCATAGGTTTACATAAATATCGTACTTCTGCTTACGCAGCTCTTTCAGTTGTTTGTAGGTAGTAAGCTTATTCAGAAACACATGATCTACCTGATCATTGGGCAACAGTGGCGCCAGGTTGCGGGGTGGATCATAATTTTTATAATCCACTTCGGTGGTGCTGTAATCCGGTTGTAAAACACAAACTTTCATCTTGTGAAATTTATGTTTAGGATGGGGTGTGGGTATAAGCTGGTAATAGCCAAATGCCTTAATGCTTGGTGAAAGACTCGTTAGCTGGAAACGGAACTGCGCAGCAGCGCATCGTCCAGTACTTCTACAATCAGGTTGGTGAAGGTTTTATTGCTTACGCGTAAAATAGCGCCTATGGAGGTATAGTTTTCGTCTTCGCTTAAGCCGCACTGGGCATTAATTTCCAATACAAACAGTTTACCGGTTTTCTTATCCATTCTAAAATCCAACCGCGCATACCCAACTCCTTTTACGGCCTTGAAGGCATCAATGCTTAACGCTCTTAACTGTTGGGCCAGATCAGGACAGGTAACAGGTGCATATTCATATAAAAACCCGTTGTCGGGTGGGGGGGTTTCTTCATCATAAGCTTCCCATAAGCGCTCGAACGAAAGAAACTGTTCTTTTTCGGGTAAGCCTTTATGAAATACGCGTTCAATAGGCTGGTAGAAACGAATTTGCTCGGGCTTATGATGCGAACCAACCAATAGCGTAGTAAACTCACGCCCGATTATAAACTGCTCGGCCAATAAACCGGCTGTATTTAAATCCCAACCTTTAAAGCCTTCGTGTAGTTCGTTGAGTACGCTCTTAAGCTGGCGTTTGCCGTTAACTACATTCTTTACACTTATACCCATACTGCCGGCCGATACAGCGGGTTTAACTATAATGGGTTTACCAACTTTCTTGAAAAGATCCGGATCGATGTGTCCGTTTAGCTTTTGCCAGCCTGGCATAGAAACCCCGGCCTTATCAAAAGCTTCTTTCATGGTAATTTTAGAGGTAGTTACATTATAGAAGTATGAATCGGAACCGGTATAGGTGATTCCGCTTTCATCCAATGCATGTATTACCGATACTCCGGGTACATTATTGATTTCGTCACCATCGCACAGATTGAGTACAATGCTTTGTTTTTGGGTGTACCGCTTAACACGATCGATGGATTCTGCAATATTATGTACCGTAACGTTTACCCACTCCCATTCGCAATTGATTTCAGCGAACACACGAGTGTATTCTTCAATGCTTTGGGTATAGTCGTAGTAAAATTTTAGAGTAGGGTCTTCCGTCTCCAGATAAGGAGCAAATATCCAGATTTTATAGGCGGCTGTATTGTTGAGTAACGTCATAAGCCCAACAGCCGCAGGGGATGCAGTAAAGTACTATTTGCCATAGCTTATGCAATTTCAATAAATATTATTATTAAAGTAAAGTACTTGTCAATATTTATTGTTAAAGATTTTGAGTTAACCTAACACCAGGAAGGCTTTAGCCATTACTTCTTTACTATGCGTGCGACATAAACAGCACCCACTCGCTTACCCGGTAATGCCATCAGCTTAACCGTAATGGTTTGTTTACCTTTTAGTTTATCTTGTGCCAACGTATAAGCTACATCAAAGAATCGGCCTGCATCGTTATTGTTTAGTTCTTGTGTTCCGATCTTTTCTCCATCTACCAGTATATCGAACATTTTACGTCCGCGTTCGCTGCCCCAATAAGTAAACATCAGGATGTTCTCTGTTTCGGGGTTTACTTTCATCTCGAATGAAAACCACCCGTGTTCATCGGCTTCGCGATAGGTACGATCGTTGGCTTCGCCTACGCGGCTATGTTCACCAAGCACATGATGGTCGCGCTCGGGTTGCATTTCACCTAAGCGTAGTACATCGATGGTGCGGGCTTCCAGTTCGCGCAGGCGTTGTTGTTCGGCTTCGTAAGCGGCTTGTTGCTGTGCCCATGTTTGGGTTGTAAACTGATCCCAGTACACGCTGTAATAATTATCGGTAAAGGTATAGAGCGGTTTAAAAACAATTCCGCTTGCCGATGCCAGCCCGGTTGTTTGGAATGTTAACGACTTATCGGCTGTGGCTTGCATCCAGGTGTCAATAGGTTTGTATTCATTAACCAATACCGGAATGCCAGTGGCCGGATCGGGTTTTTTGGAGCCTAGATCACCAGCCAATACCACCGGGCCATACAAGGCTGCAATTCTGTTTTTATTATCGGGCATGGCTTCGGTGTAAAGGTGCATGGGTAGCGATAACGTTACTTCATCGCCTTTTTTCCAGGTGCGATTAATTACCCAATAGCCATTTTCTTCCTTGGGTGCGATTACCTTTTTATTAACCATAACCTGTGGGCTGGCCGACCATACCGGTTTGCGAATGCGAAGTGCGAATTTTCTTGCTTGTACTTCTTTTAGGGTGAGGGTTACTTCATCCCCGTAAGGGAAGGCAGTTTGTTGCGAGAGCTGCAGGCCGATATCCCTCCAGTTCAGGTTAGAGGCAATGAAAAGGTTTACATACAGGCTACCATCTGTACCACCACTGTAAATGGCCTCGCCATACTTTACGTGGTTTTCGATACCCGAACCTACACAACACCAAAATGCATCGAACGGAGTGCTGAAGTCTTTCTTTGCACCCATGCGCAAGGGTGTGAAGTAACACATCATACCGGTTTGCGGATGTTGCGATGATAGAATGTTGTTGTAAAGGGCGCGTTCGTAAAAGTGGAATAACGCTGCATGGGGTTGCCAACTGAATAAGTGCCGCGTTAACTTCAGCATATTATATGTATTACAGGTTTCGGCTGTATTCTCGCTCAGGTGCTGCGAAAGTTTATCAGGTGCCGATAGATATTCGTATTCGCTGTTGCCGCCCATTACATAGGTATGATGGTTAACCATAGCCTTCCAGAAAAACTCTGCGATGGTTTTATCGCGTGGGGTTTGGGTAAGTTCGTAGCGCCTGGCAGCACCAATAATTTTAGGAATCTGTGTATTGGAGTGTTTGCCGCTTAACTGATCAGTTTCTGCAGCCAACGGATCCATCACAGCCTTGTGATAAAACCGATCGGCAGCAGCCAGGTACTTTTTATTGCCGGTAATGGCATACACGTTCAACAGGGCCTCGTTCATTCCGCCAAACTCGCAGTTGAGCATATTCTGTAATTGTTCGTCATTCAGTTTGGCGGTAAGTTCATCGGCCCAATCGGCAAACCGGATAACGACATCTTTAGCTTGTTGATTGCCGGTATAAAGATAGGCATCCATTAATCCGCTATACACTTTATGCAACGTGTACCAGGGCGACCACAATCCATTAAGATCGAAGCCTGCAGTGCGGATGTTGCCTTTCGCTACATCATTCCACACACTGTCTTCGCGCGGAATGCTGCCGATGTAACCCGTTTTACGTGCTACCTGACAAAGCGCCAGCTCGTTTACTATATAATCAGAGCGTTGTTTGAAACGCTGATCGCCAGTAGCCGCATACTGTAAGGCGCAAGCCGAAAGGTAATGACCAAGTGTATGGCCGCTTAAGGTTTCACTTTCCCAGCCGGTATAGATTTCGCCTTTTGGTTTAAGCCCGGCAAACAAATGAAAGCGATGAAGCAGCCGATCGGGTTCCAGCTGCAGCAAGTATTCGACATCGCGCTGCATGGCATTTTTGAAAGGCCCATCCAATAGGGTGATATCGCCCAACGGCAATGCATAGGTTTGAGCCACCTGTGTTTTTACCTGCATGTTCGTTTCACGCGAGAGCGGTACATAGTTTTGGGCATAGACTGAAGCCGAGATGAAGAGAAGCAAAAAACCGTGGCGCATGGTTTAAAATTTAAGATGTTGGAAGGTACTAAAATTGGTGAAGTGGCCAGGTAGAGTTCGGTATAAGACGAGGGATCATTTTTGTTGAGCGGTTAGGGTACCAAAAACGCACACCGTAACTTTCATTTTCTAATTCCAACTTGATTATGAAATCGGCACGTGTATTATTCCTGACAATAGTTGTTTTGCTGGCCTGTGAACAACCTCGGCAAAAAACAAAACCCAACCATCAATACCTGGAAGAAATAACTATACCGCAGTTGCAGGTGGGTTATCAGAAAAGCACGTTTACCATTGAACAGGTAGTAAAAGATTACCTGCAGCGCATTGAAGATTTAGATAAAAACGGGCCTGCACTTAACTCTATTATTTATATAAATCCCAGGGCAGTAGAAATAGCCCGAACGCTGGATGCCGAACTGCAAGCCGGTAAAAGCCGGGGGTTATTACACGGCATTCCGGTTATTATTAAAGATAACCTGAATACAGCCGATATGCCCACTACGGCCGGGGCAACGGTATTGCGCGATTCCTATCCCCCTGATGATAGCTTTTTGGTAAAGAAACTGCGCGATGCCGGGGCCGTAATTATTGCGAAAGCAAACTTAAGCGAGTGGGCCAACTTTCGGGCCGATATGAGTAGTAGCGGTTGGAGCGGTATGTTGGGGCAAACCAAAAATCCCTATGTGTTAGACCGCAACCCATGTGGTTCCAGTTCCGGTTCGGGTGTGGCAGCTGCGGCAAATTTATGCGCCATTGCTATCGGTACCGAAACCAATGGTTCGATTGTGTGCCCATCCAACGCCAATGGGTTGGTAGGATTAAAGCCCACCGTTGGGTTGTTGAGTCGTAGCGGAATTATTCCCATTTCGTTTACACAAGACACAGCCGGCCCCATGGGGCGCACCGTTACCGATGTGGCAATAACGTTAGGTGCCTTAGTGGGTGTAGATTCACTAGATGAAAAAACATTGGCATCAGCCGGTAAGTATAAAAGCAACTATACATCGCACCTAAAAGCCGATGGTTTAAAAGGCAAGCGCATTGGGTGGCTGAAAAATGTAAGCGGCTACCATGCAGCAGTGGATACACTTATGAAAAAAGCTGTTGCGGATATTCGCACACAAGGAGCAGAGGTGGTGGAGATAGATTTTACTATGGAACGCGGTACGGGAGGTAATTCATTTACTGTACTGTTGTATGAGTTTAAAGACGGACTTATAAAGTATTTCGCCAGCCTGGGCGATAAAGCCCGCGTACACAACCTGGCTGAGTTGATGGAGTTCAATAAAAAAGATACTATTGAGTTAAAATACTTCGATCAACAGTTATTAAAACTGGCACACGAGAAGGGCACGCTGCAAGACAAAGAATACCTGGATGCCTTAGCGAACATGCAAAAAGCCACCCGCGAAAATGGTATCGATAAATTATTAAAGGAAAATAACCTGCATGCGTTAATGGCGCCCACCGGTGCACCTGCGTGGAAAACGGATTTGATTGATGGTGATCATTTTCTTGGGGGCAGCTCTTCGCTGGCCGCAATTTCAGGTTATCCTTCCATTACCGTGCCCATGGGTTTTGCCGATGTATTACCGGTTGGGGTTTCATTCTTTAGTACCGCCTGGCAAGAGGCGATCTTGATTGAAATTGCCTACGGTTACGAACAAGCCACCAAACATCGGAAGGCACCAACGTTTATTGTGAGTAAGTAATTCAAAATTTAAGATTCAAAATTCAACATTGGGATTTTGAATCTTGAGCGGACGTTTCCCGTTTACAATCCCAAAACTGGTTTTATCATGTTCATTAAGAAAATAGACATCCTCAACTTTATTACGGATTATCGTAAAGCTCCTAACGAGATTAAATCGCTTTCGGAGTTAAAGGCTCACCTTAAGGTAACAGACGATACCACGCTGCTGCCCATGCTGGAAGAAATGAAACAACTGCGCACGCTGCGCGAAGTGGAAAAGAATGGTGAACGGGCTTTTCAGGTTACTGCTAAATAGTTATTAGTAGTTAGTTCATAGTCCTTAGTCTTGAGTATTTAGTAGTTGCAATCTGAACAACCACACTAAAGACTATCTACTCATGACTAACTACTATTAACGTCTAATCAACACCCCCGGATAATTCGTTACTGGTTTCTGATCAGCGTACACCAGTTTACCATTTACCCAAACGGATTCAATGCCGGTAGATAAGGCAGTTGGATTTTCGATGGTAGCATGATCAATCACTGTTTCCGGATTGAATAAAACAAGGTCAGCAAAATAACCCGGTGCAATTAACCCTCGGTTTTTGAGGCCCACATTTTCAGCCGCCAGGCTGGTCATTTTTTGAATGGCCGTTTCCAATGGCATTAATTTTTGTTCGCGCACATAGCGACCCAATACTCGCGTAAACGATCCATGTCCGCGCGGATGCCCGCGCATAGTACCATCCGAACAAATGCTGGTATAAGGCCACTTCATAAAATTACTAATGTCGGTTTCGCTCATACTCTTCGCCACAATGGTGGCGCTTTGTTCCGGGGCTGCGCTTTCGCGGATGATGCGAAGTAGTGTTTGCGCTGAACTTTCTTTGTTGATTGCAGCAATTTCACTTACAGTTTTCCCTTGCCAGGCCGGTTGTGGTGAGTAACGCACCATTACCGAAGCTGCCGGATCGAACAACTCGCGTGTAGCAAACTCAGCACTTGCCAGGTTTTCAAAATCTTTTTTAGGGAAGAGTACGCGCGGTGTGGAGTTCCACATCGTGTAGGGGTAAATATCGGCTGTGATGTTGATGCCTTGTTGCCGCGCCATTTCCAATTGACGCAGTATTTTTTCGGAGTTACCCCACTTGCTGCGCATGGCAATTTTAATGTGTGTAATCTGCACGGGTATTTTCGCTTCGTAGCCGATGTGAATGATTTCATCAATGGCATCTTCCAAATCCACATCTTCGCTGCGCAGGTGGCTGATGTAGCGGCCTCTACTTTCAGCCGCAACTTTGGCCAGTGCCACCACTTCATCGCGCGAGCTGTAAAATCCTGCTTCATACTCAAGTCCGGTGCTCAACCCCAATGAGCCTTTCTCCATTTCACGCTTTAGCAATACTTTCATTGAATCAATCTCCAAAGCTGTTGCTTTGCGCAATAAATTTTTGCCCATCACTTTTTTCCGCAAGGAAGCGTGCCCTGTAAAGGAAGCCACATTTACACTTACTGGAATTTTCTTGATGGCTTGCTGAATAGAATCCATGGAATCAGATCCTCCATCTTGCCCCACTACAATCGTAGTTATACCCTGACTGGTTACGGCAACGGCCGCTGGATTTTTTTCAAGTCCACCATCGTGGTGGCTATGGTTATCGATAAATCCAGGTGCAAGTATGTTGCCCTTGCCATCGGTAATGCTTTCGCCATTAAAAGTTGTAAGTGCGCCCACCTGCCAGATGCGGTTGTTCAGCACACGCACACTTCCGGCAAAAGCCGGAAGCCCGGTGCCATCAATAATTTTTACATTGGTGATCAGGTGTGTTTTCGGAAGTGTAATAGGTTTTCCTTCCCAAATGTTTTTTACTACTGCATGAGCACGAAAGTTGGAAGAGTTATCCAATACAATTATGGTTTGGTTTTTATCGAGGTAGCGTGTAATCTCCGTGCCAAAGCCAACCCAGCCTCCGGTATGCGAAACAATTTTTCCAGACTCACGAATAAACCACCCGAAACCATATTCCGTGTTTTTGCCATTGTTAAGTTTGCCTGGGGTAATGGCTTCGGCAAACGTAGTTTTCTTCACCAGTTTATCGGTGTAAAGGGCTTGATCCCACACATATAAATCTTCTACAGATGCATACACGTTACCATCGCCCACAATGCCATCGAAGCGAACCAGATCGTTCAGGTTGTAGTTAGCTCCGTCATAGTCCAATCCAAATACGCGCGAAGATGGAGATGTTTTTATTTTCAAATGATACACATACGTGTTTTTCAATTTAAGCGGACTTGCAATGTGTTTGGCAAAAAACTGATCGGCTGAATGCCCCGAAACTTTTTCGATGATGGAAGCGAGTGTGGTATAGTTGGTATTGCTGTATTGCCACTGCGTACCGGGTTCAAACACAAGCGGTGTTTTTTTAAGCGCCAACAACTCCAGCATGGATTGATTGGTGAGGGTATCCAACGGATTCATATCGCCTTGTGCGATGTCGAAATATTCAGCCAGACCAGAGGTTTGATTCATCAACTGGCGAATGGTGATGTTACTATATGGAAAAGCGGGCAGGTGCTTTTGCACAGCATCGTCATAATTCAGTTTGCCTTGTTCTTTCAACTGCATCGTCATCATGGTATAAAACTGCTTGCTTACCGAGGCCAGGTTAAAAGCCGAAGCGGTAGTAAGCGGTTGCTGCGTTTGCGGATGAGTAATGCCAAACGCTTTTTTATAAAGTACTTTTCCTTTCTCGCCAATCAATACCGTGCCATTGAACAAATGGTATTGATGCAGGTAAGTAAGCACCGAATCGATGCGGGTTATTTTTGATTGATGCTGGCTGTTGGCAAACACCGGAAGCAAAACGAGAAAAAGTAAAATGCGTTTCATATTGATATAATGAATGCCTAAGGTAGGAAATAGGAACCAAAGATTGATTTGCGAAGGAATTACAAGAGGATGATTGATTCGAATATCTACTATTTAACAGGACTTGAAATTGAATTTATGCCTTGGGCAAAGGCGATGGAAATCTCAAAATGTTTTGAGGGGTACTTTAAAATTAACAGGTTGCGTAAACCTGTCAGCGGGTCAATCGCACCCGCGCATCATCGGCTCGTATTTCCACACGGGCACTACCGGTGGAGGTTGCAACCCGGGTTCTGTTTTCTGATCGTTCTACAAACTCAAAGCCGGTACCGGCATGAATGCTTGAATCGTCATGGCGGATTTCGAATTTGCCACCACCGCCTAACACTTTCATGGCTACCAATCCATCTTGAGCGGAGATAAAATAATTTCCATTCTCCACCAGTGTGGTTTCAACAATAAAATCTCCGTCATCAATTTCAACAGCAATCTTTTCGAAGCTTGCGTTTTTTATATGAATGTCGGCATCGTCAGCATCTACTTTAAGTTCGCCCTGGCCCATATCCATTCGTAAATCGCCATCGTCTAATTTTATATGGAAGAAGTTTCCTTTGCAACCAAGCAACTCTATATCGGCATCGTCAGCATCTAACTCAATTGCACCGTTAACCGACTTAATGATATAATCGCCATCATCGCCATTAATGTTCAGGCTTATGCCGTCCGGTACGTCTATTGTAATGGTGTACTTTTCGCTATGATAGCCCACAATTCCAGAAACAGAACCACGCTTATACTCGCGTATAGAAAGGTTGCCACTCTCTTCACTAATATCCACCCGAAACTCCTGTTCGCCAAAGGTTAGTCCTTTTACATTTACTTCGCGATCAATTTTTACGTGGGCTGTTGCGCGGGCCGAACCGGTTATGATAACTTTTGCATCGGATGCTTTTAGCCTAAGCGTGCCCGTAGCATTTATTTTGTATTCCTGATCAAGGTGATAATTACCAAACTTTTCAGATTGGGCACTGGCTGCAGTTACCGCAACAAATAACAGCAGTATAGGCAAGTTTTTCATACGGGTGGGTTTACATGACATATGACGCACACCCCAAACCGAAGGTTGCAGCCAGGTTAGTAAGTAATTACCTTTTTACCATTTATCTGCTCTACGCGAACGGCATTTGTATCGGAACATTCCAGTATCCATAGTTCGCCTGCAGGCGAAACCAAACCACCAGTGGGAGTCCACGGGACGGGGGTACGCCACACAATTTCTTCCTTGCCCGATGCATCGAACTTTTTTACCACGCGGTTGCTGGCTACAGCCGTATAAATGTTGCCCTGTGCATCATCCCACACGCCAAATACAGCATTTTGATTATCAACTGTTGATTTAGTCCAATTTCTATTGGCAATCTGTTTTGCTACTTTCTTTACATTACCCTGTTTATCAATCTTTACAACATCCTGAAAATCGGCAAACAATAATTCACCTTTTGGATTCACATAGATCCATCGGATATTTTCAAAACAGGCATCGCTCACGGTAGTCTTATTTCTCCGACTATCCATACGCACCACATGCTGGCAAGGCTTGCCGCGATTGGCCCAAAACATATTACCAAAATGATCGCGCGCAAAACTGTAGTCCTCCAAAAAACCTTTTGTGTTAGGTTTAATTTTTTCAAATCGCCCCGCAGCAGAATAGCGCCATACGTAATGACCCCATGAATCGGTAGAACCTTCGTACCATAAATGTTCGCCATAAAGATTATCGTTGGCATCCAAAAATAATTCATGTGTGTGTACATTGGGAATAACTACCGACTTGCGCCCACTCGCATCAATTTTAAGAACCCGTTCAGTATCGGTATAAAAAACGTTGCCTTTGCTATCCATCACAATACCCACGCCCGGGTGCGCAACCAATTGCGTGACCATGCAAACAAAAAACAGTGTAACTGAAATTTTCATGATCATTTCGCTTTTATAATAATATTCATTCGAACCATGTCATGAACCAATTCGTCCTTCAGGCCTTTATAGGCAACGCCAAATTGCTGCCGGTCGAAACGCAGATCGGCTTGCGCGATAAAAAGTTTATCGGTTTGTGTGGTGGGCTCTACTTCTATTTTCCATCGTTTAGTAATTCCTTTGATCGTTAAGTTACCCAATACAAGATTGCGGGTCGGGTTATCCGGATGGACTCTCACTTCGGTTATTTCAAACCTGGCAGTTGGGTATTTCGCCACATCAAAGAAATCTTCACCTTTTAAATGTGTTTCCAGTTTCTTCTTTGGGATCGGGTCCGAGTCGGGAATATCGGTACACGTAATGGTAGTCATGTCAATAATAAAATAACCACCTATTAGCTTCTGGTCTTTCAGTTTTACTTTCCCTTCTTTAATTTTTACAGTGCCCTGATGTAAACCCACCACTTTTGTGCCCGTCCATGTTACCTTTGATTCGGAAGTTAGTACGCTCAATTCGGTTTGGGCACAAATACGGCTAACTGCTACCGTGAGGATAATCGCCAAGATGTTTTTCATATGCATTTTGTTTTAATAATTGCGAATATTCAATCCGAGTGTAATATCCCGCTTGCCTTGCCAAACTCCGGCTGCATTTTTTGTGAGACTGATTATTCCGGAGCCTCCGCGATTCACTACTTTGGATTTTTCATGATCGGTTAAGAATGGGTCGTCCTCAAACTGAAACTCATCTATCCAGTAGTAGCCTTTGTTCGGTTCATAAACAATGGGATGAATATGCTGCGGGCTGTTGCTGTTTGGGTACGATGCCGGGCGAATAGTTTTAAATTCATACTCACCTTTTGCATTTGTTTGAACCCACCCCCGTATGTGCCCATGCCGCACCGCCTGTGTTTGATTGTTGCCTTTAGAGTACAAACCCTTTGAGTCTGTTTGATACACATACAAAATCACTCCGGGGGCAGGTGTTTTACCGTCCGGTTTATAAATAACACCACGAATCACCAAAGGGTCACCGGGTTCGGTATCACCAACAAGGTTCGTTTTTGACTCAATACGGGCCGGCATTCCATCAAACATTAATTGGCAATCTTCGCACGGGCCGCCAATTTGCTTTTTGGTATGCGTTTGGGCGCAATTGCTTAACGCGATTATCAATCCGAAAAAGACATAAAGAAGTTTCATTGTGGTATTATGTTTAGCGAAATGTACGGGCCTCCCTGCTATCGGTTTTAAGAACCTGATCTATGGTGGTGCATTCTTGACGAACAGCACAATCTGCGCACGGTGAAACTCCGAAAACCTGTACTTTTGAAATATGTCGCGCTTCTTTTCGTATCGGTTAGATCATATTACTTTCTGGATACTTACCGTATTCTTTCATGGCTACACACGCTTGTCGTGGATCAATAAAGCAGGTATTAGCCAGTTTATACTTGAGTTGGTTATTCGAAACGGACTATTAGCCTGCGCGATTTACATCACTATACTTTTTGCAATACCACGCCTTACCAAGGGCAAACATGTGGTGGGTGTGCTTGGAATAATTTTCGCCATGCTGATTTATGTGGTGGGAAAAAACGCGCACGATGTTTATTTCTATGGCTATGTAGTGGGCGATCCGGAACGGCAACACTTTTTTTATAACACCTTTTACAATCTTTCGATTGTAATTTTTTACCTGGCCTTTGCAACCACTCTTTATTTAAGCAGGCAGTGGTATCTGCAACGCGAAAAATTACGCCAGATTGAAATGGAAAAATTAAACACTGAACTGGAATACTTACGAGCCCAAATCAACCCACACTTTTTATTTAATTCCATTAACACCATTTACTTTCAGATCGACAAACAAAATACAGCCGCCCGCGAAACGTTAGAAAAATTTTCAGAAATGTTGCGGTATCAACTTTATGAATGTACCGGGACTTCTATAGCCCTTGAAAAAGAAATTCAATACCTTCAGAATTATATCACACTTCAAAAATTACGTCTAAGCAACCGGTATAATGTGGAACTGGAAACGGATGCTGCCTTGAAAGAATTATTTATCCCTCCTTTGGTATTAATTCCTTTTGTTGAAAATGCATTTAAACATGTTTCGCATTTTACAGATAAACCAAATAAAACCAGGTTTACCTTAGCGAAAACAGGAAACTCGTTACAATTTACTTCAGAAAATACTATCGATAGTTTCTCCAAAAAAGAAACCGGTGGTATCGGTTTGAAAAACGTAACCCGCAGGTTGGATTTATTATATGGCGAACGATATGAACTGGAAATAAAATCAGAAGGCGAAATGTTTCGCATTACGCTACAAATTCCATTTCTATGAAATTACGTTGCATCGTTATAGATGATGAGCCCATCGCCCGCAAGGGAATGGAAGAATATGTTGCCGATGTTTCGTACCTGAATCATGTTGGGAGTTTCGAAAATACTCAGGATGCTAAGGCTTATCTCTCCGCCCATGTGGTAGATTTAATTTTGCTCGACATTCGCATGCCCCGGCAGTCTGGCATTGACTTTCTGAAAGAACTGAAAGATCCTCCATTGGTAATTTTTACCACTGCGTTTCCGCAACACGCTTTAGAGAGTTACGAATTGAATGTGATTGATTATTTGGTTAAACCGATCTCGCCCGAGCGATTTAAAAAGGCTACTCAAAAAGCGTTTGATTATTACCAGCTAAAACATCCACAAACAAAACCTGACTTTTTTTTCATCAAGTGCAATCAGCAGGTAGAGAAAATTCTTTTTAACGAAGTGTTGTTTGTGGAAGCGATGCAAAACTACTGCATCATTCACACCTTAGCCCGTAAACTCATCTGCTACATTACGCTTACTGCCATGCTGGAAAAACTTCCGAAAGATCGGTTTATGAAAGTGCACAAATCGTTTATTGTAGCGTTGGATAAGGTAACGGGTATTGGTGGAAACTCGCTGAAGATTAGCAGTTCAGTTGTTCCGATTAGTAGGAACTTGCGTCAGGAGGTACTTGGAAATATAGTTGGCAGGAATTTGTTGAAACGATGAAAGTAACTTATAAATTATGAGTTAAATAATAGGTGCGAAAATCTTAAGAAGATGGTATTTATCCACAATTTTAACATATTGCATTGTGGGTAACTTGTTGATTTCACGTAAATTTACTTACTTCGCAATTAGGTCGGCCATGTCTGAATTCTGGCTCCATGCCAGCGAAGATTTATCTTCTTAGGACATCGGAGGACCTATTTTATTTTTAGAGCTTAACGGATTCTTGGAATTATAGTAATTCTTCCACTTTGGGTAATTGGCTGTATCATAAAGATCCACAACAAGGCTAATCTTTGGCATTAGATACTCGTAGAATCGAACCTCACCTTTTTCGAAAACTCTTTGAATTACCCAGCATAAGTAATCCGCAACACAAAGCAACGGTTCGTCTTGGAACTTATGAACACCATACCTGATATTTTGAACTACTTCTTTCTCAGGGTATTTCTTATGGTATCTTTCAAAAGCTAAAAGAATTGCTCTCTCTAAATTTTTGTTGCTTGTACTGTTTTGCCTCTCAGCAACATTCAAAATTAGTTTCGGATAGTTAAACTTATCCTTTATTAGATGTGACAATAGATCGGCATAAAATTCCGCTTCATTATCATGATGTTTTTTTCTAAAGCGATCAACAGACTTTCGGGCCACTACAGCTTGAAATGTGCAATCGATACCTAATATAAAATCAAAGAAAACTTTTTTAAGGTCGTTTGAGTCATCTTTCGCATGAAAGAAGAAACCTCCTTTCTGTACTCTTTTTTTTACACTCTCCATGGTCTTGAAAAGAGGATTATTTTCAACTTCCTTTTGAAGTTTAACTATTCTATCTCTCAATTCAGGTAGTGGCTCACGAAAACGAGTCATGCCAAGGGTAAAACTTAAACTTACGCCCTCTACTCCAAGAAGCGGTACTTTCCCCTTCCCATAGAATGTTGTGTCCCCAGCTTCATCCAGAAATCTATGATATTCATAGGTTTGAAGCTTTTCCGTGGATTCTTTCATACTATTATTCTACTTCTTCATCACCCCCAAAATCTCATTCAGTTTCAACAACGCTTCCACCGGACTGATCGTGTTAATATCAATCTTCTCCAGCATTTCATGAACGGCTTTTGATTTGGGATCCAGTTCAAACAAACTCATTTGAGCAGTGGGCTTGGGCAACTCATCAAATTTCTTTTTGGAGTCATTCTTATGTTTATCCTTCTCCAGAAAATGCAATATCTCGTTGGCACGTAACACAACCTTGTTGGGCATACCGGCCAACTGGGCTACGTGAATACCAAAGCTATGTTCACTTCCACCTTCTTTCAGCTTGCGCATGAAGATGATTTTATCCCCCACTTCTTTTACACTCACATTAAAGTTTTTAACGCGTGGCAAATCTTCCGTAAGTTGATTCAACTCGTGATAATGTGTGGCAAATAAAGTCTTCGCTTTAAAATCTTTGTGGTTATGTAAGTACTCTACAATCGACCACGCAATGGAAACACCATCGTAGGTAGAAGTTCCGCGACCAATTTCATCCATCAAAATCAAACTACGATCGCTCAGGTTATTGAGGATGCTGGCCGTTTCGGTCATCTCTACCATAAAGGTAGATTCGCCCCGCGATAAATTATCGCTGGCGCCTACGCGTGTAAATACTTTATCGATAATACCAATAGTAGCAGCCTCGGCCGGAATGTAACAACCCATTTGCGCCATCAACACGATCAATGCTGTTTGTCGCAACAAAGCCGACTTACCGGCCATGTTCGGGCCGGTAATTACTAAGATTTGTTGTGTTTCGTTGTCGAGATAAATATCATTCGGTACATAGCTTTCGCCTACCGGCAATTGCTTTTCAATTACCGGATGTCGACCTGCTTTTATTGCGAGCCGTTTGCTTTCGCTGATTTCGGGTTTGTTGTATTGATTGGCGCGCGCTATTTCAGCAAAGGCAACCAAACAATCCAATGCCGCAATCACGCGTGCATTTTGTTGTATCTGCGCAATGAAGTCGGCCGCATGGCGCACCAGTTCGGTAAATAATCGCTGCTCAATTACCAGTAACTTTTCTTCGGCATGAAGAATTTTTTCTTCATATACTTTCAGCTCTTCGGTAATGTAGCGTTCGGCATTTACCAGCGTTTGCTTCCGAATCCAATCAGGTGGTACTTTGTCTTTGTTGGCATTGCTTACTTCGAGATAATAGCCAAACACTTTGTTGTATGAAATCTTAAGCGAGTTAATACCGGTGCGCTCCACCTCACGCTTTTGTATCTGCAACAGATAATCTTTCCCTGAAAAGGCAATGGCACGCAGTTCGTCCAGCTCGGCATCTACACCCTCTTTAATAATACCGCCCTGGTGAATCAGCATGGGCGCATCATCTTTCAGTTCGTGCTCAATTTTATCCAACAGAAACTCACATTTGTTAAGTTGATCGCCCAGCTTCTTTAACTCAACAGAGGTAGATTTTTCCAGTTGCTCTTTGATTGGCACAATCGCGTTAAGCGAACGCTTCAGTTGCAACAACTCGCGCGGATTAATCCGGCCCACCGCCACTTTTGAAATCAACCTTTCCAAGTCGGTAATTTGACTCAGTTGTTCCAGTATAGCAGCTGCAAAGTCGCGGTTTGCGTAAAACTGTTCTACAACTTGCAAGCGCTCGTCAATTACTTGCTTTTCCTTTAGCGGAAGTATAAGCCACTTGCGCAAGTTGCGCGAACCCATCGGGGTTACAGTTTTATCCAACACTTCAAGCAACGATACTCCGCCTTCGTTGGAAGAACTTACCAACTCCAGGTTGCGAATGGTAAACTTATCGAGCCAAACGTATTTATCTTCATCGATGCGCGCAATGGCAGCAATGTGTTGCGTGTTTTTGTGTTCAGTTGCTTCGAGGTAATGCAAGATCGCCCCAGCCGCAATGATGGCTTCGTTCATGCCATCAATACCGAAACCTTTTAGCGTGCTGGTTTTAAATTGCTGAATCAGTTTTTCGTTTCCGAAATCAAAGGCATATACCCAATCATCAAGCGCAAAGGTGGCATGCTCTTCACCAAACTGCGTTTCAAACTTTTCACGATTGGATTTGCTGTAAATGATTTCAGCCGGGGCGAAACTTTGAATGAGCTTATTAACATAAACTTCTGGTCCTTGAGCCGCATAAAACTCGCCCGTGCTTATATCCAGAAAGGCAACACCTAAAAATGTTTTACCAACATGCACCGAAGCCAGAAAGTTGTTTTGCTTTCGTTCCAGTATGTTATCGTTAAACGACACCCCGGGCGTAACCAGTTCGGTAACACCACGCTTTACAATTCCCTTTACAAAGCGCGGGTCTTCCAACTGATCGCAAATAGCTACCCGGTTTCCGGCCCGTACCAGTTTGGGCAAATAAGTATCTAAGGCATGATGCGGGAAGCCGGCCAGTTCTATTTCGGAAGCTGAGCCGTTACCGCGTTTGGTGAGTGTAATGTCCAGCACCTTAGCCGCTTTGATGGCATCTTCACCAAAGGTTTCGTAAAAATCGCCCACACGAAAAAGCAACAGGGCACCCGGATACTTTGCTTTGATAGCACTGTATTGTTTCATTAACGGGGTATCCATTGCGCCTGCTCCTGCCATAAGCGGCAAAATAAAGAAAAGTCTGCATTAGGATTAACAACTTATTGGCAATCGTTTAGGAATATGTTAACAGCGTTGCGGTTTACAGACAAATACTTTTGTCTAAAACCAAAACCCAAATGAAATACCTGATTGTATTTGCACTTTTTATTTCCTTCTCTGCTTCCGCTCAAAAAGAAACTCCCCTGTTAGGGGTTTGCTCCCTCGAGGCGTTGCAAACAGAACCGTATGCCAAATGGTACAAACCCGGCTACGAAAATTATCAGCCTAATGCTGCCATTGTGGATCAACTCAAAAAATTAAAACCTGAAAAGACTGTAATTAAAATTGTATTCGGCTCGTGGTGTGGCGATAGCAAGCGCGAAGTGCCGCGTATGGTAAAGACCTTGCATGCCGCTGGCTTTACTGATAAAAACATTCAGTTGCTGGGTGTAGCCAGCAACTCCGAAGTTTACAAGCAAGCACCCAACCGCGAAGAAAAAGAGTTGAATGTGTACCGCGTGCCTACCTTTATTGTATATCAAAATAACAAAGAGATTGGCCGCATCAATGAATACCCGGTTGAATCGCTGGAGCGTGATCTTCAAAAAATAGTAAGTGGCCAGTTTTACACACCAAGTTACCGTGGCTTTCCACAAATTAACAACTGGCTTGCGCAAGGCGTATTAGCCGATGAAAATGCAAGTCCGCGTGGTTTGGCAGATCAGATTCGCGGCAACATAAACTCAGAATCGGAATTAAACTCGTGTGGTTATGTGTTAATGGCGCGGGGTAATCTAAAAGAAGCGATTACCGTTTTCAGAACCAATGTGTATTTGTATCCCCAATCGTCTAATTGTTTCGATAGCTTAGGCGAAGCTTACGTGAAAGCTGGTTTGAATGACAACGCTTTATTTTGTTATGAGCGAGCTGTAGAGCTTGATCCTAAAAATGAAAATGCGATTGCACAAGTTGCGAGGTTAAAGGAGGGAAAGTAAACTGTTCGCCACAGATTTAATGAATGAAACATCGGTGGTTATCAGTGAAATCTGTGGCAACTTTACCGCTTTTCAGCCACAATCAACCACATCTTATCGCCCTTTTCCTTGGTGCGATCCACAAAAGGATCTTGTTGTTTGATGATGGTGAAGCCTGCTGCTTTCAGGTCGGCCAACGCAAAGTTTATGCTTAGTTCATGTTTGCGTTCCTGTTCTTCGCGGGTGCTTTCCTTGCGCGCGTCTGCAATAGCTTCGCATAATACTAATCGCCCACCTGTTTTTAACGCGGCTTTCAGGTGTTGCAAAATCTTGTCGTGTTCGTCCATCTCATGGTAGGTGTCAACAATAATCACAGCGTCAAGTGTGTTGATTGGCAGTTTCGGATTATCGTAGTCGCCTTTAATGGCGGTCACGTTTGTTACCTTACGGTTGGCAAGATTGGTTTTAAGTTTATCAAGTTTGGGTTGTTCAACATCCACCGCATAAACGCTTCCGGTTTTTACGAGCGCTGCCAGTTTCACAGTCATGTATCCTTCGTGGCAGCCTACATCAGCTACATGGCTGTCAGGTCTCAAATTCAGGTTTTGAATAAGTTCGTCTGCTTTTTGCCACCGGTCGCGATCGGCCCAGGCGCTTTCTTTATATACGTCTTTCCAGGTGTCCTGTGCAGATAAGGAAAGTGAGCATGTGAGTATGCTCATTAATAGTAACGTCTTCATTCCACAAGGTACGCACGTCCTCAGTTTCAGTTTTCGTCTTAACAAATATTTCACTTTTAAAAAGTAAAAGCCGCCTGCGGGTTGCAAGCGGACTCTTAATTATCCGGTATCAGGATTTACTTATCAAATAATGCGGCTATACTTTCTGAAGCCGACTTTACCTTATCTTTAACTCTGGCGAAGGTTTTCTTGGTACCCTTCTTTATATCATCCCAGGTTTCTTCGGTAGCATCCTTAACTTCCTCCAAAGTCTTATCTACTTCATTGCGATCAGCTTCCAACTCTTTACGGGCATCCTGCAGTTTTTCTTTCGCCTCATCGGAAGCATCCTTTAATTGCCGATCGATTTTTTCGATCTGGTCATTGATATTTTCACGCAAGTCATTCAACTCTTTACGGATATTTTCCTTCTCTTCTTGAATGCTACGCTCTACCTGTGCCACTTTATCATCCTTTGGAGGATTGCATGATATGGCAAATGCCAGTAGCACACTCATCATAATCATTAGTAAAAATATGCTGATGGAATTTTTCATAATCGTTAAATTTTTAGGTGCTCAAAAAAACTACTCGTTCTTAAACTTTGATTGTTTTCTTAACATGATCAATCGCCTCTTTGCCATTTTCGGCTACCGTTTCTACGCGCTTATTGTAGCCTTTAAAAACATGATCGAGGTAATCGGTTACTGAATTTTTAACCTCACCGGCCATTGAGTTGGTTTTGTCTTTAAGTTGTTTGCGGGTTTCTCTTCCCGAAGCAGGTGCTAATAAAATACCAGCTATTGTTCCGGCAATGGCTCCTAAACAAATACCGCCAATTACTTTTACTGTTGTGTTCATAGTTGTAATGTTTTGGTTTAAACTTCAGACTAACGCATTTTATTCAATGCAGAATGATACCAAACTGCTAAATGCTGCCTATTCTTTAATTTTTTGAAAGATTGGCTAAACCGTTGCTTACTTTCTTGTGATTTACGCCTCATAGTGTGGTTATTTTCCACACGCTTCAAGCCGTTATGCGGTAATTTTTAACCTTTACTTGAAAGGATGGTGCAATGGCATACGATTTTCAATAAATGGATTGAACCAAAATCCTTATCACATATGAGTAACCTGTTATATCTTATTGCTGTAATTTTAATTATTGGCTGGTTGTTGGGGGCATTTGTTTACAGTGCCGGCCAATTAATTCATCTCTTGCTGGTGTTTGCTGTTATTTCCATACTGCTGCAACTCATAAAAGGGCGAAGGAATTAACACACCCAGGCCTGTTGGAAGAGCTTTCTTAAACCATTTTGCGAGGTGTGTTGTTTTTAAAGCCAAGAGGCAACACTTTAGCTATGAGTAAGGAAGCTCTTTCGGCCGCCATCAGGCAGATGATTACAATTTCTGATGAGGAAATTGAAAAATTTTTATCACGCTGTCGTTTTCAAACTTTTCAAACTAAAGACTTTCTGGGCAAACAGGGCGAAATATGCCAGGATATTTTTTTTATTACCAAAGGAACTACCCGTAGTTTAATCATTGATACTGCCGGAGAAGAACATACCATCCATTTTTCGCTTGAGAATCAATTTATTTGCGACTATACCAGTTTTATGTTGCAGACCCCCGCAACTAATAGCATACAAGCCGTAGAAGAAACACATACAGTAGTGTTGCCGCGTAATGCAATAGAATGGGGCTACAATAATTTACAACAAGGTGATAAGATGGGGCGGTTGATTGCTGAGTATTATTTTATATACTTCGACAACCGACTTAAAAATCAATACCTGTTTACACCTGCTCAGCGCTACGAAAACCTAAGCAAGGTTTTTCCCAATATTCACAATCGTGTTCCGCAGCACATGATCGCCTCCTATTTAGGTGTAAGCCCCGTGCATTTAAGCCGGTTGAAAAAATCGTTGTAGTAGGATTTCTAAACAAATGTTAACGTGCTTGGCGATTGACGCCTGTCATTTTTGTAGCGTAAAGAATATCAACCTACAATAAAATGAAAGACGTAATCCTTATTACCGGAGCCTCTTCGGGCATTGGCTATGAAATGGCTGTTTTATTGGCCGCTCAAAAATTCGATCTGGTGCTGGTGGCCAGGCAACACGAAAAACTTCAGCTAATCAAAACTAAACTGGAGCAAGCACACAATATAAATGTTCACGTTTTCTCCAAAGATCTTTCTGATACAACTCAGGCAATGCAATTGTATGAGGAAGTGCGCAAACAAGGTATAGAAGTAACCATGTTGATCAATAATGCTGGCACTGGTCTGTATGGTGATTTTATAAATACCGATTTGCAGGCCGAACTCCGCATGATCGAACTAAATATTGCTTCGGTAGTAACCCTTACAAAATTATTTATTCAGGATATGATTGTTCGTAAAAGTGGTCGTATTATGAATGTTGCTTCCTTGCTTTCGTTTCTGCCATTTCCTTACTACTCGGTCTATTCGGCTACCAAAGCTTTTGTGTTGGCTTTTTCCGAGACGCTTGCAGCCGAACTGGAGGGCAGTGGTGTTACTGTAACCACGCTGTGTCCGGGGCCGGTTGATACTGGTTTTAACACAGATGCCATGTGGAAAACCAATGCTTATAAAGCTAACAAACCCATGCCTGCCCGTGCGGTAGCAAAGCAAGGTGTTGAACTTTTGCTAAAAGGAAATGGGAAAAAAATTGTAGGCTTTAACAATTGGTTTATCTCCAATTTACCGCGCATTACTCCCGATGGCATCATGATGAAAATCAAAAAGAAACTGGCCAGCCAGCAAGTTGTTAATTAGATATAGTCATTTTCTTGAAATTCCATAAAACGGAATAACTGGCTTTGGAGATACCTTCCATTCTCCTTAGTTTGTATTTACATGATTGAAATTCTACAGCAACACATCACCAATAGGCTGGGGAAACTGCCCGACAACATAGATTTAGTATTACCTCACTTCGAAGCGGTTATTACCAAAAGAGGTGATCTTCTTTTGCAGCCTGGAGAGGTTTGCAAATACGTGTATTTTATTGTGGAAGGTTGTTTGCAGGTTTTTGTTACCGACAAAAACGGAAACGAATCAACGCGTGAGTTTTATATTGAGGAGCAATGGGCCACCGATATTTTCGGCTTTCAAAATCAAATTCCATCAGCTGAATACATCCGGTGTACCGAACCTTGTAAACTTTTACGGATTCATTACGAGAGTTTTCAGAAGTTGGCAACTGTTGTTCCCCAGTTTAGCGCCATCTATAAACAGATTCTGGAAGTTTCTTATAACAACACCGTTTACCGGGTAAACACGCTCACCAGTATGGATGCACTCGAGCGCATCAAGTGGATGATGGAGAACAAACCAAAAATTATGGCCCGGCTTTCCAGCAAACTCATAGCATCTTACCTCGGCATTAGCGCAGAAACACTTACCCGCCTGAAATCAAAAATTTAAACTCTTGACATTTATCAAGAGTCAGACTGCGGTACTTCATGAAGTTTACGTCATTAAATAAAACAAAAACTTTATGAAAGAGTACCTTTTATTATTCTGGAATGAATCGGGCGATGGCCACTATTTGACCGACCCCGAAAAGATGAAAGCCGGTATGGCCGCCTGGCAAGCCTGGATCGGAAATATTGCCATGAATGGCAACCTGATTTCTACCAAGCCCATTAATTGGGAAGGTGTTATGGTGAGGAATACCGGAATTACCAATGCCCCCGCCATTAAAGAAAAACAAATGGTTACAGGCTACCTGATTTGTAAAGCAAAAAATGTAGATGAAGTAACCGAGTGGGCCAAAACTTGCCCCATCCTTCAAAACTCTGCGGGGTTTACCGAAATACGAGAAATAGCACCTTTTGAAATGTAACACTATGGACAAACTATTAAACATAGGGCGGTATTTATTTCCGCTTTCCTTTTTAATGTATGTGGGCTTGCACCTGGGTAAACCCGAAGTAGGGGCATCGTTTGTGCCCGACTACCTGCCTTTTCCACTTTTCTGGAATTACGTTACAATGGTTAGCATTGTGCTTTTTATCGTTAGTGCCTTGCTGGGTAAATATGATAAACTGGCGTATTCATTAATGGCGCTATACGTCATCCTCATGGCACTGCTGGTGCATTTGCCTCGTTCAATGGGGTATGAGTTGGATCATGTAATGATGATGACTGATGCCGTTGCTCGGGAAAGAGAACTGGAAACGATTAACATTTTTAGAAACATAATGGTATCAGGCGCCTTGTTGGGTTTTGCCCGGTATGTGGCAAAAGATAAACGTGTGATCGGATGAGTTTATTAAAAACTGAGTGAACAAGTTTAAGACTTGTTCATTCAGTTCAAACTTATTACGGCTCTTCCGACTTCTTCTTCAACTCGGTTAACCATACATCGTGCAAACGCTTTAGCTTTTTACCTTGAAACGTTTTTTCAAAAAATGTAAGCCAACCGTTTTGCGATTCGTCTGTAATAACCCGGCAACCTGTAGCCGTTGGAATAATCACCCAGGCATGATAACCCTGAATACTTTTCTTTTTTGATTCCCAACTCAGGCGCAATTGCGGCTCAAATTCTTTAATGGTTGATGTAAAATGAAGCCCCATTGTTTTCCAGGTAAAAACCGAATTCTGTTGTAAGGCGGTTGCGTTGCCTGAAACAACAACATCATGTGCGCCTTCGTACCAATTGGGCCACGCTACAGCCTCAACCAAAATGGCCCAAACTTTTTCGGGTGTTGCAGCTATTTCAATTTCGTTGTGAACAAAAAATTTGCTTTTGCCAGGTTCGTAGCCGGTTGGCCAGTTTACGGAGTATTCCGGATCAAACGATTGGGCATGGATTGCAACAGAAATACACATACTTAATAAAAGAACGATTAATCTCATGGGGGTAATTGGTTTGTTATTAAAACAAAACTATACGGCCTTCATCATGGGTGTTGTTAACAAATGTTTAGAGTTTTTATTCCTTCCAACAGGAACAAGCTCAATCGGTTAATTTTGCAACACACAAAATTTTGATCCTTACTGTAATATTTTGGTGCCCGGTGGTACTTATCAATTAACTAATACTTCTATGCGACAATTATTTCGTTTGTTTCAGATCTTGCTTCTGACTATCGGGTTAGTAGCAAGTCATACAGCCCCTGGCCAATCGGGCAAAGGGCTGGTTTGGAAAATAACCGGCAAGGGATTGAAAGAACCATCCTACCTGTTTGGCACTTACCACTTATTAACCAACTCCTACTTGAATGAGATATCGCAGGTAAAGCAATCGCTGGCTAAAACCAAAGGTGTTGTTGTAGAAGCAGTGATTGATTCATCCAAACTACAAAGCATGGCTATGATGGCGATTATGCCCGACAAAAAAATTTCGGGTATGATTAGTCCGGAAGAAGCCAAACTTGTTTCGGCTGAACTGGAAGCATTAATGGGTGTAAATCTTGCAGCTGTGGATCAGCTTAAACCCAGTTCGGTTATCGTATTGATGACGGTACTGTACGCACAAAAGCTAAATGCAATGATTCTGAAAAAGTATCCAGGCCAACCCATGGATGTTCACCTGGCTACTGTTGCAAAAAGAGATTTAAAAACGGTTACACCCCTGGAAACAATTGAGCAGCAAATGGATTTATTGTACAACCATTTTCCGTTGGAAGAACAGGCACGGCAACTTGTAATTTTTGTAAAGCAGAAAGAAATCAGCGAGCAATCGCAGGCAAAACTTCTGGAAATTTATTTAGAGCACGATTTGGAAAAACTATATCGCTATGCCGATAGCCTTCCGAAGGATATGGGCAATAGTGATTTTTTATTGAAAGACCGCAACGAGGCCTGGATGAAGACTTTACCCGGACTGATGGCAAAAGAATCGCAGTTTATTGCGGTTGGTGCCTTGCACCTGGCTGGTCCGGATGGATTAATCAGTTTGTTGCAAAAGCAAGGATATACCGTTACACCTGTTAACTAACCGGCACGCATGCCTGTGTCAGAGAAAGAATTTATTGCGCTTGTAAATGAAAACCGCGGCATCATTTACAAGGTAATTCGCCTCTATATTAACCAGGAAGAAGATACACGCGATTTGTATCAGGAGATCGTATTCCAGGCGTGGAAGTCGTATCCCCGGTTTGACGGCCGCTCCAAATTTTCTACCTGGCTCTACCGCGTAGGGTTAAATACCGTGCTTACGTTTAAGCGAAAACCTGTAGTGGTAATACCACATGAAGATCTGGCTTCACTTCACGTTGCCCAAACCAAAACCAATACTGATGAGAGTGAAGCTCTGTATGTAGCCATCCGGCAACTGCCCGAAGTAGATCGTATGATTATTACGTTGCATTTGGATGGTTATGAAAACGAAGAGATTGCAGAAATAACCGGCCTTACCAAAAACAACACAGCCGTAAAACTGCATCGCATTAAAGATATTTTGATTAAGAAGCTTAAAGCTGAATAAGGATGGATTTGAAAGAAGTATGGAAAAAACTAGAACAGGAAAAGCTAACACAGCCGGTAGCTGGTGCGGGTGAGATTTATAAAACCAGTAAACACCCGGTACAAAAACTCATAAATAGTTTTAAAATGGCTTTGGGTTTTGTTGTATTATTTGAATTGGCATTTACCTACCTGGCTATTATAGCACCTCAGCCGGTTGTAAAGGTGGCGATGGTACTGATGATGATTGTTTACATTTTTTATTTTGTGGCAAACTATAAAACCCTGCAACATATTAAAACCACTTTTCGAATGGATCAAAATCTTACACACACCCTGCAATCCATTTATGATAACACACAGCAATCATTAAAATTTCAGCGCAGATCGGCTTTATTTATTTACCCATTAGCAGCTACATGCGGGTTTTTGTTCGGGCTTTCAATGGAGCGCAACGTAGTGGAGGTATTGAATAACCGGTGGGTGTGGATTAGTTTAGTAATAAGCATTGCTGTGTTAACACCCCTCAGCTATTTTGTTGCAGTGCAATTGGAGCGCATTAGTTATGGTCGTTACCTTAATCAATTACGGACATTAATTCACCAACTTAATTCGCAAACCTGAATCACGTAAGATCATCCAGCAGCTCAACTTGTTGTAGCTTATCATTAATAGCCTTAATGGCCTGATCCAGTTCGGTCATACTCTCAGCCAATAACGATCGTATTCGGATTTCTTCATCGGGCGATGTTTCAACCGAAAGCAAATAAAGTAATCCGCGAATGCGACTAACCGGTGCACGCAGAATATGTGAATTAAAAAACGTGTATTCACGAAGTTGGTTATTTTGTTCCAATAACAATTTTGTGCGGGACGACACCTTCTCTTCCAGCATTTGCTTAAGCTCCTCTAAATCTTTGCGCTGGCTTTCCAGTGTTTTATATTGCTCGAAAATAGTTTTGTTGCGTTTCTTTAAAGCAGAATAAAAATCGTAGTTTAACTGTATCAGGTAAATAATTGCCCCGTTAAAAAAGGCTGCCAGAATCAGAATAATCATTCGCCAGCGAAAAAATCCACCCGGAAAGTATAAACCGATGTTTAAATCGGGATTGTAGTAAACAATAAATTCATACGAAAAGATTATCAAGGCCCATACAACAGCTACAAAAAAATAATACAAATACCGTTCGCGCTTTCGTGAAAAAACAAAGTGAACCATTACCGAGGTTGCGATGCAATAAAATGGATGCATAAACAATACCACTACATGATTGCCTCCGGTTATTATCGGAACAATGGTTACAAAAACGATCCACGTGGAAATAAAAAATATTTTAGAGATAAGATGCCGGTGCAGGGCATTCAGTACAAAGCCTGTAATGGCACTAAACCATGCCAACCAAGGCACCGATGAGCGGAATGTATGGTGCTCTAACTTGATGTAATCCGGCAGAAAATAAGCTAAGTATGGCAGGAGTAAGAAAAATATTAAAACATAAACAATATTGGTTAGCGTAGTTACCCGTTTAAACTCCGACCCCATCTGCTCCGAAACTCCAACTTTGAATAGATTCAATTTTTTTGAATGTTTTTAAACTCACTATTATACTGGTTGCCAAGCTAAGCAAATTATTGCGGGGCGAAAATTACCTTTGCCAACCGTATAATCCGAAGTGTATGTTTTGATTGCAAATTCAATTGCGAGTGCTACTTTCGCTAAATTTAAATTCAGATTATGGCAACCTATTCCCAACCGGCCAATCGCATAGTTTATGGCATACTTGTAGCCAACCTGGTTGCTATCGTACTGGTAGGGGCTGGTAAATACCTGGTTACTTACCTGGAGGGTTACAATACCGGTAATGGCTCCGGCATCTTCATCTTTTCAAGTTTTGTAATTGTACCCTTAATTATGGGGGCTGTAAGTGCCTGGTATTGGCACCCGCTGCAACTTAAAACACGAGCTTACATTGGTTGGTCAGCCATTAGTACTTTAGTAGCCTGTGCAGCAAGTTTTATTTTTCTAAAAGAAGGGGTTATATGCCTGTTAATTGTATCGCCTCTCATTCTGGTATTTACAGTAACCGGTGCTTTACTTGCCCGCATGTTATACAATCGAAAAAACAACACCCTTAATTCAAGCCTGGCTGGGTTGGTTGTAATGATCTTACTTGCCGATACATTCTCATCGCACAAAAATCTGCAGTTGGTTTCGGACACGATTGTGGTAAATGCCCCCATTGAAAAAGTGTGGCCACATGTGGTAGAATATAAACCCATTACATTAAAAGAAAACTACTGGCTATTTAAAATTGGGATGCCAAGCCCGGTACAAAGCACCGTAGATGGCTACCAAGCCGGAGCCGGAAGAAAATGTATTTTCTCAAATGGATATGTATTTGATGAAAAGATGGTGGTGTATAAACCAAACGATGAACTCACGTTCGACATCATCAGCCAACCGCACGATCCTGAAATTATGGGGCACATTGATATTGTGCGCGGTCAGTTTATTTTAAAAGACAATGGCGATGGTACCACAACTGTAATTGGCAACTCTTGGTATAAATTATATGTATTTCCGGGTTGGTATTTTAACCTGTGGAGTGCAAGCATAACCCGCAATGTACACTTGCGTGTGATGGAGCATATTAAACTATTAAGCGAAGATCGTGTTTGATTGGGTTGTAAAAAATGTTGGGTTTCTGAAGCACGTACCTTTGCTCCCTCATATTTTTGATTCGGGGTTAAAAGTAGCAACCCTTCTTCATAACAAAAACATACCTGATTACATTGACGAAATTGAGAGTGAAGTGCGCACATGGCCCAACACCACGGTACACGCTCATAAATTTGGCGGTATTCAGTTTAACAATAATAATCGTGAGTTAGGACATATTCACGGAAACGGTTTATTGGACATTTTGCTTAGCCGCGAGCAAAAGGCTGTGTTGATGAAAAAGTATCCGGTTCAGGATCATCACATCTTTAAAAACTCTGGATGGATTTCGTTTTGGATTAAAACTCCTCAAGACAGGCAAACTGCAATTGAGTTGTTACGATTTGCTTACACTTCAAAGTAGAGCTATGAAAAAACTATCGCTTGAAGAATTAGGTCGTATGTCTGTATCGGAATTCAAAGACGCTGAAAAAATTCCGGTTTGCATTGTATTGGATAATATCCGCAGCCTGCATAACGTAGGTTCTGCCTTTCGAACAGCCGATGCTTTTCGGATTGAAAAAATCTACCTCACAGGAATTACCGGCACGCCACCCAATCGTGAAATTCAAAAGACTGCATTAGGCGCCACCGAGTCTGTTGCCTGGCAATATTCCGAAAGCACTGCCGCAGCACTCGAAAAACTTAAAGTTGATGGCTACACCATTATAATAGTAGAACAAACCACTGATAGTATTCCACTTCAAACTTTTGAAGCAATCACCAATACAAAATATTGCCTCGTATTTGGCAACGAGGTAGATGGTGTAAGCGATGAAGCTATTGCCTTTGGCGATCATGCCTTGGAAATACCACAGCTTGGCACAAAGCACTCATTGAATATTTCTGTTTGCTTGGGTATTGTACTGTGGGAAGTGTTTCGAAAACTTCACCTGAAGTAAAACCATATTTTTAAAGATAATCCTCTTTAAACTATAATAATTGAGCAAGGCAATTGCCTTGCTCAAACAGTATAACCGGTTTTCTTATTTCAAAAAATTCCAACCTAGCGAAATCATGAACACCCGACTTTTGGCATCGTCTCCGTTGGCTACATTATTAATATCCTTCACTCCAAGGTTATAGCGTGCGTCCACACTTAATCCAAATTTAAAATCGTAACCGAAGCCTGCCGATATGGCTACATCACTCTTTTTGTAAGACTCGGTAATATCTTCCGTGCCGCCACCAAAAACCGTATCGTACTTACGTTCGCCATCCACTAAAAATCCAAATTGCGGACCGGCATGTAGATTTAATCCCCCAACAGGATAAAATTTTAAAAGAACGGGTACCGTTACATACGTGAAGCTTTCTTGCGCAGTGCCAAACACAGAACTTTGTAAATCGCCTTTCTGCGTGTACAGTAAAAGCTCGGGTTGAAACGCAATTTTTTCGTGGCGACTGCGGAGGAAAATCCCCGCATGGTATCCGGATCGACCATCGTACGTAGCCTGTGCATCGTTCCAATTAATGGTACTTAAATTCAAACCGCCTTTAATACCAAATGCAGTTTGGCTCCAGGCTGTTGCCGATGCGGCCACTAAAAAAATAAGTACTACTGTTTTCTTAATCATAGAACAAAAGTTTGGTTTCAATGCTATTGAGCAAAAAGTATGGTCATTAATTAAAAGGGCCAATTTTTGCTATTTTAGCACATCTGTAACTTAGAGTTGTGTTGAAAAATTCAACAGCTGCGGTAAAATGAAACGATTTTATTCGAAGATTGGACCTGAGGTAGTTATTCCAATTTTTTTAATTTTTGGGATTACAGGTACGATGATGGTTATGCGGCAAACATGGCCAGGCATAGCAATACATGTTATTGTTTTGATATTCATTATACATTTAATAACCACCACGTATTATCAGATTGAGGGACGCAACCTGAGAATCAAAAGTGGTTTTATTATCAATAAGCTTATTGCAATAGAGTCTATTCGCAAAATCCAAAAATCGAACAGCGTATTTAGTTCACCTGCTGCTTCGCTGGACAGGCTGGAAGTTTTTTACAATAAGTATGACTCGGTTTTGATCTCACCAAAAGATAAACAAAACTTTCTGGCTCAACTCCTGCAAATAAATCCCTCCATTAAAATTATAATTCCTGATTAGGAACCATGTTTTGCTTTTCTAATTCTGCGTGGCCCGTACCACAACCAGAAACCGGTTATCGAAAGCATCAATAAACCAAATCCAATGTAATTGGTGTAAAGTAATTTGAAACCATCGCTGATGATCGATCCATCATGTACGTGCTCAATCCAATCGGCATGGCGTTGGGCTACCGATAAAACTTTACCATTTGCTGCATCAATTTGTGCCTCCCAGTAACCTTTTTTAAAAGTAACTTTAATCATACCCTTATCGGGCCGCACATCCATACGGTCTATTTCAATAGAATGCCCCACAACCGAATCTACCGCGTGTATTGCGGCAGATGCAATTACATTAAAGCTCACCCAATCGTTTAAATTTTTACTGGTGCCTTTCAGGGTTGCCGGCTGCAATACTTCAATATTTTTTTTCCAACCCAGCAATACACCGGTTATGCTGGTAATCAACATAAATAACGCTACACTAATGCCAACCCAATGATGCCAGGCACGAAATTGACGAAGGCGATGAACAAGATTCTGAAGAGCCATAGATTTTTTTAGTGGCTGTTTTTAAAAAAAATTTGATTTCTCAACCTCTGGCAAAATTTAACTAAGCAGAGGCGTCAATGACGGCTGTTTACGTAAGGCTACAACCGCCTTGACACCTACTAGTAGTTTAAACTTTTATCCGTACTGCAAATATGAAATTTCTTCCGGGAGCAGTAATGCCCGAAGAATAGGGGCGGTAACGCTTATCCAGAATATTTTCAACACCTGCATCGAGTGTAATAAATTTTGCCACCGCAAAAGATGATTTGAAATTAAATGTAGTCCAGGCCGGTGCATACGGATTACCGTCACCATCTTTTGCATACAAATGCGCATCGGCCCGTTCGCTTGGCGCAAGATCTTTAAATTCAATTTTGCCATTGTAATTAGCATATAGCATTAAGCGGATTTTTTTGTTGGTAAACGAAAATCGGGTTGACCCAAATGCGGGTGCCACGTGCGTAGGCGAAACATTCTCACCCGTTTCTACAACCTTTTCTTTTCCTTTTTGCAGATTCAGATTCGATGCCAGATGAAAATTTTCATTAAAATCCCAACGCAACCCAAGCTGAACTCCGCGTATGGTTAATTCGCTTATGTTTTGCAAAGCCAGCACATTGCTTAACGTACCATCGTAATCAATTTGTGTTTGACCATTGAATGTGAAGGAGCCACGCACAATCGCATTATCCAATAATGTGTAGAAGGCTGATGCGTCAAGCGTTAAACCACCCATCCTACCCGTAAAACCAACTTCAGTATTGTAAGCTGTTTCTGGTTTTAAGGTTGGATTGGGTACTACCACTGTGCCGGGTTGCGAATCGAACACTTTACCAATGTCGTCCACATTGGGGGCTCTGAAACCGGTGGACGCATTGGCATAAATTTTCCAATTTGTTGTGGGATTAAATGCTACGCCCAGGCTTCCATTAGCAGCACCATTCTTCAATGTGGCTTCTGTAAACTGAAAATCAAAATACGTGTTATCAAATGGTGCATACGTATAAACATGATTATAACGTGCACTACCATTTACAATCCATTTGCTGTTAATGGCATAACGCATGCTGGCATACGCGGCCATAGAACGCCACGTAGAACCATCTGGGTAGCGGGTGGAAACGCCACTTACTGTGCCATCTACGATATTTACGCGCTCGGCTGTTGATCCAATGGCATTGGTAACGTACTCCAATCCGTAAAACAGGTTGGCTTTTTCGTTCAGTTGTTTATCGGCATCCAGGTTTACTGAAAAAGCTTTGACTTCCTCATACCGATCGGTTCTGCGGTTGCGATTGCCCCCGGTAAAGTTTCGATTGTGGCGGCTCTCTTCGTAATCTTGATAACCAGTGGTAAGTTTTATCTGATCGGAGATTGCAGTGTATTTATTAAACTGCACTTGCAGCGAGTGCATCATCCACTTCTGCGGCCCATAATACCATTCAGCACTGGTAAATACATTCGAACCGTTTTTCAGAATCAACCGATCGTACCGTGGTACATCCGATGTTTTTGAATAATGAAAGCCATACGTAAAATCCCAATTGGCATTGGGTGCAAACCGGATTTTCTGCATCGCATTAAACTGATTATAGCCACTGCTTACTTGCGCATTCGGATCGGGATTGGTAACGGCAATATCGTTTCCATTTGCATCGCGCACCTGGTAATCAGGACGTGTGTATTCTACCGGCCCTTTCGATCCCATTTTCAAATCGCTGAAATCACTTTTGGTAATACTTGTTATAAAAGCCCATTTTTTCAGGCCAATTGAAAAATCTACATGCCCGGTTTTTTCTTCATTCGCGAAAGCATAGCGTGTAAATGCATTGGCCGAAAATTTTGTGCCGCCATTGGAAAGTGTGGGTGTTAGCGTAGTAAAGTTCATAACACCGCCAATGGCATCGCTGCCATATACGACCGACCCCGGCCCAAATACAACTTCGGTATTTTGAATGGAGTTGGCATCCAATGAAATAACATTTTGCAAATTGCCCGAACGAAAAATGGCATTATTCATACGCACACCATCAACCACCAATAAAATACGGTTGGTAGCAAAGCCACGAATCATCGGGCTTCCTCCACCCAGCTGACTTTTCTGAATAAAAACCTGATTAGAGAGCCCGAGTAAATCGGCACTGGTTTGTGGATTTTGAAGCTGGATAAAAGCAGGTGTAATCTTCGTTACCCGTGTGGAAATTTCGCGTTGATTTTGTTCCCACCGGTTAACCGATACCACTACTTCATCCAGATAGGTTTTGGTTGTATCTGTTTGTGCCTTTGAGGCAACAGCAAACAAACACATTCCCATAAGGTGAATGAGTTTCATTCTTTTATAAAATGTAAGGTTAGAGAAATATTTTTAAGCTGAGATAGGCAGCCCTAAGTGAAATCAACCTCAGCTTCGGGGTGGTGGCAATTCGCAGGTAAAGAAAACCATAGTACCAAACTCCTGGTACGGGGTAGTATGAATAATTTCAGAGACAGAATTCTGGAGTGTTATGAATGATTCCGGTAAAAAACTTAGTGTAAGCAATTGCTCTACTTCAACGGGCACTGGTTTTTTATCGTTGGCTGAGCGTGAAACCATTTCGGAAAGAAATGCCAACAGATTGTCTTCGGCTTCATCGTGCAGCGCCAACACGAGTATCTGATCAGCTTGTTCGGTTACGCGGGCAATGTCATACATCTTGCCATCCACCTTTATTTCGTGATCTTCTACCCGTGCTTTTAAAAACTCTTCGGGTGTAAACTGAAACCGGGTGAGTTGCTCTTCGGGTAAATGTTTCAACTGTTCGCGCATCTCGGTGCGGATGGCCGCTAACCTACCCACAAAATAAATGTAGCATCCGCCCACCTGAATCAGTAGCAGACTTAAGAAGAATATAACGGCTACGCGTTTCACCAACCCGAAAGTAAAGATTTTTTTGGTTGCTAGTTTGTGATGGCTAACCAGTTTCTGGCCGTTGGTAAAAAGTTAGCGGGTTAGTTGGTTAAGTTTGGGGGCGGTGGACTGTGAGGACACAGTCCACGGGTTTGAGCGTATCGCCAAGATTAATTTCAGTTTTTTTGGCTGTTGGTAAAAGTTGGAAGATGGTGCGATGGGTTAAGTTTGGATGGACTGTTAGGACACAGTCCATATTTAAAGTTTGAGATTTGTACCCACACTCAGTAAAATGTTATGCTTCCCGTTACCTGCTGTAGTTAAGCATTCAGCCCTTCCAAAAACTCCTCCGCTACCTTACGATGATGCTTCATTTTGGCAGCATCCATTTTTTGCTGCAGGTTTACAATCATACTCATGCGCGGGTTGCGCACAAATTGTTCGCGGTGTTTTTCAATGTAGCACCAATACAAGGCATCCCACACTTCGCACCACGGGCCTTTGGTATAATCGCTCATCTTCAACACATAATTACTCCCCGATACATACGGCTTGGTGGTCATCATTCCGCCATCGGCATACTGACTCATGCCATAAATATTTGGCACCATTACCCAATCGTACGCATCAATAAATAATTCCATAAACCAGCGGTACACTTCATCGGGATCGAACTCGCATAATTGCATGAAGTTGCCGAGAATCATCAATCGCTCGATGTGGTGGCAATACCCCATTTGCAAAACTTTTTTAATGGTTTGATCAATTGGTTCAATGCCCGTAGTCCCCTTGTAAAATGAAGCTGGAATTTTTCGGGTATAGCCCAATGCGTTGGTGGTGCGTTGCTTTACCCCTTCGCGCAGGTAAACAGCGCGCATAAATTCGCGCCAGCCGATAACTTGTCGTACAAAACCTTCCAGACTATTTAACGGAAACTTTTCAGTGCGATGTAGTTCAAACGTTTTATCCAGAATTTGTTGTGGCGATAGCAACCCGATGTTTAATGCCGGTGTAAGCACCGAATGAAATAAGATAGACTCATTTTTTATAATAGCATCTTCATACGCACCAAAATCGCGCATGCGGTTAATCAGAAAATCTTCCAGCACTTTTTCAGCATCGGCAAAGGTTACCGGGTATGTGAATGGCTCAAGAGCACCCGGATTTTTATTGAAATGTTTTTCAACGTATGGTATAGCTTCTGTTACCCACGGATTTGTTTTGGGTTGAAACACTTTGGGCAACTTCAATCCTTTCGGGATGCGTTTTCTATTCTCCGCATCAAAACTCCATTGGCCACCCACAGGCGCGTTGTCTTCCACCAAAATATTCAATCGCTTTCGCTGACGGATATAAAAATCAGCCATCAGGTATTTTTTTCCTTTCGGGAAAAAGGAGTTTAGTTCATCTGCGGAGGTAAGAAAATTAGGCGAAGGTGTTTGGTTTAGTTTTATTCCGGTTTGTTTGGCAAATCGCGTAAGCCTTCGCTCCAACAAATAATCATTTGTTTCGATGTAATAAATTTCTTTTACACCTTGTTTTTTCCAGCCTTTAAACAAAGTTTTTAAATCGGCTTGCTTTGCTTCTATGTATAAAGTCTTGTGACTTTTCTTCTCGAGCTCCTGCTGATACATTTTCATGGAAGCGCGGTGCAGCACCAACTTCTGTTTATGAAACGGATATTGTAAAAAATAAAGTTCATCTTCAATCAGCACCATGGTACGGCCGGGCTTAACGATTGGTGATTGCGGATATAATTGATGCGGAAAAATAAGAGCAAGTTCCATGTTTGATTTAACAGGGAAGGCAGGAAAGTGTTTTAAACTTCTTAACCACAGAGAACACGGAGAGTCATATAGGTTGCCGATTGCTGTTAGCGGACATAAAAACTTTGACCACAGCGGTCACCGAGAAGCAGTGGAAGTTTAAATACTTTGCCGCTTGTGAATATCCCATTCAAAATTTACTTCCGCTTCTTCTTAAAACTTTCGTCCACCAATTCAGCTTCGAACAACAACGCCTTGATCTGCTGTTCGTCTATTTCTTTTAGTGTTTTAAAGTACATACAATACACCTGCTTGCGACCTTCTGCCAGCAACACACCATCGTCATTACTCATGCGGTTGCCTTGGCAAAAGCCTAGCGTAACGCCTTTGGCCATGTTGGCTTCTTTCTTTTTAAGTTGTTGCGGATCCCACGTAATGGTAGGCGGCCAGATAAAACAAATCAGGCGGTTGCGCCTATAGAAAGGAACGCCATAGCTGAGTTTCTCCTTTGCTTTGGGTAAACACTCCAACACTATAGCGCGCAGGTGCTGCACAATTTTGCGCTCACCGACTGGTAAACTCAGTAGCATTTCTTCTACGGATGCATAGTTGGCATACATGCTACGAAGCTACGGCAAGTGTGCGACAAGCATATGTCAGCAGTCGAAGAAATTATTGGTTGAAGAAAAGTTTGTGCCCCATTCATGATTTGGAGATAGGTGCACACGCATCCACTGCGAAGTGTTCCTCGCGGTTGGGTAACTTATTACACTTCCACGCGATCTCGCCTCGGACTCCGCGATTATGCAGCGCGAATTTTATGAATCTATGTACTAATTAGCGTTTGCGAAGACTCCGCTTTGAAAGAGAGGAACCCCACCCGATCAAACAAATCGTTTCCGGAACTATGTTTTTCGACATTCGCATGAATGGCGAAATGAGAAGATTTTAAAGGACGATGCGGTGGTGTACGGAGATTCATACAAAATACTTCGGGATTCCGGAATTCGCCAATGTTAAAATTCAGCTTATCCTTTGTTTAAGAAGCAAGATTTTATTCAACCATTCTCTCGCTAATCTTGAATGGCATTTCATAGTAAGTTTGTTCGGTATAATTCTATCCAAACAAAAAAGCCACCTCATTGCTGAGGGGCTCTTTCAAATTCAAACCTGAAAAATCTTACTTCAATCCCGGCAAGGTAGTCGCAGGTGCTTCCTGTTCGTTACCAAACGATGGGGCTTTGCGTACTGTGGGATATACTTCATCCAGGGTATTGCCATCGTACAACCGGCCATTCTTCATTACTTTATTAATGGTGTTGGTGTTGCGCAGGTTGGTTAACGGATTCTGATCGAGGATTACTAAGTCGGCCAACTTGCCGGCTTCAATGCTTCCCAAATCACCATCTAACCCAATGGCTTTTGCACCTTGAATGGTAGCAACCTTTAATGCATTGTGGTTAGTTAAACCGCCACTGGCCACGCTCCACAATTCCCAATGGTAACCTAAACCTTGCAACTGGCCGTGCGAACCAATGCCCGCATTACCTCCGGCTTTCACCAAATCATTTACAAAGCGTGCATGGTCTTCAAACACATGTTCTTCTTTCATAAACCATGCTGGTCTTCTGCGCGACTTGGCATCCAACTCGGATTTTGCAAAGAAGTGATTCAACTTGGCATCGCCATTTACATTTTCAGTGGCGTAATAAAAATTCTCGGCCCACGGTCCACCGTACGATACCAGCAACGTAGGTGTGTACGTCATGCCCGAAGCAGCTACTGCCGTTGTAAAATCTTTGTACAATGGATAGATGGGGAATGAATGTTCGTGCCCCGGATAGCCATCAATTAAATTGGTAAGGTTCAGTTTAAAGTCGAGACCACCTTCGGTAGTCGGCATCAGGTTTTGTTCTTTCGCAGCCTGAATGATCCACTGCCGGTGTTGGCGGTTACCCGTTAAATACATCTTAATAGTTTTGGTGTTGTAGTATTCTGAGTATTGCTTAAGCACATCTTTGGCTTGCTCAGCATCTTTCAGGTTATACATCCAATAACCGACACCAGGGCCGGTAGAATATACCCGCGGCCCGATGATGTCGCCCGTTTCAACCATGTCGCTGTAGGTTAACACATCGGTAGTAGAAGTTTGCGGGTCGCGCGTGGTGGTTACACCATAAGCAAGGTTTGCCGCATATAACCACACCTGGTTTTTATGAATGTTCCAGGCGGGCCACATGTGTGCATGCGTATCAACAAAACCAGGCACAATGGTTTTGCCACTCAAATCCATTTTCTGTACGGAAGCATCTACGGCAATAGAACCGGCAGCACCTACTTGTTTGATGCGGGCATTTTCAATTAACACATCGCCACGCTCAATTACTTCATCGCCTTTCATGGTAACAATGCGTGCATTCTGCAATAAGATTTTTCCAACCGGAATATCTTTTTGGATGGTTACTTTAATGCGGAGTTCGGCTGGCTTGTAGCCTTCATCTTTTTTATCGTCTTTCTTGTCATCCTTCTTGTCGCCCTCTTTTTTATCATCAGGTTTTGCTTCATCTTTTTTAGTTTCACCTGCTTCTTTTGCTTTTTCTTCCGCAGCTTTTTTCTTCTTCAGTTCGTCTTCTTTCAGTTTCGCTTCTTCCATGTTGTAGGTAAAGAATGCATTACCCAACGTGAAGTAAACAGTTTTACCATTGCTACTCCAGCTTGGAAACTCACCACCCAACCTGGTAAGCTTGCGTGCCGGAAATTGTGCATTGGCTGCATCGGCCACAGAAATACTGGGCGCATCAATTCCGATTTTTGGAACGGTAACCACATAAATATCATTGTTGATTTTGGCTAAGGCCTGATCGCCTTCGGGTGCCATTAATACAACTGATGCATTGGAAGGCTGGCGTTGGGGCTCAGCTGCAGTTTCTACCAACATGCAATGATTCTCATCGGCCACCGAGCCATACACAGTAATACCGGTAACTTTCAAATGTGTTTTTTCATCGGTACCATCCCAACGAATGGAAACCAATCCTTTGCCACCACTGTACAGATAAATACGATCAGAACTTTTGGTGAAATGGGGTGTGCCCCGGCCGCGGGCTTTCGCAATAAAGGTTGTTGCGCCACCATCGCCACTAATCCACAATAAATCTTCCTGGCTTTGAAATGCAAACGGACCTTCGCTTTCGCGATAGTTGTTAGCGGTTCCTTTTAAAAATACAATCTTGTTTCCATACCAGGCCGGCTCGCTATACAGAGCTGCAGCTTGTGTAAGCTTAACGGGCTTGGCACCTTTTGCTTTGAAGTTAATTTTATAAATGTTACCCCCGGTACCTTCCCAACTTACCCATGCCAGTTGCGCACCATCCTGGCTCCAGGCCGGATAAGCTTCCGTAAAGTTGTTAGTCGTAATTCTTTTTGGTATCCCGTTCGGAAGATCCATCGTGTACAACCGGTTCAATACGGTAAAGGCAACTTGTTTGCCATCGGGCGAAACCACGGCATCGCGAATTTGTGTAGCGATGATATCCTTATCGTCTTTGATCGGGTATTTAAAATCGGTTAATGTTGGGCCCATTAAAAATTCTGTTTCCAGTTCGAACGGAATGTTTACGGCATTACCACCCGTTACCGGGATGCTGTAAAACTTACCACCGTACGAGGCGATTACATTTTTGCTATCGGGTGTAAACGACATAGCCGGCAACACACCCATGGGTGCGATGGACTCTTGTTCATCGCGTTGAATGGGATAAGCCAACCACTTTTCATCACCGGTTTTTAAATCGCGAATCAGCAAACCGGTTTTATCGTTGTAGCGTGAGCCATAAACCAACCACTTGCCATCGGGCGAAAGTGTAGGTGTAAAAGCAGAACCATAGCGAGCCGTTTCATTTTGCGATTCCCCGGTTTCGCGATCGTAAACACCTAATTGATATTGCGGCAATTGCGCATTGTAATTCCATGCATTGTTGCGTAGCGAAAACCAGATGTAACGACCATCGGGACCAAAAGCGGGTTCGTGTACTTTCAGGTTATCGGGTTTGCTGATGAGTTGCGCACCTGAGCCACCATCTTTGTGGAACATCCACAACTTAAGATTGCGTGTACCACGCGAGCCGATAATGTACATACCATCGGGAGTCCACTCGGCCGATTGATAATTTTCGTTGTTGCCTTTTGTTACCTGAAGGGAATCGGATTTATCAAGCGCAAACCACCAGATGTTTTGGCCACCGCTGCGATCGCTGATGAATAAGAGCTTCTTGCCATCGGGGCTAAATTTGGGGTGCGAATCGAACGCCATGCCATTGGTAAACTGGGTGGGCTTGCCACCGGTAATGGGCATCGTAAAAATGTCGCCCAGAAAATCAAAGGCAATGGTTTTACCATCGGGGCTTACGTCCAAACTCATCCATGTACCTTCATTGGTTTTGATGGGCACGCGTCTGCCAACTTCTAAAGGCAGGTCTTTCTTTTTGGGTTTGGGTTTTTCTTTTTTGGTGGTGTCGGCCTTCTCCTCTTTTTTGGGTTCCTGGGCCAGCGTGGCGATGCTTACAAATAAGAGCATCGCGCAAAGCGGGGTAAAAAATTTAGTCATGCAGTTTGGGATTAAAACAGGATTGATTTACTGAGAAATGAGCAAAAGGTTACGGGATTTTGATGGGAGGTAAAACATTAACCGCAAAGGCGTGGGGACGCTGAGGTATAAAAATGTGATGGTTAAAACCTTGGATCCAACATGGAACAAAAGTAATCTTCCTACTAAACCCGTTAGCTATTTTAGGGATGCTTGCTTAAGAATACTGTTAAGTGTGCCACGTGGAATATCATCAGATAGTCGATGATAAGCAATTGTAACAATTCCGGCTTTTATCTTGTGCTTGTAAGCGCGATGGCTTCCGCGTTGTCGAACCATTTCCCATCCATCATCTTCAATAAGTTTTACAACGTCTTTGTATTTCATCTAAATCACGCAAAAACCAGTGTCTCTGACTCTGAATTGGGTTCTGGAATGTCGTAACCGGATTCCCGCATTACTTCGATATGAAGTTTAATGGCCTCTACAATATTCTCGGTTACTTCTTCTTTTGTTGCTCCGGCTGATGTGCAGCCAGGCAAATCTGGAACATAAGCGCTGTAACCGTCTAAACTCTTTTCGTAGATGATTAAATACTTTGTCATTTAGAATACTTGTTTATCGTAAAGATACCTAAATTTTTAAGGCCTTTACTAATTCAAATGCTTTCGCAAAACTCGTTTATCCACCCACTGCAAAAACAAAATAAACGCAATTCCAAAAACTACCAATCCCGGGTACCCGGAGATAAACGAAAACACACCTACTGTCCATGCGTTTGTTATAACAAGCACTACAATCAAGGCAATCACCGAAAGGAAAATACCAAATGCCAGCCAACGGAAATCGCGCTGCTCTTCGCGCTTTTCTATTTTAGCAATAATGCGATCGGCAAAAGGTAACGATACATAAAATGCTGGCTCTTGCTTTAAGGCAGTAAACACATGCTGATAGGCTTCGCCATCATCGCTATGCACTGGCATACCAGCTTCAATTTTCTTTTGCAATTCTTCTTCTTTCATACTGCTTCTTTGCCAAGGTACTGTTTTACTTTTTCTTTCAACAACTGTCGCGCCCGGAATAAATAATTCTTTACGGTGCCTTCGGGCAAACCGGTTATTTCTACAATTTCCGGATAACTCATTTCCTGCACATGGTATAAAGTAAGAATGGCTTTATACTGTGGCGGAAGTTTTTCAACCAGCTTCAATACGATTTGATCCATTTCCTTGTCGGCCAGATTTTCGCTGGCGTCATCAATGGCAATAAATCGTTCAATACTCGTTTCATCTTCGGGCAAATCGCTGATCTTAATCCTGCGTTTGCGCAAATGGTTAATGCCATGCCTGTACGCAATATTTTTCAATTCCCTGCAACATTGCTTTCAAGGCTTGTGTCTTACGCCCCAAACCAAATAGAGAAACAAAACAACAAAAACATGAGCGCCCTTAGAGATATACTTATGCCAATTACCATTATCGGAAGTTTTGGTACAGCCATTTATCTATTTACTAAAGTAATGACTGACTACATTCTGAAAAAAAGAATGATTGAAAAAGGATTTGTAAACGATGATACCCAGGCCATCTTTAAACAACACACAGCCGACAATCGCTACAGCTCGTTGAAGTGGGGACTGATTATTTTCTTTGCCGGACTTGCTTTGGTTATAATGGAATTTATTCCTACCGGCCCGGAGTCGCCACTGCCGTATGGATTGTTTGCATTGTCGGTATCGCTCGGTTTTTTGATCTACTACTTTGTAATCAAAAAAGAATCGGGTAAGTAAAGGTTGTTCACTTTTGCTTGCACCTGTTCAGATTTCAACACTTAGATTTTTTATTTCTAGTATTCCAGATCAAAATCGAACCTCGATACAAAGGTTCGGTTTTTGATTCGACTTTTTCTTTCAAAAAAATACAACGCCATGTTTCGTAATTACATTAAAACCACCGTGCGCAGTTTAATGCGGCATAAGTTCTTTTCGGCTATCAACGTGTTTGGTCTTGCCATTGGTATGTCGGTATGCATGACGGTTATCATGCTGGTGGCCGATCAACTTACATACGACCAACATAATTCAAAGCGCAATCAGATTTATCGCGTTACTACGCATGGAGTGGATCAAAACGGTGTAATCAACGACAATCAACCCAATGCAGCCTCGCCCATGACGTTGCGAGGAGAATTACTTGAAAACTACACAGGCATTACGCAGGTAGTACGTTTGATGCGTGGCTTTGGTAATGGCTGGCTGGAGTTTGAAAATCAAAATGTAAATATTCCGTTGGCAGGATTCTTTGCTGATGCGGAAGCACTCACATTTTTTGAATACGAACTTCAATATGGCGATGCGGCTACTGCATTAAAAGAACCTTACTCGGTTGTGCTTACACGTGCAGCTGCCAACAAACTTTTTAAAGATGAAAACCCGTTAGGGCAAACGATTAAAGTAGGCGACATCGGCATCTATACTGTTACAGGTGTATTAAAAGAAACCAAAAACAAATCGCACATTGTATTTGAAGCATTGGCCAGTATTTCTACTGTTAATAATTTACCTAGCAAGAACAACCTTACCGAATGGACCAACTACTGGAATGGCTGGACTTATATTTTAACGGATGGTTCTCAATCGCGCGAAAGCGTGCAAGCAAACCTTGACAAAATCTATGCGCAACACATTGGTAGTTTAACCGATCCGAATGCTTATCGCATGAAGTTTGGTTTACAACCTTTAATGGGTATTACTCCGGGGCCGTTAACCAACAATCCTATCGGACCCAGCTTGCCTTGGTTTTTCATTTATTTCCTTGGTGGATTGGGACTTGTGATACTGCTTACCTCTTGTTTCAATTTTACAAACCTTTCTATTGCACGTTCCTTAACGCGTGCCCGCGAAATCGGGATTCGCAAAGTTACCGGGGCTGCACGCTGGCAAGTGTTTGTACAATTTATGAGTGAATCAATCTTCATAGCATTTATAGCACTAATTTTTGCCTTCGCATTTCTGATTGTATTAAAGCCCGTTATTCTACAACTCAACTTTGCCCGCATGTTTCATTGGGACTTGGAATCGAATTTGTTAGTGATGGCAAGTTTTGCGGTGTTTGCTTTAGTGGTGGGGATATTAGCCGGTTTCTTTCCGGCAGTGGTGCTATCCGGATTTCAACCTGTAAAAGTATTGAAGGGCTTTGGTAACATGAAGTTATTCTCGCGCATGGGCTTGCGCAAAACGTTATTGGTTGCACAGTTTACACTTTCGCTTTTCTTTATTCTGTCGGCTATTGTTCTCTACAACCAGTTCAATCTGTTTATGGGGCAGAGTCATGGTTTTAATATGGCGCAAAATATTTCTATTAAACTCAACAATACTTCGGCACAACATCTTAAGAATGAACTGGCTAAGCATAACAACATTACCCACGTAACAGCCTCTTCGCATTTGCCTTCGGCTGGCACATCTTATGGCACTACGTTAAAACGTAACCTGAGCGATACCGAAGGATTACAATTGGATTACTTCCTGGTGGATGAAGATTACCTCGGCAACATGGATATTAAGTTATTGGCCGGTCGTTTTTTCACAGCCGGGGCGGATAGCATCAACAAAGAATACATTGTACTTAACGAACAAGCTGTTTCCAAATTTAACTTTGGTTCGGTTCAGGATGCTATCGGGCAACAGGTAATACAAGATCGTGATTCGCTTGCGCGCACGGTTATTGGTGTGGTATCGGGTTACAATCATCGCGACCTTACGCGGCAGATTTCGCCTATGGCACTATTGTACGATCCTACTCAATTCAATGTGTTGCAGGTTTCGTATTTGGGATCGTACGAGCAAGCGGTTGCCGCTATTGAGCAAGCCTGGACAACGGTTAACCCCGAACTTAAAATCGATTACAACACCGTTGACTCAGAAGTAAAGAAATTTTACGAAATCATTTTTGGTGATGTTGTTTCGGTGCTTACGGTAATTGCATCGTTAGCTGTTTTGATTTCTTGCCTTGGATTGTTGGGTATGGCTACCTACACCATGGAAACCCGGGTTAAAGAAATTTCTATTCGTAAAATATTAGGTTCGGATAATGGTTCGCTGATTCTATTACTATCGAAGAGCTTTCTTGTATTGTTGTTTATTTCGATTGTGATTGCCGTACCGCTTGCCTACTTTGCCAACAACATGTGGCTGCAGTTAATTGCTTATCACACTGCTTTCGACTTTAGCGTGATTATTATCGGGGTATTGATTCTGATTGTGTTTGCTGTTATCACGATTGGTTCGCAAACCATTCGCGCTACGTTTGTAAACCCGGTAGAGAATTTGAAGGAGTGAAAAAAGACTATTCCAAAGCACTCAACTCTGGAATAGTCTATTTCTTCATTTTATCAACACCCGTATCCCCTCCGAATGACTGGCAAACTCCGGGGCATACATACACTGAATATTGGTTATGCCATTCGAGAAATCGCCTTTTTGCGATGCCCGTAAATCATATTCAAACACGTAGGTTCCTTTACCCAAATAGCCAATAAAGAAGTTGGTGGCCAAATCGCGTGTGCTTTCATAGTAATACAATCCATCCTGATACTTATGGGTCGAGATTGTAGTAGTCGGTTCAAAGCCAGCAGCACGCATGTCCTTCAGGTGTACGTATTCCATATCGCGATCTACACGCAGTTCAATGCGCACCTTTACAAGATCACCAATCTGCAGTGGAGATTTTTCTGTAATAGGTGTAATTACCAAACCACGATCAGAATTCACTTGCTTAAACAATTGCTTCTTCAGCTTCAATGGTGTTTCAGCAGGCGTAATTTTATCCAACTGTTCAAAGTATTGCCAGTACGCAGCGCCCCAGGCCACACCATCATCGGTTTTTGAAATCGTGATCTTACCCATGTCGGATTTAATTTCTCCTGCCTGCCATGCGGTTTTAAAATAGCCGGTACCCGCTTCTACTTTTATGTCTTCGCGTTTAGCAGGGTCAATAATTTCATTACCCACTTTTATTTCTACCAGTTTCGTAGAGGCCAATGCATCGCTGCCTCTGCGCAACAACGCATAACATGCTTCGGTTGTAGCTTTGGTAGTTTTCCAATCCTGCGTTTGCTTTTGTTTCAGCAACCATACTTTTAGTTCTTCCACTGCTTTCACATCTTTCGCCACTTCATCATACACTTCAATCATCAGTGCTTGTGTTTCAATTGGTGCCTGGTACCAGTAATACCCGCGATCTGTTTTCCAATACATCCCTATTTCTTCCGAACGCAAAGCCCGTTCGCTAAACGATTTAATCATGGCTGCCGGGGTTGTTTTATCATCAAAGCGATGTAAAGCTAAACTCAGCATGCCTTCCAAGTACAGTCCTTTGCGTAACCAGTATTTTTTTGCTTGTCCCAAATAATAATTAAAAGCTTCTTTCACATCATTAGGAACCTCAACATCTTTAAAATAACTGCGCATGTACAAGTAATGAATCTGGCTATACCCTAAATGATCATCTTCCAGCTTGGTTAATCCGCGCTTGGCCTGAGCTTTCAATATTTCGTAATCATCCTTCAGTTCATAATCCAAATAACCAACGGCTTTGGTTACCATACTCCAGATGCGGGTATCTTCGCGCACAGCACGTACACCCAACACATCTAAATGACCCATACCGCTGATGATATGCTGCGTCATATATCGATCTTCCTTAAAACCCGGAAACCAACTAAACCCGCCACTTGCATTTTGTGCTTTGATAATTTTATCCAATGCCCGTTCCTGCTCATTGGCCATACGATTCAAATCAAACAACAACGCCACATTGCGCTTGCGCTGCGATTCATCTTTGGCGTGCAACACCCATGGCGTTTCTTCCAACAAAGCCGATTTCAATTCCTGATTTTTTTCAAGATTGGAAAGCAAGGCATCGGGTTGAATATTCTTCCAGGTATCAAACACTTGCTTTATGCGTGGGTTTGAATTGGCGATATGCGATGCAATGCTATTCGCATAAAACTTACTATAGGTTTGCTCTACACAATCGTAAGGATATTCCATCAGGTAAGGCAGTGCCTGAATAGCATACCAGGCCGGATTAGAAGTGAACTCCAACGTAAAGCGATGGTGGCGCAACGTGTTGGATTTGTTGTTCACCAGCTTCTCAAACTTAAACTCTTTGGTTTGCTTTCCGCGGATTGGCAAAGGCAATGATTCGGTTACAAGCATTTTATTTGTAACTACTGGAATTGTCATCTCTTCGCCATCCGAAAAATTTCCCGACTTTGCTACAACCCGATACGTAAGTGCCTGTATCCCTTCCGGGATTTCAATACTCCACTCGAGATTGGTACTCTGGCGCGGCTTCAATGAAAATGGTTTTGACTTATCCTGATTCTTCATTTGCATGTCAACCGATTTCATGGTAAGCGCATCAAAAAATTCAAGCTGGGCCTGTCCGGTTAATTCAGTATCTACCAAACTGCTCACCTTCACAGCAAAAATCATTTTATCGTTCTCGCGGAAGAAGCGCGGTTGATTGGGTACTACCATCAATTCCTTTTGTGTTACGAGGTGATTGACAATAGAGCCTGATTTCAGATCGGGTGTGTGTGCAAAACCCAGCATCTTCCAACGAGTAAGCGCTTCGGGAATGGTGAAGTTGATAATAATCTCACCCTCGGCATTAGTTTGCAAGTGCGGATAAAAGAAAGCCGTTTCATTAAAATTGGTGCGCACTTTTACTGCGGAGAAGTCTTCTTTCTGCATGGTTTCAGATTGTTTCTGAGATTGACCCTCCTCCAATACATCAACACCAAACTTTATAGATATATCTTCAGCTAATGATTCCTCATCGGCAACTTCTACTACCCCAGCAGGCGCTGCCTCGGCAACACTAAATGAAAGTTCTTTCTTATACATCTTTGCATTACCACGTAATCTTAACGCAACACCTTCACGTCTTCTATTGTAATAAAATTCATAGAAACTATACCCAAACCAATTGAAGCTATCGAAGTAAGCTCCTTCCGGTGATCGGTCGTAATCCGGATTCCAATCTTTGCTGAATACCGAAAGGTCTTTTCGATTAAATCCATTCGTGCTGTTCCAACCTAATCGTGCATAATGCGAATTGAAGAAATTGGCATACCAACTGTTACTTCGGAATTGATCGAGCGATTCATCGTAAAGTGTAGCCACCATTTCAGCAGCTACCTTTTCTGCTCCATTACCCTTAATCTTGATTTTCCATTGCTCTTGCTGGCCGGGTTGCAACTTATCTCTGAAACTCTCGAAAGCGATGTTCAGATTTTTATTGGAGAACGGCACCGAAATAGTTTCGCTTTGTTTATACAAGCGATTATCTTTTATAAACGTAAGGTGAATACCCAGATTACCGCGATCAGCTTCTGTAACCGGAACCTCAAGCACCCGCTGTTCATTTTTTAATTCAAGCCATTCGTGTTTCAATAATTCGCCATCGCGTTCTACTTCATATAAGGCAATAACTTTTTTCTCGGCTGTGCCAATGGTAAACGCAGCTTTTTCCCCAGGCTCTGCCGACATCTTAACCGATTGAAAATATTTTACCTGCGGAGTGGGAACGGTTTTATCAGAAGGCGCTGAAACAGTAAAGTAACTTACCTCTTTTACTTCCTGGCCGGAAGCATCCTGTGCTTTTATCTCCAGCACATACTCACCCGATTTCCACTTGTTGAGATTTTCGAGGGCAAATGTTTTCTTTTCAGCGGTATTAAAATTCAAATCAAAAACTTCTTTGGCTCGCGCCCACTTGAACTTATTGGTTTCATCTTCAAACAGATCGGCCGGAAAGAATTGATAGTATTGTTCGCGTGAATAAAGTGCACGGTCGGGTTGCTCCCACAAGCGTGCACGAAACGCTTTGGCTGGTGACTTAAGTTCAAAGATTTTAATGTTCCCTTTAGCGGCTTCAAACTGTCCGGCAAGGTTGGTAGTTGAAATATTAAACTCTTTGGCAGCGGTTATCTGATCTTTGTTGATGTTGCCGATGTAAACATTTACCTGCAACGATTTGTACCCAACTGAAATGGTTGTACTACTGCTGTGGGTTTCGCCATTAATGTCTGTAACATCAGCATATACCGTATAATCAAAAACCGGGTCGGCTGCACGATCTACATTCCGATCGGGCAATGCATTAAAGTTTACTACAAACTTTCCATCGGCATCGGTTTCCGTTTTTCCGTTTGTAATTTCCATTTCGGGTGAGGCTGGATAATAACCCCAACGGCACCACCACCAATATGGATAACGCGCCACACGCACTACACGATAACTTACGGCAGCACCACCAATGTTTGCTCCGGAATAAGCACGTGCAAAACCTTCGGCTTTAATAGTTTCATCTAACCGGAACGAACCTTTTACCGGTTCAAAGTCAACCTCAAACTTTGGTCGCTTGTATTCTTCAACTGAAAAGTAAACCGTACCACTTCCGCTTTCTAAACTCATTTGGCCGGTAAGTCCACTAGCAGGTGCTGTAAATGTTCCGCTAAACGTACCATACTCATTGGTTGTTAGCTGTACACTTCCACGCTCCTGGTGATTCACATCGTACAACCTTACAGTATGAATGGATTTTCTTCCAAGCTCAGAAGTTTTACCATCAGTGTTAACCACCAAACCTTTGAAGTAAATAGTTTGACCAGGTCTATAAATGGCGCGATCCAAAAAGAAAAATGTTTTAACCACATTTTGCCTACCGTACTCTATGTTCTGATGAATGTTTCCGCCATAGTAAGAATATTTATCAATCGGTTCGGTGCTGTTGCGATCGTTTTTATAACTGAAGTCTATTGAAAAATTATAATGTTCATTTTTCAAATACGGAACTTTAAAATATCCTTTCGAATTAGAAGTATATGTTCCAATTTTTTTTGCCTCATATTGTTGCTTGCGCGAATTGTAGGTATAAGAATAAAGTTCAGCCAAAACTCCCGCTAACGGCTGGCCGCTTTTGCGATTGAGCACAAACACTTCGGTGTTGCCATCTTTTGTAGAACGGTGAATGTAACTGATGTTTGAAACCGATGTGAATGCATAAGCCAATCCATTTTTATTGATAGCAAAGTCGGAGCTATGACTAAACAAAACCATGTACTCGCCTTCGGGCAGCGCATCCAATTTTACTTCCAGACTGTGCTGCTGATAGTCGCCATCATCGGGCAAGGTAAACTTGCCAGTCTTTACCGGTGTTTTGGGTAGAAAGAATTCAATAAATTTTTCTTCCCGATCCACATCATAATTCCGTTCCCACTTTCTGCGTTGGGTCTGCACTTCTTCGCGGGTGGTTTTAATGATGCGATAATGTAAATCGGTTACATTTTTATAGCGCACCAACGCCCGAAACACTTCGCCTGGAATATTATTCTCCTCAATAACAGCACTGATTGTTTTTGTTTGCAGATCGCGTTGCAGGTTTTCACATTGTATGGCTCCATCCGAATCGGGAAAACGTTTCTTCGCAGTCTCGGCAATTTCAAATGCTTTCTTTAAATCCCACTTGTGCGCATCAGATTGTAATGGTTTATAAAGTTGACCTTGCTCTACATAAGTTTGCGCTAACAAAAACGTAGCACGGGTTGAGATAGGATGTGTTAGATAGTTTTGCTCTAACTTTTCCAATGCACTTCGGTACAACTTATCCTTATCGGGCAACACCAGGTTGGTGTGCATAAAAATCAGGCGCTCTATTTCCAGATCAACCAATGCTTCTGGATCTTTATCGGTAAGGTGAAAACGTGTTAACTCCTGAAAAAGCTGAGTAGCAAAATACTTCAGTGAAAAAGTATCTGATGTTGTTATTTTTAAACCGGCAAACGTGGTAGCATCTGCTAAATAGTTTTCCTGATCCAATACAAATGCATAAACAGGTTGAGTAACGCCTGCCTCGCTACCCGAAGCAAAGGTGAGCGCGCGATGCGCCAGAAAATCAAACAGTGTGGGGCGGTAACTGCGGCCGCGGGCATCTCCGGTATGCAGTACCGGTTCATATAAATCAATGCGGGTGTTTTTACTTTTATCTGATTCCTGTAAAGAAAGTTTATACTGTTGAAATGTTTCTTCTACGATTTTATTCAAACCCCACGTTTCAATATCGTCTTGCTTTATTCCGGCAATTTCGCTGCGGTTGTTAAAGCGGTAGCGGTTGTTCTGATAATATTGCCAATACATTTCGGCCAGCATGGAGTGCAGCAACGGCTTGGCCGGAAACACAGCGGTGTTGGCTTCGTCTCGTAAGCGATTGAGGTTTTTAACAAATGCGTTCTCTTCTTTGTAATCGGTAAATTTTAGTTGGTGAATAACTGCTTTTACCAACTGGGGTGCGTGCTGTTCTTTTTTAGCCTCATCATAAATAGTGTTTACCACTTTTAAGGCCGATTCGGGTAATCCTTTGTTCTCAAATTCTGCTACCTGTTGCCAGGCTTTTTCATAATCGTAAGGCATTGTTGGTTTTTTAGGTTCAAAATCAATACTTATTAATAAGGTCGCTAAAATGACCAGTAGTTGCGTTTTCATAAAGTTTGTAATTACCACGTGCTTAATTCAATCTGTTTAAAATGGTCACTGCCTTAAGATGCAAAAAAGTTAGTATTCCATAAGGTGGGCGAAAGTTTATCAGGTATGAAATGAATTTGCAGGTAAGTAATTCAGTATCAGCTTTAATAAAATGCATCTTCAAAATGCCTGATCTCAGGTTTATCGGAGTGCATGGTAATTGCTACTACATCATACCGTACATTTCCTTCATAATTGTTCTCGTAGGTATATTGCTCAGCACCAAATACAATATTTTTGGCTTTCTGGTAATCTACAAACTCTTCAGGGTAACCAAAAGCATCACTTGAGCGCATCTTCACTTCTACGAACACCAGCCAGCCGGCTTTGCGCACAATCAAGTCAATTTCCGATCGCTTATAGCGATAGTTGCGTTCTAATATTTCATAACCTGCTTGTTGCAGAAAGGCAGCGGCAAGGTCTTCGCCATCTTTTCCTTTTTGTTGTTTATCGTTCATACTCAACCTTATTCACGCGCATCGTTTATCTCAATCCAATACCCATCGGGGTCTTTAAAATAAATTTGCTTCACACCGTCCACTCGTTTGGTAATGGTTCCTTTACTGCCGCTCCAATCTTCAAACTCAATTTTATTTTTCTTCAGTAGTTCTACAAACGCATCAACCGATGGTACGCTAAAGCACAAGTGAATATTTTTGTCGAGCGTGATTTTGGTGCGGGCACCTTCAATCAAATGCAAATGACTTTTCGGGCCTACTTCAAACCACGTGTGCTTACCATCGTGAAACGGCTCTGGTATTGTATCCAGGCCAATTATGTTTTCGTAAAAAGCGCGACTGGTTTTTAAATCCTGCACATAGACTGCAATGTGGTTTAAACGCACCTGGCTGTGAACTGCAATTGCTGCAAAACTTATCAAAAAAACTAACAGAAACTTTTTCATTAACGACTTTGGTTTATGTGTATTGGTAAGTATTTCATTTCATCACTTCATGAATCTGCTTACCTTTGACCATAAGTTACGGAAAGAATGAAGAAACTAATAGAGAGTTTTACACTGCAATTGGCCCATGCTCTTAAAATCGGTCAATCGGTAGATTTGGTAAGGCCGGGCAGCGACATCCGCAACATTCTGATAACCGGTATGGGGGCCTCGGGCATTGGGGCCAATCTGGTGGAATCACTCACGTTTGGGCGCGTACCTATTCCTATAACGGTTTGCAAAGGCTATAACATTCCACAGTTTGTTAGTCCGCATACGTTGTTCATTGCTTGCTCGTACAGTGGCGATACAGAAGAAACGCTGGCTGCGGTACAGAAAGCCATGTTGAAGCGGGCACACATTATTTGCATCACTTCGGGCGGTAAACTGCTGGAACTTGCCAAAGAATATAATCTATACTGGATTCAGATTCCGGGCGAAACAAAAAGCCCGCGCGGAAATCTGGGTTACATGATGATCTCGCTGCTGAATGCGCTTTACCACACCAACCTGATTGGTGCTGCATTTATGAAAGAAACCGAGAACGCGATTGAACATATTAATCGTTGCGAAAAGGCCATTCAATCTGAAGCCGAACTAATTGCCAAAAAGCTGAAAGGCAAGCTGCCCATTATCTATTGCGATGAACGATTAAAAGCAATGGCCATCCGGTTTCAAAACCAGATTAATGAAAATGCCAAGCAGTTGGCGCACGTAAACACGTTTCCGGAAATGAATCACAACGAGATTGCAGGCTGGGAATTTCCGGAAGCTGTACTGCAACACGCACAGGTAATTTATTTGTATTCCGATCATGATCATCAGCGCGTAGAAAAACGCATGGAGATTTGCCGCCCTGTTTTTGAGAAACGTTCAAACACCATTATTGATATTGTTGCCGAGGGCGCATCGTTGCTGGAACAATATTATTATCTGATTCACCTGACTGATTGGATTTCGTTTTATCTCGCGAAAGAAAACGAAGTGGAAGCCGGACCATTGGAAGTGATAGAACATGTAAAGGAAGAATTGGGACGGATGAAGTAGTTTGGCGGGCAAAGAATTTAAATAATGATTTTATTACCTTTGCCTTATGAATTGGCGCGAACGTATTGTCTCAGACAAAAATATTCTTGCTGGCAAACCGGTGATTAAAGGAACACGGTTATCGGTGGAATTTATCTTGGGTTTGTTTGCCAACGGGTGGCCAGAGGCTAAAGTGTTGGAGAACTATCCATCCCTTACCAAGGAAGACCTTCAAGCTGCTTTTGCTTTTGCTCAAGATGGGGTAAAAGAAGGGTTAATATTTGATCATAAAATTTCTGTATGATTAAATTACTTGCTGACGAAAACTTTCCAAACGCCAGCATCGATCAATTAAACTCAGCAGGATTAGATACCCTTAGCATCCTAAAACTTTACCCAGGCATTTCCGATAAGGATGTAATTTTACTTGCTAATCGAGAAGGTCGTTTAATCTTAACTTTTGATCGTGATTTTGGGCATTTAATTTTTAAGGAGGGTATAGTACCTGAAAATGGGGTCATGTATTTTAGATTACAAAATTTCAAATCAACTACACCTGCCAGGTTAGTAATTGAAATACTTAACAATAAGCAACTCGACTTCGAAAGATCAATAATCGTTATCGAAGAGAACTTTATCCGACAAACACGATTTTGAATTTATTCATTAACAAAAAAACAAAGTTTATTGATCTGGGCTTAATGGATTACAAAGAAGCCTGGGATTATCAAACCACGTTGTTTCAATCTATACTGGATGTAAAGACTGCTAATCGCACGAACAACTCGAGTTTAATAACTCACAACTATTTACTCTTTTGCGAACATCCGCATGTGTTTACACTGGGTAAAAGCGGAGATGAACAAAATTTGCTCTTAAAGAAAGAAGACCTTTACACTGTTGATGCAACTTATTATCACATCAATCGCGGAGGCGATATAACGTATCATGGGCCGGGGCAAATTGTGGTTTATCCCGTTATTGATCTTGAAAACTTCTTTACGGATATCCATAAGTACATGCGTCTGTTGGAAGAAGCGGTAATCCAAACCTTGCAGGAATTTGGAATCAAAAGTGGAAGAATAAGCGGACTTACTGGTGTGTGGATTGATTACGAGAATGAAAAGCAAGCTCGCAAGATTTGTGCGCTGGGGGTAAAAACCAGTCGCTGGGTAACCATGCACGGGTTGGCCTTTAATGTAAATGCAAACCTGAATTACTTTGCCAACATTGTGCCTTGTGGTATTGCTGATAAAGCTGTTACTTCCATGGAAAAAGAGTTGGGTAAGCTTCAGGATTTTGACTTGATAAAAACTGTTTTGAAAAATAAGCTGGCCGATGTTTTCGAAATGGAGATTTTTTAGAATGACGCGAAAAAATTGTGATGAAGAAAGACATTGAAATACCGGAAGTAAAAAATGTAACGCTGGCCGTTACACGCGAAAAGAATACACTAAACCAGAACGAATGGAAGGTTTACCTCATTAACAACAATCCTTTTCCAATAGAAAATACATTGGTGGCTAGTAAGGGCTATGGCGAAAAGGCAGGCGAAACCCAGCGCACCTCTACATTAAGACATTTCCTGGAAACCGTGCCGGCTAATCAATCGGTACTGGTAGAACCGCTGGATGAAAAACTTTTTCATCTCAACAATGAATACTGGGTGAGTTACTATATCGGCACACAGATTTACGACCGCAGGTTTGTTTTTGTGCCCGACTCTATCTGCGAAACCAACCTTACGTTTATTAAGGAGTTGGATAAGGAAGGTGTGCTTCATTCTTAAAAAGGCTTTGGTAATAATCCGTATCTTTAAGAAGTAATGTTACTTCTATGCAATCCGATTTAAAAGACATTTTATTTCTCGATATTGAAACTGTACGGGTGGTTGACCAGTATCAGCAGCTAAACGAGCGCCTTAAAACCCAGTGGGCACGCAAAGCCAACTTTTTCAAACGCGAAGAAGGTCAAACCGATGAAGATCTGTTTCAGGATCGTGCAGGTATCTATGCCGAGTTTGGAAAAATTATTGTGATTGGCATTGGTAAATACACCCAACAAAACGGTGTGTTAGGATTGCGTACTCGATACTTTGCCGATCATGATGAAAAAAAATTGCTGACAGAATTTAGGGAGAGTCTTGAAAAGATGGGGCCCGGTGTAAGACTTTGTGCACACAACGGCAAAGAGTTCGACTTTCCATATATCTGCCGAAGATCGTTGGTGAACGATTTACCCATTCCATCTGTTCTTAACATGTCGGGCAAAAAACCATGGGAGGTTGGCCATCTGGATACCATGGAGATGTGGAAATTTGGCGACTACAAACATTATACTTCACTTGATCTGCTTGCGGCAATTTTTGATATCCCCACCAGCAAAGGTGTAATGGATGGCTCGATGGTAAGCGAAGTTTATCACCAACAAGGCGACTTAAAGAAAATAGCAGAATACTGCATGGGCGATGTAGTGGCAGTAGCCCAATTATATTTGAAAATGAAGGGACTGCCAATTATTGCTTCGAATAACATAGTAAATTCCTAACCACTGAAATAACACGGAGATGGAAGAAAACCAATTAACAGAAAAAATAATTGGATGTAGCATTAAGGTACATAAAACACTTGGTCCTGGGTTATTAGAGTCTGCTTACCAATCATGCCTTCATCATGAATTAGTAAAGCAGGATTATTTGTGGAAAAAGAAAAGCCACTTCCCGTCATTTATGAAGAAGTAAAATTGGACTGTGGCTATCGAATCGACTTATTAGTCGAAAGGAAAATTATAATAGAAGTAAAATCAGTAGAGACCTTGATTGACATTCATTTAGCTCAAGTATTAACCTACTTGAAATTATCCAACAACAGATTTGGATTACTGATTAATTTTAATGTTTTAAAACTTAAAGACGGATAAAAGCGAGTTGTAAATGGATATTAAACTCCGTGAATTTCTCCGTGTTTCTCCGTGGTAAAGAAATGAGTAAAAAGAAATTTAAAGAAAAGAAAGCCAAGCGCGATAAGAAAGAGCGCAGCGGCTTGTATTCTTCCTTGATTCAGTTCTTGGAAGAATCAAACGGAAAAGCCTATAGTGTGGAGCAATTGATCCGCAAATTCGGGCTGAAGAAAAAATCGTTGATTGAAGATTTGTTTAAGCTATTGGATGTACTGATTGACGATGGCGTGGTGCAGCAGTTGGACAATGGGCATTTCAAAAGCGCCAAACGCGCAAGCACCGTTACCGGAGTAGTGGATCATGTTAACCCAAGGTTTGCTTACGTAACAACCGGTGAAGAAGGAAAAAAAGACATCTACATTCGCAGCAACGATCTGGCCACCGCCATACATGGCGATACGGTAGAAGTGGAAGTATTCAATAAGCGTACAGGCGAAAACCCGGAAGGACGTGTATCAACGATTGTAAAACGTGGTCGCAACCGATTTGTAGGCCGCATTGAACTTTCGCGCAACTTTGGTTTTGTAGTGCCCGATTTCAAAAAAATCTACCAAGACTTTTTTATCTACCCTGAAAACCTGAATGGCGCTACTACCAACGATAAGGTTTTGTTTGAAGTAGTGAAGTGGGCCGATCGCGATAAAAGCCCGGAAGCAAAAGTAGTTGAGATCTTAGGCAAAACCGGAGAGAACGAAGCCGAGATTCACTCTATCATGGCTGAGTTTGAGTTACCGTTTCGCTTTCCGGAAAACGTACTTCAGGAATCTGAAAAAATAAGTGAAGGGATTACACCCGAAGAAGTTAAAAAGCGTTGGGATTTTCGTGAGGTACTCACATTCACTATCGACCCGGAAGATGCCAAAGATTTTGATGATGCCATTTCGTTCCGCACACTGGAGAATGGCAACTACGAAATTGGTGTTCACATTGCCGATGTAACACACTACGTACAACTCGGTACGGCCCTGGATGAAGATGCGTTTGATCGTGCTACTTCCGTTTACCTGGTTGATCGTACCGTACCGATGTTACCGGAACGTTTGTCAAATGCGTTGTGCTCGTTACGGCCGCATGAAGACAAACTTACCTTTGCAGCTGTGTTTGAAATGGATACGAAAGGCAAAATCCATAAAGAATGGTTTGGTCGAACAGTTATTCATTCCAACCATCGGTTTACCTACGAACAAGCACAGGAAGTAATTGAAACCGGTGCTGGTACCTTTGCTGAAGAATTAAAAATCTTGAATCAACTGCATCATATTCTTCGCAAGGAAAGATTTAAAAAGGGTGCCGTAAACTTCGAAACTACCGAAGTAAAGTTTAAGCTTGACGAACGCGGAAAACCGTTGGCGGTGGTTCCTAAAATCCGAAAGGATGCACACAAACTGATTGAGGAATTTATGTTGTTGGCCAATCGCGCGGTAGCTACTTATGTGTTTAAAATGAAAAAGGGCGAAGAGAAAAATACGTTTGTCTATCGCACACACGATTTGCCCGATCAGGAAAGAGTAGAGGACTTTGCACGATTTGCCAAACAGTTTGGCCATCAACTATCAATAGAATCAACCTCCATTTCTAAATCGCTCAACAAGTTGATGGACACCATTGAAGGCAAACCTGAACAAAATGTATTGCAATCGTTGGCCGTGCGTGCCATGGCCAAAGCCAAATACACTACCGATGCCAAAGGACATTTTGGTTTAGCGTTTGATCATTACACGCATTTTACTTCGCCCATCCGCAGGTATCCGGATATGATGGTGCACCGTTTATTGCAACATTATCTCGACAAAGGAAAATCGGTTAACAAAAAACAATACGAAGATAAATGTGTTCATTCATCGGAGCGTGAAAAACGTGCAGCCGATGCTGAACGGGCTTCCATCAAATACAAGCAGGTAGAGTTTATGAGCCTGGCCGAAAATAAAGTGTACGATGGGATCATATCCGGGGTAACCGACTTTGGCGTGTTTGTAGAAATTGTAGAAACTAAATGCGAAGGCATGGTGCGCATGGCCGATATGAAAGATGATTATTATGAGTTTGATGAAAAGAATTACCGTGTGATTGGCCGCAGAAGAAAAAAAATCTATCGCCTAGGCGATAAAGTTCAGGTGCGAATTAAAAGGACCGATGTCGATCGCAGAATGATTGATTTGAGTTTTGAGTAGTTGTCAGTATCAGAATTTGCAGAATTATTGAATTTAAGAATTTAAATGGAGAAAGACCCCCTTACATATACTATCATTGGCTGCGCTATGAAAATTCATAACTCATTAGGAAATGGTTTTCAGGAGGTTATTTATCAAAGGTGCTTAAAAATAGAATTAAAACGGGCAGGATTAGATTTTGGAAGAGAAATTGAACAAACTATTTACTATGATGGAATTGAGGTGGGGACTCGAAGAGCAGACTTCATTGTAGAGAATAAACTAATAGTTGAGTTAAAAGCCGTGATTAATTTAGAAGACGTTCACCTTGCTCAGGCAAAAAATTATGTAATTGCTTATGATTTTCCACGAGGCCTATTAATAAATTTCGGATCAACGAGTCTTCAGTATAAGTTGATCTTTAACCCACACTACAATTCTGATCATTCTTAAATTCTACCCATTCTGATGCTGACAGTTAAGGACATTCTTCAATACATCGAATCCGAAATAAAAAAACAAACATTCGGCTCTCAACCCAAATCATTATACGACCCCATCCGATACATCATGGCACTGGGTGGTAAGCGCATGCGTCCGTTATTGGTAACATTAGCTTATTCACTTTATAAGAACGATCCTGAAAAAATTCTAAAGTATGCAGCAGCGGTGGAAGCGTTTCACAATTTTACGCTCATGCACGATGATATTATGGATCAGGCTCCGCTGCGCAGGGGCAAAGCTACCGTACACGAAAAGTGGAATGTAAACACCGCTATCCTTTCCGGGGATGTAATGTTGGTAAAGGTTTATGATATGTTTCTGGACTTAGATAAAGAAACGTTACCGGTTGCACTATCCTTATTCAACAAATGTGCTGCGGAAGTATGCGAAGGTCAGCAGTGGGATATGGAGTTTGAAACCAAAACCAAAGTAACCGAAGCGCAATACATTGAAATGATTAAACTGAAAACCGCTGTGCTGTTAGGGTTTAGCCTGGAGTTGGGCGCGTTGCTCGCCAAAGCTCCGGAGCAAGAACGAATTGCTTTGCGCGAATTTGGAACGCTGGTGGGTATTGGCTTTCAATTGAAAGATGATTTGCTGGATGTATATGCCGATAAGAAAAAATTCGGCAAGCAAGTGGGTGGCGATATAATCGCGAACAAAAAAACCTACCTGTTAATAAAGGCCAAAGAAAAAGCCCGTGGCCAACACAAACGCGAACTTGAATTTTGGTTAAAGGCTAAAAAATTCAACAAACAAAAAAAAGTAAAAGCTATAACAGCCATTTACGATCAACTGGGTATTGCCTCACTCACTGAAAAAAAGATAGCTGATTACTTCTCACGGGGGTTTGAAAAACTTAACACGTTACCCGAATCAGAACAAAAGCAAAACATGATTCAGTTTACACAAGAATTGATTAAGCGGCAATCGTAGCAGAGCCAAACAACTGGCTTATCTATTTCCTCTTATAAAACAGTAGCCGTGCTCGTTCTTGCGTGCTCGATTCACTCAGTGTATAATAGCCAGAACCATCACGACTCCAGGCAATACTTTCACCCTGCTTTTCAGGCTTGTATTTTAATTCGATTGGAGTTTGCAGTAGTAAATCAGGAATAGGGTCTGAACCTTTGCGTTTCCAATAGTAAACATGATCGTAGTTTTTAAGGAGAACTTCACTACCATCAACAGAAACATCGGCTGCAACTGTGTTGAAGAAAGGCATCTTAATTTTTAATTCCGCAGTAAGCGTATCGCCCGATTTCCAGGTGTTGGCAAATTGATATAACCTTACCGAATCTTCGCGCTTCGATACAATGAACATACGCGATGAGATGGGGTCAATCATTAACGCCTCTGAATCGCGGGTGCCATCGGGTAATTGAAGATAAAGCGTATCAAACTTTTCAATCACTTTGTTTTCAATGGTAGCGGGTTCTTCCAACCGGTAAACAATCTTAAATGGGTACTGTGCATTGTTATCACCAATATCACCCACATACAAGTATGTTTTATCCGGTTCCGGGCCCGATCCCAATGTAATATCTTCCCAATCGCGGTTACGCACGTTGGCCAATGACATGGTTGCTACAATCTGCGCGTTTGAATCGATCAGAAATAACTCGGCCCCATTGCCGCTATCGTTGTGCGTCCAGAAATAGCCGGGATGTGTTGCACTTGCCACAAGGCCCGATGCCTCCTCTAATTTAATATCGACAATGCCTTTATCTTCGGCCGAAGAAAATAAGTTAGAAATTTTATCGTCTGAACAGGCTATTAAACATAGAACCAACAACCAAGAATACTTCATCTCACGCAAAAAAATTTGAGGCAGCAAATTACAAACTTTAGCGCTTACTGATTTTGTTTAAGCTGATATTCCGCTGGCGGTCGCACTTAAAACGTGTTACTTCTTCTAAACGCAGTTTCTGGAATTTTGTCTTCCTGCCATGCACACGCTTTCGCCACAAGCGCCAACTGGATGGTTTTAGATTTCTACGCATCAGTTCAATCACTTCCTTCTCAGAAAGTCCAAACTGAATTAAGATGGCTTCAAAGGGGGTACGATCTTCCCAGGCCATGGCAATTATTCTATCGGTTTCTTCAGGGGTAGGCACGATTCACATAACATAGCAAAGGCCTATTTGTTTTTATGAGGTATGCGTGGAGTAAAGAAATCTGAATTACCCGAAAAGATCTGCAAAACTTGTGGCCGACCCTTTACATGGCGAAAGAAGTGGGAAAAGGTTTGGAATGAAGTTTTGTATTGCAGTGCGGCTTGCCGCAGTCGCAAATCTGCAATTGTGAGTAGTAAATAAACTACCTTTGCGGGATTGATTTAAAGATTGTGACGCACTCCGAAGATTTATTGGAAGATGATGAGGATGGTTTGTTTGAACACCATCGAATAGTTGCCGATGCCGGACAAAGCCTGCTTCGCATTGATAAGTTCTTGATGGATCGGTTACCCAACGTAACACGTACTAAAATTCAGGATGGCATTCACGATGGGTTTGTAAAAGTGAACGACAAGCCTATCAAACCTAATTATAAAGTTCACCCCAACGATGTAATTACCGTTTCGCTGCCCGAACCACCGCGCGATACCGATGTGGTAGCTGAAAATATTCCGCTCAATATTGTGTTTGAAGATGAACATGTGCTGGTGGTAAACAAAGCTGCGGGAATGGTGGTACATCCGGCTTATCAAAACTGGAGTGGCACGCTGGTAAACGCCCTTACTTATCATTTTCAGAATTTACCGGAGATGCAAGGCAATGAAGGCCGACCCGGATTAGTACATCGCATTGATAAAGATACTTCGGGTTTATTGGTAATTGCCAAAACCGAAATTGCCATGAACTCGCTGGCCAAACAATTTTTTGATCACAGTATTGAACGCACCTACCAGGCTATTGTGTGGGGAATACCCGAGCCGCCACAAGGTACTATTAACGTGCATGTAGGGCGAAGCTTAAAAGACAGGCGTGTAACCACTGCCTTTCCGGAAGGTGACTTTGGCAGGCATGCCATTACACATTACAAGCTGTTGAAAGATTTGCGTTATATCTCATTAATTGAATGCAAACTGGAAACCGGACGTACCCACCAGATACGTGCACACATGCGCTACATCGGCCATCCTATTTTTAACGACTCGATGTATGGCGGAAGTGATATTGTAAAAGGAACGGTGTTTTCGAAATACAAACAGTTTATTGACAATTGCTTTAAGATTATTCCGCGGCAAGCACTACATGCCAAAACTTTGGGCTTCATACATCCGGTAAGTAATCAGTTTATGCAATTCGATTCAGAACTGCCCAGCGATTTTGTGGATGTAATTGACAAGTGGGAGAATTATGTGAAGTATAACTAACTTCAAGTTGACAGTAGGCAGGATACAGTAGGCAGTTTAATAACAATCCATCTTGACGTATACTGATTACTGCTATCTGAATACTTTCGTGTGATAACCATTCTGTAATCAGAAACTATAAGAGAGAAGAATTTCCCATCAGATGCGTAAAAGCCATCTGTAGTACCGTTGGATGAGGAAAGGCTATGCTGCTAAGTGCAGTTTCTTTTTGCCTTTCTCCTGGCGCAAGGCCTGCCGGATTTCCTTCATCGCTTCTTTCTTGAAGCTCTTATAATCCGAAGTTTTTTCAGGCTGGTTAAGAAGGCTCTTGATGTAGGTAAGCACTTCTTCCATTTGCACCTTGTCCATCGCATCCAGACTTTGCAGGATAGCCAGCTTAGGTGATTGTAACATACAATTAGTGGTTGTTGTTAGTACAAATAACGCAAATGAATACCCTGTGGTTCAATAGGTAAGCCGGTTATTAACCTAATGTTGAACTGCCGTTAACAATCAACTTGAAATCTGGCCAAAAACAGCGTTTAGCCTAAGTCTAACAAGGCTGCCACAAAGGTATCCAACTCCTGGGTAGTGGTGTAAAGGTTAGGTGTAATGCGGCATCCATGCACTCCGGCCCCATCAATCGCCACAGTATAAATCTTGTATTTCTTTAAAAGCATATCAGCCAGTTCCTGTGGTTTCATTCCTTTAACACCCACGTTACCAATGCCTGCATGGCGTTTGGGATCTTCGGGGGTGTTTACATTTATATGCGCGAGATTACGCACCTTGCTTGTCCAGTACGTTTGCAAATACCGAAGCCGTTCTTCTTTGCGGTCGCGGCCGATCTTCAAGTAATAATCAATTGCATTGGCAATGGCCAGGTCGGTATGCACGGGATGCGTACCCACCTGATTTAAACTGTAAATATCCTGCGGATCGGGATTACCCGATGCCAGTAATGGCCACACATTAGCAGCCTTGCCTTTCTTCACATACAAAATGCCGGCACCCAGTGGCACACTTAACCATTTGTGGAGGCTTGAGCCATAATAATCGCAACCCAAATCAGCAATAGAAAAATTAAGATGGGCAAATGCATGTGCGCCATCTACCATTACCTCCACCCCCTTGGCGTGCGCCATGTCGCAGATTTTTCTTATAGGTAAAACATGACCGGTAATGTTTATCATGTGGCACACCATCAGCAATTTTGTTTTAGGCGTGATGGCACTTTCATAAACCTTTACAATCTCTTCATCTGATTTTGGATGGTTGGGCACCGAAATAATTTTATTTACAATGCCGTGTTTTTTCTCCATCAACTTGAAGTGATTCAACATCGAACCATAATCCTGCTCGGCCATTATGGCTTCATCGCCTGCCTTCCAATGCAGACCGCCAATCACCATGTCCAGCGACTCTGTTGTATTGCGTGTAATGATTAATTCTTCGGGTGAACACCCTGCCAGTTCGGCCAACTTCGCAGCCATCTTACGCTTGTTATCCCATTGCACGGTGCGCATGTAATACGAGCCCTGGTAATTTACCTCGCGAATGTGGTTGATGTGGTGTTCCAGAATTTCCTGCGGAAGAAAACAGTAATACCCATTTTCGAGATTGATGTAATCGGGTTTTAGTTTATAGCCCCCCCGAATGGTGGCCCAGAAATCTTCATGGCTGGCCACTGCTTCTGCAGATAGGTGCGCAGTGTTTTCATTTGCTTTTGCAATTGCATCAAACAAGGGTAAACTGCTTAACGAAAGTAAACCCAGGTTTTTAAGGAAGGTGCGCTTGTTCATGAGGGGTTGATTTTGCTTATCAAAGCTAAGCAACTCTGCCCAACATGCTTAAAAAATTTTGTTAATCAATAGGCAGGAATTGCTTTTTGCGAAAGCCCTTAGTATTCGTTTCTTTGCACCGCTAAAAAATATTCCAAATGAAATTCCTGATTTTTCCTTTGCTACTCTGCGGCCTGGTTGCAAATGCCCAATCCAAAAAAGAATTGTTAACCAAAAACCAGCAACTAACGGCAGAAGTGGAAGCTTTAAAAAAGCAGGTTGATGAATTGAAGAAGCCCAAAGCCGCTGATTTGAACGATCAGCATAAAAAGGCCAGCTACGCATTGGGTATTCTGGTTTCAAAAAACTTAAAAATGCAAGGTGGCGATTCGTTGGATTATGAATCACTAACCTATGGTATTCGCGATGTGTTTAAAGATGACTCCCTACAACTCGATCCACAGGAAGCGGCCATGTTTGTGCAAGTATATATGCAGCAAGCCATGCAGGCCAAAATTGAAAAAGCAAAAGCTAATGGTGTAGCATTTCTGGCAGAAAATAAAACCAAAGCTGGCGTAACCGAAACAGCCAGTGGGTTGCAATACAAAGTAATTACAGGGGGTACCGGTAAAAAACCCACAGCTACCAGCCGTGTAACCGTTCATTATACCGGCAAACTATTAGATGGAACAACCTTCGATAGCTCAGTAGAACGTGGTGAGCCAGCAACTTTTGGCGTGAATGAAGTTATTGCCGGCTGGACGGAAGCGTTGCAACTAATGCGCGAAGGTGATAAGTGGGTTTTGTTTTTGCCATCGGAGTTGGCGTATGGCGAACAAGGTGCCGGTGGACAAATTCCGCCACATTCAGTTTTAGTTTTTGAGGTGGAATTGATTAAGGTGAATTAATTGAATAACCGCAGAGGCGCAAAGGAATTTCTTCAGAGTTTTTGCTGTAAGATTTGCCCTCAAACAATTTCTTGGCAGTTGACTATACAAGTTGCACAACCGCCTTGCCAATTATTTTCCGGTCCATCATATCCTGCAAGGCTTGTGGTGCTTCTGCTAATGGATATGTTTTATAAATCTGTTGACTAATTTTTCCTTCGCTATGCCATTGAATCAGTTGCTGCATGTTGGCCCCATTACGTACTGGTTCCTTCTCAGCAAAACCACTCCAGAAAACTCCCACAATCGAACCGCCTTTCAGCAACGGAATATTCGCAGCAAAGTTTGGTATGCTTCCCGCAGCAAAACCAACTACCAGATATCGGCCTTGCCACGCAATGCTGCGGATTGCATTTTCGGCTAACGTTCCACCCACAGGATCATAAATTACATCTACGCCACCCGGAGCAATTTCTTTCACACTTTCTTTTAAATCGTGCATTGAATAATTGATTCCAAAATCAGCTCCCTTGCTTTTACAGCGTTCTAGTTTTTCATCTGCCGAAGCGGCTGCAATAACAGTAGCGCCTAACTGTTTACCCAATTCAACTGCGGCCAGTCCAACACCACTTCCTGCACCTAACACCAAAAGCTTTTCGTCTGGTTTTAGATTTGCCCTGTCTTTTAATGCATGATAGGAAGTAGCATAGTTATAAAATGTTGCCGCTGCCGTAAGCAAATTTGTTTCTACAGGCAACCTAAACACACGCGTTGATTTTACAGCCACATACTCTGCAAAACCTCCCCAGCTACATAATCCCACAACAGGGTCGCCAACTTTTATAGGTACTACATTTTCTCCCACAGCCGTAACGATTCCGGCAACTTCGCCACCGGGGGCAAAAGGTAATGTGGGTTTAAACTGATACTTGTTTTGAATGATGAGTGTATCTGGAAAATTAACACCACAATAAGCCACTTTTATCAACACTTCGTCCGGTTGAAGTTGTGGCAGTGGTAGTTCGGCTATCTCAAGGGTGTGGGGCAGGCCGTGTGTGCGACAGACGATTGCTTTCACGTAATAACGTTTCCGTGAAAGTTACATGCTATTTTTTGAAAAGCTTACTTAAAATTCCTTTGGGTGGCTGATTGAGTTTATCCATAGCTGTGCGCAGGTGGATAAGAAAAGCATCGTTCTTTAAAATATGATCGGCCACTTTTAGTTTTTTAGTTTTGGCTTTCAGGCCTTCATCGTTAAGCCCGGTAATATAGATAACCGGCACACCTGATTGTTTTTTACGAATCTCCTTCAGATAATCCAAACCAGTTTTATCGGGTGCGTTGGTAAACAAATGGTCGAGTATAATCAGGTAAGGTTTGGTGGTTTCCAATGCAGCAATGCCCTCGGGCCCCGATTGAAACACCCGCGTTTCAAAATCGGGCATTTGCTTAAAATGCCCCTTCATAAAATTGAGGTACACGGGGTCATCATCAATAATAAAAACCAACTTTTTCATGTAGTAAATATATTGCCAAATGTTACTTCCGAAAAAAAATCAGGTCGTGAAAAAGCAACTATGTACCTTTTACTTTAAATTTCAATTTAAACCTTCGCATAATGATACCACGCAGACGATTTATTCAATTGGCCGGCACCACCCTGGCTGCTTTACCCGTTTCCGGGATTTTAGCCCAAACGCTTACCGAGCAGAAAAAAGCCTGGGGTATTCAGTTGTTTACCATTCCGCAAATGGCTTCCAAAGACATTAAAGGCACGCTTAAAACTTTGGGCGAAATAGGGTATAAGGAAATTGAATTTTTTGGGCCGTACGAATTCAGTGCCACCGAAACAAAAGAAAGCTGGAAAGGAATTGCCGGGCAATTGGGCATACAAGGAAATGCGTTTTATGGTTACTCCATTGCCGACATTAAATCAATGCTGAAAGATTTTGGTTTAACCACACCCTCGGTGCACATGGATCTGGCCACCATGCGTACCAATTTAAAACCCGCCATGGAAGCATTGAGTCAATTAGGAACCCGCTATGTAGCCGTGCCGGCACTTAACAATGCAGAGGAGCGTAAAACCTTAGATCACTTTAAAAAGTTAGCGGAAGAGTTTAACCAGATTGGTAAGAAGATGGCTGACCATGGACTTACATTTGTGTACCACAACCACGGCTACGAACACTGGCAAGAGAACGGCCAAACGCCTATGGAGGTTTTATTAAAAAACACCGACCCGAAGTACGTTGTATTTGAGATGGATATTTTCTGGATGACAGCCGGAGGTGCAAGCCCGATAGAGTTTTTGAAAAACAACCCCGGCCGGTTTAAGCTTTTACACATTAAAGATGCAAAAGAGCCCGTGCGGTTTGCTGGCGATGGCAGCACGCCCGATCAATGGATGACGTTGTTCCCCAAAATGGCCGATCCGGGCACCGGTGTGTTTGATATAAAAGGTATTGTAACACAAGCAGTAAAATCCGGAGCCGAACATTTTTATTTAGAACGCGATCTTACACCCACCCCGATTGAGACATTGAAAAATTCATTTGAATATTTTAAAGGCGTATAATTTGAACAAAGTGATGCACAATACTTTAAATCTTTATGTGAAGAATTAGTTTTAATTTTTAAGAGGATATGAAGACTTTACTTCTGATTGCAATGGTGTGGATTAGTACCGGATTGTTGGCACAACCTTTTACTGAATCTATTAAAGAAGCCGATGTGCCGGCTGTTGTAAAAGAGACTTTTGAAAACAACGTGGGCTTTCCGGTTGATGAATGGAGAAAGCTAACTATTAGCGGAGCGCCACGTTTTGTTGCCGTTTTCCAAATGCTGGACCCAGCCAGTGGAAAGACATTACAAAACCGGTATCGCTATAACAACAACGGTAGGTTAACTTCCTACTCGCAGTACCGGGGTAGTGGAATTGATCAGGCAAAGGACTTTTACCTTGACTTTCTGGCAGAGGCCAGTGATGCTTTTAGGAAGCGGATCCAAAAACTTTTACAGGATAACACCTTGCTGGCATTTGAGGGCTTTAGCTTTGTGCCGGGCAATCAAACTGATTTTATACACACGCACCGGTTTGTGTTAAAGGATAAAAAAGGGAAGCGAACTGTAATTTACTTTAGTAAAGACGGCACAGAGGTAGATATGACTAACTATCCGCTACGAAAAACCGAAGCGGAAGAATTGGATTTGTAAGAATTTGAAGAGAATTTCTATTCTTGAATTTAATGCGCAGGGAGAAGTTCAAAGCGCTTATTACTAACGAGGTTGTGAGCATGCAACTGAGACCTGATTTTTCTTTGGGAAATCTTAGGTGGCAAAATTCATTTGTTTTTCTTGCCACAAACACGCTAAGTCATGAAGGTGTCACAAAGATATATCTCGCAATGTTTACTTGACAATTAAACGATCTACTTCCAAAAATTTCTCTTTCATGGTGCTTAATGCAAAGGCTGCGGCCGATGCCGTAAACACCGAATAATCAAATGCACCTTTTATACCGGTTGAGAACGCCATAGCCAGCGCGAAGATTAACAATAATATCCCGCTGAGTTTGGCGACCAACTCGGTTTTAAATCCTACCAGCAAACAAACCGGAAAAATTACCTCGGCTGCAGTAGCTACGATGGCCGCGGGTGAAACCATTGCCTCTGGCAACCACGGATTAATCACTTGCGTGTAGGCAACAAAGTTTTCCCAATTGCCCCACACTGAAATTTGTGCCGGCCATAACCCAAACCGATCCGCCACAGCGGAAAGAAATGAAAGAGAAAGTGCAAGGCGGAGAAAGAGTTTGATATGTTGGGTAGAGATCATGATTTATTGATGTTTGCGGAAAGGTAGGCAAACTAAAATGCCTTCGAACAGATTTTAAAAAATCTTCTTTATCTGTAGTTCGACATCATAGATGTTGAATTGCTATGGTGACTATGGTTCGAAGCATAACGATAAATTAGAAAGATTAATTTCTTTAGCGTTTACTTCTTCATCGAAACTAAGGTAAATATTTGAACCAGCTTGAGCTCCAACATCTCGAAGGATCATTTTTTCGGTCTCTTCGAATTTCAGAATGTTAGGGTGCCTTGCATTGATAATAATAGTCCTCTTGAATTGGAAAAGACTGTTAACAGAGAGTTGATCGACAAATCTTTTTATAGTTTCTGCTGGTTCGGTAGGGCTTGATATGAGAAGTCTATCATTACTGAATTTAAGGGTGACGCCCGACTCTTTTATTTTGCCTGTCTTTAAGTTTTCGACAGTAACTTTATCGGGCCGAATTTTAACCAAGAAATACTCGTGAAAATCTAACATAGAATTCAATCGGCATTCAAAGATTTTAATTTCTCCTAACTGTATTTCGACAGTACAAATGTCGAACAGCTTAGTTTTTAATTAGTTCAACTATGTAAAAACCCGGTGTGATCATGGCAAGTTTACCACCAGTATTATCTGAAAAAGTGCCATGTACAATGCCAACCAAAAATGTCCTATCAGGGCCATACGTTGCACCAGGTCTTGAGAATCCAACAAATACAGGCCCTCCGCTATAACCTTGAGCACTTGGATTTTCTAATAGCTGGAAGGTTGCTTGCTTCTTTGTATCCGCTCGAGGAAGTGTAATGAGTCCGCTTGAAAAAAATGAATTGAAACTAAGAGGAGAAAAGTACTGCCCAATATTATGAATGACTGGAAACCCCATAGTTATTACATTAATCTCTCGTTCAACGGCCTTTTTTGTTTGATAGACATTTCGAAGTGGTACATTGTATTTTAATAAACGTGCCTTAGTGTCTTTGTCAAATGGGATTAGTTGAATATATGATAGATCAGCTTCTAAATGATTGGTCCACTTTTTAAATCTATTTCCAAAGAATGACTTTAGAGGTATGGAGATTGGTTTATCATCAGCCTCTTTTTTAAATATCAAAAAACAGTCTCCCTTGATTGAGTCTGTAACATGGGCAGCGGATACTAAATAGAAATTGGAACTGTCGGAAATTATAACACCTGTTCCCTTAAACTTTATTTCAGAACCAAATTGATCAATGATTCCAACGACAGTATTAGCCAAGTAATTAGTGCTAAGTTGATCTTGACCAACTAAAGAATAATTAAATTGAATGGATACGAGTATAACTAGAATTACTCTTGCCATAAATAATCAGAATCAAACATCACAAATCCCAACCCCTTGCTTCAACGAAGCCAACTTATCAGGTCGTTTAGGAATAAACTCCTGCCCAACAAAACCAGTATAACCGGTTTCTACAATTGCCTTCATAATAGCCGGGTAGTATAACTCTTGTGTATCGTCTATTTCGTTACGGCCTGGCACGCCACCGGTATGGTAATGGCCAATGTATTTATGATGCTTGCGGATGGTGGCAATTACATCGCCTTCCATAATCTGCATGTGGTAAATATCATACAACAACTTAAAGTTGGGTGAGCCTAATTTCTCGGCCAGCTTTACACCCCACGCGGTGTGGTCGCATTGGTAATCTTTATGATCCACTTTGCTGTTCAGTAATTCCATTTGCACCAGTATGTTGTGCTGCTCAGCAATTTTCATAATCGGAGCTAAACCCTTGGCGCAGTTTTCAATTCCCTGCTCGGCACTTAAGCCATTGGCATTGCCGCTAAAGCAGATTACACTTTTTAATCCCGCGGCAGCGGCTTTGGGAATGCTGATGCTATAATCTTTCAATAATTTTTCGTGCAGCGTTGGATCGTTGAAGCCTTTGTTCAGTCCGATGTCAGTAGCGTAAGCCATCGCACAGGTTAGTCCGTGCTTTTGTACAACAGCCCATTGGTCGGCCCCCAATAACTCAATCGACTTTAACCCAATCTCTTTCGCGGCTTTGGCTAAGTCTTCCAATGGAATAGAACCATAACACCACTGGCACACGGAGTGGTTGATTTTATTGTTGAGTGTTTCAGGAAGTTTGTTCATGGCTTTAACCATTTCGGGTAAGGCCACTACTCCGGCAGCAGTAGCAGCAATGGATTTAAGGGCTTGTTTGCGATTCATAGTTGTAAGGATTATATCACGCAAAGTCGCAAAGACCGCAAAGAATTCTGTTTTTGCTTTGCGTACTTGGCGCCTTTGCGTGGCTATTTTATTTAATTGCTTGTTTACGATTCATGTGTGAGTGATTAATTGAAAACTAAGGTACGAGATTTAATCTGATCTTAAACAACGTTACTGGTTGCTGGTCTCTCGTTACTGGTATCTGGTTAAGTGTCGTAATCTATTAAGTCAGGACTGACTACCAGTAACTGGCAACCAGTAACCGGTAACTATTTTTCATCCCGATATACCACCCCATCCTTCATTACAAACTTTACTTTTCTAAGATCAGAAATGTTTTTAGAAGGATCGCCCGTAACAATTAACAGATCGGCTTTTAAGCCGGGCTTAATAAAACCAACCTGGCTTTCGAGGTGAAACGCACGCGCATTTACACTGGTGGCGGCTTTCAATACATCTAAGGTGGGCATGCCATATTCCACCATCAACTCCATCTCCAACACATTTTCGCCATGCGGAAATACACCCACATCGCCACCCATGCCAATGGTTACGCCACTGGTCAGTGCTTCTTTAAAACTTTTTTTCTTGTTGGTAACATTGGCCGGTTCTGGTGTTACGCCTTTCTTCCAACCACGGTATTGCGAGATTACATCCACAGCGGTCAGTGTGGGAATAAACGTAACGTTGTGCTCTTTCATCAGCTTGCCAATTTCAGCATCAATAAAATCACCATGCTCAATGGTTTCGGCACCAGCCAGCACGGCACGTTTAATTGCCTCTTTCGATTTTGCATGGCACACCAACACGCGACCACTGCTGCGCGTTACTTCGTTAATCAACTTCAATTCATCTAATGTAAAAGATGGTTGATCTTCTCCGTTTAAACCCCAACGGTAATCGGCATACACTTTAATAAAGTCGGCACCTTTGCCAATCTGATCGCGCACCACGCGAATCAAATCATTGCCATCGGCTGCTTCGGCACCCAACATAATCTGTTGATCGTGATCGTAATTCTTCGGTCCGTATGAACCGGTTGACACAATTGCCCGGCCTGCAACCATTAACCGCGGACCGGGAATAATGCCTTCGTTGATGGCACGCTTTAAACCTACATCGGCATAACCAGCGCCTTCGGTTCCCAGATCGCGCGCGGTAGTAAAGCCCGCCATCAAGGTATTTTTGGCGTGCACGGTTGCGCGTGCGGTGCGATAGGTATCCGTTTCTTTCAGCACTTGTGTATCCCAATCGGTAATGTTGTAAGGATATAGCAACAGGTGCGAATGCCCTTCAATAAGTCCGGGTGTGAGCGTTGAGTTTGCAAAGTTTATCTTGATTGCTTTGGCTGGTTCTTTAACAGAACTTTTGGGTCCGGCCGCAATGATCTTATCACCTTCTACAACTACGGCCCAACCTTCGTGTAACACTTCGCCATCAAATACACGATCGGCTGTGAGGTAGTAGGTTTGTTGGCTGTAGCAAGTGTTAAAGGCTATCCATGCAATGAGAAGGAATAATGTTTTCATTGGATTGAAATTATGGTTGGAGCTTCCGAATCTTCAAAATGGCATTTAATTGCTTCCGAAATATTTTCCTTGACTTCTTCCAGAGTCTCGCCTTCTGTAAATATTGAATACTCCAGGGCACGGGCTTCAAAACCACCTTCTGCTGAGGGCTGAATTATAAATTTTATTTCTTCCATTAATCCAATGTACCAAGTTCATCAAAAACAAAAAAACCTTCCGTAAAGAAGGCTTTTTTCTTCATGTGATTGGTAATTTCTAAATCGCCTTCAAAGCCGAATCATAATCGGGCTCTTCACCAATTTGTGGAACCAGTTCGGTATATTTAATTTTTCCGGTGGTATCAATTACCACTACCGCCCGCGCAAACAATCCCGCAAAAGCGCTGTCAATCAATTCAACGCCATAGTTTTTGCCAAAGCCGCGGCTACGAAAATCAGAAACCAGGTAAACCTTATCAATTCCTTCCGCGCCACAAAAACGTTTTTGTGCAAAGGGTAAATCTTTCGACACACACAAGATTACCGTGTTATCAACAGAAGCAGCCAGTTTGTTAAACTCGTGTACGGAAGCCGCGCATACATTGGTATCCACACTGGGAAAAATATTCAACACAATGTTTTTGCCTTTGTGATCGCTCAGCTTTACATCTTTCATATCGGCTGAGGTGAGAATAAAATCAGGTGCTACCGATCCTACTACAGGAAGATTGCTGATGGTGTTTGCATCGTTCGGGCCAAGTTTGGTTAATGCCATAATATTAAGTTGGTTAATGAATATTCAGTAAAACAGAATGGAGGACTAAATGTTAACGCAGGCGATCGGAATCGCGCACAAGTTTTTCGTCTCTGCGAATAAAACGCACTGCCAGCCAATTGCAGGCAACACCTATAAACATAATCCACAACATGGGGGGCAAATGTGCTGAGCCAGCTCCGTACACTTTTGATACTTGTGTAAAAAAATAAACGGCTGAACCCAGCGCTCCTGCAAGAATTAATGAATTAAGTGTGCCCAACTTAATTTGGGTAATGCGATTATCGAACCGCCTGATTTCCATAACAGCAATCGTGGCGGCAGCTATCATTAAGATGGCCGAAAGCGAATAGGGAAAATATGCCGTGGTGCGCTGCCCGTTTTCAATAATTGAAAAATGAAGCGGAAACAATTGAATTTCTTTTGCACCATCTACCACCTTAATTATTGGCAGAAAGAGACTAATTACCATACTGGCTACTACTAATCCGAGAAACACCGTTTGTATTCTTTGCCACATAAAAGGGTTGCGTTAACTTGCCTGCAAAACTACTTAAATAGCGCAAAGCCCGAATCAATTCTATGACAAAATCAGTTTATGTGCTGGATATTTTACGCACCCCGATTGGAAAGTTTGGTGGTGCATTGGCTTCGGTGCGGCCCGATGACCTCGCGGCTGGCGTTATTAAAAAATTAATGGCCCGAAATCCGACTTTGGATATTAACCAACTGGAAGATGTGGTGTTTGGTGCAGCAAACCAGGCCGGTGAAGACAATCGCAACGTGGCGCGCATGGCATTGTTACTGGCTGGTTTACCGAAGGAGATTGGAGGCGTAACTGTAAATCGTTTATGTGCTTCGGGCTTGCAAGCTATTATGGATGCCACGCGTGCAATTGCTTGTGGCGATGGTGATTGTTACATAGCAGGAGGCGTGGAAAGCATGAGTCGCGCACCGTTTGTAATGGCTAAAGCCGAAGAACCCTTTTCGCGCAAAGCCGAAATTTTTGATACTACTATTGGGTGGCGATTTGTTAACTCAAAACTTTCAAAGTTGTATCATCCATACTCCATGGGCGAAACGGCCGAGAACGTGGCGGAGAAGTGGAAGATTACGCGCGAAGCACAAGACACGTTTGGCCTGGCATCGCAACAGAAATATTTTGCTGCACACAAAGCCAATCGGTTTAAAGAAGAATTGGTGTCGGTAACAACAACCAAAGGCAAAGAGACAATTGAGTTTACGCATGACGAATACCCACGCGAAACTTCGCTTGAAAAACTTGCTCAACTTAAACCTGCTTTCCGTGAAGGTGGAACCGTAACAGCCGGTAATTCTTCGGGCATTAATGATGGCGCGGCTGCTGCGTTGTTGGTTAGTGATGCTTACGCGAAAACAATCTCGCAAAAACCATTGGCGCGGGTAGTAGCTATGGCTGTTGCCGGAGTTGATCCGGCCTATATGGGTGTGGGCCCGGTACCTGCAGTAAAGAAAGCGTTACAACGGGCGGGTTTAAAAATTTCGGATATCGGCTTGTTTGAATTGAACGAAGCATTCGCGGCACAATCGTTGGCTTGTGTACAAGATCTTGAAATCAATCCGGCATTGGTAAACGTTAATGGAGGTGCTATTGCCATCGGACATCCGTTGGGATGCAGTGGTGTTCGCATCAGCGCAACGCTCATCCACGAAATGCAAAAACGAAAAGTTAAATACGGAGTGGCCACCATGTGTATTGGTGTAGGGCAAGGGGCAGCTGTTATTTACGAATTGATCTGAGGTTTATCTAAGATGAAAATTCAAAAAACACTTTTTAAAAGTATGCAATTGGCAGTGTACAGTCGGCAGGCCTGCTTACTGCCCACTGCTTCCTGCCTACTATTTTAGCATGCGTTACTTCTTCGAAATATCCTACAACGGCACCCCGTACCACGGTTGGCAAAATCAACCCAATGCCATTAGTGTGCAACAGGTGGTGGAGGATTGTTTCACCAAAGTGTTTCGAAAAAAAATTGATATTGTGGGTAGCGGCCGCACGGATACCGGTGTGCACTGCGTGCGACAATTCTTTCATGCTGATATTGATGCAAAGCTGAATGAAGCAGAATGGTTGCCAAAACTTAATTCCATTCTTCCGCGCTTTATTGCTATTAATTCAATTCGGTTGGTAAAGCCCGATGCCAGTGCCCGTTATGATGCCAAAGAACGCACCTACGAGTATCATATAACGCGTGTTAAAAATCCGATTTTGCTTGAACGTGCCTATTATTTTTTCAGACCGTTGGAAATGGAAATAATGGAACGCGCTACCAGTTTGCTTTTAGGCGAACACGACTTTCAATGCTTCAGCAAAACAAACACCGATGTAAATCATTTTATTTGCACCATTAAATCGGCCCGGTGGAATCAAAAAGGCGATATGCTCGTTTTTACAATTTCCGCAAACCGCTTTTTACGGGGCATGGTGCGATCAATAGTTGGAACGTTATTAAATGTGGGATCTGGCAAAACAACCTTAAAGCAGTTTGAGCAAATATTAAAAAGTAAAGATCGCAAGCAGGCTGGCATGAATGTGCCAGCCGATGCTTTGTATTTGGTAAATGTGAAGTATCCGAAATCAATTTTTTTATAATTCTATAAACCTGTTTGGTTTATAATTAAATAGCTAAAAAACCCTATAGGTTTAACATTAAAATGGAAAAAGAAAAAGTAAGCAGTGGTAATATCATTGACTGGAAAGTTGTAAAGCGTATTCTGGAATTTATCAAACCCTACCGCGGGCGCTTTTATTTTTTAATCATGCTAACGGTGCTGCTGGGTGTGTTAACCCCGGTTCGCCCATTACTCATTCAATACACGTTGGATAAGCACGTGGCTGTTGGCGAGTATTGGAGCATGGTATATGTCATGCTGATAATTCTTGTGTTGCTGTTGGCACAATCGGGAGTGCAGTATGTACATACATATCTGTCGGGGCGGATTGGGCAATACGTAATTCGTGACATTCGCATTAAACTGTATCAGCATATAATAAACCTGCGTTTAAAATTTTTTGATAAAACACCTATTGGCCGGTTGGTAACACGCACTATTTCCGATGTTGAAACCCTGGCCGATGTTTTTAGTGAAGGCCTGGCTGCGATGGCGGGTGACTTGTTGCAAATCATTTTTATTCTTGGGTTTATGTTTTATATAGACTGGCGCCTGGCCCTGGTAAGCCTGTCAACCATTCCGTTGATGCTACTTTCTACATATGTGTTTAAAGAGAAAATAAAAGTAGCATTTAACGATGTGCGCAATGCAGTTTCAAATCTTAACTCTTTTGTACAAGAACACCTTACGGGAATGAGCATTGTGCAAATGTTTGGAAGCGAAAAAAAAGAATTTGAAAAGTTTAAAGAGATTAATAAGGAGCATCGCGATGCACACCTGCGGTCGGTACTATACTATTCAATCTATTTTCCGGTTGCCGAAGTTATAGCCGCCATGGGCATAGGGCTGTTGGTGTGGTATGGAGCTAAATCGGCCATTCATTTTGAACAAACCGGTATAACCATCGGTACACTCACAGCATTTATCATGTACATTCAAATGTTCTTTAGGCCCATTCGCATGATTGCCGATCGATACAACACCCTGCAAATGGGTGTGGTTAGTTCATCGCGTATTATTACCCTGCTGGACGATACTTCCGATGTAGTAACCAACGGAACGTATCAACCTGATCAGGTTGCCGGCCAGGTAAGCTTCCATAAAGTTTGGTTTGCTTATAACGATCATGACTATGTGCTAAAGGATATAAACCTGCATATTAATTCGGGCGAAACGGTTGCCCTGGTGGGTGCTACCGGTGCCGGTAAATCGTCTATTATTAACCTGCTTAACCGGTTTTATGAAATTAACCGGGGCGAAATTCAATTAGATGGAATAGATATAAAGCAATATGATCTTACTGTGCTCCGAAAAAATATTGGCGTGGTGCTGCAAGATGTATTTCTCTTTTCCGATTCCATACGCAACAACATCACCCTGGGTAATCCCGAAGTAAGTGATGAAATGATTTTGCGCGCTGCTGATTTAGTGGGTGCCCGCAGGTTTATTGACCGCCTGCCAGGCGGATTGGATTATAATGTCATGGAACGGGGCGCCACCTTATCGGTTGGGCAACGCCAGTTGTTATCGTTCATACGAGCCATGGTGTACAACCCAAAAATTTTGGTACTGGACGAAGCCACCTCATCGGTAGATAGTGAGACCGAAGAAATGATTCAGGAGGCAATCTCTAAAATGATGCGGGGCCGTACAGCCATAGTAATTGCCCACAGGCTTTCAACCATTCAAAAAGCAAATAAGATCATGGTACTGGAGAAGGGCGAAATAAAAGAACAAGGCGCCCACGATGTGTTGCTGGCAGCCGATGGCCTCTATACACAACTTCATAAAATGCAGTATAAAGAAGTAGTGTAACGTTCAACCCTGCAATTCTGCTGCTTACCCTCCAGTGTCCGCAAAAGCATTATATTTGCTTTAATGCGTTTAAAAAAGAGTACTTACTTTTTGTTTTTGGGCTTACTGGCAGGAGCCGTAATGTGCCACGGGCAGGTACGAAAAAGCATTAAAAGCGGCACCTTTCGGCAGCCGGTTGTTAGCCGTAGCAAGGCAAAAATTGTATGCCCGATTTTTGAATCAAGCCAATACCCCTATCAAGGTATAGGTTTTAAAATGGGCGATCCGTTTGCGCTTACCTATAAGTTTTATCCCAATAAAAACTGGGCCTTTGCTGCCGATGGGGGTAAAGCAGCCAGTGGGCTTTATAACCGGTATTATCGAAATGCATTTGATACTTACTTGCCCGATTCATTAAATCAGGTTCAATCCATTTCCTATCTCGCCCACCGGGCAAACTCAGATTGGTTTCTGGAAGCAAAATTTTTATACCAGTGGAAGGCCGATAAAATTTCAAAAGGTCTTCAATTCTATACAGGCCTGGGCTGGCAGTGGCGAAGTACCCGGCTTACCTACGATTATTTATATGAAGACTCTGGCCCATCGCAGGAAAGCAACCTGCGCAAATTCACCCGCGATCGGTTTACCTATGGCCCTGTTGGTATTTTGGGTTTTGAATATTCTTATTTCTCGTTACCCATTTCGGCATTCATCGAAATAGAGTGGTTTACCGATGTGCTGCTCGACCCTGGCTATCAACGCTTTCAGGGTGGCGTGGGTTTGCGCTACGTATTCTAACGTTACTTTCAGCTTTAGCTTCTGCAGCAGGTATAGCATTTGCTGGTTTATAGTCGTTGGGGTTAAGCAATCCCAATAACAAAAGAAAAACGACTTAAAATCAAAAATCACATTTGTTATGAAGCGATTAGGATTCCTCATTATGTTGATTATTTCCACAACAGCAATGGCACAGCAACAAGGTATCGGGCTTCGCCTTGGCGACCCTACGGGCGTTACGTATAAAAAATATTTGGGGCGTACACGGGCTGTGGAGTTTGGTATTGGTTCTGCACCAGCACAATGGCACAACAACTATTACATTAACTCGTTTGAACAATATCCGCGTTTTGATAATTATCGCTATCAGAATCATACAGTACAAAGTACAGTTTACCTGCAAGGGCGGTATCTTTTCCAGTATAATATTCCGGTTGAAAATATGGAAGGAAGCTTAGCCGGGTATTGGGGTGCTGGTGCTTTGTTAAAGGCTGCTCAAATTCAATATCGCTTTCAAAACCGCGAAGCTCCGTTTGCTTCAGGCCGGGGCAGCGTGAATGATCTCGACTTGGGGCCCGAAGGAATTATAGGATTAGAGTACACCTTTCAGGATACACCGCTCACTGTATTTGGAGAAACCAGCGTGTTCCTGGAGATAGCTGACCGACCCGCTACCATACGTGCATTTGGTGGACTGGGTGTACGGTATAATTTTTTTAAGAGATAGCAAAGGATACAAGACGCCTTATTAAAGTTTGAAAGCAATTTAATCCGCCACTTCGTCCACCAACATTTGTTTCTCGTACAACTCGCGGTAAGCACCGGTAGTGGCAATCAAATCATCGTGTGTACCGGTTTCCACAATGCGGCCCTCATCCAACACAATAATCTTGTTGGCCAGTTTTGCTGAAGACACGCGGTGTGAGATGATAATGCTGGTGCGGCCCTGCATAATTTTTTTCATGCTGTTGAGAATGGTATTTTCCGTTTTGGTATCAACAGCCGAAAGGGCATCATCCAGAATCAGAATTTTAGGTTCGCGTACAACGGCTCGCGCAATTGAAACCCGCTGTTTTTGGCCACCCGATAACGTGATACCCCGTTCGCCAACGCGTGTATTAAAGCCTTGCGGGAAGGACACAATGTTGGAATACACATCGGCATCTTTAGCTGCTTGAATGATTTTTTCTTCGGTAGGTTCAGTTACACCAAAGCCAATGTTGTTATAAATCGTATCGCTGAAAAGAAAAACCTCTTGTGGTACTATTCCGGTTTGGCTGCGCAGGTTATTCAGATTATAGTTTTTGATGGGGATATCATCAACCCGAACTTCACCTTCGGTAACATCGAACAAACGGCTTATCAGGTTGGCAATGGTGCTTTTACCCGAGCCGGTAGTTCCGATTATAGCCAACGATTCGCCCGGTTGAATATTGAACGAAATGTTTTTTAGAGCTTGAATACCGGTGTCGGGATAAACAAATGAAACATTATCGAATTCAACTTTACCTTGCAGGGTGCGCTCGATATTTTGAGCAGATATAATGTTGGTTTGGGTTTTTAGAAATTCGTTGATGCGTTTTTGTGAAGCTTCGGCACGTTTAACCAAGCTGCTGGTCCAGCCTAATGATGTAACCGGCCAGGTAAGCAGGTTAACATAAATAATAAACTCAGCAATGTGGCCAAAGGTGAGGGTTCCGTTAATAACCTCTACACTGCCAGCATACACAGTTAGTATCGTACTTAATCCAATTAACCCCATTATAAGTGGGAAGAATAACGCCTGCATGCGCGTAAGCTTTAGCGATTGATTTTTATACTCCTCACTTTCGGAGGCAAAATGCTGTACAGATTCCTGTTCGCGGGCAAATGATTTTAACACCCGTATCCCTGAAAAGGCTTCTTGCACAAACGTGCTTAACCGCGATTGGCTTTTTTGTATCTGCTCACTTCGGTGTTCAATTATGTTATTAACATAAAAAATACTAATGGAAAGCAAAGGAAGTGGGATAAGTGCATATAAAGTAAGCTTGGGGCTAATCTGAAACATTATCGGTATCAGCATCACGAATAAGGTTATCAACTGCATACCATACATAATAGAGGGCCCCAGGTACATGCGTACCCGGCCTACATCTTCACTAATGCGATTCATTAAATCGCCCGTACTGTTTTTGCGGTAAAAGCTTAACGGTAACGATTGGTAATGTTCAAAAATTTCGTTTTTCAAATCGTACTCTACCAGCCGGCTCATTACAATTAAAGTTTGCCGAACAAAGTATAAAAACACACCACGCAGCAAGGCCATTACCAGGATGAGTACGGCATAGAATAAAATGCCGCGCGAGAAAATTTTAAAGAAGTCGTTCTCAAGGTTGGATTTTTCAAAAGACCCGAATACGCGCACATTATCAACCACTAAATCGATTGAATGGCGCACCATTTGGGCAGGTACAATCTGAAACACGTTGCTGATAATTACAAATAACAGCCCTAACAGCATGTGCCATTTATACTTTAGCAGGTATTTGTTCAGGTACTTAAGTTCTTTCATCAGAAATGCCGGGCGCCTGTTAAAACGGTTTTAACCGAATAGCAAGAATCAATTTTTTTTTAACGGGCAAAAATAACTGAATCTTAACTATTACACTCCTTTTTTAATTTACCGGCAAAAATGATTCATCCGGGTTAAAAAAATGTACCGGGCAAATCGGTGCATCAGTGGTATTGGTTACGTACTTTTGCGCCCGTCAAAACGTTCTTTCGTCATGCTTAACAGACGTACGCTCCGTATCAAAATCATGCAAAGCCTTTTTGCTTTTGAGCAATGCAAGGAAGCCAACCATTTACTTGCCCACGATTTAATTGACGAAAAGTTTCAACCGGACCTTAATTCCATGCAGCCGCAGGACAAAGAACTTTTGCGCAAGCAAAAGAAAGTTGCTCTGCAACTTTTTGAACGCAGGTTTAAAGGCAAAGAGGCTGAAGAAAGCCCTGACTCAAAAATAAACGAAGTGGTGGCCGAGGCATTTGACCTGTTCAATAAACAGGTTAAAAAGGATCAGAATTTTCTGTCGAAGAACATTGTGATAGAAATTGAAAAGTTAACCAGCCTTTACCACGATGTATTGAATTTGTTAACCGAATTTGCCGAATTGGCGGCAACCGAAAAAAAGGTTGATCATTCACATTTCTCCAAACACCCTCTGATACTTGCCATCCGGGATCATACCGAACTAAAAGCCAGTTTATTAAAAACCGGCAGTATGTGGCAAAAACACAGAGACAGTGTGCGCAGTTGGTTTAAGGAAGTAATTAAAGAAGATGATTTGTACCAGGATTTTATTGCCAGTAAAAAACCAACCACCGAAGATCAAAAATCTATTATTAAACACATAGTCCGCAAACGAATATTAGGGGCAGGCCCCATTCATGATTTTTTTGAAGCTGAAGACATTCGGTGGGCAGAAGACCGTGAGATAATTAAAAGCCTGGTAGATAAAACCATTAAATCGTTTGATGGCACCCACATCGTGGTACAAAAACTATCACTGGATTGGGACGATGACAAACTGTTCATCAATAAACTTTTTACCAACACCATTGAATTAGACGAGAAGCATAAACAACTGATTGCCCAAAACACCCGTAACTGGGAGGTAGATCGTTTGCCCTTAACCGATCGCGTAATTTTGGAAATGGCACTGGCCGAAATGGTAAGTTTCCCTAACATTCCTGTAAAGGTTACCATTAACGAGTACATTGAACTTACTAAAGAATACAGCACCCCGAAAAGCCGACAGTTTATAAATGGCATTCTCGATGTAATGTCCAAATCCATGAAAGATTCGGGCGCTATTAAAAAGAGTGGCCGCGGGCTTATTGATAACAAGTAAAGGAAATAAATCGTGCAGGTCTTTTTGCAGATGTAAAAAGGCCTTCAAGGTTTTAATAAACGGTATTCGAGGTTTATCTTTACAGTCCCTAAAATCTGAATTATGGGCAAAAAAAGTAGTAATGCATTAATGGCTTTTCTGGCCGGGGCAGCGGTTGGCGCAGTTCTGGGTGTTTTATATGCTCCTGATAAGGGGTCCAATACGCGCGAAAAACTTTCATTCCAGTTGGATAAGTACAAGAAAATGCTGGAAGAATTTCTGGCCGATATAGTTTCGGGTAAAGAAACACCCCTTACAACCGAAGCAAAGTCGCAGGGCCAAAAGGTTGTTTCCGAGGCCCAGGATAAGGCCCAACGCCTGCTGGACGATGTGGATGAATTATTAGAGCAGATTCGTGGGAACAAGAACAGTTAATGATATGTTAATCTGCAACTAAGGCAATCCCTTACGCCATTAACAATCCTAATTTTGAGACCTTAATCGAAACTAAAACAATAATAAATATGAAAATCACATTCAAAGTACTAACAGCACTGGCGCTGGTGGTTGTGGTGATGAGTTGCAACGACCGGGCTGCTGAGAAAAGAATAGCCGAACTGGAAAGCCGGTTGGCACAAATTGAAGGAAACAAAGGAACTACAACAACCCCGGCTGCCGTTTCGGAAACTCCGGCCTTACCTGAAGAAAAACCAGAAGGCCCGCTACCGGTAGCCCAATTCGAAAAAATAGAACATGATTTTGGTACTATTAACGAAGGCCAGAAAGTAAGCTACACCTACAAAATAAAAAACACGGGCGAAGCTCCCCTGATTATTCAAAGCGCACAACCATCCTGCGGGTGTACCGTGCCCAAGTGGTCGCAAGAGCCCATACCAGTGGGCGGCACGGGTGAAATTACAGCCGAGTTTGATAGCAGCGGTAAGCCCGGCATCAACAATAAAACAATTACTGTTACAGCCAACACCTGGCCTAAAGTTACCACCCTCCGGTTTAAGGCAATGGTAGTAGAAAAACCAACCGGAGCCAATGGCCCTGTGAAATAACTTTTAACAGGTACTTACTACTTCAAACATCCCAAACTTTTGGTTTGGGATGTTTCATTTTAACCAACTCTCCTTTACAAGAGATAAATGTTGTGGAATACCAAGGATCAGTTAAAAAGAGTATTTCATACGATTCTTCCGAATGTAAACGAGCGATTATGTCAAACAAGATTTTTTAATGCATAATCCCGGTTTAATGGGTAACTTAGCGGCCCAAAATTTATAATATGATTTATTCGATTTTAGTACAGGCACAAACTCCGGGTGGAAGTGGCCTTACCACACAATTGCTTTTTATGGGGGCGCTGATTGCTGTGTTTTATTTTTTTATGATCCGGCCGCAGCAGAAAAAAGCAAAAGACCAGAAAAAGTTTACAGAAGAAATTAAGCGGGGCGATTACGTTGTAACCATTGGTGGGTTGCACGGCCGTGTTGCCGAAATAGAAGACGATACTTTTATAATTGAAGTGGAGCGGGGTGGAAGATTAAAATATTCCAAGTCAGCCGTTTCAATGGAATCGACAAAAGCGGCAGCGGGTAAAAAGCCTGCTTAAGTAATTTTAAAACATACTATCCGGTTAGAGGCATGAACGTGGTAAAACTATTGGTCAATCTCTTTCAATTTAACCGGACAAACTGGAGGGCGGTATCGCTTTGTCTTCTGGCAGCGGCCGTCTTCTGGCTTTTTAATGCATTTAATAAAAACTACTCTACCGAAATCAGGTTTCCCCTTCGTGTTACCTATAACGAAACCCGTTTTGTGCCGGTAAGCATTCTACCGCACGAATTAAAATTGAATGTGCAGGGTAACGGGTGGGATTTGTTTCGGAAAAGTATAGGTATTGGCTTGCCGGAGTTAGTGCTGAACATAGAACGCCCGCTTGAGCAAAAAAAAATTCCGGGAGTAGCGCTACCACCAGTACTGGCGGGTCAACTACACGGATTGATCGTTAACCACGTTGTAAATGATACACTTCGTTTACAATTTGACGAACGCGATGTACACACATTTAAGCTCATACCAAATCTTACCGATGTTTGGTTTCGCGAAGGGTATGGCCGCACCAGCGGGGTAACACTTGCGCCCGATACGGTTCGGATTGAAGGGCCACGAACCTTGCTGCATAGTTTACCCGATGTGGTAGAAATTAAATTACCGAAACTAACATTAGACGAAAATTATAACAGCACTGTTCCTGTAAGCATACCGGATTCATTACCCCTGGAGGTAACCCCCCAAACCGTAAACGTAATGTTTGAAGTAGGCCCCATACAAACGCTAACCCTGCGGCTACCCGTTGAGTTCCGAAACAAACCGATTATAAAAACCATTGCGCCTGATAGTGGACAAATAACAGTGCGGGTGGCCCGTACGCAGTTAGCTCAACGGGAACTTCAGCTCAAACAACTGGTTGTTTGGGTTGATTTAAAAAATAAACCCCGTGGTACACACCGGCTGATGCCATCGCTAAACTATTTGCCTGAAGGAGTAGAACTGATCAGCATCGATACACTTGAAGTAAAATTTTAAAGTTTCGTAACGATGATAAAACCCTTGCAGGTTGGAATTACAGGTGGCATTGGTTCGGGCAAAAGCCTGGTATGTAAAATATTTAATGCGTTGGGCGTACCCACCTATGATGCAGACAGCCGAGCGAAAATGGTAATGACCACTGACGGAATACTGGTAGAAGCAATTAAAAAAGAATTCGGAGTTTTGTCGTACGATGCTTTGGGTATGCTTAACAGACAGCATCTGGCTAATACAGTTTTTAATCAACCCAATAAGTTAAAGCGCTTGAACGAATTGGTGCATCCTCGGGTAACATTAGATTATCAACAATGGGTACAAAGCCAAGTAAATGTTAAATATGTGTTAAAAGAAGCGGCTCTTTTATTTGAATCAGGATCTTATGCAACCCTGAATAAAATAATTGTAGTAACAGCACCGGAAACTCTTCGGGTACAACGGGTGTTAAAACGTGATTCGCATCGCAGTGCTGAACAAACCAAAGAGATTATTCGTAATCAAATGACGCAGGAAGAAAAAATAAAAAAAGCAGATTACGTGATCAACAATGATGAAACTATGTTACTTATTCCACAAGTGCTCAACCTCCATTATCAATTACTTGTTTAGTTTTTATTTCCCACTTTCATCGATCCGATTCAATATGATTCATTCTCTTCGCCACGGTGCCTGTTTATTGATATTTATTCTGATAACATCTTGCCAGGGTAAAAAAACTCCCTTGCAAACAACCAATAATCGTAATGCGGGCCCTATGGTAGTTGATGGCTTTCTGGTTACACCTCAAAATATGAGCGATAAACTGGAAGTGCCGGGCTCGCTGCTGCCGGCTGAAGAAACGCAGATACGAACTGAGGTAAGTGGCCGGGTGGTACGCCTCAATATTCAAGAAGGCACTACTGTGCGTCAGGGCGAGCTGCTTGTAAAACTCTTCGATCAGGATTTACAGGCCACGTTGAAAAAATTACAGGTGCAGTTGGAAATAGCAAATAAAAACGAAGAGCGCCTGCGCGAACTTCTGTCAATTAATGGTATTAGCCAGCAAGATTATGATTTGAGTAAACTGAATGTAGAAAATTTGAATGCCGATATTGAGTCAACTCGAATTGCAATTTCTAAAACAGAAATCCGGGCACCGTACCAGGGTAAGGTTGGTTTGCGCAATGTAAGTCTGGGCTCATACCTTTCACCATCGGACATTGTAACAACCATTCGCCAGGTAGATCAGCTCAAACTGGAATTTTCAATTCCGGAAAAATATGCCAAGGAAGTAAAGGCGGGGAGCAAAGTAGTTTTTAGAGTGGATGGAGGTAGCCGCGATCATACCGCATCAGTAATTGCTACCGAAAGTGGGGTAGATCAAACCACGCGAACATTGCGCATACGCGCATTAGTTACAGCTTTGCACCCCGAACTAGTACCCGGTGTGTTTGCAAAAGTGCAATTGCAATTAGGTAGCAGCGCTAATGCGCTTATGATTCCCTCGCAAGCAGTGCTACCCCAAATACGCAACAAACAGGTAATTCTATTTCGAAAAGACAGTGCAAACTTTACCATCGTGCAAACCGGCATCCGCGATTCGGTATATGTACAGATTTTAAGCGGTATTAAACCGGGCGATACAGTGGTAACTACCGGCTTAATGGCAATCAGGCCAAATGCTAAAATCAAAATCGGAAGTTTAAGTCGTTACCAATCTAAATAACCGGCTTATGAATATTTCAGAGTTAAGTTTAAAAAGACCCGTGCTGGCTTTTGTTATGAACATCATATTGGTGGTGTTTGGAGTAATCGGATTTCAGGCGTTGGGCGTGCGTGATTATCCGGCCATCGATCCGCCAATTATTAATGTAAGCACTTCGTACTCGGGAGCAAATGCCGATATCATCGAATCGCAGATAACCGAACCAATTGAAAAAGCGGTTAACGGAATTGCCGGTATAAAAAATATTACCTCCTCATCCAGTGTTGGTCGCAGCAACATTAACATCGAGTTTAACCTGGAGGTGGATCTGGAAGCTGCTGCCAACGATGTGCGCGATAAAGTGTCGCAAGCTACCCGCCAGTTGCCAGACGATTTGCCCAGCCCGCCTACGGTTTCTAAAGCCGATGCTAACTCAGGCCCCATCATTAGCATGACGGTGCAAAGTAACACACGCAACCACCTGGAACTAACCGAGTATGCAAACAACGTATTGGTAGAACGACTTCAAACTATTCCCGGAGTGAGCGGCATTCAAATTTGGGGCGAGAAGCGATTTGCCATGCGTATTTGGATTGACCCGGCCCGCCTGAGTGCCTATGGGTTAACAGCCCTGGATGTACAACAGGCATTGAACCGCGAAAACGTTGAGCTACCAGCCGGTAAGATTTCGGGTAATGCTACTGAATTAACCGTGCGCACCTTTGGCCGGTTGTTTACTGAAGAAGAGTTTAACAATGTGATAATTAAATCTTCGCCCGATAGCGACATACGCTTGCGCGATATTGGTGAGGCGGTACTGGGCCCCGAAAATGAAGAGTCGATTTTACGCGAAAGCAATATTGCCATGGTGGGAATGGCCATCGTGCCGCTTCCGGGATCAAACTATGTTTCCATTTCCGATGAGTTTTACAAACGAATGGAACAAATTAAGAAAGAAGTTCCCAGCGATATCAGACTTGATATTGCCATGGATCAAACCGTGTTTATCAAACGCTCCATTTTGGAAGTGGAGGAAACATTGTTGATTTCTTTCTGCCTGGTGGTGTTAATCATCTATCTCTTCTTCCGCGATATGCTGATTGCCCTACGCCCGCTTATCGATATTCCGGTTTCGTTGCTGGCCACGTTCTTTATTATGTATCTGTGCGGATTCTCCATAAATGTGCTTACCATGTTGGGTATTGTACTGGCTACAGGTTTGGTAGTAGATGATGGTATCGTTGTTACAGAAAACATTTATAAAAAACTGGAAGGCGGCATGAACAAATACCAGGCAGCACTGGAAGGTTCAAAAGAAATTTTCTTTGCAGTTATTTCTACATCCATAACACTGGCCATTGTATTCTTACCCATTCTGTTTTTGCAAGGCTTCACCGGAAGATTGTTTACCGAGTTTGGTGTGGTAGTAGCCGGTGCAGTATTGGTTTCTTGTTTTGTATCGCTAACCCTTACCCCCGTACTTAGTGTTAAACTTACCCGCAGCCACCATAAACACTCATGGTTTTATACTGTAACTGAACCATTCTTCGAAAAGATGGAAAGTGGGTATGAACAATTGCTGGGTAAATTTATGCGGGTAAGATGGACAGCCGTAGCTATTATTCTGGCCTGCCTGGGCATTACTTATATTATTGGCACCAACATTCAATCTGAGCTTGCGCCACTGGAAGACCGAAATCAGTTTCGCTTGCAATTAACGGCACCGGAAGGAACTGCCTATGAATACATGGATAATTACGTGCGCGAAATGGTTGACTTTGTGATTGACTCCGTACCGGAACATAAAACAGCACTTTCGGTAACAGCACCGGGCTTTACTGGTAGCGGTTCGGTTAATACCGGCTTTGTGCGGGTTACATTGGTAGATCCGGATCAACGCACACGCTCGCAACAGGAAATTGTAGATGCGGTAAGCCGCAACCTAAAAAACTTCCCGCAAGGCCGGGCCTTTGCAATACAAGAACAAACTATTTCGGTTGATAGGCGCGGAGGCTTGCCGGTACAGTTTGTAATTCAAAACAATAACTTCGATAAACTGAAAGAAGCCATTCCTAAAATGCTGTTGGCGGCCAATCAACATCCCGATTTACAAACTGTAGATATTGACCTGAAGTTTAATAAACCTGAATTACGCGTATCCATCAATCGCCTTAAGGCAACACAATTGGGTGTAAGCGTTCAAGATATTTCACAAACCTTGCAATTGGCCTACAGCAACCTGCGGTTTGGATATTTCACACGCGATGGAAAGCAATACCAGGTAATGGGCCAGGTTTCGAAACCAAACCGCGATGATCCGGCCGATTTAAAAAATCTATACGTACGGGCACGTTCGGGCGAGTTGGTTTCGATTGATAACCTGGTTACAATAGAAGAATCCACCACGCCACCCACCTTATATCGCTTTAACCGATTTAAGTCGGCCACAATCTCTGCCGGGCTTGCACCAGGCAAAACAGTTGGTGATGGTATAAAGGCTATGGAGCAAATTGCCTCCGAACAGTTAGACGATTCCTTCACCACCTCTTTATCGGGTGTATCGCGCGATTTTGCAGAAAGCTCAGGAAATACAGCTTTTGCGTTTGTATTGGCACTGGCATTGATTTACCTGGTGCTGGCTGCTCAATTTGAAAGTTTTATTGATCCGTTCACCATCATGCTAACCGTGCCATTGGCAATTTGCGGGGCGTTGATTTCGCTTTGGATTTTCGGACAAACGCTAAATATTTTCTCACAAATTGGTATGATTATGCTCATTGGCCTGGTAACCAAAAACGGTATTTTAATAGTTGAGTTTGCCAATAAGAAACGCGAAGAAGGATTATCGAAAATGGAAGCCGTATTGGAAGCATCGCGCCTGCGCTTGCGCCCTATTTTGATGACAAGCTTGGCCATGGCTTTGGGTTGTTTACCCATTGCCCTGTCGTTAGGCGCAGCATCAACCAGCCGTAAACCATTGGGAATAGTAATTGTAGGTGGTGTAATTTTTTCACTTATCCTAACCTTGTTTGTAATACCGGCTATGTACACATACTTATCGCGGCAGCGCAGGCATAACCCACTGGATGAACCGCTTACCGTACCCTTGCAAAAAACAGAACTTGCGTATGAAGCTTAGTATAGTGGCCACCTGGGTGGCGTTTAGTTCGGTAGCCTTTTCAGCGTTTTCTCAGAAGCAGGTTTTATTGAATGAGGTTGTAGCGTTAGCCTTGGAGAACGGCTATGATGTGCGCCTTTCGAAGAATGCATTGGAAGCAGCCGCCACCGATAATGAGTTTGCGGTAGGAGGTTTTTTGCCACAGCTAAACGGAAGCGCCTCTACCACCTGGAACAACAACAATCAAAAATTGGAATTTCAGGATGCTGCGCGCAACAACAGCGGTAAGGCCGAATCGAACAGCACGGCCGCAGGGGTGCAGCTTAATTGGCTATTGTTTGATGGTGCCCGCATGTTTGCCACACGTGCCCGCTTGGCCGAAATTGAACGACAAGGTGAGACTAATGTGAAGAACCAAATGGTAAATACCATTGCCCAGGTAATTACCAACTATTACAACATCATCCAGCAAAAGCAACAGTTAAAAGCATTGGTAGAACTCATGTCGTTAAACGAAGAACGGGTTCGCTTAGCTGATCGCAAACTTTCGGTAGGGGCGGGTATAAAGCAAGAATTATTGCAAGCGAAATTAGACTTGAACGCGCAACGCACTCAGTTTATAAATCAGCAAACGGCCATTGAACAATTAAAGAACCAATTGAATGTGTTAGTAGGGATGAAACTACCGGCTACATTTGAAGTTTCCGATTCGATCGAAATTAATCTTGCCATTACCAAAGAAGAAATTGCGGATAATATCGAGAGTAAAAATTTTCTTTTGCAATCCATCCGCCAGGATATGTCGATAGCACAGTTGCAACAACGCGAACGTTTTGGAGAGTATTTTCCAACGCTGTCGTTCGGGGCAGCTTATAATTATTCCTTTACCGATAACAAAACTTTAATTAACCCCTTTCAGGCGCTTACAAACAGAAGCAATGGTTATAACTATGGATTTACAGTGGGTGTGCCCATTTTGAATAATTTTATTGCACGCAGAAATGTGCAGCAGGCCCGAATCAATTTTAACCGCCAAGGTTTATTGTACGATCAGCAACGCGCGGCTATCAATACCTCGGTACAAAACGCCTATGTAAATTACGATAATGCCCGCAAGGTGTTGTTAATTGAAGAAGAGAACATTCTGCTGGCAAAAGAAAATGCCACCATTGCAATGGAAAGCTTTAAGCGAGGTGTAAGTACTTTTATTGAACAACGCACTGCCCAGCAAAGTCTGGAAGATGCCTACAACCGTTTAATAAACGCCCGCTACTTAGCTAAAGTTGCTGAAACCGAGTTATTACGTTTAAGTGGCGATTTGTTGAAGTAATTATTCAGACGTTTCGGCTTTTACCTCCTCTTCCGCACGTTTCATCACCCAGAAGTTATTGTAGCCTTCTCCTACCTGAATAGAAAGGTAGCCGGTAGCCAATAATTCCAAAACCGAAAGAAAATTAAAAATCAACCCGATACGGGTTGGGGCTGTTTCGAGTAGTTCTACAAACGAAACCCGTTCCTTTACTGTAACAGCATTCAGAATCATTTCCTTTTGGCCCTCGATGGTAAACGGATATTGAATAACCTGATGTACAGGTTTGTTCTTTTCTTCTTCGGCCCGTTTTAAAACCTTTTCAAAAACGGTTAGCAATTTAAAGAGGTCCACATCCTGAAGCTCAGCCTCCACGTTGGTGCTTTCGGCAAGTGCCCGCAGTTCCTTCATCAGGTTACCGCGCTTCTCTTTCATCAACTCGGTTTCTTCCATTTTATGGAACTGCTCCACTACCGATTTGTACTTCTTATATTCCATCAGGTGCTTCACCAATTCTTCGCGCGGGTCAATTTCATTACCCTGCTCATCTAATTGTGGCCGAGGCAGCAGCATCTTGGATTTAATGCGCATCAGTGTTGCTGCCACCAGAATAAACTCACTGGCAACTTCTACGTTCAAAGTTTCAAGCCTGCGGATATACTCCAGAAAATCGTTGGTGATTTTAGAAATAGGAATATCATTAATATCCAACTCATCGCGCTCAATAAAAAACAACAACAGGTCGAACGGGCCCTCAAATAATGGTAAACGAATTTCAAATTGTTCCTGCTCCATAAACTCAGACTCAAAAGAAGTTTGCAAAAATAGTCAGTATTGCTTTTAGGCAGGAATATTTATCCGCAAACTAACCACAAACCCTCCACCGGGCTTATATTCACTACATTTGTAATTAAATAGTACATTTAAACTTGTTTTTAAACAGTTACCAGCTATGGTTGTTTAAGAATTACCGTACCAAATCCCAGCCCTCATGTTAATTACCCCAGGAAAATTGCTTGCCGAGATAAATAGTCCGAAAGACCTGAAAAAACTTGATCAGGTTCAACTGGTGCAGGTTTGTGAAGAGTTACGGCAGTTTATTGTTGATAACGTATCGGTTTATGGGGGGCACTTTGGGGCCAGTTTGGGTGTGGTAGAACTTACTGTGGCATTACACTATGTGTTCAATACCCCACACGATCAATTGGTTTGGGATGTAGGCCACCAGGCATATGGCCATAAAATTTTAACAGGCAGAAGAAACTCTTTTCATACCAACCGGGTATATAAAGGCATTTCCGGTTTCCCGAAAAGGAAAGAAAGCGAGTACGATACGTTTGGTGTAGGGCATTCATCTACCTCTGTTTCGGCTGCATTGGGTATGGCAGTAGCCTCCAGGTACCAGGGCCTTAATGAAAAGCAGCATATAGCCGTAATTGGAGACGGAGCTCTTACAGGCGGTATGGCGTTTGAAGGGTTAAATCATGCCGGGGTTTCTGATACCAACCTGCTTATTATTCTCAATGATAACTGCATGTCGATAGACCCCAATGTAGGGGCACTTAAAGATTATCTTACGGACATTACTACCTCCCGAACCTATAACCGCCTGAAGGACGATGTATGGAAAATGCTGGGCAAACTTTCTACGTTCGGAAAAAATGCACAAGAAATTGTCTCGAAAGTTGAGAACGGAATCAAGAGCACATTACTCAGTCAGAGCAACCTGTTTGAGGCACTTAACCTGCGTTACTTCGGGCCGGTTGATGGCCACGATGTTGATCACCTGGTTGCTATTCTCAACGATTTGAAGGCTATTAAGGGCCCCAAAATTTTGCATTGTGTTACAGTAAAAGGAAAAGGCTATGGGCCTGCCGAAAAAGGCAATGCAACTACCTGGCACGCCCCCGGTACCTTTGATAAGATTACCGGTGAAATCCATAAGAAAGTTTACGAAAAGCCCCAGGCGCCCAAGTATCAGGATGTGTTTGGCCATACGCTGGTAGAATTAGCTCGCCAGAATGAAAAGATCGTAGGCATTACACCGGCCATGCCTTCCGGTTCTTCGATGAATATTATGATGAAGGAGATGCCGGAGCGAGCCTTTGATGTGGGTATTGCCGAACAACATGCTGTTACTTTTTCGGCAGGTCTGGCTACCCAGGGCTTAATCCCCTTTTGCAATATTTATAGTTCGTTTATGCAACGGGCTTACGATCAGGTAGTGCACGATGTGTGCATTCAAAACCTGCCAGTAAACTTTTGTCTGGATAGAGCGGGCTTTGCCGGTGCCGATGGCCCAACACACCATGGAGCTTACGATATAGCATACTTCCGATGCATCCCCAACATGATTGTGGCTGCACCTATGAATGAGCAGGAATTGCGCAATTTGATGTTCACAGCTCAATTGCCCCGCACCGAGCAGGCATTTTCAATTCGCTATCCACGCGGCCAGGGTGTTATGCCCAACTGGCGCACACCATTTGAGAAAATAGAAATTGGGAAAGGCCGCATGATTCAGGATGGCGAAGATGTTGCCATACTTTCGTTCGGGCATATTGGTAATTATGTGGTAGAGGCATGCGCGGTATTAAGCAAAAAAGGAATAAGTGCAGCCCATTTCGACTTGCGTTTTGCCAAACCACTTGACATAGAACTGTTGCATGATGTATTTACCCGATTCTCAAAAGTAATTACCATTGAGGATGGTTGCGTACAAGGTGGCATAGGCAGTGCTGTATTGGAGTTTATGGCGGATAATCAATACAATGCCCAGGTAAAAAGATTAGGCATCCCCGATAGAATTGTTGAGCACGGTGAACAACTGGAACTGCACCACGAATGCGGAATGGATAGCGAAGGTATTGTAACGGCAGTACAAAGTATGCTGGAGATTTCGGTTGGCCACCATTAACAGCTTGTCGCTTAAAAATCATCTGAAAGTCAAGGTTTTAGCCGCTCATTTACTTTATAATACGCAAGGGGTGCTGCTTTCTGGCCTTGTAACCATCATTAGTTAAATTCATGTCTTTTGAAAATTCGGTCAATCCATCTAAATTGTGCCTTAATGCATTTATATTTGAACTTCAAGATATTGACTTTTAATGTTTACCAACTCAGATTCTAAAGAATAAACCCATAAACTCTTAACCACAATGGAGGAATACATTGACCCACACAAGTACGATGCATGGAATAACCTGGCACTCAACCTGGCCTTGGGCTTTTGGGCCTTGGGTATTTTGATTGTTCTGGGCTACATTATTAGACTAAGTACAATAGGCGGAAGCAAAAACAAGTATGATTACATCAATCGGCACGAGATTAAGGTATTGTGGGTAGCCACTATAGTTTTGGTAATTGGCGGCTGTTTCTTTGTAAACGCAAATGTGGTTGAACTTACCACACTTTGGATATTTGTGCGTGTGTTTACCACTATTATGATGGGCATTCTGGTTGCGGTGGTAATTCAGAACCTGCTTAAATTCTACTACCCCTTCTTTATAGAAAGACGCTTGAAGGTATTACGGTATAAGCCCCGGATTTCGCCCAAAACCGGCAAGCCTATGAAATTACTAAGTGAAGAAGAGGAAGATGTGCATCTGGATGAAGGTATGATTGCCGAAGAGAATGTGTTTTCGGTTGACTATGACGTATGGTTAGATGAAGAAACCGGCTACAAACAAATTGAAAAGTATGCTGGCCATTTGCATGCCATCCAATGCCCGGAGTGTAATTATCAAACATTTAAGATTAACCGCGAGGAAATTATAAAACAACCTACCGCAACGGAAGAAGGTGAAATTATGAAACACTACGTGTGTAGTTATTGTGGCTACAAAGCCCGCAAAACAGTTGCTTTAAAAGCTCAGGTAAAATTGGAAGAGTCTTCGCCTGCTACGGCCTGAGTATATTAACCTTATTTTGGAGCGCCCTGGTTTTTTAACCGGGGCGCTATTGTTTTAGTGCAGGTAGTTTAATCTGATCTGAATAAAACTTCATGCGGCTATGGGTAGAATCCAGCAAAGCAATTTTATCGATGGAGGCATACTTGTGGTTTACAAATACTTCCACATAATCCGATCCTAATAAATACAGGTTAACTTTGTATTTATAGTAGCGAATGGCCATTATAAATGCTGCATGCTCGTACAGCAAGGCTACTTTCCTTTCTAATGGAAGACTTTTTAAATCGCTCCAACCGATCATAGCCAATTATCAATCATCTTTCAAATAGCAATGGGTAGTTATTTATATTAATTGCATTATCCAATCAACCAACGTAAAAAACCCTTAATGGGGAAAATTCAGCTAAACTTAGCGAAAGGACGAATAAAATCATTTTTTGAATTTTAAACGGGGTCGGTTACATTTGCAATCCCAAAAGCAAAAAGTGCTCTTGTAATTTCGGATGCTTAAAACATCCGAGCATGGGTTCTAAAAGCCTTAAATGGTGGGTATAGCTCAGTTGGTTAGAGCATCAGATTGTGATTCTGAGGGTCGTGGGTTCGAGCCCCATTACTCACCCCAAGCCTTGATTTAATAAATAAATCAGGGCTTTTTTATTCCCGGTTAAACCGCAAACGCTGGCCTTGCTTTAACTCATCAAACTTTCCATTTACATAGGCTAAGTGCCCCGAAATCCAGGTATGAGTTACGGAGGACTGAAATGTTTGCTCTTCAAAAGGAGACCAACCGCACTTCGCCAGTATATTTTCTTTGCTTACCCTCCACGGTTTAGCTGGGTTCACCAATACCAAATCAGCAAAGTAACCTTCGCGGATGAACCCACGCTCCTGAATCTGAAAAAGGATGGCCGGGTTGTGCGCCATTTTTTGTACTATTTTTTCAATGCTGATTTTTTTCTGATGATAAAACTCCAGCATGGCTACTACACTGTGTTGAATGAGCGGTCCGCCAGAAGGCGCCTGGAAATAACCTTTGCTTTTTTCCTCGTTGGTATGGGGTGCGTGGTCAGTTGCAATTACATCAATGCGATCGTCCAGTACAGCCTTAAAAATTTCTTGTTGATCGGTTTTTGTTTTGATAGCCGGATTCCATTTTATCAGCATGCCTAAGCGATCGTAATCTGCATCGTTGAACCACAGGTGGTGGATACATGCTTCTGCTGTAATCTTCTTCTTTTCGAGCGGAATGCTGTTATCAAACTGGTGTGTTTCTTTTGCGGTGGAGATGTGCAGTATATGCAAACGTGTACCATGCTTCTTGGCTAATTCAATAGCAAAGGAAGAAGATTTATAACACGCTTCTTCGCTGCGGATAAGCGGATGATAACGCACTGGCATTCCATCACCATATTTTGCTTTATAGTTGGCTGTGTTTTTCAATACGGTGGCTTCGTCTTCGCAATGTGTTGCAATCAACGATGGAAATTTCGAAAAAAGATTTTCCAATACGACTGGACTATCTACCAACAGATTGCCGGTAGAGGAACCCATAAATATTTTTAGTCCGCATACGTTCCTAATGTCGGTTTTTAAAACTTCTTCCAGGTTATCATTGCCTGCCCCCATAAAGAAGGAATAGTTCGCAAGTGAAGTGCGCGCGGCTATCTGGTATTTATCTTCCAACAAAGATTGCGTAAATACAGGTGGTGCTGTGTTGGGCATTTCCATAAAGCTGGTTACGCCACCAGCTACAGCGGCCTTTGCCTCTGTGAAAATTGTAGCTTTGTGGGTAAGGCCGGGCTCGCGAAAATGAACCTGATCATCAATAGCGCCTGGTAACAATAAGTTGCCACCTGCATCAATTACCATGGCGTGATTGGCAGAAATCGACCTGGCAATTTTTTCGATGCGCTGCCCGGTAAGTAAAACATCGCCTTCAATAATCTGGCCCTCGTTTACAATGCGGGCATTCGTGATTAACGTAGAGTTCATTACCTTGTAAAGTTGTGTAAAGATAAATGTTAATGAACAGCGCAGCCGATTGGAGTGAATTTAAATTGAATAAACAACTGTTGGATGCGGTTGCTGATGCAGGCTTTACATGGCCTACCGAAATTCAGGAGAAATGCCTGCCACTTATTGCGGCCGGACAGCAGGTGATTGGCATTGCGCAAACCGGAACCGGAAAAACAGCCGCTTACCTACTTCCGCTTTTGTTAAAACTACGGTACGCGCAGGGAACGGATATACGCGCATTAATTCTGGTGCCTACCAAAGAACTGGTGGTACAGGTGGCTGAACATGCCCGCGCCCTGGCCAAGTACACCGACTTGCGCGTTGTGGAAATTTATGGCGGTGTGGGACCTAAAACACAAATTGAAAAAATTCAAGCCGGGCTTGATTTGTTGATAGCAACACCGGGTAGATTTATGGAAATATACCAGCGCGATGAATTGCCGGTAAAACAGATTAAAGTTTTGGTGCTGGATGAGGCGGATAAAATGATGGACATGGGTTTTATGCCGCAGTTGCGAAAAATTTTTGAAGTGATTCCGCCCAAACGTCAGAATGTTTTATTCTCGGCAACCTTTCCGCAAAAAGTAGAAAGGCTTGCGGCTGAGTTTTTGGATTTCCCTGTAAGAATAGAAATTACACCGCAAGCAACGGTAGCGGTTAAAGTGGAGCAGGAGTTGTACCATGTTCCGAACGCACTAACCAAGATAAACTTTTTAGAATACTTGCTGGCCGATAAAGACACGTTTACGCGTGTGATGATTTTTACACGCACCAAAGAAGTGGCCGATAATGTGTTTCGCTTTCTGGAACGAAAAAAACTGGGCCCCGCGCGTGTGGTTCATTCCAACAAAGGACAAAACAGTCGTATTAATGCGATGAATGAATTTAAAGAAGGTAAACTACGTATACTGGTTTCCACCGATGTGGCTTCACGCGGTATTGATGTAACCAATGTATCGCACGTAATTAATTTTGATGTGCCCATTATGTATGAAGATTACGTGCATCGTACCGGACGAACCGGTCGTGCGCTTCGGGAAGGGAAAGCCATTACATTGGTAACGGATGCCGAGACTTATCACATCGATAAAATCGAAAAAATTATTCGCGAAAAAATTCCGGTAAAGAAGTTACCCAAACAAGTTGAAATTGCTGAAACACCTTTTGAAGAAGCGCAAGCCATGGCCCGCGAAATTGATCGGCAAAAGCGGTACGAAGATCCGGAGTTTAAGGGCGCGTTTCATTTGAAGAAATGGGAGTTGAAGCGTTAATTATAATTTGAAAATGAGATGATTTGAGAATTTGAAAATGGACTAATTCTTAAATCACTGATTCAAGCCATGAAATAAGCATGACGAGGTACAGAAACAAAAATGGTACACTACTTGATAAATTTAGACTGTCTCCAAGAGTCCAGCATTTTTTGTCCCTTCAATTTGTCAACGAACATAATATTTACCGTAAACTCTCTTTTGTCAAAAAGCCGACTAAACATAAGTAGGGTTAACACCATTTTGTTCGGGTACTCCACCTTCATTGTCAATGTCTGAAACTCCAGGTTGTCTATTTGTTCAACTGTCCTTGTTGTGTCAATCTTTACTCCAGGCATTTGCGCCTTAAAAGTCTCATAAAGAATCTCGTTAACTGCTTTGCAAGATTCTAAGTAATCACCGTCTACACTTGGGTCATATGGTTGATAGTTAGACTCAAAATAGTTTAACTGGTCACTTTTAAAAACGAAAATAGTTTTCGATTGATTGATTACTTTACCCTCAAAGGTTTTTTCAATAGCATCAGTGCCTTTGTTCTGCATCTTTGTCCAATCCGCGCTACTTAAGTTTTCAAAATTCTCCGGAATCGTTATTGTCCAATTAAAATCCTTATTATGAATTTCTTGTTTTGCTGTTTTCTGTCCGTTACAATTCTGAAAGAATACTACGAGGATAAATAGTAAGGAATGTTTATAAGTAATCATTTTGTGAAATGGTTATTCTTGATTGTCTTTAAGTATTACCGTCAACTCCTAAATTTACGCATGTTTAGAGTGGCGCTAAACCAAAATGGACTTTAATTATTTTCAAACCCAACAACAATATGGAAACGCAAATGCTTAAGCAATTGCGTTATTACACCTTTCATCAGCAAAATCCCACAAGCAAAATGGCTCAGTTTCCCGAGCCAATTTCAAATCAATTAATCTTCAAATCTCCCGATAGCTATCGGGATTACCCATTCATGGAAGTTAAAAACTCTTCGTTGTTACGGGTACCTTTCATCTTACTTTGCAGGAACTCCATCGCTTCAACCGAATTCATGTCGGCCATGAACTTGCGCAGTATCCACACGCGTTGCAGTTCTTCTTCTTTCATCAACAGATCTTCGCGTCTGGTACCGGATGCCGGTACATCGATAGCCGGATAAACCCTGCGGTTGGAAAGCTTGCGATCCAACTGCAATTCCATGTTACCCGTTCCTTTAAATTCTTCAAAGATAACTTCGTCCATCTTCGAACCGGTATCAATCAATGCTGTGGCAATGATGGTAAGCGAACCGCCATTCTCAATTTTACGAGCCGCACCAAAAAAACGCTTTGGTTTGTGTAAGGCATTTGCATCCACACCACCCGAAAGAATTTTTCCAGAGGATGGAACAACCGTATTGTATGCGCGCGCCAAACGTGTTATCGAATCCAACAGGATAACCACATCGTGGCCACACTCGGTCATGCGCTTGGCTTTCTCCAATACGATTGAAGCAACTTTTACATGGCGCTCTGCTTGTTCATCGAATGTAGATGCAATTACTTCAGCCTTTACGCTACGAGCCATGTCAGTAACTTCTTCCGGACGTTCATCTATCAATAACACGATCAAATAAACTTCCGGGTGGTTTTCTGCAATAGCGTTGGCAATGTTTTTCAGCAAAACGGTTTTGCCGGTTTTAGGTTGCGCCACAATCATACCGCGTTGTCCTTTACCAATAGGCGAGAACAAATCGAGAATGCGCGTTGAAAGATTATCGGGTGTGGTGCTGAGTTTCAATTTCTGCTCGGGGAACAGCGGAGTCAAATATTCAAAGGCAACACGGTCGCGGATTTCTTCGGTTGTTTTACCGTTAATGCTATCCACTTTAATCAGTGCAAAATATTTTTCGCCTTCTTTTGGCGGACGAATTTGTCCTTTTACAGTATCGCCAGTCTTTAAACCAAACAACTTGATTTGTGAAGGCGATACATAAATATCATCGGGGCTGGCTAAGTAGTTGTAATCACTTGAGCGCAGGAAACCATAGCCATCTTGCATAATTTCCAAAACCCCCTCGTTGCTTACCACGCCATCAAAATCGCGAATAAAATTCTCCTTGCGCTGTTGATGTTGATTCTGGTTTGGGTTTTGGCTGGGATGCTGATTTTGCTGGAAAGGTTTTTCTTCGCGTTGTTCTTTGGGAGCTTCTGTTACAGGTTGCTCTCGTTCGCTTGTATTCTCAAAACTGGTATTGGTTTGATCCACTTCCAGGCCGATGCTTTGCAACATTTCATCGCTGCTAAGTTCTTTTTCTTGTGGTTTTGATGTTTCGGTGGCAACATTCTCGCGCCTGCGCGGCCGCATTTTGCGTTCACTTTGTTCAGTTGCTTTGGGTTTTGGCTCTCCGGTAACAGCCTGTTGGTCCAGAATTTTGTAAATCAATTCCTGTTTGGCCAGCTTCTTGGCGTTTTTTACGCCCATACCTTCAGCTATTTCCTTCAATTCAGAAAGCAGCCTGTTATTCAGGTCATCAATAGTGTACATGTGAGTTTAAAAATGGATTAATTAATAAGACAGAATTTATAACAGTAGGGTCTAATCAGACCATAGGATAAAACGCATTTAAAGTCGATTCAAAAGAAGAAGCAGAAAGTTCTGGGTTTTATGTTCGGATAGCCTGGTAAGGCCTGAATGACGATGCAAGTATAAGCCAAAAATGAATATTATCAAATTACGTGAAATAATTATTGGCTAATTTTGCCCCTCAAGATTTAACTATGTTAACACTTCAAATACTTCGCGAACAAACACAACTTGTATTGGATGGGCTGGCCAAGCGTAATTTCAAAGATGCAGCGAGTCTGGTTAATCAAGTATTGGAAATAGATAAACAACGCAGAGAAACACAGAACACATTAGATGCTATAAAAGCCAATCTGAATACCGATTCGAAAAAAATAGGTGAACTCATGAAGGCTGGCAAAGCGGAGGAAGCTACAACACTGCGGGCTTCGGTTGCTGCCAGTAAAGATAAGGTGAAATCACTTGAAGATAGCTTTATCGATTTTGAAAAGAAGCAGCTAGAAATACTTTATAAAATCCCCAACATTCCAGCTGCAAAAGTTCCGGCTGGTAAAAGTGCAGAAGATAATATCAATGTACACGAACACGGCACCATCCCCACGCTCCATGCCGATGCTTTGCCGCATTGGGAGTTGATTAAGAAATACGACATCATTGATTTTGATTTGGGTGTAAAAATTGCAGGTGCAGGCTTTCCGGTATATAAAGGTAAAGGTGCGCGCCTGCAACGTGCCCTTATCAATTTCTTTTTGAACGAAGCTGAAGCTGCGGGCTACAAAGAAATTCAACCACCCATTGTAGTGAATGAAGCCAGTGGTTATGGTACTGGTCAGCTTCCCGATAAGGAAGGACAAATGTATTTTGTGAATGAAGATGGCTTGTATTTAATTCCAACAGCCGAAGTCCCCATTACCAATTTATACCGCGATGTAATTCTTACCGAAGAGGATCTTCCGGTAAAGAATGCTGGCTATACACCTTGCTTCCGCAGAGAGGCGGGTAGTTGGGGTGCGCATGTGCGAGGATTAAATCGCTTGCATCAATTCGATAAAGTAGAGATTGTACAAATAACCAAGCCCGAAGATTCTTATGCCACATTAGATGTAATGTGTGCGCATGTGCAAGGCTTACTCGAAAAATTGGAGTTGCCGTATCGCAAGTTATTATTATGTGGTGGCGATATGGGTTTTAACTCGGCACTTACGTACGATATGGAAGTTTTTTCTGCAGCGCAACAACGGTGGTTGGAGGTAAGTTCTGTCAGCAACTTCGAAACGTTTCAGGCTAACCGCTTAAAACTTCGCTACAAAAACAAAGATGGTAAAACACAATTGTTGCATACGCTTAATGGCAGTGCGCTTGCGCTTCCGCGGATTCTGGCAGCCATTTTGGAAAACAACCAAACACCGCAAGGAATTAAGATTCCAAAAGTGTTGGTGCCGTATGTAGGGTTTGAATGGATTTAGTGGCCTCATCAAGCCTCACCCCTCACAGACTTATCTGTTCATAAAGTTCGCAAAACCCCTCTCCACAGGAGAGGGGAAATTGTTACATCTGTCTCGCAATATTTGTTTGATAGCTCCGTAGGAGCGGAATATGTTAAGAGGCTGTCTCAAAAGTCGAACTAAATGTGGAATGTCATTCCGGCCTTGTGCCGGAATCCCGTTGAGTACTTCGAAAACTGGGATCGCGAAACAAGTCCGCGATGACAGAAAGACTTTTGAGACAGCCTCATTAAAAAAATCTGTAGGCATGTCGGCCTACTAACGATTGGCGAAATGCTAGTTTCGCAGCCGACATATTCGAAAACATTATTAGTTCAGGTGAATCACTTACGCTCTCAATTTTTTGATAAACCCAAATTGAAATACCAGAAATAAAACTGCCAATAAAATCAACTCACCAAATGCTGCATTGGCTATCGCCTGGTTTTCGGTGTTGTTCCATTTGCTATAGATGCCGAACAAAGCCCAGGTTAGCACCAGAAAGAATGTTGGTTTGCGGTATCGTTCCACAATAAAAATTCCAAGCAAACTGGCGATGCCCGTCATCGTGATAGTCCACGTTACAGGCGAGAGTGGTCCGCCCGACCATTGAACCGAAACCAGTAAGGCCGAGATGTTGGCAATCGTGGCCACACATATCCACGATAAGTAAATGATAAAAGGCAGTTGTATAAAAAGTTTTTGCAGAAAGGTTAATTTAATATCGCCCTGCACCAATAAAAAAATCCGCACCAGTGTGAACAATAACATGAACATAATCAGCACCGATGCAAACAGGTATTGATAATGCCACGCCAGAATCCAACCGCTGTTGGCTGCGCACGATACTAAAAACCAAAGCGACAGCTCCACAAAATAAGGCTTGGATGCAACGCTGCGTTGCACGATTACAAAACCAATTAGCAACAGGTAAATAACCGACCATACCGAAAATGTAAAACCAGCCGGAGTAAACAAACTTGGATAAAGAGCCGAAAGTTCACCGGTATTCATGCCGTTAATCGGTAAAATGTTAGCCAGTGCATTCACCGTAAGGGTGGCAAGTAAGGCCAGGAAGTTTAGAATTTGCAGATTTCGGTACATAGTAGTTGCGTTCATCAAAGGTAGCTTGGTTAAAAGAAATAGGCAGGGTATTATTGCCGTCTTAATTAACATGCGTATGAGAAACATTGTTTACACTGCAATTATTATGGCCGCACTCAGTTCTTGTTCAAAAACTACCGATACCATTTCACAATACCCCACATCGGTTAAAGTAGATACCGTAGATACCTACTTTGGAACGGAGGTTCCGGATCCTTACCGGTGGATGGAAAATGATACTACCAAACAGGTAGCGGATTGGGTTACGGAACAAAACAAAGTAACCTTCGGGTTTCTGGATAAGATTCCCTATCGCGCGGCCATCAAAGCGCGCCTGGAAGCACTTAATAATTATGAAAAATTAGGATCGCCTTTTAAACGGGGCGAGTACATCTATTTCTACAAGAATGATGGCCTTCAAAATCATTATGTGATTTATCGTAAAAAAGGTGAGCAAGGTGAAACCGAAGTTTTTCTTGACCCGAACACGTTCTCGGCCGATGGTACTACGCGCTTAGGTGGCGTTTCTTTTTCAAAAGATGGCTCGCGTGTAGCGTACCAGATTTCGCGTGGCGGCCAGGATTGGACCGATGCGATTGTTATTGATGCCGTTACCAAACAACCATTGGAAGATACCATTCGCGACATTAAGTTCAGTGGTATTTCGTGGCGCGGTAACGATGGTTTTTATTTCAGCACGTACGAAAAACCAAAAGGCAGCCAGCTTTCGGCTAAGACTCAAAATCATAAACTGTATTATCACAAAGTGGGCACGCCCCGCTCACAAGATCAGCTAGTGTTTGGCGATGATAAAAACCCAAGACGCTATGTGGGTGGAGGTTTAACGGAAGACGAACGCTTTTTGATTGTAAGTGCTTCAACCAGTACTACCGGTAATGAACTTTACATTCAGGATTTGAATGACCCGAAAGGAAAACTAAAAACCATTATAAATAATTTCGATAACGATCATAATGTGATTGATAATGAAGGCACGCGCTTTCTGGTACAAACCAATTTGAATGCACCCAACAACCGCGTGGTAGAATTTGATTTTGCCAACCCTGCAATCGAAAACTGGAAAGATGTAATTCCCGAAACTGAAAATGTGCTGAGTGCCTCTACCGGAGGTGGTTATTTGTTTGCAGACTATACTGTAGATGTAAAAACACAAGTAAAACAGTACGATATGAAAGGCAAGTTGATTCGCGAGGTTGAGTTGCCCGGCATTGGTTCGGCAGGTGGTTTTGGTGCCAAGCTGGAAGACAAAGAACTTTATTATTCATTCACCTCATTCACGTATCCTACTACCATTTTCAAATACAATATCGCTTCGGGTAAATCGACTTTATACAATCAACCGAAAGTTGATTTCAATCCTGAAGATTACGAAACCAAACAAGTTTTTTATACCAGTAAAGATGGTACCAAGGTGCCCATGTTTATTGTTCATAAAAAAGGCATTGAGTTGAATGGTAAAAACCCAACATGGTTGTATGCCTATGGCGGATTTAGTATCAGCCTTACACCAGGCTTTAGTCCATCGCGCATTATGTGGTTGGAGAATGGCGGTATTTATGCACAACCGAATTTACGCGGTGGTGGCGAGTATGGCGAGAAGTGGCATTTGGCGGGTACTAAAATGAACAAACAAAATGTGTTTGATGATTTTATTGCCGCAGGCGAATACCTCATCAAAGAAAAATATACTTCAAGCGATTACCTGGCTATTAGCGGAGGCTCTAATGGCGGACTATTGGTTGGAGCAACGATGACCCAGCGCCCCGATCTGGCCAAGGTAGCTTTACCGGCAGTAGGTGTAATGGATATGCTGCGTTACCATAAGTTTACTGCGGGTGCAGGTTGGGCTTATGATTATGGAACAGCCGATGATTCGAAGGAAATGTTTGAATACATTAAAAAGTATTCACCCGTGCATGCGATTAAACCCAACACGGCTTACCCGGCTACAATGGTTACCACAGCCGATCATGATGACCGTGTAGTGCCGGCACACTCGTTTAAGTTTGCGGCAACCTTGCAGGAGAACCATACCGGAACAAACCCGGTGCTGATTCGAATTGATGTAAAATCGGGGCATGGTTCTTCCAACTTAAGCAAAGCCATAGAATCGGCAGCCGATCAATATGCATTTACGTGGTACAACATGGGTGTAGTGCCACCTTTGGCGAAGAAAGATCTTTAAGAGTTGAAAGATTAAAAGTGAAAAGCTTAAAGTCGTAAGGCTTTAAGCTTTTTGTTTTTTGGTGGCCTCTAAAACCTATCTGGCGCAAGCGTCATGCTTGTGACCTATTTGTTTTAAAATCCAGAACGGGTTCTCGATTGGTTATCAGGACTTCTTGAGTTGACCTTTGTTGAATAATATAAAGAATGGCACAAGCGTGACGCTTGCGCCTGACTTGATTTAAAACCCAGGACAGATTCTTGATTAGAATTATCAGGACTTCTTGAGTTGATATTTTTTGTATGATTTAAAATAATGGCACAAGCGTGACGCTTGCGCCTGAATGCGAGTAGTGCCACCTGTGGCGAAGAAAGATCTTTAATAGTTTAATGCTTAAGAAGTTAAAAGCTTAAAGTCAAAAGGCTTTAAGCTTTTTGTTTTTTGGTTGCCTGGCGCAAGCGTCACGCTTGCGACCAGTTTGCTTTTAAATCTAGGACAGGTTCTTGATTGGATTTACCTGGACTTCTTGAGTTAACCTTTGTTGTATGATTTAAAGCATGGCACAAGCGTGACGCTTGCGCCTGACTGGGTTGAAGTATATAGTTTCAATTAACTACAAAATACCACCATCAAACACCAATTTTAGCCTCCATCTTTGCTCAAAGCTGGATACAAAGTTTTCGCTTATTTGAAGGTCGTTGTAAAGTGGAAGTATTGAGTTTTCTTGTTTATTATTTTTAAGATAGTTAGTATAATAAATTAAAAACTCTACCTCACTGACACTTAAGTATGATCTCATGAAGTTTAAGTATCTTTTTTTTGCTTTTGGCTTAAGGCCAGCATCAATTACATATGAGTGGATTAGTTTTAAGCTATTGACATATGTTTCAGCCATTGGAAAAAATCCATTTGTAGAACTTGATAAAACAGCCGCTTTGTTCAAAACTGAAAATTTCATCTCTCCCGGCACTTCAGATTGTTTAGTTGCAAAACCTACGGTAGATTTAATGAAATATGCGAAGGCAAGAATTCCAGTATGATTATTAACTGTAATCAGGTCACGATTGTTGAAATGAATGTTCCACATATTAAAAAAGGTTGTCTCAAAACGTTGCCTTTTTAAGTTAGAATTCTGCTTCTCTAGTTCCTTCCACTGCGCATTCATTTCATTTTTTTGAGCATTTAACGCCTCGGTATTAAGTCTCAATTCTTCCTTTTGAGCACGCAACTCTTCTCTTTGGAGGAGTATTGTTAGAATTACTCCTGCGAAAGCCAATCCACTAAAGAGTGCATTGATCGCTCCAAACATGTCTCCGAACTGCCCCCGGACAGCCCAAACCTGATTCTCATCGGGTTTAATTAACCAAACGACTAGAAACCAGCTCAACGCCCAAAATCCAATTACCACTCCGAATACAATGAGTGGGGTAGAGTTTCTGTCTACGTTTAAGCCTAAAAATGTCTTTCTTTTTTCTTCCAATGTCATACAACTGCTGGTTAAACAATTTACTAAGATAAACACAACCTATGTAAGTCAGCACTACCCACGATATTAGTAGAAAGTCCGAATTGTATTGGCTTGTTGATGACCGGCCTTGTAGCAGAAAGCCATAGGGATGATTAAACGCTTAAATATTGAGACTTCAACTTTCCCCTTTCTCACCCTCCGCTTTAATCTTATTCGCAATTTTCTCACCTACCAACTCTGTAAGCTCTTCCACACTCGCTTCCTTAATTTTCTTTACAGATTTAAAATGTGCCAAAAGTTTATCGGCTGTTTTTTTACCGATGCCCGGTATTTGTTCAATCTCGGTAACGAATGTATTGCTGCTGCGCTTTAGTCGGTGGAACGTAATGGCAAACCGGTGGGCTTCATCGCGGATGCGTTGTATCAATAGCAACGCAGGCGATTTCTTACTGATCAACAACGGCAGGTTGTCTTCCGGGTAATAAATTTCTTCCAACCGTTTGGCAATACCGATGATGGGAATCTTACCATAAAGTCCAAGTTCTTGCAAAGCCTCGCACGCACTACTCAACTGTCCTTTGCCACCATCTACAATAATGAGTTGCGGATACTCGCCTTGCTCTTCCATAATGCGCTTGTAACGCCTGGTTACAATTTCTTTCATGGAAGCAAAATCGTTGGGGCCAATAACTGTTTTAATGTTGAAGTGCCGGTAACCTTTCTTATCGGGCTTACCATCTACAAAACGTACCATCGAAGCTACGGGCGATGTGCCCTGAAAGTTGGAGTTATCAAAGCACTCAATAATTTTTGGGTATTGCAACAAGCGTAGGTTCTCCTGCATAATGTGCAACACTTTATTCTTCTTGTCTTTGAGTTCTTCTTTGCTGATTACTTTTTCGCGTTTCTGGTACAAGGCATTTTTTAGCGAGAGATCGACTAATTTTTTCTTATCGCCAATCTGCGGCAGCACGTTTTCAAACGCATCTGCTTTAACGGTAAGCGGAATATTGGTATATACTTCCGGATTGCTGCTGCGATAGGTGGAACGTAAATCGTGCACTACCATGTTCAAAATATCTTCATCGGTTTCCTCCAGTTTCTTTTTAACCTCCAGGTTTTTAGAAAAAATGATCGAGCCTTCTTTTATCTGCATGTAGTTGATGTAGGCATCGGTTTCGGTACTGGTAATGGTAATTACATCAATATCCGTAAGCTTGCGATTTACGACCAGCGATTTGGTCTGGAATTTTTCGAGCAACTCTAATTTATGTTTGAAAGTAGCGGCCTTTTCAAACTCCATTATTTCGGAAGCATTTTTCATTCTAAGTGCAAGTTCGTCTTCCACTACACTTAAATCGCCTTTCAGAATATTGCGAGCCTGTTTAATATCTTCGAGGTAATCGGTTTCGTTTTGCAATCCTTCGCATGGCCCCCTGCAGTTGCCGATATGAAATTCGAGGCACACTTTAAATTTTTTCTGTTCTATATTTTCCTGCGAAAGCAACAGGTTACAGGTGCGAATGGAATAAATCTGGCGCACCAATTCCAACACACTTTTCATCGACACCACGCTGGAGTAGGGCCCGAAGTATTCGCCTTGTTTGGGAATGTATTTGCGCGTGTAGATAATACGTGGAAACGGTTCTTTTAAAATGCAGAGATAAGGAAAGGTTTTGTCGTCTTTCAGTAAGATGTTGTACTTGGGCTGGTATTGTTTGATGAAATTGTTTTCGAGCAGCAGCGCATCGAACTCGGTATTGGCCAGTGTAAACTCTATCCTGGAAATCTCACTTACTAATTTTTCGGTTTTGCGATTGTATTGCGATTGTTTGTTGAAGTAGCTTGATACCCGCTTCTTCAGGCTTTTGGCTTTGCCTACGTAAATCAGTTCGCCTTCTTTGTTGTAATAGCGATAGATGCCCGGAGAATCGGGGAGGGATGTAAGGGTATTTTTGGGATCGATGGACACACCGCAAGTTACGAATCACAAATTATGAATTTGAAACGTGCTTAATGCTTAATATCCCACGGTTGTTCATTATCAACACTGGTAGTATCGTTCACAATGTGCTTGCTACAATCCAAGGTCATATCCAATCCTGATGAAGGACGTTTAAACTGACCTTTTACAATTCCGGATTGCGGATCGGCATAGAGTTTTTGCATGAATAAATCCCAGATGGGGCGTGCCGTTCTTCCACCTTGCCCAAATGTCCACGTGGGGAAGTGGATTGCACGCTCATCGCCACCGGTCCAGGCTCCGGCAACCATATCGTGTGTTACACCAACATACCAACCATCCGATGCATCGTTGGTGGTTCCGGTTTTGCCGCCCACTTCGTTACCTTGCCTAACTTCGCGACTTAACCCTAAAGAAGAACCACCTTCTTCTTCGGCACCACCGCGCAGCATGTAAATCATTTTATAGGCCGTTTGTTCATTAACTGCTTCGCGGGTTTTAGGATTGAATATTTCAATTACGTTACCATTTTTATCTTCAATGCGGGTAATGTAAATGGGTTCGGTGTAAATGCCACTGTTCACAAACGTGGCATAGGCGCCTATAAGCTCGTACAGCGAAACATCGCTGGTTCCAAGGCACAAGGAAGGCACGGGATCCAATTTACTTTGAATACCTACCCGATGTGCGAACTCCACTACATTCTCTGCTTTCAACTCTTGCATAACTTGTGCTGTAATGGAGTTTACAGATTGTGCCATAGCCTTACGAATCGTCATCGACTCACCCGATCCCCTCGTTCCATCAGCATTTAATGGATACCAAGGGGGTTGATTGGGTATATTAAACTGGGGTGTTATGTCTTTCTTAATTACGCAGGGCGACCACCCGTTTTCCATAGCCAATCCGTACACAAAAGATTTAAAGGTGGAGCCCGGCTGGCGGGTGCCTTGCTTTACGTGATCGTATTTAAAGTATTTGTGATTAATGCCGCCCACCCATGCTTTAATGTATCCTGTGTAAGGATCAACGGCCATAAAGCCGGTTTGCAAAAAGTGTTTGTAATAATTGAGCGAATCGTAACTACTGAACAACGTATCGCGCTCGCCATCCCAGGTAAATACCGTCATTTTCTTTTTCAGATTCAGCATAATTTTGAGTGAATCAGAATTCTCACCATACTTTTCAGCGTAAACTTTGTAGGCATCGGTTTGGCGAATGCGTCTTTGCAAAAAGTCTTTTATTTCTTTACCGTCTTCATCTACCCAGGGGTTGCGGCTGCGCTTTTTCCACTCTTCGTTAAATTGTTTTTGAAGCGTTTTCATGTGAATGGCCACAGCTTCTTCGGCATACTTTTGCATGCGCGTATCAATAGTAGTATAGATTTTTAAGCCCGAATTGTATAAATCAATGCCTCGGTTGCGGCAGTAGGCCAGCATATAATTGCCCAACACTGTGCGGAAATAGGTGGCTAAACCTTCGTTTTGATTTTGAAAGCGGTACTTTAAATCAATGGGTAATGCTTTTACAGAATCAAGTTGAGTCTGCGTTTTGATTTTGTAACCGTGACGGTAAAGTTTGGATAGCACTTCGTTTCGCTTACGCAACGATGATTCGGGGTTTCGCTTGGGATCGAATAAAGTTACCGCTTGCAGCATGCCTACCAACACGGCCGACTCCTGAATATTCAAACTGTCTGGCCCTTTATCGAAATAAGTTTCAGCTGCTACTTTAATACCGAATGTATTACTGCTGAAGGTAGCGGTATTCAAATACATCGCGATAATTTCTTCTTTCGTAAAATTTTCTTCCAATTGAATGGAGATGATCCACTCTTTTGTTTTTTGAATAATACGCCTCGGGTATTTACCAAGTTTAGCCAAATGTCCATCCAGACTTTTATCGGGATTCATGGTGTATAGATTTTTGGCTAGCTGTTGTGTAATGGTACTGCCACCACCTTGTGGATTTAATGTGATGATACCGTAGATCACCCGCAAGTAGGCAGGGAAGTCGAGGCCGGAGTGTTCATAAAACCGGTGGTCTTCGGAGTAAACCAACGTATTCACCAAATCTTCCGAAAGATCAGCATAATGTACCTGGCTTCGGTTGGCACCGCGGTAATAGCGGCCCAATGAAACGCCATCGGCTGAAATTACTTCAGACGAAAGATCGTTTTCTGGATTCTCCACTTCTACTGTGCTGGGCATGGCGCCATACAACCCAAACAAATCAATTTTTACAGTATAGATGTAGAGCGGAAACCCTACAATGAAACAAAGGAAGGCAATCCAGATAAATTTAATGGCTTTGCCAATCCACGGTTTTTCAACCCGTAGCAGGTTATTGATTTTGTTTTTGATAGTTACGATCAAAGAAGGTGAGGTACTCATCCAGCGCCTTGGTTCGGTAAAAAATCTGAAAATTATCTTTTGTAATTACAAAGCTATTGAATTTATAGTTTGAAAAAGGTTTGGTGGGTGCAATCTGAGCGAGGAATTTGTCGAAATAACTTAAGGCGGTGCTTTTATTTGGTAAATCGCTTACAATGGTGATTGTTTTTTCTTCGGTTAAAATAATATTGGTGGTGGTAAGTTTCAAATCTTTAAAGTTTGTGTTATTAAACTTTTCAAGTGCATTTGAAATAGGGATGGTTATTTTATCAGATGTATTATACACTACTACAAAGCTATGGGCGCCCTCCAATGCCTTTGCAAATTGAATACCGCGTGCGCGTTCCAATCGGCTTATAAGTGTTTTGGAGGCAGTTAATAATTCTTCGGCATAAGGCTTTAATGCACCATCGGGATATTTTTTGATGTACTCGCCCAATTCGAATTGATAGCGGTTTATATCTTCTGTTTTTCCGGTTATCAAAACCTGCAGCAACTCCAATTGTGGTGTAAATGTGGTTTCGCCTTCCATTAAGGCCTGCTTTAAATTATCCTGCGCTGCCCGCAGATTGTTATTTTGAAATTGTGAATACGCATTCTGATAAATCAATTTTTGTTTTTCGGCAGCCACGCTGGTTTCGCGTATGTAATCGGGGTTAATTAAAATGCGTGTAAAGGTAGAGCGTGGGTGGTCGTTCTTTAATCTATTGGCAAATACTTCGGCACTGGTCGCATCGGTATCTTTTGCTATTAAATAAAGTTTGTAGAGCACTTCAGGAACATATTCAGATTCAGGGAATCGGTTTAGTAATTTAGTGTACGATTCAGCCGCATTATTTTTTTCATTAAGCTGAAAGTAAAACAGATCGCCAAGTTTAAAGTAGCCATCTTCAATTAGTGCAAGTGCCTTTGCTTTATCTTCGGCTGTGCGCGGAATCTGACTAATTAGTTTACCGGCTTCATCAACTTTTTGTGTTGGTATGGAAGCATCGCTTGGTATTTTTTCTGTACGGGTTTCACCACCTGCTAACAGGTTTGCAGGTTCTTGCAACACGGTGGTTTTATTGGATCTGCGCCAATTGTCTTCCAGGGGTATGGCTCCCCAAATGCGGTTAAATTCGGTTTGCCCCAGGGCTACGGCTGCCGGGTTGCCAAAGTACCAATCTACACCGCTTCCATTATCCTGATTAAAAAATGCGCTAGTGGTTGCGGGAGCTGCTGCAGAATAAGTTTTGCGTTTTTTCTTTTTTGATGCTGCAAGCGGTTTGGCCCGTTCTGCCAGTATTGAATCGATTTGCTTGCGTAGCCGGGCGGTATCCATAGCGGTCATCAATAATAAGCTATCGTTCCAAATAATAGCTTCTGTATATTTTACAAACTCACCTAAAACTTCCTGCCTTTTTTTTATTGCTTCATAATTTTCAAAATCTTTGGGAAGCGTGTTAATGGTACTATCGTAATATAACTTGGCCAGACTGTATTTTTTTAACGAATCAAATTGCAGTTGCCCGATTCGCAGGAAAGCACTGCCTTGTATGCGCTTGTTGGTGCCGGCATGTGCAGCAAGTGAATAACTTTCAATGGCTTGTTTCAGGTTGCCTTGCTTACGATCAAACTCACCCAACTCGTAATAAATTTTATCCTTAAACTCAGCATTTTTGGTGTCGGTTAACATTTTTTCAAATTGTGCACGCAGATGTTTAATGTCGCGCGTATCATCTAAACGGGCTACTTGTGCCATGTTAAGCCGTGCGTAAAAATCAATTTCGTAATCGGGATTGGTGCCTATGCATTTGCGATAATAATTATAGGCTTCAGCATCAAAACCTAGTTTTTGATAAACTTGGCCAATAAGAAAATAAATTCTGCCCTTACGATCGGCTCGCTCCAGAAGCGAATCGGCCAGCGTAAGATTGCGTACCATGTAATCATAATTGTTTCGCTCCTGATAATAGTAGGCTTTTTCCAGGTAAAGATCTTTGGCATTGTGTTTACTTAGCTTTTCCTTTTCTAAAAAACGAAATGTTTCTTCAGCCCGATCATACTCCTGTTGTTCGGTAAAGGTGTGCAGCAGTTGTACCAATGCCTGATGACGCGTGTCGGTATCTTTACTTTTGGTGTTTACGTATTTTAAAGTTTGAATGGCGTTTTGAAAATCGTACCCATAGAGCCTGGCTTTGCCCACCAACAGGTAGCAATCATCCACCCATTTGCTATTGGGGTGCCGTTGTATGGCGAGCGAAGCCATCTTTATAATTTCCTCGGTATCTTTTTGGTATGATTTGGCTAATGTTGAATCAAGCTTGGGAAACAACCGTAAAATCTGGTTGGGGTCATCGTCCAGGCTACGGGCAATCACCTTTTCTACTTCGCGTGTTTTTTCACGGGCATAATAATATCCATTGTAATGGGCTGCCGTATTGTGGTATATATTGGCGGTAAAAGTATTTTGCTCTACCGAACAGGCCAAAACAGATAACCCCAATAAAGCGAATAGTATAAGTCGCAATGCAAACAGTTTAGAACTACAAACGTAAAAAACAGATGTTCAATATTATAATCGCAGGGAATATCTAATTTTGCCAAAAATTAAAACGTTTTGAAACCCAAAAAGACCATATCGGAGCGGCTTACCAACAAATACCTGATGGTGATTCGAAACGAAGAAAACCTGGCTGAAACATCAAACATTGGTTTTACCTATGCCAAGGTGTTGGTCATATCGGTATCGCTTTTTGTGTTGTTGTTTGCCTTCAGTTTGTTTCTTTCCAAAACATTGCTGGCAAAATGGTTCGACCCCAAACATGCTCAAATGGAAGCCAACAAGAAGTTGTATGAGTTGGCCTTAAAGGTAGATTCATTGGCAATTGAAGTAAATCAAAAGGACATGTTCATTCAAAATTTCCAGCGTGTTTTAAGTGGTGATACCGCCAGTGGCTTTACCGATCCGGCCGAGGCGTTCAGTTCTGCAAACAGGCCACTATCCGCAGTGGGCAATATGAAACTGGCACCATCCGACTCCTTGTTTCGTCAGGAGTTTGAGAAGAGTGAGTTTTCGTTGGTAACATTAGCCAGTGGTAAATACCGCGAGTTGCAGGAGATGTATTTCTTCACACCCATAACCGGCTTTATTTCCGACCGGTACGATATTAAGAAAGGGCATTACGGAGTTGATGTTGTAGCCAAAACCAATGAGCCCGTAAAGTGCGTGGCTGATGGTGTGGTGGTGTTAGCTTCGTGGACGCAAGACGCTGGCCATGTAATAACCGTGCAACACCGGGGTAACCTGGTTTCGGTTTATAAGCACAATGCCGGATTGTTGAAAAAAGTTGGTAGTTTTGTAAATGCCGGTGATATTATCGCTATAGTTGGCAACAGTGGCGAGATGACCGATGGCCCGCACCTTCATTTTGAAATGTGGTACAACGGCAACTCGATTAACCCGGAAGATTTTGTAACGTTTTAAAACCACAAGCCATGTTAACATCAAAAGAACAAAAACGCGCAGCAGACGAAATCAGTAATTCCAGCAACGTAATCGGTAAAGGCACCGTGCTGGAAGGTAACATCGAAACCTATGGCAACATTCGCATAGAAGGCAAAGTGCTGGGCAGCATTAAATCCAAATCGAAAATAGCGCTGGGGCACTCCAGCCATATCGAAGGCAACATCATTGCGCAAAATGCCGACATTGAAGGCGAAGTAAAAGGTAAGCTTGAAATTTCAGAACTGCTGGTGTTAAAGGCTACAGCTAAAATTCATGGCGACATTCTTACCGGTAAATTGGTAGTGGAGCCGGGAGCAGTTTTTAACGGAAGTTGCAAGATGGGTGCTATTATTAAAGATATTAAGATTGGTGAAAACGGTATGCACGCTCTGCGCCCTGAAGCAAAGGTTAATTAATACTTATTCAAAATACGAAAGGCCACATTTCTACCCCAGGATATGTGGCCTTATTCTTACATACCGTGAGCAAGGATAACAAACCGATAAACTCGTTTGCAAAATTCAGCGGCCTGGGCTTGCAAATGCTGGTAACTATTGGCGTGGGTGCGTGGTTAGGTTATAAATTAGATCAATACCTGCAATTGAAATTCCCGGTGTTTTTACTCACGTTTGTTTTTCTGCTCTTTAGCGGAGTGATGTATCAGTTATACCGAATGTTGAATAATAAATGATGCGCTATCTGCTAACTATGTTGGCTGTTTTGGTAGTGCTGGCTGCTTTGGTTTGGATTGGAAATGTTCAAAGCTGGTGGCCTTTGCCCCACCTGTGGATACAGGTATTGGTGTTCTTATTTATGGCCAATCTGATTGTCGGGCTTAACCTGGTACGCATTCGCCAAAAGCAACCCCAGGCTTTTGCACTTTTCTACATATTATCAATTGCTGTAAAAATGGTAGCCGGGTTGGCATTTATCTTTTTTCTGGTTTGGGATAACCCCGTTCAGGCTGCAACCACGGCAGCCTTGTTCCTGATTGCCTACATTCTTTTTACCGTGGCCGAGGTTGTTTACCTGGTGCGCACAAATCCACGACAATAACACTTCGTTAAATCCAAAATTCAGGCAAAACATTTTTTTCAGATGGTTTAATTGATACTTTTGCAGTCCAAATAAAAGCCTCCGTTCCGACTGCGATGAAAAAGCCGCTTTTTGTCAAAAAATCAACGTTTTTCGCCCTTATTCTGATCGTTTTTTCAGGCATTTTTTCACCGGTTTTAGCATCGGACGAAGCAGGCCATGAGGCTGAGCCTTTTAACGCCAGCGAAGTAATTCTGCACCACGTAATGGACGACCACCAGTGGCACTTTGCCGATTGGTTGGTGATGCCCCTGCCGGTAATTGTATATTCTTCTGAAAAAGGTTTGGATGTATTTTCTTCCAGCCGGTTTTATGATGAACACCACAATACAGTTGAATACAACGGCTATAAACTAGATCATAATCACATTACCCTGGCCGATTCGGGCAAGGCGGTTCTGGATTTATCCATCACCAAAAACGTAGCCATGCTGTTTATAAATGCTGCGTTATTATTGTTTGTATTTACATCAGTAGCCAAAGGCTTTAAAAAGAACCACGGTAAAGCGCCAAGCGGTTTACAATCCTTCTTTGAACCCATCATTTTGTTTGTACGCGATGAGATTGTGAAGCCTAACATCGGGCACCATTACGAGCGCTTTATGCCGTACATGCTCACCCTGTTTTTCTTTATCCTGTTCGGTAACTTATTGGGGTTGTTGCCAGGTGCTGGTAACCTCACCGGAAATATCGCGGTAACACTTACGTTGGCAGTGTTCACGTTTTTGATTACCAACTTCAATGGAAATAAAGGTTATTGGGGTCACATCTTCTGGACACCCGGAGTGCCACTTCCATTACGCATTGTAATTCTACCTGTAGAAATCATCGGAATTTTCACCAAGCCATTCTCCTTGATGATTCGTTTATTTGTGGCTATTACTGCGGGGCACATCGTGTTGTTAAGTTTGATTTGTCTTGCTTTTATATTCGGAAGTTATGCGGTGGGCATTGGCTCATCATTGATTGTATTGTTTATAAACCTGATTGAGTTATTGGTGGCCGGTATTCAGGCTTATGTATTCACGATGTTCTCATCGATGTACATCGGCATGGCGGTGGCTGATCACGGACATGATCATTGAGATTGAATTAAAGAAATCCCTCGACAGTAGGTCGCGGGTGTGTTTAACTTAAATAAATAAAACTATGTTGTTCGCTCTATTATTGGACATTAGCTACGCAATCATGGGTGCAGGTATCGGTGCGGGTCTGGCTGCAATTGGCGCTGGAATTGGTATCGGTAAAATCGGTGGTTCAGCTATGGAAGGTATGGCTCGTCAGCCAGAAGCTTCCGGCAAAATCCAGAATGCCATGCTTGTTATCGCGGCTCTTATCGAGGTTGCAGCGCTGTTTGCTCTCGTTATTTGCTTGTTGATTTCTTTCAAAGGCTAAAAATTAAAAAGACTAGCCTTGGTAATGGATCAAGGCAGTCTTTTTTGAATTCCAATTCAACAACAACGTTTAGGTAAAACAAAGTACTATGGATTTACTTACCCCCGGCCCCGGCCTCATTATCTGGCAAGCATTTATTTTCTTGCTGTTGATTGTTTTATTAGCAAAGCTTGCCTGGAAACCAATTCTGGGTTCGCTTAAAGAACGTGAACAATCTATTCAGCAAGCATTGGATGCAGCTGAGCAAGCCAAAAAAGAAATGGCTAACTTGAAAGCTGACAATGAAAAGCTTTTGCGCGAAGCCCGTGAAGAGCGCGATAAAATCCTGAAGGTAGCGCGTGAGGCGGCTAACCAGATGCACGATCAGGCGCAAGCCGATGCAAAGAAAACCGCAGATAAAATTATTGAAGATGCAAAGGCAGTTATTCAAACTGAAAAGAATGCAGCGTTGCGCGATGTAAAAGCACAAGTAGCGGCCTTTTCCCTTGAAGTAGCCGAAAAATTGATCAAGAAAAATCTGGCTGACGACAAAGCTCAGAAAGAGCTGGCTGAAGCCTATATCAAAGAACTTAAGCTGAATTAATCCATGACCGATTCACGCGTTGCTTCCCGATACGTAAAATCACTGCTTGGCCTTGCCGTGCAGCAAAACGCGTTGGAACCTGTTCATCAGGATATGCAACTGTTTGCTCAGGTGTGTCGCAACAGCCGCGATTTTGTGTTGATGCTGAAGAGCCCGATTGTTCGCCACGAAAAAAAGCGTGCAGTACTCGAAACTTTATTCAAAGGGAAAGTACATCCGCTTACAATGGGCATTATCGAAATCCTGACAAAGAAAAATCGTGAACCACTTTTGCCCGCTATTGCCAGCGAGTTTCATGTAGCCTACAACGATTTCAAAGGTATTGGTAAAGCATCGGTTACATCTACGCAACCATTGGATGCCAAATTGCGCAGCGAAATTGAGTTGCTGGTAAAAGAACTGAGTCATAAAAAAGAAGTTGAACTGGAAGAGAAAGTAGATAAAGATCTGATTGGTGGTTTTGTGTTGAATGTAGGCGACCGTCAGATAGATGCTTCTATAAAAAGTAAACTCAAGGCGTTGAAACTGAAGTTCAGTGAAAACCCTTTCGTAAAAGAATTTTGACCTCACCCCTAACCCCTCTCCAGAGGAGAGGGGAACATAGGTGAATGAGAGAATAAATTTTTGAATTGACAGTAATAATATAACTCGAACCAACCCTCTCCTCTGGAGAGGGCAGGGGTGAGGCAAAAAGTAAACAGAAAATTTTGAATTAAAAGTATATGGCAGAAATCAGACCGGAAGAAATCTCAGCAATACTTCGCGAGCAACTTTCACAATCGCGCACCGCTACTGAGTTACAGGAAGTAGGTACTGTACTTACCATTGGTGATGGTGTGGCCCGTATTTATGGACTTACCAAAGCACAAGCCGGTGAGTTGGTGGAATTTGAGAACGGACTAAAAGCATTGGTGCTTAACCTGGAAGAAGATAACGTAGGTGCCGTATTGCTGGGCGATGGCAAAGGCATTAAAGAAGGTGCTACAGTAAAACGCACCGGCCAGATTGCCTCTATTAAAGCGGGCGATGGTTTGTTGGGACGTGTAGTAGATACATTGGCGCAGCCTATTGATGGTAAAGGTCCTGTTGAGGGTCAACTTTACGAGATGCCGTTAGAGCGTAAAGCTCCGGGTGTAATTTTCCGCCAACCTGTAAACGAGCCGTTGCAAACCGGTATCAAAGCGATTGATGCGATGATTCCGATTGGTCGCGGTCAGCGTGAGTTGATCATTGGCGATCGGCAGACAGGTAAAACCGCAGTTGCGATAGATACCATTATTAACCAAAAAGAATTTTACGAAAAGGGCGAGCCTGTTTACTGTATCTATGTAGCTGTAGGCCAAAAGGCTTCTACTGTAGCTGGTGTAGCTGCCACATTAGAAAAGGCAGGTGCTTTAAAATATACTGTAATTGTTTCGGCTTCAGCTTCCGATCCGGCTCCCATGCAATTCTTTGCTCCGTTTACCGGTGCTGCAATTGGCGAATTCTTCCGCGATACCGGCCGCCCGGCATTGGTAATTTACGATGACCTTTCCAAGCAGGCTGTTGCGTACCGCGAAGTGTCTTTGTTGTTGCGCAGACCTCCGGGACGCGAAGCTTATCCGGGCGATGTGTTTTACCTGCACTCACGCTTGTTGGAACGCGCTGCAAAAATCATCAACAACGATGGTATTGCTGCCAACATGAATGATCTTCCCGCCTCTTTAAAAGGAGTGGTAAAAGGTGGTGGTTCATTAACAGCACTTCCTATTATTGAAACCCAGGCGAATGACGTTTCGGCTTATATCCCTACAAACGTTATTTCGATCACTGATGGCCAGATATTTTTGGAGACCAACTTATTTAACTCTGGTATCCGTCCTGCCATTAACGTGGGTATTTCGGTATCGCGTGTGGGTGGTAATGCACAGATTAAATCCATGAAGAAAGTTGCTGGTACATTAAAGTTGGATCAGGCGCAGTTCCGCGAATTGGAAGCGTTTGCCAAGTTCGGTTCCGACCTTGATGCGGCTACTAAATTGACTATTGAACGTGGTCGTAGAAATACCGAAGTATTGAAACAACCACAATATGCACCCGTGCCTGTTGAAGAACAAGTTGCTATGATTCTGGCTTCCACCCGTGGTTATATCGATCGCGTGCCTGTAAATAAAGTAAAGGAGTTTGAAAAGGAATTTATTGAATTGTTGCGTGCCCAGAACAAGCAAACATTGGCCAACTTCCGGGGTGGTAAGTTTGAAGATGCCGATGTGGATGTGATTAAGAAAGTAGCAACTGAGTTAGCATCGAAATATTAATTAACCAATTTTCAATTTATTAATTAGCCGATGAGTTCCTTGGCTAATTGAAAATTGAGGCATTGAAAATTGAAGTTATGCCAAGTTTAAAGGAAGTTAAAAGCAGAATAACCTCAGTAATCTCAACCCAGCAGATTACCAAAGCCATGAAAATGGTTGCGGCCGCTAAGTTGAGAAAGTCTCAGGATCGCATCACCCAAATGCGTCCGTATGCTCAAAAACTTACGGGTTTATTTCAAAATCTTTCGGCTGCCGGGCAAGTAGAGCAAGCATGGTACAGCAAGCAACGTCCGGTTGAAAATGTGTTGTTGGTTGTAATCAGTTCTGATCGCGGGCTTTGCGGTTCCTTTAACAGCACGATTATCAAAGCTGCAAGCAAACTAGCTTCTGAAAAATACAACGATCAACACACAAAAGGTAAGCTCACCGTTCTTCCATTGGGTAAAAAGGCTTTTGAATATTTCAGCAAACGCGGCTACAAAATGGAAAGCAGTTTCTGGAATATTTTTCAGGGGCTTTCATACGATGGCGTAGCACAGGTGGGTGAGTTCTTAATGGAAGAATTTAAAGCGGGTCGTTACGACAAAATTGAAATCGTGTATAACGAATTCAAAAACGTTGCTACTCAGATTTTGCGCACCGAACAATTTTTGCCCGTGTTGCCCGTGGCGAAAGAAACTACCAGGCAAGTTGAAGTAGATTACATCTACATGCCAAACCAAGAAGAAATTGTTACGGGGCTTGTTCCAAAGGCGCTTAAAATACAATTGTACAAAGCGGTGCTTGATTCCAATGCTGCTGAAAACGGAGCTCGGATGACAGCTATGGATAAAGCAACCGAAAATGCTGGTGAATTGCTGAAGGATTTAAAACTTACTTACAACCGTACCCGTCAGGCCGCCATTACAAAAGAGATTTTGGAAATTGTGGCTGGTGCCGAAGCGTTAAAGTCAGCTTAATTAAAACGAAATCAATACCTAAAGCTCTCAGGAAAACCTGAGGGCTTTTTTATTTTTAAAGATGCTTCGCGTATATCGGTTTCTGAATCTGCTTAGTTTAGATGTAGCATTTGGTGCTGCCTTAACTACTTTGTTTTTTTCAAAGTTATTGCAGGCACCGGTGCGGTACTATGGAGTAGTTGCACTGGGCCTAACGGTGTGGATTATTTACACAATCGATCGGTTAATGGACGTGCGGCAGTTGAAGCAGGCGGCCATTAGTGAGCGGCATAAGTTTCATCAGAATAACTACAAGGTTTTAAGTGTGGCAGTTGGTTTGGCTATAGTGGTTGTGTGCATACTCGCGGTCTTTATTCGGCCTTCTGTACTCATAGGTGGGTTAGTACTCGCCCCCTTGATTGCCGTATATCTTTTGCTTCAGAAAAAATTGCCTATTAAAGAATTGGCCGTTGCTGTTATGTACACTGTTGGCGTATTGCTTCCGGCCTGGCCCGGCCGTTGGAATTTACTTCTGCAAGAAGCCGCAATGATTACTCAACTTTTTTTCATAGCGCTCACCAACTTGTTATTGTTTGCCTGGTTTGAAACAGCAGTAGATCAGGCGATGGGCCAGCACTCGTTGGCAACCCGGTTGGGAAAACAGGTAGTTGCACGGTGGATTTTTGTATTAGTGAGTTGCGGTTTAGTATTTAGTTTACCGTATGCAGTATTTGTTAGCCCGGCAGGTTGGATAATCTTTACCATGTGGCTAGGCCTTGCTTTCATTTATAAATTTCATAATTACTTTGGCAGGGCTGAGCGGTACCGGCTTTGGGGCGATGCCATCTTTTACCTGCCGGCAATTGGATTGTTCATGAAACACTAACGCCTAATGAAGATGCATGGCTATGATTGGTTAGCACCCTTTTACGACACGTTGGCGCGTGTAGTTGTGGGTAAGCAAATCCAGCAAATGCAACTACCCATGTTGCGGCATTTACACGATCGGAAAAAGTTACTCGTACTAGGCGGAGGTACAGGTTGGATATTACCACACATTTTTCGTGTTAATCCTAACCTGGTTATTCATTATGTAGATTCATCTGAAAAGATGATTGCCCGTGCACGAAGTAATGCACACGGAAACAAGTCAATTCAATTTATTCAGGGAACAGAAACTGCTATATCCACCAACGACTACGATGCAGTACTAACGTACTTTTACTTGGATATGTTTGCACCAGCACAACTAACAACACTAATAACCAAGCTGAAAAACCACCTTGTAAAAGAAGCCCGATGGCTGGTATGTGATTTTGAAAGTCAAACCCGAATGCATCGCATTAAAGTGCAGGTAATGTACCTGTTCTTTCGTATCGTTACCGGACTTCGTACTAATACGTTGCCAGCCTGGTATTGCGTACTTACACAATCAGGTTGCATTGTGCTGGAAGATGCATACTCAGCGGATAGGTTCATACGATCAGCAGTGTTTCGGGTTAACATTACCTGAATCTTACGTTACTCTTACCTGTGGTCATGAAATTCCCGAAAAGTAACTTATCTTGTCGGTTTGGTATGATGAAATGAATACGGAAAAGCGCTCGCAAACACTCAGCATGCAACAGATCATTGACAATCTGCCCGTGGTTGTTTTTGAATACACCGTGCAGCCCGATGGTTCACGCGACTTCACATATCTTAGCGCATCTTGCGAAAAAATCCTGGGTATTAAGCGCGAACTACTGCTTAGTGGTTCTTACCCGATGAAGGTTTTTATTCACCGTACTGATTGGCCAAACTTTGAACAAAACCTGGAGCAAACTATACGGGAGGTAACTCCCTTTAAGTGGGAGGGGCGAATCTTTAATGCCCATGGTCAAACTATTTGGGTTGAGGTTTCGGGCGATCCAGTTTCATTGCCCGATGGGCGGATTACCTGGAGTGGTGTAATAAGTGATGTAGGTGAACGAAAAGAATTAGAGCACAAACAACGCGAGGCAGACAGGCGTTACCGCGAAGCAGCCAGTCTATTCTCAGAACTGTTCAACAATTCGCCTATGGCCATTGTACTGTTGGATAGTGAAGGCACTGTGCAACAGGTAAACCGCGGCTTCGAATTGTTATTTGGATATACCATTACCGAGTTGCGGGGCAATAGCTTAAACCAGTTTATCGTACCATCAGAGTTGGAGTCGGAGGGTAATGATCTTAACTCGTTAATTTCGGCTGAGCAGGTTGTGAAAATTGAAACCACACGCACGCGCAGAGATGATGTGCCCGTGTCGGTAATTATTTATGGCCTGCCCATCCACCTGGAAGATAAAACCATTGGTATTTTTGGTGTGTATGTGGATATAACCGATCAGAAAAAAATAGAAGAAGAGTTGAAGATCAGAAATTCTGAACTCGACAATTTTGTTTACAAAGTATCGCATGATCTGCGGGCACCATTATCATCTGTTCTGGGTTTAGTTAACCTGGCTAAAATGCCAGGCAATGACGATAGCCTTTCAGAGTATGTAAAAATTATTGGTGATAAGGTTGGTCAACTCGACCATTTTATAAGCGATGTGTTGAGTCATTCCAAGAACCTGAAGTTGGATGTAAAAACCGGAGCCATTGATTTCGATTCCATTATTCACAAAACTTTTCAGGATTTGAATTACATGCACGGTGCCGACAAGGTAGATTTAACATTAAAAGTAACCGGCCCTGCTTTTCATAGCGACCCCTGGCGAATAGGTGAAATTTTTCGCAACCTGATTTCCAATGCTATTAAGTACCGAAAAATGAATGATGAAACCTGCAGCGTTTCCATTTTGGTAGATGTAACCGATGAAAGCGCCACCATTGAGTTTAAAGACAATGGTATTGGTATAAGCCAGGAAAACCTGAACCGGATTTTTGAAATGTTTTATCGCGCCAGCGAGCAATCAGAAGGCTCCGGTCTGGGATTGTATATTGTTAAAAATGCAGTTGAAAAACTGGATGGCCAGTTAACGGTTAATAGCCAGCCGGGTGCCGGCACCACATTTGAAATTACACTGCCCAACAAAGCCAGCCAATTGTTATATTAATTTAGCATGCAAGTAAAAGAAGTTACCTCACCCCAGGATAAGCAGGAATTTATTGAACTGCCGGTTAGGTTATACAAAAATACACCTAACTGGATCAGACCTTTGGATGCCGATATAGAAGGCGTATTTGATAAAGAGAAAAACAAAACGTTTCATCATGGCGAATGCATACGCTGGATTTTGCAAGATGATACCGGTAAAACAATTGGTAGGGTGGCGGCCTTTATCAATCATAAGACCACCAACAAAGGGAATGATCAGCCCACCGGTGGTATGGGTTTTTTTGAATGCATTGAAAGCGAACAAGCGGCCTTTCTTTTATTTGATGCGTGTAAAGATTGGTTGCAACAGCGCGGCATGGAAGCAATGGATGGCCCAATCAATTTTGGTAATCGCGACCGTTGGTGGGGTTTGTTATTGGAAGGATACGATCGCCAGCCTAACTACCAATGCAATTATAACTTTCCCTACTATCAGAAATTTTTTGAAGCGTATGGCTTTCAGGTTTACTTCTATCAGTTTACGTTTGGCAGGCCAATAGAAGGGCCCCTGGATGATCGGCTTTATGAGAAGGCTGCCCTTATAGAAAAAAATCAGGATTATAGCTTCAGCTACCTGAAAAAATCAGAATGGAATAGATTGCCCGACTTAATACGCCAGGTGTATAACAGAGCCTGGGCAAAACGAGGCGAAATACCGGAGTTAACCGAATTACAAGCGAAACATTTGGTTAAACAAATGAAGCCCATTATGGATGAAAAATTATTATGGTTTGGGTACTATAAAAACGAACCCATTGCATTCTTCCTTTCTTTGCCGGAAGTGAACCAGATTTTTAAGCATGTAAATGGAAAAATGGATTGGCTTGGTAAGCTAAAGTTTGTTTGGCACACATGGATGAAATCAAACAAAAAAGCTTTTGGGGTTTTGTTTGGGCTGGTACCCGAACACCAGGGCAAAGGTGTGGATGGAGCAATTATAGAAGCGTTTCGGAAATTGGCACACGGAGGGGGCTTTTCCTACACCGAATACGAGATGAACTGGATAGGTGATTTTAATCCGAAAATGATTCGGGTAGCAGAACAGATAAATGCTGATGTAGTAAAAAAACATGCTACATACCGAAAACTGTTTGATGCAAACAAACCGTTTAAGCGAATGCCAATTGTGAATTAGTATGCAGGAAAAAGAAGAAACACGCTCAGCATTTTTAATTCGAAACCTATTTAGAGGATTAATCTGGTTTGCTGTAATTATTACCACATTCATTCTATTGGAGGGTTATATTCAGGAAAATTTTAAAAGCCACATAGAAGATATCCGGGCTAACCCCGGCATCCTTTACGGTATTTATACACTTTCTGAAATTGTATTCGGAATACTGCCACCCGAACTTTTTATGATGATCTGGGTGCTTGATAAAATTGATGTTGCTGGCTTTGTGGTTAACCTGGTAATTTTAACCGTCATCTCGTACGGGGCCGGTATAGTAGGCTACTACATTGGTAATAAATTTTCAAAAACAGATTTTTATCAGCAGCGTATTCGAGAAAAATACCTGAAGCAGTATGAAAAAAATCTTAAAAAATTTGGTGGCTACCTTGTATTTGTAGGCGCAGTAACACCATTACCCTTTTCAGCTATGTGCATGCTGGCCGGATCGGTTAACATGAATTTCCGGTATTTTCTTCTCATCTGCATCAGTCGTGTTATTCGTTTTGCAGCATATGGCTGGATGGTATGGAGCTTTCCAAACTGGTTTAGAGCCTAAGCATAATGGCTATGTCGGGCAATCCGCCAAAGCCATAACATCAAGGCTTTTTTAGGGCACACGTGTTTAATCCTACCAATGTATATAGCGGACAAAAGCTTATCAGGCTTGTGAGCACAAACACACCACCCAGGATTACAAGTACCAATCCAAGTGTTCCGGTAACCACATGAGTAAAATAGAGCATTGCAAAAATTAATGCCAGTGCAATGCGAATAATCCGGTCTGCATTCCCCATGTTCTTTTTCATAGTGTTAAACGGTTTGTTGCAACAACATTACCGGATACGCATGACTTTACGTGTAACAAATGTTACAGATAAATTACTTTATCGGGAGTAACTTGGTTTTTTGAGTCGTTACCTTTTCAATTTTATCGCGACTGAAGTAAACGGTGAAATGTTGATCGGTAGCCCAGCCTCTAAATAAGTTGCGGTAATACGGACTTGCCGGATCGCCACTTTGGCCAGGCGCATTGGTAAAGCGGGTTTTATCCCAATCGGTAACATCGGCCACTATTCTGAACGTGGCTCCGTGACTTTGATTATCGTTGTTGCTGGTAACACCGGGTGTAGAGGCCGAGCCACCGCGTGGAAGCGGCCCGCATTCCAATAGTTTACGAACCGAATCATTCACGGCATTGCTTAACGGATGTTTAATCAACACATGATGATTAGCCGGTTGCCCGTATTGCCACTTCGAATCATCAGCACCTAATTTTTTCTTTATAGCTTCAACTGCTTCCGTTAATGTAGTAAGTAAAAACTGATCGTGGTTGCCTAACTCTTTTCGATTAGTACTTAACCAAAGAATCAACTTTTTTACGGACACCGATTTTAATATCGCTCGTGCATTTTCCGGCACGATCATACCATAAGCTTTTTCCAGCATTTTCTTTTCCCAGGCTGCATAGATTGTAGCTGCTATTGAATGTTGATTCATGGTATAATCCCAATCCAACAAAAGTTTTCGTGCCTTTTCAGTTTCATCAGTTGCCGTTAAGTTTTGTAAAAAGGGCACAAGCTTGCGTGCGGGGTTACTCAGGTAATCAAACTGCAGTTGCTGCATTTCTTCAAACGAAATTTTGTTGCGCGTAGTCAGCACTTCGTTAATTCTGTTGGCACGGCTGCTATCGGCCCATTCCCAACCTACGGCATACCGATGGTTGTAATCGGCAGCTACTAAGTTTTCATTGGCTGTAACCCAATATCCTTTTAGCGGATTGAAGGTGTTTGGCAATTCTTTTATCGGAAGAAAGCCTTCCCACTCGTAGCTGCCATCGCCCGGTACGGGTACAAGCCCATCCCAATTTTTGCGAATGGGGGCAATGCCCACCGTTTGCCAGCCGATGTTTCCCTTCTGATCGGCCCAAATCATATTCTCACCCGGGATGTGGCTGTAACTGCAGGCCTCGCGAAACTCTTCCCAAGTAGTGGCGGTATTCATTCGTAAACTCGCAAGGTAAGGAGCGCCTCCGGGTTGCATCCATGCTGCACGCACGGCATAGGCTTTATTTCGTTTTGTATCTGTAAAAGTAACGGGGCCGTGGTGGGTGTATTTATGTTCAACAAAAACCGGGTTCGCATTTTTAATTTTTATGGTATCGGCAATCACTGTCATGTTATGCCACGTGTTGTTATACCAATATTGATTTGGGTTTTGTGGATGGATGTTATACACCATCAGGTCTTCACCATCAATATTGAAAATGGTTAACCCCCACGCACCAAAATCATTATGCCCGATGGAGATGCCCGGAATGGTTGGTTCGCCACCGCCCACTACATTCCAGCCGGGTGCGTTGAGATGAACCATGTACCGCAGCGAAGGAATAGCTACTGCGCGATGTGGATCGTTTGCCAACATAGGCGAACCGGTTTCTGATTTTGCACCACTCACAATCCAGTTGTTGCTGCCGATGGATCGCATTTCGGAATCAATCATATCCGCATAGGCTTTTTCATCGGCCAAAGCCAATTGTTTAAAATTTGTTTGATCGGGATTACTTGCTTGCGCCAGATGTTCAGGCTTGAATGAAATTGGTTTACGAAAAGCATCGTACACTTCCAGAATATTTTCAAAGAGGCCATCGGCATCAATTTTTTTATCGAGTGTTAATCGTGGTGTGCCAGGCTCGAACGTACGCAGGTCTTTTACTTTGTCTTCGCCAAGCAACGCAACCGCACGGCCCAGCGTAAGTTCTTCCGGTAAGTTGCCCAGTAAACCCTGATGGCGCGAAATCACCAATTCAGGTGTCCATAACTCGGGTTTAATTCCCAAAAGTTTGAATTCGATGGGTAGCAGGGAAGAATCATTTTTAGTTTCGGTGATGTATGTGTTAATGCCTTCGGTAAATGCAGTGATGATCGCCTCACCATTCGGGTGATAATGATTTAATTCTTTTTTTAAATCGCCCCGATACTTAAATAAGCGAGTACCAATATCACGCTTCAGTTCAGCTTCACCTAAAATTTCGGCCACAGTACCCGTGGCTTGTCTGCGCCAGATTTCAAATTGAAAAAGTCGATCCCTGGCTGCACAATAGCCTTGCGCAAAAAACAAGTCGTGTTCGTTTTGCGCATAGATGTGATTCACTCCGGTAGAGTCGCGCAGAATTTCAACGGGTTGGTGCAGACCGGCTACATGAAGTGTGTTTTGATTTTGTTCAGAACACGCAAAAATGAAAAGCAAAAGCAGGTAAGGTAGATTTTTCATTAGGGTTTTGGATTACGTGTTAGCAATCTTCAGCACAGCATCGATAAAGCGATCTAAATCTTTAGTGGTTGTATAAACATGTGGGGTGATGCGCACGGCATTTAGTTTTTCCCACTTTACCGAAGTAGTATGAATCTGAAACTGATTAAAAAGTTTGGCGGAGATATCCACAGCTTCCATGCCTGCAATACTAAACGTGCCCAGCGCACAGGAATATTCAGGCTTTAATGAGATGTGTAATTTAATCTTGGGATGTTTGGCAACTGCCTCGCACCAATATAACTTCAGGTAATGCAGGCGTTCTTGTTTTCGTTTACTCCCGATGGCATTATGAAAGTCAATTGCCTGACCAATGGCTTGTTCGGGCGCGAATGATCGAGTGCCCAATGCTTCAAACTTTCGGATGTCGGCACTTTGTGGTTTTTCTATGGAGAAAATAGGCCATGTTTTTTCAATCAGCGATTTGCGCATGTGCAACATGCCGGTACCAAATGGAGCGCACAGCCATTTGTGTAAACTCGTTCCAAAATAATCGCAATCAAAATCTGAAATTTTATAATCGAGATGGGCAAAGCTATGCGCGGCATCTACAATGGTAACAATGCCGCGCTTGCGGGCTTCGGCACATAGTTTTGCTACCGGTGTAATTTGCCCGCTCCAGTTTATAATATGCGTAAGATGCCACACTTTGGTTTTGGGCGTAGTTGCGCTTAAGTAGAGATTCAACAACGTATCATCATTTTCAATAGGCAATTCAGGTGTTATCCAGTTTATCTTAATGCCCTCGCGCAGTTCGCGTTGCTTCCAGGCGTGAATCATATTAGGGTAATCGTACCGTGTCATTACAATTTCATCGCCCCGTTTCAGATCGGTACCCAATGTAACAGTACCCAGGGCTTCGGTTGTGTTCCGATTGATGGCAATGGTTTCTGCATCCACCCCGGCAAGGTCGGCCAGTTTTCTGCGCAAGGCTTCGCGCCCGGCATCGAGTATGCGCCACATATAGTAGGAGGGAGCTTCGTTGCTTAAGTGATAATAGCGATCTACCGCATCTTGCACCACTTTGGGTTGTGGACTAACACCACCATTATTTAAATTCATGATGTTGGCACTAACCGTATAAGCTTGCGCCATACGCGCCCAAAGTTCCTCATCGACCGCGGCTGCCTGTGGACTTAGTTTGTTGAGTGATACCAATGCATCGGAAATATCTTCGGCCAATGCGTGTGTGGCAATGGTGCTTAACGAAAGTGTACCGGTGGCGCCAAGTGCTTTTCGAAAGAATGATCTGCGGGTGGACATAAAAGGAGTTTGACCTCAATGTAAAGGATTTTGAGATCATATTCCGGTGGTTGTAGAGAAGTGGTTTCTTACATGGACAAAAGGTTTCCTTAAGAATGTAGATTATTGATTGGCGAGTTGTGATTTAGGATTTGAAGTTTCTACTATACAATCACAAATCAATCATCACAATTCACTAATCGCGCAAATCCTAAACTACTTTACCTGCTGCAACCTTCTCAATGCAGGCGCCTTCCAGGCGGTAATTCCCACCACACTCAATGTCATCAACCCTCCAAAAATTACAGAGGGAACTATCCCTAAAAGTTTGGCGGCCACTCCTGACTCCAACATGCCTATTTCATTCGAAGAACCAATGAACATACTGTTTACGGCAGCAACCCGCCCTTTCATATTTTCCGGTGTAAGGGTGTGAATGAGCGTGCTGCGTACTATAACGCTTACGCAATCAAACATACCGCTTAGAATAAGCAAGGCCATTGATAGCCAAAACCAGGTAGAAAGACTAAATGCAATCATGGCTACACCAAATCCGGCCACGCAGGCTAATAAAATTTTTCCGATGTTCTTTTTAATAGGATTTCGGGTAATGTAAATGGCCATCAGTACGGCACCAATTGCTGGTGCAGATCGCAAAAATCCTAACCCGGTTTTGCCGATGTGTAAAATTTCATCTGCAAAAAATGGCAGCAAGGCAACGGCACCACCAAATAACACGGCAAACAAATCCAACGAAATGGCGCTGAGTATAATCTGGTTACTAAATACAAATTTTAGCCCGGCTTTGATTTTTGTCCACGTGCCTTGTTCGGTAGTGATTGGTGGTAAAGGTCGGTTCGGAATGGTCAGGTAGCATAGAAAAGCAATAACAATAGACAATGTAACAGTAGAATAGGCTATTGTGATTCCGAAGAAACCATAAATCAATCCGCCAATCATTGGGCCGCCCACCGCACCGCCTTCCCAAATGGTGCTGTTCCAGGTAATGGCATTTTGATAAAGCGATCGATGAACCAATTGCGGCATAAACGAAAACGTTGCAGGCGATAAAAACCCCCGTGCAATTCCGCTTACAAAAATTACAGCATAAATGGCAAATACGCCATTGGCAATAATGAATGCGCCAAGGTTTGTAGTAAAGTAAAGTAAAGTCGTTGAACAACAGGCCAGCACACTTACACAGGTAATGATGATTTTTTTGCGTTCCACAATATCGGCCAGGTGGCCTGCATATAAGGAAACCGTTATAGCCGGAATGGCTTCTGCCAGGCCAATTAACCCAAGTGAAAGTGGATCTTTCGTTAGTTCATAAATCTGCCAGCCTACAATTACGCCTTGCATTTGCATAGCGAGTGTGATAAACAAGCGTGAAGTAACGAACAACCTGAAGTCGCGGATGCGAATGGCTGCGTAGGGGTCAGCTGCTATGCTCATGAAAGTTTTGAGATAATAAAGAAGGCATGTTTATGCTACCTAAAAAATTGTGTTGTGGTTTTAAATACTGCGTACAAAATCCATTACAACCTTATTAAAAGCAACGGGTTGCTCCAGATTTGTCAGGTGTCCTGAAGCTTCAATCACATTTAACTGGGCTCTATTAACTGCATCGGTCATTTTTTGAGCGACCGTGGGTGGTGTAATCTTATCTTCGCTACCTACAATTACACAAACCGGAGTTTTAACCTTTGGTAAATACGAACAGCTCTCTTTCCGATCGGCCAAAGCCTGCAGGGTTCGGCATATAACTTCGGCTGGTGTATTCAGTATGGTTTCATGAATAAATTGTACCTGCTGCTTGTGCGATTGAAAAGATGAGGTGGCAAACAATTTTTTTAATGATTCTTCTGCATAAATTTCTAACCCATTCTTTTTAATGAAAGCAATGGTCTTCATCCGTTTATCCCTGCCCTCAGGCGTATCAGCACCGCATTGCGTATCCACAAGAAGTAAAGCAGCAAACCGTTCGGGTTGTTTTTGGATTGCGTTAAGCGCAATGTAACCACCCATTGAAAGTCCGCACACCACTGCTTTTTTGATTTTCAGCGCATCCAGAAAGGCGAGCAGATCATCACCAAACAAATCCATGCTGAAATCTTTATCGCCCGCTTGCGATTGTCCGTACCCACGTATATCATAAGCAATGCATCGGTATTTATCTTTCAACGTTTCCAGTTGGTTTGTCCACATCAACTTATTGAAAGGAAAGCCGTGAATAAATAGTAATGGCAGGGCATTGGCTGCACCGGTTTGGAGGTAGCTTATCTCAACTTCGTTTACAAGAATTCTTTTTTCAGTAGGCATGCGGCAAAATAAGCATCATTTCGGTCGCTCCAGACAACCCTCATAAAAAACATTCAACTTCTGTACATCGGCTACAAAAAGTTTATTTGTCACAGCAGCATCAGCAAAAATAATTTCTTTGGCTGCGATTAATGACTTTGCAGTTACTACAATAATACCTTTATCGGCATAGCGCGCACCGGCTTTTATTATTCCATTTTCGCAGCTTCGATAAGTTAGCCGAATGTTCTTTAAACCACGGTTGCTCCTGAGGTTGTTTGGCTACATCCCACGCTGAACCGGTAGTATAGGTTACAATGTATAAACTATCCGGTTGGTTTTGGCTGTAAGCAACCCCAGGCAAACACATGCTTAAAAACACGATCAGGTATTTCATGATTGAAAAGTAATTTAAAAGTTTATGTTACTAAAGTATATCTAAGAAAGACACACCTAACCGACTGGCATCAAACACTAATACCGGCTGTCTTGCATTTTATTTTTTACCCCACCGTATAATACATCCAATACACCGGGCTCATTCAAAAACCGATGCGGAAATGGTAATTCAATAGCTGAAACTTCATTGAGTTGTTGCATCACATCAACGGGTATTTCAAATGCCAGGCAACCCAATACATCATGCAGTTGAATTACTTTGGTTGCACCCACTATCGGAATTACAGATTGTCCTTTGTGTTGGCGCGTCCAGTTAATGGCTAGCTGGCCTGGTGTTACGCCCATTTGCTCAGCTAACTCAACCACTTTCTTCGCAATTACGGTAGCACGTTCGCCCAACCGAATACTTGAATCCGGCAAACGGCCTTTATCGCCTTTCAAATATTTGCCGGTAAGTACACCGCCACCCAACGGTGCCCAGGGTGTTACCGTCATTCCAAATGCTTTGGCCATCTGCAATAACTCTGGCTCCACCGTGCGTTGTATCAGGCTGTATTCAACCTGCAATCCTACAAACTGATTCCAGCCACGAAGTTGTGCCATCGTGTTGGCCTGGCTTACAACCCAGGCTGGCGTATCGCTTATACCAATGTAATGAACCATTCCGCGACTGATCAGATCTTCTAAGCCTTTCATTATTTCTTCGGTGGGCGTCCAGCTATCCCATGCATGTACCCACAACAAATCAATATACTCGGTGTTGAGTCGCCACAAACTTTCCTTTACACTACGCATTAAGTTTTTGCGATGATTACCGGCATAATTCAAATCGCCCGATCTATCCCGTAAGGAATACTTGGTAGCCACCACAAAATGATCGCGGTCTTTGGCAATGAAGTCGCCTACAAATTTTTCGGAGGTACCTTCGGTATAACGATTGGCCGTATCGATAAAATTACCCCCGGCATTGGCGTATGCATCAAAAATTTGCTTACTGAGTTCTTTATCGCAACCCCACTTCCATTCGGTGCCAAAGCCCATGGTGCCCAGGCTTAATTCAGATACACGCAAACCCGACTGACCTAATAGCTTATAATTCATAGTAGTTACTGTTACCTTTATTCTATTACTAAGCCAGTTTCGACTAAAAAAGTTTTAATCGCAATCTGATACTATGAAAAAAATTGCTGTTGTTCTCTTTAACGAAGTTGAAGTGCTGGATTTTGCCGGGCCGTTTGAAGTATTTTCCGTTACCGGGAAGCGCAACCTGGGCGAATCGTACGAAGTTTTTACGGTGGCTGAAACAGAAACCATTATAGCCCGCAATAACCTGGTTGTTAAACCCACTTACTTGTTTGACAATGCCCCCGCAGCCAACATTTTTTTGGTGCCTGGAGGCGGTGGCTATTATGCCGATGGGCGGCCTTTTGGTTCGCGCAGGGAAATGGACAACCCGCTCATGTTGGATTGGATTAAGCAGCAATATGCACAAGCCGAACTGGCACTATCGGTTTGCACGGGTGCATTGATTATGGCTAAGGCCGGCTTGCTGAATGGCCTTCAAGCCACTACGCATTTTATGGCTGTTGATGCGCTGAAAAAACTATCCCCCACCACCAAAGTGCTTGCCGATCAACGTTATGTGGATAATGGTAAAGTGATTCTATCGGCTGGGGTATCAGCGGGTATGGATATGGCTTTTTATGTGGTGGCAAAGCTACAAGGGGCAGAGGTAGCCCACGAAACAGCCTGGTATATGCAATATGATTATTGGAAATAATTTTTTGCACAAATAGAATTCTCTTTTACCTTTGCAGTCCTTAAAAATAGGGAGCTTAGCTCATCCCGATAATTATCGGGAGGTTCAGAGAAGAAACCTAATAATAGAAAGGGAGCTTAGCTCAGCTGGTTCAGAGCATCTGCCTTACAAGCAGAGGGTCGGGGGTTCGAACCCCTCAGCTCCCACACTAAGCCTCAGAATTTTCTGAGGCTTTTTTCGTTTACTTGTAGGCTTATCGTTGGTTTAATTCTTGCAACGTATTTTTGCCCAATCATTTTTTAAACTTTTGAAACGGCTTAAGAAAATCCTGATTTACACCACAGTTGTGCTGGCCGTACTTTTTGCCAGTGTGGTTATATCGGTCTTTCTGTTTAAAGACAAGATCATTCAACGCTTTGTAACCGAAGCCAACAAACACTTGAATACTCCGGTGAAAATCGGAAAGATCGATGTATCGATGTTTGATGATTTTCCCAACCTGGCCATTGTGTTTACCGATGTGTATGTGGAAGATAGTCACCCTGGTATTTACCCACTGCTAACAGCCCAACGTATGGCGTTTAATTTAAGTCCGGTGGAACTATGGAAAGGCAATTATTCCATCCGTGGCTTATCCATAACCGGTAGCGAAACCAACCTACGCATCAATGCGGCTGGTAAAGCCAACTACATCATTCTGAAAGAAACGCAAGGTGATGGAACAGGGCGTGCGGTTCAGTTCGACCTGCGCAACGTGCGATTGAATAATACCATTGTAAGTTATTTGGATCAGCAAGCCGATCAGCACCATGTATTCAACAGCGAAAGACTTGCTGCTTCCATATTAGTTACGGGCGACTTATATAAAATTGAAGCCAAAGGTAATGTGGTAACCGAACAGATCGGAATTGGAACTACGCTTTTTCTCACCAACAAAACGTTTGAGGTTAACACCCGGATTGATTACGATGACGATAAGAAGTTAGTTGATTTTAATTCTTCCATACTAAAGATCGGTCGCTCACAATTTGAAATCAGTGGTAATTACAACTTCAAAGATAAAAACCTGATTGACCTGAAAGCCACAGGAAAGGATACCGACATTCAAACTTTGCTTTCCTTACTACCCGATGAAACCAGCAAAAAACTGAAACAATACCGAAGTGAGGGCGATGTGTTTTTTAATCTGTCATTGAAGGGAGAAATCAGCGATCGAAAAAGTCCATTTATTTCCGTTTCATTTGGATGCAAAGATGCTACACTCTTCCACCCCGATTACAAATCCAGAATCACAAAAGCAAATTTGAATGGCTCCTTTGCCAGTCCGTCCCTTACTAACTTTAGTGATGCAAAGTTATTTCTGAAGAACATGGAAGGCGAGCTGAATGGCAAATCATTCACCGGTAATCTTGGCATCAGCCAGTTTAATGATCCCTACATCGCACTTGATTTTAAAGGTGAACTGGATGCGGCCTCCGTTAGTAATTTCTACCCTATTCCACAGGTAAATGATCTGAATGGGTTAATCGATGCCGATATTATGTTTGAGGGGAAAACTTCTTTGCTTAAGAAAAAAGCTACTGCACAAAAAGTAAAAACCAATGGTGCCATTACCCTTCACAATGTAAACTTTAACTACGGAAAACAGAATATTCATTTTAAAGATATAAACGGTACGTTGCAGTTTAACAACAACGATCTTGCGCTGAGCAATGTGCGGGGTTATTTCGAAAACAGCGATTTTCAACTGAATGGTTTTTTCAAAAACATCATCACCTTCCTGTTATTCGAAAATCAACCCATCGGAATTGAAACCGATCTTAAATCTAAATTTCTTGATCTCGATCAACTATTTTCAATAGGGTTTGAAGAAGAAGAATCCAAAGAATACCAGTTTCGTATTTCGCCCGATTTACAACTCAATTTTAATTGCGATGTAAAAAAGATGAAGTACAAGCGATTTAAGCCCACCAACATTAAAGGCGATCTGCTGGTAAAAAATCAGGTGGCAGTTTCGCGCAATATTATTATGCATACCATGGGTGGTACACTAACCCTAAACGGAATAGTAGATGCAAAAAATGTTAAAGCCATTGATGTAATCTCAACCCTTAAACTCGATGGGCTGCATGTAGATAGTGTGTTTTATGTATTTGAAAATTTCGATCAAACCTTTGTTCAGGATAAACATCTTAAAGGCCGGGCTTATGCAAATGTAGATTTAGAAATGACATTGAATGAAAAGCTTAACCTGATTGCACCTACGCTTATTGCAGATATAAGCGCAACTATTAAAAACGGTGAGCTCAACAATTTTGAGCCCATGAAAAAACTCAACAAGTATTTGGACGATGAAGGCTTAAGCAAAATGCGTTTTGCCGATCTTAAAAACGATATTCATATAGAAAAACAAACCATCTACCTGCCGCAGATGGAAATAAAAAGCAATGTTACCACAATTCAATTGAGTGGCACGCACACATTTGATCAGCACATCGATTATCGGGTGGTAGCACCACTGCGCAACAAAAAGAAAATTGATCCGGATGAAGCGTTTGGTGCTATAGAAGAAGATGGTAGTGGCAAAGCAAAAATATTCTTAAAAATTACCGGTACTACGGATGACTACGATGTAAGCCTTGATAAAGATGCTGTGAAGAAAAAAATTGCCAGCGATTTAAAGAAAGAAGTACAGGAGTTAAAAGATGCTTTCAAACTCAAGGGTCAGAAGAAGAAAAAAGAACTGGAACTTACCGAAGAAGAGTTTGATTGGAACGATAACTAAATTGCTTTAGCCCGGTTCCAGTACTCATCCATTTCGGCTAGCGTCATCTCACCCATTTTCTTACCATCTTTGGCCGATTCTGTTTCGAGGTATTGAAAGCGTTTGATGAATTTTTTATTGGTGCGCTCCAATGCTTCTTCCGGATCGATGTTGATGAACCGTGCATAGTTCACCAACGAAAACAACAGATCGCCAAACTCGGCCATTGCCTTTTCTTTGCTGATAGCCTCATGGGATGCTGCATTGAATTCAGATTTGAATTCCTGCATTTCTTCTTCAACCTTCTCCCAAACCTGCTCTTTCTTCTCCCAATCAAAACCAACACCCCGCGCTTTATCCTGAATGCGAATAGCCTTTACCAAAGCCGGCAACGATTTAGGTACGCCTTCTAACACCGATTTATTTCCCGTTCTTAGCTTTATTTTCTCCCAGTTTTCTTTTACCATCTTTTCATCAGTAACGATTGTATCGCCATACACATGCGGATGGCGCTCAATCAATTTATCGCAAATGGCGTTTAACACATCGGCTATATCAAATACTTTTTGCTCCGCAGCAATGCGTGCATAAAACACATTGTGTAGCATTAAGTCGCCTAACTCTTTCTTTACTTCCGTGAGATTGCCTTCCAGAATTGCATCAGACAATTCGTACGTTTCTTCAATAGTTAAATGTCGGAGCGATTCCAACGTTTGTTTTTTATCCCAGGGACAGTTTTCGCGTAATTCGTCCATTACCGTTAGCAGGCGGTCGAAAGCTTTTAGCTTGGCTTCACGATTTAAATCGGGTGCAGAAAGTGGTGTTTTTTTCATGTGTCTGAAACTTAACTATACGAGTTAACTGTTGTACTTTTACGACTGCAAAAGTCGGTATTCGTTAAATCAAAACCGCAGTACAATGGCTATCTTTCTCTTAACACTCGGAATCTTTGCCCTTTTCTTTATTCTGATGTCGGTACGTTTATTATTTGTAAAGAATGGTGAATTCCGGGGTACGTGCGCTACTCAAAGTCCATTCCTGGCCAAAGAAGGAATTACCTGTGGTTATTGCGGTAAAGTTGTGGGCGCAGGCGATGCCTGTGGCGATCCTGAAAAAGAAAAAGCAGAAGCTATTGCTAAAATGCCTGAGATACGAAAGAAAGGTTAGTCCTTCTACACTCTATATCAGCGTTTCAATTTCTTAAATTTGCAGTCACATTTCTAATTTAAAAAGCGTGACTCTAATCAAATCTATTTCTGGCATTCGCGGTACCATTGGAGGTAAGCCTAGTGAAGCCTTAACTCCTGTTGATGTTGTAAAATTTGCTGCTGCCTTCGGCACTTGGGCAAAGGCTCGTGGTGCAAAAAAAATAATTATCGGTCGCGATGCCCGGCCTTCCGGTGAAATGGTGAGCCAATTGGTTTCTTCAACCCTACAAGGTTTGGGACTTAACGTGGTTGATCTTGGGTTATCGACCACACCCACAGTTGAAATTGCAGTAGCCATTGAAAAAGCCGGTGGGGGAATTATTCTTACCGCAAGTCATAACCCCGTGCAGTGGAATGCGCTTAAACTATTAAACGAAAAAGGTGAATTTATTTCTGCCGAAGACGGAGCCGAAGTATTGCAACTGGCCCAACAAGATAATTTCAACTTTGCTGCTGTTGCCGGGTTGGGGAGCTATTCGCAAAACAATAGTTACATTCAAAAACACATTAACCTGATTTTAAAACATAAGCTGGTAGATAAGCGGGCCATTCAAAATGCAAAATTTAAAATTGCTGTGGATGCCGTTAATTCAACCGGTGGTATTGCTGTGCCTTTGTTGCTAAAAGCCCTGGGGGTTAAAAAGGTTATTCCCTTGTATTGCGAGCCCAACGGTAAGTTTCCGCATAACCCGGAGCCACTACCTGAGCATCTTAAAAAGATTACTTCAGTTGTTAAAAAAGAAAAATGTGATTTGGGAATTGTGGTCGATCCCGATGTAGATCGTTTAGCCTTGATCCAGGAAGATGGCAAACCGTTTGGTGAAGAATACACCTTAGTGGCTGTGGCCGATTACATCCTGAAAAAGAAAAAGGGCAATACGGTTTCAAATCTTTCATCCACGCGGGCTTTGCGCGATGTTACCGAACAAGCCGGTGGGCAGTATCACGCTGCAGCCGTAGGCGAAGTAAATGTGGTGAATAAAATGAAAGCCGTAAAAGCAGTTATTGGTGGCGAAGGCAATGGTGGAGTTATTGTTCCGGATTTTCATTACGGCCGCGATGCGCTGATGGGTATCGCTTTGTTTTTAAGTCATTTGGCGAAATCAAAGGTGAAAGCCTCTGAACTGCGCAAAAGCTATCCGGCTTATTTCATCTCTAAAAATAAAATTGAGCTTACTCCTCTGATTAACGTAGATGATGTTCTGGATAAAGTGAAACAGAAATACGCTCACGAAAACATCAATACCGTTGATGGCGTAAAAATCGACTTTGAAAAAGAAAAGGAATGGGTACACCTGCGTAAGAGCAATACCGAACCCATCATTCGGATTTATGCTGAGTCGCTAAACGAGAAGAAGGCGGCTGAGTTGGCACAACGAATCATATCAGACATTCAGGAAATTATTCAATAATTTTGTGCTATGCGAGTTTACTTAGACAATGCTGCCACTACCCCGCTCGACCCCGAGGTATTTGAAGCCATGAAACCCTTCCTGCTGGAAGATTTTGGAAATCCTTCGTCCACACACGCTCACGGCCGTAAGGTTCGGGCTGCTATTGAATCTGCACGAAAGAAAATTGCCGAGTTGCTAAACTGCACTCCAGGCGAGATCATTTTTACATCCGGTGGTACCGAAGCCGATAATGCCATTATTCGCTGTGCGGTTGAAACGTATGGTATCAAACATGCTATCTCAACACCTATCGAGCATCATGCTGTAACGCATACGCTCGAAACATTAGAAAAACAAGGCCTCGTTGAATTGCATTTTGTAAAACTGGATGCAAACGGCAGTGTGGACTTACAACACTTAGAGGAATTATTGAAGGCTCATCCCAATGCATTGGTGTCGCTGATGCATGCCAACAATGAAATCGGCAACCTGTTAAGTCTGGAAGCAGTTGGTAATTTGTGCGAACAATACGGAGCCTACTTTCATTCCGATACCGTACAAACCATGGGGCACTATCGCCACGATATGAAGAAACTGAAAGTGCATGGCATTACGGCTGCTGCCCATAAGTTTCACGGTCCGAAAGGCGTGGGTTTTATGTACATCAACAAAGACAAGAAGATTAAGCAACTGATACACGGTGGTGCGCAGGAACGCAACATGCGTGGCGGTACTGAAAACGTATATGGCATTATTGGTTTAGCCAAAGCACTTGAAATCTGCTACCGCGAAATGGATGAACACGAAGCTTACATCACTTCGCTTAAAAAGACGATGATTGAAAAGTTAACGGCAACGGTACCGGGCATTACGTTTCATGGTAGCTCTGGCGACTTAACTAAAAGTTTATATACCGTATTGAATGTAAGTCTGCCCGAAAGCGATGAAAACGAAATGCTGTTGTTTAACCTCGACATGGCTGGAATTTCCGCATCGGGCGGAAGCGCCTGCTCCAGCGGGGCAAGCACGGGCTCGCATGTATTGGGGGCTATCTATCCCAATTCTAAACGTGGGGCTGTGAGGTTTTCATTCAGCAAATACAATAAGCCCGAGGAGATTGATTTTGTGGTGAATAAGGTGGCGGAAATTTATGGGGTGACCGTAGCAGGTTAAATGTCAATAAATTTTTATTGAGCTCTAAACAAATTTATAGTACCTTTAACAATCATTGCTTAATATCCGTTAAACAATATCTCACTGTCTAACCAATGGAATCATCAGAAATCAAAGAAAAGCCTTCATTTGAGGTGGAATACAATGACCTTATGAAGGAGTACCAAATTCCAAATGTCCCTGTATCACCTTTACTTCAATGGACTAAACCTTCTGATTTTCTTGTTAAGTTCTCATTGTATCAGGAAACGCCTAACAGTATCACTTCAACTGAAACTTCCGTGTGCCTCTGAAATTTAGTTTATGCCGAATTGGAAAGAGGTATTAGAAGAGATACAAATCGAAGCTAAGAGGGGAACACCGAATGCTCTAGATGTAATTCGCAGAAAGTATCTTCTTGAAATTCAAAAAAAGACTGGTAGGAATGTCATTGCCTATTATTCGGGATGGCTGCAACGGCCTAATTCTATTGACGTAATAGTCAACGACAAAGATAAAAATGCCTTTATGGTTAATATTCATAAACTGGATAGAACCAAGGGACTTGATCTTATTTTACACACCCCTGGCGGTGATTTGGCGGCCACTGAAAGCATTGTGGATTATTTAAATCAAATGTTCGGAAATAATGTTCGAGCAATTATTCCACAAATTTCGATGAGTGCGGGTACCATGATAGCACTATCCAGTAGTGAAATTATAATGGGTAAGCAATCTAATTTGGGACCCATTGATCCTCAAATGGGAGGTGTAGCCTGTCAGGCCGTATTAGACGAATTTCAAAAAGCCAAAGATGATATTAAAGCAAACCCGCAAGCTGCTCCATTGTGGCAAGTAATTATAGCTAAGTATCATCCCACTTTTCTAGGGGCATGCCAAAGTTCGATTGAGTGGTCTGAGAAACTTGCCTTTGATTGGTTAACCAGAAATATGTGCAAAGGGGATGAAACTAAGACTAAAAAAATTCTGAAAGAGTTCAGTGATCATAAAACAAATAAGTCGCATGCAAGGCACATTTCTAAAGATAAGTGTAAGGAGATTGGTGTTGCAATAATTGACATGGAAGAAGATAATATTCTTCAAGACTTAATCTTGACTGTGCATCATTCATTTATGCGCACTTTTAGCCGTAGTGCCGCAACAAAGATTGTTGAGAATCATTTAGGCGTTGCTTATGTTGAGAGTTTACCTATTCAAATACAACAGCAGCAGCAACCTCGACAGTTCGCCCATCAATAGTCCTTAGATTGAAAATTCACAACCAATCACCCTACCGCAAACTGTCGGCTTCCAAATCGTTTTATAATTTCCTGCTCTAACATTTCGCGATTATTGGGATGTGCAATGTTCATGAGAGCCAGCGCTCTTTGATGTAAATTTTTTCCATATAGGTTGGCAATACCATACTCCGTAACCACATAATGCACATGCGCCCTTGTAGAAACCACGCCTGCACCAGGCTTTAAGAACGGAACAATTTTCGACTCACCTTTTTTAGTAGCTGAAGCCAACGTAATAATCGGTTTACCACCTTCCGATAAAGACGCTCCGCGAATAAAATCCATTTGTCCGCCCACTCCCGAGTATTGATACGTACCAATCGAATCGGCACACACTTGCCCCGTTAAATCAATTTCAATCGCGCTATTAATCGCAACTACTTTTGGGTTAGCTCGAATTACGCGCGTATCGTTTACATAATCTGCTTCCAGAAAACCAAAGCCGGGGTTATCATCAATAAAATGATACAACTTATCGGTACCAATCGCGAAAGCGGAAACCACTTTGCCCCGATGTTTCTTTTTGTATGCATTGGTGATCACACCTTGTTTTACCAGATCAATCACACCATCTGAAAACATTTCGGTATGTACCCCTAAATCTTTGCAATGACCCAGCGATTGCAACACCGCATCGGGTATTGCCCCAATACCCATTTGCAACGTGCTGCGATCTTCCACCAACTCGGCCACTTTCTGCCCAATAATCCGATCTGATTCAGAAATACGCGCACCATAGTTTACTTGTGGTAATGTATCGTGTGCCTCCACCATGGCATCCAGTTTACTTACGTGAATAAATCCATCGCCATGCGTGCGCGGCATATTGGGATTTACCTGCGCAATGATTTTTTTAGCATGCTTTACGGCCGATTTGGCAACATCCACGGAAGTGCCCAACGAACAAAACCCATGTTTATCGGGTGGCGAAACGTGAATCAAGGCCACGTCAATCGTTAAAATTCCTTTCTCGAACAGGCGCGAAATTTCACTTAAGAAAATCGGAATGTATTCGCCATTATCGCCATTCACACAGGCGCGAATATTCTCCGAAACAAAAAGCGAATTGAAATAAAACCGGTCTTTAAACTCGGGTTTGGCAATATCCAATTGGCCAAGTGTGCTTACAGCGGTTAACTCAACCTGGCGCAGGTGCTCCGAGTTTTCAGCCAATGCTTTCAGCAATACTTGTGGTGTAGCTGCACTTCCATGGATAAATACGCGATCACCCGATTGGATAAGTTTTATGGCTTCAGCAGCCGAGGTATAAGTAGCGCTCATAAGATGAATTGACTTTAATGACCGAAAGGTAGCATGCGATTTTACATCGCGAACTGATTAATATCAGGTAATTAATTAATTTTAATCGTATGGCGGCTCAGGTTTTCTTATCGTTTATTGGTTCGGGCAACTTAGCCTGGCATTTAGCCCCGGCATTGGATAATGCAGGCTTTGTGGTGAAAGAGGTTTACAGTCCTAACCCGCAACATGCCGAGGCCCTTACAGAACGTTTGTACCAGGCCGAAGTAAAAGCCACCCTCGATTTTTCAACCAGTACTTCTTCTATTTTTATTGTGGCGGTGCGTGATGAAGCCATTGCACAGGTAGCCCGCGAAATTATTTTACCCGATGATGCCATTTTAATTCATACATCAGGAAGTATACCGATAACGGAGTTGCAATATGCAGCCACACCGCATGTAGGTGTTTTGTATGCGTTGCAAACCTTCAGCAAAGAACGCAAGATTGATTTCTCTACCATTCCACTGTTTGTAGAAACATTAACCGATGAAACCGCAGGTGCGGTAATGCTGCTCGCAAAAAGTTTAAGCAAACAGGTGCGTAAGATTACCTCAGAAGAACGCAAAGCCTTGCATGTGGCTGCAGTGTTTGCTTCTAACTTTACAAATCACATGCTTGCACTTGCGCAGCAAATCATGCAACAAAACTCGCTTGATTATAATTGGCTAAAACCACTCATTACCGAAATGGTAGCCAAAAGCATGGCTATCGGGCCGCAGTTGGCACAAACCGGGCCGGCCAGGCGGGGCGACCTTGAAATTCTGGATAACCATTTACAGTTTTTAAGTGATGATGAGCGGTTGGCTGAAATCTATCGTATCATCAGTCAACATATTATTGATATGTATCATCGGGATTAGTATCTTTAAACAAAACGCATAGCCATGAAAACACTCTTCGCATTTGCTTTAACACTCATCACCTGTATCTGTTACGCGCAAGAGCCAGCAGCTAAAAGTGAAAAGCCAAAGCAACCAATAGTGGTAATAGATGGAATAAAGTATTTGCGCTCGGATTCCACCAATGCATTACAAAATCTAGATACATCAAAGATCGAAACAATAAAAGTATTAAGAGATAAAGAAGCTATTGACTTATATGGCGATGAAGGAAAGTTTGGAGCAGTGGTGGTAACTACTAAAACTGGTTTATCTAATCAGCCGATCTATTTGTTGGATGGAAAACGAGTGGATGATATTTCTTCTATTGACCCAAGTGAAATTCAATCTATCGAAGTAATTAAAGACCCGATACAACTGTTACCGTATGGCGATGCAGGAAAGCTCGGTATCGTTAAGATCACATCAAAGTCAAAGTATTAAAACAAAAAAGGTCAGACTTTCGCCTGACCTTTCTTTTTGATCTATTCAGAAATTATTTACCCACTTCAGTCGCCAGCACTTCGCCTTTAATGGTAAGCTGTATAAAACCGGTTTCAATGTTTGCTGTTACCGTAACTGTTTTACTAAAAGCACCAGCCGAAGCTGCATTGTAAGTCGCTTTAATAAAACCCTGACCTCCGGGCATTACCGGTTCTTTCGTCCAGGCAGGAGTAGTACATCCGCAAGATGCCTGTACATTGGTAATCACCAACGGCACTTTGCCGGTGTTGGTAAACTTAAACTCGTGCGTTACAGGTGTGCCTTGCTTTACTTTACCAAAATCGTGGGTGGTATTATCCCAACTAAACACCGCTACATCGGTTTTTACTTCATTCTTATTTAGCGTAGTAGGCTGCGGTACCTGCTGGGCATAAACTGCGGCAGAGCAGAAAACAATAGCCGCCACAAACATCCAATTTTTCATAGTATTCAAATTTTAGGTTAAACTTACTGGGTTTCGGTAAACGATACAAACTTCGGACACAAAAAGCAGGCCGCGTGTTAACGGGTGCCTAAATAGTGTTAAGGACTTGTTAAAGCGCAACCAACTGCTATTAAATACTACCTAACTTTGTAAAGTGAGTCGATTAACCCTTCGCATTGTAATAATTTTAGCCGCTGTAAGCATAGTGGGCATCACAGCCACCCAAATCTATTGGGTTCGCAAGGCCTTCGATCTGCGAAAAAATCAATTTAATCAGGATGTAACGGCAGCCCTCAGTAATGTGGGCAACAAAATTCTGGAGATCAATAAAACGCCATCGCCAGCCAACACACTCGTTAACCAGATTTCCACAAACTATTTTACCGTACTGGTAAATGGCCCTATCGATAACAACCTGTTGGAGTTTTTATTGGTTACTGAATTTGAAAAAAGACATGTAACAGCCGATTTTGAATATGGTGTTTACGATTGTGCCACCAAATGCATGGGTGGCGGTAATTATGTATCGCCTAAAAAAGTTTTACCAGCCAGCTTTTCTGAGTTGCCTACGTGGCGTAATGATGGTTATTATTTTGGTGTTCGCTTTCCGTTGGTAGAAGCAAACCTGATTAGCCAAATGGGTATTTGGGGGTTTTCTTCAGCTGTGTTGCTGATTGTGATTTTCTTTTTTGTGTACACCTTGCTGGTTATCCTGAAACAAAGACGTTTGTCCGAAATTCAAAAGGACTTTATCAACAACATGACGCATGAGTTTAAAACTCCGCTGTCAACCATTGCCATTTCAACGGCCGTATTAAAGGATCCAAATATTATTCAAACTCCAGAGCGTTTGCTCAACTATGCCACCATCATTGAAAATGAAAATCAACGCTTGAAGCAACAAGTGGAACGCGTATTGCAAATGGCGCGGCTGGAGAAAGAAGACATTGGCCTGAAAAAAGAAACGGTTGATGTACACGAGTTGATTCAGGATGCTGTTAAAATCAACGCTATAAATTCAAAGGCAACTATCGAACTAAACCTGCACGCTACCCGCACACAACTTACGGCCGATAAACTCCATCTCACCAATGTGTTCTTTAACCTGTTGGATAATGCCATTAAATACAATTCAAACGCACCGCAAATAACCATTAGCAGTAAAAATGTAAATGGTAGTGTGCAGATTGATATTCAGGATAATGGCATTGGTATTAAGTCCGAGGATCAACGCAAGATTTTTTTCAGGTTTTACCGCGTGCCCACCGGTAACCTACACGATGTAAAAGGTTTTGGTTTGGGCTTGAGCTATGTAAAACTAATTGTAGAGGCACATAAAGGAAAAATTTCGGTAAGTAGTGAACCAGGCAACGGAAGTTGCTTTTCTATCGTATTACCACTTGTTTGACACTATGCCAGTAAAAATTCTTTTAACAGAAGACGATCCCAACCTCGGTTTTGTAATTAAGGACAACCTGGAGCAGCGGGGTTACGCAGTTACTTTGTGTACCAATGGCGAAGACGGCTTTAACCAGTTTAATCAATCACATTACGATTTGTGTATTCTGGATGTAATGATGCCTAAGAAAGACGGCTTTACATTAGCCAAGGAAATCCGCAACCAGAATCAACAGGTTCCCATACTTTTTGTTACGGCCAAATCCATGCAGGAAGATAAGATTGAAGGTTTTAAACAAGGTGGTGATGATTACATCGTGAAACCTTTTAGCATGGAAGAACTTTGTCTTCGCATTGAAGTGTTTTTACGCAGGAGTATTGCAACCACACAACCTGCTAATTTTGCCTTAGGCGATTTTCAGTTTGATTGCACCAATTTTACTCTGCAACACAGCCAAGGCGAAAAAACACTTACGCAAAAAGAAGCCGAAGTATTAAAACTACTTTGCCAGAATAAAGACCGTGTGTTAAAGCGCGAAGAAATTCTAAATGCAGTTTGGGGCAACGATGATTATTTTCTGGGTCGCTCGATGGATGTGTTTATTTCCAAGCTGCGCAAGTATTTAAAAGACGATCCTCGCGTACAAATTGTAAACTACCACGGTGTTGGTTTTAGATTAGAGGTTGCTTCGTAAGCTTAAAGCAACTTTTCAATCAAGCTATCCACACTCATTCCTTCAGCTTCCGCTTTGAAGTTGCGCACAATGCGATGGCGCAGCACCGGCCTTGCAACTGCTTGCACATCTTCAATATCGGGCGAATACTTTCCATTAATCAACGCATTGCATTTTGCCCCCAACACCAGATACTGTGAAGCCCGCGGGCCGGCTCCCCACTCTAAATAATCGGTTGCTGTTTTATTGCCTTGCCCTGGCCGCGTAGCCTGCGTCAATTTAACAGCATACTCAACCACATTATCGGCAACAGGTACCCTGCGCACCAAATGCTGAAAGGTTACAATCTCTTCGGCTGTAAGAATCTTGTTTACTTTCTTCACAACATCGGCTGTGGTGTTCTTAACAATATCCACCTCTTGTTGATAAGAAGGATAATCCAACCAGATGTTAAACATAAAGCGATCGAGTTGTGCTTCCGGTAGTGGATACGTTCCTTCCTGTTCAATCGGGTTTTGAGTAGCCAATACAAAGAATGGTCGCGGCAATTCATATTGTTTGCCGGCAATGGTAACAGCATACTCCTGCATCGATTCCAGCAATGCGGCTTGCGTTTTGGGTGGTGTGCGGTTTATTTCATCGGCCAGAATAATGTTGGCAAAGATGGGGCCCTTCACAAATTGAAAGTTGCGCTCCTTATCCATAGTTTCTGCACCCACAATATCCGATGGCATTAAATCGGGCGTAAACTGAATGCGTTTAAAATTAAGATCGAGCGAGGTAGCAATAGTTTGCACCAACAATGTTTTAGCTAAGCCGGGCACACCAACCAATAGTGAATGGCCCTGACAGAAAATTCCGGTTAACACCAACCGCACCACATCGTCCTGCCCTACTACTACCTTAGCAATTTCAGCTTTCAGGTTTATATAGGCCTGTTTTAATGCATCGGCTGCCTCCACATCGTTAGCAAAAGAATTAGCCATAGAAAATCATTTGTTACAAGGTACGCGATTTAAAAAGCAATGTTAGTTTAACTACACCAGCGGTTATTGTTCCAATATCCGGCAGGAGTTGTAGGTAGGATCGATATTAATGAATACATCCTGCCGGGCCTTACCAAACCATTTGTCTAACGCAATATCCTTTTTCTCGGCCAATGCTGCTGATTGTATGCGGCTCCAATCGTCTTTCAGGTTTGCCACATGGGGTGGTAGTTTGGTTTTGAAATAAATGATGCGAACAGCTTCTTTATTATCAAGTGTGCGGTAGCGAAGTGGTTTTGAAATATTTCCAACCTTCATGGTATCGATGTTCATATAAACTACAGGATCTATATCGCGCATGGAAATTCGGGTAGAGCCATCGTCATCGGTAAAAAATCCGCCTAAGCCTTTTGTTTCGGCATCATCTGAAATTTCTTTTGCTACTTGCTCAAACTTTAGTTTCTCGTTAATAATCTTAGTGCGAATACTGTCCAGAAATTTTTCAGCTTGCTTGATATCATTATCCGAAGGCACAGCCGAAATAAGTATATGACGCGAATTATATTCATTTCCGCGTCTGTCAATCAATTGCATGATGTGAAATCCGAATGGCGATTTAAAGGGCTGCGAGATTTCGCCCAGTTTTAATTTAAAGGCTTGTGCTTCAAACTCCGGTACCATGGCCCCACGTCCCACATAACCCAATTCGCCACCGTTGTATTGTGCGCTGTGGTCTTCTGAGTTTTTCATCGCCAACTCAGTAAAGTTTTCGCCTTTCAATAATCGCTCGCGTAAATCCAATAATTTTCTACGGGCTTCTTCTTCCTGTTCGGCACTTACTTTGGCGGTGCGCACGATTTGGGCTACTTCTACATCCGATGAATAGAAGGGGAGGCTATCGGATGGAATTTTATTAAAAAATCTTCTGATCTCAGCTGGGGTAACAGTAATACCTTTTGTTATGCGGCTGGTCATTTCACGTGCAATTAACTGTTCCCTGATTTGTTCCCGTAACTCAAGCTTAATCTGGTCAAGCGTTTTGCCATACGCGCGCTCTAATTGTTCGGGTGAGTTACCGGAGTTTTGTAAAATCATCGCCATTCGTTGCTCGGTATTGCCATCCACTTCAACATCGGTAACAATAACAGAGTCGATTTCGGCTTTGGCTACCATCAGTTTATTAATGATTAGCCGGTTAAACAATTCGCACCGTGCTTCCTGCGATTGTGGATTTCCTTCGGCCAGGTAACCCTGGTAAGCGGTCTCCAGTTCGCTCTTCAAAACGATGTAATTATCAACCTTGGCTATAATTTTATCAACTACAAAGCCCTTGTTTTGCGCGTGTGCTACTGCAGCGAGGAGCAAGCATGCACTAGTGATTAAATATTTCAAAGTCATTTCGTTTTGCTGCATTTTCATACACTTCATCTTCCAGTTTACGTGCAAGTTCAACTTTTCTTTTGTTTAAAATAATGTTTTTGATATCCTGTTTTACAAATTCCAAAGGCGAAACATTATCAGACATTTTGTAGGCGTCTATCTTCAAAAAATAGAGAAACTCAGTGTCGCTGGTTTCAAAATAATTGTAGCTGCGCAGAAACTGAACTTTGTTGGGAATCTCGGCCAGGGGCGAGTTTACAACCAGTTTATCAAATTCAATCCACGAAGAATCGGCCAGGTGGTAGGCAGCCGAAAAGCTTAGGCAATAGGAGCGCAGTTCGGCCACATCTTTTTCCTTTCTGGAATACATCAGTTCCTTAATGCGTTTGGTGCGGGGTGCTTCCTTCGGAACTTTAATGTAAGTGCCTTGTACAATATTCTGCTTCAAAATGAAATTATCCTGGCGGGTGCTATAGTACTCCTGTATTTCTTTATCGCTAACGCTATCGTTCAGGTTTTTCTGGATATAGTAGTTTTGGTATTCGTACCCGATTAAACTGTAGCGATAATCCAAAACCTTACGCTCAACCTCAGCTTCATTAATGTTAATGTTTTTAGTGGCTTCCTGAATTACAAGTTGTTTTCGGATCCAACTATTAATGTAAGCTGTTACACGGGCAAGGCTATCGCTTGCAGTTGCACCTGCGGGTATAATGCCGGCCAGTTCATCCTGATAAAGATAGGAGTTATAAACGCGGGCTACGGTTTTGCGCGCAGCTTCGGCTTCGGTTTGTTCTTTTTTCATGCGTATCAGATCGCAGCCGGTTGCGCACAAGCCAATTAAAACAATAACCTGAAAAGTGTATGATGCTTTCATTTTTTGGTTAATGCTGCTACAACGAATTTTTTACTCTTTTTATTGATTTTGACCGGATACTTTTGGCGCAGCGTGGTTACCCATTGTTTTTCTAACTGATCCTGGTAATCGGCTATTACCTGGGCCCGGGCCTCGCTAAATGTTTTGATGCCCGGAGGTACTAAACGCTTTATTTCCACAAGGTAATAGAGGTTATCCATTTCGGCTTCGGCTAAACCGGGTACCCAGCTTACACCATCAATAATTCTGCTGTCTTTTCGTTCGTAAATCCTGAAGTTTTGAACGGATTTAAATTTGCGCAAATCGGCAGGTGTTAAGGTATCGCCTTTGTTAATCTTGCTCCGTATTTCAGTTATTATCTGTTTTTCGGAAGCTGCAAAGTAGCGGGCTTCTACCCGGTCGCCAGCCTGGTAGAGGTTTTTGTTGGCTTCATAATATTTTTTTTGCCCTACGGTATCTTCCGAAGCTTTATTCCAGACTTCTTTTTCCATGATTTCAAACAACAAAATGCCTTCGCGGTATTCGGTAAGCAAATTCCTGAAATCGGGATTTTCGCGCTTTAGTTTTTCTTCTTCGGCAGTTTCAATTTTTTCTTCGGTAAAGGTATCGTACAACTGTTGCAGGTATGCCCGTGGGGCCAGGCGGCTTACCTGCTGATTTTTTTTAACATAGGCTACAAACTGGTTCACAGAATAGGGATTGTTTTCAACCGAAAAAAGTTTTTGAACGGCCAGCGTAGCATCGGGTATATAGTTCCAGTTGGCACGAGTAAGGGTACTATCGGCCTTGGCTAAAATAATTTCAAGTGTTTGCAGATTTTGACTAAACTGGTAGCGGGTTTTGCGTTCTGCTTTTTGTGCTTGTTGCGATTGTTGAACCCGCTCATCGCGACCAAGCCTGCGCCTGAGCGAGGCTTCCATTTCTTTTTGTGGTGGTACTGGAATTTTGCGCTCCAGCCGAATGATGTGCCAACCCAATGCCGATTGAAATGGATCTGAAATCTCGCCAGGGGTTTGCAGCGCAAATGCCATTGCTTCAAACTCGGGTACCGATGCCAGCGCACCTACTCCAAAAGCCTTTAGTTTTCCACCTTGTTGGCTCGTATTTTTATCATCTGAAAATTCTTTACACACCTCATCCCAACTGCGACCACCCCGCAATTGATCGTGCACTGAAAATGCTTTGCTGCGCAGGGCGCCTTCATCGCCTCCTGCTCGTAATAAAATATGCGATACTTCTACCTCGCCACGCGAAGGTCTTCTATCTTTTACTTTTATGAGATGATAACCAAAGCGGCTGCGTATAATTGGCGAAAGCTCGCCTACGGGTGTTTGGTAAGCGGCTTCTTCAAATGGGCTTACCATTTGAAGTGCAGTAAAATAACCCAGGTCGCCTCCGTTCAATTTTGCGGAAGGATCTTGTGAAAATTCCTGCGCCAGTTTTTCAAAGTCTTCGCCTGCTACAATGCGTTTCCGAATCTCTTCTGTTTTTTGATAGGCAGCCAGAGTATCGGCTGGTGGGGCATCAGCGTTTACCGAAATAAGAATGTGGGCTGCCCGCACTTCTTCTGTTAATCGCTGGTAGGTTTGGTGCACTAATTTTTCCAGTGCGTCCTCTTCGGCACGATACGGTTTCTTCAATTCTTCGCGATAGGTTTTAAACTCGCTGTTAAACTTGGCGGTAGTATCCAATCCGCGGAAGCGGGCCTCTGCAACCTTTAACTTAAAGTTGATAAACAACTGCAGGTATTCGTTGATTTTTTCTTCGGTAAAATCCTGTGAGTTTTGATGATTTTTGCGATAGGTATAAATAAACTCATCGGTGTTTACGGCAATACCACCGGCTGTAAAAAGTGGTTTACCACCCGAAGCTTTTTTTTGTTGAGCCTGTAAAAAAGTAGAGAGAAGGAGAATACACAATAAGAACCAAAATACCCGCATATACTCGTGCTTGTAAAGTGAACAAGACCGTAAAAGTAAGGTTTTTTAGGCTGGGAAGCACGGCACTTTTAGCGGCTATTTGATCACCTTGGTTAGGCGGCAAACGTTTTTATCATCCCGTTTCAGGTATTCTACATTATCCATAATCGCTTTTACAAGCCTAATGCCTAAACCACCTTTGCGTTTTTGGTGTACCAGGTTACCCAGGTCAGGCTCGTGAAATTCGTTTATATCAAACAGAGAACCATCATCTACAATTTCGAAAATGAATTTTCCATGGGCCGGAATATCAATGTGCAATTCCAACATATGATCGGGGTTGCAATGGTGGGCGTGTATCATCAGGTTAGAACACATCTCGTCTAACGCCAGCACGATAGCACTCATTTCAATTTCCGGCACCTGCTGGTCTTTCAGCGAGCTTCTTACAAACTCGCGAATGCCCTTCAGGTTACTGAGGCTACATCCTATGTTATACTGATAATTCATGGGCCAACTTCTTTGCTTCTGGTTTGGTTGCGGCAATGTGCAGCAACTCGGCCAGTCCTAAAATGCTAAATGTGTTTAATACCTTTTCCTTCATTCCAAACAGCACCATGGGTATATTCTTGTCTTTCAATTCTTCTATGTAGCTCATAAATACACCTAGTCCTGCTGAAGAGATGTATTCTAATGCGCTGCAATCCACCAGAATTTTTTTAAATCCTTCGCCTACGCTTTTTGCAATGGCCAAATCCAACTCAATGGAAGAACTTGCATCTATTTCGCCAATAACTGAAATGATGTCCATGCCTTCTTCCTGTAATCGTTTAATATGAACCATGGTTTACTCGTTTTAACGGGTTAATTTTTTTTATGTTTACTTGCGTTTATCTGAACTTTATTGTCATAGACGTGTAGTCGTCATTTATCAGTGTAGAGCCCGAAAACTCATACAATCGTTGAATAATATGTTTTTCTATTTCCTGGGAACTTTTTTCAGCCACTTCTTGTAGCGCAGCCTCTAACCGGTGGTAATCAAATTCTTCGCTCTTGTTATTCTTCGCTTCTGTAATACCATCGGTATAAAGAACCATCACATCGCCCGGTGCGTATGGCACTTCGTTGTTTTCCACTAACCGGCAATAATCGCGCGTGCGCACCATACCTAATGCTGTGCCTTTATCTTTCAGGTACATGGTTTTCTTTTCACTTGCTTTATAATAAAGTACCGGGCAATGGCCAGCACGGGAATAGCGAATGGTTTTGGTTTTTGTATCAACAACAAAATAGGTTGCCGAAATAAATGATCCGCGCTCCAAACAAAAAGCCAACGCGCGATTGGCACGTTCCATAAATTCTTTTGGCTCTAACTCTTGTTGTGCCAGGCTATGAAAAATTCCTTTCATCTGCGACATGTGAAAGGCTGCGGTTGTTCCTTTACCTGAAACGTCAGCAATGATAAGTGCTACCTGATTTTCATTGATGCGCAGGGTATCATAATAATCGCCACCTACTTCATCAGCCGATTGTGCAAAGGCTGAAATTTCAAAGTCGGGGTCGTTTTCGAGTTTGGTCGGCAGCAAACTCTTTTGTACTGTCTTCGCAATTTTAAGTTCCTCTTTATAACGTTCTGTTTGGAAAGCCTGCTCCATTAACCGGAAGTTTTCGATGGAGATACCCGCCTGGTTGGCAAATGCCGACACAATGCGCATCATCTCTTTATTAAAGCCTTCCGGTAATTCTTTTAATAATGCCAGTGTACCAATTGTTTCGCCTTTAACCACTATTGGAAAAGCAATAAGCGAACGGAAGCGCGAACCGCGCAGTGAAGCCAGGTGCTTCGAAAGATTTTTGGTTTTATCGCTACTCTGATCCAGTGCTCCTTTTACGTTGTGTTGTTTCAGATGATTACGGATTTGCTGCGACTCCTGCTCGGTAATTTTATAGGTAAAAAACTTATTACCATTGCTGGCACTTTCTATTTCCAGCCAGGCGGCATCGGCAAACACGGCACTTACCGAACTCTCCAGTAATATGTTGTAAACACTCTCTTCGTTTTGTTCCGTTTGTATGGATTGGCTGATGCGCTGAAAGTTTACTACTTCTTCCAGTTTTTGTTCAAATACCGATGAAGTGGGAAGGTTGAATAAAATTACCAGAAAAGAGAAAATGCTGTACACCATTACAAAGCACAGCAAACACACGTTAAAAATATGACTGCTGAAATCCTGAAAAGACGGATTGGCTGCATTGATAAATGCCGAGATTGAATTTACCGTAAATAAAAAATAACCTAAGTAGAAGAACGAGAGCAAGAGCAGCAACAGACTGGTCCACTTTTGTTTAAAGTTAAGGTAGGCCACCCACCGCATGTTGGCCGATAATACAATTACCAACAATGCAATTACAATAATGATGATTGTGTTAGTGGTTGCCGAAAATGTAACGTTAAAGCTATCGTAAAGCAGTGTGAGGAACAGACACAACTCAAACACCATCCAGGTACGAATTAGCCATTTGGACTTTTGATACAGTATCAAGCGTTTCCATGAAGTATAGGCCGATAACAGAAAGCTTAGAAATAATGCCAGGTTAATCTGGTAAATAAAGTCTTTGAACAGCGGATCGCTTGCAAGTTTGGTGGTGCCAATTAGAAAATCGCCCAGCCTGAAAACCAATGATACAACGGTTGCAATAAGGCCTGTTGCAAAAACTTTCCACAGCAAGTCCGTAAAGCTTAAACTTTCGTCTTTTTCAACGCGGTATCGATAGTAATAGAAGAGACATACAATGAAAATATCCAGCATTAAGCTGGGCAGCCATTTAGGTACACCCGGAGGCAACTGCCGGATTTCGCTATACAGAACGGTGATATCTGCAAATACCAATACCAACCAGGCTATGATTGAGCCCAGAAACAGCAGGCGGATAATGGCTTTTGTTTTTAACACAGGTTACATAATGCCAGCGTGTTAACGAACGCCCGGCAAGTTGGTTTTACAATATTACTTAATAGGCTTTAAACCGAGGCAAGCGTTTTACTTGCGGCTATAGTTAGGTGCCTCGCGGGTAATGGTTACATCATGCGGATGGCTTTCATGTACACCGGCCGCAGTAATCTTAACAAACCTGGCCGATTTTAACTTTTCCAGATTTTTAGCACCGCAATAGCCCATACCTGCTTTTAGTCCGCCCACTAATTGATACAATACCTCTGCCACAGAACCTTTGTATGGCACACGACCCGAAATACCTTCGGGTACCAATTTCTTAATATCATCTTCCGCATCTTGAAAGTAACGGTCTTTCGAACCATCATCCATTGCTTCGAGTGAACCCATACCGCGGTATGATTTGAATTTGCGGCCCTCATAAATTATCATTTCGCCTGGAGCTTCTTCGGTGCCTGCCAGTAACGAACCAATCATTACGCTATCGGCTCCGGCCGCCAATGCCTTCACGACATCGCCCGAAAAACGGATTCCGCCATCGGCAATAACTTTCACATCGCTGCCGCGCAAAGCTTTTGCCGCTTCATATACAGCAGAAAGTTGTGGTAGCCCTATGCCGGCAACAATACGGGTGGTGCAAATACTACCAGGGCCAACACCAACTTTTACGGCATCGGCACCAGCCTTCGCCAATGCTTTGGCGGCTTCGCCTGTTGCAATGTTACCAACTACTAACTCAAGGTCAGGAAATTTTTTACGAACACTCTTTGCAGCATCAATTACTCCTTTTGAGTGGCCATGGGCTGTGTCAATGCTGATGATATCCACCCCTGAATTTTTTAGTGCACTTATACGCTCTACCACATCGGGTGTAACACCTACAGCTGCGCCTACTCGCAGCCGCCCGAATTGGTCCTGGCAAGCATTGGGTTTATTCCGCTTCTTTAAAATATCTTTATAGGTAACAAGCCCGGTAAGTTTACCTTTCTTATTTACAATGGGAAGTTTTTCAATTTTATATTTCTGCAGAATTACTTCAGCCTTTTCGAGGGTAATCCCTTCCGGAGCCGTGATCAGATTTTCTTTGGTCATGATCTGCTCAATGGGCAGCGACATATCTTTTTGAAAACGCAAATCGCGATTGGTGATAATGCCCACCAGTTTACCATTACCATCCACAACCGGAATGCCTCCAATCTTGTATTCGCGCATAATTTTTTCAGCATCGCGCACGGTAGAGTTAATCTGTAACGTAACCGGATCTTGAATCATACCGCTTTGCGAGCGTTTTACCTTGCGCACCTGTTCGGCTTGCTGCGCAATGCTCATGTTTTTGTGAATGAATCCCAAACCTCCTTCCAACGCAATGCCAATAGCCAGTTCGGCCTCGGTTACAGTATCCATGGCAGCCGAAATGATGGGGATGTTTAACTTTATTTTTTTGGTAAGCGAACCAATGGTTGAAGTTTCGCGCGGAAGCACCTCGCTGTAGGCCGGAACCAGCAGCACATCATCATACGTAAGGGCTTCAAAAAGAAATTTGGAAGAATCGAGGGCCATGGCAAATAAGATTAGGATTCGTTATTTGCCGGGCAAAGTTAACTTAAAAACCCCGATTACCAACATCGGATTTAAAAGTTACCAAGACCTCCTGTTCCGTAAACGTTAATAAAACCCTTTAACCTTCAGGTCTTTTTTATTTCGTTATAAAGACGTGGAAGGTTTATTAATTTTGAAGATGAAAAAAATTGTCTTGCTATTTTTTGCCATGTGCATGGCCGGAGCCGTGCTGGCGCAGACCCAAACCGGAAAAGCCTCTTTTTATGCCGACAAATTTGAAGGCAGCCCCACGGCCAGTGGTGAGAAGTACAAACACGCCAAACTTACTGCAGCACACAAAACACTTCCGTTCGGTACCAAACTAAAAGTAACTAACCTAACCAACAACGAAACCGTAGAAGTAGTAGTAAATGATCGTGGACCCTATGTAGAAGGCCGGATTATTGACCTGTCGAAATCGGCAGCCGAAAAACTGGGCTTTATTAACCAGGGCATTGCCGAAGTTAAAATTGAAGTGATTGATGCCGGTGATGGTAAGAACCGAGCCAGCAAAGGTGAAGGCCCGACAAGCATTGAGCATGTAACGGTAGAGGAGAAGGAGTTTTATGATTTTGAGATTGCACGACTAACACCAAAGGGATATGGTGTACAAATAGGCACTTACCAGGAATTGGTTAACCTGATGCGTCTTTCTGATAACCTGAAAAACTCGTACAAGAAAAATGTAATGGTGCAGGTAAAGGTGTTGAACGGTGTGAAATATTATAGTTTAATTCTGGGGCCGCTGTCATCGCGGCCAAAGGCTGAGGAGTTACTGGCAGAAGTAAAGAAGAAATTTCCCGATTCGTTTATTGTGGATTACAGTCGCCTATAATGGCGATTTTGATAATGGAGATACTCGGATATTTGGCCGCTGTTTTAGTAGGAGTTGTTTTAGGAGCGCTGGGTGGCGGTGGATCGATCCTTTCCATTCCAATATTAGTTTACCTGTTTGGCATTGAACCTGTAATGGCTTCGGCCTACTCGTTGTTTATTGTTGGCACTACCAGTTTAGTGGGTGCGGTTCCTAAATACCGCGAGCATCTTGTTAACCTGCGCACAGGTATTCTGTTTGGTATTCCATCTATCATAGCCATTTTTTGTACCCGCAAATGGATTGTGCCAGCCCTGCCCGATATCATTTTGCAAACGGAAACCTTTACACTTTCCAAGCGCACCTTGCTACTGGGTTTGTTTGGAATGCTAATGGTGCTAGCTTCTTTTTCTATGATAAAAAACCGAAAAGAGCCCGAAGCCAATCACAAACGCTTTCGCACTTTCCTGGTAATTGTGGAGGGCTTGCTTATTGGGTTTTTAACCGGGCTGGTAGGTGCGGGTGGCGGGTTTCTGATTATTCCGGCACTTGTTTTTTTAACCGGTTTAAATTTTAAAACTGCGGTGGGTACATCTCTTTTTATTATCGCCATTAATTCGCTGCTGGGCTTTTTAGGCGATGTACTAACTTATACTATTGATTGGGAGTTTCTGCTTTCCATTACAGCACTTGCTGTGGGGGGTATTCTTATTGGCAACGTAATGGCCCGCAAGCAACCGGCCCAGTTGTTGCGCAAGGCTTTTGGATGGCTAACCTTACTAATGGGAGTGTTTATTTTAATCCGCGAAAGTGGTTTTTTTTTCTAAAAACACACTTTTTTATAAAAACACTAAATTCAACACAATTTTTTCGACAAACCTGAAACAATTTTGCTTTACTACCAGTTAAGATAGCATTACTATCAAATAAGTTAGTAATATTATCAAGAAATGGCTACACTCTACTTTCGGTTAAATCCCCACTTATACCTGCGCGATCCGCAGCAAACCGAACTTGGACAAAAGATTATCAGTGCAAGCGTAAGGCTGATTGATACATTGGGTTTTGAACAATTCACGTTTAAAAAACTGGCCGAAGATATTGATTCAACTGAAGCTTCGGTTTACCGCTACTTTGAAAATAAACACAGGTTATTACAATACCTGGTGGGTTGGTACTGGACGTGGCTAGAGTATCGAATCGATTTATTTACCAGCAGTTTGCCATCGCCACAAGAAAAGTTAAAAGCCTGCATTAAAGTGGTTGCTTCTGAAAAAAAATTTGATGACACGTTTGAGTTTATGGATGAGGAAGCCCTGCACAGGATTGTGGTTTCGGAATTGGATAAAACTTACTTAACAAAACAAGTGGATAGCGACAACAGAGAGGGTCTGTTTGGTGGATTTAAATTATTATGCAAAAAAATTAGTGCGTGGGTTTCTGAGATAAATCCGGGTTACGCATATCCGCATACATTGGTAAGTACAATTTTACTAACAGCCAAACATCAGATTTTTTTTGCAGAGCACCTGCCTTCCCTTACTGATTTGAACAACACAACAACCCGACACCAGCAACTGGAAACATTTCTGGAATCCCTGTTAATAAAAACCATTACCTGATTTACCCATGCTCAACAACGATCAGATAGTACGATGCCTGCGCGAAGTAGCCTTTAAGTTAAAGCATGACTACGCTTCGGAAGATTTGCATGCGGTAGAGGCCAATCAACGTGCCTATAGCGAAGATGATTTAACCGAATTTAAACGCGATTTGGTAGAAGCCGGTAACAAAATGCGCATGCTGTTTATGCCTTACCGGTTGGAACGAAGCGTATTTGAAGATTTTTTTGTGAATCAAACCGCTCCGGTACTTGCCTTTGCAAAATACAAGGATCACATCATTCCGGTTTTGCTTACACCTGAAAAGCGAAGAAAAATATCGGTCGTATTTATTGATAATCATGCAGACAGAGAAGAAGAGTTTGATTCGGTGGATAGCCTGACGTTGCATACCGAGGGATTGAACGAGGTTGATTTTTTTGCTGTGTTTGCTTACGAAAGCCCGGTAAGCATGGAAACTACCGATGGTAAGCCACCCACCCCCTTTAGGCGGTTGTTGCGTTTGTTGGGCACTGAGAAGAAAGAAATTTTTTATATTTTATTTTATGCCATCATCATTGGCTTAATAGGCCTTGTAATTCCACTGGGTATTCAAACCACGGTTGAGTTAATTTCGGGTGGTGTTTTTTTCAGCTCGGTGTATGTATTGATTACACTGGTAATTCTGGGTGTACTGTTAAGTGGAGGTTTGCAGGTAATTCAAATTAGCCTGGTAGAATTTTTACAACGCAGAATTTTTACGAAGGCATCATTGGAATTTGCGTTTCGAATTCCACGCATTCGTATGGAAGCCTTGCAGCGCAACTATGCACCGGAACTGATCAACCGCTTTTTTGACGTAATCAATATTCAAAAAGGTTTACCCAAACTGTTGATAGACCTCTCATCATCGGTTATTCAAATTCTTTTCGGGTTATTACTTATTTCGTTGTACCACCCCTTCTTTGTTTTTTTTGGATTGATTTTGCTACTCATGCTGGGTTTAATCTTTAGCCTTACCGGCCCACGCGGCTTAAGTTCCAGCATTGAAGAATCGAAATACAAATACAAGGTTGCGCATTGGTTAGAAGAACTAGGCCGCGCTTTACACTCGTTCAAACTGGCCGGCAGCACCGATTTACCCATACGCAAAACGGATTACAACGTAAACAACTATTTGAAAAACCGAAAAGTACATTTCCGTGTATTGGTTACGCAGTTCTCATTCATTGTAATTTTTAAAGCACTAATTACCGGGGGGTTGTTGATTATGGGAACCTTGCTGGTGGTTGATCGTCAGATTACATTAGGACAGTTTGTAGCTTCTGAAATTGTAATCATTCTTATTTTAAATGCCGTAGAAAAAATTATCATGTACATGGACGTTGTATATGATTTGCTTACGGCTGTAGATAAAGTTGCGCAGGTTACCGACCTGCCCATAGAAAAAACAGGTGGTCTTGACTTTCCTACAGCCCAAACCGGGGGTTTTCATGTGCGTACCAAAGGCCTCAAGTACCGGTATAGCGCTTCGGGGTACTATGCACTTAAAGGAATAGACCTGGATATTAAACCTGGCGAAACGGTTTGCATTACAGGCCCAGGTAACTCTGGCAAAACAACTTTATTAAATGTACTTACCGGCCTTTATACCGATTATGAAGGAGCGGTTACCATCAACAATTATTCGTTACGCGATATAGACCTCACACACCTGCGCGACCAGGTGGCTAAAAATATTTCGCAGGAAGATTTGTTTGATGGAACGTTATTGGAAAACATTACACTGGGCCGCATTACCACCACCGTGCACGATGCTATTTCTGCTTTGGAACAAGTGGGGTTAAGTGATACCATCAACGCATTACCAAAAGGTCTTGAAACTCCCATTATCAGTGGTGGCAAAGGATTAACCAAAACAGTTATTCATAAACTAATACTGGCCCGGTGCCTGGCTAAAAAACCACAACTGCTGGTGTTAAACGATTTCTTTATACCCCTGGCAAAGCCCGATAAGATAGAGCTGTTGCAATGTGTTACCCGGCAACAACACCCCTGGACGGTTATTGTGGTTTCGAAAGATCCATTAATTATGAGTGCCTGCGATCGGGTAATTGTTTTAAACGAAGGCCAGATACAGCACGAAGGAACAATGGAAGAGTTAACCAAAAAGGAGTTATTAAAAGATTTAATCGCATAAAAAAATGCTTAAGATATCATCCCGTTCAGTTGAAAAAATGATGCCGCAGGACAGGCTCTATTCCCTGCGCTCGCTGGACACACCTATGGCCGGAAAAATTCTGGCCCGCTGGCTCATGGGCATTGGTGTAATTTTTTTAATCGTGTTGTTTTTGCCCTGGCAACAAAACATACGTGGCAATGGTAAAGTTACAGCCCTTAATCCTGCCAACAGACCACAAACCGTTGAAACCGTTATTGCCGGACGTATTCAAACCTGGAAAGTAAATGAAGGCCAATACGTAACAAAGGGCGATACAATTGCAATAGTAAGTGAGGTAAAAGAAAAATATTTCGACCCGCAATTGTTGTTACGACTGCGCGAGGTAATTAAGTCCAAAGAGAGCAGCCTGCAATCAAAAGATGATAAAGCCAATGCATTGCGCAAACAGATCAGCGCCCTGCGCGATGGCCTGCGTACCAAGGTTGCACAAGCCAAAGCCAAGCTGGATGCAGAGCGCGTTAAATTTGAAAATGCCAAAAATCAATTCGAACGAAACAAAAAATTATTTGAAGCAGGGAACATCCCACTTACCAAGTACCAGGATATGGAGTACAAGTACCAGGGTGCAGAGGCGGATTATACAAATGCACAAATTGAAATAGAACGACTACAAGCCGAGTACCTCGATAAAATCAACAAGGCCGAATCGGATTTAAATAATACGCTGGCCGAACAATTTGATACGCAGGCAGAATTAGCCAAACTCCGAAACGAATTGGTAAACATGGAAATCAGAAGCCAGCAATATTTTATACGCGCTCCGCAAGATGGTTTTGTTGTTAAAGCTGCGCGGGCCGGTATTGGCGAAACCCTTAAAGAAGGAGACCCGGTTTGTACCATCATGCCACAGTCGAACGATGTGGCAGTAGAGATGTATGTAAAAGCCATGGATGTTCCTTTGCTAAGTAAGGGACGAAAGGTACGGATTGAGTTTGATGGCTTTCCGGCTTTGCAATTTAGTGGCTGGCCCAGTGTATCGGTAGGTTCATTTGGTGGTTTGGTCGAAGTAATTGACTTTGTGAATTCCAAACCGGGTGAGTTTCGTATTTTGGTTGTACCCGATAAAAATGACGACCCATGGCCCAAACAAATTCGTAATGGTTCGGGTACACAAGGTTGGGTTATGTTAGACGATGTGCCGGTTTGGTACGAGATATGGCGGCAACTCAACGGCTTTCCTCCAAGTTTATACGAAGAACCTTTGGATGCGGTAATACAAACCGAGGAGCCAAAAAAAGAAAAGAAAAAATGAGAGTAGTACTTGCAGCACTATTAGTGGTGTGCATGGTTAATAGCCATGGCCAATCTGCTTTGCAAACAGTCTTGCAGTTGCCTGATAGTGTAACCACGTTTACGCTAAACAATTTGTATGCATCCATGTGGCGGTATCATCCGCTTATTAAGCAAGCCAACCTGCTAAGCGCGGTAGCGCAACAAGATATTCGATTTGCCCGCGGAGCTTTCGATCCAAAAATTGAAGTACAAGGAAACCTGAAAGAATACGATCAAAAAGAATATTACAACAAATGGTATGGAGCGTTCACCGTTCCTACCTGGTTTCCGGTTGATCCCAAAGTAGGTATTGAACGCAATACCGGCACATATCTTAGCACCGAAAGCCAATTACCCGCTGAAGACTACAACCGGCAGTTATTTGCAGGCCTGTCGTTACCAATAGGCAGGGGTTTATTTACCGATGAACGAAGAGCCACCCTACAACAGGCACAACTGGGTGCTAACCTGGCTGAAGCAGAAAAACTAAAATTGATAAATAAAATTTTATTAGAGGCCGCTAAAGATTACTGGCAATGGTATTACTCCTTCTTTAATTATCAACTAAACACACGCAATGCTCAAATAGCGGAAGAAATTTTCAGACGCGTGCGTTTAAATGAACAAATGGGCGAAGCCAGCGGGCTGGATACACTGCAGGCCGATATTACGCGGCAACAGCGCCAGGTTGAACGACAGGAATCGTACCTTGATCTGATTAATGCATCTGTAAAACTTTCCAATCATTTATGGGATTCGCTCGGTAATCCCTTACAGATTTCGGAAAAACTGGCACCACAACCTATTGGCGAAGCCGAAGTATTTTCAATTACTGTTTTAGAACAGTTGCGCCAGCTTGCTTCCGAAAATCATCCTGAATTACAAAAGCTTACCATTAAGCTCGACCAACTGGAGATTGATCGTAAACTGGCCATAGAATTTTTAAAGCCACGATTAAACCTGAATTACAATTTTCTCAACCAACCCATAAGGCCTACCGGAGATTTTCAAACCTTTACTTTTTTAAATAATTACAAATTTGGGTTGGATTTTTACATGCCCATCTACCTTCGAAAGGAACGAGCCAAGGTAACTCAAACCCGGTTAAAAATTCAAAACACAACGTATGAGCGCACACAAACTGAGCGTGAAATTCTTAACCAGGTACAGGCAACTTATAATCAATTGGTAAATGCCAACATATTATTGCAACAACAAAATGCCATGGCTGCCAATTATCAACGATTGTTACAAGGGGAATTGTTAAACCTGGAAAACGGTGAAAGTGATCTTTTTAAAATTAATGTGCAGCAAGAAAAACTTATACAGGCACAATCTAAACTTTTAAAGTTGCGGGCCGAGTTTGAAAAACAAAAAGCCATGCTTTTCTGGGCGGCTGGTTCAAGATTACCGTTGGCCGATCAATAAAGAAATTTATTTCTTTACAACCCATGTATTTAAATACTGGTTGGGTGTGCTTGCTACTATTTTGATAAATGAAAAATCGGCTTCGGGTTTAAACCAAAACTTTTCGTCTTTAGCCGATACGGTTCTTAATTTTTGGTATTCATCAACCCCGCCTGTAGAAAAATTATTAGTAGTGCTTGTAAAAATAGTAAGGCTATCCAGCTGTGGATTAAGTAAGGTCCACTGCACTAATACGCGGTCGTTTTCAGAAGTAGCTTTTAATGCAGCAATATCAACCCAGCCCACAAATGACACACCATCCATTTCTTTTCGGATGGGTTCAGGAATGGTAAGGTTCAGGTGCGAAGCTATTGAAGGCATTATATCCACCATAGCCGGTGTTGCATTAAAATGCTGGTTGAGATTTTTACTGTTGGTTGTAATCCACGTTAACCGTTCGCGATCGGATTGCCCGCCATGGTGTTTGCCGGTTTCAGCATCGCGACCATGATCGGTTGTGATTACAATCAGCCAATCCTCCTTGAATTTTTTTTCTCTTTCTTTAATGGCACGCCAGATTTTACCGATTTGCCTATCGGCTGCTTTAATCGCATCATAAAATTGAGGACTATCGCCATGCATGTGCCCCATGTCATCGGTAAATTCTAAATATACCCAGGTTAGGTCAGGAGCCTGATCGGCTATAGCTTGTGCGGCTGCAGTTACAACAGCCTCATCAATCTGCTGAATAAATAAGCGATCATCTGCATGCGGAAACCGAATGGTGTCATACTCCAGGCTATCATACTTAAAATCAAGTTTAACTGAACCTGCATTGGCAAGCCCTTCACCAATTAACCTGGTGCGGTTATCTAACCAGGTAGAAAAAATGGCGGTGGTAAGATTGGCATCACTTGCTTTTGCTATTCTGAAAATATTCCAATAGTTGTAATTGGGTTGGGCAATGTTGTTATCCCACACATTGTGTTTGTTGGCCCAGGTACCGGTGATTAAACTATTGTAGCCAACGGCCGAAATGGTGGGGGTTTTACTAAAGCCATCCGCTATGCCACCGGTGTAGGCGCGTGTATAGCCCCCGGCTTGTTCAATCTCTTTTAAAGTTGGCAGTTCCAGTTTTTCAATTACATCGGCAGGAATACCATCAACTATTATAAAAAGTGCTTTGGGTTTGGGTGCTGTATTTTTTTTTGAAGACGTGCATGAAAACATTAAAGCCGCGGGTAACAAGAATACTATTAAGCGGCTTGCCATGCTACACTAACTATGCATTAACAATAGCCTGCACCACTTCTTCTGCCACACGCTCAGCTGAGTTTAGCGCGCCATTTACAGTGCCGCCATCTCCTTTATGGTCGGTTGCTTCACCAGCAAAAAATACTTTATTATTAATGGGTGTGGAAAAGTCGATACGATCTTGTATAGTTGAGCCAGGGGGCAAAAATGACATTCCACCTTTAAAGAATTCGTCTTTACCCCAATTAGCTTTAAACCAAACCCGATCCCCTTCGGTTGCATCCGGGTTAAGTACTTTCCGAATAAACAAGGTAGCCTGACCGTTATAAATACTATCTAACTCTGCTAATACGGCATCTAACATGCCATCGCCCATATCTGAAAGTTGTTTTGCTTTTGGGCCATGAACCGTGACAGTAAGCGTTCTATAAAATTCGCTACGGGCAACACCGGTATTAAAATAGGCAGGGCCTTGTGTGCCGCCCCATAGGTAGCCGGTTCCCTCACCCCAGAAGTTTTTCTTGAAATCGATAACGAGCCGAAGGGCATGGTCCATACCGATTTTATTCATAGCCGAAATTTTGGCTGCCGGTAAACCGGGGCTAAACGTTATGCCACCGGATTTCAAAACCGCATGGGGTACTGTTACCACTACTTTTTCAACTTCTGTCTGGTTGCTGTTTTGGTCGGTAAGAATAATTTTATCACCTGCGTAGTTAATACTTTTAATAGCTGTGTTTAATTGAACTTTTCCCACTACACCACTAAAGCGCGAGGTAATTATATCCTGCAACGGGTTTGTTTTAATCATGTAGGCAACATTATCGTGCTCGACTAAACCTAATGCCTGGGCTACACCTTTGGCACCCACCCGATCGCTGCTGGAACCAAAACGATTACCCGCCAGCGAGTTTAACAAGGCCTGAGCTCGTGTACTTAAGCCTGCTGCCTGCTGCATGGATACATCGCCTCCGGTATATGCAGGCAAAGCATTTATAAAATTTCTAACGGCTTGCAAGTCAGCATCACCTGCCCAATCAGTTGCGCTCTTGACTTGATTCTCCAAAATAAATTGTTCAGTGGTTTGGCTGCCAAGTTCTATTCGGGTAAGGGTATAATTTTTTATAATGTTACCCCATGCCGAGTTGGTGCCATATACTATTTCGGGGCCTAGCTCAACCGGAAAATCGGCCGATGTTTGCAGCGTTAATTCTCGTTGGTTCCGCAATGAACGTACCCGGCCACCCAACTGATTGCCGGCTTCAAATACAATAACATTAATTCCTTTCGATGATAAAATATCGGCTGTATATAAACCGGCTGCACCAGCGCCAATAATTGCTACCGTTCCATTAAAAGGAACCTCAGGCCCCGGATCATCTTTCTTGCATGCTGTTAATACTGATGGCAGCAACCATCCGGCTGTTAAACCAATACCAATGTTTTTAATTGCTTTTCTGCGTTTCACTCACTTCAAAGTTTAGCGAAAGATAATTATACCATCTCGATTGACGAAACCTACTGGCGGTTTGAATAATCCGGTTAGCGTTTTAATAGTTATTTTGCCAAAAAAGTAAACTTCTGCATGTCAATAGCTACACATGATTTAGTGGATATCAGCAAAGTTTGTGTAATTGGGCCCGAGTGTACCGGAAAATCAGAACTCTCCAAATACCTGGCATCTCACTTTGATACAACCTGGGTACCTGAGTATGCACGTGCATATCTGGATAAGTTGGGCCGCCCCTATCAGCAATCTGACCTTTTGAAAATAGCCCATGGCCAGGTGCGTTTGGAAGATGAGTGGGTGCGCGATGCAAAGCGCGTTGTAATTTGCGATACTAACCTGATCACCATAAAAATCTGGAGTGATTATAAGTATGGCCGCTGCGATGATGAAATCCTCGATCTCATAAAATCAAGAACTTATAGCTTGTACCTGCTTAATTATATTGATGTGCCCTGGGTGGATGATCCGCAACGCGAACACCCCGATAAACGGGAGTTTTTCTGGCAGCTTTACAGGCAGGAGGTTATGCATACCAACGTTCCTTTTATAGAGATAAAAGGTAGTTGGGAACAACGGCAGCAACTGGCGCAAGAGGCAATTGAAAAACTGATATTAAAAGGTTAGGAAATGCTGGTTGCTGCACCTTTCGATTGATACTTACGGTTGATTTAATAAGGCGATGGACTTACACTGGTCCAGCCACCATCTACTACTAATGTTTGCCCGGTAATGTGCCCGGCTTCTGGTGAAACTAAAAATAGAACGGCCAATGCAATGTCGGTTGTGGTGGCGGGCTTACCAATCGGAGTTATGCGCGACCAGGTGCTTTCATACTCCGGATCGCTTTTAGTGCGTTCGGTTGCTGTTGCTCCGGGTGCAATTGCATTTACTGTTATCCCGTACGGAGATAACTCCAGTACTAAATTTTTGGCGAGCATCTCCAGCGCTGCTTTACTCATGCCATACGCGGCTAAGTTTTTATGAGCCTGATGCCCGGTTACGGATGACATAAATAAAATGCGCCCGCCATTCTTTTGTTCGCGCATGTTTTTGGCGGCCTGTTGTGCAAGAAAGAAACTTCCACCCAAATTCAGGCGCATAACTTTATGGAAATCTTCCGGTGTGTATTCAAAAAAATCACCAAACAATGTAATGCCGGCATTGGCAATTATAATATCAACCTTGCCAAATGCGAGGATTGTTTCGGTTACTAATCTTTCTATGAAAGCCACGTCACCACTATCGCCAGCCATTACTTTGCAACTTCCCTTTTCTTGCCGGATTTTTTGAGCGGCTTCCTCTGCCAGTGCAACTTCAATATCGTTTAGCACCACGTGTGCACCTTCGGCTGCCAGCCTGCGGCAAATTTCGAGCCCTATGCCTTGCCCGGCACCGGTAACAATAGCAACCTGATTTTTGAAACGCATAGCGTTAAGGTTTAAGTCTGTTACAAGATAGTATTCTTATACACTTCCATCATCTCCTGATAGTTCAGTTTTTGTGCCAACGAATTTACTACCGCTACCAGCCTTCTGGTTTTTGTGTGCGATGATTTGGTACCTTCAATCCACTTACTGTAAAAGTTTTGCATGTAAGGCGATAGGGTCTTAAAAAATTTTGAAGCTTGTGGATCTTCCTTCAGGCACTGCAAGAGATCGCGCGAAAGTTTGGGTTTACTTTCATCTACCAGCATTGCCACAACAATTTTATCGCCCGCCCTTTTGCCAAGGGCTTTGCGCATGGTAGCATTAACAGGTAAAAAGAAATCGCCAGTGCCCATAGCTAACAACGAAGTTTTTTCAAATGCGAATGCATCTAATGTTCCTTTAACGCGGAATGATTTTTTAACAGCCTTTAATTTTTTGGCTTGGGCTGCAGGCACAATCAGGTACGTCCACCCACCAGGTTTATTTTGTTTTTGAAGTTTAGCGGTAAACCGAATCACAATCTAAACTAAATAGTTTTCATCAATTCGGCACGGTACTCGGTAAGGATGCGGGCTTTGGATAGAAACCCGAGGTATTGTTTATTTTTCACCACGGGTAAATTCCACTGCCGGGTTTCATCAAACTTTTTTAGAATAACAGGAAGGCTGTCGTTAAAATCAACAGCGTGGGCTTCTGTCATTAGTTCTTTTACAATGGTAGTGTCGTATAACTTATTATTGAAGATGATTTCGCGTACGTGATCCAAATGAACAACACCGGCTAGTTCGCCAGTGCGCGTTACTACCGGAAATGTATTTCGTTTTGAGATGGAGATTACACGCACGAGTAAGCGCAAACTATCCTCTGGCCTTACGGCCGAAAAATTTTGTTCTAATAAATCCTGCAGGTTGAGTTTGCTCAGCAAGAATTGATCACGGTTATCAACCGTCATATTCAATAACTTCGAAAGTTTTTTTCCTTCCATTGAAAGTGGCTCGAAGTATTTAGCAACCGTTAACCCCAGCGCGGCTACAATCATTAGCGGAATGATTAACTCATAGCCACCGGTTATTTCAGCAATCAAAAATATCGCGCAAAGCGGAGCATAGAATACACCACTTAAAATACCCGCCATGGCTACCAGTATAAAATTGGTTTCCGGTATTTGAGCAATGCCACTTATGTTTACCAATCGCGCGAAAGCAAACCCCAGGTAAGCACCCACAAAAAGCGATGGACCAAAGTTTCCCCCATTACCCCCACTACCTAATGTTAACCCCACCGCCAGCACTTTAATAAATACCAAGGCCCCGATAAAAATTAAAATGGTAAAATCGTTTTGTAGAAATCTGTAAATAATGCTTCCGTTTGCTACACCTAATGGCTTCAGGTTGGCTAACATCTTTATGCTCTCATACCCTTCGCCAAACAGCGATGGAAAAAAAAGTAGCAAGGCCGATAACGCAATGCCGCCCACAATAATTTTTGAACGGTAGTTTACCCGATTGGCAAAAAACTTTTCGGTGCGTTCTAACGTGCGTGCATAGTAGAGCGACACAAAGCCTGCCAGCACACCCAGGATAATATAGAAGGGTAGATTACGATAATTGAATGGTTGCTGCAGCGAGAATGAAAGAATGATGCCTTCCGCTAAAATAATTTTAGATAAAAGGGCCCCGGTAGCGGCAGCAATTATAATTGGAATAAAAGCGCCTACCGTAGCATCGGCCAGTAGAACTTCTATTGCAAATAAAACTCCGGCAATGGGCGCGTTAAATGCAGCAGCAATACCGGCTGCAGCACCACAGGCTAATAGCACGGTGCGATCTTTATACGATAAATGAAAATAATTTCCATAATTGGCACCAATGGCCGAGCCGGTACTTACCATGGGCGACTCTAACCCTACAGAACCACCAAAGCCAACCGTAAGCGCACTGGTAATAATGTGCGAATAAGTTTGGTTGGGCGGAAGCTTGGCCGACTTGCGCGCAATGGCATAGCCAATCTCGGCACTTCCTTTTCTGAAGTTCCCTTTCAGACCAAACTTGATATAAATAACCGTTAACGTAATGCCCATGATGGGGAAGAGTGCGAACAGGTAAAATTTTTCGTATGTGGATGCATAATAACTTACCCACACACCAATGGTGTGCACAAAAAATTTCAATACAATAGCAGCCAGTGCTGATAGCGCTCCAACCACTACACTCGACAGCATGAAGAACTGCCGTGCCGTTAACCGATTGCGAGCAAAAAAGAAAATCTGCTTCAGTATTCGCAATAAAAATTTATCCGTTTGCATTGCTGGTGCAAATTAAGGGATGCTACTGTTAAATACCCCGCTTACTGGTAATTATATGAAATGAAAGAACTTATTTCTTTGTAATGTTGTAGTTACAACAATTGAGTTTGAAAGTATGTCACTCGAATCGGATATTCGTCAAGAACGTTTTCAAAGCGAGCATCACAAGGCAGCCATTAACATTTTGGTTACCGGAAGTTGGCTCTACAATCAGCATGCAAACTTTCTGAAGCAATACGATCTTACGCCCGAGCAATTTAATGTGCTGCGCATTCTGCGGGGCAGCTACCCCAAGCCAATGATGTTGCTGGATATAACAGCCCGCATGATTGATAAGAATAGTAACTGCACTCGGTTGGTAGAAAAATTGCGGCAAAAAGGTTGGGTAACGCGCGAGTTGTGTGCTACTAACCGCAGACAAGTTGATATTACTATAACTTCGAAAGGATTACAGCTATTGAAGCGCATCGATTCTTCTTCTGCCGAATGGCTTCAGACAATCCGCCAACTAACCAAATCAGAAGCAACAGAACTTAACCGGCTGTTGGATAAAATCCGGATTTAGTTTCTGGTTTTGTTACGCTTCTAAACCTTCCTCAATTCTTTTCATAAAAATTCGCAAACGGTTGAAACACGGTTGATGCTATCAAAAACGCATTACCTAAACCTTTTTTATTGATTTTTGTTAATCGTTGGTTAAATTTTAACCATCATTTTCAAAAATAATACTGTTTTTTTATAAACAGTATTAAAAAATACCCTATCGTAATCGAATTCTGTAATAATTATTTAAAACTGGGTTAAAATTTAATCATCACTTCGGATTCTTGTACACATAACCTAAACCCAGCCCCTTTCAATTAAACCCTTTTAACCCATTTCACTATGATTGAAGTTCTATCTGATTCTACCAACCTCGATCCGGGCACAGCCGCTGCCCTGGCCGATTCGCTGCAGGCTCTCTCTGCGCGTATTACTGCGGCAGAAAATACTGCGGCCTTTACAACCAACAACGTATGGATGATTTTATCGGCCGCGTTGGTTTTTATTATGTCGCTTGGCTTTTCATGCGTGGAGGCCGGCTTTACGCAAGCCAAAAACACTGTAAACATTCTTTTTAAAAATACAGTAGATACCGCCATAGGTATTGTTGTGTTTGCCTTGTTTGGCTTTGCCATTATGTATCCGGGCACTTTTAATGGTTGGCTGGGCTTTGCCGATTCGGGTATTGGGTTAACACCCCCTGATGGGTACGAACCCATATCATATGCCAGTGGCCACTATACCTATTGGACCGATTTTTTATTTCAAGCTGTATTTTGTGCTACTGCTGCTACCATCGTTTCGGGTGCTGTAGCCGAGCGCATTAAAATCAGCGCCTACTTCATTTTTACACTTTTCCTTACGGGATTAATCTACCCGATTTTAGGAAGTTGGAAGTGGGGTGGCGGTTGGTTAAATGAATATGGCTTTTATGATTTTGCAGGCTCAACCATTGTACACTCGGTAGGTGGCTGGGCCGCATTGGCCGGAGTGATTATACTGGGTCCGCGTCTCGGTAAATATGATAACGGTTCTCCTAAAACATTTGCCAACTCATCAGTACCATTAGCAGTAATTGGTGTATTCCTGTTGTGGCTCGGTTGGTTCGGTTTCAATGGCGGTTCAGTTCTTTCTGCTGATCCCGAATTAATCTCATTGGTATGTGTTACTACTGCTCTGGCAGCTTGTACCGGTGGCCTGGGTGGTATGGTGGGTGGTTTAATCGCCTTCAAGCGCCTCGATCTAGGCATGGTATTAAACGGCATTCTTGCCGGGCTTGTAGGGATTACGGCTGGTGCCGATCAGATGTCGCCCAACGAAGCTTTATTCATTGGCTTACTTTGCGGATTGGTAGTTGTGTTTGCAGTAATCTTTTTCGATAAAGTAAAAATCGATGATCCTGTTGGAGCAATCTCTGTTCACTTAGTGTGTGGTATTATTGGTACGCTTGCAGTAGGTGTATTGGGTAATCTGGCCAGTGGAGAACAATTTGTAAAACAATTAGTAGGCGTTGCTGCTTACGGAGGCGGAGCCTTTGTGGGTTCGCTCATCGTATTCTTCATACTGAATAAAGTAATGAAAGGTGGTATCCGGGTATCGGCTCAGCACGAAAAAGAAGGTCTCGATAGTCATGAGCATGGTATGCGTGGTTACACCATTACCTATGAAGAATAACTAAAAAAATTGCCATGCACGTTGCGCCAGCCGGGCCTTCGTGTATGGCAAAAAAAACACCAGGAAGTCTCAGCTGAATAATTGCAGTCATCCACTGAGAATCTCCCTGGTCATTGTTAAAAATAACAACCCTCAAAATTATGAAAAACCTTAAAAGTGTATTGTCACTAGTAGTAGTTATTACAGTATCGGTAAACGCATTTGCACAAGAAACACCGGTGTATGCATCGGCCAACACAAACGATAAAGAGAAAAAGGAAAAAGAAGCAGTGAAGAGCGAAGCAACAACTGAATCAGTTAAAGAAGAAGAAACAGAACCAACGTTTACCTTATCGGGTTCGATTGATACATACTTTCATTCTTCCTTTGGTTATCGTAATGGCGGTACAGTTGCACCATCTACATCATTTGCTGATTTAAAAGGATTTTCATTGGGTATGGTAAACCTGATTGCTGCCTATTCAGGTGAGAAGGTTGGCTTTGTTGGTGACGTAGTGTTTGGCCCGCGCGGCCAGGCGGCAGTATTTGGTACTGCATCCGGTCAGGCTATTATTAACCAGGCTTATGCCTATTATAAATTTAACGACAAGGTTACACTTAACCTTGGGCAGTTCAATACATTTCTTGGTTATGAAGTAATTTCTCCTGCTGTAAACTTTCATTACTCCACCTCTTATTTGTTTTCGTGGGGCCCTTTCAATCATACCGGTGCGCGTTTTGACTATACCGGTGAAAGTGGTTTTGTGGCGAAAGTAGCCGTAATGAACCCAACCGACATTGTAGAGTTTAACCCGGTAAATACCTACACCCTTGGCTTACAACTTGGTAAAACTTCTGATGCCGGTGGCGTATGGTTAAACTTTTTGTATGGCGATCAGGATGGCAAGTTCGATGAGGATGACGGAAGCCTGCAACCGGGTGATGCTTCGGCAGGTAGTTTATTTCAGGGCGATATTACCTTGGGATATAACGTAGGTGAAAAGTTTTACATCGGCCTGAATACGTCTTACCAAACAGTAGCGGCTGGTCAGTCGGTTGCTGTTGGTGGTGCTATTGAAGACGCAGGTGGCGATCCATCTTCCTTCTTTGGTGTTGCACTTTATCCAAAAGTTACATTATCAGAAACCTTCGCACTTGGCTTACGTGCAGAGTATTTCGCTATCAAAAATTATCACTTGCCTTTGTTTGGTCTTGATAATGAAGGCAACGGTAACGTGATGGAGTTTACACTTTCAGGAAATTATAAAGTAGGGGGCTTAACCTTTATTCCGGAGTTGCGCGTGGACATGACATCCGAAAATTCATTCAACAAAAAATTTGAAGCCGTAGATAAAAAGATTTTGCCAACCTTAAACCTGGCAGCTGTCTATAAATTTTAATTCATCAATAATTAATCAAAACTACCTATGTCAAAAACAAAACTTGAGTACATCTGGCTGGATGGCTACACACCCACCCAAAGCCTGCGCAGTAAAACTAAAATTGTAAAAAACTTTAACGGCACATTAGAAGAATGCCCCATGTGGTCGTTCGATGGAAGTTCCACCGAACAGGCACCAGGCGGCTCAAGCGATTGCTTGCTTCAACCGGTAGCCATCTTTACCGATCCCGCAAGGAAAGATGCCTACCTGGTAATGTGCGAAGTATTAAGTCCCGATGGAACCCCACATCCAACAAACGGCCGCGCTACAATTGAAGATGACGACCGCGACTTCTGGTTTGGTTTTGAACAGGAGTACTTCCTGTGGGACCCGGGCACTAACAAGCCGCTTGGCTTTCCGGAGAATGGCTACCCCGCACCTCAAGGTCCGTACTATTGCTCAGTAGGCGCCAAGAATGCATTTGGCCGTTCTATTGTTGAAGAACATTTGGATTATTGTCTTGCAGCAGGCATTAACGTGGAAGGTATTAATGCCGAAGTAGCACCCGGTCAGTGGGAGTTTCAGATTTTTGCCAAAGGAGCAAAAGAAGCAGGCGACCAGGTGTGGGTAGCTCGTTATTTATTGGAACGCACTGCCGAAAAATATGGCGTAGCTATTAACTGGCATTGCAAACCATTAGGTGCAACAGATTGGAATGGTTCGGGCATGCATGCCAACTTCTCTAACTCGCTGTTGCGCGAAGCCGGATCGAAAGACATATACGATATGGTGTGCAAAGCATTTGCACCGTATGTAAAAGAACACATTGCTGTGTATGGTGCCGATAACCACTTACGGTTAACGGGCAAACACGAAACACAAAGCATCGATAAATTCTCGTATGGTATTTCCGATAGGGGCGCCTCTATCCGCATTCCGATTGCCACTGTTGAAAACGGATGGAAAGGATGGTTGGAAGATCGCAGACCCAACTCGGCAGCTGACCCTTACAAAGTGGCGGCCCGCATTATCACAACTGTGAAAACTGTGGATCAGCCAGAACCCGTTTTGGTTGGCGTGAATGGCAACGGAAAAGGGAGGTAGACTTTTCCGTGTGTGAAGTGAAAGGGAGAGGCGCAAGCTTCTCCTTTTTTTATGAGCACCATTTAAAGGTGTATCAATTATTAGAAAGTTATTAGAATTAAGAAATTACAGAGGCCTTTCTTTCTGCTCAATTTTAAGCTTTTAGCCCGAAAATAGCCTTGATTTAAATCGCAACCGGTTGCGCCCGAAGGCCTGATTATTATTTGCGAGGCCTTGTACACAGCACATGGGTTTTAAAAATACCCTCCAGTAATTATAGAAAAATTTGAGTTTGCTCACTCAAAGCGCTACCGCACAGGAGCTTCCGTTTTTTGGGCTGCATTTCACATTAAATTGGTGTAAACATTAAATCAGAAACCATGAACAACTTGATAGACATTAGCCGTAACGACCTACTGAAGCAGGAATTAAAATCCAAGTATGTGGATTTATCCGATGCAGAAATCAACCGGGTGGACACATCCTTGGAGCAGTTGGTAGAAAACATTTCCAGCAAAACCAACCAGCAAAAAGAAGCGGTAGCTCGCGAAGTAGAAGAATCATTGGCCTACGCCAAATCAAAATCACTTTAACACAACAAACAATTTACCCGGAAAGGTCGCTGCCAAACAGCGGCCTTTTTTGTTTGAATATAAAGCAAGCTTTGAATTCTTTTGAACTATGTTTCAACTGGAATTTCAAAATGTTATAGTTGATCACAACCCGAATGTTGGTCAGGATTTATTTCCGGAAATAGAAAAAGCATACACGCACCACAGCAGGCACTACCACACGCTTGCGCATTTAGATCAGTTGGTTAGTGAATTAAAGCCGTTGCGCGATCAGTTTAGTTGTTGGCCCACAGTAGTGTTTGCCATTGCCTACCACGATTTTGTGTATAACGCCACACGAAAAGACAATGAAGAAAAAAGTGCGGCTTTTGCTGCTGCACGATTGAAACAAATTGCTTTTCCGGAATCAGAAATAGAACGCTGCCTGGCATTTATCAATGCAACAAAAAAACACCAACCTGTTAATCGTGAAGTTGATTTATTTACCGATGCCGACCTGAGCATTCTGGGTGCAACACCCGGGCGTTACCAAAACTATGCAGCCGAAGTGCGAAAAGAATATTCCGTCTATCCCGATTTGTTGTACAAGCCTGGAAGAAAGAAAGTGTTACTACATTTTTTAGCGATGAATCGAATCTATAAGACAAATGAGTTTTACGAAAAGTATGAGGTAAGGGCAAGAATAAATATGGAGTCTGAGTTGCATTTATGACGCTGGATATATTACTTAACTAAGCCAATCAGTTAATATGGAGCAACAAGACAATTTGATAACCTCGGAGTTTATTACATGCGAAAATTGCAATGCTCAGGTTGTAAGTACAGTTAAATTTTGTAACTCCTGCAGCTTTCCTGTAGCCGGAAGTGAAGATGATAAACGAAGTTTTCGATTATCAATAGGGAGCAAAAAACGACAGGTAAAAGATGCAGAAGAAAAAATTAAAACCTGTAAAACGATAATCTACATTTTAGCTGGTTTACTATTTATTAGCGGCCTGGTGGTTGGTTTCGCTCAAGATGATTATGCCTCTATGATTGTAAACCTTTGCATTAGTTTATTGTACTTGATACTTGCCGCATGGAGTGAAAAAAATCCTTTTGGAGCGATCCTCACTGCCTTTATCATTTATGTAACATTAATCCTTATCAACTTTATTGTTGAACCCGCAACGCTCTTTAGTGGGTTGCTCTTCAAAATATTATTTATTGGTGCTTTTGTAAAGGGAGTTCGATCGGCCAAAGAGGCAAAAGATATTTTAGTTGAGTTAGAAAAAACTAAAAGTTTGTGAGCGAAATTTCCAAAGAGTTATCGTGTCAATATTGCAATGAAAAAATTGCCGCATCTGATGTGTTTTGTGGCCAATGTGGACAGCCGATAGACGAAAAATCAGAGGTAAAAGAAGATGTATTTAATGCCCTGCAACCAGCACTCCTTTATTACTTTATTACTTTTCTGCTATTAGCTACCTACAAACTAACATCCTTCTTTCCAGAAGGCTTTGACGGATTTATCCTGGTTTCGGTAATTGATGTACTGATTGTGTTGGTTTTCTGGCACCATAATTTTGACGAACTGCGTGAGCTCTGGTCGCTCAAAAAAATTAAAATCGGTCTAATTACTGTTACGATTCTATTTGCTGTTTTGGCAGCGCTCGTTGTATCTCTTATTGCCGCATTCCTAAATCGGTCCATTTATGAGGAAGTGTATTATGAGACCACACTGTATGAAGAAAGTCCATTTCCGTTTTTGGTGGCTACTTTATTGGTTGCCGTTCAACCTGCAATATTTGAAGAAGTTGCTTTCAGAGGTTTTCTATTTAATTATTTGAAAAAAGTAACAACACCTACCAGCGCTATTTATGTGACCGCATTCCTGTTTGGTGTAATACATTTGCAATTCATCAGCTTGCTATGGCTAATACCCATGGGATTAATTTTTGCGTACAGCCGTAATCGGTACAATACTCTATGGTATGGAGTATTCGGACACTTTGCTTACAATTTTACGATAACAGCAATAAATTTCTGGAATGTTGGGTAAGTGTTATTGCGCTACAGGACTTAATTATCGAAATAACCGCTTCAACTTCCACCACACACTACGCGGACTGTACCTGCGCACTGACACTGCTCCGCCTACTATAATTTCTCCTAACAACATTTCCTCATCTTGTTGCATAACGATTTTTAGGTTGTTAGTATGCTGGTATGGATTTATTGCAACCTCAACTGTTTTTAATCCAATAAAAGAAACTACCACTGTTTCGCTGGGTTGTGGATGGGGGATGGTTAATTCAAATCTGCCAGTGGAATCGGTTACGGTTCCATAGGTGGAACCTTTGCGAAGTATGTTTACACCGGGTAGCCCAAGTGAGTCCATAGCATCTACCACTATACCCGAAACAGTGATAGAATTCACTTCTTGAACTAGCTTCGGCTTGGTTTGTTTAACTACCTCTTCTTGTAAAATTGTGGTGGAGGTTTGAGCCTCTGCGGTTTCATGTCCCAGTAGCATTAAGAAAGCAACAAAGGCTGCCCACGCTGAATGTGTTTTGGAGGTAGTTGCCATTTCCGGATAGATTTTTAGTTGCTGTTGTTTAAATCTTCCGCAAGTTGCCTGCGAGCTGTGGTTGAAAAAATGCTTGATCTCATCATCGGTCCACGCGGTAAAGTCGATTACTTCTTTTTGACAGGCTCCGCAAAACTTACCTTTTTGTGTGGGTGTAAACGTGTTCCAATCTTCGTGGCACGGGGTGGGCACGGTAAGGGCAAATTGTTTTTTCATGGTTCAGGATTTAATCATAAGATGCCTGGCTTATCCTGTTTCCATAAAACCTTTTCTTAAATTTCTGGTGTTATCCCCAAACAAATGAAACTTAGCCCACGAATCATAACGCTTTCAATCATGGCTGTAAACCTGGTTGTATTTGGCGTTTGTTGGCATTCGATCGGAACATTTGAAGATCCTCAATGGACAAAGGGATTGCTGTACAATGGTGCTGAGTTTGCACCACTCACCTTACATAATGAATGGTACCGGATTTTTACACACTTGTTTTTACACGGTAGCGTAATTCATTTGGCTTTCAACATGTACGCATTGTTTTCGGTTGGTAGCAATGTAGAGCGTATTGTCGGTCCGCTAAAGTTTTTATGGATTTACTTTCTGTGTGGCATTACTGCGAGCCTTGCAAGTTTATATTTCAATTTGTTTTCAGTTGGTGTTGGTGCTTCAGGTGCCATATTTGGTTTGTTTGGTTTTATGCTAGTGGTACAATTGGCTGAAAGCAAAAAAACAGATCAGCCGATAGCTCCCCTTCTTTTCAACTTTCTGCTATTTCTGGTTATAAACTTTTTGTTTGCTAAACTTTTGAATGCTGATACTGCAGCCCACATGGGTGGGCTCGCGGGCGGCTTAGTATTAGGTACATTAACGTTATTCAATACTTCTTACAAACAAATTAAAGGCGAATACCTGTTTCTCGTTTTGATCATTTGTGGTTTTGTTTTACTACCACGTTACCAGGTAACGTATTTTCACTTTTTTCAGAGCGTGCTTGCAATAGAAGACTCCACGCAAATGCTTTTTAAAAAGCAAGGTGTAACCGATGCAGAATACGTGAAGCATTTCAAAAGATATAATTCCTATTGGGATAGTACCCGCACTTTGTTAGATGATCAATCCTACTTGCCGGAAGAATTACACCAGGACACGCTCCGGTTGAAGCGGTACATCAATCTACGGAAGCAGGAGAACGTCTTCCGTATTCAATTAATTGAAAAAGAAAGTTACAGGTATTTAGACAGCATTGAGTTGAGTCAACAACAAATGCAATCTTGTTTCCCGTTGGACTATCCGCTTACGCAACTCCTGCCAGTGCGCGAACCCGAAGAAGATACAACCAAGCGACCATCGTTGCATGCGGTTAAAATCTGGTATAACAATGAATGGGAAGAAGTTCCGGGTCCGCCAGCGGCATTCTATCGACTGGGGCAACAAGATTCGTTGGGAAGATGGCAAGGAGCCGTGCGCGATTTTTATAATTCCGGACAAATTCAAATGAAAGGTGGCTACAAGGACGGACGAAGGAATGGTGTGTTCCTGTATTATTCTGATCACAATACCTATGAATCGGCTGGTCGCTACAACATGGAAATACCAATAGGTAAATGGGAAACATTTCATTCCAATGGTAAAATCAAGAGCGAAGCGTATTTCGAACCCGAATACTTTATGAAGAATATGTGGGACTCAACGGGCCAGCCACTTGTTCAGAATGGGGAAGGAGTTGTTCGGTTTTATTATGGCAATGGCATAGTGTCCGAACGAGGAGAATATCGCAATGGAAAGAAAGAAGGAGTTTGGTTGGGGTATCATTCAAATGGCCAGATTTACTATGAAGAGTTTTATAGTTTAGGTCAACTGGTACGGGGTAGAAGCAGTGTCTTGAATGGTGAGCGATTTGTATATGATGCCAGTAGCCTGTTCCCCATACCTGAGAAGGGTTATGTACACTTTAATAATTATCTGAAAGAACAATTAGCAAAGCTGAACCCGGTAACACATGGAATAGTTAAAGTTTGGTTTCGAGTAACCCCTAATCGGGTGTTAACAGACTTTCAGATTGATAAGAGCCTCAATGTTCAGGCAGACTCATTGGCAATTGAGTTGATTAAGTCTGGGCCTCCATGGTTGCCAGCGCGTGACCACGGTCATCTTATGCGCAGTGGTTGGACAACAGTAACTATGGAGTTTAATACAAATCGAACTAAATAAGCAGTCCGCTTCCAATTTGCTAATGCATGATTAACTCTTGTACTTTACGGATTGAAATACAACCTATGAAAACACTTTTTACACTCACTTTTCTTTGTGCTCTTGTATTTTCTGCTTCAGCACAAGTTAAGACCTATGAACAAGATGTTAAATCCGTGGATGCAATTATCAACGCGTTGTACGATGTAATTTCGGGCGAGCCCGGTGCTCCGCGCGATTGGGATCGCTTCCGGTATTTGTTTAAGTCCGATGCCAAACTTATTCCATCGCGCAAGGACGACAAAGGGAATTTTGACTTGCGCACGATGACACCCGAAGAGTATGTACAATTCTTTTCATCGCGCATCAGCACCGGTTTTTTCGAGCGCGAACTAAGTCGCAAGGAAGATGCTTTTGGAACGGTGGTGCATGTGTTTAGTACGTACGAAACTAAAGAGAAGAAAGATGGCCCTGTAACCAACCGCGGCATTAACAGTATTCAGTTGTTCAAAGACAAAGACCGCTATTACATTGTAAATATTTTTTGGTGTGCTGAAAGTTTGGGCTTTCCGTTGCCGGATAAATATTTGAAGTAACTAGTAACTATTCTTCTTCTTCTCGATTTACCATAAACATAGCAGTAGGTACAAATCGTTTGAAGAGTTCGTCTTTTAAGGGTTCATCTATCGGTAATGTGCTTATGGCTTTGTTCATGCACGCCAGCCAAGCCACGGCTTCATCGTTACCAATGGGGTGGGGCAAGTGGCGTGCGCGTAGTTGCGGATGGCCATATTGTTGCGAATAAAGTGCGGGCCCACCTAAAAACTGAGTAAGAAACAATCGCTGCTTCTCTTTGATGATTTCTTTGTCGGTTTTAAACAGGTGACTGATTTCAGGATGTACGAAAACGAGATCATAAAATCGTTCTACTAATAGTGTAACATTATCGGCACCAAGTTTTTCGTAGAGAGTGGGTTGCATTACTAAAGAAGAGAATTTATTGAGGGCGTTTCTTTATTGCCAAGGTTCGTGTCCGCACGAACCTACACGCTGGATTTCTTTATCAGCTTATATCTCAAATGCGTGGTCAGGGTTGCCGGTATTACTTCATCAACTTGAAGTTCATAGATGTCTTTGTTGATGCCTTCAAAAAGCCGAATTCCACTGCCTAAAAAAACCGGAGCAATGTGAATGAAAAATTCATCGATAACACCAGCATTTAAAAACTGTTGAATTGTGTTGGCACCTCCTTGTATGCGTATGTCCTTTCCTCTTGCAGATTTTTTGGCTTTATCCAACGCACTTTCTATTCCATCGTTTATAAAGTAGAACGTTGTTGTTCCTTCCTGAATCCACGGTTCGCGCTTTTCGTGGGTCAAAACATACACATCGGCTTTATACAAATCATTTGGCCAAACTACTTCGCCTTCCTCAAACATGCGCTTGCCCATAATGAAAGCTCCGGTTCGGTCAATGGTCTCTCTTATAAATTTTCCATCGGGGCCATCTTCTTTACCGCCTTCCATTCCCAGGTATTGCCAGAAAGCTTTTTGGTTAAACATCCACGCATGTATTTTCCCGGAAACTCCTCCCATTGGATTTTTAGGGCCTCTGTTATCGCCTGCAAAGTAGCCATCAAGCGATATGGCGCTATCGAAAATGATTTTGCTCATAGTACTGTTTTTATTCTGTGGTTTATGTTAGGTATTGTTAGTTGGTTTCTACTAGAAACCCCACCCATCGGATTTTTGGGGCCTCTGTTGTCGCCTGCAAAGTAGCCATCAAGCGATATGGCGCTGTCGAAAATGATTTTGCTCATAAAGTTCAGTAATTAGTGTTGTTTGAAGTTAAAACTGACAGCTCTTATTAGAAGTTGTTATTTAGGTTCGCGGGGACACGAACCTTGGAAGCGAAACTATTAAAGGTTTTGGAAAATTGGGGAACAGGTTTTTTCAAAGATCAAGGAGTCCAAATGTTTCGTTGAATGGTGTATTTAAGTCAATGAATTGGAACTTAGGGTCAGTTTTTTGTTTTAGTAGATTGAAAATTTTGCCACTTTCTTTATCCGATGATAAGTAAAATTCTATAGCTTTTTCACAGTCAGCTTGCGCAAATAGTTTTGTGTCATTTGGAATGATGTTTCTTGTTGTGACCAACAACTTACCTATTTTCTTTGCTTCAAAAGCTATCTTTGCAAACTCTCCGGTTCTTTTTGAGTGGTCTAAATTGAACGGAACTATTTGTAAATTTCTTAATGGAAGTTCGTGAACATCTCCACCAACGCAATATTCAGCAATACTTATTGTTGAAATCATCATTGTAATACCTTTTTGAAGGAAGTAACGAAAATAGCCATCGGAATTTTTAAAAAGTGGGTCGTTATCGTTAAGAAAACGAAGAAAGAAGCTAGTATCAAGTAAAACCGCCTTATTCATCATAACCCCCTCTAATTCCTTTTAACCAATCATCTGGGTTAATAATACCTAGCCAGGACTTTTTAGCTTTGTCCCTAAGTGACTTTAAATATTTTTCGTCATATGTGGGTTGATAGTCGACTAACTCAAGGAACTTAAGAGTTGTTGTGTCGACTTCTCCTGTTTCTGAATGTTGTTTTCCTATAGCGCGTATACCAAATGTCTTGTAGAGAAGATTCTCATCATATTGTTCCAAAAAGCTTATTGGCGTTTGGATTCTAACAGTGCCTAACTCTTCTGTTAATACGTGAATGTTTGCTTTATCCTTTCCGCCAGCGTTGGTCACCTTTCCATAAAAATAAAATTCAGCATCTGCCCAGATTGCTTCAGTTCTATAATAGTTAGTAGTCTTATCAACTCTTACTTCATTACTGTTATTTAATGAGGTCTTTATAGTAAAAATGTAGTTACGTTTGGTTGAAATATCTTGGATATTTTCAAATGCTTTGGCAGTGGCTAAATCAAGAAAGTCAATATTCTGAACTTGGTTCACTTGCCCGATAATTGCGTTAAAACCAATAATGTATTGAATTGATGTTTTGAGAATGTGTTTTACTGAACCTTCTTCAATTTTGTAGCTTATTATTGGTCTATCTTTCTTGTCGCTAGGATACAATAGGTTTTCTGCGTTTTCAAGAATTGAGATAATCTCCCGAATGTCGTAATTATCGGGTGATAGGTCAATGTTTCCTTTTGAACCAGTAATTCTAATCTCTATAAAACCAATTTTCTCCACGCTACAAATGTAATACTTTAAAAGGTCGTGTTCTTATAGGTGTAATACTTTGAATGTTACGCGAAGATATAAAAATCACTTCTTCTTCCTCGTCTGTATCGGTTGTATCAACTTAGCCACTAAACCCGTCCAACCGGTTTGGTGATTGGCACCTAAGCCACGTCCGGTGTCGCCATCAAAGTATTCGTAAAAGAGTAAATGGTTTTTAAACTCCGGATCGGTTTGAAACAATTCGGTATCGCCATACATGGGCCGCTTACCCTCGGCATTGGTTTTAAACATCGCAATCAATCGCTGCGAAAGTTCGCTCGCAATTTCACGCAAGGTTAACATATTGCCCGAGCCGGTTGGGTGTTCCACCTTAAAGTCATCACCATAATAATGATGGAAGCGTTGCAGCGATTCAATAATTAAATAGTTGACCGGAAACCAAACCGGTCCACGCCAGTTGCTATTGCCACCAAACAGATACGAATCGCTTTCGCCTGATTGATACCGAACCGAAAACTGACTGCCATTGGCATGCAATACATAGGGATTCTCCAAATGATGACGCGAAAGCGCACGCACACCATAAGGTGATAAAAATTCTTTTTCATCCAACATACGTTTTAGTAACCGCTTCATTCGATGCCCGCGCAACAAGGAAAGTAGGTGCCGTTGGTTTTTTCCACGATCGCCCCAGCGCGAAATTAAGTTGGCGAGGTCGGGGCGGTTTTGTAAAAACCAATCCAGGCGCTCGGTAAACTCGGGCATCTTTTGAAAGATTTCTTCATCCAGAACTTCTACAGCAAACAGCGGAATAAGTCCGACCATAGAGCGTACTTTTAGCTGAACCCTTTCATTGTTGGGTAGATGCAAAACATCATAAAAAAATTCATCTTCTTCATCCCACAGGTTAATGCCTTCGTTGTTCACATTGGCCATAGCACCGGCTATGTATAAAAAATGTTCAAAGAATTTGGTGGCCATACTTTGATACGTGGGATTTTCCTTGGCCAACTCCAGCGACATACGCAAAAGGTTGAGCGTGTACATGGCCATCCAACTGGTACCATCCGATTGTTCGATGTAGCCACCTGTCGGCAAATGGGTGCTGCTGCGGTCGAACACCCCAATATTATCCATGCCTAAAAAGCCACCTTGAAAAATATTGTTGCCGCTTTCGTCTTTCTTGTTTACCCACCACGTAAAGTTGAGCATGAGCTTATGAAAAACTTCTTCCAGAAATTTTCGGTCGCGCTTGCCGTCTTGCAGGTTGCTATCGATGCGATACACCCGCCAGCAAGCCCATGCATGCACGGGCGGATTAACATCGCCAAAGGCCCACTCGTAAGCAGGTAATTGTCCGTTGGGATGCATGTACCATTCTTTGGTAAGCAACAGCAATTGTTTCTTGGCAAACTCGGGATCGATCATAGCCAATGGAATGGCATGAAAGGCGAGATCCCATGCGGCATACCACGGGTACTCCCATTTATCGGGCATGGAAATAATATCTGCATTGTGCAGATGATCCCACTCGTGGTTGCGATTGCGTTTGCGTTCTGAAGGTGGCGGTGGTTGGTGTGGATCGCCTCGCAGCCACACATCCAAATCGTAATAATAAAATTGTTTACTCCACAGCATTCCCGCCAAGGCTTGCCGCTGAATCATTTTTTCTTCTTCGGAGGCAATGTCTTTTTGCAGATCGGCATAATAATTATCGGCTTCTGCTTTAGCTGTAGAAAAAATCTGATCGAACTGTTGAAATGGTTTTTGATGAAAGCGCGAAGCTAAACGTAGGCGAACGGTTTTCGATTCTCCCGCTTTTAAATTCAGATCAATGCGATAGGCAGCTTTTGTTCCTTTACTGATTTTGTTAATTGCATTCGGGTAATTGAAAATGACGTAATCGTTAATCCCATCTTTGAAAGTACCCGGTTGAAAGTGTTGATGCAACCGCCACGTGTTGGTATCGTTTTCGCAGAAGAGTGCTTCGTGTTTTGCATCGCAGCAGAAATAGTACGAGCCTAATTGTTTGTGACTCGCTTTCATGATACCTTTATCATCCAGATAAATTTCGGGCCGCGTGTCATCATAGCCCCAGGCCCATGTATTGCGAAACCAAAGTGTAGGCAAAAGTTCAATGGCTGCTACTTCTGGTCCGCGGTTGGTAACCGTAATCTGCATCAGCATATCGCACACATCGGCTTTGGCATATTCAACCGCTACATCGAAGTAGCGGTTATCGGCAAAAATGTTGGTATCGGTTAGTTCGAATTCGCGATCGTGTTTGCCTCTGCGTCTGCTTTCTTCTACGAGTTGTGCGTACGGATATTCATTTTGCGGATACTTATACAGCATACGCATGTAGGAATGCGTAGGCGTGGAGTCAAGGTAATAATAGATCTCTTTTACATCTTCACCGTGGTTGCCTTCGGGGTTGGTAAGTCCGAAGAAGCGTTCTTTCAGAATCGGATCTTTTTTGTTCCACATCGCCAGCGCCAAACAAAGCAATTGTTTGTCATCCGAAATTCCGGCAATGCCTTCTTCGCCCCAGCGATAAGCTTTGCTGCGAGCCATGTCGTGCGAAATGTAATTCCACGCATCGCCATTGGCGCTATAATCTTCGCGCACCGTTCCCCATTGTCGCTCAGTAAGATACGGGCCCCACTGGCGCCAGTTTTTTACTTTGTCACGATCTTCAATCAGTCTTTGTTTCTCGGCTGTCATAGGTTTCCAAGTTAACAAAAACTGATTATTGAATTAGTGTATTTTGTACGGATGTATTACACATTGATGCAAAACAATATGCTCTCCACAGACATGTGCTTTACTGGGGTTGCAATGTAAATTTGCAACCGGCCAAGGTGTAGATATTGTTAATCTAGTTTAGTGAATCGCTACTTCTTCTCAACCTCCTTCGCCTTTACGCCAAACTCTTTCATCAAATCCACACCATATTTTCGAATTGCTTCAATAATCGGAATAGCTTTTAAGCCTCTTGGTGTAATGGAGTATTCTACCTTAGGTGGAATTACCGGGTAAACTTTTCGGGTAATAAAGCCTTCACGCTCTAAACTTCGCAGCACGCTGGAGAGCATCTTGTGCGTAATGTGTGGCAACTCTTTTTTTAAATCGCTGTAGCGTAATGTTTTTTCGCGTAAGCGCCAGAGAATAGGCATCTTCCAGGTACCGCCAATACGGTCCATGGCAAACTCAACCGGATTGTAATAAAGTTTTTTATCGTAAACGAAGTCGGGCATACGTGTTTTTCAGTTTCAAAACTCATTCATTTTCGTTTGAAATTACCAATACTTTCTAAAACGAAAGTATCCTACTAAAAAGTTAATATATTGATTGAGGTACCATACACGTCCAATATTTGTCGTCAACAAAAAAGACAAAACCAATCAACTTATGAAACAGGTAACGGAACGTATGAATTATGTGCATTTTCATGGTGCACCTACAAAAGGAAAAATTTTGATGGTGGCCAGTTCGCCATCGGTATCTAAGCAAACAGGATGGCCCATCGGGTTTTGGGCTGCTGAGTTAACGCATCCGCTCAGAGTGTTTCAGGAAGCTGGTTATGAAGTAGAGTTGGTATCTACAGGGGGTGGTAAGTTGGAAATGGATGCCTATTCAAACCCAACGGATGCCAGTGGCTATTCGGCTCACGATATTATTTCGTTAGGCTATCTGCAAAAGCCGGAGTTTACCAAAATGCTGGAGCAGACTAAAAAACTCACGGAAGTAAAACACAACGACTACGTAGCTATTTTTCTGGTTGGCGGCCAAGGCCCCATGTACACCTTTCGTGGAAACAAAGAACTGGAAAAACTATTTGTTTCTTTTTACGAAGCCAATAAGCCTGCTGCAGCCGTATGCCACTCTACCACTTTATTGTTGGAGGCAAAAAAATCGAATGGTGAATTAGTGGTAAAAGATAAAACGTGGACAGGCTTTGCCGATGCGGAGGAGGAATTTGCAGATAACGCAGTCGGTATGAAAATTCAACCGTACCGCATTGAAACGGAAGCACGAAAAATACCAGGCACTGTGTTTAAAGTAGCGCCTCCATTTTCATCTTATGCCATTGCAGATGGTAATCTGATTACGGGCCAGCAACAAAATTCAGGAGCGGCTACAGCCGAAATGGTAGTTGCGCAGCTTGGTAAGTAGCGTGAAAGTAATAGTCATTTATTTATTTGTTGTGCTGGCAGGAATGCTTTTTTGCATTCCTGCTGATGCACAGCTAAATGAAAGCGACACAGCTCTGTTTCAGATACGGGCTGGATTAACAGGAGCCGCGCAAAAGGGAAATGTAGATTTACTGGTGCTGCGGGGGAACGTGGAGTTGGTAGCCAACAAAAATAGTCTTTATGTATTCAAAATTCAGAGCAACAGTCTGTATCAATCGTTTGGTGGTTTTAAAGCTGATAACGACATGAACAGTCGTAGTTATTTTTATGTCAATCCATTTCGTAAGCTCTATCCGTTTGCAATGGTGTACGCACAAACCAATTACCGCAGACAAATTAATTTTAGGTGGTTTGGAGGTGTGGGTATAACCTGGCAATTTGTTCAAACACCCAACACTGTTTTAAAACTTTCGACAAGTCTGGTGCATGAAAACACCGGTTTCAGTAATACACAATTTAACGAACCTACCTACAACGGAACGGAGACAATCAGGCTCTGGCGTGCAACCATGTACCTTACCGGTTGGCATAATTTAGCAGATCATCACCTTAAACTTTATTATCGCGCCTACATGCAACCAGGTTTTGATAGAGTTGCCAATAATCGTGCGCAGGTTGATATCGGCTTTGATTTTCCGGTTTGGAAAGGACTAAGCGCATTTGCACAATACAGTTATATATATGAACAGGTTGTGGCAGTTTCTGTACAGCAATACGATCGCATTCTCACATTTGGTATTAGCTTTCAATTAAAAAAGTAAACGCGTTATGCTCATCAAAAGAAATTTTAATCCCATTCGTGTACTCGGCTATGTTAAGTACGAAGTGGTTTTTTCGCTGGTGGTAGCTGCACTGGTATGGTTGTTTTATCGTCAGGCAGCAAGCCAGGTGTCGTTGCCATTTTCTATTGCGGCCATTCTGGGTAGTGCCCTGGCTATCTTCATCGCCTTTCGTAATAATAGTGCCTATGGGCGATGGTGGGAGGCCCGTACCCTGTGGGGCGGTATTGTGAACTCCAGTCGTGTGTTGGCTCGGCTGATTATCACCTTTGCAGATAGTCATGCGCATCAACCTACTTACGATGCTGCTAAAAGTGAAACTTTTAAAAAGCAATTGATTTATAACTGCATTGCATGGGCGCATGCGTTGCGTTTGCATTTACGGAAGCAGGATGACTGGCAAACGTTAAAGAACTTTTTAAGTGAGGAAGAATTTCAATTGGTAAAACAAAGCCAGAACAAACCCAACTTTTTACAGTTGTTGATGGGACGAAAAATCTATCAGGCAATGGCCAATGGTACTTTGGGTGGTTTTGATTCATTTCAGATGGAAGGACAGCTATTAAACCTGGCTAATTACCAGGGCGGTTGCGAACGAATAAAAAATACACCCTTGTTAAGGCAGTACGATTATTTCACGAGGTTGTTTTTATACACATTCATGTTTTTGCTACCTTTTTCATTGGTGGGTGATTTTACCCGGATGGGTGCCGACTACCTGGTTATTCCCGTTGCCGGGATTATCTCTTTTGTATTTTCCATACTGGCTAAAGTTGGAGAGGTGAATGAAGACCCTTTCGAAAATCGTATTACAGATGTGCCGCTAACAGCACTTTGCAATACCATTGAACGTGATTTAAAGGAAATGCTTGGCGAAACAAACCTGCCTGAAAAATTACAGCCAATCGATCAGGTACTGGATTGAATTGCGAAAACCCATCCGTAAAAAAACACATGATTACCCTTCGCCACCATTTGCACCTGTATCGTTTCGAAGCGTTGCTACTGGCACTGTTGATGCTTCTTTTTAATAAAATCGTTTTTGTAAACGATGCACTTTATCAGCGCTACATCTGGCCTTTCAATGTTGTGTTGCTGGGGGTTGCTTCAATTGGTGTTTTTAAGGAACATCGCTTATGGTTGCAAATCGTGAAAAACATTTTGCTGGCTGCGGTACTGGCTGTTCCGTTTTTAATGCCAGCAATTTTTACCTCGTGGTGGTTAACCCTGCTCGCCATTGCTAGTTACATGTTGTACTATAGTTTAATATGGGTGGAAGTAGTACGACAGATTACGCGAAAAGGAGAGATTACACTTGGGTTGGTGTTTGGTTCACTGAGTGGATACCTGTTATTAATGGTAGTGGCTTTATTCACGTTTTTATTATTGGAATTTTTGCAGCCAGGTGCGTTCAAGGGTTTGCAGGCAGCATCCATACCAGAAGCATACCGGCAACTTTCTTACTTTAGTATGATTACGATTGCAACCGTGGGCTATGGTGATATTGTGCCCGTAAGCGACTCGGCCCGTTTATTGGCGGCATTTTTCAGCATCAGCGGACAGTTTTATATGGTAACACTGGTAGGAATTATAATTTCAAAATTTTCGACTAAAACTCATTAATGCAAAATATGAAGCTTGCCATTATCGGAACCGGAAATGTAGGCGGTGCGTTAGCAACCGCCTGGTCAAAAGTTGGACACACGATTTTGTTGGGTGTACAAAATACGCACGACTTTAAGGGAAAAGATCTATTAAAAAATCCCAATACTACTGTACACACTATTCACGATGCCGTGCGTGCAGCAGACGTTATACTCCTGGCGACACCGGCAACCGCTGCCATTGCCGTAGCACAATCGTTGGGTGATACAAAAGATAAAATAATAATAGATGCTATGAATGTAGTAATGGGGCGCGGCCCGGTTGGTTACACCAATACAGCCGATGCTATTTTAGCTAATACCGTTACGCGCGATGTGGTAAAAAGTTTTAATACCACGGGTTTCAATAACATGCAAAATCCAATCTATGGAAATACCGCCCTTGATATGTTTATGGCGGGTGATAGCGAACGCGGTAAGAAGTTGGTAAATCAATTGGCCATAGATGCCGGCTTTGCTGCTTGCTATGATATAGGCGGCAACGATAAGTTTCAGTTAATGGAACAATTTGCCTTCTTCTGGATTAACCTGGCCATGATGCGCGGGCAGGGTAGAGATATAGGCTTTAAACTACTGAAACGATAGCGCTAGCTTTTAAGGATAGCGGTTGCGAGTTGTAGCTCTTCTTGCAGAATAGTATGCGGCCTGTTGGGATAAACCACTAATTGAACTTTTGCATTCATCTTTTCCAATTGTTGTTTGGATTGCTCGCTGCGCTGAAGCGGCACATGCGGATCATTATTTCCGTTGGTCATTAAAATTCTTGTGTCCGCAAAATTTCCGGAGTACCGCGTTGATTCAAGCTTATCGCCAATCAAACCTCCGGTTAAGGCAATAATGCCACCGTACTTTTGGGCATTGCGCGCGGCAAACTCTATTGTTAAACAAGTACCTTGCGAGAAGCCCAGTACAAAAATATTTTCAGGTTTAATCCCATTCTGCTGAATGTGCTCACTTAATTCTTTCAATATGTTCAATGCACTGCTGAGCCACGGTTCGTTTTGTGGTGTTGGCGCCAGAAAGCTAAATGGATACCACGTGTTGTTAGTGGCTTGCGGTGCTGCGATGTAAAAATCTTCCACGGGCAAGTATTGCGCAAGCGATAAAATATCTTCAGCCGAGCCCCCACGACCGTGTATCATGATCAAAGCTTTTTTTGCTTGATGAAGGGGTAGGCCTGATTCGATAATGTTTTTAGTGTGTGACATGGTAGTATCAATTAGAAAAATATCTTAAAGCACGGTTTGGTCCCTCACCCCTTCCACTCTCTCCCGATAGCTATCGGGAGAGAGGGGTGTCCGAGGAACGAGGATGGGGTGAGGGTTAGCTAAACTTTTCCGGTTTCAACTCCACGGGCACCAATGCACTTTCAATTTTATCGCGCATCGATTCATACCATTGTGGTAGTTTCAAGGCTTCGCCCAATTTAGATGGATGTTCATCTATCGCGAAGCCAGGTGGATTGGTAGCCACTTCAAACAACACACCTCCGGGTTCACGAAAGTAAATGCTGTGAAAATATTGCCGATCCAAAACTTCAGTTACCTGGTGACCTTTGCTCAATAACTTTTCTCTAATCTCCAATTGCGAAGTATCATCGGCTGTAGCAAACGCGAGGTGGTGGATGGTTCCACTACCGCCCAATCCGCGTGCAGCTTCGGGTGTATTTAGTACATCTATAAAATCTCCAGGCACACCACTGGCCGAAAAACGTTTCAGGTTCCCTTTTTCGGCAATCAGTTTATGATCCATGCTTTCCAATAACAACTTTGCTGTGCGATCTGAATTATCTTCTGACAATACCGCACCATGAAAACCTTTTACGGAGTATTCAAGTGGAATTTGTCCGTAGGTAAAACCCGGACGCATATCAGTTTTATTAAACACCAATTCCAAACCCAAACCGTGTGCGTCATATAAACTGATGAACATTTCATCATCAAACCGTTGTTGTGGACCGGTATGGGTAATGTTGAATTTTTTCAAGCGGGCTAACCAATAGTCAAGACTTTCAGCAGGAACAGAAAAAGACGTAACAGTCATTTGGCCTTTGCCATGGCGGCCTTTGGCCATCCCCGCAAAGGGAAAGAAAGTCATAATGGTGCCTGGGCTTCCGGTTTCGTTGCCATAATAAAAGTGATATACATCGGGCGCATCGAAGTTGATGGTTTTCTTAACCATGCGCAGTCCTAAAATACCGGTGTAGAAGTCGAGGTTTTTTTGGGCATCATCGGCCATAGCCGTTACATGATGGATGCCGCTAATCAATTGTGGTTTCATGGCTTTTATTCTTGTTTTAAAGATAGGAACGAAAACCGGGGCAAAATAGTTGTATAGACAATTATTGTAATAACTTTGTTTAATGATAGCCACCAAGACTCAAAGACACGAAACTTTAAAATTTGACGGTAATCCCTAATTCGTGCCTTGGTGACTTCGTGGCAATTTTATCCGAATATTAATTTTCAAACGTATATGAAAACCAGAACTGTTTCCCGATTGCTCTATGCCCATAAAATGGACATGGGTGGATTTCCGATTCGCCAGCCGTTACCTACACAACAGGTGCAACAAGTTGATCCATTTTTATTATTACACCATGCCGATGTGAAAGCGCCTTCAACAATTGATCCGGACGATGCCGGGGTAGGGCCACATCCACACCGCGGTTTTTCACCGGTCACCTTTATATTTAAAGGTGGTGTGCATCATCGCGATAGCCGCGGCAATGATAGTACGATTTATGCCGGTGGCGCACAGTGGATGAATGCCGGCATGGGTATTATTCACAGTGAACGTCCACCGCACGATATACATGAAATAGGTGGGCGGCAGGAGATTATCCAATTGTGGATCAATACACCGGCTAAACATAAAATGGATCAGCCCATGTATTTTCCGGTTAAAGCCGAAGAAGCACCGGTTGTTACAAGTGCCGATGGATTGGTAACCGTAAATGTATTTGCAGGCGAAGTATTGGGTGCGAAAGGCCCTGTACCCTCGCAGGTGGAAGTGAATGCGGCCACACTCGTATTGAAAAAAGATGGAACAATTAATATTCCGGTTCCCGAAAACCATAACACAGTACTTTATCTATTAGATGGCAAACTGAATGTAGATGGTTTTGGAATGGTAGAAGGCTTGCATTTGGTTCACTTTAAAAATGATGGCGAAGGCATTGCCCTTACTGCTTTGGGAGACACACGGGCTTTATTATTAAGCGGCAAACCACTCAATGAAGAAGTTGTATCGTACGGCCCGTTTGTAATGAATACGCAAACTCAAATTATGGAAGCCATGCGCGATTACCAGATGGGTAAGATGGGTTTGCTGATTGAAGAGTAAAATACAATTTAAGTTAAACTGTTTACGTGCTTTCTTTGTTAGTTGCAGATATGGAAATAATACTTAATAAATCAACCGAAATAGAACACCCGGTACTGGCAGAAATTAAAGAGCGCAGAAGCAAACGCGCGTATTCCACAATTCACGTAAGTGAAGAAACCATCCGCTCGTTGTTTGAAGCTGCCCGCTGGGCACCATCCAGCATGAATGAACAACCGTGGGTTTATATTTACGCAGTTGCTGATAATAAAGAACTGTGGAATAAAATTTTTGCCTCGTTAAACGATAGCAATAAAGTCTGGGCCCAACATGCACCGTTGCTGGTGGTGAGTCTAGCCCGAAAAACATTACTTCGCAATGGCGTACTAAATGGTGCAGCCAAGTACGATGTGGGTGCTGCCAATGCACTCTTATCATTACAGGCAACCCATGCAGGATTAAACGTGCACCAAATGGGCGGCTACAACAAACAAGTATTAATTGAGAATCTCAACATTCCCGAAACGCATGAACCTACCGTGGTAATGGCCATTGGCTATCCGGGTGATGCGGAAAGTTTGAGCGACAATTTGAAAGTACGTGAGTTGGCTCCGCGCGAGCGCTACACGCAGGATTTTTTTGTAATGACAAACCCATTCTAACTATGGTAACAGCAGTAATTGGTAAAGAACATTATCGCACGGAGTTAATTGCATCGGGCAAAACCGTTATTGCTGATGAGCCCGAAGATTTAGGAGGCACTGATACCGGCCCGGCACCGGGCGAATTTTTATTAATGTCGCTGGCATCTTGTACGGCCATTACCATCCGCATGTATGCAGATCGGAAACAAATCCCGTTAGAAAGTGCACGTGTGGAAGTTTCGATGGAGAAGAATGATTTTAAAACCACGCTAAAACGCGAATTATATTTTACGGGCAACCTGACTGCCGAACATCGAACGAAGCTTTTGGAGATCGCAGAAAAATGTCCGGTGCACAAAACACTTAACAGCCCAATACAGATTGAAACTACAGTGGCCGCACTTTGACAAGTTACAGGCAACCTGTATCTTGAAAATTGGATTTACATAAAATGAAAATAGGAATTATTGGTTCGGGCGGTATAGGGCAGGCGTTTGCCAAACAAGTTTTAAAAGCAGGCTACGAAGTTATTATCAGTAACAGCCGTGGGGCAGATTCACTTTCGGAGATTGTGAAGCAACTGCACGGCAATGTAAAAGCTGGTTCAGTAGAAGAAGCAGTGGCAGCTGATGTAATTTTTCTGGCTGTGCCCTGGATACATTTACCAAATGTTGCTAAACAAATTTCAAACTGGACAAACAAAATTGTGATTGACCCAATTAATCCGGTGGTTCCGCCCGACTATAAAATTGCCGAACTAAGCGGTCGTGCCTCCAGCGAAATTGTACAAGAGATGCTTGCCGGAGTAAAACTGGTAAAAGCATTCAATACGTTTACACCACAATTACTGAGCGCATCGCCCGAAGAGGCAAACGGTAAACGCGTATTGTTTTATTGTGGCGATGATGCATCCGCAAAAGCGATTGTAAAAACCATCATCGATAAAATAGGATTTGCAGGAGTAGATACGGGCACATTAAAAGAAGGTGCACTTTTACAACAATATCCAAGTGGTCCGTTGCCAGGATTAAACCTGATAAAACTATGAAAGACATTACCAAGAAATACACAAACGGAGAAGTTACCATTGTGTGGAAACCCAATCAATGCATTCACTCCACCATTTGTTTTAAAGGTTTGGGGCAGGTGTTCGACCCGAGGCGCAGACCGTGGGTAACCCCCGAGCAAGCCACTACTGCACAGATTGTTGATCAGATAAAAAAATGCCCTTCGGGAGCATTGAGTTATTACATGAACAATGAAACAGAAGAGCCTGTAAAAGTTGAAACCGAAACGATTGTAGAAACATCGCCTAATGGTCCATTATTGGTTTATGGAAATGTTGCTATTAAAGATGCAGCGGGCAATCTTACCAAAAAGCACAACGTAACCGCATTTTGTCGCTGTGGCGCATCGGCTAATAAGCCCTTCTGCGATGGCAGTCATAAGCGAATAGGTTTTGAAGGGTAACCCCGTGAATCTTTTTTAATGATTGCCAGAAGTAAGTAAACTATCAGTATTTTACACGAAATTATAAACAATGAAAAGGTATGCGCTGCTGGTATTGTTGCTTGTGAGTACGGTTGTGGTACTACAGGCGCAAAAGCTTTATAATGAAGAAGCGTTGATCGCCAATCTAAAGTTTCTTTCTTCTGATTCGCTGAAAGGACGACAAACCGGCTCTCCAGGAAATGCAACAGCCCGTACCTTTATTCTCAACCAGTTTAAGAAGTTAAACCTTTTACCTTTTGAATCAGGTTATGAACTTCCTTTTGAATTTGAAACACGAGGCGGTGAGAAGATAAAAGGTGTTAATGTGGCAGGTTGGATTAAAGGCAGGAAAGATTCCTACCTGGTTGTTTCAGCCCACTACGATCATGTGGGTGTGCGCAACGAAAAAATATACAATGGTGCCGATGATAATGCTTCCGGAACCAGTGCATTGTTTGCGGTTGCTGAGTATTTTGGTAAACACAAACCCGAACATTCCATTTTAGTGGTGGCTTTTGATGCCGAAGAGATGGGCTTGCGCGGAGCCAGCGCGTTTGTGGCTAAACCACCGGTGGCCCTCGAAAAAATCAGGGTTAATCTGAACATGGATATGGTGGCCCGTGCAGATAAAGGTGAGTTAGTAGCGTGTGGCACTTTTTATTATCCACAATTAAAACCTTTGCTGGAAGGAATTGGCTCTGAAAAAGTGAAGCTTGTATTTGGACACGATGACCCTGATACCTATAAAGGACAAGACAACTGGACATTTTCTTCCGATCATGGGCCCTTTCATCGCGCTAATATTCCATTTGTTTATTTTGGAGTAGAAGATCACAAAGATTATCATCAACCTACCGATGATTTTGAGTTGGTAAACACCGAGATTTATAAGGACTGTGTTCGAATGGTTATTCAGTCGGTAACCAAAATCGATAAAGGACTTAAATAAAAATTATCTTCCCGGCTTCGAATTACATCTCGCATCCGAATCTAAGTGTGTTACCACTTGGATCGGTTACGTAGAATTCTCGCATACCCCAACTTTGGTTTAGGGGACCATTATGAACGGGTGAATCAGGGTTATTTGGAATCACCAATCCTCTGCTTACGTATTTCTGAAACAAGTAGTCAACTTCGTTAACTCGCACATAAACATTAATGCCTGCTTTTTGGTCGTCCGCTAAACAGGTAAGCATAAGTTCAGCACCTGCGTTAACTAAATCCACAACCCAATCGTTAGCAGATGCTTGTTGGTATTTTAATTGGAAATCCAAAACGAGGGTATAAAAATCAATGGCCTCTTTCATATTGCGGCAGTAAAGAATTGGGATTGTTTTCACAGTATTTAAAATTAAGATTTAATCTCGTTAGAAAATAATGATTGAATTATATGAAGTATGGAAGCTTAAATTATTTCCGCGATAATTTTAAATCCGCTACTGGGTTTAAACAACTTCGGTAAAAAAAACAGGCTGCCAATTGAACCAGCAGCCTGTTTACAGAATGAACGCAAGTAACTTTACTCTGATTTGGTTTTACCCGAGCCAGAGATAGACTGGCGCATATCGGTATCGGCTTGTACATTTTGCATTTTGTAGTAATCCATTACCCCCAGGTTTCCTTTTAAGAAAGCTTCGGCTATAGCTTTGGGAATTTCGGCTTCGGCCTGAATTACATTTGCTTTTGCTTCCTGTGCTTTCGCGATCATTTCTTGCTCTAAGGCAACCGCCATCGCTCTTCTTTCTTCGGCCCGTGCTTCAGCAACTTTTAAATCGGCAGCAGCCTGATCGGTTTGAAGTTTTGCACCAATGTTAGCTCCTACATCTACATCGGCAATATCAATGGAAAGAATTTCAAATGCAGTACCGGCATCCAATCCGCGTGAAAGTACCAGCTTCGAAATTTTGTCGGGGTTGGCCAATACTTCTTTGTGCGATTGCGCTGAACCAATAGAGGTTACAATACCTTCACCCACACGTGCCAGAATAGTATCTTCACCGGCACCACCTACCAATTGCTGAATGCTGGCCCGTACGGTTACGCGTGCAACGGCAATCAACTGAATACCATCGGCAGCCACTGCTGCAACTTTTGGTGTGGTAATCACTTTCGGGTTTACCGAAATCTGTACGGCTTCAAACACATCCCGACCTGCAAGATCGATGGCAGTAGCCTGTTTAAAATCCAGGCTGATGTTCGCTTTTTCTGCTGAGATAAGCGCCCGAATTACATTGGGTACGTTACCACCGGCCAGGTAGTGAGTTTCCAATTCGTTAGTGGTTACTTTTAAGCCAGCCTTGTTGGCGGTAATAAGTGAGTTAACTATTACTCCGGGTGGTACTTTCCTAATGCGCATCCCGATCAACGATCCGATGGTTACTTTAACTCCGGCAAAGATGGCGGTAATCCACAACCCCACCGGTACAAAGTAGAGGAACATGAAAAACCCTACTATACCAATAAAAATAATAAAGATAAATGCTAAGCCTTCCATAGTTTTAGTTTATAGGTTCTACAATAATTTGATTTGAGGTTATTTTAACAATGCGTACTGTACTTCCACTATCTAAATACTCGCCAACAGTTTTTACTTCATATTCTTTATCGCCTAACAGTGCTTTGCCAATGGGGCGCAAGGCAGATGTTGCCTTGCCCTCCATGCCAACTGTTAAGGCATTCAGACTACCTTCGTTTACTTTGCTATCAATAGAAGATTTTAATGAAAATCTTCCCCACACATTGGTTTTAAAAGAAAAGTAAAACACTAACCCTGAAACTACTGCTGATACTCCTACCAACGTCCAACCGGTTTCGCTACCAAAGTATTTAAATCCAAACCCAACTCCGGCAATCAGAAAAATAAAGCCAATGATGCCCACCACTGTTGTGCCAGGCACAAATATTATTTCAGCCACAATCAGAGCCAGGCCAAATAAGATCAAACTAATTACAGTTACCCACTCAATCACGCTAAGCCAGTTTATATTTTCAGGGAATTATAAAAGTAGTTAAAATTTATGTCTAAAAACCCTTCTGGTATTTTAGCCTGGTTATAAAGACCTGAAAGGTTTAACATCTAATAAGCCCGTGCAAAAAGCACTCTTTTTGTTGAGGGTTTGCCGGAATACACACAAACGCCTGCTTCTTCTTTTGCGTCCATCGGTATGCAACGAATGGTAGCCTTTGTTTCATCTTTAATGGCTGCTTCTGTTTCGGTGGTGCCATCCCAATGTGCTGACACAAAACCACCTTTTTCATCCAACACTTTTTTAAAATCAGCGTACGAATCTACCGGTGTAATCATAGAAGTTCTGAACGCGAGTGCTTTTTGGTAAATGTTGGTCTGAATTTCATCCAACAATGCTGGTATGGCCGTGGCAATCTCATCCAAAGCCATTACCTGTTTTGTCTTGGTATCTCTGCGTGCAACTTCTGCTGTTTTATTTTCCAGATCGCGCGGCCCGATGGCAATCCGCACCGGTACGCCTTTCAATTCGTATTCAGCAAACTTGAAACCCGGCTTGTGGGTATCGCGGTTATCGAACTTAACCGAGTAGCCTTGCTTGCGAAGTGCTTCAGCAATTTTATTGGCTTGCTCCGAAATCCGATCCAATTCTTCCGTTGTTTTAAAGATCGGAACAATTACTACGTGAATAGGTGCCAGTTTTGGTGGCAACACCAACCCATCATCATCGGAATGAGCCATAATAAGTGCACCCATCAATCGGGTGCTTACACCCCACGAGGTACCCCACACTTTTTCGAGCTTACCTTCTTTGTTGGTGAACTGTACATTAAATGCATCCGCAAAATTTTGTCCCAAAAAGTGAGAGGTTCCGGCCTGCAAGGCTTTTCCATCCTGCATCATGGCTTCAATGCAATAAGTATCAACGGCTCCTGGAAAGCGTTCACCTTCTGACTTCCGACCTTTAATAACCGGCATGGCCATAAAGGTTTCCGCAAACTCGGCATACACGCCCAACATCCGCTCAGTTTCCTCAATTGCTTCCTTTGCAGATGCATGTGCTGTATGACCTTCCTGCCACAGAAATTCGGCCGTGCGTAAAAACAACCGCGTGCGCATTTCCCACCGCACTACGTTTGCCCATTGGTTAATCAGCAATGGTAAATCGCGATACGATTGAATCCATTTTTTATAGGTACTCCAGATAATGGCTTCGCTGGTTGGGCGCACCACCAACTCTTCTTCCAGTTTAGCGTCCGGATCGACCGTCAGTTTTCCTTTATTATTCGGATCGTTCTTTAGCCGGTAATGCGTTACTATAGCACACTCTTTGGCAAACCCCTCCGCATTTTTTTCTTCGGCTTCGAACATGCTTTTAGGAACAAAGAGCGGGAAGTAAGCATTGGTATGCCCGGTGTCTTTAAACATTTTATCGAGTGCTTGTTGCATTTTTTCCCAAATGCTGTAGCCATACGGTTTTATAACCATACAACCACGCACTTCAGAATTCTCGGCCAGGTCGGCTTTCTTAACCAAATCAATATACCATTGCGCGTAATCTTCGCTCCTGCTTGTTATCTCTTTTCCCATCGGATAAACCTAAAAATTTTCTTAAATTTGAATAATTCGGCAAATATAGAGGAGGTTTGACTGGTTGTGGTGCAGGTTTTAAAATTAACCGATAAAAAAATGGCATAACTACCAGCTTAAAATCACTATAATTCGCACGATTTAAGCCTTAAACTTGTTAATAAAATATATCCCGAAAGGGGCTAAGAGCGTTAAATAAATTGTTGAACTAAAATTTAAAGCATATGAAATCCAGAATCACACTAATGAGCCTGCTTTCAGTGATGGTCGTGTTTGCAGCAAGCGCGCAGGAAACTGATGATATGTATTTCAGAGCCGGTGACAGAGCCAAGATAGCGGCATCAAGACCACTTTCAGAATTGAACCCACGTATATCAGACGTTAAAACTCCGATTAATCCAACTGACAGTTACTCGGCACGCAATGTTAACCCGGAGTATATTTCTCAATCTGTTAATACCGCCAGCCAGCAGCCGGCCACTTATTTTTACTCAGAGTATGTGCCAACTTCTGTAAATCAGAACATTTATAATAACCCGGCCAATTGGAATTACTATGGAATGAATAATCCGTATATGATGGCCGGCATGAATCCCTACATGGTAGGAGGGTACAATCCGTATTTCAGAAACTCCTTTTGGGGTATGGATCCGTACGGGTTCAATAGTTTTTATCGTCCGGGTTTAAGTTTCAGCGTAGGTATGGGTTGGGGTATGAGTTCATGGGGTTACTCGCCTTGGAACAACTTTTATGGAATGAATTCATGGGCATGGGATCCTTACGGGTATAATGCCTTTGGCCCGTGGGGTTGGAACAACATGGGCTGGAACGGCTGGGGTTGGAATAGCTGGAACAGACCAACCGTTATCATTGTAGGTGGTGGTGATACTGGTAATGGTGCTGTTTATGGCAGAAGACCATCCCGCTCTACTACTATGAACAATACAATTAACTCTTCGCGCGGTACACGCCAGTCTGCGGCTGTTCAGAATGATACCCGGGGGGGAAGTGGCTCGCGTATGGCTGCGCAAAACACTGAAAGCTATTATCAACGCGGTTGGAGAAACAATCCGGATAATACAACTTCCAGAACTTCGCTTAACAATACCGGTTTAAGTACATCCCGAACCGGAACTACCTTTGATAACAGCACCAGAACTTCTAATCGTTCAAGCAGTTGGATAGACAGTGGCAGCACATCGCGGAGTTCCGGCTCATACAGTCCAGGCAGCACAAGAAGCTCCGGTAGCAATTTCTCTTCGGGTTCTTCTGTTGGCGGAAGCAGAAGTTCAGGGGGTGGATCGTCCAGCGGTGGATCGCGCGGAGGTCGCAACAATTAAGCTTGCTTTAAGTTCGTTAAACAGAAAAATTTCTGGCTATGAAAAAGTTGGGCATTGTGCTCATGGGTATTGTTTTGGCTTTACCTTCGCAGTTGACGGGACAAAGTTTTACTGAAACTGCTTTAATGTTTAGTCGTGTAAAACCAGCCGGAAGCGCCCGTATGATGGGCATGGGTGGCGCACAAACCAGTCTGGGTGGCGATTATAGTTCAGCCTTTTCAAACCCTGCAGGTTTGGGTATGTTCAACCGATCGGAGTTTACGGTTTCGCCCGGATTTTACGGCTCAAACACTACTGGTAAATTTTTTAATAACACCACATCTGATTCCAAAACCAATTTGCACATCCCCGGCTTTAGCCTGGTGTTTCAAACAGAAAAAGATGGCCGGTTAGGGTTTTTAAGTGGTACGTTTGCTATTACCTACAACCGCATTAATAATTTCAATGAAAATTTCAGCTATGCGGGAAATAATCCAAGCAGTTCAATAATTGATTATTTTATTGAAGATGCTACCGGTTACTCGAGTACTCAATTCAATACGAATGGTGACTTGTATAATTCTGTAACCTGGTTGGGTTACCAGAATTTTTTGTTGGAAGAAGATGGTGGCTACCCTGGAGAATACTATTCTGTGGTGGGTGGTTTTCCGCATCAATCAGAATCTGTTCAATATCGAGGCAATCAAGGCCAATGGAATTTGTCGTACGGAGCTAATTTATCGGATAAAATTTTTTTGGGTGCTGGTATAGGGCTAACTGCACTTCGGTTCAGTTCAAAGAAAACTTTTCGTGAGCGTTTTGAAAACGAGCCCCTCAGTACCATTCTGTTAGAAGAAGAACTAAACATACGCGGGTCTGGAATAAATGCTACACTTGGCTTGATAGGGCGTCCTGTTGATATTATACAGGTAGGCATTTCATATACAACGCCAACGCTTTACAGCGTAACGGATGTTTACTCGGCTTTTATGGCTACCAATTGGAATAACTTCGATTATTTTGGTGATGGCAGCGAAATACTCAATGATGTTTCGGAGCAAACCAGTGAAATTATTTCAGAATATTCGCTTAAAACTCCAGGAAGATTAAATGTGGGAGCTGCAATTTTTATTGGCAAACAAGGTTTTGTTTCAGCAGATTTGGAGTTGGTGAATTACTCAGGCGCACGTTATTCTTCGGGCTTAAGTGGCATTTCATTTGAGTCGGATAATGCAACAATAGGAGAGGTATATCAAACAACAACCAACATCAGGTTAGGGGGCGAGTTTAGGTTAGATAAATTCAGATTCCGGGCTGGCGGTTCTTATATGCCTGATCCTTTTCGGGCCACGCAAAATAATAGCAGCCAGGCTATCACGTCAATTTCGGGAGGTGTTGGTTACAGAACTCCCAAATTTTATGTGGACTTTGCCCTTATATTTGCGAATAGTGCTAATACCTACCGGCCATATCGGGTGAATATGCCCAATAGCCCATTGGTTAACATCGATAAACAAACCAGTTTCGGGATGTTTACCTTAGGCTTTCCGTTTTAAGGGTTAACTGCGTTTATAAGTTCGAGTAATTGCACATTGCCTGTTAACACAATTTGCGCCTGATTGTAAAAATGAATCCGTTGTGAGCGCAAAAATTCAATTTTATCTTTTAGTTCATCGGGAGCCAATGAAGCCAGCAACGGCCGCTCTTCTTTATTGGATTGCAAAATCCGGTTGGTGATTTCGCGGGTAGGCACATCCAGAAATACCGTTTGGCCTGTGTCGTTCATAAACTTCATGTTATCGTGAAATATCGGTGCGCCTCCACCAGTAGCCATTACAAAGTCAAGTTGTGAATCACTCACCGTGCGTAATGTTTCTGATTCCTGTTTACGAAAAAAACTTTCACCATACTTTTTAAAAATCTCGCGCACAGGTAAGCCAACCAACTTTTCTATTTTATGATCAAGATCGATGAAATCAACAGTCAGTTGCCGGGCTAGTTGTTTCCCTAATGTTGACTTACCGCAACCCGGTAATCCGATCAGGTAAATTTTCATTTTAGTAATTCCAGCACCGTGCTGGCAGCCGGGGTATCGTTATGGTGCCAATTGCCCAATACAGTACCGTTTTTCCAAAGGGCAACCCCGGGATTAGAACGGATAATGGTTTTAAGAACGGTGGCATCCGCATAATAATAAGGCACTGCTAATTGATGTTCGTGCCGGAATGCTTCCGTTGTCTCTGAGCCAGAAGAAGTAAGAATAAAACACTCCACTTTTCCTTCCAATTGTTTTGTTAAATCGCGAACAGCAGCAATGTTAGCGGTTGACGCTTTGTTTACATCAAACATTACAATTAATAATCGATTACCCTCAAATGTATATTGTGTTTTGTCTTCGCCTTCGGGGCTGCTGATGGAGTAGTCGGTAATTTTGGGTTTGATTTTATCTTCATTCAATACACGCGATGATACGTATTTGTAACCATCAGCTTCAGTCAGGAACTTTGTGTCGCGCACTTCTTTACCATCCTTCGTAAACAAGTATTCTATAACAGGTTGCTCAGGCGCAATCATCTGTTGAGGAATATTGTTGCCAATGTGGTAGGCCCTGAAATCCAAAAAAGGCAAATGCCGGATTGCATAAATACCAACAAACAAACTAACCACTATTGTAGCAATTATTATACTATGACCGGTGCGGGCGCGCAAAACCGGTTTGTAACTTTTACGATACCAGAATAAATGTGCCACAAACACCATCAGGATTACATCTTTCGTAAACGACTCCCAGGGCGTAAGCTTAATGGCATCACCAAAACAACCGCAATCCGTAACTTTATTAAAATAGGCTGAATAAAAGGTAAGGAATGTGAAGAAGGTCATCATGAGCAATAAGAGCCATGCAGTTAAATTCATGCGCCAGTAAATTAAAATGGCAACGCCCAGCATCAACTCCAGAATAATCATGATCATACCAAACTCCAGCGCCCACGGAATGAAGTGATGAAAGAAAGAGCCAAAGTCTTCTGCAAATACTTCGAAGTACTCTTCCATTTTTATCTGAGTACCGATGGGGTCATTTAATTTAATTAGCCCCGAGAAAATGAGCAGACCCCCTACAAAGAAACGCGAGAATTGATCGATAATTTTTTTGAACATGTTAGTTTATTGGTCAATGGACTATAGTCCATAGTTAATTTGCTAGAATATAATAATCGTAGGCCACTATGGACTATCGACCATTGGCCGTTGACAACTTGATCATACAAAACACTGCATAATTAATCATATCCTGATAGTTGGCTTTTACACCTTCACTTGCCAATGTTTTACCTTGATTGTCTTCAATTTGTTTCACTCTTAACAATTTCATAAGAATAATGTCCGTCATGGAGCTTACCCGCATTTCGCGCCAGGCTTCATCGTAATCATGATTTTTATTTTGAAGTAACTCGAATGTTTCGGTTACGGCTTCATCGTAAAGGGGTTCTAATTCTTTAAAGTTCAACTCCAGTTTGTCAGAGTTCTTCAGCCTGAGCTGCATCATGGCAATTACACAATAATTAATAATACCGATAAACTCATCTTTAATCGGGTCGTCCACTTTTTGGATACCTTTTTCCTGAATGCTGCGAATGCGTTGCGCTTTTATAAAAATCTGGTCGGTAATCGAGGGCAATCGCAACACCCGCCAGGCCGTTCCATAGTCGTGCGTTTTACGAGCGAATAATTCTTTGCACGTGGCAATCACCTCTTTATATTCGTGGGCAGTTTTTTCATTCATGACGGTGCAAAGTAAAATATTTTCAGCCAACAAAACACTGAATGTAAATGGCCGGTTAGTGAACCTTAGCACGCCAAAAGTAATGGGCATTCTGAACATTACGCCCGACAGCTTTTATGCCGGTAGCCGAACCAGTGAACTTAGTGCTGTAATTAAGAAGGCCGAGGCCATGTTGCACGAAGGTGCCGACCTGCTGGATGTAGGTGGTTACTCTTCGCGGCCCGGTGCTGTTGATATTTCAGAGTCTGAAGAACTTAAGCGCGTAGTACCGGTTATTGAGGCCTTGCGAAAAAAATTTCCGGATGCAATTCTATCCATCGATACGTTTCGAAGTGAAGTAGCCCAGGCTGCACTTTATGCCGGGGCCGATATGATCAATGATATTACCGGAGGTGAAGATGAAAAAATGTACGCAGTGGCTGCACATACCAAAGTACCGTATGTACTGATGCATATGCGTGGCACTCCACAAACCATGAATCAACTAACACAGTACGATGATCTGGTTCAGGAAATGATCAATTATTTTCATGTGCGGATTGAAAGACTAAAGGCTTCTGGAGTTAAGGATATACTCATTGATCCTGGATTTGGGTTTGCTAAAACAGTGGCTCAGAATTTCGAACTCTTAAGCAAACTCGATTCGTTTCGAATACTTGAAAAACCCATGCTGGTTGGATTATCGCGTAAGTCCATGATTTGGCGTACGTTGGAAACAACTGCCGAGCATGCCCTAAACGGGACCTCCGTATTAAATACTATTGCATTAATGAAGGGGGCCTCTATACTTCGTGTTCATGATGTTAAAGCAGCACGCGAGGTAATTGCACTCACTTCGCGATTAACCTAAAATACCAGAGCGGTTTTACTACCTTTGTTACGAATGATTTTCGCATTTAAAATCGGGTTTCTGGAAGTTACGTGGGTTGACCTGGTGGATATCAGCCTGGTTGCCGTTCTGCTTTATCAAGTTTATAAACTCATACGTGGAAGTATTGCCGTAAAAATATTTTTAGGAATACTGGCTCTATACCTAATCTACCTGATTGTGCGCGCGGCACAAATGGAATTGCTTGCCACCATACTCGGTCAGTTTATGGGTGTGGGTGTATTAGCCATGATTATCCTTTTTCAACCTGAGATAAGGAAATTCCTGTTATTGATTGGTCGAAGCACCGATCTTAACCGCGAAAGCATTTTTAAAAACCTGGCCAACTGGCGAAACGAACATCATGACGATTTTGATGTGCACGAATTAATTGAAGCAGTTAAAACCTTAAAGGCAACCCGAACCGGAGCACTTATTGTTTTTTCACGCGATATAGAACTTAAGTTTTATGCCGAAACAGGTGATGCATTAGATGCAAAAGTGAGCAAGAAACTTTTACTTTCCATTTTTAACAAGAATAGTCCGCTGCACGATGGGGCTATTATTATTTATAAAGGCCGGATAAAAGCAGCGCGATGTGTTTTACCGGTTAGTGAAAACGATAACCTACCTTCTACCTTTGGATTGCGCCATCGCTCCGCTATGGGTATGAGTGAAGTAACCGATACATTGCTTTTGGCTGTTTCTGAAGAAACGGGTCGGTTGATTTTAGCGCGCAATGGTAAATATCTGCGCGGATTAAAGTTAAAACAGGTAGAGCAAAAAATACTGGAGTATCTGCATAACGAAGAGCCCAAAACGTGGGAGGCTTTGCCAGAGGAAAATGAACCAGTTGAAGAAACTAAAGAGCCATAGCACTTAATTAATACGATCGGGAAGCAATTGACAATGACATTAACAATTGTCAATTAAAATTCATCAAAACATACCTAACCTGTAAATTCATTTTTCATGGTCCGGATTTTATTTCTTCTGCTCGCATCGACAACGCTCCTCTATAGTCAATCTATCGAAACCATTATTCAGAAAGGACATGAGCTTGCAGTTGTGGCTGTGGCGATTAGTCCTGATAGTAATTACGTAGCTACCGCCAGTCGAGATAAATCGGCTAAACTCTGGGAAGTAAAAACTGGCCGCGAGGTGCGGAGCTTTTTGGGGCACCAGGCCTCGGTAATAAGTTTAGATTTTAGTCGCGATGGAAAATATCTTATTACGGGTGGCAACGATCACTCCGTAAAAATCTGGGAGGTAAAAACCGGTAAGCAAATTCAATCGATAACCTTAGATGGACCAGAATCTTTTAACATTCGGTTTGGCGGTGGGCAAGAGCGGATTAATGATGTAGCGTTTGATCCATTGGGACGATACTTCATTACGCTTGGGCAAATGGTTCATGTGTGGGAACTTACTGGCGGAAAAAAAATTAAATCATGGTTAGTAGCTTCCGGAAACCGTGGGGCGGAAAGTTTATCGCTTAGTGCCGATGGCCAATGGATGGCTGTGGGTACAGATGCCACGGTTGATATTTATCAAACTAAAGATTGGACTAAAGTTCATTCTATTAAACCACGTGCTTTTGAATCGTGTGGCGGTTGTTTTGTCGATCAGGTGTTTACTCCCGATAGTCGTTTTATTATTAAAGCTACCGATCAGGAAGTTGTGAAATATGATGTCGCACAAGCAAAACCTGTTATCACTTTTAGTAAATCCATAGATGATGTTACTTCCGTAGATGTAAGTGCGAACGGCAAACGAATTTTGACAACTACCGAAAAAGTTATCACACTCTATTCTGATAAAGGCGATTCACTTTTCACTATTGATCCTAAACTGGAAGGCGAAGTAACACAGGCCCGGTTTAATCATTCAGGCAATGAAGTATTGGTGGCTTGCGATAACAATGTGGTTTTGATTTACGATGCTGCTACCGGCAAAAAGAAAAGTGAACTAAGTGGATTTCTAAATCAACGCGATAGAGGTGGATTAACCTATGATCCCAACTCTTATTGGGACTCTTACATCGCGCGGTATGTTCGGTATAAGAATAATTTATTACTGAGTCGCGATGGAAAAACACTACTGAAAGGTAAGTTCGGTAACAAACTCAAAAGCTGGGACATTGCCACCGGCAAAACCAAAATGGAATTTGTGGGCCACGAAAAAGCTTCCTTGTGTTATCAATATTCAGCCGATGGAAAAAAACTACTTACAGGTGGTGGCGATGGAAAACTTATTTTATGGGATAGTGCAAAAGGCGATACCATTCTCACCATCAGTTCCTACAATCAACCCGTTTTTGATGTTCACTTTAACAGCGATGAAAGTCAAATCATCAGCAGCAGTTGGGATGGTACGGTAAAAATTCACGATGCCAAAACCGGTAAGCGACTTCATTATTTTGAACCGAAGGAAGGCTCGGCCTATGTTTCACTCTTCAGCAAAAATGATTTATATGTATTTACTGCCACACTGGGCGATAATACCGATAAGCTTCAGATGCGCGAAATTGATTCAAAGAAAATCGTGCGCACGTTTGAAGGTCATACCGATGTAATTGCCTCACTTGCTCAATCCAGAGACGGAAAAAAATTGTTATCGGCTAGTTGGGATGGTTCCATCCGGTTGTGGGATATAGCAACTGGTTTGGCAGAAAAAAAATTTACTGGCCATCAGGGTGCAGTTCATGTGGCAATGTTTAATAATTCAGAAAACGGAATTTACAGTGCCGGGGCGGATCGTATAATTCGGTTTTGGGATTTGAGTGGCAAGGTTATTAAAACCTTTGGAGGACACGTGGCAGAAATTACCTCTTTGATTTTAACGCCCGATGAAAAAATGCTGATCAGCCACAGCTTAGATGGTGTAACCAAGTTTTGGGATTTAGGTACCGGCAAAGAATTTTTTGAACACATTCATTTTGGTGAACGTGAATGGATGGTTAAAAATCCGGAAGGATATTTTAATGGAACGGATGGCGCGAGGCAATACATTCATTTTGTTGACGGTTTAAAAACGTACGGTGTCGATCAATTCTTTCACGAGTTTTATCGACCAGATTTATTACCTAAAATTTTTCAAAGCCGGGGCAGCGATAACCTGAAAGGAATTCATGGAAAACTAAACAACGCACCGCCACCCGGTGTGAAAATTGCTACCCTTCCGGGCGATGAGGCCACACAAACCGAAGTATTGATTCGGTTAACGGATACCGGCAGCGGTATTGAATCAGTAAAACTTTTTCACAATGGCAAAAGTGTACCTATTGAAAAATCAAAACTCACGTTGCCTTCCCGCAAAGGTGAAAGTACTACTTATCGGCATACGATTACTTTGGTTAATGGAACCAACACCATAACAGCATCTGCCAGCAACAAAGAAAAGATTGAATCCGACCCGCAGTCGGTTGAGGTTGTGACCGACCATGGGGGTAAGAGTAGTGTGTGTTATATTCTTTCAGTCGGTATTAATCAGTATAAAAATCCAAAGATGACATTGAACTATGCCAAACCCGATGCCGAATCATTTGGTAAAGTGTTGGATGAAAAAGGAAGTCTGTTCAAGAGTTTAGAGTTGCATAACCTGTACGATGAAGAAGCCTCGCGTGCCAACATTCTGAAAAAGTTGGATGAACTGGCGGGCAAAATCCACCAGGAAGATGTGTTCATTTTTTATTATGCCGGTCATGGTAGTATGGTGGACAACCAATTCTTTTTTATTCCCACCGAAAGCAGTAGGTTGTATGACTTAAGTGCATTGCAGAAAGAAGCCATTGAGGCGAGCGTACTCCAAGACAAATTGAAAAACATAAAAGCTTTAAAACAATTAATTGTAATGGATGCGTGTCAATCGGGTGCATCGGTTGAGTTGTTGGCCACGCGTGGTGCTGCTGAAGAAAAGGCCATAGCGCAACTTTCGCGCAGTGCGGGCATTCATGTAATGGCATCGGCAGGTAGCGAACAATTTGCAACCGAGTTTGCTGAGTTAGGGCATGGGTTGTTTACATACTTATTAATAAAAGCTTTGCAAGGCGATGCCGATGGCGCACCGAAAGATGGTAAGGTTACGATCTACGAGTTGAAATCGTATCTGGATGATCAGGTGCCGGAGATGACACAAAAGATGAAAGGCAAACCGCAGTATCCTTACACGTTCTCGCGCGGACAAGATTTTCCCGTGGTGATTGAGAATTAGTACTTAGTTGATAGCCGAGACCTTCCAGGTCTTTATGCCGAACTGCAAAGACCTGGAAGGTCTTATCTTAATTGAGCTTAGTAAGAGAAGTAAGTATTAAAACTATTTTTTGCTAATTTCGTATTGCAAATCAACTAATCATGATTAATGGAAGAAGCAAACCCGGTTAAATTTTACCTTGCCAGGTATTTTTTCCTGGCGCTTAGTGCGCTGCAAGGACTGGCCTCTGTACTCATGCTCCTCCAATTTGGAGATTCACCTAAAGCCAGATTTGTTGCCTTCGCCCTTTTTACAATTGCGCTGATATTTTTTTCATTGCACTTGTTGGTATCCAAACACATCAGGCGGGTAGCCATCAGTAAGAAAAAGATTGAGCTGATTAAACCCGGCAAAGAAAAAAGCTACGAGTGGGACGATGTGAAGAGTGTGAAGCACCTTCCTTTCTTAAACATGTATTGCCTCAAACTAAAGGGGAAGAAAAATAAAATCTATTTTTTACCGGCCGGAGATACGCAAGCGATGTTCGGTCTTTTCTCTGCAGATTCGGATTTGATTCCGAAGAAGATGCGGTAGGTTATAGCCATTTCAACCACATAGAAACATAGGAAAGACTAGGTGTCACGCAATCTATGTGTGCTATGTGCCTATGTGGTTAACCAAAAAATAGGATTTGATTCCGAAAAAAGATGCGGTAATCATTCACTCTAGATATGAGAATAATTCTTTCAAAAATTTGGATTTCCAAACGGCTCCAACATTTGAGCCCCTATCGTGACTAAAAACTCCAACAAAAAATGATTTTGTTCCGCCCATTAATTGTGAGGAGGAACCATTTTTGTAAATCATCTTATCCGTTATAAGATATACAGGTGATCCTGACATTCCAGGAAACCCCTCAATATCTAACCACACAATTGGTTTCCCTTCTTGATCAATATCTGGCTCAGAGGCTATTAGGCCAGACTTCCAGATAGGTAAGGACGGAGCGCTCCTTAGCCCCCTAGGAAAACCTAATACAAACAACCTATCTGTTGGTTGTAGTACAAGAGAGTCCAACTCGCCAGAATAGGTTACAGGATATATGCTAACTCCACTTGTATCCTGTAAAGGAATAGCTACAACATCAACCATTTCCTTTCCAATACGGAATTCTTTGAATAAAATTTTATTAGACTTATCAACAAGAATCTCTTCTTTAATTATATAATCCCCTAACTTTTTTGAGTTGTGAAGTATCTTAATTTTATTTGGAGCAATGGGGCTATCCTTATAAAGCCATTCCTTAGTAACTGGATTTTTTCTTGTAACAACATGCCAATTTGTTATTAGATAGCTTCGTGATTTCGACTTAAAAATAAATCCAGTTCCAGAACCTAATTGATCAGAGTTAATGAACGTTTCAACATACAAACTCTGAACACTCTCAATTCTTGTTATATCCTGAGAAGCACTTTCTCTGAAAAGCGAGAAAAACAGTATTGCTGTTATCCACTTTTTATTGATACAAATTTGCTTAGCTGTCAACATATTCAAACAAAAATGAATTTTACTTCAACACACCTAACTCCTTCCCTACTTCCGTAAACGCCTGTATCGCTTTATCTAAGTGATGTTGCTCGTGCGCAGCCGAAATCTGTACGCGGATGCGCGCCTTACCCTTCGCTACTACCGGAAAGAAAAATCCAATCACATAAATTCCTTTTGCCAATAACCGTTCTGCAAACTGTTGTGCGAGGGGCGCTTCGTACAACATAATCGGTACAATGGGATGCACACCGGGTTTAATATCAAAACCTGCAGCAGTCATTTTCTCACGGAAGTATTGGGTACTTCGTTCCAGTTTATCGCGCAAGGTTGTTGTTTCCGATAGCATATTAAACACTTCAATAGATGCACCCGTAATGGAAGGAGCCAATGTGTTGGAAAACAAATACGGACGCGAACGCTGGCGCAGCATTTCAATTATCTCTTTGCGCCCCGAGGTAAATCCACCCGATGCACCACCCAACGCTTTACCCAACGTGCCGGTAATAATATCTACGCGGCCCATCACACCACAATACTCAGGCACCCCGCGACCGGTCTTACCAATAAACCCTGATGAGTGACATTCGTCTGTCATCACCAACGCTTCGTATTGATCGGCCAGATCACAAATTTTATCTAACTGGGCAATAGTACCATCCATTGAGAAGGCACCATCGGTAACAATAATAATTTGGTTTGCGCCTGCCTTTTTTGCTTCATCCAATTGCAGTTTCAAATCGGCCATATCGTTATGCTTGTAGCGATAACGCATAGCTTTACACAAACGCACACCATCAATAATAGAGGCGTGATTTAACTCATCGGAGATAATGGCATCCTTCTCGCCCAGCAAAGGTTCAAACACACCACCATTGGCATCGAAAGCAGCCGCGTAGAGAATAGTATCTTCTGTACCGAGAAAATCAGAAATCTTTTTTTCTAATTCTTTATGGATGTCTTGGGTGCCGCAAATAAATCGTACGGACGACATACCAAAGCCATGCGTATCAATGGCACGTTTGGCAGCTTCTATAACGCGTGGATGCGAAGAGAGCCCCAAATAATTATTCGCACAAAAATTAATTACTTCTTTTCCATCGTTGGTTTTTATATCGGCACCTTGTGGCGTAGTAATAATTCTCTCTTTTTTGAAGAGTCCGGCCTCACGAATGGAGTCTAATTCTTTTTGTAATACAGGTTGAAGTTTTTTATACATAGTTCAATTCATTTTCGGTTTTGGTTTCATTACAGGTTTGGCAGCAACCAAAGGTTTAGGTGTTTCCGTTACCTCCACCTTTAACTGGTATTTTCTACGGATAGGATTGATAAGATAAAGTTTCTGAGCCGTGAAACTGGCTGGGCTCAATTGGTTAAACAAATTACTCCATTCCTGCCAAAGTGCAGGCTCCGCTGTTTGAAATGCGGCTCCATCTATTTTTTTACTGATCAGGTATTCTTCAAAAGTCATTACGCAAAGCTATTAAAAAAGCATCGACTGATTATTTTAAACCTTCGATTTACCGATCATAAACTTATCTGCTTCTGATAAGATAATCATATCTAATTTTCTGCAAGATCATACCAAATCTACCATGAAAATAAAGTTACTATTTATAGCCTTGCTACTTTCCGTAGTCGGCTATGCGCAGGAGAAAGAAAACGTTCTGGAGCAACTTAAAAAGGTTGCCGTAGTTGATCAGAAAGTAATGATGCCCATGCGTGATGGCATCCGGCTTTCAACCGACATTTATCGCCCAAAAGGAAATGGCAAATACCCGATTATTTTCTCACGCACGCCCTACAACTTTAACAGCTACCGCGATGGCGAGTTGGTAACACGCACGCTGCAAACTGCGCTGGAGATGGTTAATAAAGGGTATGCCTATGTGGTGCAAAATGAACGTGGCCGGTTTTTCAGCGAAGGCGAGTGGGATATTCTGGGAACTCCGTTAACGGATGGCTACGATGCCTTCGAATGGATGTCGAAGCAAGTGTGGAGTAATGGTAAAATCGGATTGTTGGGTTGTTCTTCTACTGCCGAGTGGCAAATGGCGGTAGCTTCTTTGGAACATCCGGCATTGGCTGCTATGGTACCACAAGGTTATGGTGCCGGTGTTGGTCGCGTAGGTAAATACTATGAACAAGGTAACTGGTACCGCGGTGGTGCCGGACAAATGCTTTTTACAGCATGGCTTTATGGAACACAGCACGATGTAGCCAAGCCTAATCTCCCAAAGAATGTAAGTAAGGAAGATTTACAACGCATTCAAAAGTTTTATGATATGGCGCCACGCTATCCAAAAGTAGATTGGAAAGAAGGATTGAGTCATTTGCCGGTACAGGATATTATTAAAGCCGTTGATGGCCCGGTGGGTGTGTATGAAAAAATGATCAGGCGTAAGCCGAACGACCCGGCCTGGTTTGAAGGCGGTTTGTATCATGATAACATGCCTTTCAATACGCCAAGCTTTTGGTTTGTATCGTGGTACGATGTTTCCTCAAGTCCAAACATTGCGTTGTACAATCACGTACGGCAAAATGCCAAAGACCCTAAAGTACGCGACAGCCAGTATTTAGTTATTGCACCTACTTTACATTGTGCTTATACACGCGCTACCGAAAACACAGTAGTTGGCCAGAGAAGTGTAGGCGATGCCCGCCTGAATTATGATGAACTGATTACCGGTTGGTTCGATCATTGGCTGAAAGGCGAACCGTTTAAAGATATGCCTAAAGTGCGTTACTACACTATGGGTTCAAACAAATGGCAAACTTCTGATGTATGGCCGCCTGCCAATACCGTAATGACTCCTTATTACTTAGACAGTAAAGGCAAAGCCAATACCTTGAATGGTGATGGTAAACTCGTAACCAAAAAAGTATCGAAGGATAATCCCGATGCATTTACATACGATCCAATGAATCCGGTTACTTCGCATGGTGGCAATGTGTGCTGCACGGGCAATGCGGTACAAGGTGGCGCGTTCGATCAGCAGGAGATGGAAAAGCGCGAAGACATTTTGGTTTATACGAGCGAACCTCTGGCCGAAGGCGTTGAGGTAAGTGGTTTTATTGAATCTACTTTATATCTATCCTCCGATGTAAAAGATACAGATGTTACAATAAAACTGATTGATGTATATCCGGATGGCAAGGCTTACAATTTAGATGAAACCATTCAGCGCGTTCGTTACCGCGAAGGCTACGAGAAAGAAGTATTTATGGAAGCCGGCAAAGTTTACAAAGTAGAGATGACCCCGATGAGTACCAGCAACTATTTCGAGAAAGGACATCGCATCCGCATTGAAGTTTCGAGCAGTAATTTTCCGCGCTTCGATCGCAACCTGAATACCGGTGGTAATAACTATGATGAATCAACAGCTAAAGTGGCACACAACAAAATTCACCACTCTTCGCAATATCCCAGCAGCATTCGGTTGCCGATTGTGAAAGTGAAGAAATAATAATAGGCGTCAGACGCCTAACTCACTGAAGTCAGGTTTTTCAACCTGACTTTCTTATTTCAAAATTCATCAGTTGGGTCGGAGATACAACTGTAACGCAAACAGGACGGGGTGAGGGCAATTTTCCTATCTTCGCACCCATATTTTTTCGTATGAAGAAAACCAAAGTATTATTGATTGGAGCCGGTGGGCAATTAGGATCGGAGTTAACACAAGGCTTGTGGAAAATCTACGGCCAGGAAAACGTGGTGGCCTCCGACATAAAAGATGCGCAGGGTATTTTAAAAGAAGGGCTGTACGAAAAATTTGATGTCATGCAGCGCGATCGGCTGTTTGAGTTGATCCGCAAATATGAGATCACACAAATCTATCACCTTGCAGCATTGCTTTCAGCCACAGGCGAGAAAGATCCGCGCTGGGCATGGAAGTTAAATATGGAGAGTTTACTCTTCGTGTTGGAAGCCGCTCACGAACTAAAACTTCATAAAGTATATTGGCCAAGCTCGATCGCTGCCTTTGGCCCAACAACTCCTAAACAAAATACGCCACAAGATACCATCATGGATCCTACCACGGTGTATGGCATTACCAAACTTGCCGGTGAGTTGTGGTGCGAATATTATTTCAGAAGATATGGTGTGGATGTGCGCAGCTTGCGATATCCGGGTTTGATTGGATACAAAACCCCACCCGGTGGCGGCACTACCGATTATGCGGTGGATATTTATTTCAAAGCCATTAAAGAAAAAAAATACGAGTGCTTTCTGGCTGCCGATACGTATTTGCCCATGATGTATATGGATGATGCCGTTAAAGCCACATTGGATTTAATGGAAGCTCCGGCTGAGAAAGTAAAAATCCGTTCAAGCTATAATATTGGTGCCATGAGCTTTTGTCCGGCACAAGTTGCGGCTACTATTAAGAAACACATTCCGGAATTTGAGATTTCGTACAAACCGGATTTCCGACAAGCCATTGCCGATAGCTGGCCTAAATCAATTGACGATTCCCCTGCACGACAGGATTGGGGTTGGCAGCATCAGTTTGGATTGGAGGAGATGACAAGGGATATTCTTGAAAATCTGGTGAAGCACCCGGAGTTGTTTCAATAGTTACTATATTCGGTTGCGTAACTCCTCTTTCAAATAAGATCAATCATCAATAGTTTACTAAATTCTGTTCTTAGTCTTTGGCTGGTTCAATCTCGCTACTCGTTTTAAAGGTGTAAAGTATGGTTTCCAACTCACGCATGATCTCGCGCTGATCTTTACCAGGTGAAAAAGTAAAGCCTTCAATATAGTAAAACATACCCTGGGCTTCATCTACAAATGCAAACGACAAAAAAGGTCCGCCCATGGTTAGGTTGTTTGTTTTCCACAAACCCTTCATTTCTACAGCAAATTTTTTGTTGAAAGATATCTCACGCGTCAGAATGGGTTTATGCAATACAGTGGTTTCTGTAAGCAAGTGCGTTTCGGGACGCTCAGGATCTTCGAATAGATATTGCTTGCAGATTGCATCGCGAAAAGCAATTAAGCTATCGCGTTGAAACTGTGCTTGCGAAGTATATTTTTTTCGTGCAATAAAAACATCTTTATCATCATACGGATTTATTTGTCGCGCCCAGAAAAAATCCGGTTCCTGCTGCACCAGTTGATACCCGAAGGGAATTTTCATTTCGCACTTAAACTCTTTGCGCAGCATGGGCGCAATACCTTTAGGTTGACCCGATTTATAGAGTGAAGTGGTTAGCCGTTCGCGCTCGCGTTGATTAAAGTACTCTACCATCTTACTGCTGTTGGCTTGTACGTACTGAATCAGCTCTGCTTCAGTTTGTGCAAACAGAAACAGTACTTCCTGATTTTTTGCGAACACATCGCGTGCATTCTGGCTAAACAGGTTAGGGTTAGCTTTCAGTTGTTCTAACGATTCGGGTGTAAACGTGGCCCTGATTTGGCGCGCACCCTGGGTTTTCTGATCAAAGGTTACGGCAAAGATCAGATTTCTGCGTTGCTTCAAAACAAAATTTAGCTTCCGCGGATCGATCCAACGCATGTGAAAGATTGCTTCCTTGCGCGGCAGGCCTTCCATTTCTGCTCTAAAGATAGAGTCTAATGTACTGCCCAGCGGCCCTTTCCATTGTACCGAATCCATTATCAGAAAAATATCGCCCGTTTTGCCCGAAGCAGGAGGAAGGTTTTTACTTCCGGGCTCGGTGCAGGCCAGCACAACAAGTAACAGTACGAATGGAAAAAGATAGTTCATGCAAAACTTACGCATCTGTAATTCTTAAAGGATTAATTCGTCACAACCAAAACAACAACTTACCCCACAATTAGTTTTTGACCTGGCTGCAGGTTATTGTTTTTCAGGTTGTTCAGATTTTTTATTTGCTCAACGGTAAGCCCTGCTTTACGCGAAATATCCCACAGGGTATCACCCGGCTGCACAATGTAGGTTTTTGTATCGGGCGACAATGATATTGGCTCAACAACTTTTTTTGCTATGGGCTGAGCTGGCGCATAAACATAAAGTTTCTGGCCTGCATAAATGGTATTGGAAGTTAAATTATTCCATTCTTTAAGTGCGCCTACACTAACATTGAAACGCAAGGCAATACCACCCAGCACATCGCCTGGTGCAACTTTATAAATGGTGGTAGTGCCGTTGGCAGGAGCAGCCGCGTACATCATAACAGCCGATTCTTTTTTGCCAACACGCATGGCCGAATCCAGTATTGCCACACGATTTGAATCCAGAATTATTTTTGAATAAACGGGAATTTTTACCGTATAGGTTTTACCGTTGCCGGGAATAATATTATGCCGGATAGCGGGATTTAACTTTTGCATGTCTTCCAGGCATGTGCCCGTTAACCGGGCTAAGGTGCCTAAATGCAAATGATGGTTTACTGAAAGGGTATCGTAAGGTGGAAATTGTTCGCGCACTGTTTCAAGCATGTTGTGATGTTCCGCGTAATTCATAGCATAGATAATGGCAATAAACTGGGGCACATAGGCGCGCGTTTCGCGTGGCAAATGCGGATAAACTTCCCAAAAAGATTTTTTGTAACCTGATTTTCGCACAGCCTTCCGCACAGTACCAGGGCCGGAGTTGTAAGCAGCCAGAGCAAGTTCCCAATTGCCAAAAATGGTATGTAATTGTGAAAGATAACGACAAGCTGCTTCGGTTGACTTTTCCGGATCCATCCGGTCATCGATATACCAATCGGTTTGTAAACCAAAGTATCGCCCCGTGCCCGACATGAACTGCCATAAACCAACAGCCCGCGCCCGCGAAACGGCCCGCGGATTAAGACCCGATTCAATGATGGACAGGTATTTCAACTCATCGGGTAAATTATAAAGTGCGAGGTACTTTTCGAATAACGGGAAGTAAAGATCTTTTTTACGTTGCATAGCGCGCGTGTAATCGCGGTTACGCACGGTAAAATAATCGATAAAGCCGTGTACGGTTGTGTTGTAGGTAAGTGGAATTTGCTGTTGAATACATAACAACCGATCGCTTAGCAATTCGGGTGTATCATCGCCCGGAATAAACTCTACATCGCCCGGAAACACGGGAAGTAGTTGAAGGGTGTCCACCTCATCGGCAACAGCCAATGTATCCATTACGGGCAGCAATACTGTATCGGGTGGCGGAAGCGGATTTTGTGCAAGGCAAGGAAAAGCAAAGAAACTCAACACCAAAGTGACACCAACCTTCAATACACCTGTTTTTATACTTGCCATAATTACGCTAAGTTCTGGATTACCTTCGAAAACTGAAAGAGTCCGGCTTCATCAAAGTCGTTGGCGGTAATTTGCAAACCAATAGGTAACCCTTGCTGATCAGTTCCACACGGAACTGAAATAGCCGGAACACCCGCCACATTAGCATGAACGGAAAACAAATCAGCCAAATACATTTCTACCGGGTTATTGGTGTGCTCACCAATTTTAAATGCTGTAGTAGGCGTAGTGGGCGATAAGATGAAATCGTATTGTGTTAAAATTTGTTTGGTTTGTTCACGAATCAGGCGTCTTACTTTTTGAGCTTGGGTATAGTAGGCATCGTAATAGCGGGCGCTTAATACAAACGTGCCCAGCAAAATTCTACGTTGAACTTCTTTACCAAATCCTTCGGCTCGTGTTTTTTTGTACATCGACTGCAAGTCGGTTGTGTTGGGGCTTCGGTATCCGTACCGCACACCATCGTACCGCGATAAGTTTGAACTGGCTTCGGCAGTAGCAAGTATGTAATACGTGGGTAGTATAAATTCGCTTAGCGCGAAATCAACACCTTCTACAACATGCCCGGCATTTTGAAGTTGGTTGATTTTTGTTTGCAGTGCAGTTTTGATTTCGGGCTGTACGGCATCGGAAAGCAACGCATCTTTCAGGTATGCAACCTTAAATTTTTTTGTGGTATTGCTCAAGGCATCTTCAAAGCGTGGAACCGGCTTACGCGAAACGGTACTATCAAATTCATCGGCACCGGAAATTACCTGCAGCACGCGGGCCATTGTTTCTAAATTCTTGGAGAAGATGCCGACACAATCGAAAGATGATCCGTAAGCAATAAGTCCGTGCCTGGAAATGCGCGAGTAGGTTGGCTTTAAACCGTAAATGCCACAAAAGGCTGCAGGTTGCCGAACCGAACCTCCGGTATCAGAACCTAATGACACATCGCACATATCGGCCATAACGGCCACAGCCGAGCCACCTGATGAACCACCGGGCACACGGGTATTATCAATATCATTTAGTACCGGACCGAAGGCTGAGTTTTCGTTCGAAGATCCCATAGCAAACTCATCGCAATTTTGCCGACCGATGATGATGGCATCTTCGTTGAGCAAACGTTGCACAGCCGTAGCGGTGAACTTTGAAATAAAACCGTTCAGAATTTTACTGCTGGCTTGCAGCGGATGATTTTCGTAGGCTAATACATCTTTAATGCCTACCACAAGGCCAGCTAACTTACCTGCCGTGCCCTGTTTGATTTTTTCATCAATCAAACGGGCGCGGTCAAGTGCTTCGTTAGTAAACACACTCAAAAAAGCATTGAGGTGTTTCTTGGTTTCAATGGTTTGTAAAAAACGGTTTACCCGATCCGTACAGGATTGGCCGTTACTAAAATGGGGGTGTGAAGGTGTTACGTTAGCAGCGGTATTCAATGCTTACTTCTCTTCAATCTTCGGTATTTCTTTACCGGCATCGTCCACCTCTTTCTTTACGTCCTTAACGGCATCTTTGAATTCGCGGAAGCCTTTACCAAGACCTTTTGCAAACTCAGGAATTTTTTTGGCACCAAAGAAAATCAGCACGAATAAACCGATTACCACCCACTCACCCATACCGGGCATCCCGATCAAAAGAATTGCGCTCATAGTGAAATATTAAGAGTGTAAAGATAGATAAATATGAATAAATGAATAGCAGCAAGGCTTTTTGTTGAGGTTTGTTGTGTGCGTAAAACCCTGATTTTAGCCGTTTAACCTAATTTCGAAGCCATTCTTGCGGATTGAGGGCATCAAAGTTCTTTCGAATTTGAAAACGAAGTTCAGAAATACCTTCTGCGTTGGGTACTACAGTTCCAATAATTTGATTTGTATTTACCTGCTGCCCTTGCTTTACAGTTATATCTTTTAAGCCTGCATATACTGTAAAATAGTCGCCATGTTTAATGATTACGCTATTGCCAATTCCGGGCGTAAATGCAACCCGGCTTACCTCACCATTAAAAATGGATTTCACGGGTTCACCTTGTCGGGTTTGAATGTTAACCCCATCGTTCTGAATTACAATTCCTTTTAATACCGGGTGATTTTGTCTTCCAAACCCCTGCGACACAAAACCGGAAACCGGCCATGGAAATTTATTCTTGTTATCAGCAAACGAAGCGGACAAGGCTACAGCTGCTTCTGATACTTCGCGGCCGGTTTTATTCCGTTCGCGCTCACGTGCTTCGCGAGCAGCTCTTTCCAGCTCTTCTTTTATAATCTTGGCAATGAGGTTATCCAATTCGGCTACGGCTTTACGGGTATTCTCTAATTCTTTCCGAAGTTCTTTCTCTTGTTTTTCAAGATTGCGAACAAGTGTGCGTTGTTTTTGCTTCAGATTTGTTAGTTGCTGGTTTTGTTTAAGTTCTTCGTTTAACAATGAATTTTTTTCAGAGCGTTTTATTTGCGTTACCCGTACTTGTTCTTTTAAAATACCTTGTACTTTTTCGATGGCCACAGCCTGATCTTGCCGTGCTTTGCCATATTGTTCCATGTACTTGAGGCGCATCATCATCTGATCGAATGATTGAGCCGAAAACAAAAAGGTTAACTTGTCAATTTTGCCGCTTGCTTTTTGTGCAGCAAACAGCATGGCAGCATATTCTTCTTTTAATTTTTTAAGATCACGCTCCAGGGCGTCAATAATCTGGTTGTTTTCGCCTATGTCATAATCCAGCAACGATACTTCGTTTTGGATTGATTTGATAAGGGATTCCTGCTGGACAATACGTTGGTTAAGTGCGGCAAGTTCTCCTAACGAGTTTTTCTTTTGCTCACCGGTTTCTTCCAGAATCCGTTCGGTTTCTTTTATCTTTTCAAGATTAAGTTGCTTTTCGCGCTGAAGTTGAGTTTTGGATTTTTGGGCAGATACGGAAAAGCCTATGAATAGGAAAAACGCAAACGCAAATAGTTTACCTGCGGTCATATCGCTTGGGGATATTGAATGGAAACTTCAATTCCTTATCACCAATTTCAATTTTATTATACTCGAAAGTAATGGTGTTATTAATCAGGCCTGCTGTTGTTTTATAAAATACGCTTACCACTCCGTTGTAAGGAAGGTTTTTTTCGCCCAGTGGTTGAAAGTTGGCATATTCCAGCATGAGTTTATTGTTGGTGTTAGATTCAACCAATTCTACCTTTTCTATTTTTTTAATGATGGGGTTTATGATGCTTTTGATGGTTACGGTATTTTCATGTTGCAACAAAACATCAAAATTTCCGGAGCGGCCTATTTCATCTGTTGTTTCTTTGGCGCGAATGAGGTTGCCCAGCATAGCAGCCTCTAAAACACTGTAGTTTATTTCGAAGTTAAATCGATTGGATAATTCTTTATAATCAAACACATAATATTCCTTATCAACATTGCTTACTACGGTTATGGAATCGCGGTTAATGAGTGCTTTGCCACCCTGCACACCCACTACCGAAAACGTCATCCAGATTACACTGTCCTTGCGGATGCGGATGTTGGCCTTTACTTCGCGTTCACGTTTATCATCGCGAAATACCATGCGGGCTTTGCCGTGCATGTAGCCAAAGTCTATTTCTTCAATATCTACAGTTTTAATAGCCTGGGGTACAGTTAGAGTAGGCACCGCTTTGCGTTGGCACGCCTGTAAATGCAGCAGTAGTGCCAGGCCAAAAAGTAAAACGAAACTACGCATGTGTAAACTCAAAAAATTAAAGCCGCCCAAAGGTAAATTAATTTAACCTTCGGTTGCTAATTTTTTTATCCAGGCGGGAGTGGTCGGCACTGCTTTCGCGCGCTTTTTGCCAATGTTTAACAGCGTTATCTACTTCGCCCAGCTTAAATAATATATCGCCATAATGTTCCCAATGGGTTGCCGATACAGTTGAGCCTTGTACTACTTTCTCCATAATTTTTCGGGCCTCTTTGTATTTGCCTTGTGCAAACAATACCCAGGCATAGGTATCCAGATAAGAATAATTGGCTGGATGTGCCTTTATTAACTGAGCAGCCATTTTTTCAGCTTTATCCAGGTTTTCTCCGCGCACGGCCAGGTAGTAGCTGTAATTGTTCAGCACGATATCGTTGCCAGGGTTGTAAGCAAGAGCTTCTTCATAGGCTTTATCAGATTTTGAATATTCTTTCGCTCCGTTGTAACAATCGCCCAATAAGGTGTTCAGATCGCTAATAAATGCAGGGTTGGCGGCTGAAAGTTTTTTGGCCTGCTCTAATGAATATGCAGCCTCGCGAAATTGCTTCTTTTTTAACAACCCAAATCCATGAAAATAATAAATCATACTTTGATTGGGAAAAAGTTCCAGTGCTTTTTCTGCATGGTGTATCAAACTGTCTAGCGGGTTGGTTTGCGATTCCAGGTAGAGCAGGTTTTGCCAGGCTTCGTAGTTATTGGTTCCGCCCAAAATGGCTTGCCGGTATTTTATCAATGCCTTATCATTGTTTTGCAAAGCCATCCATAGATCGGCAGCTACCAGGTGAACGTTGGCTTCGGCAGGGTAATCTGTTTCAAGTTGTTTTATAAGTTCCAATAAAAATTTCTCTAACGTTGGGTTGGTATTTTTTTGTGTAAGGAGGGCGCTGTACGTGCTTACCATTAATAGCTTGCTATCCAGGTTTACCTGCGGATCTTCGATTACTTGCCGTACAAGCTGCTGCGATTTTTCTTCCTGGCCATTATCGCGGTACAGGCCCGCCAACAACATTTTAACTGAGCCGGCTTCGTTTTCGTCCTGCAAATATTTTTCGAGTGTGGTTATTGCCTGGTTTCGGTTACCCGTTTGTGCCAAAAGTTCGGCATAGCCCATTACATACTTGGGTTCGTCCGGGAATGCCAACATAAGTTTTTCGCCTTCGGCCAAGGCATCGTTAATCTTGCCTTTATCTAAATAAATGCGTTGTTTTTGAACAGAAGAAATTTCACTTATGCCAAGTGCTGCTTCAGCACGCGTGTAAGTTTTAAGGGCATCATCCTCGCGTTTGGCATATATGTATAAGGCTGCTAACTCAAATAAATGTTCTTCTGTGCCCTTCACTTCTTTTAACATGGTTTCGAGTGCAGCCGTTGCTTTGTCGAACTGATTGCGGCCGGCATAGATGGTGGAGGCTAATAAATAAAAGTATTTGTTTTTCTTTTCTAACCGCAGTGCATTTTCAATACTTACAGTTGCCTGTTGCTGATCTTCATCTTTAACGCCTTTTGCCCATACTTCAGCAATTTTATAATGAATGGTTGCATTTTCGGGCGCCAGTTCGGCTGCTTTTTGAAAGTACAGCAAGGCTTTGGAGTAGTCTTCCAATACAAAAAACTTTTGCCCCTCGGTAAACGCAAACTCAGCTTCGCGCAGGCGCATGGTTTCTGACCTTGTTTCTACTGCCTTTCGTTTTTGTGCTACCGCACCAATAGAAAGCGCCAGCAGGGTAAATACTAAACTATAGATACGAAGTTGCTCCACCTGTTTTTTAAAATTAGATTCGAGTATAATCTCCAGCATCCACATTCGCGGCAGTGCCTTCCACTTCAACATAATTACCTAACAAACTATTTTTTAACAGGGCATTCCGGATTGAGCAATTTTTTTGCACAATGGAATTACTGATGCACGAATCTGAAATTTTGGAATCATTACCAATTGAAACGTGCGGACCAATAACTGAGTTTTCGATAATTACACCATCGGCAATAAATACAGGTTGTAACAGTATCGAGTTTTTTAATGTTGCCTTTTCCGAAACCAACTTCTGATCTTTTATGATTTCGAGGTAGCGTTGGTTGGTTTGCACCATGTTGTCTTTGTTACCACAGTCAAGCCACTCCAGTACCTGACCCGGCACAAATATGGCCCCCTTCTTTTTCAGATTTTCCAGGGCTGTAGTAAACTGATACTCGCCTTTTTCTTTAATGTCATTGTCGAGCAGGTACTGCATTTCGGTGCGCAGTTTTTCGCCATGCTTAAAAAAATAGATTCCGATAATAGCCAGGTCGGATACGAATGCACTGGGTTTTTCAATCAACTCGATAATCTCACCTTGTGCATTGAGTTTAACAACTCCAAACTGCGAAGGATTTTCCACGCGCTGTACCCAAATCGTTCCGTCTTTGTTGGTATCTAATTTAAAATCGGCCCGGAATAGTGTATCAGCAAAGGCTACAATTACTTTTCCTTCAAACAATTCTCCTGCAAACAATAAAGCATGCGATATGCCCATTGCTTGTTCCTGATAATATATTTTGCCCTCGGCCCCTACGGCTTTTGCTACTGCCTTTAAATCCGCTTCTACTTGTTTGCCAAATGAAGGATGAACAATAAACCCGATGTTATTTATTTTTTCAGGGCACACTCGGGCAATGTCTTCTACCAGCCGATGTACGATTGGTTTACCTGCAATGGGCAACAATGGTTTGGCTGTAGTTAATGTGTGCGGGCGCAAGCGCTTGCCTAAGCCAGCCATGGGTATAATGATATTCATAGCAGTGTGTGAGGAGTAAAACTACTAAAATTCTGAATGGATAGATTGGCTTAGATTTTTCTTTTCGATCCCATACACTAATGCTACAAATGCAAGGATAACAACAGTATGAAACCCGGTAGCGTACCATTGGCTGCTAAACTGAATTCTTCCTAATAAGTTAATCAGGGCGCCAGTAAATACGATATAACCCACATCGCGACTTATCCAATAAGGAATGGGGTAGTACTTCTGCCCAAGCCCAAAACATATTGCCGCCATGGTTGCATAACAAGCCAATGCAGCAATGGCGCTGCCCATAAATCCGGCCACGGGAATAAGAAAATAATTTCCCGCCACGGTAATCAATGCGCCAATAATGGTAATGATAGTTCCATAATGTGTTTTGTCTGTTAGTTTAAACCAGGCACTCATGTTGTAATAGACACCAAGAAAGAGATAAGCTAGTAAAAGAACTGGCACAATCGGCAATCCTAACCAGAAATTTTCACCAACTAGATATTTTAAAATATCCATGTTGATGCTAATACTCAGCCACACCACACAACAAACAATAACAAAAAAGTGATTAACCTGAGCGAACAACCCGGGCGAATCTTTGTGTTGTGCATTGGAGAAGAAAAATGGTTCGGCTGCGTAACGAAAAGCCTGTACCCCCAAATTCATAAACACGGCATATTTATAAGCAGCGCCAAAAATACCACCGGCATCTTTTTGCGATACGCCCTTGTAAAAGTTTTCGGGCAACCACCAATCTAACATACTGCGCGAAAACATTTCATTAATCATACCAGCAATTCCGGTAATCATTACCGGATAGGCGTAACCAAACATTTGTGGCGAAATAGTTTTGTCCCAAGCAGGGCGCCAGGTTAAAAGTGTTTTGATAAAAAATAAAATAAAAAGTGAATTGGCGATTAGCGTAGCAATAAAAACATACCCAACACCGATGGAAGGATTGTAGTTGATTTTTAGAAAGTAGTAATTAAGCACCAGCACAATTACAACATTCATAATTTTAGCGAATGCGAATTGAAAAGCTTTTTTCTGTAAACGCAGTTGCGCAAAAGGAATTGCAACCAGGGCATCAATAAACATGGTAATTACAAGCCAGATAATAAATTGAGAACTGCTGGCTTGCAGTGCAGATGCGATGGGCATAGCAGCAAACAACATTAGAATAGTTAACGATCCGCTTATTGCGATAACGCTTGTTTGCGCAAGATTAAAAATCCGTTTGGGGTCGGCTCCGGGTTTGGTGGCAAACCGAAAGTAAGCGGTTTCCATACCAAACATAAAAATGATGTTAACAACGGCTACATACGCATAGAGTTTGGTTATTTCACCATACTCCGCTTCGCTAAACATATTAATAGTATATAGCGGCACCTGTAAAAAATTAAGCATGCGCGGTATTATACTACCTAACCCATACAGGGCTGTTTCACCAGCAAGTTTTTTTAGTTTACTCACAAAAAATTACTAATTGGCAAGGTAATTAGTTTTAGCAGATACTTCACCCAGTTACGCATTTCATTAAGAGTATCGGGTGTTTACTACATACTAATTTTTGCAGATGCCCTTCTTACTAAAATTCGACACTCAAAATTATTTATTCCTGTTAGTTAGGTTGTAAATTGCCACCTTATTCTAATTCTATTATATGTCCATTAAAATCCGCAAGCAAGACGCCCTCAATTACCACACACAAGGACAACCCGGTAAAATCGAAGTAGTACCAACCAAAATGCTCAGCACTCAACTTGACCTGGCGTTGGCTTACTCGCCCGGTGTGGCTGAGCCTTGTAAAGAAATTGCCTCAAATAAAGACGATGTTTATAAATATACTTCAAAAGGAAATCTGGTAGCGGTTATTTCAAATGGTACCGCTGTGTTGGGTTTAGGTAATATCGGCCCCGAAGCGGCCAAGCCCGTAATGGAAGGTAAGGCAGTGTTGTTTAAAAAGTATGCCGGTATTGATAGTTTTGATATTGAAATAGATGAGGAAGACCCCGATGCCTTTATAAAAATTGTAAAAGCACTAGAGCCAACTTTTGGTGGAGTAAACCTGGAAGACATTAAAGCACCCGAATGTTTTAAGATTGAAACCGAGTTGCGTGAAAAGATGCACATTCCAATCATGCACGATGATCAACACGGTACAGCCATTATCTCCAGTGCTGCTTTGCTAAATGCGTTAGCGATTGTAGGGAAAAAAATTGATGAGATTATATTGGTTGTAAATGGTGCCGGGGCTGCAGCTGTTTCCTGTTCACGTTTATACATTGCGTTGGGTTTAAAAAAAGAAAACCTGATTATGTGCGACAGCAAAGGTGTTATCAATACCACACGCACTAATCTGGACGCTACCAAAGCAGAATTTGTTACCACGCGTAAGATAAATACGCTGCAAGAGGCTATGAAAGGATGCGATGTGTTTGTAGGACTTTCCGTTGCCGATGCCATTACCCCCGAAGATGTTTTAAATATGGCAAAAGATCCGATTGTGTTTGCGCTGGCAAATCCCAATCCTGAAATTGATTATAACCTTGCTAAGAAAACCCGCACCGATATAATAATGGGTACCGGCCGCAGCGATCATCCCAATCAGGTTAACAATGTATTGGGTTTCCCCTATATTTTCAGAGGTGCATTGGATGTGCGTGCCACTGAAATTAATGAAGCTATGAAACTGGCAGCAGTGCATGCACTTGCTGCGCTTGCCAAAGAGCCCGTGCCCGATATTGTGTTTCAGGCGTATGGTATTGATCGCATTCAGTTTGGCCCCGATTACTTAATTCCTAAACCACTTGATCCGCGCCTTATCACAACCGTTTCGCCAGCGGTAGCAAAAGCTGCTATGGATTCGGGTATTGCACGCCATCCAATTACTGATTGGGGCCAATACCATCAGGATTTGTTAAAGCGCGTGGGGATTGATCAGAAACTTACTTCACGCATTATTGAACGCGCTAAACAAAATCCAAAACAAATTGTATTTGCCGAAGCCGACCATATCAAAATTTTGAAGGCCGCACAGGTGCTTCAGGATGAAAAAATTGCTTACCCAATCTTATTGGGAAGTCGGGAAGAAATTGAAAGGTTAACGAAAGAACATGGCCTTGATTTAAGTGAATGTAAAATCATAGATCCACGCGAAGAAAAAGAGCGCACCGAAAAATTCGCAAAGGCTTATCACTTGAAAAGACAGCGTAAAGGAATCTCTTATAAAGATGCAGAGCGCGTCATGCGCGATCGGAATGCATTTGGCGCCATGATGGTAGAATTTGGCGAAGCCGATGCATTAGTGTCAGGATTAACCAAAGATTATCCCAAAACTATTTTACCCTCCTTGCAGATAATTGGAATGGCCGAAGGTGTGAATCGTGTGGCAGGCATGTACATTATCATGAATAAGAAGGGAACATTTTTCTTTGCAGATTGTACCGTGAATGTTGATCCCTCAGCTAATGATCTGGTTGAGATAATCGGTCTGGCTGCACGCGGTGTAAAGTTCTTTGATATTGAACCGCGCGTGGCTATGTTGTCGTACTCTAACTTTGGGTCAAGCAAAGGACCAATACCCGAAAAAGCACGCGAAGCCGTTCGCATGGCCAAACAAAAATTTCCCGATCTGATTGTCGATGGTGATATACAAGCCAACGTAGCGTTCGATACCGATATTCAGCGCCAGACTTTTCCATTCAGTGCATTGGCCAAAGATGGCGCTAACACCCTGATATTCCCGAACCTGGCAGCTGGCAATATTGCTTATAAACTACTCATGGAGATTGGTGGTGCCGAAGCCATCGGACCAATTTTGCTAGGTATGAAAAAACCAGTGCATATTTTACAATTGGGTAGTTCCATCCGCGATATTATTAACATGGCCGCTATTGCCGTAGTAGATGCACAGCTGCACGATCAGAATAACCGGTTGTAAAGTAAGATCTACCAGGCTTGCCAGAATAATCATAATCTTTAAAAAGTTCTATTTGATTTAGAATCAAGGATGTAATTTTAATTGTAATATATTTTGTTACAATTAAATTTGTGCTTTACTTTGCATTGTTATGAACAACACTCGGTTTGCAACAGCCATTCACATTTTAACCCTTTTAGCCAAAGCTGGCGATGAGTGGGTAAGTTCTGATTGGATTGCCGGAAGTATTAATATAAATCCAGCTATGGTTCGCAAAGAAATGAGCGTTTTACAAAACGCAGGTTTGGTAGTTGGTAGAAAAGGAAAGGAAGGCGGCTCCAAATTGAACTTATCACAAAGTGAGATTTCGTTGGCTGATGTTTATATAGCCGTAAAAAACTCAGAAGTACTCGGTAAGAAAAATTTACACACCAGTGCCAAGTGCCCCGTGGGTAAAGTTATCAATAAAAAGCTAGATGGAATTTTTTCAGAAACTGATGATTTGGTAATCCGTTCTTTAAGAAAAAAGACTTTAAGCAGCTTTGTTAAACAATTTTAATTTTTTTTAACCTTAAATGTAACATCTTTTATTACAAATTAAACTTATGAAAACAGCAGTAACTGGAGCGAATGGCCAATTGGGGCGATTAATCATCCAAAGATTAAAAGAAAAAACATCTACTCAGGGCTTAGTAGCATTGGTACGTACGCCTGAAAAAGCAAATGATTTAGATGTTGAGGTACGCGCCTTTGATTACGATCAACCCGAAACGCTGGCCGCATCGCTGAACAGTGTTGATGTATTATTATTAATTTCAGGAAGTGAAATTGGGAAACGCAAACAACAACATGAAAATGTAATTAACGCAGCAAAAAAAGCTGGAGTTAAAAAAATTGTTTACACCAGCGTACTCCATGCCGACAAATCTTCATTAGGTTTAGCACCAGAACACCTGGCTACCGAACAAGCTTTAAAGGCATCTGGCATTACCTATACCATTTTGCGTAACGGATGGTATACTGAAAACTATGCTGCTTCTATTCCCGGATCTGTACAAGCCGGTGCATTTGTAGGTAGCGCAAAAGATGGCAAGATCTCAGCTGCAGCCCGTAAAGATTATGCCGATGCAGCCGTTGTGGTGCTAACAACAAGCGGGCACGATAATAAAGTTTACGAGTTGGCTGGTGATACAAATTTTACATTAACCAACCTGGCCGCGGAAGTTTCCAAACAAACCGGTAAGAATATTCCATACAACAATCTGCCAGAAGCAGAGTATGCCGAGATTCTTAAAAAGATAGGCCTACCAGAACCAATGGCACACGCTTATGCCAGCATGGATGTATCCGCCTCTAAAAACGATTTGTTTGACGACAGTAAACAATTATCGGGATTGATTGGAAGGTCAACTACACCGTTGGCCGAAGTGGTGAAAGAAACGTTGGCGAAGATTTAATACAAGGAGGTTGTCTTGGCTGGCTATACAAGACAACCTTTTTATTGAACCCGGTTAGCTACTGACATACTCTTGTCACTAACGTACTTTTGCTTTGTATCAAAAAAATATGGAACCACTAAAAGAAATGTTTAACCGCGCTTACTATAAAAATCTGGCGCAGGTTTTTGCCTCTGTTTATAAGCCTTTTCAAGCGGAGCGCTTTGTAAAAGCGGTAACAGCAAATCTGGAGGAGCTTTCACTCAATGAACGCATGCGCAATACTTCGGTCGTGTTACACAACCATCTTCCGAACGACTTTGCCACTTCCATTGCCATTATGAAGGAAGTTATTCCACAATTAAAAGGCGGTTATACCAACCTGGTGTTTCCGGATTATGTAGCACAGTTTGGGCAAACCGATTTTTCACTTTCGTTGGATGCCCTGAAGTGCTTTACACGTTTTGGCTCTTCGGAGTTTGCTATCCGTACTTTTTTAAAGCATGATTTAAATACAACGTTGAAGGAAATGTACAAATGGGCCAACGATGAAAACGAACATGTAAGAAGATTGGCTTCGGAAGGAAGCAGGCCAAGACTGCCGTGGTCGTTTAAACTGGATGCCATTATTGAGAAGCCTTCCCTCACCACACCTATTCTGCAAACATTGCGTGCTGATGATGCTTTGTACGTTCGCAAATCAGTTGCCAATCATTTGAACGACATTACAAAAGATTCGCCTGAACATGTATTGAACTTGATTAAAAGTTGGGATCGGGCACATCCGCATACTGCGTGGATTATCAAACGTGGGTGTCGTTCGTTGCTGAAGCAAGGCGATCAAAAGTCGATGGCTATTTTTAACCTTACCAAAAAAGTAGAAATAACCATCAAAAATTTTACGCTTAATAAATCCACGCTCAGGCTTAACGATACATTACTGTTTCAATTCAGCATTGTATCTAACAAAAAAATCAATCAGCGCTTAATGGTTGATTACCGGATTCATTACAGTAAAAAATCGGGCGTACAATTACCGAAGGTATTTAAGCTTAAAGAGTTGGATTTAAAACCAGGCGAAACAATCGCGATAAAAAAGCAGCAACGGTTTCAGGATTTTACCACGCGCAAACTACACAGTGGCACACATCTGTTGGAAATTGTGGTAAATGGAAATGTGGTTGCTAAAAAGAAATTTGAGTTTAAGCGGTAGGTACTTAACCACACAGAAACATAGCACACATAGTTTTCACATCAAAATACCCTTGTACTTGGTTGGAGCTGATAGCACCGTGCGCACGCCACGACTCACCGAAAACAAGGCTTGCGGATCGATGTGTACCGGTAGTTTAAAAATTTTACTCAATCGTTCCGGCAAACCTTTTAATACGGCATTGCCGCCTGTTACATAAATGCCGCTTTTATAAATGTCTCCGGCCAACTCGGGCGGGCATATTTCCAATGATTGCTGAATACATTCCTCTATCTGGCGGAAAGGTCGCTCGAGTACATGGCTAAGTTCAACCTGATGAATGGATTTACTAACAGGCACACCTTCAATCAGGTCTTTTCCTTTTACCAAAAGAGTTTCATTGCGTGAAGCAACCGGTTCAAACACACACCCAATTTTTTTCTTCACCTGTTCAGCAGTTTTTAAACCGATAGCGAGGTTATAAACTCTTCTGAAATAATCCTGAATTTCTTCATCCATAGCATCGCCCGCCACGCGTACCGATTGAAATGCAGCAATCCCCGAAAGGGAAATTACCACCACTTCGGTAATGCCACCACCAATATCCACTACCAGTTTACCTTCCGGCTCTTGAATATTTAAACCCATACCCAGGGCTGCTGCCAATGGCTCGTGTACCAGGTGTGTATGCCGGGCTGTAAATTGCTCAAGCGTATCGCGTAAAGCACGCTTCTCTACGGGCGTGGTATCGAAAGGCACTCCTGAAAGGAGATAATTAAACCCGCCACTTAAGAACGAAGGCTTACCAATGCGTGCCACTAATTCCTTCACCATTTTTTTAGCCGATTCGCCATCGGAGATTACGCCACCCTTCAATGGTTTAACAGGCTTGAGGTTAGCATGCGTTTTCTCCAACATCTCAAACGCTTTTTCACCAATGGCCTCCACTTTATGATTCAGTTCGTTAATTACCAAAACCGAAGGCTGCGATAAAAGAATGTTGTGCTGATCGGCCAGCAATGTATTGTTATTACCTATATCAAAAGCAAGATTTCGGGTTGGAGTAAACACAGATTAAAAATTTTTGTAAAGGTATGCTTTAAGGTTGACAACCTTTCGGAAGCCGAATAAAAAAAAGGTTGTAATCAGGTAAAACACAGGTTGACCAAACCGGGATAATATCCTTGTAAAACCCGTGGGCAAAAGTGGGGTTCGGTCATTTGCATCCCTGCTCAAATCCTCGTAAACTGCATTTTATTTTTTAAGCTTTTCCATGATTGCCTACTTAAAAGGAAAGCTCGCACATAAGGAGCCCACATTTGTGCTGTTGGAAGTAAACGGCATTGGCTACCAGGTGAGCATTTCACTCAATACATTCTCTGAAATTAAAGATAGGGAAGATCTTACGCTGCTTACATACCTGCATGTGCGCGAAGACGCCCAAATTCTGTATGGATTTGCCAGTGAAGCCGAAAAACAAATGTTTCAATACCTTATTTCGGTAAACGGAGTAGGCCCGAATACGGCTTTAATGGTGTTATCGTACCTGGCCCCAACCGATTTAAAAGCCGCCATTGTGCGCGAGGATGTGGCTACGTTGCAATCCGTAAAGGGAATTGGTGGAAAAACCGCGCAACGATTAGTGTTGGAACTGAAAGATAAGCTCCGCAAAGACCCTGTTGACGATACCGGAAAACCGGGTTTGATACACAATACCATCCGCCACGAGGCGTTAACTGCCTTGATTACGCTTGGCATTGCCAAAGCTGCGGCTGAAAAAAGTGTTGATGCAATCCTGAAGAAGTCAGGAAACACAATAAGTTTAGAAGAGCTCGTAAAGCAAGCACTCAAAAACGCCTGAACCACGATTGATTGTAAGATACCGGAAGATCCTGCTCCTCCTGGGCCTCACTATTGGCCTCTCCCCATTGGCAATGGGGCAACGCGATACTGTGCGTACCGATACAGCCCGGTTTAGAATTACCAACCCTTATCGGCCTACATTTCGCTTACGCGATCGGTATGGCGATCCCTTTTCTTCTTACCGAACTTTTTCACCGCTCTTTTTACAAGACTCTAAAAATCTGGGGTTCGATTTGCAGATTGATACAGGCCGCAATTACACCATCTACGAAAAGATCGGAACCCTTAATTACCGGCCACCTTCATCCATTTCGTTTGATGAGTTTAATGCCGAACAGTATAAACTTATTAAACGCGATTATTGGCAAACGCGCAGTAAAGCCTTAGATGGCGAAAGTGCCGTGAGCGGCCGCGGGTTAATTCCAAAGATTTACGTAAGCCCGGTATTGGACCGCATTTTTGGTGGTAGTTATGTAGAGCTGATTCCGCGGGGTTTTGTTAACCTCGACTTCGGGGCACAGTTTCAGAAAATCGAAAACCCCTCCATCCCTATCCGCCAACAGCGCAACGGAGGCTTTGAGTTTGATCAGCAAATAAACCTGAGCGTACAGGGCAAGGTAGGCGAGAAGCTGGCTGTTACTACCAACTTCGATAACAACAACTCGTTCGACTTTCAAAACAACATGAAAGTAGAATACACCGGCTTTAAAGAAGACATTCTGAAAAAGTTGGAGATTGGTAATGTTAGTTTGCCCCTCAATAATAGTTTGATTACCGGTTCGCAAAACCTGTTTGGTGTTAAAGCCCAAATGCAGTTTGGAAAGTTGTTTGTAACTACACTTGCTACTACCCAACGCGGTAAACAATCCAGTATTAAGGTAAACGGTAGTACCAACGGAGCCTCACAAGGCAGGCCGTTTGAAATAGTAGGTTCTAACTACGATGAAAATCGCCACTTCTTCCTCGGCCAGTTCTTTCGCGATAATTTTGAAAACTGGTTAAGTACGCTACCGCAGATTACCTCAGGCGTAAACGTTACGCGCGTGGAGGTGTATTTGTTAAACCGACAGAACGATACGCAAACGCTGCGCAATGTGGTGGGGTTAATGGACATGGGTGAGTCGGGTAAAATCTATCGTTCGAATGTGATTACGTCTAATGTGAGTCCGCAATCGCCTACGGCCAACAACGCGAATAACCTGTTTGAATTATTGGGAACCATATCGGCCAACTCAGATGGAATTAATCAGGCATTGGAAGGATTAGGACTGGTAAACGGTACCGACTTCGAAAAAATTACTTCGGCCCGCAAGCTCGCACCTACGGAATATACATTCCACAAAGAGTTAGGTTATATAACCTTGCAACGCAAACTTCAAAACGATGAAGCGCTTGCCGTTGCTTTTGAATACACCTACAACGGTCGCGCCTACAAAGTAGGTGAGCTTTCAGAAGACTATGGTAATAAACCCGAAGATCAGGTAGCCTATCTGAAGTTACTGCGTCCGCGTAAAATTGCCATCAAAGATCAACAAGGTAGAATTTTACCTACGTGGAATCTGATGATGAAAAACATTTACAACCTGAATGTAAGTGGACTTACGCGCGATGGCTTTCAATTACGGTTGATCTATCGCGATGACCGCACCGGTATAGACAACCCGCAATTACAGGAAGGTGACTTTGCCCGCACCCAACAGTTGATTCGCGTATTTGGCCTCGATCGCCTTAATCCCTATAACGATCCACAACCCGATGGTAATTTCGATTATGTGGAGAAAATCACCATCAACTCCGAAACAGGTATGATTGTTATGCCGTTTTTGGAACCCTTCGATAAAGCCCTGCGCAACCTGTTTGCAAATGAACCCAATCTTGCTTTGCGCGATCAGTTGATTCGAAAATATGTGTACGATACCCTATACCGTACCACCAAGGCCGAGGCTGAGCTGGTAACAACCAAAAACAAATTCTATTTGGTTGGCTCATTCAAAGCCGGTTCCGGAAAAGAAATCATCATTCAGGGTTTTAATATTTCGCCCGGCTCGGTAAAAGTATTTGCTGGTGGTATGCCCTTGCAGGAAGGTTTGGACTATACCGTTGATTATACCTTTGGAAAAGTTACCATTCTGAATGAAGGAATTCTTACTTCCGGTAAAGACATCGACATTAACTACGAACAACAAGACCCGTTTGCGTTTCAAACCCGCTCGTTGTTAGGCACTCGTTTAGATTACAAACTGAATGATAACGTAAATATCGGTTCTACGCTTTTATATTACAATGAACGGCCGCTGGTAACGCGTAACCTGATTGGTACCGAGCCTGCCCGCAACCTGCAGTACGGGTTAGACTTTAACATGCGGAAGGATTCGCGCTTTTTAACTAAAATAGTAGATGCGCTGCCGTTCCTGCAAACTAAAGAACAATCCACCGTTACACTCAATGCCGAGTTTGCTCAACTGCTGCCGGGCACCTCTAACATTGTAGATGGCGATGGTACTTCGTTTATCGATGACTTTGAAAACACCGCTACTCCATATAGTTTATTAAGTCCGCAGGCATGGAAGCTGGCCTCGGTGCCGCGCGAGTTTGACGAGGCCCTGGGTGCGCCCGATGATGTTCGGGCCGGCTACCGCAGAGCTAAGTTAGCCTGGTACCAGGTGGATAATTTGTTTTACCGAACCGGTGGCCGGTTTAAACCCAACAACCTTACCGAAGTGGACATGGCCAATCATTACGTGCGCTCAGTTAAGCCAACAGAAATTTTTCCCAACTTCGATCCCTTTGTTGGCAACTTCTTTGAACAGATTTTTGATCTGGCCTATTACCCAGAAGAACGTGGACCTTACAATTATAATCCCCAACTAAATAACGTTGGTCGGTTAAATAATCCACGCAACAACTGGGCAGGTATTACCACGGCCATTCGTACCGAGGTTGATTTTGATAAAGCCAATATCGAGTATGTTGAATTCTGGTTACTCGATCCGTTCATTAACAATCCACGCGGGTTGATAAACGATGGAATTAATCCACCGCAGGCCAATACAACCGGTGGTAAACTTATCTTTCATTTGGGTAGCGTATCGGAAGATGTACTGCGCGATGGCAAACATGCCTTTGAAAATGGATTGCCCGCCAATGGCGATCTTTCTCCAGTAAATGTTACGGAAAACAATTGGGGTTTTGTAACCAATAAGCAATACCTCAACAACGCATTTGATAATAATTCGGCCGGTCGGCCAAATCAAGATGTGGGACTAGACGGTATTGCCAATGCACAGGAGGCAACTAAATTTCAAAACAACTTTCTTAACCTGCTTACCCCGGCAGCCCGTGCTATTGCTATACAAGATCCATCGGCCGATGACTTTCAATATTTTTTAGGGAGTAACCTGGATGCCCGCGATGCAAAAATTTTAGAGCGTTATAAAAACTTCAATAACCAGGAAGGCAACACACCCATACTTACCGGCAACGAAGCGTTTGCCATATCGGGCACTACTATACCCGATAATGAAGACCTGAATCAGGACAATACACTGAGCGACCTGGAAGAATATTATTCCTATAACATCGATTTAACCCCAGCCAAACTGCGGGTAGGAAATAAATACATTGTTGATGCAGTGCAATCATCGGATAACCCCGATGCTACCTGGTATTTGTTCCGGATTCCCGTAAGGCAATTTGATGGTATAACCGGAAACATAGATGGTTTTAAATCGATTCGCTACGTGCGCATGGTGCTTACTGATTTTGATAAACCGGTTGTATTGCGCATGGCTAAATTCAGGGCTGTGGGTAACAGGTGGAGGCGCTATACTGAAAACCTGGAGGAGTCGCGGTTTGGCGAACCCATTGAGCCCAACCTGGATAACTTTTCGGTATCGGTAGTGAATGTTGAAGAAAACAGTGTGGCCAATAATGTAAAACCCGGATACATTGAACCCCTCAGGCGTGATCGTGATAATACTTCGGCTGTGCAGCGCAGGTTAAATGAACAGTCGGTACAAATGTGTGTAACCGAATTACCCGATGGCGATGCGCGGGCGATTTATAAAAATGTGTCAATGGATTTCTTCAACTATGGAAGAATTAAAATGTTTATTAGTGCCCATAATACCAATCTTGCCAAACCCATTCAGGATAATGAGTTGGTTGCCTTTTTACGATTGGGTACCGACTTTGATGAAAACTATTATGAGATAGAGTTACCTTTAAAAATTACTCCGGCCGGGGTACGTTCGGTTGATGAAGTATGGCCCGAACAAAATCAGATTGATCTGGATCTGAACGAACTTTATGCACTTAAGGCCAGGCGCGACCGTGAAGGATTTAACCTGGGTATTTTATATCCACAAACCGGACCCGAGCAAGCCGGCAAACATGGTATTCGCATCCTGGGCCGGCCCGATTTAAGCCAGGTGCGCACTATGATGATTGGTATTCGCAACCCACGCACCGATGATGCCAAAACATTTGATGTGTGTTTGTGGGCAAATGAAATGCGCTTAACCGATTTCGATCGCACCGCGGGTTGGGCAGCCAATGTAATGCTAAATACCAAACTTGCCGACCTGGGTACAGTAAGCGGATCGTTGCGCCACATCAGCTTTGGCTATGGGGGTGTGCAATCTAAAATCTCAGAACGGGCACGGGGGGAAACTACCCGCTACGATGTATCGGCTAATTTGAATGTGGATAAGCTATTGCCGCAATGGACGGGCTTGAAGATACCCATGTTTATCAGTTATGAGAGTACAACCATTAACCCCAAATACGATCCTGCCAACCCTGATTTACGCATACAAGCCGCATTACAATCTTTTAGTACCGATGCCGAGCGAGAAGAGTATTTAAAAATTATTCAGGATCGTAGCGTGAGGCGAAGTTTAAACTTTACCAATGTGCGCAAGGTAAAAACCAACAAAGATGCAGTTGCCCATATTTATGATATTGAAAATTTCTCGTTTACGTATGCATTTAGCGAAGCTACCCAAACTAATTTTAACCTGCGCGAAAACACCATGCGTAACTACCGCGGTGCAGTAGTGTGGCAGTATTCGCCAAAGTTTAAGGGCTTTGAACCGTTTAAAGATGCAAAGGCCCTTAAGTCGCCATTCCTGCAACTTATAAAAGACTTTAACTTTAACCCCATACCCAGCAATATTTCGGTGCGGGGCGAACTAGATCGCTCATTTACAAAAATGGTTTATCGAAATGCCAGCAGCGATTTGGAAAGTTCTATCCCCAACTTTCAGAAATTTTTTGTTTTTAATCGGTTTTATAATGTGCGGTGGAACATTACCAAAACACTGGCCCTAGATTATGCATCGCGTGTAAACGCCATTATTGATGAGCCCGATGGCGATTTGGATAACCGCGACTCTATTCAGATTGTAATCAACAACCTGAAAAAACTGGGGCGCATGAAAAACTTCGATCAGCACCTGACAGCCAACTATACCTTGCCGTTGGAAAAACTACCACTCACCAATTGGTTAAATGCCGAATACCGGTATAACGTAGGTTATAACTGGCAGGCCGGCCCATTAGAAAAAGACGAATCGCTGCGGTTAGGTAACATTATTCAAAACACACAAGACCAGGCGCTGAGTGGGCGCATAGATTTAGTTAAACTGTATAACAAAATAGGTTTTCTAAAAACCATCAACACACCTCCGCGGCCGGTAGCCCCCGTTCGCCCGGGTACCCCGCCCGCCAAACCGGCCCAGCCCGATACGGTTAAGCGGCCCCCCGACTTAAAAGCTCTAAAAGGGATGCTGCGACTGATTATGTCGGTACGCAATATTACCGGCACTTATACAGTAACCCAAGGAACCATATTGCCAGGCTTTACCCCTGATCCGTATTTGTTTGGGATGGATAAAGGTTGGAGTGCACCCGGCTGGGGCTTTATTTTAGGACAGCAGGAAGCCGGCTTTCAGAAAAAGGCAGGGGCCAATGGCTGGCTTACGCGAAGCCAACGCTTAACCACACCGTTTACTCAAAACCAAATGAAAGATTTGGGATTAAGTGCAGCGGTTGAACCTTCGGGTGAGTTGCGAATAAAATTAGACGTCAAGAAAAATTCTACCACTGCCTTTCAGGAAATTTTCAGGTTAGATTCGGCAGGCACCGCCTATCAATCATTAAGTCCCAGCCGCATTGGTTCCTATAAAATTTCCATTAACACGATTAACACCTCTTTCAAGAACAATCAAAGTTTAAACTCAACTGTATTTAAACAGTTTGAAGAAAATATTGCCATCATGCAAAGCAGGTTTACAACTATTACCGGTAATTCGTATGAGAGCCGCTCGCAAGATGTACTTATACCGGCATTTCTCGCAGCCTATACAGGTCAGTCAGCAGAAACTACTAATCTCTCGCCTTTCCCGCGTTTACCAATACCGAGTTGGCGCATTGATTATACCGGTTTGGGAAAGAAAGGCGCTTTGAAAGATATCTTCCAATCCATTACCATCAACCATGCCTACGCATCTTCTTACTCAGTTGTAAATTATTCCAACTCGTTAGAGTATGATCAGGTAAGCCTGAACAATCCTGTTGAAAACTATAACAACGGATTATTTGCCACCAAGACCAACAGCAATGGCGAGTTGATTCCTGTGTATGTAATCAGCCAGGTAATGATCAGTGAACAATTTTCGCCATTGATTGGTGTTAACTTGCGCACCAAAAAGAAACTGAACTTTAAATTTGAATATAAAACCAAGCGCGACCTGGCACTGAATATTTCAAATGCCCAGGTAACCGAACTCAACAGCAAAGATTGGGCAATCAGTTTGGGTTATACTAAAAACAACATGCGGTTACCCTTTAAAAGCGATGGTAAGGTCATAACCCTGAAAAATGATGTGGTAATGCAAATGGATATGAGTGTAACCAACAACCGCACCATACAACGTAAAATTGCCGAAGTAAACACCGTTACCAATGGTAACATTAATTTTCAGTTACGGCCAAACGTAAGCTACCTGGTAAATCAGAAACTGCGCGTGCAGGCTTATATGGAGCGCAGCGTAAACGAGCCCTTGGTAACTAACTCGTTCAGGCGCAGCACTACCCGGGCTGGGTTTAAGATTATATTCAATTTAGCCCAATAAATAATTGACAATTGGGCAATTGACAATTGACAATTGTCTTAATTTTGAAGCTCTTAAATCGAACAACAAATGAGCATTCCTGCAAACCTGAAGTACACGAAAGATCACGAATGGATTAAGATTGAAGGCAACATAGCTACGGTAGGTATTACTGATTTTGCCCAGGGCGAATTGGGCGATATTGTTTATGTTGATATTTCATCGGTAGGCCAAACCCTGAACCAACACGATGTGTTTGGTACGGTTGAAGCGGTAAAAACCGTGTCCGATCTCTTTATGCCGTTAAGTGGAAAAGTGCAGGAATTTAATAAAGCGCTGGAAACCAGCCCTGAAAAAGTAAACAGCGATCCGTATGGCGATGGCTGGATGGTGAAAGTAGAAATTTCCAACATAGCGGAAACCAGTGCTTTACTGAGCGCAGATCAGTATAAGGAACTTATTGGTAAATAAAAGTCGTTAGTATTTAGTCCTTAGTCTTGAGTATATAGTCCTTTAGTATAAACTATGGTTTAACACTAAAGACTAAGCACTACCAACTCACTACTCTTCATGATTGAACTACCTGTTATATCGCCCGAAGCTAAAAAGCGAAAACCCGATTGGCTGCGTGTAAAGTTGCCGGTGGGGCCCGAGTATGCTAAAGTGCGTAAACTGGTTGATGAAAATAAATTACACACCATTTGCGAAAGCGGTAATTGCCCCAACATGGGCGAGTGCTGGGGCGCAGGCACAGCAACCTTTATGATCTTAGGTAACGTGTGCACCCGCAGTTGTACGTTTTGTGCAGTGGCCACCGGCAGACCAACTGAATACGATATTGAAGAGCCTCAACGTGTTGCAGAAGCGATAAAAAAAATGGGCGTGAAGCACGCGGTGATTACTTCCGTTAACCGCGATGAGTTGAAAGACCGCGGGGCTGAAGTGTGGTATCAAACCGTAGTACAAACCAAAGCGCTTAGCCCGGCAACAACTATTGAAACACTAATACCCGATACCAAAGGAAATTGGGATGCCCTCTACCGAATGATTGAAGGCGGACAAGAAGTAGTATCGCACAACATGGAAACAGTAGGGCGATTGTACCGCATGGTGCGACCGCAAGCCAAATACGAACGCAGCCTCGAACAAATAAAACGCATTCGCGAAGCCGGCAAAAGAACCAAGTCGGGCATTATGCTGGGCGTAGGCGAAACCAAAGAAGAAGTTTTTAAAGCAATGGATGACCTGGCTGCTAATGGCCTGATGATATTAACGCTGGGCCAATACCTGCAGCCTACCAAAATGCATTTGGAAGTAGCAGAGTTTATTCACCCCGATACATTTGCCCTGTACAAAGAGGAAGGTTTGAAACGGGGATTGAAGTATGTAGAGTCAGGCCCACTGGTACGCTCCAGTTACCACGCTGAACGACACGTGCATGTACCGTTTGATTAAGCAGTAAGGAAGTAGCCATAATTTTATTTTAAAAAACCTTGATGGTTTTGGTGTAAGTTAACTCTTTTCCAAAATGAGTTGGCAACCATTCCTTGGTTTCAATTTTACCATTTTTCGCGATTTTTAAATTCCCATATGCCTGCCGCTAACGGATGCATTTGCCTTTCGCTGTACACAAGCTGGCCCTTCGGCAAATCCAAAACGGGTTTTCAATTTTAACTTTAGGCTTTGTTAAATTTTTGATTTCCGAAAATCCGCTTCTTCGCCTGGCTAAACGTCAGCTCACCGTTTTTCGATCGCTTAAGCCTGGAAAGATTTAAAGGCATTTACGAAATTTGAATACCCTATATCAATCAAAATAAGTGAACTATGATAACGCTTAGAATAGAACATAAGATTGCAAACTATGAAGGATGGAAAAAGGCATTTGATAGCGATCCCATCAATAGAAAACAATCAGGTGTTAAACGATATCGTGTTTACAAAGCTACCGATGATGACTTGTTTATTATTATAGAGCTTGATTTTGACAGCCAGGAAGAAGCAAAATCCACACAAGTAGCCTTACATAGAATTTTCGGCAACATCAACGGCAAAATAATTTTTGGGCCACAAACCCGGATGCTGACACTAGTGGAGGCAACTGAAGTATAAACCAAAATCTATGGCAGTAACACTTATACGTTTTGTAAACCTGATTTTAGCCGCACTTCTTGCCGGCACCAGTTTTGGTATTTGGATGGGTCTTAATCCAAGTAACTATTCAGCTGCTACTTACCTGGAGCAACAACAACAACTCGTACAATCCCTCAACACCTTAATGGTTTCGCTTGTAATCGCGGCTACCATTGTTACATTTATTTCGGCTTTTCTTCAACGAAAACACAAAACCATTTTTATTACGCTGCTTATTGCATCTGTATGTTTTGCATCGTGTATTTTTATTTCAAGATTTGGCAATCTTCCCATTCAGAAAGAAATGCTGAACTGGAAAACCACTTCGATTCCTAATAACTGGACTTCGCTTCGTGACGAATGGTGGAACCTTCATATTGTGCGCACCCTTGCAGAATTATTAGCACTAACCTTAGTGGCGTGGACAACCAGTAAAACAACTTTAAGCTCTAACGGTGAAAAGTAAAGTTAGCTCCCATTTACCGGGGGCACCTTCAGCGAAACAAAACGCTGAAAAAATGCGCCACTTCGTTAAGGCCCCAAACGGTTACCTGCTCAAATACAAATTCCGTTCACTGTAAATATTCAGGAAATAATCATCCATCAGATCATCAATAAAATAAATCGCCTCTCCGGTGGATTTCATTTCGGGGCCTAATTCTTTATTTACATCAGGAAATTTGTTAAACGAGAACACCGGTACTTTAATGGCATACCCATGTTTTTTGGGTGCGAATGTAAAATCTTTTACTTTGTTAACACCCAACATTATTTTGGTTGCGTAGTTTACATAGGGCTCGTCATAGGCTTTGCAAATAAAAGGTACCGTGCGCGAGGCGCGCGGGTTGGCCTCAATAATGTAAACTTTGTCGTTCTTAATGGCAAACTGAATGTTGATTAGGCCAACAGTTTTAAGTGCAACTGCAATGCGTTTGGTATAGCTTTCAATTTGTTTAATTACAAAGTCGCCCAGGTTGTAAGGGGGTAATACTGCATACGAATCGCCACTGTGAATACCGGCCGGTTCAATGTGCTGCATTATGCCAATGATGTACACATCTTCGCCATCGCAAATGGCATCGGCTTCAGCTTCAATGGCACCATCTAAAAAGTGATCGAGCAATACTTTATTATCCGGCAAATGTTTCCAAATGTCGATGATGTGATTCTCTAACTCTTTCTCGTTAATTACTATCTTCATACTTTGGCCACCTAACACGTACGAAGGTCTAACCAGCAGCGGGAAGCCAATGGTTTTTGAAACTTCCAATGCTTCGTCAGCATCGCGGGCAACCCCAAATTCAGGATAGGGTATATTCAAATCTTTCAGCAAGGAAGAAAAACTACCGCGGTCTTCGGCAAGGTCAAGCGCTTCAAATGAAGTGCCCATGATTTTAATGCCATACTTGTGAAGTTTTTCGGCAAGTTTTAACGCGGTTTGTCCACCCAGTTGTACAATTACGCCTTCTGGTTTTTCATGTTGAATGATGTCCCACAGATGTTCCCAGAATACCGGTTCGAAATAAAGTTTATCGGCAATATCAAAATCAGTTGAAACCGTTTCGGGGTTGCAATTAATCATGATGGCTTCGTAACCGGCTTCTTTGGCAGCCAATATTCCGTGCACACAAGAGTAATCGAACTCGATACCTTGCCCGATACGATTAGGGCCCGAGCCTAATACAATCACTTTCTTTTTGTTGGAAACAACCGATTCGTTTTCAGTATCGAAACTTGAATAATAATAGGCGGTTTTAGCATCAAACTCGGCCGCGCAGGTATCAACCATTTTATACACCCGCGTAATGCCCATCTCTCTGCGCTTCAGGTGTACTTCACTTTCCTTGCAATCAACCAGGTGTGCAATCTGCCTGTCAGCATAACCTTTCTCTTTGGCTTTGCGCATTAGCTCAGCCGGAATGGTGTCGAGTTTATATTTCTCTATTTCTTTCTCTATCTCAATCAATTCCCAGATTTGTTCCAGAAACCACTTATCAATTTTGGTTAGGTTATGAATGGTTTTCATGGAGATGCCCAGTTTCATGGCATCGTACACATGGAACAACCGGTTCCAACTTGGGTTTTGTAAACTGTAGAGCAGGTCATCTTGCTTGGTAAGTTCTTTACCATCGGCACCCAAACCATTTCTTCTTATCTCTAAGCTCTGACAAGCTTTTTGTAATGCTTCCTGAAAATTTCTTCCAATACCCATTACTTCGCCCACCGATTTCATTTGCAGGCCCAGTCTGCGATCGGCACCGTGAAACTTATCAAAATTCCAGCGTGGTATTTTTACAATTACATAATCCAGTGCGGGTTCAAAGTAGGCTGTGGTTGTTCCTGTTATTGCATTTCTCAGTTCATCCAGGTTGTAACCAATGGCAAGCTTGGCTGCAATTTTTGCGATGGGGTAGCCGGTTGCCTTTGATGCCAATGCCGATGAGCGCGATACGCGCGGATTAATTTCGATACCAATAATTTCATCGGTATCGGGATTTACCGAGAACTGTACATTGCAACCACCCGCAAACTTACCAATGCCATTCATCATTTTGATGGCCAGGTTGCGCATGTTTTGATACACGGTATCGGGCAACGTCATGGCCGGAGCAACCGTAATAGAGTCTCCTGTATGAATCCCCATCGGGTCGAAGTTTTCAATCGAACAGATGATGATTACATTGCCGAGGCTATCGCGTAGTAATTCAAGTTCATATTCCTTCCAACCCATAATGCTTTGCTCCACCAATACTTCATGTATGGGCGAAGCATGCAAACCCCGGTTAAGTGCGGCATCAAATTCTTCGGGTGAGTTAACAAATCCACCACCGGTTCCACCCAACGTAAACGAAGGCCTGATTACCAATGGAAACCCAATCTCCTGTGCAATTTCTTTTCCTTCCAAAAAGGATGTGGCGGTAGCGCCTTTACATACGCCAACACCTAACTCTAACATTTTTAACCGGAATTTCTCCCGGTCCTCCGTTGTTTCGATGGCGTTAATATCAACACCAATAATTTTTACACCATAGTGTTGCCAAATGCCGGCCTTATCGCACTCAATGCAAAGGTTAAGTGCAGTCTGTCCACCCATAGTAGGCAGCACGGCATCTACGTGATGTTTTTCCAGAATTTCGCGGATCGATTTTTTATCAAGGGGTTTCAGGTAAACATGATCGGCCGTAACCTTATCGGTCATAATGGTGGCCGGGTTGGAGTTGATCAAGATTACTTCTATACCTTCTTCCCGTAATGAACGGGCCGCTTGCGAGCCGGCATAATCAAATTCACATGCTTGTCCGATAATGATGGGGCCGCTGCCGATGATGAGGATGGAGCGAATACTGCGATCTCTTGGCATTTCTGGTGGTTATGGTTTGGATAAATCGGGCAAAAATAAGTAGTATTTTAAGTAAATGATTACGGTAGTGCTACATTTATTCGAGAGGTAAGAGGCAACAGAAAAATTTTTGTAAAATTTAAAATTCAATCCTTTGCGCTATGAATCTAAACCTGAAAGCAAAAGCTGAAAATACGTACGATGCCATTGTGGTGGGTTCGGGTATAAGTGGTGGTTGGGCTGCTAAAGAACTTTGTGAGCGCGGGTTGAAAGTGTTGCTACTGGAGCGCGGTAAAAATGTAGAGCATCCTAACTATCCAACTACCTCACTCGATCCCTGGCAGCTTGAAAACCGGGGCCGGCTTACGCAGGCCGATCGCGACAGATGCCCCATACAAACCCGGCACTTTTCTTACTCGGGCGATAACAAACATTTTTACATCAATGATCTTGAAAATCCTTATGCCGAAACCAAGCGGTTCGATTGGATACGAGGCGATATTGTAGGCGGCCGCTCCATGTTATGGGGCCGGCAATGCTATCGCCTGAGCGATCTTGATTTTGAAGCCAACTTGCGTGATGGTATTGCCACCGATTGGCCCATTCGTTATAAAGACATTGAACCCTGGTATGATTATGTAGAACAGTTTATTGGTATAAGTGGCCGCGCGGAGGGAATTCCACATTTACCGGATAGCAGGTTTCAACCACCGATGGAGTTGAACTGTGTAGAAATTGATTTTAAAAACAAAGTGGAGAACCGGTTTGGCCGTAAGATGACGGTAGGTCGTGTGGCTAATCTTACTGCTCCCGTAAAGGGCAGGGGTGTGTGCCAGTATCGCAATCAATGCCACCGCGGTTGCCCTTACGGAGCTTACTTCAGTACCAATGCCAGTACATTGCCGGCTGCATTTGCTACGGGTAATTTAACCCTGCGCCCACACTCATTAACAAACCGTGTGTTGTACGATGAACAAAAACAAAAAGCAATTGGTGTTGAGATTATTGATACCGAAACCAATCAGGTAATTGAATATTATGCACGCATTGTTTTTTTAAATGCGGCTACACTGGGTACTGCTTTTATTCTACTTAACTCAACTTCAAACCGTTTTCCGAACGGATTGGGAAACGGTAGCGATCAGGTGGGGCGCAATATTATGGATCATCACAAAGGTGCCGGTGCCGAAGCCGAAGTAGAAGGTTTTGAAGATCACTATTATTATGGGCGCAGGCCTAATGGTGTGTATGTTCCGCGGTTCAGAAACCTAACAGAAAAAAGAACGGATTACATTCGCGGGTTTGGCTATCAAGGAGGTGCGAGTCGCACGGGTTGGGGGCGCGGAACGATGGATACAGCCGTAGGAACCGAACTGAAAGAAATCTTACAAACCCCGGGCAATTGGCGAATTGGTTTTGGTGGTTTTGGCGAGTGTTTGCCCTACGAAGAAAACCGGGTAACATTAAACACCAATGTAAAAGATAAATGGGGCCGTAATTCCTTAACTACCGATGTAGAATTTAAAGAGAATGAGCGCGCCATGCAGAAAGATATGGCTGCTGCTATGGCTGAAATGCTGGAAGCAGCCGGATATAAAAATGTTCGTTCGTATGTGAATACTTCTTTTCCAGGAAATGCCAACCACGAAATGGGCAGTGCCCGCATGGGGCGTAATCCTAAAACATCGGTGCTTAATGGGTTTAATCAGATGTACGAAGTAAAGAACGTGTTTATTACCGATGGTTCGTTTATGACTTCATCTTCGTGTGTTAATCCTTCGCTTACCTATATGGCAATGACGGCCCGCGCGTGTGCATACGCGGTGGCGGAAATGAAGAACGGAAATGTTTAATCCCGATGAAGCAAGCCGTGAATGCTATTGAATGTAGTGGTTCTTTTCTAAAAGAAGAATGAAGCCTGCGATTCTCCGGAGTGGTTTGCTGATTTATTTCTGAACATGGATTGAGTTTACTTCACTCCACTAACATCTTTAAATCTGCGCACCGTTGCAACTGTAAAGCCAACCATCAGAACACCTGTGCCAAGCCACAACACATTGATTAAAGGCATTTCAATGGCTTTTATAATCACCCAATCTTTCTGGCGGGTGTTAATACCTACTGAAAACTCACCTGTATCGGGGTGAATGTTGAGTAATGTCAGCTTCACGCCCAGGTCGTTTATTTCGGATGGGATGCGGCCCACCTGGCTTTTGTTACGAATCAAAAAGATTGGCTCGGCCATGTATTCGTCACGCTCTCCTTTCACTTTTATTTTAGCTTTTACGGCTACATCGGCATCATCTAATTTAAAACCCTCTATTTCGTGTATGCGTACTACTTCATCCAGTGTGGCTACGTAATCGTTTACAAAAAATTGTTGGTTTAACTGAATACGTTCTTCAGTAAGCTCGCTCCATTCCGGTTCTTCTTCCCGATTCATCGGTAACGAAACATGCGTATATAAATCACGACCGGCATGGCGTTCAATATCGGGCGAAGCCACAAAGCCACCCATAGCCGGATTGATTTGCACACGCGGAAATAATACCGCGGCTACTTTTCCATTTTTGCGAAGTTCAACTTCGTAAAATGTATTCTCAGGATTAATTTCGAATGTATCGCGGGCATTCAGAATTTTTTTGCCTTCAAACAGGATATCGCGCGTAGCAACCACCTTGTACGGATCGGCTGTCAGGTCGATGTGATTTTTGCTTACATAACCTTTTATGCCATTTGGCTTTACCCGCTCACCCAGGTATTCAATTTCATAACCAGCCATTACGCGAGGTTCGTGTACAAATAGCAACAGGTTATCGCGGTTAAATTCAGTTGGCAAATCCTTCGAGATGAGCATGCCGGTATTGTTAAGCGATACTACACTTGAATATCCGGCTGAGAACATGATGCCGATCAACATCAGCCCTACACCCAGGTGTGCAATAGCACCACCCGAAAGGGCCTTGTTGACTTTGGTTACGGAAAACAAAACTTTCAGGTTGGATATAATGAGGTAAACTCCTGCTAAAGTTAAAGCGAGATAAGCTGGTTTATAAATTTTCCCCAAGGAGATAACAATCGCAAACACAACCAACGAAATCAAAGCCGGGTACAGCAATTCTTTAACAAGATTATTCTTGCCGATTTTACGCCACCAGAAAAACTGGGCGGTTCCCGAAGCCAATGCAATCAACACTCCAAACCAAACCTGAAAGCGTGAGTAATATTCAATCTGATTGCCCGGTGTCGCCAGGCGTAAATCAAGACCAAACCAACTCCCCATTTCATTAATAACCGGGTAGGAAGTGGGAATGATCACCTGAAATCCGGACAAACACAAAAGTGTTGCACCTATAAAGATCCAGAACTCGCGCGAGTAAACTGAAGTTTCTTTTTCAGACGATGGAATCTGTTTCCAACGCCAGATGGATAATGCAATAGCGGCACCGGTAAAAAATAAAAGATAAATCAGCAACTGACCGGATAACCCCAAATCAGTAAATGAGTGTACGGAGGCATCGCCCAAAATCCCGCTTCGGGTTAAAAATGTTGAGTACAGAATCAGTACAAAAGTAGCAATGCTAAGGATGATAGAAGTTTTAAGCGCTGTCTGGTTGTTTTTATAAATGATCATGGTGTGGATGGATGCAATCATTACCAACCACGGTACATACACTGCGTTTTCAACCGGATCCCAATTCCAATAGCCACCAAAGTTTAAGGTTTCATAAGCCCAGTAACCGCCCATTAAAATACCGAGGCCTAAAATGCCAGCACCAATGAGCGTCCACGGCAGTGCAGGTTTAATCCAATTGGAATAATCTTTTTGCCAAAGACCGGCTACACAAAATGCAAAGGGTACTAATGTTAATGCAAAGCCAAGAAATAAGGTGGGCGGATGAATCACCATCCAATAATTCTGAAGCAATGGATTTAGTCCACTGCCATCTTTCGGAATAAAATCGGGTTGAATGCTGAAGATGGGATCGTCAATCGCATCGCGCAATAAAATGAAGGGCGAGCTACCAAGTTTAAGATCGATTAGCGGAATAACCACACCCAAAATCATGGAAGCAAGAAAAGCCTGCACTAAACTAAAAACCACCATCACTGGTGCTTCCCATTTTTTTTGTGTGTGAATAAAGAAGATGCCAATAATGGCCTGCCAGAAAATCCAAAGCAGGAAACTACCTTCTTGCCCCTCCCAAAAACAGGATACCATGTATTGACCCGGCAAGTGGCGCGAAGAGTGGCTGTAGGCATAATGATATTCGAAATAATGCTGGTAGATTATTACAAACAGGCTAACCACTACGCCCAGCACCGCAAAGGTGTGTGTGTAAAAAGCGAAACGCGCATTTTTGCGCCAGGCTTCGCGCGTAAGTTCATCGGTATTAATTGTTTTCCAATAGGCAAATGCACTTACCAGCGAAGTTACAAACGACAGGATGATGAAGAAGTGACCAAGATCACCTATGAAATAGTGCATTACCGGTATTTTAAAATGCGATTATAAACTACTGGTGTTAATTTTTTCTTCCTGGTATTTGGATGGACACTTGAGCAGGATTTTGCTGGCTACAAAAGAATTATTCTGGTAGCCACCAATTACCACCACTTTTTCGGAGCGGGTAAAATCGGGTGGCATAGGCTCGTTGTAATAAACCTTTTGTTCTTTCTGGTTTTCATCTATCAGAACGAAAGAGAATGAAAGCATGTCGGCACTTTTTTCAATGCCTACAATATTGCCGTTGGCGTCTTTTTTAAGATCGCCCACTACGTGAATCTGGGTATTGTTTCCGGTGGAGGCCATCTGGTAGGCCTGCTCGAACGAAACATAAGTACTGGCATCACCCGTGTTGGCGATAATAATGCCGATAGCAGCGGCAATTATAACGAGGGCAAAAATGTGCGACTTCTTCATAGCTTCAGCTGATTTTGCTTTGGGCGCAAAGGTACAGTGTAAAACAACTTGAAGTGTTAAAAAGTTGTGATTTTAGGATAGTTATGAAGGGTACGAAGAGGGGCGTAACGCCCTTGATTCGAAGCAATGATCAATAAAAAAGCGCTTCAGGAATTAGAATCGGGCGGTAGTTTTTTTTCGATTTTGGTGATTTTTCGATCCAACAGAATGAGGTAGGTTATGAGTCCCGCAAAAATCAACAACAAGATCGCCACTACCACATAAATCTTTCCTTCCGAGCGCATGGTGTCAGCCATTTCTATTGGCTGCGCTATAAGCATGGCCGGCAGCATTACCAAACCAACAACAAGCTTAACAAACTTATTCATGTTCAAGATTTAAAAGTTTTTCAGAAATGAACCGCACGCGAACACGCAAGGTGGCAATCCAAACGCCTAGCAAAGTCCAACCGATAACAGCCGGATAAAAGACAAGTCGCATTCTGCTATCCAGATCGTACGTATTAAAGCCCGGGTTGCCGCCATTACCCGGATGCATGGAACTGGTCATGCGGGGAATGATAAATAGTAGGGGAATCATCGCAGCATACGCGAATATATTATAGACCGCACTTAACCTTGCTTTCTGATCTTCATTTTCGATAGAGCCTCTTAATACGAAATAAGCCAGGTAAATTAAGAGTGCAATGGCGGCACCGTTTTGTTTGGGATCGCCATGCCAGGGTGAGCCCCAGGTATAGTTGGCCCAGATCATACCGGTTGTTAATCCTAATAAGTTTAAAACGATACCGGCATGTATAAATTCAACGGAATACGTGTCGCGTTTGAAGGTTGGTTTGTTCAGGTAAAGTATGGAATAAAAGAGCGACACTGTGAATAAGGCAATCATACCAAACCACATGGGTACATGAAAGTAAAGTGCGCGGATACTTTCGTTAACAATATTGAGACGGGGCACTTCTAAAAGAAATCCACCCACAATGGTGTAAACCAGTAAAGCAATACAAAGAATTTTAGCCCACGTTTTCATTTAGCTGCGCCAAATATACGGGAAGAGCAAATAAGACGCTGCCGCCACTATGCAATTAATTGCCAGTAGTGTTAATAAATCCGGATAGCTAACCGAACGATCCAAGCCATCGATACAATTTTTGGTAATTTTTATGGCAATAAGCAGCACGGAAATTACAACCGGAAAACTGAGCACGGCCATCAGAATATTACTATGATTGGCCTTTGCGGCCAGGGCCGATAGCAAGGTTAACGAGGTTGAGAAACCAAGTGCAGCCAGCAGCAGCGTAACAGCAAAAAGCGCCAGGTCGGCAAGGGGATTGTTTAAAAAGATGCTGAAAAGGAGCCAGCCGGTAAATGCTAAAATTGTAATCAACAAAAAGTTGTAAAGCATTTTAGAAATGAGTATAGCTGCCGGAGATGCGATTGAGTAGTAATATATCTCGCGCCCCTTTTTCTCGCCAATAAAACTTTTAGCTACGGTATTAATAACTGAAAACAGAATGGTTACCCAAAACAACGCGCTCCAAACTAAGGGTGTAATCTGGTTTTGCTTCAGGCTGAACGACAGGTAGCAGATAAAAACGGTGCTAAAGAGGTATAAGGCAAGACCTGAGATGACGTTTTTTTTTCTCAACTCAAGTGTAAACTCTTTTAAAATGAGCGTACTGATCACGATTCTTTAATTGTTTGCCGTGCCCACCGGGCAGCTAAAAAACAAAAGGCAAGCAACATTCCACCCACAAAACCACCTATCAGCGCAATTGAAAGCTTGGGCTTAGCAGGTTTTTGAAAGGCAATAAAGCCTTCTACCAATTGTATGCTGTTTACCAATTCCAATGCATTTTTATAGTTGATCTGTTCTTTATTTAAATCAATAATTTTTGAGTAGATACTGGTTGGTTCTACCAGCATCATTTCAGCACTTTTACCATAAACTGGTTTTCCTTGAAAAAGTCGCTTCTTCAGGCTGTCCAGCGAGTTAATTTCTTCCTGTATTTTAGCTATCAGATTCGTGTAATAGGTTTCGCGTTGTTTCACCCTGATTTTTACGAACTCATTATTTCGAAGCAGGCTTATAATGCCATCTTGTAGTTTTGGCAGGATAGATTTGTCTTTTATTTCGCAGGTAATAATAAAGATTGATTCTTCTTTTTCTTTTGAGGCTGTGGTTTGCTTTACACTTTCAATTTCTATCTTGTTTATGTTAGCAGCTTCTTCTTCGGTTATATTTAGCCGGACTGACAAGACTTGCATGTTGTCTTCCTTTATTAACCGGTCTAAACTTTCGGTAATGCGTTCTGCATAGGATTCCGTTAAGATATCCGACTGCAAAATCATTTTACTTTCATAAACCTTCTTGGATAAAGCGTATATGGCAATGGCAGTGCCAACGCCAAGCACTGCGAATACCGAAAGTACCACAAAGTTTTTATGTAAGAATTTTAGAATACTAATGATCAGCACTCTAATATCAATTTCATCAGAAGAAACAGCAACCTTCTTTTCTTGATTCATGTTTTAAAATTAACGCGTGCAAATCTAACTAGATTTGATGTACTTTTGCCACCAAATTTCTGGATTGTGAGTCCTCAACGTATCTTAGTTACCGGTGCAGCAGGTTTTATCGGCTTTCATTTAAGTAAACGACTGCTGGAATTGGGATTTGAGGTTGTTGGGCTGGATAACCTCAATGATTATTATGAGGTTACGCTAAAAGAAGCGCGTTTGGTAATTTTAAAACAACTGGCAGGTTTTAGCTTCCACAAAATAAACCTTGAAGATAAACCGGCAATCGATTCTCTATTTAACAGCGGTAAATTTGATTATGTTGTAAATCTTGCGGCACAAGCCGGAGTTCGTTACTCCATTCAAAATCCATATGCATACCTGGATAGCAACCTGACAGGATTCCTGAACATTTTGGAAGCATGCCGCAATAATCCGGTTAAGCATCTCGTTTATGCTTCTTCCAGTTCTGTATATGGCGCAAACAGGAAAATGCCTTTTTCGGTACACGACAATGTAGATCATCCGCTGGCACTTTATGCCGTAAGCAAGAAGGCAAATGAATTGATGGCGCATGCTTACTCTAATCTTTACAATATCCCTACTACAGGCTTAAGATTCTTTACCGTTTACGGACCCTACGGCCGACCCGATATGGCATTGTTTATTTTTACGAAGGCTATTCTGGAAGGGCGTGCGATAGATGTTTTTAATAACGGTAAAATGCTGCGCGATTTTACGTATGTAGATGACATTGTGGAGGGCATTGTTCGCTTAATACCACATGTTGCTAAAAAAAATCCCAACTGGAATGGCGAACACCCTGACCCTGCAACCAGCTTTGCTCCCTATAAAATCTATAATATCGGCAATAACAACCCGGTAGAATTACTTCGCTTTATTGAAGTGCTTGAAGAAAAATTAGGCAGAAAGGCAATAAAAAATTTCTTACCCCTGCAAGATGGCGATGTGCCGGCAACATTTGCTAATGTAGATGATTTAATGCAAGATGTTGGATTTAAGCCGGCAACAACAATAGAAACAGGCATTGGTAATTTTGTGAATTGGTATAAGAACTATTATAAGATTAAATAGAATGGAAAAAATTGGAGTAATAGGGTTGGGTTATGTAGGACTTCCACTTGCTGTGGAATTCGGAAAAATAATGGAAGTGGTTGGCTTTGATATAAATATCGATCGTATTTCAGAACTGAAGTCGGGATTTGACCGCACGTTGGAGGTTAACCAACAAGAATTGAGGGCTGCAACAAAGCTATCCTATTCCAATAATCCTGAAGATATAAAATCGGTAAACTATTTTATTGTAACCGTTCCAACTCCAGTTGATGAATTTAAAACGCCAGATTTAACGCCATTAAAAAAAGCAAGCGAAACGGTAGGCAAAGTTTTAAAGAAGGGTGATATCGTTATCTATGAATCAACGGTTTATCCCGGTTGTACCGAAGAAGACTGTGTGCCTGTACTGGAAAAATTTAGTGGATTAAAATTTAATGTTGATTTTTTCTGTGGCTATTCGCCTGAAAGAATTAACCCAGGAGACAAGCAACACCGCTTGCCAAACATTAAGAAAGTAACCAGTGGTAGTACGCCTGCAATTGCTGATCGGGTGGATCAACTCTACAAAAAAATTATTGTAGCCGGTACACATAAAGCTTCTTCTTTAAAAGTGGCCGAAGCAGCCAAGGTTATCGAAAATTCTCAGCGCGACATAAACATTGCTTTTGTAAATGAATTGTCGCTGATTTTTGAAAAGATGGGAATTGATACCCATGAAGTGTTGGAGGCTGCTGGAACGAAATGGAATTTTTTACCCTATAAACCCGGACTGGTGGGTGGGCATTGTATTGGTGTTGATCCTTATTACCTTACCTACAAGGCTGATAGCTTGGGTTACCATCCGCAGGTAATTTTAGCGGGCCGCAGAATAAATGATAACATGGGCATTCATATTGCCAACCGGGTTATAAAACTAATGACCCAAAACGATTTGCCGGTAAACAAGGCCAAGGTGTTGGTGCTGGGTATAACGTTTAAAGAAAATTGTCCGGACATTCGAAATAGCAGGGCTATTGATGTTATTCGTGAACTGCAAAGTTTTGGTGCCGATGTTGAAGTTTACGATCCGCATGCCGATTCAAATGAAGTAAAACACGAATACAATCTCGAACTAATTTCCGAATTAAATAAACCCTATGCGGCAATCGTATTGGCCGTTAGCCACACAGAATTTAAAACCCTGAATTGGGCTGCAATACGATCACCAAAAACTATTGTGTATGATGTAAAAGGTTTTTTGGAAAAAGACTTAGTTACAGCGCGATTATAAAAAAATCTGAAACGTGAAAAACAAAAAGCATGTATTGGTAACGGGTGGTGCTGGCTATATTGGTGCACACACCGTAGTGGAGTTGCTAAACGCTGGGTACCAGGTAACAGCTATCGATACCCTTGAGCGCAGTGAAATAAAAATTGTAGAAGGTGTTAAATCCATTACCGGTAAAGATTTTGATTTTCATAAAATCGATTGCCTTGACAAAAAGGCGATGGATCAACTTTTTTCAACCAATAAGTTTGATTCCGTAATTCACTTTGCGGCTTATAAATCTGTAAACGAATCGGTTGAAAAACCCCTGCTGTATTATCACAATAATGTCGGTTCATTATTAACATTACTTGAAGTAATGAAACAACATCGGGTACATGACTTGATATTCTCATCATCGTGTACTGTGTATGGGCAGCCCGATCAGATTCCGGTAGATGAGTCGGCTCCATTCAAAAGAGCAGAATCGCCCTACGGGGCCAGTAAACAACTTTGCGAGCGTATCTTGGAAGATATGACCACGGAAGGAATACGTGTGGTTTCGTTGCGTTACTTCAACCCGATAGGAGCACACCCCACAGGCTTAATTGGCGAGTTACCTATTGGCGTTCCCAACAACCTGGTTCCGTATGTAACACAGACGGCCGCAGGTGTACGTGCTCAGCTTACCGTTTTTGGAAACGATTATAACACCCCTGATGGTTCTTGCCTTCGCGATTTTATTCATGTATGCGATGTGGCTTCGGCCCATGTAAATGCTATTAAGTTTTTAGAAACCCGGGCATCAGCTACTATTTTCGAGGCCTATAACCTGGGTACCGGAATTGGCATATCCGTTTTAGAATTGGTTAAAAAGTTTATTGAGGTTACGGGTGTTCAATTAAATTATAAAATAGGTGCGCGCAGACCTGGCGATGTAGAAAAGGTTTATGCAAACCCTAAAAAAATTGAAAAAGAGTTGGGTTGGAGGTCACAATATGACCTAGGCCAATCGCTGCAACATGCCTGGCAGTGGGAGAAAAAAATCCGTGGGTTAGTCTGATTGCCTTTCTTTCGCAGAATAGCCTCTCTATCTTGCAAAAAAATGTAAAATGAAAGGAATAGTATTGGCGGGCGGTTCAGGCACCCGGTTATACCCACTAACCAAAGCCGTTTCCAAGCAACTCTTGCCCATTTACGACAAGCCGATGATTTATTATCCATTATCGGTATTGTTGTTGGCTAACATACGCGAGATATTAATTATTTCAACTCCGCATGATTTACCGCTTTTCAAAAGCTTGTTAGGCGATGGCTCACACCTGGGTGTGAAGTTCGAATACCGCGAGCAACCTTCACCCGATGGCCTGGCCCAGGCATTTTTAATAGGGGAAACATTTTTAAATGGAGATTCTGCGTGCCTGGTGCTGGGCGATAATATTTTTTACGGATATAACTTCTCTAAGCTTTTAGTTGAGGCAAATCAACTACAAAAGGGAGCCACGGTTTTTGGTTACTACGTAAACGATCCTGAACGTTACGGAGTAGCAGAGTTTGATGACCAGGGTAATGTGCTTTCTATTGAAGAAAAACCAAAAGAACCAAAATCGAACTATGCTGTAACCGGGCTTTATTTTTATGATAATACGGTAGTTGAAAAAGCAAAGCAAGTAAAGCCATCTTCGCGCGGGGAGTTAGAAATAACCGATTTGAATAAAATTTATCTGGAAGAAAAATCCCTTACGGTAAAACTCTTAGGCCGAGGCATGGCCTGGTTGGATACCGGCACACACCAGTCTATGTTACAAGCCTCTAATTTTATTGAATCGATAGAAGAACGCCAGGGTTTAAAAGTTGCCTGCCTGGAAGAGATTGCCTTTCGAAAAGGGTACATTACCAAAGAACAAGTAGCGCATTTAGCTAAACCATTGTTGAAAAATCAGTACGGGCAGTATTTGATTAAAGTTATCAATGAAAAATTTATCCGGTAAGTGAATATTATAAAAACTGAATTTGACGATTTAGTGTTGCTCGAGCCAAAAATTTTGGGTGATCATCGTGGCTACTTTATGGAGTCGTTTAGCAGAAAAACCTTATCAGAAGCCGGGTACGACATTAATTTTGTTCAGGACAATCAATCACAATCCTGCCAACGGGTTGCGCGCGGCTTACATTTTCAAAACGCACCTTATGCGCAAACAAAATTAGTACGGGTTTTATCAGGTCGTATTTTAGATGTTGTAGTAGATCTTAGAAAAGACAAATCCACTTTTGGAAAACAATTTTCGATAGAACTATCGGCTGAGAACAAAAAACAAATACTTGTTCCCAAAGGTTTTGCGCATGGATTTATTGTGTTGGGGCAGCAAGCTGAAATTTTTTATAAATGCGATAGCTATTACAATCCACAGGCTGAGGGGGGAATTTTGTTTACAGACCCGGCTCTAAACATACCACTTCCTTTTGCAACTGATGAACTAATATTATCAGACAAAGACAAAAAAAATCCGCCTCTGCGCGAGGCAAAATTTGAATTTTAAGAAATGAAAACAGTATTGATAACAGGTGGAGCAGGTTTTATTGGCTCAAATTTTATAATTCATTACCTGACAAATAACCCTGAAATAAGGGTGGTTAATATTGATTTGTTAACCTATGCCGGCACCCCCGACAACTTAAAGGAAGTAGCGGCAAACAATCGTTATACATTTGTGAAGGGCGATATATGCGACCGTAATTTTGTAGATGCTTTATTTACGCAACACAACATCTCAGGTGTAATACATTTTGCGGCCGAATCGCACGTGGATAATTCCATTTCCGGCCCGGAAGCTTTTATCCGAACCAACATTAATGGTACGTTTACATTATTGGATGTTGCGCGCAAGCATTGGTTAAATGCTCCCTTCGAAACTAAAGACGGTAAAAAAGATAATCGGTTTTTGCATGTAAGTACCGATGAGGTTTACGGTACCTTAGGCGCTGAAGGTTTATTCACCGAAAAAACACACTATGCACCAAACAGTCCATACTCGGCTTCAAAGGCAAGCAGCGATTTACTGGTACGAAGTTATTTTCATACCTACGGTTTAAACGTGGTTACTACCAATTGCTCCAATAATTATGGACCCAAACAACATAACGAAAAGTTGATTCCAACCATTATACGCAAAGCACTGTCTAACCAACCTATTCCTATTTACGGAGATGGTATGAATGTGCGCGATTGGCTTTATGTGTTGGATCATGTAAAAGGCATTGAGCTTGTGTTTAAAAAAGGTGTCGCTGGCGAAACCTACAACATTGGTGGCCGGAATGAACGGACCAATAACCAGATTGTACAAACTATTTGCGAAATTTTAGATACAGAAAAACCTGCGGCTAATGGTAAGTCATATAAAAGTTTGATTACGTATGTGAAGGACAGAGCCGGACATGATAAGCGCTATGCCATTGATGCAACTAAAATTGAAAATGAATTAGGTTGGAAGGCAGAGGAGAATTTTGAGAGTGGGATACGGAAAACGATTGCATGGTATTTGACGAAATATCAAACAGTCTGACTTTATTACTAGGGACCCCTCAAGCTTAGAAGAAATACAAGTTCTAATTACTAATCTGAATTTGAGCGAATAGAATATAAATTAGTAGTTTTATACTTTTAGTTAATGGAAAAATGCCAAATCTTTTTGGGATAAATTTGATTTTTTGAGTAGTAGATCAAAAAACTATTAAGTGATTCAGCGTATTGCTTTGCTTTTTATAATCACAGGTGCTGGTCACATTATTTCAATTTTATCACTTCGCTTCCTTGCTCTTGCGGCTGATTCGAAACAAGTAGCTGGTATGGCAGAGTTTGAATCTCTTATTCAATTGATAATAGGATTAGTTGGGTTTGGTATGCAATCTGAGGCAATTCGAAATATCTCGTTAAACGATAAGTGGAAAGAGAAATTTGACCAAGCTCAGACCTCCCGTTTAACGCTATCGATCATCTTAAGTTCATTAGTTGTTTTATCTTTTTCAAATAAATTCTATATGTGCTTTTTGATAGCACCCTTATTTGCAATGAATGCGGATTATGCGTTATACGCTAGAGGACTTTCCTTTGCTGGAACATTAATTGCCTTCATACGAGTTGTATTCCCACTCATGCTTGGAGCAGTTTCTCTACATTATTGGCCCCATTTTTTGCTTGAAATTTATGTAGTAGCAACCATTGTAATTTACTTAATAACTAATTTATTAATAGCGTCACTTTTGGAGGTGAGTCTATTATTCAGGCCTTCACTAGGGTCCCTGCTTCTCTATATTAAAACAATTCCATTAGGAATAATATCTTTGAGTTTTTACTTTTTTGGTTTAGGATTTATTTTGTTTGCTAAATTCTTTTTTGATGTAAAAGATATGGTGATATTATTTGTTGCAATGAAATTCTATCTAATTTATAAAGGTGCAATTCGTGTAATTCATCAGGCTTTCATAGGTCAAATGACAGTGGAGGAAGTTTGTTTAAGTATTGATAAGATTTCAATGGCGCTAGGGTTTTTATTTTTGGGGTCAGTCATTATTTTTCCGGTCACTTTTATTTCAATGTTTTTCGGATCTCAATTTATTCATAATCAATTCTTTTTTGTCTATCTATCCATCTCAGCACTGATTTTTGGCGTTTTTGGCAGTGCAACTACGCGGGTAATTTTAGAGAGACATGACTTAAAGTTCATGAAAGTGTCGATCGCAGCAGTATTAGTTTCGATCGTGTGTTTATTGGTAATAGTACAATTTTCTTTAAAAGTAGAGGTCGCTATTTTGAGTTTACTTTTAGGTGAACTATTTTTTACAATACTGTCAGCTTTTTTATTTTTTAGTCGTTCAGCTATCTTAAATCGAATTTCATTTATACTAATTGGGTTATTGGGATTAGTTTTTCCATGCATATCACGGCTAGTATTTAGTCAGAATGTAGTGTCCTACTTTGTAAGTATGGCTTTGTTAGGATTGTTCCTTCTTTCATTCATTAATAGGGATTTCAAATTAGCTAAAATAAAGACTAAAGATTTTGAGAAATGATTTGCGATTAATACCTATTCCATTTCGTTTAGAAAGAAAGATATTTCTCTTTCTGACAAGTGGAGTTGCCCTTACCATACCGCTAAAGCCAAGTTATAATTCTTTATTCTGCATCTCGTTATTTGCATGCTGGTTATTCTTTTTTGAAAAAAAGTTTACCAAAAATAATATTCAAATAGTGCTTGCTTTATCGGCTTTATTTTGGATCGGATTAGTGAGCTTTTCATACACACAGAATATAGGTGAAGGTTGGTTTAGACTCCAACAAAAATCTTTATTGTTAGTGCTGCCTCTTGTTTTTGGGTCAATTACTTTTGATTGGCGTAAAGAATTTAGAATAATCGTAAACGTATTTATCATTACAATTATAGTAACATGTATTATTTGTTTTTCTGATGCCATCCTGCACCTAATTAGTCAACGAAGTTATGAACGATTTTTCGGTCATGGACTTGTTAAGTTCATAAATATATATCCATATATTTTGGCGCTCTTATGCCTTATAAGTTTACTTGTTTTAGTAGAAACAGCCTTAGGAAATTTTCAAATACACCCACTATACAGTAGACGATGGGTCCAACTAACACTTATTCTTTTTTTCTCGATATTCATTTTACTGCTGAGTGTAAAACAAATTATTTTAGCTTGGCTAATACTTTTTTGTATTTATTTGTTAAGAATAAAGTTTAGAAGGCGAATTATTATTGGTATGCTGATCAGTTGCTTTTTACTTTTTTTTATTTCTTTTCTACTAGTTCCAACCCTTCAGACAAAACTGTATGAAGTAATTGATGGATCTGATAACACGATTCCATTGGATCAAGATTTGTCACTTGGAAGGAATTGGAATGGGATTGCAATAAGAAAGGCAATATGGACATGTAGCTTGGATGTGATTCGAGAGAACCTATTTATCGGGGTTGGTATTGGTGATGCTCAGGATGTCCTGCAATCGGCATATGAAACGAGAATGTTTTATTTCGCCTCACGGTATAATCTCTACAATGCACATAGCCAATATATACAAGTGTTAGTAAATTTTGGAATTGTGGGATTTATCATTTGGTTTGGTTGTTTATTGTGGCTCCTTAATAAGTGTAAATCTTGGCTAGCGAGATGCATGCTTGGCTGCGTGATGTTCATGCTTTTAACAGAATCAATGTTTGAAACTAATAAGGGCATTTTAATATTGGCATTTATTGTTTCATTGTTTTTGTTTGGGTCATCAATATGTACAAGTTTGCGACAAACTACTAATAGTTAATTATTTTAACATGGCGAGAAATTATTCCAGAATGAAAGTTGCTTATAGCAAGTTATTGGAAAAATTTTCTTTTGTATTACTTCTTCCATTAATACTGGTTCAAAGAAAAAAATCATTAACTATAAGAAGTATATTGTTGGTGGAACCGTTTCAGATGGGAGATGTGTTATCATTAACTCCTTTAATAGAACCATTAATGAAGAAGTATCCAGCCGCAAAAATAAGCGTATTGACAAAGCCTGGAAGTGGCGCTGTTTTAGAGTATGATAGTCGAATCCATAAAGTCTATTTTGCAGATTTCCCATGGAGTGATCATGGTGAAAAGAAAATAACACCGAGTCGACTTTTCGGTTGCATTCATTACGTAATCAGTATAAGAAAAATAGGTTTTGATTTGGGTATTGACACACGTGGTGATGTTCGGTCTCAGATTTTATTAGTTCTAGCAGGTTGTCGGTTAAGGGTTGGTTATTTGAACTACCTTCATTCTAACATAAATTTATCAGGACATTTGCTGACACATTACCTTATTAGGAGTAAATACCTTCATCGATATGAATGGAATGTTGAATTACTCACATGTTTGGAGATTGAGAACACAGCATTTATGCCGGTGAACTTCCCAAGCTTTCTACCCGCAAATGAGCGGTTGTTGAGTCTAAAGGAGATGAATACAATTGTGATTCATATAGGTGGTGGTTGGATTTACAGAAGATGGGACGAAACAAAGTGGATTGAATTAATCAATTTTATAAAGCAACAAAAAGAAGCTGATATATTAGTAATGGCGGGTAATGGAGAGAAGGATGTCCTTCAGCGTATAAAATCTGGTATTGAAGCTTCTGAAAAAATTCATTTTAAAGTTACTTCACTACAAGAGTTAATTAGTTATATTAATCAATGTTCGCTTTTTATAGGACTAGATAGTGGACCGATGAATTTGGCAGTGTGTTTGAATAAATCGGTTCTTGGTTTATTTGGACCGGGAGATTCAACAATGTGGCGCCCCTTAAATTCAAAAGGAAAATTTATCCAAAGAACAGAAAATTTCCCATGTAGCCCATGTCTTCAGATAAATTGTAAATTTCCAAGAAAAAATTGCATGAATGAAATTGAAGTGAAAGATGTAGTAGAAAAATTGTTTGTGAGTTAAGAATATATTTTACCAAATTGGATATATGAGCAACAATACTTTAATGCACTCGCCTATTTGCCCAATCTGTAATTCACACGATTTTAATGAAATGTTTTCAAATACGGTAGAGGCGAATGAGTGGAATCTAAATGGTAAGAGATACGCATACGTTCAATGTAACAATTGTAAATTTTTGCACTGTAATCCCCTACCTGATGAAAATGAACTTAATGATTTCTATAGGAATATATATGCATATGAATGGTTTAAGGACAACTCCTTCTTTAAAAAAATACAAGCCAAACATCGTCTTTTTAAAATAAGAAGTCATTTGTCAACAAAAACAAAAATATTAGACTTTGGTTGTGGGCATGGATTCTTCGTTGAAGAAGCTGGCAAAAAAGGATTAAATAGTCATGGATTTGATATTGGAGTTGATAAAATTATCAATAACAAGGGATATAGGATAGTAAACAAGAACCAGATTTCAGAGTATAACGAGAAAAACTTTGATATAATAACAGCTTGGCATGTTCTTGAGCACATGCGAGAGTTAAATTATATAATTAATGACTTGAAAAGTAGATTGGTTGATAAGGGTAAGCTAATTATTGCCTTACCGAATATCGATAGTTTAGGTTTTAGATTGTATGGACAGAAATGGGGATGGACACAGCAGCCATATGTTCATATAAACCATTTTACAATCCATAATTTGAGCCTTCTTATGAAGAATCATGGCCTTAAGGTAGTATCAGTTACCACAATGGATACTTGGGATCAAAACCTTTATGATTTGATTGTTACAAGACTTTTCTATAAGAGGAAATCTAGAAACACAGTAAGACAATTTGGAACGAGTTTGAAAGGGCAACTTTTTTTCAGGTTGAACCAGTTGGTTAGACTTATTTTTACACCAATTTCTTACACCTATTCGTTTATTCGAAAATCAAAAAATGAAGGAAGCGAGATTATGATTGTTGCAGAGAAGATTTAGAAACAGTCATGTCTTCCAACGTCTTTGATTTAATAATCCAAACAATGAAAAATGAGAGTATATACAAAATGTGCTTAGCATATTTAAATTGAAATAGAAGCCTGCCGAAAATAGTGATTTTCTTCTTTGTAAGAAGATGAAAATTATCAAGATTATAATAATGAAGTTGAAATTTGTGAGCCAATTTTTTAAAAGATTCTTGAGTATATATTGAAATGTGCTGTCCATGTTCCGGGCCATAATACCACCAATCGGATATATTTGGTGTAGGAGACGGTAATAATTCAGTGGATAGAATAATATTATCAGCTATCTCAAGAATTTTACCCAGGCCTTCAGTTGGGTCCTCAAAATGTTCAAAGCTTTCAAAGCTTGTTGCTAAATGATATCTTCTATTAGGTTCTATTTCAAATTTTTTGGCTAATAAGTTCGCTGTATACGGATCACTCCAGTAAAAATCTAATCCTATGTCCCTCATCATTCTGGTGAATAGTCCATACCCCCCGGCATAGTCAATAAATTTTTCGTGACGGTTAAAAAACAAAAAGATTAGACTAGTTGTGATCCTTGATTGTCGATAGTTCCTGACTATTATTCCAGTATCAGAAATATTGATAGGATTTTGGTATGCCTCCATAAGCCAAAATGGTTTATCAGTTTGCATTAACCCACATTGCGAACAAATGTGATAATTTATGTTATACTTTCGCAGCACTAAAGCGGTGAATACAACATTCATTTCACCCTCACATATTTTGCATATCATAATTTTGGTTTTTACGATTAGTTATAGCCCTTGATACAAACCCTAGAGAAATCCAATATAGTGCAGATAAGGTTGAAGTTTCAATTAATAAATTGAATAAACCTACGGTTGATAATGCTATGAATCCTAGAAAAATGTTGATGTCATTCCGGTTGTTCAAATAATATCTGTTAAACAAAAAATACTCCCGAAATACACTTCTGTAAATCATGCCAAATAATAAAATTGAAATAATTCCAAATCTGACAAAAACCGTAATAAATGTATTATGAGTTCCGATAACATGTGCCACATGCTCATCGTCATATATAAGATCAGAGGTGGATATGTTAGGAGTATAGGGAAGAAGAGGCGTGCCAATTCCAATTCCTATTAAATTTTGAGGAAATGTTTCAATAACAGTACGATACCAAAAAATTAGACGCCAACTTGTATTATTATCAATCCTAAATAAAGGATGTTGGGAATAGACGTACTCTACATTACCAAACAATGAATAATTATCTTGATATAGCTTAAGGTAGGGTGTTGCCAAGTAGAACAATATGCAGAAAGAAATAGCTATAGCTAATAGCAATAGCTTAAAGTAAGCGTAACTTTTAATAAAAAATTTCAATGTTACTATTACTACTAGAATTATTACAACGGAAAGAGAAGTATAGGCGCCTATATATAAGAAATGAATTAAAATGAATGCAATAACAGGCACACCTTTCCAATTCTTGTGAAGAAACGAAAACCAGAAAGTGTACGCGTTTCTATCAATTAACATTGGGCCTCTTAAAATGAAAGCAAATAAAGCATACCCGTATATGGCTTTCCTTATTCTGGCGAAGAAATAGAATTGATCAATGTATAGATAGTACCCTAAGAAAAATCCAAAAATAGAATAGATAATACTCATATTTCGGAAATAAAAGTACCAGTTTGTTTTAAATACTAGACTAACGGCTGCATAACCAGAACAAAGTAGGATAAGCCATAATACATACCTATAAATAGCATTTCTTGGTAAATTGAATTTATAATTCTTCGTGAATGAGTGCTTAACAAAATAAAGTAAACCTAATAAACTAATAAGTTCGTTGAAAAATAGTATTCTTTCAAAGATGAAATAATTTATCCCGTAAAGCGTGATTAACAATAAAATGACAGAGCTCTTATTTATTTTCACTTTATTGATGTTTGGTGAGCAAAAATAAATAATGAAAACTGCTTAGAAAGCAAGAAATGGCTTGGAAAAATGCAATCAGGTTTATCTTAAAAACACTCATGAATTCTAAAAATGCAAATGTTATTATTGTTAAATTTAAGACTTAATTAGAGTTGTTTGAATTTTACAACTTTAATCATAATTGAGGTTGCTTTTTTATGAAAAAATTTACACTGTTTGGGATAAATTATTCAGCCACTGATTACGTGGAATCAAGCAAGTTAATAATTGAAAAGGCTTCTTCAAATTCATCATTTGGTGTTACGGCTTTGGCGGTTCATGGTTTAATAGAAACCTATCGGAATTCATCATTGCGGGCCCTTGTTAATAAAATTGACTTGATTGTGCCTGATGGACAGCCTATCCGTTGGGCATTAAATAGCTTTTTTAAAGCGGGACTCCAGGATCGAGTTTATGGACCAACTTTAACACTAAAGGTGTTAGAATCAGCTAACAAACTTAACTTAAAGATTTATTTATATGGAAGTACCGAAGTAACATGCCAAAAGTTTAGCTCTTTTATTTTGAAGAATTATCCAAATGTTCAACTTGTTGGTATTCATGTTGATAGATTTAGAGAGGCTACTGAGGCAGAAGATGTCGAAGATATAAAAAAAATTAATGCCTCAGGGGCCCATATTGTCATGGTAGGTCGAGGGTGCCCTCGCCAGGAAATCTGGGTGTCTAATCATTTAGGAAAAGTGAATGCTGTTATGATGGCAGTTGGAGCTGCATTTGACTTTCATGCCGGAACTGTTAAACAAGCTCCTAAATGGATGCAAGATAAGGGCTTAGAGTGGTTCTTTCGATTGATCCAAGAGCCAAAGCGGTTATGGAAGCGATATTTACTAACCAACAGTATATTTATTTTTTTATTTATAAAGCATAAAATCTTAATAAGACGGAATTAAGTAAAATGAAAAAATTATTAGTGACAGGATCCAGTGGTTTGATTGGAAGTGAAGTGGTAACATTCTTCTCAATGAATGGATGGAAGGTATTTGGTATCGATAATAACATGAGAGCCGATTTTTTTGGGCCTCAGGGAGATACAAGATGGAACCAAAAACGCCTCGAAAGTCAGTTCGGAAATTTTTCGCATTCTGATATAGATATTCGCGATAGAAAATTGGTTATAGAGTTTATCAACAGTGTTAAGCCAGATGCTATCGTTCATGCAGCAGCTCAGCCAAGTCATGACCTTGCAGCTTCACGACCGTTTGACGATTTTGACGTAAATGCAGTTGGTACTTTAAATTTACTTGAGGCGACACGACTTACTAATCCAGAAATTCCATTTGTCCATATGTCGACAAATAAGGTTTATGGGGATGCTCCAAATTCATTAAGCCTGATTGAAAAAGACACCCGTTGGGATTTCGGGGATCAGATTTATATTAATGGAATTAAAGAAGACTTTTCAATTGATCAGTCTAAGCATTCAATTTTTGGAGCATCAAAAGTTGCTGCGGATGTTATGGTACAGGAATATGGAAGATATTTTAACATGCCAACTTGCTGTTTGCGTGGTGGATGTCTAACAGGTCCAAATCATAGTGGTGTCGAATTGCATGGATTTCTGAGTTATCTAATCAGGTGTAACCTAGAAGAAAAGCAGTATAATATTTTTGGATATAAGGGGAAGCAAGTAAGAGATAATATACATTCTTTTGATGTAGTACGATTTATAAACGAATTTATAGAGAAACCACGCATTGCGGAAGTATATAATATAGGTGGTGGGCGTGATAACTCAATTTCGATTCTGGAGGCCTTTGCATTAATAAGTAGTATTTCTGGAAAAAAAATGCATTACAATTACATAGATAAGAATAGGCAAGGTGATCATATTTGTTACATCTCTGACCTAAGTAAAATGAAATCGCATTATCCAGCATGGGGTATAACTAAAAACCTGCCTCAAACCTTTGAGGAAATCTATATTTCATGGACACTGAGAAAATAAGCCTTAGTAGTTTAATAACATGAACCTAAGATTTCCAAGCCTGTTTAAAATTTATTTTTGTGCAGTGGTTGGATTGGTTTTCCTTATGCCGATATCTCAACTCCTTAGTACAAGATTGCTTTTTATATTATTTATATTTTCTTTTTTTTTAAATCCTAATACCACTGTTCTTAGATCAAGTATTATTTTTTCGTGGGATATTTTTGTGTATTTAGCAATAGTAATAATAGGCATCTTATACTCATTTGATTTAAGTCAGAGCATTAAGGTGTTAGAAACAAATTTTAGTTTTTTAGCGATACCTTTAGTTCTAAAAACCTTAAGACTAAATTCAAAGAAGATTGAGTTGCTATTCTTTGGCTACCTTTATGGTCTTTCGTTAGCTTCATTTATATGTCTCTTTAATGCTTTGTTCTCTTTTGTAGAGAACGGTAACGTTAATAGTTTTTTTTACTATAACCTTACGGAGCCAATAGGCTTTCAGCCAACGTATTTTGCTTATTATATTTCATTTGGAATTTGTCTATCACTATATTTAATTTATACGGATCAAATAAAAATTAAGCGCCATCTATTTACAATCAATATCATCTTCTTATTTATAATTTTAATGCTCGCTGCAAGTAGAACGGCTTATGTCGGGTTGTTGTTTATTTTATCTTTTTTTGTGCTTAAATTTTTATTTAATAATTCGTTAAAGTCACATAGGTATGTGGCAATACTCTCATCGTTTCTTTTATTCGCAATGTTATTAATTAATCACTATAACTGGAACGATTCAAGAACTGATTCTGGGTCAGGTACGGATTACTGGGAACGATTTCCCCTGTGGCAAGCAGCACTGCGAGCAAATCCAAATCCATTATTCGGAGTTGGAACAGGTGATTATAAAGCAGTATTAAATCAGTATTATTCACAACAAGGCATGAAGTCATTTGCAACGGATAGCTACAATTCACATAATCAATTTGTTCAGATTTATTTCTCAAATGGAATTTTAGGCTTACTAATTCTTTGTATTCTTATTTGTAGGCCCCTTTATTTGTCTTTTATCGTCCAGAATCAATTAGGGATTATTATTATTTTTCCTTTCATCATTTATGGAATTACTGAAGTTTTTCTGGGAAGATTTCAAGGGATTATTTTTTTTGTATTCTGTCATCAACTAGTGATAACTGATTCTTGCTTAAGAAGACCTAAATTAATCCCTGTCGGAAAAAAACAACAAGTAAATGATGCTTTACACTTTAAATTATGAGTTTTCCACTAAAGCTTGTTTTTTTTATAAGTGATTTGTTGTTCCTGAATATTGCAATTATTCTTTCCTATAAGGGCGATAATAAATTTTTAATTAATTCGAATAATAATGAGTTATATCTACTTTTATTTAGTAACATCGGATGGGTTTTTTTGATACTTGTTTCTAGTCCTTATAATTTGAATAAGGGTTGGTCATTACCCAAAATATTTAAAAGTCAGGTTGCTTTTTTGTTTGTTCATTTACTCCTCGTTGTCTCACTAATTGTGTTTTTCGAAAAGAATTTTTCTTTTACGCAGATACTTTTGATCTATCTGTTTTTTATTCCATTCTTTTTCACTTCTAAAGTGCTTATTGTCTTCTTACGAAGAATCCTTGCAAAAGAAATTCAGGTTAGAAATTATATTTTAATAGGTCGAAATCAATTATCTGAAGAAGTCAGGAAGTTTTACTTGATAAATCAACAGGAAGGATACAGATTTAAAGGTTATTTTGATTTTGTGTCAAATTCTAAGCTATTGGATAGCCTTTCCGAATTCTGTAAGGGTGTTGAAGTGCATGAGATTTTTTACTGTGCTGATGATCCAAGCCCAGCCCAGTTAAAGGAATTGGTCAATTTTGGTTTGAATTCTCTTATTAAAATTAAACTCGTATCAGGAAGATCTTCACAAAGTCAGACAATTCAATTCGAGAAATATGATCAAATCCCCACTTTTAATTCAGCAATATTACCCCTGGATGAATATCAAAATCAGATTTTGAAAAGGACATTTGACTTAATTTTTTCGGGACTGTTTTTAGTTTTGGTATTTTCGTGGCTCTATCCTTTAATGTCTCTTATAATCAAATTAGATTCTAAGGGCCCCGTCCTTTTTGTACAAACGAGGGGTGGTTTAAGAAATAAGCATTTTGGTTGCTATAAATTTCGTACTATGAATTTTGTTAAGGAGGTTGAATTTATACAAGCAATTAAGAACGATTCCCGAATAACTAAGGCTGGTAGATTCTTACGAAAAAGTAGCATAGACGAATTACCTCAGTTTATTAATGTCTTTAAGGGCGATATGTCATTAATAGGCCCCCGTCCGCACCCAATTAAACTTAACGAACAATTTGAACCACTCATTTCAAATATGATGGCCCGTCACTACGTAAAACCCGGCATTACCGGCCTCGCACAATGCATGGGCTATCGAGGCGAAACCCAAACGTTGGCCGATATGGAAAACCGCGTACGGTTAGATCGTTACTACATCGAAAACTGGACTTTTTGGTTGGATATAAAAATTATATTTTTAACCGTAATTAGCTTAATCCGGGGTAGCGATAAAGCTTATTAAAGGCTATCATTCAACTTATTTTCTATACCGCCATCTCCTTCCTGGTCTCCTTCCTTTTTTTTCCTGTTTTCATTAAGGTATTGAGACAATGGAAAGTTTTTGACACGCATGGCGCCCATAAAATTCATACGAATTTTACTCCTTCCATGGGTGGATTATCCATATACCTGGGGGTGATTGTATCATTATTATTAGGCTTTTCACTTACCGATTGGGCAACCTATAAATATTTTTTTATTGCGCTAACACTCATGTTTACGATCGGCATGCGCGATGATATTCTGGCACTATCGGCAAAGCAAAAATTGTACAGTCAATTCCTGCCTGTATCCGTATTAGTACTTTTGGATAGAACCTTTTTCGATTCAACTTATGGCTTAATGGGTTACTACCCCTTTCCCGAGTGGGTAGGTATGGCTATTACCATATTCGTAGTCATAATATTAACGAATGCCTATAACCTGATAGACGGCCTGGATGGACTTGCCGGCACCATTGGCCTTATAATCATTGCAAGTTATGGAACCTGGTTTTTTCTGATAGGCGAAGCAACACTAAGCGCGCTTGCATTTTGCTTTGCCGGTGCCTTAACAGCCTTTTTATATTTCAACTGGCAACCTTCCCGTATTTTTATGGGCGATACCGGGGCGTTAACCATAGGCCTGCTTATCTCATACCTCACAATAAAATTTATACACACCAGCTATCACCTACCCCAATATCATTCGTACCGATTTCCAACTCCTGTAGCAACCGCTATTTGTGTTTTAATAATACCCGTGTTCGATACCATGCGCGTTATAATCCTTCGCTTGCGCAAATTCCAATCGCCTTTTAAGGCCGACCGCAACCACCTGCATCATCAGTTTATAAACCTCGGGTTCTCGCACCAAAAATCAGTTGTTTGCATCGCTACAATTAATTTACTATTTCTGGCCTTAGCCGTACTTTTGCGCAACCAGGGCGATTGGTTGATTTTTGGGATAGCCCTGACAGTGTGTTTAATAATCAATTTTTCATTAAAATTTGCGCAAGCCAGAATGGCCCATGGAAGACAAAATTAAAGCAATAGAAGCCCGCATTAATGCCTTCACAATTCAAACCCGCGAACACCTGGAGCAATTTCGCTTACAGTTTATCAGTAAAAAAGGTGAGCTCACTTTGTTGTTTGATGAGTTGAAGACAGCATCTGCCGAGCAAAAAAAAATGCTGGGTAAAGCCCTTAACGATTTAAAAAAAATTTCGGAAGAAAAATTTAAATCCGGGCAAGATCAATTGGAAAATGACGTTAGTGGGAAATCCTTTGAAGGCGACCTTACCTTACCACCCATACCTAACAAAACCGGAAGCCAGCATCCACTATCGCTTACCCGTTACCGCATTATTGAAATATTTGAACGTCTTGGCTTTAATGTGGAAGATGGACCTGAAATAGAAGACGACTGGCATAATTTCACCGCGCTGAATTTTCCTGAGAACCACCCGGCCCGCGAAATGCAGGATACGTTCTTTATCGAAAAAAATCCGGATGTACTGTTGCGCACGCATACATCCAACGTGCAGATACGGTTAATGAAAAATCAGAAGCCACCGTTTCGTGCCATTATGCCGGGACGTGTATATCGTAATGAAGCAATTTCAGCACGCGCACATTGTTTCTTTCATCAGGTAGAAGGTTTGTATGTAGATACCCATGTGGGATTTGCCGATCTGAAACAAACACTCTATCATTTTGCCAAAGAAATGTTTGGAAAAGAAACCAAGATCAGGTTACGACCTTCTTTCTTTCCGTTTACCGAACCCAGTGCTGAAATTGACATCTCGTGTTTAATCTGTCATGGTAAAGGATGTAATGTTTGTAAATACTCGGGTTGGGTAGAAATTGCCGGATCAGGTATGGTGCACCCGAATGTATTGCGTAACTGCGGTATCGACCCCGATGTACATACCGGGTTTGCATTTGGAATGGGCATTGAGCGTATTACCATGTTGCGTTACAGCATTAACGATTTACGATTATTTTCCGAAAACGATATCCGGTTTTTAAAACAGTTTAAAGCTGTAATGTAAGTAACGCCATGCAAGTTCTGTTTAACGATCTTGCGGCTCAATACCAGGCCATCCGAAACGAAGTCGATGCCGCTTTGCAAAAAGTTTTGCAAGGTGGATGGTATGTAGGAAGCACCCACGTACAATCGTTCGAAGAAGAATTTGCAAAACGGTGTGGTGCAAATTATGCCATAGGCTTAGGTAACGCTACCGATGGTTTGTTTCTGGCATTAAAGGCATTGAACATACAACCCGGTGATGAAGTGATTACACCCGCATGGAGTTGGATTTCATCGGCAGAAGTAATTACGCACTGTGGTGCACGGGTTGTATTTGCCGATGTTGAGCCCGAAACATTTACAGTTTCAGCAAAGGCGATTCAGGGTAAAATTACTAACCGTACCAAAGCAGTGGTTGTAGTGCATTTGTATGGCAAAATGGCTTTAATAAAACCCATTCAGGATTTATGCAAACAATATCAATTGAAATTAATTGAAGATTGTTCGCAGGCCCATTTTGCTGAATCGGTTGCCGGCAAAGTGGGTACGATTGGCGATTGCGGAGTTTTTAGTTTTTATCCAACCAAAAACCTGGGGGCCTTTGGTGATGCCGGTTGCCTGATAACCAACAATGAAAACCTCGCATTAAAAGTACGAAGGCTTGCCAACCACGGTGGACTTACAAAAGATGAACATCTTTTTGAAGGAGTAAACAGCCGCCTTGATTCCATTCAGGCGGCAATTCTACAGGTGAAGCTTGCACACATTATATCGTGGACAAACACACGCAGGCTATTGTCCAATATTTACCAGGAAAAATTGAGGGTAGTGAAGGAAATCATTTTGCCGTGTGTAGATGAGCCGCTGGCACACGTGTTTCATCTGTTTGTGATACGGGCACAAAATCGAGAAGCGCTGCAAAAGCATTTGCAACAGTTAAGTATTCAAGCACTAACTCACTACCCGAAAGCACTTCCGTTCGAACCTGCCTACACGTATTTAAACCATACTGAAAAGGATTTTCCGGTTTCTGCTCAGCTTCAGCAGGAAGTAGTTTCATTGCCGTTACATCCGTTTCTTTCGCGCGAACAAATTGAATACGTTTGCCACGGGATATTATCTTTTTATGGATATTGAAATCAAAACAATTGCAATAGCCGGGGCAGGCACAATGGGGCAGGGGATTGCTATTTCGTGTGCACTTGCCGGTTATACAACAAAGATATTTGATGCGAACGAGTCGGCTTGCGAGCGCGGTTTCGCTATGATAGATAAGAACTTTAAGCAGCTGGTTGAAAAAGGTAAGTTGGATGCAGTTGCTTCCGCGCAAGCATTGAGTAAAATTACAATATCAACTGAGGTGGTTCAATTAAAGGCTGATTTAGTACTTGAAGCTATTGCAGAAAATCTGGAAGCAAAACAAAACCTTTTTAAAACAACAGAAGAGATAAACAACGGGGCTGCAATTCTGGCTACCAACACATCTTCCTTATCGGTTACTAAAATTGCTGCAGGTTTAAATTATCCCGCCCATTGTGCCGGATTACATTTTTTTAATCCGGCCCACGTGATGAAACTGGTTGAAGTTGTAGCGGGTGAACGAACAGCACTATCAGTACTTACTGCATTAAAAGCTTTTGCAAAATCGATTGGAAAAGTAACGGTTGATGCAAAAGATTCGCCCGGTTTTATCGTTAATCGGGTAGCGCGGCATTTTTATGTAGAGTCGTTACTGGCTGTTGAAAAAAACGCAACTTCGTTCGAAACGGTTGATGCCTTGATGCGAGCATCGGGTTTTAGAATGGGTCCGTTCGAACTAATGGATCTGATAGGAATAGATGTTAATTATGCAGTAACCGAATCGGTTTATCTTGGTTTTAATAAAGCTGAAAAATTCAGACCGAGTCCGGTGCAGAAAGAAAAGATAGATAATGCCGAATTGGGACGAAAAAGCGGAAAGGGATTTTATGCGTATTCTCAAAAATAGTTTTTGGTTGGGCTTGTTATTGATAGCGGGTTGTGGTCGTGAGTTAACCGATGATTTTATTCCGATCACAGCTTTTCCGGATATTACATTGAATCTTACTTTGCCTGAAAACAGTAGGTTGCAGATAGATGGTGGTTATAGGCAAATAAGTGGTGGCGTACGCGGAGTAATTGTTTACAGAATTAACGCATCAACTTATATGGCTTATGAACGGAATTGTTCGTTCAGACCTAATGAAGCCTGTGCTACAGTGGATGTACATACTTCGGGCTTGTTTATGATCGACTCCTGCTGTAGTTCTAACTTCAGTTTTACCGATGGCAGCCCCACCGGTGGCCCTGCGTGGCGTCCGCTGAATCGCTATCGCACGCAACTATCGGGTATTAACCTGATTATTACGGATGAAGTGATTAATTGATTTCAAAGCCCTTGTTCGTTAATATGGGCTAAAAAATAAACCCCGATTATACATCAGGGTTTATCGTAGCTGAGTTATTGTATAAAGTTTAACTTTCCTTGCGCAGGTTGCTATTGTTTTTGCTGTAGGCGAAATAAATAATCAACCCGGCAACCATCCACACAATTGCTGAAACAAGTGTTTCCATGCCCAGTGAAAAAATCATGGCTGAACAAACCAGTATGCCTAAAATAGGTACTAATGGAACCAACGGAGTTTTAAATGGACGTGGCGCATCCGGATTTTTAACACGCATTACCCAAATACCCACACATACCAAAACAAACGCGAAGAGTGTTCCAAAGCTGGTTAAGTCACCAGCTATGCTACCCGGTACAAAGCCCGCAAACAATCCCACAAAAATCAACAGCAACCAGTTGGATTTAAAGGGGGTGCGATACTTGGGGTGAAGTTCTGAAAATACTTTTGGTACCAGCCCATCTTTAGACATAGAATAAAATACGCGCGACTGGCCCATTAACATTACCAGAATCACCGAAGAAAAACCTGCAAGAATGGCGATGGTTATCAACGTTGCCAACCATTCGAAACCGGGCATGTAAGTTTGAATCGCGTAAGCAACAGAAGCTTCTTTGCCGGCTGTTTTAAACTCGGCCCAGTTGGCGATACCGGTTAGTACATGTGAAAACAACACATAAAGAATAGTGCATACCAGCAGCGATCCGAGAATACCAATGGGCATATCGCGTTTTGGATTTTTAGCTTCCTGCGCAGCAGTTGATACCGCATCGAAACCTATAAAAGCAAAAAACACTATGGCCGAACCACCCAATACACCGCCCCACCCAAACTCACGCCAGTTATCGTGGCCCGGTGTACCTGCTGGAATTGTAAATGGTGTATAGTTAGCTTCGTTAATGTATCCCCAACCCAATGCAATAAATACCAATACAATGGCCACTTTAACAAATACAATAATAGCATTCAGGTTGGCCGATTCTTTCGTTCCTTTAATGAGAATCAGTGTAAGCATAACCAGAATGAATAAAGCCGGAAAGTTTACAAAACCCCGCACGCCTTCAGCCGAAACCTCAAAAGGGGAGTGGCTCCATTCATACGGTATGCCGGTGCCGGCAACGCTGACTAATAGATTATTCAGGTACTCACTCCAGGCAATAGAAACCGTAGCGGAGGCCAACGCATATTCCAACACCAATGCCCAACCAATAATCCAGGCTGTAAATTCGCCCATGGTTACGTATGCATAAGCATAAGCGCTACCCGCAATAGGAATCATCGAAGCGAACTCGGCATAACACAAGCCAGCAAAAGCACAACCAATGGCTGCAATAATGAAAGAAATAACAACTGCGGGACCTGCTGCATCACCGGCAGCAGCAGCGGTGCGTACAAATAAACCAGCACCTATAATGGCACCAATGCCCAAGGCAATCAGGTTACCGGCACCAAGGGTTCGTTTTAATCCTTTATCAGCATCTCCGGATTGCGCCAAAAGTTGTTCGAGGGGTTTTTTAATAAATAAACTCATGAATGAGGGTTTTACAATCCCTAAAAGTAAAAAGAATAATGAATTACGAAACTGTTGACGGATACCGCCCGGATAAATTTTACGATGGTAGTTGTACCAGCTACCGCGCTGGCGGTGCAAATTTTACGCGCACCCGAACTTCACTTTCAACGGGTTCGCCATCTTGTGTGGTGGGCGACCACCTGGGGCCGTCTTTTACTAATCTTATTACTTCTTCATCGCAACCAAATCCTAATCCTTTCAACACGTTAAACGCATCTACTCTACCATCGGTGTGTACCGTAAACGAAACTGTTACCCGGCCCTTTACATTGCTTTCAAGCGCTTGCTGCGGGTAGCGCAAACTGTTCTTTAAATATTTATCATACGCTTTTAATCCACCCGCTGGTTGAGCAAGCTTAATTACGGGCTCACGATTAGGATCTACTCCACTTGGACTATAGCCGGTTATCACAACTTCACTCAATTGCGATACATCTGTTTTCATTTCAATATTAACTTCACCAGGTTGCTTTACGGTAACTTCTTCTGTTTGCAAACCAACAAATGAGTATTGAAGAGTTACATTGGGTAGATTACTTGTAAGCTGGTAGTGTCCGTTCATATCTGTAACTGCACCAATGGTGGTGCCTTTAATCAGCACATTTACTCCCGGTAACGGAGTTTGATCCTCTTCGGCAATAACTTTGCCACTAATAATGATGGCCGGAGTAGTTGCAACTTTTGAACGAAGTTCCGGTTGGGCTTCTTTTTTTACTTCCGTAACTTCTGCTGGTTTTTCTTCCGGTTGTTTAAGGGTTAATGGATCTTTTGTAATGCTTACCACTTTTGTCCCTTCTGCGAGTTCCTCTAAAACGGAGTTAGTAATTGAATCTTTTCTTTCTTGGGTAACAACAGGTTTTGCAGGCAACTCTTTTGCTTTCGCGATTGACCTGGAAGTTGGCAGGTTAATTTTTTCTTCTGGCAGAAGTTTTTCAACTACAGTAGAAGTATCAGTTAATCCGGCAACGGGGGCTTCAGGTTTTGTTTCCTGTTGCAGTGCCAGCTCGGCTTTTGGTTTATTAAATAAACGCGGCACAATCAGGTAGCCGCCAATCAGTACAATCAATAGTGCGGCCACACGCAACGGCCACCAATTACGTTTCGGGTTAGCGGGCACTTGCACAGTTACCATTTCTACTTGATCGGCAGCCATTGATGCAGCGGCTTCTGATGCCGCTTTGCGTTTTGCACCGGCAGCCGGTACTTGCCAAGCATATTCGGTTTGCGTTTCCAGTTCTGCCGAGATATTCTCCAGGTCTTCGGCCAATTCAGCTTCCGTAAGATTACTCAAACCCTCCAGTGCCTCGGCAAGAAACGGATCGCTTAACGCAGCTTTTTCTAACGCGTGTTGTTCGGCCGGGGTCATTTCGCCCTGCAGGTATCGTTTAATATCTTCTTCGCGATTAGTCATTTCGCTCCATACACAATTTTAAATTACGCTTACCATTTTGAATATAGCTCTTAACCTGGTTAAGACTAAACCCGGTGGTGTCGGCTACTTCTTTGTAACAACGTTCATCCAAATAAAAAAGGCGTACACATTGCTGTTGTTCTAAAATCAGGGTTTCGATGCACCGCTCCAGTTTAGTCAGGTTGGTTTCCAGTTCAGGTTCGTGTTCCGGATGCAGCAACATCTGGTTTTCCATACCATCGGGCGAAAATTCTATGGTGAATTTACCCTTTTTAGCCCGAAGCTGCATCAGGCAATGGTTTCGGGTGGTTACGTAGAGCCAGCTTTTAAAATTTTCAACCTCGTGTTGGTGCAGGGAATGAATTAACTTTTCAAAAACCTGCATGACGGCATCTTTGGCATCATCGCGGTCCTTCAGGTATTTAAGACATACACCATACACCAGTGCTTTATAACGCGCGAACAACTCGCCCAGGTGCGCCAGCTCTCCCGTTGATTTATAAAGATTTAGCAGTACGGTGTCAGTCAAAACAAGTAAGTCTTATGGCTTGAAGATAAATTTTTAATTGTTGCTAAGGAACCAGGTTAACAGGAATCTTATCAAATAAGAGGTAGGGTAGCTTTAAGGCGAAAGCCCGAATGTATAATTTGAATCAACTTAAACCTGCAAGGTAATTGTGGTGTCTAAAATTTCGAATTATCAAAATATAAGTACAAGCCTAACAATTCAATGATGTTCGCCCTCATGGATGCCACACTTAAGATAACAATTACTTAGTTTTGTTTTGGCTTACGTAAACCTTATTCCTTTAAACTCTTTCCTGTGTCTGAAATAAGTGCTGTAATTATTACGTTTAATGAGGCTCACAATATAACACGGTGTATTGAATCTGTAAGGCCTGTTGCGGATGAAATACTGGTTGTTGATTCATTTTCTACAGATAATACGCGGCTAATATGCGAAGCGCTGGGGGCACGCGTAATAGAACATAAATTCAAAAGCCACATCGACCAAAAAAATTATGCGGTAAGCCAGGCAAAGTACGAAAGGGTGCTGTCGCTGGATGCGGACGAATACCTTTCTGAAGAACTAACGGAAAGCATAACAGCCATTAAGGAAAGCTGGCCTTTTCAGGCTTACAGTATGAACCGCCTATCCAACTATGGTGGTAAGTGGATTCGCCATGGCAACTGGTACCCGGATAAAAAAATAAGACTCTGGAACCGCAGGGTGGGCTTGTGGGGTGGCGAAAACCCGCACGATAAAGTTATTATCGATACAGGTGTAAAGGTGCTGCACCTTGAAGGTGATATTTTACATCGTGCTTACAATACCTCGGCCGAAGCGCTGGCTAAGGTGCAGAATTATTCACAAATTTTTGCTACCGTTAACGAATCGCGAAAATCCAGTTCGGTTTTTAAAATTGCTTTCCGCTCGGCTTTTGTTTTTTTTAAGAGCTACATCCTAAAGCGCGGATTTTTAGATGGCTTTGAAGGTTTAATGGTTGCCATGACGGTAACTAATCACGTGTTTTATAAGTACGCAAAATTGTTTGAAGCCAATAAACGAGCCATGTTGGGTACCCGCGTAGTGCTGGCCCGAACCGATAGCCTGGCCGATGTAGTGTTGGCCTTACCATTGGCCGGTTACTTAAAGAAAATTATACCATCTATTGAAATTACCTTTATAGCCCGCAAGAAATATGAAGCAGTATTGTTGCAATGCACACATGTTGATCATTTTTTAAGTTATGAGGCTGTAATTGAAAATGCATTGTTAGGTGCTCAAAAGCTGGATACAATAATTTTTATAAATGCAGATGAAAAATTAGCTGCTATAGCGAAATCTGTGGGCATCCCTAACCGGGTAGCTACTGCTCATAAAATTTTTAATTGGCGTTATTGCAATCACCTGGTAGATTTCAGCCGGTTTAAATCCAATCAGCATGAAAGCCAGCTTAACTTTCAATTGCTACGGCCATTTTACCTGAACCGTGACCTGGCCACCAATGAACTAGCGCCCCTCCACGGCTTGCAAATTGACACCCGGCAGGTTTGGCCATTAGAAAATGATAAAGTTAATCTGATCTTACACCCTATAGCCGGTTCGGAAAAGGATAAAGGTTGGCCACTGATCAATTATCTAAAACTAATTGAATTACTTCCAGCCGATTCATTCAGGGTATTTATTACCGGTACAGCACAAGATGGAAATCGCATTGATAAAGAGTTGCCACAGTTAACACAGCACCCGCTGGTTACCAACCTTACGGGCAAACAAACCTTGCATGAATTAATTTCATTTATCGGCCATGCCGATGCACTTATCTCTACTCATAATGGAATTTTGCATTTAGCCTCGGCACTTAACCAGGTTACGGTTGGCCTGTTTACCTATAAGAAACCAGAACATCCCTCGCGTAAAGGGCCAATTGGTATTGCTGCGGCATATTTAGCAACCGGGCAGTCGTGCACCAATTGCCAGAACAACAAACCATGTGCTTGCCTGGCCCACCTGGAGGCCGAGCTTGTAAAAAATAAATTATTTGAACAGCTTAAACGTGCACCGGCTTTAGTTACTAAACGTGCATTAAACATTATTCCAACACCTACCGTTAGGCCTGTAACAGGTAAACCAAATGGCATTTCGGTAGTAATACCGAATTACAATGGCATAAATCTTTTCCCTCAAACATTACCCTTTTTATTTCAGGCATTGTCAACCTGTGGCCTGCCGTATGAGGTTATCATTGTAGATGATTGCTCAACCGATAATTCCGTAAACTTTTTGAAGGAAAACTACCCTCAGATTACCGTTCTTGTAAATGAGGTGAACAAAGGATTTGCGCCAACCATTAACCGGGGCGGATTTCATGCTAAATTTGATTTAATTTTTTTACTCAATAGCGATATAAAGCTTGAGCCCCGTTACTTCGAACCCATGCTTGCCTATTTCGATAAGCCCGATACATTTGGGGTGATGGGTAGAATTATTAATTGGGATAACGAGGGTATCCAAGATGGAGCCAAATTCCCATCCTTTAGGTGGACAAAAATTAAAACCTTTAGCAATTATCTTCAGCGTAAACCCGAAGTTAAGACTGGGCTTTACACCATGTATCTTTCCGGAGCTGAGGCGTTGGTGAGCAAAGAAAAATTTTTGCTTTTAGGCGGCTTTGATGAAATTTTTGCTCCGTATTACATTGAAGATTATGAATTATCCTTAAGAGCCTGGCGGCTCGGTTGGAATTGTTATTACGAGCATCATGCAGTATGCCGGCATAGAACATCTTCTTCAATTAAATTAAAAAGTAAAAAGAAACAAATTCAAACGATTTATTATCGAAACAAACTTTTTTTACACGCCATTCACCTTAGTAGAAATCAATTCAAAATCTATTATATGCGGGTATTGTTAGAGAGTTTGTTCAGGGCTCTGATCTTTCGCTTTTATTCAATAAATGCAATAAAACTTTATAAAACAGATCGCCACAAGTGTGTGGAATCAAAATATAAATTCGAAAAATTAGCAGCGCAGCAAGGCACAAATCTTTCAATAAAAGCAGTTGTTACTAAAATCTTACGAAGTTTGAATACTTCACTCATAGAGCGTTTTTAGTTATTGATACGGGTGGCAATAGTAATATCACCATGATTAAAATAAGTAAAACTATGCCGGCTTAAATGTCCTTCAATCGTTTTACGAATCGCAAACTCATCGTGGATTTCAATAACCAGTACACGTGTATTACTCAGTACCTGATTGGCCAGGGAGGGATTTTCAAATAAGTACCTTTCAGCACCTTCAATATCAATCTTAAGTAAGTCTATTTTTTGCCAATTCATAACGGAGCGATAATGCAATAGATTATGACCGATTAGGGCAGTTTTTGAAGGGCTTTCTTCCACGTAATAGCTACATTCAGATTTATCTCTAAAATCACGCTTTATTTCCAAAAAGGCATTTGATTTCCACAAAGCTTCTTTCAAGGTTGTTACGTTGCTGAAACCATTCATAGCAATGTTTTTTTGAAGAAGCATGAAATTCGAATCGTCTATTTCGAGGCAGAGAATACTTGAATTTAGGAAGGCCGTTTTAAAAAATACAGATGCAAAACCAACATTGGCTCCGGCATCAACAATAGTCAACGGTTCTTCAGGTTTAAATAATTTTAGTACAGGCCCATATTCTTTATAGCCAAACACCTGGTTCATAATACCCAAATCACTACTCGGGTACCGCCTACTTAGAACTTGCACCAGACTATTGTTAACGTTTAGACTCCAGGTAAATCCTTCTTCCGTAATTGCAAGAATCTTTCCCTTTACATTTGCGCATGTTCGTAAAACCCGGTTAGCCTCTACCTCTGCATGATTAAGTTTTATGCCAAGAATTTTTTTTACCAGGTAATGCCAAAGATTAGCCCGTAAAACATTTGGAAGATTTTTAATAGCGGGAATTTCTTTAAGCGTCATTTGATAATATGAATCTAAAACTATGCAATTTCGCCTTAACATACGGTATATTTCAGTATGGCACAATTCAATTTTGTATTACCCTTTTTGCCGACAAAACCTGTAGGAGGTGTTAAAAATGTTTTCCAGTTTGCTAACAGGCTTGCAGCCAGAGGTCATCAAATAACCATTTATTGCACGGTGCAACGGCCTTTCAAAAAGAGCAAAACCCCTGTTTGGGTTCGTTTATTTCTAAACCGCTTAAGCCTACACCGGGTGGGTTGGTTTGCCTTAGATACAAGTATAAAATTAAAACTAGTGGCAGCTGTAAATGATCAATCCATACCCGATGCACACGCTACACTTTCAACATGGTGGCAAATGGCCTATGCAGTGGCTTCACTCAGTAATTCAAAAGGTCTTAAAATTAATTTGATACAGGATTATGAGCTATGGACCGGGCAAGAAGAAAATGTTCATGCATCCTATAAATTACCGGTGCAGCATGTTGTAATAGCCCGATACCTGGAACAACTGGTTTTTGAAAAAAGCGGCCGGCTTCCAATCTTAATAAACACCCCAATTGACACAAAAAAATTTATTAGGACGATTGCTTCAGAAGATCGTAACCCCGCCTCCGTTATCATGATGTACTCGGAAGAGCCCCGCAAAGGATCTGAATTTGGATTGGAAGCGCTGAATCAACTCAAACAAAAATTACCGGCTTTAAAAGTAACCTTGTTTAGTGTATATCCACGCACAGCTAAAATTCCAACCTGGATGGATTACCACCAAAAACCTACTAATCTGGTAAGCCTTTACAACCAGCATGCTATTTTTATTTCACCCAGCTTAGGTGAAGGTTGGGCATTGCCACCGGCCGAAGCGATGGCCTGTGGATGTGCAATAGTTTGTACCAATATTGGAGGTCATCAGGACTATGCCAAACATTTGCAAACAGCCTGGTTGGTTGAGCCTCAGAATCCCGCTTCGATGGCAAATGCCATAGCAGCATTAATCAGCAATCAAACCCTTAAAAATTCATTGGCAACAAATGGTCATCAATTTATTCAGTCATTTGATTGGGATGAAGCTGTGAGCAAACTTGAATTGGTACTGCTTGGAAAGCCTTAGGTTAGGGTGGCCGTTTTGAGATAATTAATTCTTATTACTTTTGCCTTTTATGGAGGAAACCCTAATCCGAAACAACTATTCTGAAAAAGAGAAGAATGACATCTTCAACGGAGAGTTTCTGCCCCATATTAATTCCATGTATAATTTCGGATTTAGGCTTACGCTGGATCGGGACGATGCCAAAGACCTGGTACAGGATACTTATCTGAAAGCGTATCGGTTTATAGAATCATTCCAAAAAGGAACTAATGCCAAGGCATGGCTGTTCCGCATTTTAAAAAATAGTTTCATCAACGACTACCGTAAGAAGACCAAAGAACCTTCTAAGGTAGATTATCAGGAAGTTGAAACATATTATAACTCGGAAGATGTAAATCGCCAGATTACACCCGACCTGCGGGTAGAGTCGCTCAAGGATATGATCGGTGACGAGATATCAAATGCACTCAATTCGTTGGATGTAGATTTTCGTACGGTAATTATTCTGTGCGATCTGGAGGGTTTTAAATATGAGGAGATGGCAAAAATTCTGGATATACCTATTGGCACGGTACGTAGCCGCTTACACCGCGCGCGTAATTTGCTGAAGGAAAAACTGAGCGAGTATGCTAAATCGATGGGTTATAAAAATACTGAGTTATGACACCTCCCCACAATCCGTTTATTCAGGCCGATGGTAAAAAGCCAACCTGCATGGAAATGTTGCAGGTAATTATTGATGGTGAAGCATCAAGCGAACAGCAAGAGTACTTCAAAAACCACATGAATCGTTGCCTGCCGTGTTTTAAATCGTACGATCTGGACATGGCCATTAAAAGACTGCTTAAAACCAAATGCTGTGGTGGGGATGCTCCCACCGATCTGGTTGATCAAATCAAGATGCAGATCAGTCAAAACTCTCCAGGCTAATGGCGGGAAAGGCACTTATCTTCTCAGCACCGTCAGGCTCGGGCAAAACAACAATTGTAAAACACCTGCTAAAAAATAATCCCGACCTCGGTTTTTCTATTTCAGCCTCTACTCGCGATAAGCGCGGTCGTACTGAAGAGCATGGTAAAGATTATTACTTTTTAACCCCCGAAGATTTTAAACGAAAAATTGACAACAATGAATTTATTGAGTGGGAAGAAGTGTATGCGGGTAATTTTTACGGCACATTAAAAGAAGAAATTGAACGCATTTGGAGCGAAGGCCGGAATGTTATTTTTGATGTGGATGTGAAGGGCGGCATTAACCTGAAGAAATATTTTGGCGATAAAGCCTTAGCTGTGTTTGTGAAAGTCCCCTCCATTGAGGTATTAAAAGAACGTTTGAAAGAACGTGGTACCGAAACAGAAGAAAGTCTTTCGCGAAGAATATTCAAGGCTAAGTTCGAGATGACTTTTCAGGACAAGTTTGATGTAGTGCTGGTGAATGAAGAGTTGGATAAATCGCTACAGGAAGCGCAACGGCTGTACAATGCCTTTAAAAACTCCTGACCAAATTGAAACTTTAAGGCCAATTGGGTAGTTTTACGTATAGCTATAAACTATACGTATAATGAGCAAGTTAACATTGAGCGTAAATCCGAAACTTGTAACTCAGGCAAAAAAATATGCCAGAAAGAAGGGAAAAAGTGTTTCCAAACTTTTCGAAGATCATATTGAAGACTTGATAAATAAAGAAAAGAAAAAAGACCCTCTTGATTCTATCAGGAAACTAAAAGGCATTGCAAAAGGGTCTATACCCGATGATGTTGACTACAAAGATGCAATTGCTGACATCTTGATTGCAAAGCATAGGTAATGGAAAAGCTTTTTTTAGATACAAACCTGCTACTCGATTTTGTATTGGATAGAAAACCCTTTTCCGATCAGGCCGAAAGGATAATACAATTACGATTTACCCATAAGAAGAGACTGTTTACTTCAGCGTTATCAATCGCCAATGTGGCCTATGTAGTAAGAAAGGCTGGCCAGAATCCGTTTCAGGTTATTGCCGAAATGATGGATTGGGTTGAAATAGTAAACCTTACAAAAGCAGAGTTTAGCCAAACCATAAAATCAACATTTAAAGATTTTGAAGATGCGCTTCAGTTTTACACAGCGCTTGAGGTTGGCGCAGATGTGATTATTACAAGGGATTTAAAAGATTTTTCATCCTCGTCAATTCCAGTTAATTCGCCCACTCAATATCTAAGAACTATTAAGGAATGAAAATAGGCCTCTTCTTTGGCTCTTTCAATCCCATCCACATGGGCCATTTGATTATCGCCAACATCATGGCCGAAAATACCGACCTGAATAAAGTTTGGTTTGTAGTATCGCCACAAAACCCACTAAAACCCAGCAAGGGATTATTGCATGAATTCGATCGGTATGATATGGTGAAGGCAGCCATTGCCGATAACTATAAACTGGAAGTGAGCGATGCAGAGTTTCATTTGCCCAAACCAAGTTACACCATTCATACCCTCGCTTACCTGAAAGAAAAACATCCTGCCAAAGAGTTTAAGGTAATTGTAGGTGGCGATAATCTGGAAAACTTTTCGAAATGGAAAAATCATGAAGAAATCCTAAACCAGTTTGGGTTGTATGTGTACCGAAGACCCGGTGTAACAAAGACTACATTGGAACGTCATGCAAACGTACAAATGATAGACGCCCCCTTATTGGATATTTCGGCTACCTATATTCGCAACTGCATCAAATACAATAAGTCCATTCGCTACCTCGTTCCTGAACCGGTAGAACAACTCATCCACCTGAAAAATTTTTACCGTTAAATTCCGACTTTAAAACAACCCTTACGTTGAATTGAGCATCTGCCTAAGTGATGAGACATATTTTTATCCTCTTTTTAATTTGTACAAGTGTAACAACTTATGCGGGTGGAATCCGCGGAATAATTAGAGGTGATGACGTTGGCCCGCTGGCATTCGCTTCCATTTTTGTTAAACAAACCGGAACCGGCAGTGTTACCGACATGGAGGGTCGTTATGAAATTCAACTGAAACCGGGTCGGTACGATGTAGTATTTCAATACCTCGGTTACGAATCGGTTAGCAGGGTAGTGGAAGTGGGTGATGATTTTTTAGAGATCAACCTTACGCTCAAAACACAAGTGGTGGTATTGCAAAATGTAATTATAAAAGCCGGCAAGGAAGATCCGGCCTATACAATTATGCGCAAGGCCATGGCTAAAGCTAAATTTCATACTCAACAAATTGATGCCTATTCCGCAACGGTTTATATTAAAGGTAAAGGCCAGCTAACCGACTACCCATGGTTGGCTAAGAAAGCATTGGAAAAAGAAGGCATTACAAAAGACAGGGTGTTTATTTCTGAATCGGTAAGTGAAATAAAATACACCCGGCCCAACAAATTTGAAGAAAAGGTAATAGCGGTTTATACCAATGGCGATAGCAAAAATACATCTCCCAATTCTTACATCTTTGGAAGCTTCTATCAACCTGAAATAGCTGAAACAGTTTCGCCCTTATCGCCCAAAGCATTTTCATACTATCGCTTTGAATACCTCGGCTCGTTTAAAGATCAGAATTACGAGGTTAGTAAAATAAAAGTAACACCCCGTTCGCGTGGCGATAATGTTTTTGAAGGTACAATCTATATTGTTGAAGATTGGTGGAGCATCCATAGCCTGGAACTCGAAACAATAAAACTGGGTATTACTTTTCACATCAAGCAGGTGTATAACCCTATTGAGGAAAAAGCCTGGCTACCCGTATCGCAGCAATTTAAAGTAAATGGTAAAGTTTTTGGTTTTGAATTTGAAGGGCAGTACCTGGCCACCATGAAGGATTATAAAGTTACACTTAACCCCGAATTGGAATTGGAACTAACGGTAATTGATGAAAAAATTTATAAAGAAGAAGCAAAAGTTATTGAACAAAAATTCAGTAAGAAAGGTCAGGAAATAAACGAACGCCTGAATGCAGGCAAAGAAGTAACCGGCAAAGAATTGAAACAATTAATTAGAGAATACGAGAAGCAAGAAGTTAAAGAACAAAAAGAACCCGATGTGCTTTCAGAATCCAAGTACTCAGTTGATTCATTGGCCTATAAAAAAGATTCAACATTTTGGGCTGAGATCAGGCCTACACCACTTTCAAAAGAAGAAGAACGCGGTTATTATTTAAATGATAGTTTAACCGAAGTACAACGTAAACGCGATGAAGGCGACACCTTGCGTAACAATCGCAAAAACAGCAAACCTGGTTTTCAACCGTGGGATATTCTATTGGGCGATACCTACAAGCTTGGCAAAATGAGCAACTTTCGTATTCATACACCTTACGGTGGATTTAATACAGTGGAAGGATTTAACCTGATTTATAGAATGAGTTACTATAAGCGTTGGGTTAAGCGCGACTCTACCAACAAAGAAGCGCGTCCGCAGACATCCCGTTTGGAAATAAGCCCGATACTCCGCTATTCTTTTGAACGCGATTTACTTACAGGCAAACTGCGTACAGATTTACGATTTAAGAATAACCGCATAACATTGGAAGGCGGCCGGTATGTGGAGCAGTACAATTCTAATGAACCCATTCATCATTTGGTAAACTCATTCATATCATTGCTATATGGCGATAACTGGATGAAGATTTACGAACGTAATTTCGCGCAGTTAAATTATATGCATCGCATCAACGATAAATATGTGTTGCGTAGTGAATGGTCTTGGGCCAGACGATCAGAATTGTTTAACCAAACGGATTATACATGGTTCAAAACTAATCGGGGTGATTATACGCCCAATGCACCCACTAACCTGGAGGCTTCTGATACAAGCTTTGAACCCAACCGGGCATTCATAGGCTCAGCCAGCCTGGAGGCTCGGCCGTGGCAAAAGTATCGTATCCGCAATGGTGTAAAGTCGCGGGTAAGCGGAAGTTCACCCGTTCTAACATTAAATTATCGGAAAGCAATTTCAGGTGTAGCACAAAGTAGCGTAAAGTTCGATCAGTTTGAAGTAGGGTTTAAACACACCTTAAAAATTGGCATACGGGGTACGTTAGATGTAAATCTGCAAGCCGGAAAATTCTTTAATGCCGAAAATCTATCCTTTATGGATTACAAACATTTTCAAGGCAATCGTACCTGGTTTGTAACGGCCGATCCAGTGGGAACCTATCGGTTGATGGATTATTATGCCAACAGTACATCGCGCGAATATTTTTCGGCCAACACGCATTATCACTTCCGCAAATTTTTAGTTACCCGTATTCCGAAAGTGCGGCTGGTGGGTATAAGTGAAAATGTTTTTGTGAATTACCTGGCAACACCAACGTCTCGTAATTACACCGAAGTAGGGTATGGCATCGATGGTATCTTGCGCATCTTCCGGTTAGAAGCAGCCGTAGCTTTCCAGGATGGGCAATACCTGAATTATGGTTTCCGGGTGGGTATTGCTTCCAGCATCGTCATAAACTTTAACGATTAAGTTTTACTTAATTAATACCTTTACTTGTTGCAAGTAAGGTAATGGCTATTTCCATTGACGATTTTTTTTCGCTGCGCAAAAGTTTGCCGGTAGTAGATGTTCGCTCCGAAGGTGAATATCAATCCGGTCATATTCAACAAGCCATTAATATTCCGTTACTCAATAACCACGAGCGAGTGTTGGTTGGTACCGATTATAAACAGAAAGGTCAGCTCGAAGCCATCAAAACCGGTTTTCGGTTGGTAGGCCCGCGGTTATTGGATATTATCAATGAAGCTGAAAGAGTTTCTCCATCAAAAGAAATGTTGGTACACTGCTGGCGGGGCGGTATGCGCTCTAACAACTTCTGCCAGTTTGTGGGCATGGCCGGAGTTAAGACACACGCTCTCAAAGGCGGCTACAAAGCGTATCGACAAAAAGCTGTTGAATCATTTTCAAAACCGATTGACTTAATTCTTTTAACAGGCTGCACCGGAAGTGGTAAAAGTGAAATTCTGCGTACACTCAAAGCAAGGGGCGAACAAGTAATTGATCTCGAAACATTAGCCAGTCATAAGGGCTCCGTATTTGGTGGTTTGTTTATGAGCCCACAACCGACCACGGAACAATTTCAAAATAATCTGTTTGAGGAGCTCATGCAGTTGGATTCGTGTAAACCAATTTGGGTGGAGGATGAATCAATTGCCATCGGACAAATATTTTTGCCCCGTGAGTTCTGGTTGCAAATGAATAAGAGCCCGTTGGTTCAGGTTCAGGTTAATCGGGAAGTTCGCGTTGAGCGATTGGTAGAAGAATATGGGAAAGCCGATCGGGACGAGTTTCTTTCTATCATGAACAAAATTGTGAAACGGTTGGGCGGTCAGCATTTTAAAAGAGCCAAAGAAGCGTTACTAAGTGGAAACATGCCGGAGGTAATGCGTGTATTACTTACCTATTACGATAAGGCTTATCTTCATGGAATTGCTAAACGGAAGGAACGGGTTAGGAAAATAGTAGAGTGGGACGGAGGAAATGTTGAACAAATTGTTAATGCGTTAACCACATAGGAACATAGATTACATGGTGATTGAGTTCTGAACATAGTTCTATGTGTCCTATGTTTCTTACTTTCGTTTATTTCCTGATAAGTAACTATGTGATCTATTTGCCTATGTTGTTAAAAATATGAATGAAATAAAGCTTACCCAATATTCTCATGGTGCCGGTTGTGGTTGCAAAATCGCGCCTGCAGTTCTCGATAAAATTTTACATTCCGATTTTAAGTCCGGAGGCTTTCCTAATTTATTGGTGGGTAACGAATCGAAGGATGATGCAGCTGTTTATGAGTTAGATAACGGAACCTGCATCATCAGTACCACCGACTTTTTTATGCCCATTGTAGATGATGCATTTACCTTTGGAAAAATAGCTTCTGTAAACGCTATTAGCGATGTATATGCCATGGGAGGAACACCCACTATGGCCCTCGCGATTTTGGGCTGGCCAGTGGATAAACTTCCTACGGAATTAGCACAAAAGGTTTTGAATGGCGCGCGAGAAGTATGTAAAGCAGCCAATATACCATTAGCGGGGGGCCATAGCATTGATAGCCCCGAGCCGATATTTGGTTTGGCCGTGACGGGTACAGTACCAAAAGAAAATCTGAAACAGAATAGCACTGCCAAAGCGGGTGATTTGTTGTATCTAACCAAACCATTGGGAGTAGGTATTATCACTACCGCACAAAAACGTGGATTGGCCGAACAGACTGATGTTGATGAAGCTGTTCGCATTATGACTGAGCTAAATAGTATAGGTATTGAGTTTGGCACACTTCCCTATGTACACGCGCTTACCGATATTACCGGCTTTGGTTTATTAGGCCACCTGATTGAAGTGTGCGAAGGCAGCAGTTTAGTAGCTGAGTTAAACTATGAACAGGTTCCATTGATGCACAACCTGCAAACCTATTTAAGCAAGTTTATTTATCCCGATAATACCATGCGCAACTGGCAGAGTTATGAAAAGAAGGTGCAAAACATCGGTAGCGAATCGTTGCTTACATTGTGCGATCCGCAAACCAGTGGCGGGTTGCTGGTTTGTATTGATCCCGATTTTCAGCAAGTATTTGAAGCAAAATTTAAGTTAAAACCGATTGGTAAATTGCTCAATAAAAATTCAGATACTGTAGTAGCGATAAAATGACGATTGAAGAACTTACACAACAATTATGGTTAGCCAGCGAAGCAAAGAATCAATGCCGTATTTCGCTGGATGGTGAACCCTTGCCGCGCACCATTTGTCCGTATGGTGTGTGCACTACATCGCGCAACCAGATTGTGTTAGTGTGTTGGCAAACATTCGGATTTACAAAAGCCGGTGGCAAGGAAGGATACCGAAATCTGCAATTAGAACGTATTGCCGAACTGGAAATTCTGGAGGCGCACTTTCAAAAGCGCACCGACTTCAATCCGCGTGACGGCCAGTATAAAGACTGGGTGTTTCATATTTAAATACTTCTATTAAATATTTATAGTTCAAAATTGAACGTTTTAGCTTTTCAGGTGTACAGAGCATTAAAACCTGAATCTATGAAGCGTTTCATCTTTCTTTTGGCATTTATACCTTCACTTGCCTTCGCGGTTACGCCCGAGCGCATTCTTCCCAAAACCCTGGTAATAAAACCGGTTACATGGTATGCTGCACAAAAACAAGCTTGGTCCACCGAAGTTAAATCGAGTAATGCGCAAGCGTGGTTTAATTATTATGCTGCTGCTGTGTTTGCGCAATCATCGCGTACCGATCTCGCACAAATACTTCAGGGTATGAGTACCACAATACCCAACACGTATGAGTATTGGTTGGCCAAAGGTTGGTATGATGCCTTTAATAACGAGGCGTACGAAGCATTGCAAAAAGCCTACACTCTTAACCCCGAACAACCAGATGGCTATGGACTGATGCAGCTCTATTCTGAATTTACACTTGATGAATCTAGCCGTGCCAAGTTTAGCAAAGGCTTATATTCAAAGGGGCAGGTATCATCTGCATTACTGAATTACAGTTACAATGTGTTGATGAGTCTGGAGCCGGGCGCGGTATTAATTACAGAAGGGGAAGGTACAACAACACCACTTTTTGTCTTGCAGGATGCACTGCAAGTGCGCACCGATGTAGTGGTCCTCAATCTGGAAATGTTAAATCATCCCGACTATGTTCAACGGAAGTTTGTAGAGGTGGGCCTGAACCCGATCGAAGCAAATAATACTATCACGTCCAAAAGTGCGTGGATTTGCTCGCAATTACCAATTGCTAATCAGCACAAGAAATTTTATTATGCGTTAACCGTTGGTCGCGATAATATACAACCACTGAAAGAGTACTTGTATGTGGTAGGCCTAGCTTCGGTGCATAGTACCACCAGTATCGATAATGTTTCGCGAATTAAGGATAATCTTGAAAAGAAGTTTATGTTGGATTATTTACAGGTAAATTTTAATGGAGAAGTTGATAGTGATGCCGGCAGGGCATTCAGTTCAAACTATTTATTGCCCATTATTTTGTTGTACGAGGCTTATCAGCAGGAAGGACAATTGGAAAAGGCGAAGAACCTGCGAACAATTATGGAGAAAGTAGCTGCTGATACCGGAAAAAAAGAAATGATTGCGCATTACCTGAATGCAACGGTAGTTGAAACAATTCCATACTTTCCATTTGCGATGGACGTAAAATCGTGGGAAGATGACTTCAAACCCGTGGCAGGTCTAATCTATGCAGGTAATACAGAAGTAACTAACGCCCAATACAACCGCTTTTTGGAGTATTTACAGGTAAACAAACTAACTGACTTGCATGAACGATATAAGTTTGATTTTAGCCGGTATGAGGAACCAGCTTTGGCATTTATGACTAATTATGCGTTGCCACGAACGGAGACCAAAAAGAACCGATACTTCAACCATTATCCGGCTGTAAACATTTCGTACGAAGCTGCTCTTGCCTATTGCGAATGGCTTACGGAGCAATATAATCATGCACCGGAACGCAAGTATAAAAAAGTAAAGTTCAGATTACCTTCGGTGGATGAGTGGCAGATTGCAGCAGCAGGTATTAAAAATCCTACTGGCTGGAAATTGAATGAACAGGAAGTGGAGGTAAGGATTACACCAAAAGGCCAGGAGTTTGATAAGAATCCGGAACTGAAAAAGGTTTTGCTTAACGATCCTGAAATTCAATATCCATGGTTTAGATATTTTGGCTTGCGAAATTCACCCATTAACAATAAAGGGTGTTACCTCGGAAATTTTAAATCCGAACCCTGCGATTGCCCGGGCTATAAAGGCAACAAGCCGTTAAATAACGATGGCTTTGCAGCCATGTCTCCTACTAAATCTTATTTTCCTAACGATATTGGTTTGTACGATGTAGTGGGTAATGTGGCCGAGATGATTAATGAAAAAGGAAAGGCATGCGGTGGAAGCTGGAACCATCCACCTGCTGAATCGACCATCAGGAGTGTAAACACTTATACCAATCCGGATGCTGCTGTGGGTTTCCGGGTTTTTATGGAGATAATAGAAAAATAGGCTGAATGTTTTTTAAACCGAAACTTGCTCGTTTGCCAGACGAGGAGTTGATGCAGGAAATCCGGCAGGGACGTGAGGCTGCGTTTACTGAATTGTATGCGCGGTACAGCACATCCCTGCTGCGCTATTTTACGCGTATGCTTTGGAATAATAGAGCGCTGGCTGAAGACTTGTTGCATGATTTGTTTTTGAAAATTATTCACAATCCACAACAATTTGATACAAATAGAAAATTTTCAACCTGGGCTTATTCGGTGGCGCACAACATGTGTAAAAACGAATATCGTAAAAAACAGAATCAGCGATTAGATGGGATTGAAGTAAAGCAGTCGCGTGATTTAGATCGGGAACTGGATTTATTTTCAGTAAATAATAAGTTGGCTATGTTGCTCGAAACACTGGAAGAAGAAGACAAAACAATTTTTCTACTTCGCTATGAAGAAGAGTTAAGCATAGGACAGATTAGCCAGATTGTATTTATGCCTGAAGGTACGGTGAAGTCGCGGTTGTTTTATCTGCGGAAGCAGTTGGCAAATGAATTGAATGAGTTTAAAGTTGTTCTTAAAGAAAAATCGTTATGAAGTCAAACATGTGGGATGAATACGAAGCATTCGAAAAATTAATTTCAGAGAAATCATATTTTGAGTTATCAACACAAGAGCTGAAGTTGGTTAATAAGTTTGTGTCTTCAGCTCAAGAGTATGAATCGTTACGGTTGTCAGGACTGGAAATGAAAAAGTGGTTTGGTGAAAATCCAGTATCGAACACTGATCAATCTCTTTTGAAATTGAAACGCGCCTTGCGTCAGAATCAACCCGTGGTAAGTTATAGTATGTGGAAAGTTTCGGTTGGTTATGCCATGGTGGCCTTGCTGTTTGGTTTTGGAGGCTGGTGGCTGGGTAAATCAGAACCTTCCATTCCAGTTACAAGAGTTGAAAAAATTTTAATGCACGATACGGTTTACCTGGCCACTAAACCCGATACTGTTTTTCGTGAAAAAATTATCTATAAAGACAGGCCAATAATTTTAACAACCACCAACCACCAACCAGAGATACAAAACACAAAAGGGGTTTCAATGAAGGAAAAGGAAGATTTGGATAAGTTGTTGGTTTCGGGGTCAGAGTAGCTTATTACCCGTACTTCGTATCAAATTCTGAATAAATTCACCCTTACTCTGTGCTATTTTTTACTAATATTTACCCTTACTTTGTGCCATGTTTCGAAGAGATATACTTACTGAACTCGAAAAATGGTCAGATTCTACTGAAAAAAAGCCTTTAGTGATTCGAGGTGCCCGCCAGGTTGGTAAAACTACCGTGATTAATCAATTAGCAACCAGATTTGAGCAGTACATATATCTTAACCTGGAAGTACCAGCAGACCGCAAGCCTTTTGAGGATTTTCTGGATATAGATACTCTTGTACAGGCAATTTTTTTTTTGAAAAACAAAACACTGGAAAAGAAAACCACCACACTAATTTTCATTGATGAAATTCAGTCGGTTCCTTCCGCAATTAACTTGCTGCGGTATTTTTATGAACACTATCCAACCCTGTCGGTAATAGCCGCAGGTAGTATGCTGGAAAATCTGTTTGATAAATCAATAAGCTTTCCGGTAGGCAGGGTTGAGTTTAAAGTTTTGCGACCTGTTTCTTTTTCTGAATTTTTACTTGCGTTAGACGAAAAAGCAGCGCACGAACAATTGCACAAAGTTCCGTTTTCTTCGTTTGCTCAATCAAAATTGCAAGGCCTGTTTCATACATATGCGCTTTTAGGTGGTATGCCAGAAATAGTTAATCATTATGCTACTCATCGTGATTTAACAGCAGTTGCAAAACTCTATGACTCTCTACTGGCATCTTATATAGACGATGCGGAAAAATATGCACGTAATAAAACTCAGATGCAGATTTTTAGACATGCCATCCGAGCATCTTTTTTCGAGGCCGGTAAGCGAATAAAATTTCAGGGTTTTGGCAATTCAAATTATAAATCGAAAGAGGTGGGCGAATCTTTAAGGGCTTTGCAAAAAGCTCTACTCATAAACTTAGTTTATCCAGTAACCGGATTCCAGTTTCCGCTACTACCTGATTTAAAAAAGGCTCCTCGGCTGCACGTGCTAGATACCGGATTGATGAACTATATGGTGGGTATCCAAAAAGAAATAATCGGAACAAGAGATTTGAACTCTATCTATCAAGGTATTATGATTGAGCATTTGGTTGGCCAGGAACTATTGGCGCAGCAATACCAGGCACTTAGTACTTTGCAATTTTGGGTGCGAGAAAAAAAACAATCATCAGCGGAAGTAGATTATATACTTCCTTTTGAAAACGAACTAATACCCATTGAAGTAAAATCAGGTAATGCAGGAACCATGCGATCATTGCATCAATATATGGATGAGGTTACGCATTCAAAAAGTTTGAGATTTTATAGTGGTGAATTGAATCTATCCAAAGTTAAAACGCAAAAGGGTAAAGAATATTCCTTATTAAGCTTGCCCTATTTCCTGGCTTGCAAAGCAGCGTCATACATAGCGTGGATGAGCAGGTAAAAAATTACTGTTTGGTATGTTCTGTTGTTCATGAATTCAATACTACCAAATGTTATAAGCGAACAGGCTATACTACTTAAAAAATGATATAGCCGGAAAGGATGATTGTAGAATCGCGCACCTTAGTTAGAACTTGTGCGCTCAACCTTTTCTACAAAATATTTGGTATCTCCACGCCACGGAAATGCCACATAGCGTTTCACGAAATGAAGATTAACGCGCTCACCACTAAGCGCTACTTCCTGAAGTTGTTCAATCACCTCGGTCTGGTCGCCTTCAATGGAGAAATCGAAAGTTTCCGCAACCGGACTAACACCTTTTAATGCCCCAAACGATTCAAGACTAATTTTTCCTTCGTGAGTTTTAAACAACATTCCTTTCTCGGTTACCCGCAATACTTTGCCAGCCATGGTGCCTTTCTCGTAAACTCCCCAGTAGGCAAAAGCAAGCACTCCCAATCCAATTATCAATGCAATAAGTAATAACCGCTTAACCCATTTTACCATAGAGCGCACGGTTTTCTTTACAAAGCCTTCCTGTTCCATAGTCAATGGGTTATTTTTTTAGTTCTGTTAAGACGAATATAGAAATAAAGTGCAACAGAAATTACGAGTATAGAAATGAACTGTGAGTTGGAAAGGATATTTTCAATTAAGAAACCGCGTTCAATATCGCCTCGGAACATTTCCAAAACACCTCTTCCTACTGCGTACACCATCAGGTAAATAAGAAAAAGTTGTCCGTCAAAATTTTTCTTCTTTTTAAGAATCAGAAGTGCAATCAAAATGGAAAAAATAAAAGTTGCCTCGAATAATTGAGTAGGATAAAGTGGCGTGTGCAACGGTTCGGCCTGGCAAACCGGGTTGCTGAACACCACACTTAGAAATCCATTGGTTGGCAAACCGTAGCAACACCCGGCCATAAAACAACCAATGCGTCCGAAGCCATGCACCATGCAGGTTACTACAGCCATTACATCCAGCATTCCCAGTACGGGTACCTTTATTTTTTTGAAGTACCACAGCATTACCGGAATAGTGGTAAGCAACGAGCCATAAAACACAAATCCACTTCCGGAAAAAAGTTTCTTGGGTTGGCTGAGGTACAGTGAGGGATCTTCGAAAATCATGAAGAACTTGCCGCCAACAACTCCAGCAAGTACTAATAGAATAAAAAGATTATTGCTTTGATCGAATGTAAGGCTGTATTGCTTTTTGCCTTGCCAGTACATGTAAATAAAACCCAGTAACGCGCCTATGGCAATGCAAAAGCCATAGGTATAAATGGTAAACGACCCAATTTTAAAGAGAATGGGATGCATAAATTGATTTGAAAATGAGTTGATTTGAGAATTTGAAAATGAAGTTTACATGAGACGCAATTTTCAAATTGGCTAATTTTAAAATCTTCAAATTAAACCGTCATAATTTCAGCCTCTTTCTTTTTAAGAAGGGCATCAATTTTTTCAATAAACTCGTTGGTAAGTTTTTGAACAGACTCCTCAGCGTTTTTTATATCATCTTCCGAAACACCCTTAATTTTTTTCAGTTGTTCGTTTGTTTCTTTACGGATGCTACGCACGCTTACTTTGCCTTGTTCACATTCCTGCGATGCCTGGCGCACCAATTGTTTTCTGCGCTCTTCGGTAAGCATGGGAATGTTAATAATAACCTGCTGCCCATCGTTTTGGGGTGTAAGGCCCAGGTTAGCAATCATTATGGCTTTTTCGATTTCTTGTATTAAACTCTTTTCCCAAGGCTTGATAAACAGGGTGCGTGGCTCAGGTGCAGTAACAGATGCAACCTGATTTAATGGACTCATAGTTCCATAATACGATACCTGTATGCCATCCAGCATGTTGGGATTAGCTTTACCGGCTCTGATCTTGGCTAACTCGTTACCCACATGCGTAAGGGCTTTACCCATTTGCTCTTTTGCCTCGTCCAGAAATAATTCTAATTCTTCCATAGTTATAATTTCAAATTATTGATTTGAGCTACCTCTTTCACCCAAAACGGGGCTAACTTGTTCATGAATTTCGATGGAGATTTTTGATGCCTGCAAGGAAATACCTACTTCACTGGCATCGCTTGCGTTATAAAAACTCAAATTGGATGAAATGCAATACCCCTGTTCAAAGGAATAGGTTTGAAGCAATGCTTCGTTACTAACATCTATCAATTTAATCTTTCCATTTTTTTTGATGATCGATTCGCCACCAATCCAACTCCATAGAAAATTGTCCATTTTTAAAGTGCGGATTTGTAGCTGAAGCGAATTGTCTGCCGGACTTGGTTCGTATTCGGAGCCACGGTTGTATTTACCAATGTTTACGGAAGAAAGCAGGTAAGACTTTCCGCTCAATTCAAGTATTAATTTGTACATATTTAACTTATTAACGTTCCGGCCCCTTCGCCTTTGGCAATCTTTAACAGATTGCCTTTTTTATTCATATCGAATACGATAATAGGCAGTTTGTTTTCCTGGCACAGTGTAAAGGCCGTCATGTCCATAATGTTCAATTTCTTTTGGTAGGCCTCCTGAAAACTAAGTTGACTATAACGAACGGCATCTTTAAATTTTTCAGGATCTTTATCATAAACACCATCAACACGCGTACCCTTCAATACAACTCCGGCCTGTATTTCAATGGCCCGCAGGCTGGCAGTTGAATCGGTAGTGAAGTAAGGATTACCAATACCGGCACCAAAAATAACGATGCGCCCTTTTTCGAGGTGGCGGATCGCCCTGCGCCTGATAAACGGCTCGCAAACCTGTTCCATTTTTATGCCGGCCATCAATCGGGTGTACATACCATGCCGTTCCAGTGCGCTTTGTAAGGCCATTGCGTTTATTACGGTAGCCAACATGCCCATGTAATCGCCCTGTACACGGTCGATGCCCAACGCTTCAGCTTGCCCACCTCTAAAAATATTTCCACCGCCAATTACAATCGCCACTTCAACTCCTTGTTCCTTAACAGCCTTTATCTCTTCCGAGTATTGTTCCAGCACAGCCGGATCGATATTACTGTTTTTAGAACCCATCAGGGCTTCGCCACTGAGTTTAAGGAGAATGCGTTTGTATTTCATGAGTATAAGTAGGTCGGCATTAAACCTCGCAAATATATTACGATTTGAAAGATTTTTAACCTGTTTTAATTGCGGCTAAAAAACCGTTCTGATAAAAAATAGTCAGTAGTCCCCAGTACCCAATGACTAATGCCTGATACCCAATGCCTACCTTTGCAAAAGAATGACCCTCCAATACGCTTTCGAACTTCTCGGCACATTTTTCTTTGCCATTTCCGGGGCACTGGCTATTCGCGATCATCATAATGATTTGTTTGGCGCCAGCTTTACCGGATTTGTTACAGCCATTGGAGGCGGAACATTACGCGATATCATGTTGGGCAGTTATCCGTTGGTTTGGATTGGTGATATAAATTTTCTTTATGCAATACTAGCCGGGGTGCTGGTTGCATACTTGTTCTTTAATTACCTGCTTCGCTTACGCAAAACATTTTTACTATTCGATACGCTGGGCATTTCCTTCTTTACCATTCTGGGAGTAGAGAAAGCACTTGGTTTGGGTGTGCGCCCGGAGATTGCCGCCATTATGGGTATGTTCACGGCTATTATGGGTGGCGTTATCCGCGATGTGTTAACAAACGAAACTCCGGTTCTCTTCCGCAAAGAAATTTATGCCACCGCTTGCCTGGTGGGTGCCATCCTTTACTTGGTATTATTAAACTTTGAGATTAGCCGTAATCTTAACCTGGTTATATCAAGTGTAGTGATAATTGTAATTCGGTTATTGGCTGTGAAATTTAAGCTGGCGTTGCCAGGGTTTAGGAGGTGAGGCTGAGAGCTGAATTATTAGGAAATCATTTAAACACAGCCCGCTCAATCTTGAGAAGTCTTTCTTCAAATTGATCCACCTTGTCAATCTTAAGAATAAGTTTTTCAATTGCTTCAGCCAGTCTTATATTGGAAATTCTCATTTCAGACATCTCAAGATTGGTCTTTCTTGTTGTTTCCATTAGCTGAGTAATAACATCCGTATTTTTTTCCTGATTTTGGGCAAGACGATCAACCACGGGGATTAAATCGGCCATCAATTCTGTCACTTGTTTAACCTGATCTTCAAGCTTCATAGTATGAGATGTTTATTAAAGTTAAAAAAAATAGGCTATTCTACATCCATATCTTTTCAAAAACGTCAAAACTCAACCAACACTTGCCCCTTCTCTACACTATCGCCTTTTTTAACTTTCAGATTTTTAACAACACCTTCGCCCGGAGACTTTAAAATGTTCTCCATCTTCATGGCTTCCAGAATCAACAAGGCATCACCCTGTTTCACACTATCGCCTACCTGAATTTTTAAATCTACAATCAAGCCCGGCATAGGGGCCTTAACGGAATTTACTTTGCTACCTGCCGCGCTGTTCATGCCCATTTTTTCGAGCAACAAATCAAACTTGTCTTTTAATGTAACCGGATACGTTCGGCCATTAATCTTAAACGTAAACGTTTTGGTTTCGCGATCGGTCTTTACCAACTCGGCTGTATAGCTTTTGTTTTGATATACGATATGATAGGTAGTATCATTGATCTTCACCAGATCCCACGCTACATCTTTACCGTTCACCAGAAAACCGGTTTCGGTATTTTCTATTTCGAATGAATTGTTGTTTACAATGGCTTTATACATGCTGTAAAAATAGAAGTTGTGCAGCATACAGCGAAATCCGGTATAAGAAGATCAGCTGCAATTTTTTTAAACGTTAAACACACTCACTAAAAATTCTTGTTTACATTTGCTGCGTCAAAACGACAAAGGGGTGCCTTAATATTTCGGGCTGAGATTATACCCACTGAACCTGATGCCGGTAATGCGGCCGAAGGGAGGCAATCTGATACTAGGTGTATCAGATAAATAAGTTAAAGGGCGTGTTCCCCTATGCGCCTGACTTTAAACTTATTAAAACATGTTCAAATCAATTTTTGTAACTGTGCTGGTGGCATGCCCAGGCTTGCTATTCGCGCAAACAATTCGCGGCCGCGTAACGGATCGTGAAGCTGCTCCTTTACCAGGCGCAACTGTTCAATTAAAATCACCCGCTCGAATTGCGATAACCGATCCGCTGGGGTATTTCAGTTTTAATAACCTGAACGCAGGTACCTATGAAGCTGAAGTACGATACGTGGGTTATCAAACGCTTACAATCAGTTTAGTAACCGAAACGGAAAACACAATCACGTTGCAGGAAGATGTTCGGATTACGGATCAGGTAATTGTGAATGCCACGCGCGCCAACGATAATGGGCCTACTGTGGCCACTACCCTTAACAAAGCAACGCTGCAAAAACAAAACTTCGGGCAAGACTTACCATTCGTGTTGAATTGGTCGCCATCGTTGGTCAGCACTTCCGATGCCGGAGCTGGTGTGGGTTATACCGGTTTGCGCATCCGCGGAAGCGATGCCACCCGAATTAATGTTACCATAAATGGTATTCCGGTAAATGATAGCGAAAGTCAGGGTGTGTTTTGGGTAAACACACCCGATCTTACTACTTCAGTGCAAAGCGTACAAGTGCAACGCGGGGTGGGTACATCTACCAACGGTGCCGGAGCATTTGGTGCCAGTGTAAATCTGCAAACTAACACGCGTAATGATGTTGCTTACACAGATGTGGTTAATTCGGTAGGGTCGTTTAATACATTACGAAACACCATAGCATTTGGTACAGGTTTGTTGAACAATAAATTTGTGTTTGATGGCCGGTTATCAAAAATTACTTCGGATGGTTACATCGATCGCGCCAACTCTGATTTGAAATCCTATTCTGTTTCGGGTGGATATTATGGCGATAAAACAATGTTGAAGGCGATTGTGTTTGGGGGCAAGGAAATTACGTATCAAAGTTGGTACGGTGTACCTGAATCGCGATTGAACAACGATGTAGCTGCCATGGAAGAAACTGCTGCAGCCGAAGGTTGGAATCAACAACAGTTGGATAATCTGCTAACATCAGGGCGCACCTTTAATCTTTACACGTACGAAAACCAGGAAGACAATTACCAGCAGGATCATTATCAGTTACATGCCTCGCATCGGGCTACAGACAAATTAACCTTGCAAGGCGCGCTGCACTATACAAAAGGACGCGGATACTATGAAGAGTATCGCATCGACAATGATTTTGAAGATTATGGCTTACCCGAAGTAATAATTGGTGGTGAAACCATTTCATCAACCGATTTGATTCGCAGGCGCTGGCTCGATAATGATTTCTATGGCGTTACCTATTCACTTAATTACGAAACAGAAAAACTTAATTCGGTTTTAGGTGGTGCCTGGAATAAATATGATGGCGATCACTTTGGTCAGATTATATGGGCGCAGGTTTCGGAAGTGCCCAAAGATTATCAATATTACTCTAACCGCGGTGTAAAGAAAGACTTTACTGTTTATTGGAAGAATACCTATGCCTTCACAAAAAAATTAGAAGGCTTTGTTGATTTGCAGTATCGCAGAATTGATTACGATGCCTCCGGTAAGGAAAACCGGCAATTTGATTTTGTGGTGGACAAACAGTTTAATTTTTTCAATCCGAAGTTAGGATTGACCTATGCGATTGACCAACAGAATCAGGTTTATGCTTCGTATGCAGTGGGTAACCGCGAGCCGGTGCGCGATGATTTTATTGATGCGTTGGCCGGAACTACTCCTAAACATGAAACATTGGGCGATCTGGAAGCAGGCTGGCGCTGGCGCAAACGTAATGTTAACCTGAATATAAACTACTACTACATGAGCTATAAGAATCAGTTAGTTCCCACCGGTAAGGTGAACGATGTGGGTGCCTTGATTCGCACCAATGTAGCTGATAGTTATCGCACGGGTTTAGAAGTAGAAGCCATGTGGCGAATCAGTTCTAAACTTTCGTGGATGGCTAATCTTACCCTAAGTGAAAACAAGATTAAAACATTTAACGAAGTGCTTTACGATTACGGAGAAAACTTTGATGACTACATAGAGCTTACCAACACCTACAGTAGTACGGATATTGCTTTTTCTCCAGCGGTAATAGCCGGATCGGGTTTAACGGTTAATCCTGTCTCTAACCTGGAAATTTCCCTGCTCAGTAAATATGTGGGCGACCAGTTTCTGGATAATACTTCCAACACGAATCGGGTAATTGATGCCTACTTTATAAATGACATGCGTGTAACCTACACCTGGAAACCAAAAGGTATGCGCGAGATTTCATTAAGTGGTTTGATGAATAATATTTTTAATGTGGCCTACGAATCGAATGGTTACACCTATGGTTATTATGGTGGGCCAACCGAATACCGTCAGAATTTTTATTACCCGCAAGCTGGCAGAAATTTTATGTTGATGTTGGCACTCCGGTTTTAATTCAGAAGGTGCATCCGCAAAGGTAAATTCCAGTTACCTTTGCGGTCATGGCCAATACCCAACGGCATTCTTTTAGTTTGCAGGCACTCATCCAACTTACCCGGTTCTGGAACCTGGTTATTATTGGTATGGCCCAGTATTTCGCGGCCTGCTTTCTGATTGACAAAGCTTTGATTTGGGATTGGAAGTTACTGGTGCTCGCAGTTTCAACGGCCATCATCGCGGCAGCAGGTTACATCATTAATGATTATTACGACATTAAGATTGATTTAATCAATAAGCCCGATCGGGTGGTGATTGGCAAAGGTATTACCCGCAGGTATGCCTTGTTCTTTCATACATTTCTTTCAGTTACGGGAATAGCGTTGGGATTTTTACTCGGCCTGCGGATGGCAGCCATTCATGTTGTTTCAGCTTTTTTGCTGTGGTGGTATTCCAACAATTTAAAACGACAACCCTTTATAGGAAATTTTGTTGTTGCACTGCTAACTGGTTTGTCGGTTTGGTTGGTGAACGTTGTGTACTATGAAAATTATGCATTGGTAACAATCTATGCAGTGTTTGCTTTGTTTATTACGCTGGTGCGTGAGATTGTAAAAGACATGGAAGACTTAAAAGGCGATAATACCTTTGGCTGTAAAACATTGCCGATTGTGTGGGGCTTGCGAAAAACCAAATGGGTTATTTATGGCTTACTGATTTTGTTTGCAGGTGTAGTCATGTATCTGAATTACGAATACACCAAACTTCCGGAATATTATTTCCTGGTATTTCTTTTTTTACCCTTGGCATTTTTTGTGGGCAGATTAATTGTAGCCGATACCAAAAAGGATTTTTATTGGCTCAGTCAATGGTGTAAAATCATTATGTTGTTGGGGATTTTAAGTATGGTTTTTATTTAGCGATTTGATTTTGATATGAGGCTGGCACGTATTGCAATTTTTATTTCCGGTAGTGGATCGAACGCAGAAAAGATCATAGAGCATTTTCAAAATCACGAGTCGATAAAAGTTTCATTGCTATTAAGTAATAATGCTGAGGCGTATGGATTGCAGCGTGCAGCACGTTATAATATTGCAACGTTGGTTTTTAATAAAGTACAATTCCGCGAAAGCGATGAAATAATAAGTGTGCTACGGGCAGCCGGAATAACGCATATTGTATTAGCAGGGTTTTTATGGTTGATTCCTCAAAATCTAATTGAAGCGTTTCCGAATCGGATAATCAATATTCACCCGGCATTGTTGCCGAAGTTTGGTGGCAAGGGTATGTATGGTATGCGCGTGCATGAAGCGGTTAAAGCCGCTGAAGAAAGTGAAACAGGCATTACTATTCACGAAGTAAATGCGCACTATGATGAGGGCAAAATTTTAGCCCAGCACAAATGTGGCGTAGAAAAATCGGATAGCCCCGAACAAATTGCTGCGAAAGTGCAGCAACTAGAACATCAGTACTATCCGCAAGTAATTGAAAAGTGGGTAACTACTTCTTTGTAAGTTCAATCCACTGAAAGTCAATTGACTTCGGAAATTCTGAGAAGATATTTTTAATGTATTCGTTTGGCTGCGCCAGTTTGCGCAGGTTCAGATCAATCCACGAACCATCAATACTTAATGTAGTTGCCAGTGTTCCATCTTCCTTTAAAAATGTATGGCGTAAACTCCAGCGACTAAAATCGGGTGTGCTCTTATACAATTCTACGGTTAACGTGATTTTATCTTCCAGCCTGATTTCTCTTCGAAAGATTGCCTCTTCCCGAAACAGAATAGGCCCAATGGCAAACTCCTCAAACTTTTCGGTGGTGAGCCCACGTTCGCTCAGCAACTGCATACGCGCAGCAGCAGCAAAATCATAATACACCGAGTGGCGTAAGTGACGGTTGGCATCTATATCCGACCAACGGATGGATAGGGGCATAGAAAAGACAGACATGGTATAATTTTTTTGTTCTTAATTAAATGTTAGGCGGCTGACCGCTTGCTTACTCTTTCAAACAGCGGTCTGACGCCTATTCGCAGTAATAAAGTTCAGATTCCTAATTTCTGACGTTGTGTCCAGATTTCATCAATGGGTTGGCCGGTACTGCTCTTGCCACTGTGTCGCCAGTTGCCATCCACAAACGAAAAATCAAATTCAAGTTTTGCGCCTACGCGATTGTTATCGCGAGAAAACACTTCAATCGTTTCAGTGTACTTACCGTTTTCGGTAGTGTACGTTCCGCCACCGGTTCCGAAGAACTCTTTCGTTTCGCTGTTGTAGGCAATCCACTGAAAGCGTGTGCCCGAAAGTATCTTCATAGTTTTACGCGCACCGGGTGTCATGGTTTGCATGCCATTGCCAGTTACACGCCCGGTAATTAACCAGGCGCCTGCCAGTTGACCGGGTTTGCCGTCATCTAATCTCTTGAAATCATAAGTTGCCAGCTTCAGGGCATTGCCTTTTAATTGAAATGCTGAGCGAACTTCCACGCCAATATCTTCATTGTTCAATGTGTTAAACTCATTCACATAGATGAATTCATCTTTTTCAATTCGAAACGTTCCGCCATACGTGCCGATGTAACTTTTGTCTTTCTGATTATAAACGGCAACGGAGTAAAACTTATCAGCCACAATCATCACCATCAGGTTTTCATCGGTGCCGGCTTTCCACGCTCCGGTAATGTTGGGTTGGGCAGAGGAGCTAATGCTTAACCCTAACAGTATAAAAGGTAGTAGTACTTTCATAGCTAAAGTTTTAAATCTTGAATTTTAAATTCGAAATAGTTAAGGCGTATTAATTTCATTAAATCCACCTTCACTATTATCTGTCCAACTCATAGGATAATTTTTATCCAAAAACGCTAATGAATCTTCGGTAAGATATAAAGGTTTGAAGGTATCGATCATTACAGCCAACTCATGGGTTTCTTTTGCGCCAATACTTTTTTCCACCGTGCCCGGATGTGGGCCATGTGGCAACCCTCCCGGATGTAGCGTAAACGAGCCGCGTTCAATTCCCCTGCGACTCATAAAATTTCCTTCGGCATAATACAACACTTCATCGCTATCGATGTTGCTGTGGTTGTACGGTGCCGGAATGGCCAGCGGATGATAATCGAACAGGCGCGGCACGAATGAACAGATTACAAAATTGTGCGCCTGAAAAGTTTGATGCACGGGTGGTGGTTGGTGAATGCGACCGGTTATCGGTTCAAAGTCATGAATGGAAAAAGCATACGGCCATAAAAATCCATCCCATCCTACTAAGTCAAGCGGACTGTAATCATAAACGTATTGATGCAAGTATCCCTGCTTCTTGATCTTCATTAAAAACTCACCCTTGCTCGTGTCGGTAATTAATTCTTGTGGCGGCCGTATGTCGCGCTCGCAATACGGAGCATGCTCACCCAATTGTCCTAATTCATTGCGATAACGCTTTACAGTTTCAACAGGTGAAGCCGCCTCTATGATCAACAAACGTAATGGGCCTTCCGCGAATTCCAATTTATAAATTACCGTGCGCGGAATTACTACATAATCACCCTGCTTTATTTCCAGTTTTCCGAAAGGTGAAATCAAAACCCCGTGTCCATCGTGAATATAAATTACTTCATCGCCCTCCGCATTTTTATAGAAATAATCCATTTTGCGTTGCACGGGTGAGCAAATGGAAATTGAACAATCATTATTAGCCAACAACACTTTGCGGGCGGATAGATAATCTTGGCCCGTAGTAGTTACTTTACTCGTATTTAAATGAGTTTGCCTTAACGCATAATCTTTGATGAGTTGCGGGCCATACTTTACTGGATCTTTCAATGCCTTGATACGGGTAGGGGCATTGATGTGATAGAGATTAGAGTAAATTCCAGAAAAACCTTCGGAGCTAACCAGTTCTTCTTTGTAAAGACTTCCGTCAAGTTGCCGAAATTGTGTATGGCGCTTATGCGGAATTTTTCCTAAACGATGGTAATACATAGTGAAGCGAGTTGATGTGGTGAAGGTAGAAAAATCAACCCGCTATGAAAACAATAATGTGATAAACAATCCGCCTTTAGCGGGATTGAAAATTAATTACAACTTACTCCGATTCAACTCCGGAATGCGATCAAAAAGTTTAATAGCCTGCTGCAGTACTTCGTTGGTTTCGTTTATTACCGGATAGAAGCTTTGATTATCCCACACGTTGCGGGCAATTTCGGCTTTGATGTAAATCTGAAAATAGCGTTTGTGTTTTTCCAGGTCTTTTGGCCGGGGTTGAATTTTGTTTTTAACACCCATGGCCACCACTTGGTTCAGCATGGCATCGGTAACTTCAAAATGATGTAAATAGTCGGGGTAACCTTTATCGCGTAAGCGCTGTTTGTTTGTGGCTGCGTAGCTAAAAGCGAACTCGCGCAACACGTTTGCGGCAAACAATTGGTTAAAGTAGCGGCTTCCTCCCAGGGCAGTATCAAGCGGAACGAAATAATCGGGCATTACGCCACCTCCTCCATAAACGGAGCGTCCATTCTCAGTTTCGTATTTCAACGAATCATTAAAGTGAATACTATCTGCCGAGAAGAACTCCCCTTTTTTATAGCGCTCGCTAATATCCTGATCGTACGCTTCCAGGTTGTTATAAGGTTTTTGAATGGAGCGGCCACTGGGTGTATAGTAACGCGATATGGTAAGTCTTACTTCCGAGCCATCGTTAAGTCTGAACGGTCGTTGCACCAAACCTTTTCCGTACGATCTGCGGCCTACAATCAATGCACGGTCGTTATCCTGCAGGGCTCCGGCCACAATTTCAGATGCGGAAGCACTGCTCTCATTAACCAGTACTATTAAATCGCCTTGTTCAAAATCGCCTCGCTCGGTAGCAAAATGTTGTTCATCGTATTTTGTTTCATGACTTTTTGTAAACACAATTTTCTTTCCTTTCTCCAGAAACTCATCGGCAATATCTACAGCCTGATCCATGTAGCCACCGGGGTTACCCTGCAGATCAAGTATCAACTTGGTCATGCCTTCGCGTTTTAATTTGCTCATTGCCTCTTTCACCTCTTTATAAGTTGTTTGCGAAAACCGGTTTACTTTAATGTAACCAATTTCATGATTGATAAGGTAAGCAGCATCTACTGAGAATTGTGGAATTTTATCGCGGATAATTGTGAATGTTATAGGCGTGGGGTTATTTCTGCGCACTACTTCAATTTTAACTTCGGTACCTTTAGGGCCTTTCAGGTATTTCTGCACATCCCGGTTCGACAGGCCAATGCTGGCTATATTCTTATCGTTGACTTTTACTATTTTATCTCCCGCCTGTAACCCTACCGATTCCGATGGCCCTCCGCTTAAGGCAGCCACCACAACCAGGGTATCGTGAAAAATATTGAACTCAATGCCAATGCCTTCAAAATTCCCTTGCAAATCTTCATTGGCCGCAACCTGATCTTGTGCTGATAGGTAGGACGAATGGGGATCCAGCTTTCCCAGCATGTGGCCTATTGCATCTTCCACCAATTGGCTGGTTTCGGCCTCATCCACATACTCATTTTTTACCAGCCCCAGCACTTCTCTGAACTTCTGTACATCCTGGTTAATTTCAGGCCCCCCTGATTTATCCGTAATGCTTGCGCCTATCAATACTCCTGCCGCCAGGCCAATACACAAAATAAGTGGCAGGCTGATCTGATACGATGAATTCTTCTGCTCCTCCATAATATTTTATCTGCTCCGAAAGTTACTTTAACGGAAGTTCCAAATTAATTGTTTGCGAGGTTAATTTTTACCTTTCCCGGTTTGCTATATTTACCAAATAAAAAAATTGCTGAATTGAAAAGCCTGAGTATTGCTGAATTAGTGGAACAAGATAATGTACGAGCCTACGTGCTTTACTATTTTGGTATTCGCTTTTACGAATACTCAGAACACACGCTGGAGCAGGTATGCCGCGAAAAGGGGTTGAGTTTAAATGCTGTATTAAAAGAGCTGGAACAACCAGGTCTTAATTTTACCGAATCAGAACTTCCGTTAATTAATTATCCGCTCGATCTGGTAATCGAGTATCTGAAGCATGCACACTTTATTTTTGTAAAACATAAGTTACCCTACATTGGGCGCCTGGTCGAAAGTTTCAAGGCCAACCACAAGCTATACGATCAGGTTGAAAAGGATTTGAAAATCCTTTTTCCACTTTTTCTGGAAGATTTTATTCACCACATCTATGAAGAGGAAGATACACTCTTCAAGTACATCAACCTGTTGGAAAAAGCAGCGCATGGTAAAGCTAACCCAGCTCGCTTATACTACATGATGGAAAAAAGTGCACTGCAGCAATGTGCCGTAGAGCATGAGGCCCATGATGATGAGATGGCTGGCATTCGAAAGATTACCAAAGATTATCACCTGACAGCCGATGCTCCATTGCATGTAAAAGTGATTTATACCGAATTACTGCAGTTTGAAAAAAGCCTGATAACTCATGCACGTGTAGAAAATGAAATACTTTTTCCGAAAGCACTTGCATTGGAGAATCAGGTGAAGCAGCGATTTTTTGAGCGCGCGAAACTTAACTAATGGGAAGATTTCTGGCTATTGATTACGGAACCAAACGCACCGGTTTGGCAGTTACCGATCCGCTGAAGATTATTGCCACCGCACTGGAAACAGTTGAAACAACAAGTTTACTTAAATACCTTACCGACTACTTTAAAAGAGAACAGGTTGAAGCTGCGGTGATTGGGTTGCCCAAAAAGCTGAATAACACCGATTCTGAAACGGCCCCGGCTGTACGTGCTTTTGTAGAAAAGTTCAAATCCACATTTCCCAACATTCCAATTACAACCATCGATGAACGGTTTACTTCCACCATTGCCCAACAAGCTATGCTGGCGGGTGGCGCTAAAAAGAAAGATCGACAAACCAAAGGAAATGTAGATAAGATAAGCGCGGTACTTATCCTGCAGGATTTTCTAACCATGCGCAAATAAGGTTGTCAATCTTTTGTGGCGCCCTTACAAAGGTTGACAACCTTAGAAACCTTCAACCTGATTTTCTACCTTTGCAGTTCAAATTAAAAGTATGATTTACCCGATTGTAATGTATGGCGATGCAGTTTTACGCAAACGCGCCACAGATATAGAGAAAGGCACAGATTTAACGCAGTTGGTTGCCGATATGTACGAAACCATGTACGAGGCTAATGGAATTGGTCTGGCCGCTCCGCAAATTGGCAAAAGCATAAGGCTGTTTATTGTGGATGGCACCACGCTGGAAGATGAGCCAGACCTGAAGGATTTTAAAAAGGTCTTTGTAAATCCGCAAATTGTGGATGAACATGGTGAAGAGTGGGCTTTTGAAGAAGGCTGCCTAAGCATACCCAACATTCGCGAAGAAGTTTGGCGGAAAGAAACCGTACGCATTAAATACTTTGACGAAAAGTGGAATGCCTATGACGAAGAGTTTGATGGTATGAAAGCCCGCATTATTCAACACGAGTACGATCACATAGAAGGTAAATTATTTACCGATTACTTGAGCCCGCTAAAAAAGCGAATGCTAAAAGGTAAGCTCGCCAACATCAGCAAAGGCGATGTGGATACTGAATACCGGATTGCAGCACCGTTGAAGAAATAACCGGGTTGTCAGGGTTCCAGCTGGATAAGGCATACTTTGATTTGGTTGACAACCAAGGCCGGGTGTTTATTGGGTATGAAGCCAGATTGCGCTGGAAGACTTTGATACTTGGTTACAGAGGCTTCATAATCTATCAACAGGCGCAGGGTGTAATTGAGAAAGGTGAGTTCCTGTTTAAGGAAGAACCAATTACACTTGAGGGCAAAGAAATTTTTTATCGGTTTGAGGATGTTAATGGTTGTTGGGTAAGAGAAGGTAAATCAGTTGAAGAAACTTTACTGGATAGTGCGCATGGTAAAATAACCTGGAGTTGTATCCAGCCACGATCTGAAGTTACACTCAATTACAATTCAGATTTGTTTTCTGGAAACGGTTACCTGGAAAAAATCTCCTTAATAATCCCACCTTGGAAATTGCCAATACAAGAATTGTACTGGGGCAGATTTCACTCTGCCCAAAATACCGTAGTTTGGATTCGGTGGGAGGGTTCGCAACCAAATGTTTGGATTTATCATAATAGCAAACGAGTTTCAGGGACTGTTACCGAAGAAAGGATTTCATTCGGGAATTTTATGCTTGACCTTAATAACTCCATGATTTTACGAAACGATTCGATTGGAAATACTTTGTTCCGTGGATTTCAGAATTTAATGAAACTATTTCCCGCAAGGATCTTAAATCTAAAAGAAACGAAGTGGGCCGGCCAAGGTGTACTTAAATCAGGCGATCGGGTTGAGATGGGTACTGTTATACACGAAAAAGTAGTATGGCCATGAGTGAAAAACTTGGTAAACTATTGTATGCACTTCTGTTTTGTTTTCTTTTACCATTGATTCTTATTTTATGGGCAAAGTCTGTTCACCTTGAACTTCCTGTGTTTAAATCATTATTCTTAGGCTGGTTACTTACAATAGGAGGTTTGATTTTGGTTTTAGTGTCAATGGCGCAACTTTGGTTTACTGGCAGAGGATTACCGATGAATGCTTATCCACCTAAATACCACGTTAGCAACGGACTTTACTTTCTATTTAAACACCCGATTTATATAGGTTTTTGTTTTACTTGTTTTGGAGTTTCTATTCTGTGGTCATCAGCATCTGGTTTCTATTTGATTTCTCCTGTTGTGTCGTTGCTTTGCTTGGCTTTGGTACATGGTTACGAAAACCATTCTTTATTGCAGTTATTTCCAGAGCTTAAAAACCAACCTCAAGCTACTTCGGTTTCATTTTCAGATAAACTAAAAGTTATACTTCCAGTTTTTTTGTTTTGGTTATTTGGTTACGAAATCCTCATTCAATTGGGGTATGATCATCAGTTCGTCAACACTGTATCCTCTTTTGAAAAAGACTGGCGGGTAATTGAATGGGCAGAAATCCCGTATTCCTTTACTTACCTTATTGTATTTGTTGCACCATGGTTGGTTAAAGAGGTTCAACACCTGGATTATTTCAAAAAAACATCGTGGTGGATTGTTATCAGTGGACTATTGATACAAGGACTTTTGCCATTGTATGCTGCACCAAGAAATTTTGAACCTAAAACTGCTTTAGGCGAGTTAATAATGTGGGAACGTGCTATGGATTCTCCGGCAGCTGCTTTTCCCTCATTTCATGTCTTGTGGATTCTTACAGTTTCGGTTTTGTTGTATAAAGTTTATACACGAGCTATCTGGTTATGGATTTTTGTTGGAGGACTTATGGTTTGGAGTTGTATGGCAACCGGTGCTCATTCAATGTTGGATGTTTTGGGGGCAATACTTGTTTTCATTACCATTGCGGTCCGTTTTAAATTGTGGCTTAGGTTTCAAATTTTTTGTGAAGCGCTTGCAAACTCGTGGCAGAGTTGGCGGGTTGGTTCGGTTAGAATTATATCGCATGTTTGGTATTCTGGACTTGCAGGGTTGATAGGCACGCTTATGGTCGGCCAAATTTTGAATGAGCCCACACTCATCTTTATTGTTGTAGTTGGTGCGTGGTTGGGGGCAATGGTATGGGGGCAATGGGTTGAGGGATCATCCAGACTTCTAAGACCTTTTGGTTACTTCGGAGCAATCTTTGGCGGAGTTTTTACTTCAATTTGTATTAGCTTTTTTACTGGAGTATCCACCTTAACGTTACTTGCTGCCTTTGCTCTAGCGGCTCCCTGGACACAGGCAATTGGTCGGCTACGTTGTTTGGTGCAGGGTTGCTGCCATGGAGCCACAACAAATGTAAAGCACTTAGGAATCTGCTATAATAATCCACATTCACGTGTGGTGACTATCTCAAATCTAAAGGGTGTTCTGGTGCATAACACACAAGGCTATTCTATTCTTTTTAATTTATTGATTGGGCTTTTCCTTTTAAGGCTCTGGTATGGTGGAGCCACCAGTTCTGTTTTAGCTGGATTATATTTTATTCTGGCTGGTTGCACCCGGTTTGTGGAAGAAGCATATCGGGGCGAGATACAAACCAACAAGTTTGGTTCATTATCAATCTATCAATGGTTATCAATTCTAAATATCGTAACCGGAGCTTTCTTAACAACATTACCTGGAAGTCCATTGATAATTAGTCTTTCTATTTCTTCGGAGCTTGTTGGGGTTAGCTTATTTGCGGGTCTTATTTGGGCCATAGGAATGAGTATAGATTTTCCGGATTCTAAACTTCCATTTTCCCGTTTAACAGGATAGAATATCTTTTTATGAATCAACATATTAAATCCCGCCTTCCCGATGTAGGCACATCCATCTTCACGGTTATGTCGCGCATGGCGCTGGAGCAAGGTGCTATTAACTTATCGCAAGGCTTTCCTGATTTTCCCGTGTCGGAAGAATTGGTGGATCTGATTTATAAATATTTAAAAGAGGGACATAATCAATATGCCCCAATGCCTGGTACACCGGCATTGCGTAAAGCAATTGCGAATGTAATTGCAACAACTTACCAGCGCACTACCGACTTTGAAACCGAAGTAACGATTACTGCCGGAGGTACCGTAGCATTGTTTTCAACCATAGCGGCATTTGTACAGCAAGGCGATGAAGTAATTGTGTTCGATCCGGCCTATGATTCGTACGATCCATCCATTCGGTTGAATGGTGGAATACCCAAACATATTGCTTTACGACCACCTCACTTTGCCATCGACTGGCAAGAGGTAAAAGATACAATCACACCTCGCACCAGACTTATTATCGTTAACACTCCTCATAACCCCACCGGTTCTATTCTGCGTGAAGCAGATTTAAAACAACTGGAAGCCATCGCGCAAGCGCACAATATTATTGTATTGAGCGATGAAGTTTATGAGCGGATTATTTTTGATAATGCGTCACACGAAAGTGTTTTAAAATATCCAGGCCTTACGCAACATAGCGTGGCCGTGTTTTCGTTTGGAAAAACGTTTCATGCCACCGGCTGGAAGGTTGGGTATGCGATAGCGGCACCACACCTTACACAGGAAATCCGCAAGGCGCATCAGTTTATTACGTTTAGTGTAAACACGCCCGTGCAACTGGCACTTGCCGAATATCTCACCAAGCCCGAACACTATCTGGAGTTGGGTCAATTCTATCAGCGCAAGCGTGATTTTTTTCTTAGCGAGATAAAGGGATCAGCGTTGCAACCATTGCCCTGCCACGGAAGCTACTTTCAACTGTGTTCATATGCTGGTGTTAAATCGCTACCTGAAAAAGAAATGGCCGAGTGGATGACCAAAGAGCTAAAGCTTGCCCCAATACCGGTATCTGCATTTTACCAAAAAGGCGATAATCAACAACTTTTGCGCTTTTGCTTTGCGAAAAGCGAGACCACACTTGAAAAGGCTGGCCAGATTCTGAGAAAAACTTTAGCCGGTTAGACCTTTCAGGTCTTTTTACCGCTACCATAAAGACCTGGAAGGTCTTATACCCGATTAAAAACTATTGTCGATTTGAGAAAATACCCTTAAGGTATTTTACCGGCCTTATAAAGACCTGAAAAGTCTAGTCTATTCCAGATTTGTAATATCTTATTTTCTCATTTACCCCTAAACTTGCTTTCTTTGCAGTCCCGAATAAGTGCCATGCAAGACTTAAAAATCACCATTATTCAATCCGATCTTCATTGGGAAGATATTGGTGCCAATCTGGCCATGTTCGAAGAGAAAATCTGGCAGATTGGTGAATCGACTGATGTGATTGTTTTGCCCGAAATGTTTACCACCGGTTTCACCATGCGGGCACCCAAACTGGCCGAGCACATGAACATGCGCACCACCAAATGGATGCGCCAGATGGCCGATCAGACCGGGGCTTTGATTTTGGGAAGTTTTATTGCCAACGTACACGATCGGTTTTATAATCGATTGTTATGGATGGAGCCCGGGGGCACTTTTAAAACCTACGACAAACGCCACTTGTTTCGCATGGCCGAAGAAAACCAGGTGTTTGCACAAGGCGAAAGTTTATTGATAGGACATTGGAAAGGTTGGAGAATTTGCCCTTTGATTTGTTACGACCTGCGTTTTCCGGTGTGGAGCCGCAATCGTTGGAATGCCTCGTTAAGAAAACCCTCGTACGATTTATTGGTATATGTAGCCAACTGGCCCAAAGTGCGATCGAATGCTTGGGAAACTCTATTAAAAGCGCGCGCCATCGAGAATCTGAGTTATGCAGTGGGCGTAAACCGTGTTGGGTTAGATGGCAATGGCGTAGAGTATAACGGACTCTCTGCATTTATTGGTCCCAAAGGCGATACCTTCTTTTCGGTAGAAGAAGTGGAAACCGTAAAAACAATGTCGTTAAATGCGCATGCATTGCAAGCTTATCGCGATAAGTTTCCGGCCTTTCTGGATGCAGATGACTTTAGCATTGAAGTAGAAGCAATGGAAGAACGCGATTACCTATCGGGCTTGAGTTGAGCAAACAACTGAATAGCCGACTTAATCTTTTCCGGATCATTTTCGATTACAAATTTTTCATGAAGAGGTGTAAGCAAACGCTCAAGACTTAAGTGTGTGCCAGAAAGAATGATTTTGTAAATTTTTTCCTCCTTGCGAAGCAAATGCTGAATCAGTTTGAGTGTTACTCCGAGTGGTTCTTCCGGTTGCGAATGAATTAATACAAAGACAGATCCAACCTGATCGCACAAGCGAATAACCAGGTCAGCAATCGAACCATCCGATTGATTGTCCAACTCAGCGCCAATCAGATCATCCGAAAGACTGGAAGCATAATTTAGCATTGGTTTTTGGTAGCCGGCTTCCCGCCATTGAATGAGTTCTATTTGAAGGAAGAGTTTCATTGTTTCAAGCAAAGACGCAAAGATCGCAAATGAGCTACAGATTATTGGCAATCCTTTGAATCCCATCCTTTATTAACGACTCATTAAAATTTTCCAAAAGACCAAGTTTAAGGCCGGATAAGCGCAAATAGGTTAATAGTTGTTTTTGATGGACAGGTGCAATCAATTCGACTGATTTAATTTCCACTATTACTTTATGCGCTACAATAAGGTCTGTTCTAAACCCTAACTCCATTTTGTTTGAAAATGGAATACCGGCATTTCTTTTTGCCTCTCAACTATTAGCCCGGCTTGAACCAATTCAAAATATAGACACTGCTCGTAAACAGATTCAAACAAACCTGGCCCCAGTTCTTTGTAAATTTGGAAACATGAGTTCACCACAATTTTTGCAATCTCATTCTCTGTCATAGCTAATTTTTTACTTTTAAGGTAACTAAGGCCTACCCCAAAGTCAAAATCTCCATGCCGGAAATTAGTCTTTCTTAGCGAGCTTTGCGCCTTTGCGTGATAGATTGATTATCTGCATTTTTGCACCTCACTTTCAACTCATGGCCACAGTAAAAATAACCCGCGCACTTGTTTCCGTTTTTTACAAAGATAATCTCGAACCCATCATTCATTTCCTCGGCAAGCAAGGCGTAGAGTTTGTCTCAACCGGAGGCACACAGGAATTTATTGAAAAGCTGGGTTACCCGGTGGTACCCGTTGAAAAGCTCACCAACTATCCATCCATCTTTGGTGGTCGTGTAAAAACGTTGCACCCGGCAATTTTTGGTGGCATTTTATACAGACGCGAAAACACAGGCGATCTTGCACAAGCAAAAGAGTACGGTATTGGCCCAATCGACTTAGTGATTGTAGATCTTTATCCGTTTGAAGAAACCGTAGCCAAAGGTGGCAGCGAAGAAGACATTGTAGAGAAGATTGACATTGGTGGAATTTCGCTGATTCGTGGTGCAGCCAAAAACTTCAACGATGTATTGATTGTTTCAGCCCGAACACAATACAATGAATTGTTAACGCTTCTTCAATCTAAAAATGGAAGCTCCGATTTGGAAGACCGCAAACATTTTGCAGCCAAAGCGTTTGATGTTACATCACATTACGACTCGGCCATCTTTGGTTATTTTAACTTGCAGCAAAACATCCCAAGCTTCAAGGCAAGTATTCAACAAGGTAAAGTGTTACGCTATGGCGAAAACCCCCATCAGCAAGGTTTATTCTATGGCAAGCTTGATGAGTTGTTCGATCAATTAAATGGTAAAGAACTTTCATATAACAACCTGGTGGATGTAGATGCGGCCGTTAACCTGGTAAAAGAGTTTGATGGCGAAACTGCATTTGTAATTATTAAACATACCAATGCCTGTGGAGTTGCAACCGGTGCCGATGTAAAGGCAGCCTACCTCAAAGCCTTTCAGGCCGATACCATTTCAGCCTTTGGAGGTGTGCTATCCACCAACAAAAAAATTGATCTGGCTGCAGCCGAAGAATTGAATAAACTGTTCTTCGAGATTTTAATTGCACCCGATTATGAACCAGCCGCGCTCGAGTTATTAAAGACAAAAAAGAACCGGATTATACTAAAGCAAAAGCAGGCGCTTACAGCTACCCGTCAGTTTAAGAGTTTATTAAATGGTGTAATTGAACAGGATCTTGATCTGAAAACCGATTCGAAAGAAGACTTAAAGCCAGTAACCAAGCGCATAGCAACAGCTGATGAAGTAGAGGCATTACTTTTTGCAAGCAAGATTTGTAAACACACTAAATCAAATACGATTATTCTGGCTGTTAATGGTCAATTATTAGCCAGTGGCGTAGGTCAAACCAGTCGCGTGGATGCCCTGAAGCAAGCAATTGAAAAAGCAAAAGCTTTTGGCTTTAGCCTGAAGGGAGCCGTAATGGCTTCCGATGCGTTCTTTCCGTTTCCGGATTGTGTGGAGATTGCCCATGAACAAGGTATTGAAGCGGTGATTCAACCCGGAGGGTCCATCAAAGATCAAGACTCAATCGACTTCTGTGATAAGCACAACATGGCGATGGTGTTTACAGGCATCCGCCACTTTAAGCATTGATTCTCGATGAAAAACCTTTGTGCCATATTGACGGGATTCATCTTGTTCTCATGCGATTCGCAAAAGGTATTACTTCGTTCAACTGTAGGAAAAGGAGTAGAGTATGAAATCGGGCAATTTAATAGTGGTTGTTGCGGATGCATCGCATTATATTATTCCAGCCATGAGAATCAAAAAGTAAAAGAGCAATTGATATTTGAAACAACTTGTGGTATCGGAAAACCTACGGTTTTTAAATTTGAAAATGAGGCGGGCGAAAAAAGTACAAGCGCGGTAAAGAGATTTATTGCTGTTTCAGATACTACTTCAGAAGTTAAGTTTAACACTAAACAGCTATCCGTATTAAAAAAACTTGATAGCATTGTTTTAGCTCAAGGAATTAAAACAGTTCCCAGGGAATTCCAATTTTCCAGACTAACAGGATACCGGACAGTAACCGAAGGAGAACAATTTCATCCATTTTGGATAAGTGAAAAAGGGAAATCGGTGTATCAAACAAACTAGTTGGGTTTCGTAGTCTCAAGGCAGAACATTCTCAAAGTCATTCAGCGCCCTTGTAAGTTTTTCATTCGAATACTCATAAAATTCACAGGATTATTTCTGTAATTTCGTGCTTCGTAACTTTTTAACCTCCGGAACGAATGGGACTTTTCGATTTCTTTACTCAGGACATTGCCATTGACCTGGGTACTGCCAATACCCTGATTATTCATAAAGACAAAGTGGTGGTAGATGAACCTTCTATCATTGCCTTAGACCGCTCCAGCGGCAAAGTGTTAGCCATCGGTCGCGAGGCCATGCAAATGCACGAAAAAACACACGACAACATCAAAACTATCCGCCCGCTTAAAGAAGGTGTTATTGCCGACTTCCACGCTGCCGAAATGATGATTCGTGGTATGATTAAACTGATTGATACCGGCCGCAGGTTATTTCCACCGTCTTTGCGGATGGTAATCTGCATTCCTTCGGCTATTACCGAAGTAGAGAAGCGTGCTGTGCGCGATTCGGCTGAGCACGCCAATGCCAAAGAAGTGTATATGATTCACGAGCCGATTGCTGCAGCCATCGGTATTGGTATTGATATTGAACAACCCGTGGGCAACATGATTGTAGATATTGGGGGCGGTACTACCGATATTGCAGTAATAGCCCTTTCGGGGATTGTTTGCGATCAGTCCATTCGCATAGCTGGCGATACCTTTAACCGTGATATTCTGGATTACATGCGCAGGCAGCATAACCTGTTGATTGGCGAGCGATCAGCTGAACGTGTTAAGATTGAAGTAGGTTCTGCTTTAACTGAATTAGATGATGGACCCGAGGATTATGAAATCCGCGGTCGCGATTTGATGACGGGTATCCCAAAAACAATCAAGATTTCGTATTCAGAAGTGGCATTTGCGTTAGATAAATCCATTTCTAAATTAGAAGAAGCCGTACTGAAAGCTTTGGAATTATCCCCACCTGAGTTATCCGCTGATATTTACGAGCAAGGTATTTACCTGACTGGGGGTGGAGCCATGTTGCGTGGCTTGGATAAGCGCTTGTCGTTAAAAACCAAATTACCAATACACGTAGCGGACGATCCGCTGCGGGCAGTAGTAAGAGGAACAGGTGCCGCGCTCAAAAATCTGGATCATTATCGCAAAGTATTGATGACCTGACGGAATGGAGCGGCTCATAAATTTTATTTACGAGTACCGGGCTTTTTTTACTTTTCTGTTTCTCGAACTTCTGTGTGCCTGGTTGGTGGTTGAAAATAACCAATACCAAAGCACCCAGTATTTCAATTCGTCCAATCGGGTATCAGCCCAATTGCTGGGTTTTTCGCAAGGCGTGCGCGAGTATTTTTCGCTGCGCACCATTAACGAAGACCTGGCACGCGAAAATGCCGAGCTACGAAGAGATTTGGAACGTACCCGCATTCAACTTACCGAAGCAACCACCGATACCACACGCATTAATCAATTTGATTTTGTAAGTGCCAAGGTGATGGCCAATTCTACGCATTTGTATAAAAACTTTATCACCATTAATAAGGGAAAAGCCGATGGTTTATATCCTGGCATGGCTGTAATTGGCGATGCAGGTGCTGTGGGTAAAGTAAAATCAGTTTCTGATCGGTACGCGGTAGTAATTTCGTTACTGAATGTAGATGAACAAGTTTCGGGAATGATCAAACGCACTAATCATTTTGGTACCGTTCGCTGGAATGGGATAGATCAGCGCTATACTACATTGCAATTTATTCCACGGCACGCAACCCCCGTTAAGGGCGATACCGTTGTTACCTCGGGGTATAATGCAGTATTTCCAGAGGGTATTATGATTGGGATTGTAACCGAAGTTAATTTAAAATCAGAAGCTCCCTTTTGGGATATTGAAATAGAACTTTCGCAGGATTTTGGTCGCCTGGCATTTGTAGAGGTGATAAAAAGTAAACTTAAAAGCGAAAAAGATTCATTGGAAAAAGTAACCACAGGCGAACGGAGATGAACCGATCAGGAATTGCACAGTTACTACTATTTTTTGCATACCTGTTACTTCAGGTACTGGTGCTGCGAAATGTAGCGTTGTTTAATACAGCCTTTTGTTTTTTTTACATCGCATTTATTTTATTGCTACCCATCGAAACCAACCCTTTGCTACTCATGCTGGCCGGGTTTCTGTTAGGTTTTTCGGTAGATATATTTTACAATAGTATGGGATTGCATGCCTTTGCTACGGTGCTGGTAGCATACCTACGCAACTATTGGTTAAACACAATTACTCCACAAGGAGGCTACGAAAGCGGGGCTGCTGTTACAGTAGCTGCCAATGGCTTGCAGTGGTTTTTAGTTTATACAATACCCCTGATATTCTTACATCATTTGGTATTATTTTTTGTTGAAGCTGCAGGCGTTACGCTGTTTTGGTACACGATGCTTAAAATTGTAGGCAGTTTGGTGTTTACCATGTTGGTAGTAGTACTGTTTCAGTTTTTAACACCACCCCGCAGACGGCTATGAATGAAGGCAGGCGCGAAATAGTTCAGATAGTTTTTGCCCTGGTGGGTATTGTTTTTTTGGTCAGGCTTTTTTTTATACAAGTATTGGACAACCGGTATGCCGAGCTGGCCGATGGCAATGCAATTTTGCGCGAGGTGGAATACCCTTTCCGGGGCTTAATATACGATCGTAACAAGAAACTTATTGTGTATAACACACCTGAGTACGACCTACAGGTGGTAATGAAGGAAGTTAAAAATTTTGATTCGGCCAGATTTTGTTCAGTGTTTGGCCTAACCCACGAAGAACTTCAACAAAAATTTAAAGAAGTAAAGGGGCGTAAAAATCAATACTCGCCATTCAAACCAATGCTATTCCTGAATCAACTTTCGCATGTTGATTTTGCACGGATTCAGGATCATCTCGATGAATTTCCCGGCTTCTATATTCAGGCTCGAACCACCCGCGCCTACCAATCGCCCACCTTGGCAAATGCGTTGGGTTATGTGAGTGAAATCAGTAAAGAAACACTGGCCCGCGATGAATCGCGTATTTATAAACAAGGCGATTATGTGGGGCAAAGTGGTATTGAAGCTTTTTACGAAGAACAACTGCGTGGCAAGCGGGGTGTTCGCTTTAAACTTCGTAATGTAAAGGGTATTGAAAAGGGTTCATTTAAAAATGGTGAGTATGATACGCTGTCTGTTCCCGGGGCAAATCTTTATACTGGTATCGATATTGAGTTGCAACGCTATGGCGAATTTTTAATGAATGGCAAAGCCGGTTCTATTGTAGCCATTGAACCATCTAGCGGTGAAATTTTATCGCTTGTATCAGGCCCTTCTTATGACCCCGCCTTGCTTACCGGAAAAAATTATAGTTCTAATTTTAAGTTGATCAGCAACGATTCACTTAAACCGTTATTCAATCGTCCTTTAATGGCACAATATCGGCCAGGGTCTATATTTAAGATAGCCCAGGCCATGACGGCCCTGCAGGAGAAAGTAATTACTCCTGATACGCGCATACGCTGCGATCGCTCCATCATCAATTGCCATGGTGCACACTCCAACGAAGATTTGCGCGGAGCAATTGCTAACTCCTGTAACCCCTATTTCCACAACGTGCTCAGGCGTATGCTTAATAAGGGTGTAGCAAATGATCCGTTTGCCGATACCCGCATTGGCCTGGAAGAGTGGAATAAACACATTATGAGTTTTGGTTTTGGTAAACGATTGGGTATTGATTTGCCCAACGAAAAAGACGGATTGATTCCTACCCCGGCATATTACGATCGTGCATATCGCAACCGGCCCTGGAAGTTTTCGAATATCTATTCCATTGCTATTGGCGAAGGCGAAAATCTGGTAGTACCTATTCAAATGGCAAACTTTGCAGCCACTATTGCCAATCGTGGTTATTACTATACGCCCCATCTTGTCAAGGCCATTGGCGAAAATGGAAAACCGCTACCTCAGTATTCCGAACGCCATTACACTTCAATTGATTCATCTTACTTTGTGATTGCTGTTGATGCCATGCAGGAAGTTGTTGAAAAGGGTACCGGCCAATACCGCGCAAAGCTGGCCGATGTTATTGTTTGCGGTAAAACAGGAACAGTAGAAAATAATCCACCGCTGTTCGACCACTCAGTATTTATTGCATTCGCACCCCGCGATAATCCTAAAATTGCAATTTCGGTTTATGTAGAAGATGCAGGACAAGGGGCACGTGCTGCAGCTTCCATTGCCAGTTTAATGATTGAAAAATATTTATTTGGCGGAACCAAACGGCCACACATTGAGCAGTATGTTTTAAATAACAAATTTGAATGAGCCGGGATACTGACATATCGGGTAAGTTAGATTGGGTATCCGTTTTACTCTACGTACTAATGGTGGGAATGGGTTGGGCAAACATATTTGCTGCCGTGTATGACGAAACAGCTAATCAATCCATATTTGATTTAAGCCTCAACTCGGGCCGGCAACTCATGTTCATTGCGGCATCGGTACTTATTATTCTGGCCATCATCATAATTGACATGCGATTTTATGAAACCTTTGCCTATGTTTTTTATGCAATAATTTTGGTAGCCTTAATGCTGATCCCGATAATCGGGAAAGAAGTTGGCGGAAATAAATCGTGGATAGGTGTGGGTTCTTTTGGCGTTCAGCCATCAGAATTTGCCAAGTTTATTACCGCGTTGGCAGTAGCCAAATTTATGGGTAGTGTAGGCTTTAGAATGGACAGCTTGCGCAACCAAACCATTTTGTTTGTTTTAATCTTAGTGCCGTTAGCGCTTATTATTCTCCAAAAAGATTTCGGAACGGCCATCGTGTTTCTTTCATTTCTGATTGTGTTTTACCGCGAAGGTATGTCGCCTTTTATTTTGATAGTGGGTGTTTCAATGGCTGCGCTCGCCATTCTTACACTGATTGTTGAAAACCAATGGTATCTACACGGGGTTATTGGTGCGGTGCTGCTGGTAATTATATTCTTTGGTAAGAAAAATTTTAAACGAATCAGCACGCTTACGATTGGTGCTGTTATATTAATTCTTACCATTGAAAGTTTCGATTACGTAATAAATAATCTTTTACCCGAGCGCCATAAAAAACGATTGGAAGCGTTGGTTAACCCAAACTTCGACCCGATGGGTATTAACTGGAATGTGACACAATCTAAAATAGCCATTGGTAGCGGAGGCTTTTCCGGAAAAGGTTTTTTAAAGGGCACTCAAACCAAATTTGATTTTGTGCCTGAACAAAGTACCGACTTTATTTTTTGTACCATTGGCGAAGAACACGGCTGGATGGGAAGTTTAATTGTAATTATTTTATTCGTGTTTTTTCTTCAACGAATTATTTTTATTGCCGAACGTCAAAAAAACCGATTTGCCCGTACATACGGATATGCCGTGGCCAGTATTTTCTTTTTTCACTTTGCAGTAAATATTGGCATGACGATCGGCTTATTTCCGGTAATTGGAATTCCATTGCCGTTTTTTAGTTATGGCGGTTCTGCGTTGTGGAGCTTTACAGTGCTGCTGTTTATTCTACTTAAATTAGATGCTCATCGTAGCCAGGTGTTGCAACGGATTTAGCGGAAGCGGCTTTGCAATATTTCCAGAAACTCTTCATACTCCTCACTCTCACGGTCCCAATCCGGGTAGGCATCATCAATAAACCGCATGGCTTGCGTCAGGTTATCAAACCGGTCTATCTTGTCAATTGCTTCGGTAAAAATTTCAAAGTCGCCATGAAACAACATTTTGGTGAACATGAATTTTTGATTGATGGTAAGGCTTTCTTTTAGTTTCGTAATTTTTTGTTTAGCCAGGTTATCAGCCAATGTTGTCTTTTGTTCAGTTGAAAATAAAGAGAGATGACTTGCTGGAGCTGTTTTCAGCTCAGTTTTTTGTTCGATGGGTTTTGCTTCAACGGGTTTAGGTTCAGCTACTGCAGCTGGTGGTGTAATAGTTTTTTGTTCGTAAAAAGATGAAACTTCTACCGGCACTATTTTGCCGAGTGCACTGAGGTGCGGTTCTATATCTTCCGGAGTAAAGCTCACCTCCTCCAATATGGTATCTAATAAGGCAAATGCTTCTTTACCCTTTATGGTTTTGGTTTGTTTTTGTTTAAGATGTGTTACCAGGTTTTCGAGTGGAGCCTTATTCAGTTTAATATATTTTACTTTTTCTTCCAGTGTTGCAACTGGTATTAATTCCGCTTCACTGGCCAATAATTCTGCATAAAAATCATACGGGTCTAATAGCAGAAAAATAGTTTTACTGATAGCTCCCTTAAGCAAAGGAAGAAAATCGTTTTTGTTTATCGAAATGTGATTGCTGAGCGATATCTGAAATTGTTGCAATGCTTCCTGTACGGCTGTTGACTGGTAATCAAAATAGGGGCTGCGTAGTTTTTCACTTTCATGCTTCCAGGCATGCAGCAGGTCAGCGATAATAAAAAGGTTTACCTGCTTTACTTCACATAATCCTAAAATTTCCGGGCCCGTAATAACGGCTTTGCGTGCGAAAAAATTTTCACCCAGCTGATTGGCAACCTGAATGGCGTATTGTTCGATACCTTTTAGATTAATTTTTTCGTCCATACCCCTGATAATTTTGTATTGTTGCCGATAGTTTTTAGCAATGGTAAAGATAGTGATAGAAAACATGGGCCAAAAGGAAGTAACGGGTAAAGCCGGAACTTTGGCTTTGCGCTTGCTTCATGAAAACTTTGTTGACTGGATGCATGCCTGTGGAGGTAAAGGGCGTTGCACTACCTGTAAAATGATAATTGTAAACGGAACCGATTCGCTCGGAACCCTTACCGATGTGGAAGCCCGGTATCGGTCGGTTGGTGAACTTGCAGTTACCGAACGTCTGGCCTGCCAGACTAAAATTTTAGGAGATTGTACCGTGCGTACACCTGCTGAGTACAAATTACCCCACCAAACCTACACAGACTGAAATCGTTGGATAGACTTTTCTAATCCCTAAATTGCCAATATGTTTATAGAGCCTCAGTTAGGTCGAAACGCATCGGGTAAAAGTGGCTGGATTGAAGTTATATGCGGCTGTATGTTTTCGGGAAAAACCGAAGAATTAATTCGGAGGTTAAACCGGGCACTCATCGCACAACAAAAGGTGGAAATATTCAAGCCAGCTATTGATACACGATACCATCATGAAAAAATAGTTTCGCACAGCGAACGCGAAATCCGATCTACTCCAGTGCAGTTTGCATCGGATATCATTTTATTAGCAGGCGAGTGTGATGTGGTAGGTATTGATGAGGCTCAGTTTTTTGATGAAGCCATTTTGGAGGTATGCAATACCTTAGCCAACAGCGGTAAGCGTGTAATCGTGGCCGGGTTGGATATGGATTACGAGGGAAAACCATTTGGCCCTATGCCTAACCTTTTGGCAATAGCCGAATATGTTACAAAGGTGCATGCTATCTGTGCACAAACCGGTGAGTTGGCTTCCTATTCCTATCGCTTGGCCGATAATGATGCACGGGTATTGTTGGGTGAAAAAAATGCATACGAGGCTCGCAGCCGCCAGGCATTTTTTGCAGATCAGAAAAAGCGCTAAGTGTTAGTAAAAACAAAAGGTATTGTATTCAGGCTTACACCGTATGGCGATACATCGGTGATTGTAAATGTTTTTACCGATCAGTTCGGGCTGCAGAGTTACATTGTGAATGGTGTGCGTTCGCAAACAAAAACAAGTAAGGTAGCTTTGTTTCAGCCGTTAACTTTACTGGAAATGGTGGTGTACCACAAAGGGCATGGTGGTATCATGCGCATAAAGGAGGTAAAGTGCTACCATCTTTATCAGAACCTATCGCAGCAGGTAAACAAATCCGCTATTGCACTTTTTATTAATGAAATTCTGAACAAGGCCGTTAAAGATCAAACACACACTGCCGAACTTTTTGAGTTTATCGCAAACTCGATGATGATACTCGATACACATCCTAAACCCGAAAACTTTCATTTAATTTTCCTGTTGGGATTAAGTCGGCACCTTGGCTTTGCACCCAATCACACCCATGAAGTGTTGGGCGTGCATTGGATGGATGAGCAGGAAGAAAAATTGCTGGAGCACCTCTTGCGTATGGATTACCAAAGCGAAATCAGCTTAACGTATCCACAGCGGCAAATACTCTTAAGTAGCTTAATACGGTTTTATCAAACCCACATTGATGGTTTTGGAGAACTTAAATCGCTACCGGTGTTGCAGGAAGTTTTGCGTTAAGTCAGGCAGCTTTGGCAACAACAGCTTCGCGTAACTCAGGCTTATGCCCCAACCACTTTAATTGTCGTGCGTGGGCAACAATTGCCTGTAAAAATGTTTCCTTCGATTTGTACGGCAGTCCAAATTCTTTGGCCGTTTGCTCTACAATTTTCGAAATTTTACGGTAATGAACATGGCAAATGTTGGGAAACAAATGGTGCTCTACCTGGTAGTTTAACCCCCCCACATACCACGAGAAGAGTTTTTCTTTATGACCAAAGTTGGTAGTTGTGTGTAATTGATGAATAGCCCAGGTGTTTTCAAGGTTCCCGTTTTCATCGGGCATTGGATATTCGGTGCCTTCTACCACGTGTGCTGGTTGAAAAATGATTGCAAGAATAAAACCAGCGATAAAGTGCATCACTAAAAATCCAATCAGCACCTGACCAAAGCTTAGATTCAATAGCCACATGGGCACTGCAAAAATATAGGTAAAGTAAACAGCCTTGGTAGCGAGCATAAAAGCCCATTCGCGTAAAGCAGTAGTTTTTTGTTTTTTGATCAAGCCTTCACGCTGGTATTTTATTAATCGAACAAAATCTTTAACAAATACCCAAACCAATGTCATTAACCCATAAAAAAACCAGGCATAATAATGTTGATACTTGTGGAGGGGTATCCATTTCGATTCGGGGGCCATTCGTAAAATACCGCGTGGGCTGATGTCCTCATCCACATCGTGAATATTGGTATAAGTATGATGCAGCACGTTGTGTTGTACCTTCCAGTTCATGGCGTGCCCACCTACCAGGTTAAGTGTTAAGCCCAATGCGTTATTAACCCATGCTTTGTTTGAATAAGATCCATGATTGGCATCGTGCATAATAGACAGGCCAATGCCCGCCATACCGAAACCCATCACGATGCAGAGACCCAACATCACCCACAGGTTAGCCGTTATTCCGCTAATCAATAAAATGTATGGAACAAAGTACAGCGATAGCATAAAGATGGTTTTTACAACCATTTCGCTGTTTCCGGTACGTTCAATTTTGTTTGTTTTGAAGTAAGCGTTTACCCGTTGGTTTAGCGTAACAAAAAAATCTTGCTGGCGGGTAGCGAATTTTAGATTTAAATTTAAGTTCATCAGGTAGCGATTAAGGCATTCTACATCAATTGATCATTAATTGAACAACTGCAATTTTGAAAGATACACAATCTGGCAACGCCAACAGGTGTTAGCCTTCTTATTTCTTTCTAAAAGTTGATAACTGGTAGGAAAACAGCGGTTAAAACTCCGCAATTACGGTTTTTCCGCCTTTGGTGATGTCACCAATTTTTACGGTAACACGGGCATCAAGCGGTAGAAAAATGTCAACTCTCGAACCGAACTTGATGAATCCAAACTCATCGCCTTGTTCCATGGGCTGGCCTTCTTTTACATACCATTTAATTCTGCGGGCCAAGGCACCTGCTATCTGGCGAAATAAAACCTCAGTGCCGTTTTTCATTTTTACGGCAATAGTTGTGCGTTCGTTCTCGGTACTGGATTTAGGATGCCAGGCCACCAGGTATTTACCCGGATGATATTTTGCATATGAAATTTTTCCTGCCACCGGCATGCGATTAACATGTACGTTAATAGGCGACATGAAAATGGAAATTTGTTTGCGCCTTGATTGCAGGTATTCGGGTTCTTCAGTTTCTTCAATTACCACAACTTTACCATCGGCTGGCGCTAAAACCTGTTTTTCGTTTTTTATTACTTCAATAGCCGGTAACCTGAAGAACTGCAACACCAAAAGCAACACCACAATGCTTAAAACCAACACGGTGGTTGAAAGAACAGAATAAACGGTTGGCGAAAAGTACGAAGGAACAGAGGCAACGGTAATATTTAGTAATACAGCAACCACTGTTGTTGCCAAAATAAGTCCGCGACCTTCTTTGTGGATAGTCATGTAGCATTCAAGATTTAAGATTCGAAATTAGAAATTTTATACTCCCGATTTTGAATTTTAAATCTTGAATTTCCGAATTAATAGCCTCCGCGGAACTTGTATGTTTTAGCAACTTTATCAATTGCTACCATGTAAGCTGCAATGCGCAACGATACCTTGTATTGTGTAGCGGTTTTATAAACGTTATCGAAAGCGTCTTTCATAATCCGGTCGCTTCTGCGGTTTACACGTTCAGCAGTCCACTTATAACCCAGGCGGTTTTGTACCCACTCAAAGTACGATACGGTTACACCACCGGCATTGGCCAGAATATCGGGTACAACGCTGATACCTTTTTCGTAGATAACGCTATCAGCTTTTGATGAAGTAGGGCCATTGGCACCTTCAACAATCAACTTGGCCTGAATTTTTTTCACGTTGCTGCTGGTGATTACATCTTCGGTTGCGGCCGGCACCAACACATCTACCGGTAGGGTTAACAAATCGGCACCCGGAATTTTCTGCACTTCGGCATAGCCCTCCAGCGAGCCTTTGTTCTTATCGCGGTAAGCAATGGCGGCATCAATATCAATTCCGTTTTCGTTGTAGTAAGCGCCCGAAATGTCGCTCACAGCAACTACTTTCAATCCGCGTTCGGCCAACAGGCGAGCAGCCCACGAGCCCACGTTACCAAAACCTTGCACGGCACACGTTGCTTTGTAAGGATTGATTTTAAGTTTCTCCATCGCGGCAAGCGTAGAAACCATTACCCCGCGACCGGTGGCTTCTGTTCTTCCCAATGATCCACCCATTACAATTGGCTTACCGGTAACAACAGCGGGTACCGTCATGCCTTTGTTACGAGAATATTGGTCCATCAGCCAGGCCATTTCGCGTGGGCCTGTACCCATATCCGGAGCCGGAATATCCTGGTCGGGCCCGAAAACATCCATCATGGCTTGGGTGTAGGAGCGCATCAAACGCTCAATCTCACCGGCACTCATCTCGCGCGGGTTACAGGTAACGCCACCTTTACCACCACCGTATGGAATATCTACTACAGCACATTTCCACGTCATCCAGGCAGCAAGTGCTTTTACTTCATCTAAGTTTACGTGCGGATCGAACCGGATACCACCTTTGGATGGGCCGAGGATGGTGGAGTGAATTACCCGGTAGCCTTCAAATACTTTAATACTGCCATCGTCCATCGTAACGGGCAGCGAAACGATCACCTGCTTGGCAGGCGACTTTAATACGTTGTACACTTCGTCTTCCAGGCCCAGAATCTGCGAGGCGGTGTGGAAGCGCGACATCATGGCTTCAAATGGATTCTCTTTGTCTAACAGGGGAGCGGGTTCAATGTATGCCATACGGTTTTTGAAAAATTTTATTCGAGTCTTAAAAATGCCTATTCAGGGCGGCTAAATCGGTTGCAAAGATATAGAAATTCGGTATTCCCATACGGATGTAAGGGGAATAAAGGAATATGAGTCTGTCAAAAGTCCATTAACTCTGTTGGCTTGATTTTCAGCGTTTTAGCAATTACGATAAGTGTGCAAACGGTTGGATTAATCTTACCGGTTTCGATGCGAGCAATTTGCGAAAGACTTATTCCTGAATTGTAAGCGAGCTCTTCTTGTGTGAAATTTTGCCTCCTTCTCAACTGTTGAAGGTTTTTGCCGAATGAGGAGAGAATTTTTTCGTCCCGGAAATTCACGGGAGTGAAAAAGTGCAGATAATCTTACATTGATTATAGCATATATGCTCTAATCAATAAATTCGTGTAACTCAGGCCAAAGGTGTTGGCTTGGCTAAATTTTTAAACCAACCTTTATATACTATGAGAAAGCCGTTAATCTTTTTTGCAGTCTTACTAACTGCCGTTTCCTGCTATGACGAAAATTCAACTGATCAAAAGCCTAATCTTATTGATTTATTTTTGGTTTCGGACTCGTTTAAGAATTTGGATATCCAAAAAAGCGAGCTTGAATTAGAAAATGCATCCATTAATGATCATGAGGGTCAAAAAATAATTGTTATCCCATATTTTCAAAAAACCAAATATGTCTTTAGTAGAACAATTAATGGCAATCAATTTTTCAGGACGTATGCTTTTGAATACATTAGTGAAATGAATTATGAATCATTAACACAATCACTAAAACGTAAGGATTATACAGGAGGAATTGAAATTACTTTTAATAAGAATGACATATTATCCTTTCAGGTTGATAAGGGTAGCTTTAAAGCATTCGATGCTAAGCAGATTCAGGGTAGTAAAACCACTGGTTGTGGAACAGTTCTATCAGATAGGTGGGTCTATAATGTTAATCGCTGTGCCGATGATAGAATGGGAGCTATGAATTGGCTTGATTACACCGCTTGCATAATAGAAATGCCTGTTTGTTATGCAATGTTGGTCGCTTCGTGTATAGTGGATGATTGCGTTGCTTCTCCCCAAACCCCACAACCCTCTTAATCAACAACTGCTTTTATGATCGAAGTAACCTCTATTTCCAAAAGCTTTAAGAAAAACAAAGTACTAGGTGAGGTCAACTTCTCTGTTGGACCCGGTGAAATTGTAGGAATAATTGGACCCAATGGCTCCGGAAAAACCACTTTGCTAAACTTAATAATGGGTTTGTTAAAGCCGGATTCCGGAACCATTTCCTGTAATCATACATTGAGTGCAGCAGTTTCGCGCAAGGGCTTTTTCGAAGGCATGACGGTGGAAGATAATCTTAAAGTGTACACGGAATTGAAGAAATTACACTCATCAGAAATAAGCAGGGTGGTGGAGTTGTTCGATATCGATTATACCAACATCACCTTCAGTAAACTATCGGCCGGAATGAAACAACGGGTAGCATTGGCACAAGCGTTTATTGGCAACTATAGTTTGATTTTGCTGGATGAACCCACTAATCATTTGGATATTGATTCCATATTGAAACTAAGGAAGGCTATTGAAGCCCGAAAAAAAAATGGTACTGCTTTTATTTTAACCAGCCATATTTTAACCGAATTGGAAAAGCTGTGCGATCGGGTCTTGTTCTTATTTCACGGCAACATAGTAAAATCAATTTCTGCAACTCCAGCAGGCTTTACCAACCTGGAAGAAGAATACCTTAAGCTATCTGTAAAATGAATTACGTGTACTTTGAATGGATTAAACTCAGATCAAGAAGATGGATTTGGGCATTAGCAGCAGTATATATAATCGGTTTACCTATAGCGATCAAAATGATTACGGGCGTCAGCTACCTAAAAAAAGAAATTGCAGAGGGACAATTTATGGAGTATGCTGCCTTCGGATTTATCAATTTTTCATGTTTACATTTGGTTATTCCACTTTGGATAATATTATTGATTGGTATAGAGTTTGGTAATGGGCATGTAAACCAGGTTGTTTTTAACGCTTCTTCTAAACACTATTTTATCTCCAAACTGGTTTATTGCTTTTTAATCGCACTTACCTTTAGTGTGCTGGGCACGATAACAATGGGGCTTGTGCACGTTACCGCACCTTTTGATATTACAGTGCCAGTCAGTTTTTATGGTGTATTTATTTTTCAATCGCTCTTTACATTTTTATCAGTTGCCTTGCTGTTTATGTCAATCATATTCTTAACACGGAATATAGCCGTGGCGCTTGTTACGTACTTCCTGCTTTCGTTTACAGAAGGCATGGTCTTTATGTTTGTAAAAAAGATATACTCTATTGATCTGTTTTTTTTACCCTTTCACGTGGTGAATGTACTTTATGTAAAAGGTGGTAGTACCGCAACCGCTAACTACTACAATCTCTTTCAAGATTTTGACAGCCGGGTATTGTGGTTGCCCGTTTCTATTATTCTCTTAGTGTGGCTTACCTACATTGATTTTACCAAACGGGAATTAAAACCGCTTTCGGATTAATTAATGGAGTTTAGGAAACTTATAAGGTTCTGGAAACCTCATAGTTCCACTGGTTGATTCAAAAAATCTCTAAAAACGCCACAATAAAAGGCGCAGAAATCAGTAATCCATCAAACCGATCCACTCTGGCTTTATGCTCTCCGTGTTTACATGAACCAAATTATTGTTTCTGCACTCGTTTATAGTTAGAAGTAACTCAGGGGGAGTTATCTTAAACTTTTTCATTAGCGTATTTGCTAATTCTTGTAATACTTGTGTGCTGATGAAGGAATTGTTTTCTGAGATACATTGTCTGGCTATTCTTTGTTTATCAAGTTCTGCAAATGAATAACTATAAACTAGGATGTTTGTATCCAGAAAAACACTATCGTTCATTTGCTTCGTCTCGATTGAATTTAAAAGAACGCGTATCAAGCTTTACTGCATTAAAACTAACCTTCTTTTTGTTGGATGGTTGAACCTCCTGTTTTTCTGAAACTGAAAACCCGAGATAGGATGCAAGACTCTTTAAGAGTTCAAGTGTTTTAGAGTCATTATATTTTATGATTACCTCTTTCCTTAAGGCATTTTAGAAAAATTTCAGATCATGTACTATTTACCCAGTAGCGATTTGAACTCAAAAAATCTCCAGAAACGCTACAATAAAAGGTGCCGAGATCAATAAGCCATCAAACCTATCCAGAAAGCCGCCATGGCCGGGCAGGCTGGTGCCGGAGTCTTTTATTTCGATGCTGCGTTTTAGTAACGATTCAACCAAATCGCCAAAGGTGCCGCCCACAATGATGATTATACCAATTACCATCCATTGCCATGAGCGAATAGTGGGCTCGTGGCCGATGGCACTAAAGAAATACGGAAGTCCGTATGCAAATGCGAAGGCAAGCACCGCACCCCCGGCAAAACCTTCCCACGATTTTTTGGGTGAGATGCGTTCGAAGAGTTTACGTTTACCAAACAAGCTGCCGGCAAAGTAGGCACCCGTATCGCTGGCCCACAGAATAAACAAGCTTCCGAAAATAATCTGATAATCGTATTGCTGGTTTTCGAAGGTGGCGATGTTTAGCAAGGCAAATGGTACTGCTACATAAAAAATACCCAGAAAATTGTAAGCGATGTTGGTAAAGGGTTTGCGTTCAAACTTTTTATACAGCTTGATCATATAGACACACGACACGGCTGGAAAAATCAAAAAGTAATACCGATACGAAATATCACCTCGCTCAATAAAAAACGACAAGCAAAAAATAAGCAAGCCGCAAATGGTGCCGAATGTTTTCTGCGGAAGCATGCCATCTAATCCGGATAGTTTATAAAACTCAATCAACGAAAACAAACAGATGATAAAGAACACAGAAAAGTAGGTCCACTCACTGAACATAATTCCAAATACAATACCGGCTGCTCCCAATAAGGCGGTGATCAGTCGTGGTACGAGGTTGCTGAATTTACCGGAACTCATGCCTCGTGTGGTTTGGTTTTATAATAGTTGTAGAAGTAAAACATCAATGCAGCAAACACAACAGTAAAACTCAATACAACAGGCCAGGGTGCAGCATCAGTTGATTCCATATTGACTGTTATCGTTCCTTTTTGATACAGGTAAATCATTAAAACCGAAAAACCGTTGTTGATAAAGTGCGCAATCATGGGCATCCAAAAATTGCCTGACCAGAGGTATAAGTATCCAAACAACGCACCCAACAGCATGCGTGGCACAAAGCCGAAAAACTGCATGTGAAAGGCACTGAAGATAAAAGCCGATATCCAGATAGCTACATGGTGGTTTCCGCTTACGCGATAAAACTCGGGTTGCAACATGCCTCTAAAAACCAACTCCTCGCCAATGGCTGGCAACAGGGCTATTACAAACAGGCCAAGGATAAAATCTCCTGTAGTTTCGAACGTAGTAAAAAACTTAGTTAATTCTGCGACCAGATCTTCACGCTCACGTGCCCATGCACCAAAATCTTTCAAAAAATCTGGAAAGATGAAGTTGGCATTCCATTCTATGAACACGGAGTTTGTGCCCATGAAGGCAATGGTGGCCAACGTTACTACAAGTAACATAATGGCAGGTGTATTTTTTAACCACGTTTTCGGGCTAACGCCTTCAAATGAATACAGGTATAGGGAAGGAATAAGAATTAATCCCACCAGCGTGGCAAAGCCTTGCATAATCAATACCGGTAGTCGCAGTTCAGGATATTGGAGAGGCGTAGTGATTTTTTCGACTAACTCAATCATCGATCCATCATAGAAAGGCAATGCAAGGAGAAAGCCTACAATGGGGCCAATTATAACAAAGCCAATAACAGCTGTACATAGAATAAAAAAAACGGAGACGATTGGGTTACGCTGCGAAATGCCTGTCGGTCCGGACATGTGTATAAAAAGACTTAATTTTGTGCCGCAAACAACGGGGTTTTTAATCAGAATATCAACGTGGTAAAAATCGGTAACATCGAACTGGGGGATTTCCCGCTCTTACTAGCGCCTATGGAGGATGTGAGCGATCCACCTTTTCGTGCGGTTTGCAAAGCCGGTGGTGCTGATTTAATGTACACCGAATTTATTTCCAGCGAAGGTTTGATTCGCCATGCAGCCAAAAGCAAACAAAAACTCGACATATTTGAATACGAGCGCCCCATCGGCATTCAACTTTTTGGTGGTAATGTAGATAGCATGCGCGAAGCAGCCGAGATTGCGGCCGCTGCTAATCCTGATCTGATTGATATCAACTACGGTTGCCCGGTAAAAGCTGTGGCGTGCAAAGGTGCCGGTGCTGCATTGTTGCAGGATATACCCAAGATGGTACGCATGACGGAAGAAGTGGTGAGGGCGACTTCTTTACCCGTTACCGTTAAAACCCGGTTGGGTTGGGATGACAACACCAGGAACATTGTGGAGGTAGCTGAGCGTTTACAAGACATAGGCATCAAAGCTTTATCGATACACGGTCGCACGCGTGTGCAGATGTACAAAGGTTCTGCCGACTGGACATTGATTGGTAAAGTGAAAGAGAATCCGCGCATGCATATTCCTATCTTTGGAAATGGCGATATCGATTCACCACAAAAGGCGCTGGAGTATAAAAACAGATTTGGTGTGGATGGTGTAATGATTGGTCGCGCTACTATTGGAGCACCCTGGTTTTTCAACGAGATAAAACATTTTGTAAAAACAGGTGAGCATCTACCACCACCCGATATGGCGGAACGGGTACGCATTGTGCGGCAACATCTTGATTTTTCCATTCGCTGGAAAGGAGACAAGTTGGGCATTTTTGAAATGCGCAGGCATTACACCAATTACTTCAGAGGTATTGCCGACTTTAAGCCATTCCGCACCCGACTGGTTGAAGCCGATACGCACGAGGAAGTGAATCAGATACTAAGCGAAGTGGTGAAGACCTATGCTGAGGCTACCGAAGTTTTAATTGCATAATTTCTTATATTGTAAGCATGTTAATTGAAATTACAAAGCCCATTACAAAGGCTAAACTTGAGAAAGTGCGCAGAGCTTTGTTAAGCAAGAAAAAAAAGGGCTTTAATCCCGATCCGTTTATTGGTAAAATCAAATGGGGAGGGGATGCTCTTTCGATTCAAAGAGAGATGAGAGATGAATGGCGTTGAGTTAATCATTGACACAAACATTCTGATCTACCTCACATCCGGGAATAGTGACATAGCTGAAATTATTCGAGATAAACAGGTTTCTATTTCGGTTGTAACAGAGATGGAAGTTCGAAGTTGGCCATCGCTAACCAAGCCTGAGACCGAAGTGTTAGGTAGAATGCTTAACCAGTTTTACATTTCTCCCCTCAACGAGTCGATAAAAGAAAAGGCAATTGAAATCAGGAAACTCACCAAAATTAAACTTCCTGATGCCGTAATTTGCGCCACCGCAATTTATTTCGATGTTCCCTTGCTCACGGCCGATCAAGCGCTTAAGAAAGTTAAGGGCATTGACCTTATCCTTATCAACGCAAATTTTTAAGCATCGCAACAAACCGCATTTGAATTCCACACCCGATTAGCTTTCTTTGGCCCCGCCTTCGCATTTATGTCTCAAAACAAAAACTTTACGGCAGTCTTTCTATTGATTGTTCTGTCGCTGATCTGGGGAACATCCTTCATTCTCATTAAACAAGGCCTCAGGTTTTTTCCACCCGATGTGGTAGGTGCCTTGCGCGTAACGGCAGCTTCGCTTTTTCTTTTACCATTGGCGTTACCGCGACTGAAGGAACTTAAGGAGGGCGACTCCTTTAAACTTTTTATTTCGGGTTTGATGGGAATTTTCTTTCCGGCATTTCTTTTTGCCTGGGCACAAACCCAATTGAATAGCTCACTTGCCGGCATTTTAAATACGCTCTCACCCGTGTGGACGATGATCTTTGGTGTGCTGCTCTTTAGCCAGCGGTTTAAAGGTTACGCGTTGCTGGGGGTTGTTATTTCTTTTGGTGGTACCGTATTACTTGCAATTTCACGTTCGGGTGGAAGTATTACCGGTTTTAATTTGTATGCCTTACTAATTGTAGGCGCCTGCGCTTTTTATGGAGCTAATCTGAACTGGATAAAGTTTAAGATCTCGGGTTTAGGATCTTTAACCATTACCAGTGTTTCACTTTTATTTATTGGGCCGTTGGCGGCTGCATATCTTTTTCTGGCTACTGATTTTGTAAACATAATAATCCATACACCAGGAGCCTGGCAAGGTTTCGGTTTTGTGTTGTTGCTTGCGCTGATGAGTACAGCTGTAGCTAACCTGCTTTTTGTTAAACTAATTAGTATTTCCACACCCTTGTTTGCCAGTTCGGTAACTTACATTATGCCGATTGTTGCGGTAATGTGGGGTGTAATTGATGGGGAAGTGTTAACCGTTTGGCACTTGGTGGGGATGGGACTGATTATAAGCGGAGTTTATTTAGCCAATAAAAAGTAATCCGTTCAGATTACTAATTTCGTGCAATGGCGTTAACCCTGGCATCTTTAAATTCTGGCAGTAATGGCAATTGCTACTATGTAGGCAATGCAGAAGAAGCTGTATTGATTGATGCCGGTATTTCGTGCCGTGAAACAGAACGCAGATTAAGGCGTCTTGGCTTATCCATCGAAAATGTAAAAGCCATCTTTATTACCCACGAACACAACGATCATGTTTCAGGGTTGCATAAACTAGTAAAGCGACATAAAATTCCGGTGTATGCTTCCATGGGTACCCGGCAAAATGTTTCGCTTGAATGGAGTATGAAATTGTCGCATGGGTTTTCTACTTATCAACCGGTAACTATTGGTGAGTTAATCATCACCTCATTGCCAAAATATCACGATGCGGCCGATCCGCATAGCTTTTTGATTACCCATCAAAACACAACCGTGGGTGTGTTTACCGATATGGGGCGCGTGTGCAAGCATCTCATCAATAATTTTAAGCAATGTCACGCAGCTATTCTCGAATCAAACTACGATGAGGAAATGTTGGAGACGGGTGGTTATCCACTTCATCTCAAGAATAGAATTCGTGGAGGCTTTGGCCATATTTCAAACAAGCAAGCATTGCAATTGTTTATGGAACACCGGCCTGCGTTTATGTCGCACTTATTGTTGGGGCATTTATCGCACCATAATAATAAACCTGAAATTGTAGAGACTATGTTTAACGCTGTGGCAGGTAATACAAAAATTGTGGTGGCCTCGCGTTACCGCGAATCGGAAGTATATCATATCCAGGGAGCTTCAGCCCAACCGCGTGCTCCACGGCTGGTCGCAGAGCAATTGCAACTATTTTAAAGTAAGCGTTACCAACACGGGTAAATGATCGGATGGATAATACGTTCCATCGTTATCCTGAATTACCTGGTAACCGGATGCTTTCCAATCTTCGGAATGAAAAATGTAATCAATGGTTCTGCATGCCATTTTGTTTAATTCAAAACCACAAAATGTTCCCGTAAGGTTGTTAGCTGGACGGGAATCAAACAAGCGAAAATGTTCGCCATTGGTAATGGTGAGATAAGGAGCATCGGTTGGCTCGGAGTTAAAATCGCCCGAAACGATCACTGGAATTTTTTTAGTTTCAGTTGGATTTGGAAAAGCTGCACCGCTCATAAATCCTGCAATAAAGGTTTTGATCATTTCGGCACTTTTCTTTCGTGCTTCTTTACCAATATGATCGAAGTGAGTATTGGCGTAAAGGAATTCTTTGCCGGTGGACTTGTCTTTAAGCAAGGCAAACGAAACCACACGCGTAATGGCTGCATCCCAGCTTTTACTTCCGGGCACATCAGGTGTTTCAGATAACCAAAATGTATTTTGAATAAGTACTTCAAATTTTTCTTTTTTATAGAAAATGGCGGAGTATTCGCCTTTCTCTTTGCCGTCATCGCGGCCAACACCTATATGACTATATTCGGGTAACCCTTTTTGTAAATCAAGCATTTGGTTGTGCAACGCTTCCTGCACACCCACTAAATCGGGATTATATTTTTTGATAAGATTAATAACCTTATTGGGACGGTTTTTCCATTGGTTAACGCCATCTGATTCGGTATCAAGCCGGATATTGTACGACATTACGCTTACCGTTTGCGCCCGTATAATGTTCATTGATACCAGAAGGAGTGAGAGAATGATGAATGTTCGCATACTTCAAAAGTACAATTTGGAAGGATTTAATTTCAGACTTTTATTTAAAAGTCCTTGTTAACAAATAATTACCTTAGTCGTCTCTTTAAACTCAACCCATAAAGCATGAAAAAAATAAAAATCTGGTTGGTAGCCTTCACCGTTATAGCAGGTTGCACAACCGAAAAACCCGAAACTCCACCAAAACTGTATTCCATAGCACAGTTTATGGATATCGTACAAATCAATGGTGGAGCTTTTTCTCCCGATGAAACAAAACTACTTATCAGCAGCAAGGAAACCGGAATCTTTAATGCGGTAGAGGTTGATATTACTACCGGTAAACAAACCCCGCTCACCAATTCAACTGATAATGCGATTTTTGGCTATAGCTATTTTCCAAAAGATAATCGCGTGCTGTATGGCAGCGATAAAGGTGGTAATGAAATAACACACCTGTTCGCATTAGCTAATGGCGTGTCAACTGACTTGATAACCGACTCAACTGCAAAGGCACAATTTTATGGCTGGAGTTATAACCAGAAGTTAATGTACTACGCATCTAACAGTCGCGATAAGCGTTTCTTTGATCTATACTCTGTGCAAGTAGGCGATGGGTCGGAAGAGAAGGTTTATCCCGCAGCAGTTGTATATAAAAATGATAAAGGTCTTAATCCAGGTGCCATTTCAAACGATGATCGCTACATCGCGCTTACAGAAGAAATAACTACCAATAATTCCAATATGTACTTGTTGGATACACAATCGGGTAAAATGCAATTGCTATCACAGCATGAAGGTGATGTGCAGTTTAATCCACAATACTTTAGCCTGGATGGAACCAAACTGATTTACCTGACTGATGAAGGAAGTGAGTTTATGTATTTGGCTGCGTATGATATTGCTTCCGGAACTAAATCCAAACTGGAAGAAGCACCCTGGGATATTATGTATTCCTATCTTTCCAGAAATGGAAAATACCGCGTGGTGGCTATCAACAACGATGCCCGCACTGAAATTAAAATTTATGACGAATCGAATGGTGGTAAGCTGTTAAATGTGGAAGGCTTGCCAGCAGGCGATATAACCGGTGTGAATATTTCGGACAGTGAAAAACTGATGTCGTTTTATGTAAGCAGTTCCAAATCGCCCAGCAATTTATTTGTGTACAACTTCGAAACAAAAGAAGTGAAACAACTTACCAACACCATGACTACCGAGATTGATGCAAACGATCTGGTGGCGGGTGAAGTAATTCGATACAAGTCGTTTGATGGTTTAGAAATACCAGCATTGCTATACAAACCAAAAGGAATTAAAGCCGGTGATAAAGTGCCGGCATTACTTTGGATACACGGTGGGCCGGGTGGACAAACCCGATTGGGATATTCACCAATAATTCAACACCTCGTCAATCATGGATACGCTATTCTGGCGGTAAACAACCGTGGCAGTTCGGGTTATGGAAAAACATTTTTTGCTGCCGATGATCGTAAACATGGCAATGAAGATTTGCGTGATTGCGTGGAGGCCAAAAAATACCTGGCTACACTTCCTTACATCGACATGGATAAAGTGGGTATTATGGGTGGAAGCTATGGCGGTTACATGACAATGGCCGCCCTTACATTTGCTCCGGAAGAATTTAAAGTGGGTGTTAATCTGTTTGGTGTTACCAACTGGTTGCGCACATTAAAAAGTATTCCACCGTGGTGGGAGTCGTTCCGCAAAGCATTGTATGTTGAGTTGGGCGATCCGTTCACGGCTGATTCAGTAGCATTGTATAATAAATCGCCTTTATTCCACACCGATAAAATAACCAAACCCTTTATTGTGTTGCAGGGTAGTAACGATCCGCGCGTGCTTCAAGTGGAGTCGGATGAGATTGTAGCGAATGCACGTAAAAATGGAGTGCCCGTGGAGTATGTGATTTTTCCTGATGAAGGTCATGGTTTTGTGAAGAAGGAAAACAACATTAAAGCCTTGGAAGAAATTCTGAAGTTTTTGGATAAATACCTGAAGGGAGTGCCTGAAACTCAAGGTCAATAGATTTTAAAAATAAAAAAGCTGAAAGTTTAAGTTCAACGACTTCAAACTTTCAGCTTTTTGCTTTACAGGCTTTCGTCTTTAAAGTGCTTCTACTTCCTGCACTTCTTCCGGCATCATGCGCTTGAAGAGATTTTCGATACCAGCTTTTAACGTTACAGTAGATGATGGACAACCACTGCATGAACCTTGTAACGCTACCGTAACTTTTTTATCCTGGTACGAATGGAAAGTAATGGCGCCACCATCTTGTTCTACAGCGGGGCGGATGTACTCATCCAGAATGGTTTTTATTTTCTTAACAGTTTCTGTTTCTTCCTGCTCGGGTGCTTCAGGGCCTTTCATATCCAGAATCAGTTTGCCACTTTCTAAGAAAGTCTTGATATGATTTTTAAGGGTGTCCTGAATTTCGAGCCACTCTACATCTTCTTTTTTAGTAACCGTAACGAAGTTGCTCATGTAAAATACCCGATCTACAAACGGATACATGAACAATTCTTGCGCGAGCGGTGCATGTTCAGCATCGGCTGATGTGGGAAAATCGAAAGTCATTCCTTCCGGAACCAGCATATCGTTAACTACAAACTTTAATGAATTCGGGTTAGGGTTCGATTCCAGATAGATATGAAGGGCTTTTTGAGCGGGCTTTAACATCTTTATGCTTTTTATTGCAAACAAAGGTAGATAAATAAAGTTCATTGGGGTGATCATGCAGATTAGGAATTGGATTCCTAATCTGCAAAGTATATTGAAAATCAATTAATTACGACTCTTTTTCCGCTTCGCCCAACGCATTTTCCCATTTACTAACCACCGCTGTGGCTACGCTATTACCCACTACATTGGTTGCGCTGCGCCCCATATCCAACAGGGGATCAATACCCAATAGTAGCGCAAGCCCTGCTTCTGGAATATTAAAAGTAGCCAGCGTTCCGGCAATAACCACAAGCGAAGCACGGGGTACACCGGCAATACCTTTACTGGTAAGCATTAACACCAGCAGCATACTTATCTGGGTGGCAAAAGGAAGATCAATACCGTATGATTGCGCAATAAATAACGATGCAAACGTCATGTACATCATGCTGCCATCCAGATTAAACGAATAACCAAGCGGCAAAACAAAACTTACAATCTTATCCTTGCAACCAAATTTTTGAAGTAGCTCCATTGTTTTTGGAAAAGCAGCTTCACTACTGCTGGTACTAAATGCGAGAATGATGGGTTCTTTCACGTGTTTTAGTAGTGCTACAATTCGTTTACCAATTACAAAGAAGCCAGCGATACCCAGCAACACCCACAGTAGCAGCAGCCCCAGGTAAAACTCACCAATGAAGATGGAGTAAGTGGTGAGTATTCCCATACCTTGTTTGGCAATAATAGCAGCCATGGCTCCAAATACGGCAAGCGGTGCAAGGTTCATAACATAGCCTGTAACTTTCAGAATAACATGAGCCGCAGCATCCATGAAATCGATGATGATCTTACCCTTTTCACCAATGGCAGCAGTAGCTACACCAAAGAATAGAGAGAAGACTACAATCTGAAGAATTTCATTTTTAGCCATTGCCTCCACCACGCTGCTGGGGAAGATGTGATATAAAAAGTTTTTTAATGAAAAGCCTACGGTAGAAATACCGGATGATTCGCCCGTGTCAGGAACAGGTAAGTGCATGGCAATACCGGGTTTAAAAATGTTCACCAGAATCATACCCAATAATAAGCTCATAAGCGAGGCACCAATAAACCACAGTAATGTTTTACCTCCAATGCGCCCTACGGCACTTATATCGCCCAGCTTGGCAACACCCACTACAAGTGTGGTAAACACAAGTGGGGCTACAATCATTTTAATTAGCCTCAAAAAAACATCAGCCAGTATAGAAAAGGGCTCGGTTTTTTTATCGCGTGTACTAAGCGTTGCGTTGCGCTGAGTATTAATAGTGCTCTTTTCAATTTCGAGTGAAGCCTGTTGTGCGCTATCGGCTGTACGGAGTTCGGTTTTTATTTCTTTCAGGCGGGTATCAAATGCCTCCAATCGGGTATTATCATCGAATAAATAATTTTTATTCAGGATAAATCCGGTTGCAATGCCTGCGAGTAACGCAATAACAATGTAAAGCGTAAGTCTGTTTTTCTTCTGGGGCTTTAAGGCTAATTCCATGCGGTAGCGAAGTTCGATGGTAAAGAAATGTTGTAATATCGATAAAAAATGCTGAAATAATTTTTTTAGATCAGAGATTTGTTGGTTACGCCCGATGCCGCTTTTAAGTTTTCATCCCCTACAATCGGGTAAGGCTAAGGCTGCTTCAATCCGAATTTTAGATGAGATAGATGTGCACTCGCTCCATCAGTATAGCTGAAAAAAATTTGCAATAAAAAAGTGGTTCTGTGCCAAACGGAACCACTCTGCTTTAATTGGAAAATCTGAATTATTTATAAGCAGCCAATTGTGTATAGCCGCTTGACTTTCCGTTTTTGTCAAACGATTCGCTCTTCACCATTCCCACTTTAAGCGCAAACCACTCCACACCAGAAAAATTCAGATTCATGGTGATACCCATTTGTGTATTCACTTTCGACTTACTCGAAATTTTAAAACACTCAAAAGTGCCAGCCGGTGTTGTAATGGTTTCTTTTCCCTCTACTTTACGATCGTAAACCGTTACTGACATTTTCATAGGTAACGGACTTCCTTCTGCTGTTAATGTTATGGATCCATCTTTTAGTGTTTGACCAACCGTTAACTTGGAAGGAAGCTCCAGATTTTCACTTTGAACGGCCATTTTATAGGAAGCAAACATCTTTTGTTGTTCTTCGGAGATAAATTTACGCATGTCAATAAGAAAGGTGCCATTCGTGCAAACCATTTCAAGATCGCCTTTGGTTTGTTCTTTGCCTTTTTCATTATACAAAACTGCCGTTACAATGGCAGTAAACCCAGTAGGTGTTTTTTCAAAACTCTTTACGCTTTGCTGTGTTTTACCGGTTAGTTTATTCTTATTGTTGTAGGTTTCATAGGTCCATTCAGTACCTTCATTCAATACATAATAGTCGTTGCATTGAGCTGTTGCCCACAATGAATTAAATGTTACAAGAATAAAAATTACAACTTTTTTCATGGTATAAATTGGGTTTAAACGGGTTGTAAAATTAAGTGATTAAGGTTTTGAATTATTATTTAGTACACAGATAACTCAACTAACTTATACTTTTACTGTTTTGTTTCGCAAATAAAAATCAGCTAGAACCAACGCAGCCATTGCTTCCACAATGGGTACGGCACGCGGCACCACGCATGGGTCGTGTCTTCCTTTACCGGATACTGTTGTTTCTTTACCATCTTTATCTACCGTTGGCTGATCTTGCATAATGGTAGCCACTGGTTTAAAGGCTACATGAAAGTATATGTCCTCACCATTGCTGATGCCACCCTGCACACCACCCGAATGATTGGTTTTGGTTTTGATTTTTCCTCCATCGTTGTAAAACTCATCGTTATGTTGTGAGCCGCGCAAGGTTACACCTTCAAAGCCACTGCCGTATTCAAAACCTTTTACAGCATTAATGCTGAGCATGGCTTTGCCTAACTCAGCATGCAGCTTATCAAACACGGGTTCACCTAAACCAACCGGAGTATTTTTTATAACACCGGTTACAACACCGCCAATAGTATCACGGTCTAATCGCACCTGATCAATCAATGCAATCATTTTTTCGGCAGTTGTTGCATCCGGACAACGTACAATGTTGTCTTCAGTTTTGGAAAGATCAAGTTGCGTGTAGTGTGGAGCTTTTAAATCGCCTACTTGCGAAACAAACGCCTGTATTTCTACACCAATAGTTCTTAGTAAAAGTTTTGCAATTGCACCGGCTGCTACACGTGCTGCTGTTTCACGGGCTGAACTTCTACCGCCACCACGGTAATCGCGAAAGCCATACTTGGCATCATAGGTAAAATCGGCATGTGAGGGTCGATATGTATTTGCGATGTGCGAATAATCTTTGCTGCGCTGATCCTGATTTTCAATTACAATCGCAATAGGTGTTCCTGTACTCTTTCCTTCAAATACTCCGGATAGAATTTTAAACGTATCGTCTTCGTTACGTTGGGTAGTAATTTTTGACTGGCCGGGTTTTCTACGATCAAGTTCTGTTTGTATAAAAACTTCATCAATAACTAATCCGGCCGGGCAGCCATCAATCACCACCCCAATAGCAGGCCCATGACTTTCGCCAAATGTACTTATCCGAAAAAGAGTGCCGTAATTGTTCATGATTCAAAATTTAAAATTCACGATTTGCCAGCAACCTTACTAAATTTTAAACCTTGAATTTTATATTATCTTTTCAAGAGCAGATAAGCTGCGGCTGCCAGCATAAGCACAATAAACACATTGAAACCAATTTTAAACCAATTGGTTGGCGCGGTGGCCTGCAAGGTATTTGCAACGCTATCGGCCCGATCGTAAAATGATCCGGCATCCGTGCTTTCAATAAATTGATTTTGCTGACTTTCGCCTTTTACCCGCAGCATATAGGAGGCGCGTAATGTATCATACTTTTTTTTGCTGGTGTTAAAGTAAACCCACTGTACGTATTGACCCAGGTTATAGTTTCCGGGCTCCTTAGGCACAATAAAGTAACTAAAAGTTTTAGTGCCGGCCACTCGATTATTTTCCCGATTTATACTCTGCTTAACATTTGGTTCATAAAAATCAAATGCGCCATCTTTCTGTACTATTGGTTTTTCGATTGCCGAAATATTTCCTTCGCCAAAAATGCGAAACTCATAGGCTGCACTTTGGCCGGTTAGTAAATCGATTGTTGAAATTTTCTCATCTAATCGGTAATCGCCAACAGCAACAGCATCGCGTAAGGGGTGTTGCGGCAGTTCTTTTACTTTTACTGTTTTTGGTTTGGAATAAAATGTTTTAAAATCTTCCTGACGGTTTTGCCCAAAGAAGGATGGATTTTTTGCGATTTTAAACTTTATCATTTGTAATCCAACACTGGGAAACTCTACTGGTTTTGTGTTAAGGGGATAAAACGTGCCTTGATAAATTTTATATTGGGTATATCCTTTTCCGTTTATTTCGATATGCTCACCATCTACATTTTCAATGTTAAAGTTTTCTTCCCAACAATTGGTTGGTCTTAGTTTTTTTAAAATCTCGGCAAGTTGCGGCCCCAGGTTATGAAACTGCATGGAGGCACGATTGTTATCGGCCACTAAAAATGCCAGCGTAGTATTAAAACCTTCGCCAACATATACTTCATCTTTGTTGGTGGTTAACGCCAGCAGTGCATCTTCCTTTATATCAACAAACTCGGTTTCGCTTCGCCCAAAAAAATCCTGCATGGGGTCGCGATCAAAAAAACTCCTGAACGGATCGGGTTGAGCCTGCACGGCAGGCCCCACTTTAATTTTTTTACCGTTTACCGAATAAATCTGATCATTTACCTTCAGTTTAAATGCCGGTACGGTAAAGGTTCCTTGTCGGGTGGGCAGGTAGGTCATAATAATACTTTGCGAAGAACTAACCTGGCCGTTTACGATACTGGTTTGTGATTGGGTAGAAGTTCCACGCTTTTTAAATCCTTCTATCTCTGGAAAATTCTCATAATTTTTTAATCGGTCGTTGTTTACCGTAATCGTAATAGTCCAGGGCTGGTTTTCACCGATTTCATCAGGCCCCAATGTAATCTGAACATCCTGGGCCATCAGGAAATTAGCAGCACACAACAAAATGAAACTTAAAGCCGTTCTTTTACTGAATTTCATATCGCAATCATCGCAACGCGTTTGCATAAATACAAAAGTAAACTCTTTCTTTTCAGTGTTAAACTGCTTTTGTATTTTAACGGTTGCAACCGGGGCGGTGGGTTGTTGTTTGAAGTTAAAACCAAATACTTACCATTTTTTAATATGAAGATGCTTAGTTATGCAAAGCACATTCTCACACGGGTGAGTTTTGATGCACGGCTCTTTGAGAAGGAGTTGCGGAAGGCGATCAAAATGTTGATTGCCGATGAGGTACAGGATCTGAAAAATTGGTGTTATGCCAACTTTTCGGGAGAGCACGAGGCGATCTTGAATCGTTGTTTTATAAGAGTGTAGAATTGTAAAACCGAAAAACAAAATTGTGTAGTCCCGCTTTTAGTGGGACTATTTTTTTTCACTAACAAACCGAATATTTCTTTTCAATCCATCGTACTTGGTTCGCTTTACAGCGGAGTTTTTGAAAAATCTCTCGAATACATCCTCGGTAATTTCTTCCCAATCTTGTCTTGAAAAACTTTTCAATTCTGAATTTGGTGCAAAGCGCGGCTCGCGGTGTGGTTTTGAAAAACTATTCCATGGGCAAACATCCTGGCAGATGTCGCACCCAAAAATCCAATTTTCGAATTTGCCCTTAACTTCTGTGGGAATTTCTTCTTTTAATTCAATGGTGAAGTACGAAATGCATTTACTACCATCTACCACATACGGTTCGGCAATTGCATCGGTGGGGCAGGCATCCATACACGCGGTGCAAGTGCCGCAATAATCTTTTATTGGACCATCGTATTCTAATTCAAGATCAACAATCAGTTCGGCCAGAAAGAAAAAACTGCCCATGTTTTTGTTCAGCAATAAACTGTTTTTGCCAATCCAACCCAGTCCGGCTTTTTTTGCCCATGCCCGTTCATGCACCGGTGCCGAATCTACAAACGCACGGCCTTCTACTTTGCCAATGGTTTCTTCTATTCGTTGTAGAAAAATTTTAAGCTTCTCTTTAATTACATGATGGTAATCTTCGCCATAAGCATATTTGGCAATCTTGAATGAATCAGGGTTTTCTTTAGCGAGATCTTTTTCGGGATAATAATTATAAATAAGACTGATTACCGACTTGGCACCGGGAACCAGCAACGTTGGATCAAGGCGCTTATCAAAATGATTTTCGAGGTAACTCATCTTGCCTTGATAGCCGTGCTTAAGCCATGCTTCCAATCGCGGTGCTTCTTCTTCCAGAAACTCGGCTTTTGCAATGCCACAATAACTGAAGCCGAGATCGGAGGCAATTTTTTTTATTTGGACAGTTGAAGTCATGAACCTTCGTGCTTCTTTGTGTTCTTGGAGTCTTTGTGGTTCATAAAATCAACCGCCTTATTCCATCTTTCAATAATGGAATATAAAAATTTATTAAAAGTCCCAATCTTTTATTCGTGAGCCTCAAATAACTGAGTAATTGGGCTTCCCAAACCGGATGAAAATTTTCTTGTGCCTTTAATTCAACAACAACTAAATTCTCAACGAGTAGATCAAGTCGTAATCCATTTTCAATTAATAAAGACTCATAGTGAATCGGAACCTCTTTTTGCCTAACGAATGATAAGTCACGTTTATTCAATTCGTAAGAAAAGCACTTTTCATAAACACTTTCAAGAAGACCTGGTCCTAAACTTTTGTGAATCTTAATAGCAATATCTACAAGCTGACTAGCTATATACTCTTCTCGCTGTGAAAGCTTTGTGAACATACTCTCAATTTATTTTGAACCACTAAAACCCAAAGGCACGAAGAATCACGAAGTTCAATCAAATAACCCCGGCCCGCGTAAAGAAGGCGGTAGTGCAAGCTTTAAATGTTTGTAGGCTTTCTCTGTAGCTTCCCGTCCGCGTGAGGTTCGTTTAATGTAGCCTTCCTGAATCAAAAATGGCTCATAAACTTCTTCTATCGTTTCGGCTTCTTCGCCTACAGCTGTGGCGATAGTAGTAAGTCCCACCGGGCCACCTTTAAACTTTTCGATGATGGTGCTGAGAATCCTATTATCCATTTCGTCTAATCCATTCTCATCCACATCTAAAGCCTGTAATGCCATTTGCGCAATAGCTTTTGTGATAGTGCCATCGCCTTTTATCTGGGCAAAATCGCGTGTGCGTCTTAATAAGTTGTTGGCAATGCGTGGTGTACCCCTGCTTCTGCGGGCAATCTCAAACGCAGCATCTTCTACAATCGGAGTTTTTAAAATTTCGGCCGAGCGTTTTACAATTTTGGTAAGCAGCTCCGAATCATAATACTCCAGGCGTGCATTAATAGCAAAGCGTGCGCGAAGCGGAGCGGTAAGTAACCCTGCACGCGTGGTGGCACCAATTAATGTAAACGGATTTAAACTGATTTGTACCGAGCGTGCATTGGGGCCTGTATCCAACATAATGTCGATACGGTAATCTTCCATGGCCGAATACAGGTATTCTTCCACAATCGGATTAAGCCTGTGAATTTCATCAATAAAAAGCACATCGTTTGTTTCCAGATTGGTAAGCAATCCGGCAAGGTCGCTGGGTTTATCCAACACCGGCCCTGAAGTAATTTTTATGTTGGAGCCAAGTTCATTGGCAATTATAAATGACAGTGTGGTTTTACCCAGACCAGGTGGCCCGTGCAGCAGCACGTGGTCCAACGACTCTTCGCGTTGTTTAGCAGCCTGCACAAACACCTTAATGTTATCTACTACTTTTTGTTGACCCGTAAAGTCGCTGAAGGTAAGCGGCCGTAGGGCTTTCTCTATTTCTTTATCGGTGGTGCTTTGTCCTTCCGGATCGCCCTTTAAATAATCTTCGCGCATAAATTCTTTCAAAGCGAAAGTTAAGCAAATAAACTGCTTGCTGGTTCTAATTGTGCGTTTGGGTTTTAACTTGCAAGCCCAATTCTACCGTATGGATAACCGTTGGAAAAATGCAATCTACTCTGTCGTGGTACTGGCCGCAATCTGGGTTGTTTATCAGTGGCGTAATCGCGTGCCCGAGCCCATCAAGATACAAGGCGAAACGATGGCAACCACTTATAACATCACTTACTTCGATCCGAAGAACCGTAATTTCAAATCTGCCATTGATTCAATATTGGTTTTGGTTAATCAATCTATCAACAACTATAATCCTGAGTCTGAGGTTTCTGTTTTTAATCAGTCCGGTGGATTTAAATTCAACTTGCCTTACCTACTTCCACCGGTTGTGGTGGCACAAAAAGTTTTTTCCGATTCGCAAGGTGCGTTTGATCCTACTGTGTTGCCGCTGGTTAACCTGTGGGGCTTTGCGCAGAAAAAAGTTGAGCGACCGGACAGTTCCAAGATTGATTCAATTCGGGCCATTATTGGCTTCGAAAAAATTCAATTCAGTAAGGATAGCATCTGGAAACTGGATTTTCGTTCGCAACTGGATTTTGGTGGCATTGGCCAGGGTTACGGTGCCGATGTAATTACAGATTTTTTGAAAGCCAAGGGAATTAAAAATATGTTGGTTGAGTTAGGTGGGGAAGGTATGGCCTGTGGCATTAATATTAAATCGGGAAAACCGTGGGAGTTGGGGATTCTCGATCCTAACTCCACACACGATAATCAATTTTTTAAAGCGTATGTATCATTAACCGATCAGTCTTTCACTACATCCGGCAATTATTTTAATTATAGAGAAGTGGATGGTAAAAAATATTCACATACCATCGATCCACAAACGGGGTATCCGGCCACACGCTCTATTCTCAGTGCTTCTGTATTTACAAAAGATTGTACCACAGCCGATGCCTGGGGCACTGCATTTATGGTAATGGGGCACGAACGAGCCATCGAAGTATTAAAAAAACATCCGGAAATCGATGCGTTTCTGATTTATACAACTCCCGAAGGTATTGCTACCTTTGCCACCGAAAAAATAAGCAAACAACTCCGCGTCAATCCCTGACCTGCCAACGGCTGTTATGACTTTAAAACTACTCGTACTTTTTTTTACACCCTTGCTGGCCGGTTTAATGGTGTACCTGGTCCCCACCGCAAAAGGAAACAGTTTTAAGTTACTGCTGGTATTTGCAGGCTCGTACCTGTTTGCCATTACCGTTACACACATTTTACCTGAGTTATACCGCCAACACTATGAGGTGAAATTGATCGGGTTATTCGTATTGGCCGGGTTCTTTCTGCAACAATTTCTGGAATATTTTACTTCGGGTGTAGAGCATGGGCATATTCATTCGCATGATCATACCCATAACCATCATGGGCATACTCATAAGCATCATACCGTATCAGCATTAGTGTTGTTATTTGCCTTGTGTATTCATGCCTTTCTGGAAGGTAGCATGCTGGCCCAACCGGTTACCATGGGTTTTGGGTACGATGTAAATGCTGTATTATTAGGCATTGCTTTACATCGGGCACCGGCTGCATTTGCATTAATGACAGTGCTGGCTATTCAATTACACGCTAAGCGAAAAGCACTACCACACCTAATCGTTTTTTCAATAGCTGCACCCGCAGGGTTGTTAATAAGCTCGTACTTTGTTGAAAGTAAATTGCTTACCGAAACCGGGTTGATCTACTTGTATGCCTTGGTGTGTGGAAACTTTTTACACATCTCCACTACAATTGTTTTTGAAAGCAGTCCCGAGCACCGGTTTAACATCTGGAAACTGGGTGTGGCTGTAATTGGTGCCTTGGTGGCTGTGGCCGTTGAGTACGCGATTTAATCGCTTGCCTTAATTAACTTTTGAAATTTCAGTTAAGTATTCCATTTTAGAGGGAGTTATTCCAAACTACCTCATGAAAAAAATTACCAACCCAGCAGAATACCAACGTGTTTATCAACAAAGCATTCAGCAACCCGAAAAATTTTGGGAAGAAATTGCCAATGATTTTGTGTGGCGCACAAAATGGGATAAAACGTTAGTGTGGGATTTTAATAAACCTGAAGTAAAATGGTTTGTAGGGGGTAAGCTCAACATTACCGAAAACTGTATCGATCGGCACCTGCCCACAAAAGCAAATCAAACTGCTATTATCTGGGAGCCGAACGATCCGCAAGAAGCCGGTTGCACCATTACGTATCAGCAATTACATGACGAAGTTTGTAAGGTAGCAAACATGCTTCGCCAGCAAGGTGTGAAAAAAGGCGACCGCGTATGCATTTATATGCCCATGATTCCCGAAACAGCTTTTGCCATGTTGGCCTGTGCCCGAATAGGAGCAGTGCACTCGGTAGTTTTTGCAGGTTTCTCGGCTGGCTCGTTGGTTGATCGAATTAATGATGCCGGTTGCAAACTGGTATTAACTTCTGATGGTGCTTACAGAGGTGAAAAAAAAATCGATCTGAAATCCATTGTGGACGAAGCTTTAACCAAATGCCCAACAGTTGAAAAAACAATTGTATTGAAGCGAACCGGAAGTGCAGTAAACATGCAGGCGGGCCGCGATCTGTGGTGGCACGATGCCATTGCCCATGCAGCAACTGTTTGCGAGCCCGAGGTAATGGATTCGGAAGATTTACTTTTTATCCTTTATACATCGGGTTCAACCGGTAAGCCAAAAGGTATGGTGCATACCATTGGCGGCTATATGGTTTATACGACCTACACATTTCAAACTGCATTTCAGTATGATTCACTCTCTGGTGCTAGTGGGCAGCAGGCTGTGTATTGGTGTACGGCCGATGTGGGTTGGATAACCGGCCACTCCTATATACTTTATGGACCCTTGGCTGCCGGAGCAACAACATTAATGTTCGAGGGTGTTCCTTCATGGCCCGATATGGGCCGCTTCTGGCATGTTGCCGAAAAACATCGGGTTAATATTTTTTACACAGCACCTACTGCCATCCGATCGCTGGAAAAAGCACCCCTTCATTTTGTGCATCAATATGATCTGCATTCAATAAAAATATTAGGTAGTGTTGGCGAACCGATTAATGAAGAAGCCTGGCATTGGTATAGCGAACACATTGGCCGCAATCAATGCCCGGTAATCGATACCTGGTGGCAAACTGAAACAGGTGGTTTTATGATTTCACCCATTGCTAATGTTACCAAACTTAAACCTGCTTTCGCAACCTTCCCATTGCCAGGTGTGCAACCGGCTGTAATGGATGAAAATGGAAATGAACTAACCGCAAATGGCGTAGAGGGAAGATTAACCATAAAATTTCCGTGGCCTGCAATGGCTCGTACAATATATGGAGACCATCAACGCTTTAAAGACACTTACTTCTCCACCTTTCCAGGAAAATATTTTACAGGCGATGGTTGTAAACGCGATGAGGAAGGCTATTACCGCATTACCGGTCGTGTGGATGATATTATTATCGTATCGGGCCACAACATGGGTACTGCCGAAGTAGAAAGCGCGATAGATGAACATTCAGCTGTGTGCGAATCGGCAGTGGTGGGTTATCCGCACGATGTGAAGGGACAAGGTATTTATGCTTATGTAATCTGCTACGATAAGCCGCACGAAGAAGATAAACTACGTTCCGAAATTCGTGACCTGGTTTCTAAAATCATCGGCCCTATTGCCAAGCCCGATAAAATTCAATTCGTAAGTGGCTTACCGAAAACCCGCTCAGGAAAAATTATGCGCAGAATTCTCCGCAAGGTAGCCGAAGGCGAAACTTCCAATCTGGGCGATACCTCTACTTTGCTCGATCCGGGTGTGGTAGATGAGATTAAGGCGGGGGCATTGTAAGAAATACTGAAGCGCTATCCATCACGCTTAAACATTCATTTATTTGGAACCGTTGTACCAGTTTTTGCGCGATTAGGTCTCAATTTTGTTAAGTTCTGGAACTCACTAACTTTTAAAGCGGAATTTGTATTTTTACTATATGGAGCCAATCGTATTAAAATTTCCATCCAATCAACAGTTTACTGATGACGAACTGTTCGATTTCTGTGCGGCTAACGATTGGTTTAAGATCGAGCGTAACAAACAAGGTCAATTAATAATTATGTCGCCATCTGGAAGTTTAACATCCAATCTCCTCATGCGGATCAACCGCGAGTTGCTTAACTGGTTGGATAAACAAAATGATTTGGGCTATTTATTTGAGTCATCAGCTGGATTCAAGTTGCCGGATGGATCTGTTTTTTCCGCAGACGCTGCGTTTGTTATGAAACAGAGATGGGAATCATTGACAAAATCACAACAAGAAAAATTTGCCCCGGTTTGCCCGGATTTTGTGATTGAAGTACGATCACCATCTGATTCTATTCAACAACTAAAAGAAAAAATGAATAGTTGGATGGCTAATGGCTGCCGGTTGGGTTGGTTGATTGATCCCATCGCAAAAAAAGCCTGGATTTATACACAATCCGGTGTAGTGAAAACTTTTGAAAATTTTGAAGGCCAACTCGATGGGTTGGATGTACTTCCTGAACTTAATCTTAACTTAAAACTATTAGTATAATGGCAATGGACATTAGTGGTGTAGTTGTGGCTCTTTTACCACTACAAAGCGGACAATCAAAAAGCGGAAACGCATGGAAGAAGCAGGAATTTATTCTTGAAACCCCGGGGCAATACCCCAAAAAAGTTTGTCTTTCGCTATGGGGCGAGAAAGTAGATGAAAACAGACTTACAATCGGAGAAAAAATAACGGCATCTATCAACCTGGAAAGTCGCGAATACAATGGCCGTTGGTACACCGAGGCCCGCGCCTGGAAAATTATCCGCTCGGGTAGCACTGGAAGCAATGAAGCACCACCACCAACCGATGATTTTATTCCGGAGAGTGGTGGAAGCGATGATTTGCCGTTTTAGGTTGATTCAAAGAGATTTAAAGTTATTGATGTGCCTTTTGGCAGTCTTTGAGCAACAAAAAGTGCGTTCTAGTCTTAATCATTTGAATTGATGAAAATATTTAAACCAGAGAGAATAGAACTTAAAAATCATCCTGAGATCACGGAGAAAATTATCCAAGAAAAAATTGCTGAAGATCCATCAATGATTGGACTAGGAGATTTAGTGTTAAAAGACAAAGAACGTAGTCAGCCTCGTTCCGGTAGATTAGATCTTTTAATGCAAGACCCCGATACAAACAGACGTTTTGAAATTGAAATTCAACTTGGTAAAACAGACGAAAGCCATATTATACGGACCATAGAGTACTGGGATATTGAAAAGAAAAGATATCCACAGTATGACCATTGTGCTGTTATTATAGCTGAGGACATTACAAGTAGATTTTTGAACGTAATCAGTTTGTTTAATGGCTTTATTCCTCTTATAGCCATTCAAATGAATGCTTTTAAATTTGGTAATGAGATTGGCCTTGTATTCACAAAAGTGCTTGATGAAATGCCACTGGGCCTTGTTGAGGAAGATGAAGAGGTTCAGGCTGTAACCAATCGTGACTATTGGTTAAACCGAGGCTCGGACACCACTGTAAAAATGGTTGACGAAATTCTTGACATTGTAAATAGTTTTAAGTCTGGTTATACTCTAAAGTATAACAAGTTTTACATTGGATTTTCGACAAATGGGCAAGCAAACAATTTCGCAATTTGTAGGCCTAAGAAAAATTATATGCGTCTTGAACTTAAACTTCCTAAGTCGCCAGAGATTGATGAAATCATTGAAAAGGCTGAAATTGAGGAAATGGGCTACGACAGCCGTTGGGGAAATTATAGATTAAGATTTAGCAAGGGTGATATAAAGAAGCATTACAACACTTTAAAGGAACTTTTGATTAAAGCGGAATCAAACTATAATAGTTGAAAACTACACTGCGCTTTACGATCCTCCAACAAAAAAGCCCCGAACTTAAGTTCGGGGCTTTTTACTTTAAGTGATTAGATTGTTTACGATCCACAAGCTTCACAAGCTTCCGGATTATCCAATGAACAAGCCATGTCGGCTCGCTTCTGTTCCATATCCGAGAGTTTTATTTCAGGCTCGTTGTATGCAATAGTTTGTTGCGTATCTTTTGATGCATAAGTTACTACGGGCTCCGCTGTTACGGTAGCGGTTTGTGCTGCCGCTACGGGTTGCTGTACAGCAGATTTATCCAGCGTAAACTTAATTGCATCGGCAGCAGCCGTTGAGCGCAGGTAGTACATACCGGTTTTCAAACCTTTCTTCCAGGCATAAAAGTGCATAGAAGTAAGCTTACCAAAGTTTGGATCGGTTAAGTGAATATTTAAACTCTGGCTCTGGCAGATGTAAGCACCACGGTCGGCACTCATATCAATAATGGCCTTCTGCGAAATTTCCCATACGGTTTTGTAGATATCCTTAATGTTTTGCGGAATCTCAGCAATAGGTTGTACCGAACCATTGGTAGCAATCAGTTTCTGGCGCATATTTTCATTCCACAAGCCCAAACCAATCAGGTCTTTCATCAAATGCTTGTTGGCAATAATAAACTCGCCTGATAAAGTTCTGCGGGTATAAATGTTGGAAGTGTAGGGCTCAAAACATTCGTTGTTACCCAGAATTTGCGAAGTAGAAGCCGTGGGCATAGGTGCCAGCAACAATGAGTTGCGCACACCATGTTGTTTAACTTCTTTCTTCAAACTTTCCCAATCCCAACGGCCGGAATCGGGTGTTACTCCCCACATATCAAATTGGAAAATTCCTTTTGAAACTGGCGAACCCTTAAAGGTTTCGTAAGGGCCGTGTTGTTTCGAAAGCTCCATAGAAGCTTCCATGGCCGCAAAGTAGATGGTTTCGTGAATATCTTTATTTAATCCACGGGCTTCTGGCGAATCGAATGGCATGCGCAACATAATAAATGCATCGGCCAAACCTTGTACACCTATACCAATAGGGCGATGGCGCATGTTGCTGTTGCGGGCTTCAATTACCGGATAGTAGTTTATATCAATCACTTTGTTAAGGTTGCGGGTTACCACTTTTGTGATCTCATATAGCTTCTGATGATCGAACTTACCATCTTCGGTTACAAATTTTGGTAACGCAATGGATGCCAGGTTACACACGGCTACTTCATCGGGCGATGTATATTCAATAATTTCTGTACACAGGTTGCTCGACTTGATCGTGCCTAAATGCTTTTGATTCGATTTACGGTTAGCCGCATCTTTGTAAAGCATGTATGGTGTTCCGGTTTCAATCTGGGCTTCCAGAATTTCGAACCAAAGGTCTTGCGCTTTTACTTGTCTGCGGGCTTTGCCCTCTTTCTCATACTTTTCATACAGGCGTTCAAACTCTTCGCCCCAGCAATCAGCCAGGCCGGGTGCTTCGTTCGGGCAGAAGAGCGACCACATTTCATTGTTCTCAATCCGCTTCATGAACAGATCCGGAATCCACATGGCGTAGAACAAATCGCGCGCACGCATTTCTTCTTTACCATGATTTTTCTTCAGTTCAAGAAAATCGAACACATCGGCATGCCACGGTTCAAGGTAAATAGCAAAACTGCCTTTGCGCTTGCCACCACCCTGATCTACGTAGCGGGCTGTCATATCAAAATTGCGCAACATCGGCACAATGCCATTCGATGTTCCACCAGTTCCTTTTATGTACGAGCCTTTTGCGCGCACATTGTGAATGCTAAGGCCAATACCACCGGCAGATTGTGAAATCTTAGCGGTTTGTTTCAAGGTATCATAAATTCCATCAATGCTGTCGTCCTTCATAGTAAGGAGGAAGCAGGATGAAAGTTGCGGCTTGGGTGTACCTGCATTAAACAACGTAGGAGTAGCGTGTGTAAACCATTTCTCTGATAGCAGGTTGTAGGTTTCGATGGCTGCTGGAATATCTTCACCATGAATGCCCACGGCTACGCGCATTAACAGATGTTGCGGGCGCTCTACTACTTTTCCATCGATTTTCATCAGGTACGAACGCTCCAATGTTTTAAACCCAAAGAAATCGTAACTGAAATCGCGATCATAAAGAATGGCTGCATCCAATTCGGCAGCATTTTCTTTAATTACGCGCCAGGTTTCTTTGGAAATAAGCGGAGCGTTTTGCCCGGTTTTTGGATCTACATACGTGTAAAGTCTTTTCATGGTATTCGAAAAGGACTTACTGGTAACCTTGTGCAGGTTAGAAACGGCAATGCGTGCCGCTAACTTAGCAAAGTCAGGGTGGCGGGTGGTCATGGTTGCAGCTATTTCTGCAGCCAGATTATCCAGTTCCTGAGTTGAAACGCCATCATACAAGCCATTAATCACTTTCATGGCCACTTCTACTGGGTTGACAAAATTGGGATCTAAACCGTAGCAGAGCTTTTCAATGCGGGCTGTGATTTTATCAAACTTTACGGACTCCCGGTGTCCGTCACGTTTTAGTACGAGCATTAGAATAGGGTTGTGTTGGTAAAAAGAAAGTTTAAAAAATGTGATCGAATGTATTAAAAATCTTCGTTTAGCGAAAACTTCGGAGTGGAATCTTTTTCCATACTGTTCATTACTCCGGCTTTCTGATACTCGGCCACGCGCTTTTCGAAGAAATTTGTTTTTCCGCGCAACGAAATCATATCCATAAAATCGAACGGGTTGGTTGCGTTGTAGATTTTTTTTCCGATTAATTCGTTCAGTAAGCGATCGGCCACAAATTCAATATAATGACGCATCTGGGCGGCATTCATGCCAATCAGGTTAACGGGCAAAGCATCGGTAACAAATTCTTTTTCAATCTCAACGGCATCTTTAATAATGTCGATGATGCGTTGCTCTGGTAATTTGTTAACCACGTGTTGGGTATAGATATGGCAGGCAAAGTCGCAATGCAGGCCTTCATCGCGAGAAATAAGTTCGTTAGAGAAAGTAAGGCCAGGCATTAAGCCTCGTTTCTTCAGCCAGAAAATAGAACAGAACGATCCTGAAAAGAAAATTCCCTCCACTGCGGCAAATGCAATTAAACGCTCCTGAAAGTTTCCTTGCGAAATCCACCGTAAAGCCCAGTCTGCTTTTTTCTTTACACAATCCATGGTGTCAATGGCATGAAACAGTTTGTCTTTCTCTTTGGGATCCTTTACGTATGTATCTATTAATAAAGAGTAGGTCTCCGAATGGATGTTTTCAATAGCAATCTGAAAACCATAAAAAAACTTGGCTTCGGTGTATTGCACTTCGCCTACAAAGTGTTCGGCCAGGTTTTCGTTTACAATGCCATCGCTGGCAGCAAAAAATGCCAGCACGTGAGTAATAAAATGCCTTTCGCCATCATTCATGTTCAGCCAGTCTTTCATATCCTGGCTCAGGTCTATCTCTTCGGCTGTCCAAAAACTAGCCTCGGCTTGTTTATAAAATTTCCAGATGTCGTGGTGTACGATGGGGAAGAGCACAAAGCGATCTTTGTTTTCTTTTAAAATTGGTTCGGGTAGGTTGGCACTCATAGAAAAAATTATCCGTTAATGTTATACAAACAGTTAACTCAGTAACTCTCAGTTAACTAAAAATTCTTTTGGTTCTCTTTAGAAGTCGAGTTGACAATGAAACTGTCATTTCGCAAAAGAGTAAGGAAACAAAGATTTGAAATGATGCAGTAAAATCAAAGTACAAAACCGCGGGCACTATCTGTTGAAATGTGTGTAGGATGGAGTAATGTTATCAAAAGGTATTCATTTTCATTCACTTAAATCTGATAACTAAACCATGTGGTTAACTGAATATTTTTTAGATTTTTTTTGATGAATTTTTTAGCCAAAAAAGTTGTGGGCGCAGTATAATTAGCAGGTAAAAAGTTTGCGTCAACCTGCAAATCTTTATCTGTTCAATTTTTCGATCGGTCTGGTTTTTACGAAACCGTTTTTATAAAGCGGATGGGAGAGGGCATACTCATCCTGATTATCAAATTTTTAACCCTATAACCCTTAAGAATTATTTAAAAACAAGGGTTTATACAAAATATACACTCAACAGGTTGGTAATGTGTTGGTTTGATTTATCTTTGCAGTCCAAAATTTTAAACCATCCAAAAAAATGTACGCAATTGTAGATATTGCCGGAAAGCAGTTTAAGGTGGCTAAAGATCAATATATCTACGCTCCCAAGATGGAGGGTGAGGCCGGAGCGAACGTTTCGTTCGATAAGGTTTTGCTGCTCGATAACAATGGAAGCGTTGAAGTTGGCGCCCCTACTGTAAAAGGTGTGAAAGTATCAGGTAAGATATTGGAGCACGTAAAAGGAAACAAAGTGATTGTTTTCAAGAAGAAGCGAAGAAAAGGTTATGCGGTAAAGAATGGCCACCGCCAACAATTTACCAAGGTGCAAATTGAGAGCATCGGTTAATTCTAAATGTTGAATTTTAAAATTTGAATTGAGCAATGGCACATAAAAAAGGCGAAGGTAAAGTAAAAAATGGTCGCGAATCGGAAAGTAAACGGTTGGGCATTAAAGTATATGGTGGTCAGAAAGTGATTGCCGGCAATATTATTGTACGGCAGCGTGGCACCAGGCATAATGCCGGGCGCAACGTGGGCATGGGTAAAGATCATACACTGTTTGCTTTGACGAACGGTGTAGTGGTTTTTAAAAGAGGAAGAGCCAATAAATCTTTTGTATCCGTACAGGCTGAAGCCTGATAGCTGTAAATATTAGCTTATTTCTAAAAAAGCACCTCATTTGGGGTGCTTTTTTGTTTTAGCCTAATACTTTTTCAAAGAATTTTTAAAAATTAATAAAGCGGGCATAGTCCGAATTTTATTTTGATGAGCGGTATTTTGGTTGGTAAACAGCAGAATATTTTGAGGTGCAATCGTTAGAGCTTAAATATTATTTGGCGAACAGTGATTAGGATAAAATAATTGTTGGTACATCGGGTTGGGGCGGTATTTTCTGTGTTCGGAATATCTTATAGATTTAACACTTTATTAACCTAAACCCTAACCTATGAAGAAGTTTTTACTACTATGCTTCTCATTCGTTTTTGTGGCCAGCGTATGGGCACAAGAACGGGTGGTTTCGGGTAAAGTAACATCTGCAGAAGATGGTTCCGCTTTGCCCGGAGTAAACGTAGTTCTGAAAGGAACTACCAATGGAACAGTTACCGATGCTTCCGGTAATTTTACACTTTCTGTCCCTGCTTCAGGGGGTACACTTACATTTTCATTTATCGGTTTTGCCTCTAAAGACGAAGTAATTGGTGAGCGTTCAGTTGTGAATGTGAACCTGGGCCTTGATGTTACCCAGTTAGGTGAAGTTGTGGTAACAGGACAAGGCTTTTCAAAAGAGAAGCGGGCACTTAGTTATGCGGTTGCCGGAGTAAATTCTGATGCAATTCAGGCTCGTCCGGTAAACGATGTGGGCCGGATTCTGATGGGAAAAATCCCCGGGGTAACCATTAACCCAACCGGAGGAACTTCAGGAACTGGTTCGCAGATCAATATCCGCGGTTATTCAACTATTACAGGAAACACCCAACCCCTGTGGGTTGTGGATGGTGTTCCGTTTAGTTCGGCTACTAATGACGCTTCAGGTTTTACTACTGGTGGTACAGCTTCTGCTACCAGCCGGTTTTTGGATTTGGATCCGAATGCTATTGAGAGCGTAAACGTTTTGAAAGGTTTGCAAGCCACCGTATTATATGGCGACCAGGGTCGCAACGGTGTTATTGTTGTCACTACAAAATCGGGCTCAAAGAAAAAGCGCGCTGCAGAAGTAACTTTTCAACAAACATACGCCTTCAACGAGATCGCTTCTTTACCTGATTTTCAGAAAAATTATGGTAACGGTTTTCAGCAACTTACCAACACCGCTCAATTCTTCAGCAACTGGGGTGCTAACTACCGCGAAATTGATTCTGTAGGCCACCCCTATCAGTTTTTAACAGATCCTACCCGCAGAGATCCTTTTGCGCGTGACTTCATGTTTAAGCGCATACCCTATGAATATTCATTGAATGTAAAAGATTTCTTCCGTACCGGTAAAGTTTCCAATACATCGCTATCTGTTTCGGGTGGTAGCGAAAAAATGGGTATTACAGCCACCATAGGATATACCGATGAGGAGGGTTATGCGCCCGGTAACGATCTTAAAAAGATAAATGCTACAATCGGGTTCAACTCATCCGTAACGGATAAGCTTTCAATCAACTCTTCTTTGATGTTCTCGAACACTGATTTCTCCACCCCTCCGCTTAATGGCGCAACGGGTGGTGGTGCAGCGTTTGGTGGTGTACCATCTTTGTACGCTAACTTCTTATACTCACCGCCCAATTATGATATAAACAATACCACCTTATTCCCATATGAAACACCGGTTGATAAGAAAATGGTTTGGTATCGCTCAGGAAGTGACATTCCGAATGCACGTTGGATTGCTGAGTATGCGCGGGAAACAGATGTAACAGATCGTATATTTAACAGTACTTCTTTAAACTATGATTTCAATGATAACACATCATTAACCTACCGAGCTGGGTTCGATTACTATACGCAACGTCAGAATCGCTCCTTCAATAAAGGACTAAGTCCAACCTATGCGGTAATTGATCAGGGTGTGTTACAAACTCAAACCATAACCAATACCATTTGGAATCATGACCTGATTCTGAGTTTGAATCGTTCCCTTTCATCAGATATTAACTTGAGTGCCCGCGTGGGTGGTAATGCGCGTAATGACTATTTCCAACGCGATGGTTTGTATTCAGAAGGTCAGATTGTTTTTGGTTTGTTGCGTCATAGTAACTTTACCATTTCCTCATCTCGCAGTAATGCTTTTGGCGGCCGAGTATTTCAATATAATGAAGAGTCTCAGCGCTATGGACTTTATTCCGATTTACAATTCGACTACAAAAATTTTCTGTATTTGAATTTGGCCGGTCGTAACGATTGGGTTTCATTCCTCGAGTCGGGTAACAATAGCTTGTTTTATCCCAGCGTAGGGTCTTCATTCGTAATTACCGATGCTTTTACGAGTTTAAAATCTAAAGCCTTAAACTATTTCAAATTGCGTTTGAATTATGGAACTTCTGCCGGATACCCTTCGCCCTATAATACACGCAATGTAATTAATAGCAATGCCCGTGGGTTTGTAAATGCGGGAGGTGCGGTTATTGGCGAGCATACCCTAACCAACCAATTGGGTAACCCTAATCTGAGGGGCGAAATTATTCAGGAAATTGAAGCTGGTTTCGAGGCAAAATTCCTGAACGAACGGATTTCTCTTGACTTCACAGTTTATGACAGAGGAACAAAAGATTTGATCACCAACGCATCCATTGATCCTTCAACTGGTTTTACAAACACTTTATTGAACCTGGGAAAACTTAGCAACAAGGGTATTGAAATAGGCTTAAATGCAACTCCTGTAAGGTTAAGCAACGGGCTTGAATGGAATGTAATCTGGAATTTTACTTCGGTAAGACCCAAAGTGATTACACTGGGTGAAGGTATTGATCAGATTGTGTTGGCCGGTTTTGTCGATCTTGGAAATTTTGCAGTTCCGGGCCGACCTATGAACATTATCAAAGGCACAGTGGTTGCACGCGACCCGAATGGCAATCCGATTGTAGGTGCCGATGGTTTCCACGAACTGGATCCTATCATCGGAGAATTGGGTGATCCAAACCCACAATATCTAACTACTTTAATTAACTCATTATCATTTAAAGGTATTACCTTCTCAATACAGTTTGACTATCGCAAAGGTGGTAAAATGTATGCCTCCACACCTTCCGCATTATTGGCGCGTGGAGTGTTGGCCCCAGAAAGTGTGTTAAATCGTGACCTGGCCTTTATTGCCCCTGGTGTTAAACGAGTTGATACGAATGGTGATGGCGTTAACGATGGATTTGTAACAAACGATATTATGGCTACCGCTGCCGATTATGGTTTTAACTTACAGTTCTTTGGTCGTAACGATAATGCCATGTTTGATGCTACTAACATTCGCATTCGTGAGATTTCGTTAGGTTATAGCCTCCCACGCCAGTTGCTTAGCAAAACTCCTTTCAAAGCAGCATCTATTACGTTGAATGGAAACAACTTATGGTACTTTGCTTTTGGTGCACCTAAGTATGTTAAGTGGGATCCTGAAGTTGCCAGCTTGGGCGTTAACGCTGGTCTTGGGTTCGATTACCTGACAGGTCCAAGTATGCGCAGGTACGGTGCAGTTGTCAGATTAACTTTTTAAACTCTTAAAAGTTACAAGTATGAAATTTTATAATAAAATAGCCTTAGTGGTGGGTATTGTGTTGGCTTCTTCCTGTACGCTTGATCTACGTGAAGACCCGAATGTAGTACAACCGAACCAGGTATTACCAAGTTTGTTGCTTAACTCGATACAACGGCAATTACCTATTATATTTAATGCCGCCAACACCAGTGGTGCCCAGATGACGCGCTTGTTAAATGGTGCGGGATCAATATATCAGGTGGCTACTACACCCGAAACCTTTAATGGTCTTTGGTCAACAGCTTATGCGGGTATTCTTACAGATACCAATGATTTGATCAAAATAGCAGATGAAAATGGTTTTGCACGCCATGCAGGAATTGCACGGGTTATCCAATCCTATACACTACTACTGCTGGTTGATATGTTTGGCGATGTCCCTTTTTCTCAAGCATTTCAAGGTGCGAGTAATTTTAATCCTCCTGCTGACAATGCGGCTCAGATTTATGATTATGTATTAACTACACTTGATAAAGCGAAGCTTGATTTGACTACCCCGGCAATTACAGCAAATCCAGCAGGTTACTTGAATCTTTCCCCTACTATTAACGATCAATATTACGACAATAATTACGGAAAGTGGGTTAAGTTGATCAACTCTCTTAAACTGAAAACGTTTCTAAATTTAAGGTTAACTCAACCAGCTATAGCAACCGCTGGAATTGATGCTGTACTTGCAGACGCAGGTGGTATTATTACTGCTGCCGATGAAAGTTTCATTTGGAGATACGGAACCACAACCTCCGACCCTGATGCCAGACACCCTAGATTTACCGCCCAATATCCAGGAGGTGGTGGCGACTATCAATCAAATTGGTTGATGTGGCACATGTTTCATGCCTACAATGCGAGTCAGGCTGGTGGCCCGGGAGATCCACGTATGAGATTCTATTTCTATCGCCAGGTTACACAAAATACCACCAGCTCAAACGAGTTAAGATGTTTAACTGAGAGTACGCCCGATCATTATCCCTCGGCTACACCTTCTGCAATATTGGATAACCCAATTGCAGGCCGTCCGCCTATGGGGGTGGCAGCGAATCACCCAACCAACAGCCCTACCAATCCTGCCTGGTCAAGAACTTTCTGCGTTCCTACCGATAGAGGATATTGGGGACGCGACCACGTAGATCCCCAGGGAATTCCGCCAGATGGTCAATTACGCACTGCTTATGGCCCTTATCCGGTGGGGGGAAGATTTGATAATAATTCAGCAACAGGAGTAACAGCTACAGTCGGAATGAGGGGTGCAGGTATGCAACCCATGTTAATGCGCTCACATGTACAATTCATGCTTGCAGAGGCGAAACTTACACTTAACATTGCTAATGCAGTAACTGCCAAGGATCGCTATCTTAATGGTATTAATTACTCATTTGCTGATGTGCGTGCGTGGTCTGTAAATGGCACGCTCGGAACCACCTCCAGCGTGGCAGCAGCTCCCAATGAGGGCACAACCATTGAAAGTTTCTATTCATTAAATTATGTAGGAAACTTTACTACTCCTGTAAGGGTAGCTACCACAGCTAACCTTACTGCATTGAGCGGTAATCTTACTGTAGATGGTGTTACTCTGAATGATGGTGACAGGGTTTTGGTGAAAAACCAAACACCGGCTACTAATAATGGAATTTATGTAGTTGCTGCCGGTGCTTGGACACGTGCCACAGATGCAGATGCCAGTGGTGAATTGGTAGGTCAGGCAGTTTTAGTAAATGAAGGTAATGCCAATGCCGGAACAAGATGGAAACAAACTACTACGGGTACTATTACTTTAGGTACTACTAACATAGTTTGGGCACTGAATGTTAGTTATACAGTTGATGTTAATAATTATGTTGCTGCTGCAGAAGCTGCCTTTGATAACAGATTAGCAGTTTCAAATGAGGAGGCATTAAACTACGTAGCACGTGAGTTTTGGGTAGCGTTGGTTGGAAATGGTTATGAAGCTTATAACCTTTACCGCAGAACCGGTAAACCTACAGGTATGCAACCAGTAATTAACCCATCTCCGGGAAATTTTCCTCGTAGTTTCTGGTATCCGGCAAACTATGCTAACCTGAACAATACCGTAACACAAAAGCCTAATTTGGCAGTAACTGTTTTTTGGGATACCAATTCCACTAACCTGAACTTCTAAATCTTTAAGAATGATTTCTATGAAAGTGAATAAATTTTTAGCAGTTGGAATTCTCGCAGCCGGAGGATTTATATCATCCTGCGAACCCAACGAAGATTTGTATCCATTGCCATACGATAACCGGGCAACCGGCTCGTACTTGCGCGTGATTAAGATAACCTCAAACGTGTGGGATTTGGACGACCTGGCCAACAGTGGTTTCGAAGCCGTTTATGAATCGGTAGATAGGAACTTTGGTGCTGATTTGGATCGGGTAGAGTTTTACGCAACTCACCGAAATGGAGCTACCGGTTTTATTACAAACGAGGTTTTGGTTAAAACCCTGACGGCAGCGCAAATGGGTTTTGCAAAAGTTCCTGAACCAACGTATAGCGACTATTTGCGTTCCGGCCCTATTAAAGTTACAGCTCAGGAAACACTGGATGCGCTGGCAACTTTAACTACCGATCCAGATGGTACAACCTGTAGTAATATCTTTCCAGATGTTTGCCCTGCAGTTGCATTTCCCGGTTCGTTAGCGGTCAATGACCGTATTATCTTCAGGGTTAAAATTTACGACAAACAAGGTCGTGGGTTTACCGTAAATAATCCGCAAGTTACCGCCTCGCCACGTTTGGGCAATTCGAATGAGGCTAACATTACGCCAAACCTGACAGGTGGTTTATTTTACAATAGCCCGATGATTTATACCCAGCTAATTCAACGTATAACCACAACAGGAAATGCGAATGCTTACACAGGAACCTATCGTATGTCGCAGGTAGCTCGTTGGCAGCCTGATCATACCCCTGATCAACACGGTGCATTTCCACAGAAGTGGTTGCGTGAGTTTGTGTTTGGTAGTTCAGCAACAGATTCCTCTCAAACAGTTACCCTGGAAAAAGTACCCGGTGGCTTACCAACCGAAAGACAGTTTACTTGTCGCTACCGTGGGCAAACTATTACCATGAAGGTAAATTTTGAGCAAGCCGTATTGAATGTTAATGGTGCAGGTTTTGCGGGGACTCCTGCACCTGCTGCTTTGGTTACCATGCAAACAGCAACTGCTTCGGGTGGCTTGGGTTTCCCTGCAGGTACCACCAACGCCAACCTGGGAACAATTTTCGTTCCGTTGCTTAATACTACACAACGCTGTACTTCGGAGCGGGAGTTTTTTGTTACAACTCCATTGGCAGGAGCCTTTGCTGGTGTTTCTACTCTACCTGTTGGTGTTCCGCGCAGGGCCCATCCAAACAGGGGCTATTATAGGTTTGACCGCGATGGGTTAACACCTGGTGATGTGTTTACCATTACAGTTGATGACGATGCGGATGAGTATGGCAGAAGAAACGGATATTGCAACTGGTACACACGCATACAATTAACCCTAACTAAGTTGTAATTGTCTCAGCTTTAAAGTTAAAACCCTCTGAAAATTTTCAGAGGGTTTTTGTTTTACAGCAGTTGCCATTCGCCAATGATTTCAGCCATTTAACCTCAAAAACAATTGGTAGCGAAGATTACAGGCTAGAATACTTTTAGAAGAACAATTTTTTATTTATTTTTAAAAACCTAATATTTTAGTAACCTAAACCTAACCTATGAAGAAGATTCTACTACTATGCTTCTCATTCGTTTTTGTGATCAATGTATGGGCACAAGAGCGGGTGGTTTCGGGAAAAGTAACATCCGCTGAAGACGGATCGGCTTTACCCGGTGTGAACGTAGTTCTGAAAGGAACTACCAATGGAACTGTTACCGATGCTGAAGGCGGTTACAGGCTTACGATCCCTGCCGCAGGCGGTTCGCTTACCTTTTCCTTCATTGGTTTTGCAACCAAAGAAGAATCAGTTGGCGAAAGATCAGTTGTAAACGTAACTATGAGCCTCGATGTGCAACAGTTGGGAGAAGTTGTTGTAACAGCGGTTGGTATCGAGCGCGATAAAAAGGCCCTTGGATATTCTGTAACCGGAGTTGGTGCCGAGCAAATTGCTCAACGATCGGAGGTTGATCCACTACGGGCCTTACAGGGAAAAATGCCCGGTGTAAATATAGTTGGCGGTGGCGGTGCACCTGGTCAATCCACTAAAATCAATATCAGAGGTGCCTCTTCGCTAACCGGTAATACTCAACCATTATTTATTGTTGATGGTATTCCATTCGATAATTCAGTTAACGCTACGGGAGGCTCATCTGAAAATACGGTTTTTTCTAACCGTGCCTTCGATATAGATCCCAACAATATTGAATCGTTCACTGTATTGAAGGGTGCAGCAGCGGCCGCTTTGTACGGATCGCGCGCCACCAATGGAGTTGTAGTTATAACTACCAAAGCTGGCAAGCGGAATGCAAAGAAGGGGCTGGAGATAACTTATAACGGTTCGCTCAACTTTCAGGAGATATCCGGTATTCCGAATTACCAGGATGTTTACACTCAAGGTTCTAATCAGGTATATAACGGTGGATTTATTGGTAACTGGGGAGCTCCTTTTGCTAATCATGTAGATGCATTGAATGACAAATACGGAACTAACTATGTAAAGTATTTTGGTGTATATGGTGCCGGACCTAAAAACGGACAACCCTACCCCGATGGCACTGCTCCGCACCCGTTAACATCAAATAGTTTTGCTGTTAACCTTGGTTCGCGATCTTTATTTCCGAATTTGGTTGATGCAGATGGCTATCCGGTGCCTTACGAGATTAAACCTTATGATATTGTAGGTGGATTTTTTCAAACCGGTAAACAAGTAGAAAATTCACTTAACATCTCGGCAGGAAGTGATAAAGCATCTGTTAACACAGGCTTTTCAAGAATGAATCAGGAAGGTATAGTTCCTAACCAAGAGGCAACCCGGACTACCCTCTATTTTGGTGGTAACGCACAATTGGAAAACGGGCTTTTTGTTTCAGGTAATGTGAACTATGTAAATACATTCCAGCAATCACCACAATCAGCAGCCAGTGCATTTAATGATTATTATGGTGGTGAAGGAGCGTCATCAATCTATGCCAGGATATTTTATTTGCCTCGTAATTATAACTTAAATGGACTTCCTTTTGAAAGCCCGGTAGATGGTTCTAATATGTTTTATCGCGCGTTGGACAATCCGCTATGGATTGCTAAGTATAATCTTTATACAAGCGATGTGAATCGGGTATATGGAAATATAACCGCCAAGTACGATGTAACCAGTTGGTTAGAGTTAATGGTGAAAGGTGGTGTCAATACCTACACTGAAAATAGGCGGAATATAAATCGTCCGGGTGGATCGTCTATTCCATTGGGTAGAGTTTGGACAGAAGATTTAACCAACACCGAACTTGACTTTAACTACATAGCTACGATTACAAAAGACTTTAGTGAGGATTTGGCCTTTAAGGCGTTGGTTGGATTCAATAACAACCAACGGGAATTAAGTCGCAAAAAAGTCACAGGAAATCAAATTATTCAACCTGGATTATACTTAACAAGTGCAACTTCACAACAAACAGTTAACTACGATTATTATCGGCTTAGAAGGTTATATGGTGCATACTTTGATATGTCTTTATCCTACAAGGATTATTTATTCCTGAATTTGGTTGGTCGTAACGATTGGTCGTCAACATTGCCCAAGAATAATAACAGTTATTTTTACCCGGGTGCGAGCGTATCCTTTATTTTTACCGATGCGCTATCAATATCCAGCAATATTCTTGATTATGGTAAGGTGCGAGCAGCAGTTACCAAAGTAGGTAACGATGCAAATCCATATTTAACCTTTACTAACTTTTTTATTGGTACTCCCTACACTACACCAAGCGGTACGTTTGTTAACAAAGGAGGCTTAAGTGATTTATCAGGTAACCCAAATCTTAAGCCTGAGTTTACTACAGAATACGAAGTTGGTACAGATCTGAAATTTTTAAATAAAAAGATTGGATTAGATTTAACTTACTTCAATCGCCAGTCCACAGAACAGATAGCACTTGCCTCAGTGGCCCGGTCTTCAGGTTTTAGCCAGGAAGTAGTGAACGTGGGTAGATTGGATAATAAAGGTTGGGAAGTTGGACTGGAGATAATTCCGGTTGCAAACGATCAACTTCGTTGGTCAAGCTACTTTGCCTTTACCCGCATCAGAACAGAAGTGGTAGATGCCGGCCCTACAGGCGAAATTTTTATTGGTGGTGCAGCTTCAACATTTGGCACTATTCATAGAAATGGCCAGCCTTATGGCCAGATTTTCGGAACTAAAAATGCACGCGATGAAGAAGGTAATTTGCTTATTGACAAAGATACGGGCCTTCCTTTCCCTGCTGCTCAATCGGGAATAATTGGTAATCCTAACCCAGACTTTACACTGGGATGGACTAACACCCTTGAGTGGAAGAACTTTACATTAACAGCTTTGATAGATTGGAAACAGGGTGGTGATTTTTATTCATTTACTGGAGCATCGCTCTTGTTGCGCGGTCAACTTGGTTTCCAGGCCGATCGTGAAGCTTTGCGTGTAGTACCAGGGGTTTATGGAGACCCTGCAACATACGAAGCAATACTTGACGAGAACGGAAATAAGATCCGGAACACTACTGCGATTACAGCATTTGATTCGCACTTTACAAATGGCTGGGGTGCATACGGTCAAGATGAAGTAAATATTTACGATGGTACTGTAATCCGGTTGCGTGAGGTTAGTTTGGGTTACAGACTTCCTAAGTCAGTACTATCAAAAACTCCTTTTGGCTCGGCACGCTTCTCAATATCGGGAAGAAATTTATGGTGGAAGGCCCCTAACGTGTTGAAAGACCTCAATCTGGATCCGGAATTTTTAAGTGAAGCTTCCGACTCCAATATTCAAGGCTTTGAATATGGTGCTACGCCAACAACCAGGCGCTACGGTTTTAACATAACACTTACCTTCTAAGTGTTTTTAACTTTTAATTTTTTAGAAATATGAAACTGAAAGGTTTAAGTATAATAATGGGCTTCGCCCTTCTATTTTCAGTGTCGAGTTGCGATTTGTTCGATCTGGATATTAACACAGATCCTAACAATCCTGCTACGGTTTCGCCAGCTTTGCTATTAACAAATGTTGAGGTGGATGGCATTGCCGGATTGGTTGGTAGCTTCAATAATACCGGTATGGGCTTTGTTGTGCAGTCAACCGCAAGCGATAATTTTTTCTTCAATAATCAATCCTGGAACGGAACGTGGAATTTTTTCTACACGGGTCCACTAAAGGATTTGGATGAGTTGATAAAAATCGTTGAGGTTGATGCAAACGGAGATGGAAATGCCGATCAACCCCGATACCTGGGTATTGCACAAGTACTAAAGGCTTATATGTTCAGCACCATGGTAGATTGGTGGGGTGCGGTTCCTTACTCTGAAGCTTTCAAGGGTAATGCTACTCCACAGATTAAGAATCCTGTTTATGACGATGATGCTGTTATATACGAAAATTGTATAGGCTTACTAAATAGTGCCATTGCCAATCTTGCATTGTCAAGCCCGGCTATAACAGGCGATGTAATCTATGGCGGTGATGCTACTAAATGGGCAAAAGCTGCCCGCTCACTAAAATTAAAGTTGCTATTGCAAACCAAAAATGTTCCGGCAATATCAGCGGAGGCAGCTAAATGCCCATCTTGTGGAAATGTTACAGAAATTCAAAGTTTAATAACAAATCAAGCTGGATTAATTACTGCCACAGCAGATGATTTTCAATTTCAGTTTAGCCCATCTATTTCTCCGGACTACCGGCACCCCAATTACGCAATGGGTGGAGCAAGTTATGGTGGGGGATACCTGGCTCACCAATTTATGTATGAGTTGTTGCGCAACAACGACCCCAGGCTTCCTTTCTATGTAAAGCGGCAAACTAAAACTGTACTTGATCCAAATGATGCTACCCAAAAGCAAACAATTCCATGTTCGCAAAGAGCTGATTGTGTTTATGGGTATTTCCCGTTAAGTAATTTTGTTACCCAAGGAATTTATGGAAAATCGCCCAACGATTTAACCACAGCAGAAAGAGAATACCTGTCGGGCTTTTTTGGTCGCGATCGATCAGACCCATCAGGTGTACCCGATGATGCCGGTATCCGAACAGCGCATGGTTTATATCCGTATGGCGGGCTTTACGATGATGCACCAGAACCTGCAAATCAGAATAAAGGCCGGGGCGATGGAATTTTCCCAATCGCTACCTCATGGATGGTGAAGTTTTGGCAAATTGAAGCAATGCTTACCTTGGGAGTAACTCATCCAACCTCCAGCCCTGCACAATTGTTAGATGCAGCCATGACTGAACAATTCGCAAAAGTGAACACATTTGTAAGTAAAGATGCCGGTGCCGTAGCAATGGTACCAGCCGCAATTACCGCTTATAAAAATTTATGGGTCGCCAACTTTAACAGTGCGGCCTCAAATAATGCAAAACTTGCAGTAGCATTAAAACAAGCGTGGTTTTGTAACTACGGTAATGGGTTAGAGTTGTATAATACATTCAGAAGAACCGGATTGCCATCAGACTTACAAATACCACTTCAGTTACCAGGTAATTTCGCTTTGAGGATACCCTACGCTCAGGATGAACTTAATTTAAATCCTAATACTCCGGTAATTGGATACGATCGACCTGAGTTTGCTGTATTTTGGGATGCATTGAAATTCCAGTTCTAACTAATTATGTTAAGGAATATGAAAATATTTAATAGATTTTTTGCTGTAACGATCTTAATGCTTACAGCCCTAATATCCTGTAAAGATGACTCTTTACAAATTGTACCCGAATGGGAGACAGGCGTAAATACCTATGCCACACTTAAGAATGGATCCTCTTCAGGGTTTGTAAATGGAAGTGGAACCACACCTGTAGAGGTTAATTTCCGGTGGATATCAATTGACGGAGCCAATACGGTTAATAAGGTTGAGTTTTTCATCTTGTTTAATGAAACTTATGTTGATCCGGATGGAAATTCCAAACTTGTAAGACACGGAGGAACAGAAGGAAAGCTGATAAAGACAATTGAAGGAGCAGCAGTGCCTGCTAACCGGGCTGATGTATCCGTTTCGATAACACCCGCTGAGGTGTACAACCTTTATAAGGATAACACTTATAATTATTGCGGAACAGCTGTGCCGGTTTTTAACAATAGCCTTAAACCAACGCGTACGGCAAGTGTACCATTTATTCCAGGCGATTCGTTCACTTTACGTTGGGTGGTTTATACGGTTGATGGCCGGAAATTTGATTCCTGGTCGCCTAGCGTTTGTACTGAATTCCCAGGCTCAAATTGTAATTTCGGTTGGGCTATTAATTGTCCGTCTGATTTGGGTGGTACTTACAGTTATGTAACAACAAACATAAAGGAGGCAGGTAGCCCCGTGGCCGGTACTATTAATGGAACAGGTACACTTTCGGTTGCATCGGCTGGTAGTTACCGATTTACTGATTTTTCATTTGGGGTATTCGACTTTGTGTATGGTGATGATCCTGCCCTGGGTACGCTTACCTTGAGCGATGCCTGTGGATTTCTTACCTATAAGGGTACTGACCAGTACGGTGCGGCTTATGGAATTTATACGCTCACGGTACTGAGTGTTACACCAACTGCCCTTACCATAGATTGGTCGAACAATTATGGCGATGCCGGGCGCACAGTAATAACCAGAACAGATGCCAAAACCTGGCCCAACACCTTAACCACAACACCAAGTGGTTCCTGTAATTAGAATTCAAAACAGTAATAAAGAAAAAATGGGGATTGTTACAATCCCCATTTTTTATTACCCTAGGAAGATGCTGAACAAATTAGCTAGCTCAGAAGGCATTCCTTTACCCCACCATCCTCAACAACAAACTCAACCGACTTTTCAAATTCCTTCTGTCCACAATAAAATCTAAAAAGCCGTGATCGAGAACGAACTCGGCACTTTGAAATCCCTTGGGTAAATCTTTACCAATGGTTTCGCGGATTACGCGCGGTCCGGCAAAGCCGATAAGTGAATTAGGTTCGGCAATATTAAAATCGCCCAGCATGGCGTAAGATGCTGTAACTCCGCCTGTAGTAGGGTCGGTTAATAGTGAGATGTATGGAATTTTCGCTTGATCGAGGAGTGCAATCTTAGCGGAGGTTTTTGCCATCTGCATCAATGAAAGCCCGGCTTCCATCATACGCGCACCACCCGAACGAGAGATCATCAGAAATGGCTTTTTGGTTTTCAAGCTATGATCCATAGCGCGGGCAATCTTTTCGCCCACTACCGAGCCCATCGAACCGCCTATGAAACTGAAATCCATACAGGCAATGGTAATCTCAAGCCCATTCATCTTTCCATAAGCAGTACGCACAGCATCTTTCAAATTCGATTTGGCCTGCGATTCTTTTATTCGCTTAGGATATGGCTTCGTATCGGTAAACTTCAATGGGTCGGCCGACTCCATGTTGGCATCTAACTCCGTGAATTCATTGTTATCAAACAGAATTTCGAAGTATTCTTGTGAACCAATTTTTACATGGTATTCTTCTTCGGGTACTACATACGCATTGTTTTTTAACTCGCGCGTATGTACGATTTTACCTCCGGGCGATTTAAACCATAACCCATCGGGTACTTCTCGTTTACTTTCTGTAGGAGTGAGAATTCCTTTATCGGTACGTTTGAACCACGGCATCAGCTTCTTTATTTTATGTTGTATTAAAAGCAAATGCCGATGAAGATCATCGGCATTTTTTATTCGCTAATTCTTAAGCTATATCAATCTTACTATCCAGATATACGTCTTGTATCGAATTCAATATCTCAACTCCCTCCTTTAGCGGACGCTGGAAAGCCTTACGTCCGGAAATTAAACCCATACCTCCGGCACGCTTATTAATAACGGCTGTGCGTACGGCATCGGCCATATCACTCGATCCTTTTGAATCACCACCGGAATTAATCAAGCCCGCACGGCCCATGTAACAGTTTGCTACCTGGTAGCGGCATAAATCAATAGGATGATCGGAAGTTAACTCTGTATAAATTCTTTCATCGAGTTTACCGTAGCTACTGCCACCGGTGTTCAGCATTTTATAGCCACCATTGGTTTCAGCAAGTTTTTGTTTGATAATATCGGCCTGAATGGTTACACCCAAATGGTTGGCTTGCCCGGTTAAGTCAGCTGATACGTGATAATCAATACCATCTTTTTTGAAAGCATTGTTGCGTGTATAGCACCATAAAATAGTGGACATACCCAACTCGTGCGCTCTCTCAAAAGCTTTGGCAACTTCTTGTATCTGGCGCGTTGCGTTATCTGATCCGAAGTAAATAGTAGCACCAACTGCTACAGCACCCAGATTCCATGCATCTTCAACAGAACCAAACATGATTTGATCGGCCTTGTTGGGGTACGTAAGCAACTCGTTATGGTTGATTTTAACGATAAACGGAATCTTGTGTGCATACTTGCGTGACATTAATGCAAGACCACCGTAGGTAGTTGCTACTGCATTACAACCACCTTCAATAGCGAGCTTTACAATATTTTCCGGGTCGAAGTAAATAGGGTTTTTAGCAAACGATGCACCCGCACTATGCTCAATACCCTGATCAATCGGAAGAATAGAAAGATACCCGGTGTTAGCCAAGCGACCGGTACCAAACAGGGCTTGCAGACTGCGAAGGGTTTGTGTGTTGCGACTTGATTGTGCAAAAATTCTATCTACAAAATCAGGTCCCGGAAGGTGAATCTGACTTTTATCGATGGTTTTACTTTTGTGGGTGAGTAAAGAGTCAGCGTCCTTACCTAATAATGCACTGATGTTCACGTTTGCCATAATTTCATTTGAGGTGAGCGGCAAATATAGGTTTATAGCCCCGTTTGTGCAACGCAATGTAGGATGTGGGCTTTTAATGAAAAAACCCACTCCAAACGCTGGAATGGGCTTTTATTCAGAGCTTCTATTGAATTACTATGCCTCTTTGCTGGCCAGTTTTTCTTTGATCCGGGCCGACTTACCTTGGCGACCTTTCAAATAGTACAACTTGGCTCTGCGTACTTTACCAGCCTTTATAAACTCAATTTTATCGATGCTTGGGCTAAGAATTGGGAAGATACGCTCAACCCCTACGCCATTGGAAACTTTACGAATAGAGAAACTTTCGCCATTGGTGCCTTTTCCTCTTCTGTATAGAACCACTCCTTGGAACTGCTGAATGCGTTCTTTATTTCCCTCACTTATTTTTACGTGTACGTTTAACGTATCACCAGGTTTAAAATCAGGGATATTGGTGCGTTTTGCTGCTAATTCCGCTTCTACTTCTTTTATTAAATCGGCCATGACGCTTGGTCTTTTTAAAATGGACTGCAAATATAGACGAATTGCCCGGAATACGCAGAAGTGCTCAGATATTTTTTAGTTGCTACCCAGCAGTCCGGGGCGCCTGTTTTTTGTCCTTTCCAACGATTTTTCATATTTCCATTGATTTATTTTGGCTTCGTGGCCGGAAAGCAGAACCTCCGGAACCTTCCAACCCTTGTACTCAGCCGGGCGGGTGTAAACGGGTGGTGCCACCAGGCCATCCTGAAAGGAATCGCTCAGGGCCGAGGTCTCGTCATTCAAAACTCCGGGCAAAAGCCTGATTACCGAATCGGCTACCACCGCAGCGGCTAACTCACCACCCGATAGTACATAATTACCAATACTGATCTCGCGGGTTATCAAATGTTCGCGCACGCGTTCATCTACACCTTTATAATGGCCGCAAAGCAGAATAAGATTTTTTTTAAGACTTAATTGATTAGCTATGGATTGAGTTAACATTTCACCATCCGGGCTCATGTAAATAATCTCATCATAACCGCGCTCAGATTTCAGTTTAGTAATGCAGTTATCAATGGGCTCAATCATCATTACCATTCCGGCTCCACCGCCAAATGCATAATCATCGGTAGTGCGGTGTTTGTTGGTGGCATAGTCGCGCAGGTCGTGTATTGCAACGGTTACCAATCCTTTTTGCTGAGCCCTTTTTAAAATCGAATCTGAGAAAGGGCTTTCTAATAATCGCGGCAAGCAGGTAATAATGTCGATTCGCATAGTGTAAAATACTTAAATCTCCAGAAACCCTTCGGGCAAATCAACGGCAATCTTCTTTTTGGATTTGTTAATAGAAGTTATAAATGGCCCGTTTACCGGGATGAGGATTTCTTTTCCATCACGATCTATTTGAATAAGTCTGCTGGCCCCGGCTTGAATAACATCTGTTACTGTTCCTAAAACCCCGGCAGACGTATCTTCAACTGTAAATCCTTTTATTTCATCATCATAAAATTCGCCCCGTGGCAATTTGGGTCTTTCAGATTTATGGAGGAAGATGCTGGATCCTTTTAAATGTGATGCCTGCTCAGGGGTATTCACTTCTTCAAATTTGATAAACACTTTGTCTTGCCTATCGGAAAAGTATTCGATAAAATAAGGCACCAAGTCATTACCAATCTCAATAAAAACCGATTGGATTTCTTCCAGGTCGATTGCTTCCGTTATCACCAACGTAACCTCGCCCTTCAGGCCATGTGTTTTGGCCACATATCCAATTTTATAATACAAAGATTTGTCCATACTTGATATAAAAGTAAAATGCCCCCGTTTTGCGGAGGCATTTTGTTATAAAAGACATTTAAAATTATGCCTGAGGTTCAGCAGGAGTTTCTTCCGCTGCGGGTTCGGCTGGAGTTGCAGTTGCAACCTCTGCCTTTTTGCGGATAGCTTCTGCACGCGCTTCTTTAACTTTAGATTCAGCGTCCTTACGGGCTTTGGCAGCAGTTAGCTTGGCTTTTGCTACCCCTTCAATTTTAGATTGAATTTTGTCTTGCTTGGCTTTTACCCATTCAGCCAATTTTGCATCGGCTTGTTCCTGTGTGATAGCTCCTTTGGCTACACCAATCTGCAAGTGTCTGCGTAACATCACACCCCGGTACGAAAGCATAGCTCGAACGGTATCTGACGGTTGCGCACCTTTCATCAACCAATCAAATGCCTTGTTATCGTCAAGGTTAATGGATGCCGGTACGGTTAGTGGGTTATAAGTACCTATTTTTTCAATGAATTTGCCATCGCGTGGCGAACGCGAATCAGCCACTACTACGTCATAAAGTGATAGTTTCTTGCGGCCTCTGCGTGCTAATCTGATTTTAACTGCCATTTTCTTTAGTTTTTAAATGTTGGATCTCGTCCGTTTTTTAAAGGACTGCAAAGGTAGTTTTTTTTACAAGTTTACCAACACCTGTTTAGTTCGAATTCCTAATCGTTTGATTTTCTTTAATATTTGAATAAGCGGTTATTCAGTTTTTTAATTCAAAACGAGATTTTTACATTTGATTCCTTTTCTTAAAAACAATGGACAAGTATTCGTACATCTCTAATGCCGATGTTGGTTATATCGACCAACTCTATCAAACTTATAAAAGTAACCCTGCATCTGTTGATGCCACCTGGCAAAAGTTCTTTGAAGGTTTTGATTTTTCACAAACCCAAGGTGGTAATGGGTTAACCGCCACTGGCGACCCTATTTCTATAAAAGAAACTCAGGTGCGCAATCTCATCTTTCAGTACAGATCGTTTGGCCACTTGAAATCCAAAACCAACCCGGTGCGTGAACGAAGAGATCATAATGTGAATCTCGATCATAAAAGTGTTGGCCTTACCGATGCCGATTTGGATACCGAGTTTGAGGTAGCGGCTGAAATCGGGATGCCCAAATCACCGCTTCATAAAATCATCGAAAAACTAAAAGCACTTTACCTGGGGCCAATTGGGTTTGAATATAATTTTATTCGAAACGATGACATCCGTGCCTGGTTTTACAACAAAATAGAAAAGGAGTACTATGCCTATAACCCCAACCTGGACGAAAAAAAACGAATTCTGTCTAAACTAAACGAAGCCGTAGTATTTGAAAACTTTTTGCACACGAAGTTTTTAGGTCAGAAGCGGTTTTCATTGGAAGGCGGTGAAAACACCATTCCGGCTTTGGATGCCATTATAAATAAAGCTGCTGAACTGGATGTGAAAGAAGTGGTGATTGGAATGGCCCACCGGGGTCGTTTAAATGTGTTGTCTAATATTTTAGGCAAAACCTACGAGCAAATTTTTACCGAGTTTGAAGGTAATGTAAATCCTGATTTAACAATGGGCGATGGTGATGTGAAGTACCATTTGGGTTATGCAAGCCATATTACTACACCATCGGGAAAAAAAATCTATGTGAAGTTAACCCCTAACCCTTCGCACCTGGAAGCGGTTGATCCGCTGGTGGTTGGTTATACACGCGGGCAGATTGATGATGAATACAATGGCGACCTGAAAAAAGGTATGGCAATTCTGATACATGGCGATGCAGCAGTAGCCGGGCAGGGCATTGTATATGAAGTGGTGCAAATGTCGGGCTTACCAGGATACACTACGGGAGGAACTATTCACTTTGTGATTAATAATCAGGTGGGCTTTACTACCGATTATGACGATGCCCGTACGGCTATCTATTGTACCGATGTTTCAAAGATTGTAGATGCGCCCGTACTGCACGTAAATGGCGATGATGCCGAAGCAGTAACATGGTGTGCAAAATTAGCTGCCGAATACCGCCAGCAATTTGGTAAAGATATTTTTATTGATTTGTTATGTTACCGCAGGCATGGCCACAACGAAAGTGATGAGCCAAAATTTACACAACCAAAGTTGTATAACATAATTGCCAAGCATCCTAATCCGCGCGAAGTGTATGTTAAAAAATTAGTGGAGTCGGGGGTTGATGCTGCACTGGCTGATGAAATGGATGCGAAGTTCCGTAATCAGTTGCAGGATCGATTAAACGAAGTGAAACAAAAAGCACTGCCATACAAACTGCAGGAAATGGAAGAGGAGTGGCAATCGATGCGTAAATCCAAACCGGAAGATTTCGATCAATCGCCCGATACCTCGGTTTCAAATGCGATTATTGATAAAGTGGGTGCAGCACTTACTACAATTCCCGATGGGTTTAAACCCATTAAGCAAATTGAAAAATTATTGAAGGATAGGAAGGAAGCCTTCTTCGATAAAAAAGAGCTGGGCTGGGCCGAGGCTGAATTACTGGCATTCGGATCGTTACTGGCCGAGAAACACATCGTGCGAATGTCCGGCCAGGATGTAAAGCGTGGAACGTTTTCGCATCGGCATGCCTACTTCTGGGATTCAAACACAAACCAATCGTACTGTGGGTTGAACCATATCAGCACCGACCAGGCTAAACTGCACATGTATAACTCACTGCTTTCTGAGTTTGGCGTAATGGGCTTTGAATACGGTTATGCGTTGGCTACCCCGCGTGCATTGGTGGTATGGGAAGCACAGTTTGGAGATTTTGTTAACGGTGCACAAGTTATCATTGATCAGTTTATCACCTCGGCCGAATCGAAGTGGCAGCGACAAAATGGATTGGTACTTTTATTACCCCATGGCTACGAGGGCCAGGGACCAGAACACTCCAGCGCCCGACCGGAACGCTTTCTGCAGCAAGCTTCGGAGTTTAATATGGTAGTAGCCAATATTACCTCGGCATCAAATTATTTCCACTTGTTGCGCAGACAAATCAAGTGGGAGTTTCGTAAGCCTTGTATTGTTTTTTCGCCCAAATCATTATTGCGCCATGCGGGTGTGGTTTCGCCACTTTCGGAATTTACAAAAGGCACTTTTACTGAAGTGTTTGACGATGCAAACGTAAAAGCGAAAGAAGTTAAGCGCATTGTATTTTGTTCGGGTAAAGTTTATTATGATTTACTTGATTATCAGCAAAAGAAAAAAGTTAAAAACACAGCGCTTGTCCGGTTAGAACAATTATATCCATTCCCGAAACATCAGGTGCAGGCAATATTGAAAAAATATAAAGATGCCGAGTTGATCTGGGCACAGGAAGAACCGTACAACATGGGTTATTGGTCGTACATCCAGCGTTTTATGCCCGAAGAAAAATGGAAGGTGGTTGCACGCAAATCCAGTGCATCGCCAGCTACGGGCTACTCAAAAGTGCATAAAGCTGAGCAGGAAAAAATCATAACACAGGCATTTGAAATTTAACCTCCAACCATCTCTTAACGATAGGGTTGATAGAAAAGAAAGTAATTACAAAATTAAACTGAATTACATGGCACAAGTTAAAGTACCCACTGTAGGCGAATCCATAACCGAAGTAACAATAGCCAATTGGCTAAAGAAAGATGGAGATGTGGTGAAGATGGATGAAGTAATTGCCGAACTTGAATCTGACAAGGCAACGTTTGAATTAACGGCACCGAGTGCCGGTGTTCTCAAAATCAATAAAGCAAAAGGAGAGGTTGTTCCCATAGGTACTGTTATCTGTGAAATAGCAGAAGCCGCAACAACACCTTCGCCCAAAGCAGAATCCAAAGCCACCGAAACTTCTGCACCAAAAGCAACAGGCGGGGTAAAAGAAATGAAGGTGCCGGCTGTAGGCGAATCCATAACTGAAGTAACCATTTCTACGTGGTTAAAGAAAGAGGGTGATTTTGTAAAGTTGGATGAAGTAATTGCTGAAGTTGAATCTGACAAAGCAACGTTTGAATTACCAGCCGAAGCCAATGGTATTTTAAGAATTGTAGCAAAGGAGAAAACCACTTTGCCTATTGGCGGATTAATCTGCAAAATTGAAATCATGGAAGGTGTTCAAACAACTTCAACAGCAGCAACCACACCAACCTCAACATCAGGTGGTGGAGATAAGAATTATGCATCCGGCCATCCTTCACCGGCAGCAGCAAAAATTCTGGAAGAAAAAGGGATTTCTTCTTCGCAGGTTAGTGGCACAGGTGTAGGTGGAAGAATTACAAAGGAAGATGCAACCAAGGCACAACCATCAACTCCTAAAACTGAAACCAAAGCTCCGGCATCGGCTCCTGTAATTACATCGGGTGGAAGTCGCAATAAGCGCAATGAAAAAATGACTTCGTTGCGCAAGACGATAGCCAAGCGTCTTGTATCCGTTAAGAACGAAACGGCTATGCTCACTACGTTTAACGAAGTGGACATGAAGCCGGTAATGGATTTACGTTCGAAGTATAAAGATAAGTTCAAAGAGAAGTATGGCGTAGGACTTGGGTTTATGTCGTTCTTCACTAAGGCAGTTTGTATTGCTTTGAAAGAATGGCCTGCCGTAAATGCGCAGATTAATGGCGATGAAGTCATCTATCATGAATATTGCGATGTATCAATTGCCGTTTCAACACCTCGTGGTTTAGTTGTACCGGTAATCCGCAATGCCGAATCACTTTCGTTCGATCAGATTGAAGCTGAAGTTGTGCGGTTGGCAACAAAAGGCCGTGATGGAAAACTTTCCATAGATGAAATGCAAGGTGGAACATTCTCCATCACCAACGGTGGGGTGTTTGGTTCCATGCTTTCAACACCCATTTTGAATCCACCGCAATCGGCCATTCTGGGTATGCACAATATTGTAGAGCGCCCGGTTGTAAAAGACGGGCAAGTGGTAATAAGACCTATTATGTACCTGGCACTTTCGTATGATCATCGTATTGTTGACGGACGTGAATCCGTAAGTTTTCTGGTGCGCGTGAAAGAGTTATTGGAAGATCCGGGAAGATTGATTTTGGGAGTTTAATTGTTCAATTTATGATTGAGAGGCTTACCATTAGAAATTTCAAGTCAATAAAAGACCTCGAATTGAAATGCGGACGGGTTAATCTTTTTATTGGTGAGCCTAATGTTGGTAAATCAAACATTCTGGAGGCATTAGCATTATTCGCTTTTCCACTAACTGGCGACTTGAATGGGCTTGTTAGGTTTAACGACCTTAGCAATCTTTTTTTTGACAATACATTAGATGCTCCAATAACTATTAGCGGATATCCGAATGGAAGTTGTTCAATCAACTATGATACTCTTTATGACGGAGTGAAGTTTTACTTCGAAAACAAGGAAGGTCAAAAACTCACGCAGTTGTTTAAACTCTCAGAGTTTAAGGGTGGAGGTGATATTGATTTTAATGTACGCCCATATTTTTTTAAAACATTAAAAAGATTTGAAAAAAAACGCCCCGGCTTTTTACACCCGCCACATGGAGAAAATCTCTTTACTGTTTTACAAACCAACGCTAAATTGAGAGACTTGATAAGTTCTTTCTTAGATAGCTTGGGTTATAAATTAAATTTTAGACCTTCAACTTCAGAACTTGAGTTGGCTAAGGTTACAAGCAGATCATTTACGACCATTCCCTTTCATGCAATATCGGATACCATACAACGATTGATTTTTTTCTTATCAGCTATTGAATCAAATCCCAAAGGAGCAACATTAATTTTTGAAGAACCAGAATCCAATATTTTTCCGTATTACACTAAATTCTTAGCTGAAAAAATGGCACTTACGGAACATCAGCAATTCTTTATTTCTACGCACAATCCTATCTTTTTACAATCTGTGATTGAAAAAACAAAACAATCGGATTTAACGATATACTTAGTTGAAACCATTCAAGGAGGATATGAAACAAAAGCCAGTTTGTTGAATGAAAGTGCCGTTGAAGAAATATTGAATTTAGGCGTAGATGTATTTCTTAACTTTGATCACTTATTATCAGAATGATTTATTACGAATGCCATGCTGATCGTGCGTTTTTGGAAGGGTTAGGGTTTGGTTCATCTGAATTAAATAAGAATCATCGCTTTGGAAGGAGCCGAGTATTAGCGACAGTTCAGGAGAAGGTTAATAGTGATGCTTTAATTGATGAAGATCCGTTTAAGGGTAGAGATGATTTTCTTAAAAAACTTTTGAAGGAATGTGTTATCTATCAGGATAATGCGCTGATTTATTGTAAAGATAAAAACGAAAATAAAATTATTATTTTAAGACCCGACCTTGAAAATTTTGTGTTAGTTGTAGCTAAAGATTTGAGGGTTGATCTGTTAAAGGAGTTTAAATTGCCTAAAAATTTTGATGACTTGCATGATCTGTTAAGAGTAGAGAAAAATTCAAATGCACGTTTACGATTCTCTGATTTTATAGGAAAAGCTAGCGATCATCCATCAATTAAGAAGATTAAGGAAATATTTAAGAAATAAACTATGCAATACAACGTAACCGTTATTGGCTCAGGCCCCGGAGGATATGTGGCAGCTATTCGCTGTGCACAACTTGGTTTTAAAACTGCCATCATCGAAAAGTATGATACACTTGGTGGTACTTGCTTAAACGTAGGTTGTATTCCCTCCAAAGCGTTGCTTGATTCGAGTGAGCATTTTCACAATGCAGCACATACGTTTAAAGAACATGGTGTTGATATCAACGAGCCAAAAGCTAACCTCACACAAATGATTAAACGCAAAGCAGGTGTGGTGAAGGCCAATGTGGACGGGATTGCTTTCTTGATGAAGAAAAATAAAATTGAAGTTCATACAGGTGTAGGATCGTTTGTGGATAAGAACACAATTAAGATCACCAGCAAGGATGGCAGGGAAACTCAAATTACTACAGAGAAAGTAATCATAGCCACCGGATCAAAACCAACACCACTTCCATTTGCACCATTCGATAAAAAGAGAATTATCTCCAGCACCGAAGCCTTGGAACTTAAAGAAATTCCGAAGCATCTGATCATTATTGGTGGTGGCGTAATTGGTATGGAACTCGGTTCTGTTTACGCACGCATTGGCTCCAAAGTAACGGTGGTCGAGTTTATGGATAGCCTGATCTCAACCATGGATGGAACAATGGGTAAAGAACTTGCCAAAGTTGCCAAAAAGTTAGGCATGGATTTATTTCTGGGGCACAAGGTTACTGCGCTGGAGAATAAGGGCAAGGAGGTTGTGTTGAAAGCAGAACCTAAAAATGGCGGAGCTGCTTTTGAATTGAAAGGCGATTATTGTTTAGTGAGTGTAGGTCGTAAACCTTATACGGATGGACTTGGTTTAAACAAAATTGGAATAGAGCTCGACAAAGGAAAAATTCCGGTGGATGATCATCTTAAAACAAAAGTTGATAACATCTATGCCATTGGCGATGTAATACGCGGAGCCATGTTGGCACACAAAGCCGAAGAAGAAGGCGTAATGGTAGCAGAACAACTTGCAGGACAGAAACCCCATATTAATTATAATCTTATTCCAGGTGTAGTATATACCTGGCCTGAAGTTGCCAGTGTTGGGTTAACCGAAGAGCAATTAAAAGAACAGGGTAAGGCCTATAAGGTTGGTAACTTTCCTTACAAAGCATTGGGCCGTGCCCGCGCTTCTATGGATTTAGATGGCCTCGTTAAAATCCTGGCTGATAAAAATACGGATGAGATTTTAGGTGTTCATATTATTGGTGCCCGCGCAGCCGATATGATTGCAGCGGGCGTAGTGGCCATGGAATATCGCGCATCTGCTGAAGATGTTTCGCGAATGAGTCATGCACACCCTACGTATATGGAGGCAGTAAAAGAAGCATGTTTGGCCGCCACTGCTAACAGGCCTATTCACATGTAAGTGCTCGCTACAGATTTACAGAATAATCAGTGAATCTGCGGCAATATTTTCCAATTCAATAAACACCGTATTGCAAGTCCGGCAGCAACAGGAATAAGATACACATTCAATTCTTGTGGCAATGCCCACCAAAACACAAGCGTAAGTGCAAGGATTATTAAGCAAAACAAAAAGTATTTGCTTAATAAATTCTTACTGCGCTTGCTGAATAACATCAGGCTTGCAAAGAAGTGTAGTGGAAAAGCCCACAACAAGTTAAAATTTCGCGCGGCATCGTGATGGTCGGTAAATAACCAAAGCGCGAAGAGAAGAATCCCGATTATTCCTGTTAAACCAAACAAGGTTACATCAAACCATCGACTTAACTTCTTGCGTCTCCAATCGAAGAAAGAAACTGAAATGATGATCACAAGTAGCAAAAAGAAAGCAAGCCACGGATGCACGAGCGAATTCCAGGGTTCAACCGTTGCAGCAGCGATAATTCTTTTTTCTTTTACCAACGCTACCCAACCACTATCTGATTTTACTTGCATTCTATCTACAAAAGCTTCTATGTAATCGGGCAGAAACATGTATTCGCTGGCATACATGGTTCGATCAATCGGCAACCCCAGGCAAATATCAATTCCTAAATCGCCCCACGGCAATGGGTCCAGGTACTCGTCTGTTTTTTGTCGGAAAGAATGTTGGGCTATAAAAAAGGTGCTGTCAATTTTTAAGTCACCTGATAGTTGTTTAACCAGAATATCACGAATGCGCGTGGCACAATTATCATGATAATAATCGTATCGGTAGGTTCGGTTTTCGGGTTGCGCATTCCAAAGTAAAAAGCTATAAATTTTATCGCGTTGTGTTGATGTTAATTGTAATACTTGCTCGTGTATAAACCGGCCATCGCGTTTATATGCCCATTCAAAATTTTCGTATTTATAAACAGCCAGCATGTAATAGTTTCTTCCTCGCGCAAAATTGAGATAGAAGTTTGGTTGATCGAAATTGAAAACGCCATAGTTGAAAGCATAATCTATTCCATTACCCGGATCATTCACCCGTATGGCACTATGTCCAAAAGCACTGTATAACTCATTCGGATCAGGGCCGCAGGTAATTATGGATATTTCAGCTTTATCGGAAAGTACCATTACTTGCGCAAACATGCTGCTGGTTAGAAGGAAAAGAACTATAACCGAAATCAAGCTGTGCATGACTAAATATTTGGCCCGAAAGATAGACAATAGCCTTTCAAAAAGTAACTTTGGAATATGGATGCCTTGCGCGGCAATTTTAAAGATACACTAAACCTGTTTCGAAAAGCAACGCCCAAGCGGGTTTATAATGCTGCAAAAGTATTATCAAGCTACCAATACTCGCGCCTATCCGGTAAGGCTTCGCATTGGGCACTGCCAACCGCTATTTCCATAGAGCCAACAACATCCTGTAATCTGCGCTGCCCGGAATGCCCTTCAGGTTTGCGTTCATTTACGCGACCAACAGGTATGCTTCAACCGGATTTGTTTAAAAAAGTAATAGATGAATTAGCACCATCGCTTTCTTATCTCACATTTTATTTTCAGGGCGAACCATACCTGCATCCGCAGTTTTTAGAGTTGGTTCAATATGCATCGAATAAAAATATTTATACAGCAACCTCTACCAATGCCCATTTTCTCAATGATGCAGCGGCCCGAAAAACAATTGAGTCAGGATTAGATCGCCTGATTATTTCCATAGATGGTACTACGCAAGAAACATACGAAGCCTATCGGGTGGGGGGTAAGCTTGATAAAGTTATTGAGGGGGCTAAGAACATTGTTCGCTGGAAGCAGGAACTTAAATCACTTACACCATTTGTTGTGTTTCAATTTTTGGTTGTAAAGCCAAACGAGCATCAGGTTGAATCCGTGCATCAACTGGCAAGAGAAATCGGTGTAGATCATGTAGCTTTGAAAACAGCACAGATTTATGATTATAAACATGGTTCGGATTTAATTCCAACGCTTGATAAGTATTCACGCTATCAAAAGAATAGTGATAATACCTATTCAATCAAAAACGAATTAGCCAGCCATTGCTGGAAAATGTGGCAGAGTTGTGTGATTACCTGGGATGGAAAGGTAGTGCCTTGTTGCTTCGATAAAGACGCGCACTATGTTATGGGAGATTTACAAATCCAGTCGTTTAAAGAAATCTGGAGCAGTAAAAAATATCAGAACTTCCGATCAAGCTTACTTCGGTCGCGCAACGAAATAGAGATGTGTAAAAATTGTACCGAGGGAACGAAGGTGTGGGCGTGATTTTTAAAATCGAATCGACATCCAAAGGCCAAAGAATACATCATAAACGCGATAGCCTTCTGGCTCCTGAACTATCAATTCTCTTTCTTCTAAAGCCTTGATAGAGCGTTGAACACTGCTTGCACTTAGGTCGTACTTGTTTAAAAAGTTTTTTTGATTGATTTTAGAAATAGATTTTTCATGTGCAATGGCTTTTAATAAGTTCCATTGCTGCTCGGTGAGTAGGTTTTTGTAACCGTAGTAATATGTTTCATTTTCTGCCAATATATCATGAATGGTTCTAAGCAATACTTCAGGGGCCATTTCTTTTTCAGGCTGCATAAATAGTTTGTGGCAAAATAGTTGTACATAAAACGTATGTAATCTTGTCCATTCAAAAATTGTTTCTAATTCGTTAGGCTTTATCCTTTTTTGATGCTTTGTAAAATGCCTTTGAACGAAAGTTGAATAAGCAACTTTATCTATTCGATCCATAAATAGGAGTTCAGTGCTTTGATAAAAAGGCCTTGACGCCTGCGTAAACATTTGTGTCAATAAATGTTTCTGGCTACCCGAAAATATGAACTCAACATGGTTGAGCATTTGAACATGAGATCGAAGCAATGCCTCTGTTCTTTTTTCTGGATATTCGGCTACCTGTTGAAATTCATCTATCGCGATAACTACTTTTTTTTTGCGTTTTTTCAGATAGTTAAAAATGTCTTCTAAAGTTGATTCACTTTCTCTATCTGTTTTTACATTTATTTCGAAAGATGGTTGCCCCGTCATAGGATCAATAACCAGATTGGGTGTGAATTTTCTAAAAATTCCCATTAATTGTTTAATGGATTTTTCGTAAGGATTTTCCAATTGATTCAAAACTGCTTTGCCAAATGCAGTGGCGAATTCGGCCAGATTGGACGTTGGCAATATATCCACATACACGCAATCATATTCTTGTTTGAGCCTACTAAAGGCATGATGAATTAATCCGGTCTTACCCATTCTTCGGAGGGAGATAAGTGTTACACTCCTTCCGTTTGTGATTGCACCAATCAATGCAGCAGTTTCCTTTTCCCTATCACAAAAGTGATCTGAATCCAAATAACCTTTTAAAAGAAAGGGATTTCTCACAATCATACAAAATGCGTTACGCAAAATGCGTTACGCAAAATGCGCAAATTCTTTATTATATCAAAACTCAGGGTTTTGTCGGCTTTCTTGGGGCAAGCGTGGCGAACTTTACATCAGCAACTTTACATTTTCCACAGCCAGCTTCGCATGCGTTTTTCGCACGCCAACTTCGCCAGCCCAAGCGGCCTAAGTAAAAAAGTGCTGCTAAAAACAATAGCACAATCAACAGTTGCTGAACCATACTGTAAAACTAATCAACTTGTTTAAATATGCCTTATGCCGAATGATGGGTTCGTCCGTTTGCGGACGAAAGCAAGCGATTTTGGACATGGCGTCTTCTAAAATCCTAAAAATTTAAGAAGAAACGGGGCTGGCATAAAGTTGGCAATTGTAAAATATTTTTAGAACCAGGATTGTATCCGGCCAACGCTAACTTGCTGCGATTATGTTTAAAAACTACCTTAAAACTGCGTTACGAAATCTGATTCGACAACGCGGAACCACCTTGTTAAATATCAGCGGCCTTACACTTGGCCTGGCTACCAGCCTCATACTTTTTTTGCTGGTGCGCTATCATAAAAGTTTCGATACGTTTCATAGTAACTACCATCGTATTTATCGCGCCAATGTGCAATCCGATGGCAATGATGGTAAGAATTATACTTCCGGTGTGTATCCCGGTTTCCCGGAAGTATTTGATGCCGATTTTCCCGAAGCTGAAGAAGTAACGTTTGTTTCGTACCGAAGCGGAAGTTTTATCGTAATTCCACAAGCAAACGATGACCCGAAGAAGTATGATGAAGAACGCGGTGTTGCCTATGCACAACCTAACTTTTTTAAAATATTTGATCGGAAGATTTTAATAGGTGATGGTGCGAAGGGATTAGACGAGCCTAATGAAGTAATTATTTCAAAACGGGCTGCTATAAAGTATTATGGAAAGGAAGATGCGGTAGGTGAAGTGCTGCGGTACGATGATCAGGATTTTCGCGTTACCGCGATTATGGAAGACTTTCCAACCAATACCGATCTTCCATTTGATATGCTCGCATCGTACGTAACCATCCAGAAACAAAAAGAAGAAAGTGCATGGACAGGAATCTGGAGCGATGATCATTGTTATTTTACTGTAAAACAAGGAAGTACCATTGCCGATATAGAAACCCGCATGCCCGCATTTGTTACCAAATACCTGGGCGATTCAACCCGTAATCGTGACAATACTGCGTTTGTATTGCAACCATTTAGCGAAATACATTTTGATGATCGTTTTGGAAACTACAACTACAACACCGTAAGTAAATCTACTTTTAGGGTGCTCACTATTATCGGTATCTTTCTGTTGTTAACAGCATGCATTAACTTTATTAACCTTACTACTGCCGAGGCGGTGAAACGTTCAAAAGAAGTAGGCATTCGTAAATCGTTGGGAAGTTTACGCTCGCAATTAATATTTCAGTTTTTAGGCGAAACATTTCTGGTAACGCTTGTGTCTATTTTAGTAGCTGTGGTATTGGCCGAAGTGGGCTTGAGCTTTCTAAATCCATTCCTTGATTTATCGTTAACATTAAACTTAGTATCTGATACAACCTTGTGGTTGTTCCTCATCGGCACACTTATAGTTGTTTCGGTGTTATCCGGATTTTATCCGGCCTTGATCGTAAGTGCTTATAACCCGGTAAGCGCACTCAAAAATCAAATTGGCATCAGGCAAACTTCAGGATTTAACTTGCGCAGAAGTTTGGTTGTGTTACAGTTTGTGATTTCGCAGCTGTTGATTATCGGTACGGTGGTGCTGATTAGTCAAATGAATTATTTACGAAACAAAGAACTTGGCTTTCGCAAAGATGCTATTATAACAGTACAAATTCCGGTTAGTGAGAAACCTGCCACCGATGGCGTGAGCAGAATGCGCACACTACGTGATGAACTACTCACTATTCCCGGAGTGGAGGCAGCAAGCTTAAGTAACAGCGCACCTTCATCCGGAAGTGTATCCTCTACTGATTTTACAATTGAAGGCGATGAAAAGTATTATGAAACTCAGGTTAAAGTGGTGGATGGAAACTACCTCGATTTGTACGGATTGCAGTTAATTGCCGGCACAGGTGTAGCCGATGCCGATACTGCACAAATGTATGTGGTTAACGAACGCCTAACGCAGGTAGTAGGTTTCTCAAACCCTGAGGATATAGTTGGAAAGCATATAAAAATGTGGGGTAAAACATTACCGGTAAGTGGTGTGGTTAAAAATTTCCATACAGTAGCCTTGCAAGACCCATTGGAGGCAACCATTATGGTAAACCGTATCCGGAACTATCATGTACTATCAGTTAAGTTGAATCCGCAAAGCGTACAAGAGGCACTTAAACAAGTGCAAACAAAATGGGAAACTGCCTACCCGGAATATATTTATTCATATCGCTTTTTAGATGAACAGATTCAAGAGTTTTATGAAGGCGAAGAACGTATGTCAATCATGCTTTCGGTATTTACTTCGCTTGCAATTTTTATTGGATGTTTGGGATTGTTCGGGTTAACTGTGTTTATGGCCAATCAAAAAACCAAAGAAATTGGTGTGCGCAAAGTGTTAGGGGCATCGGTTGAAAGCATTCTTATGTTATTCTCGAAAGAGTTCGTCAAACTTATCCTGATTGGATTTTGCATCGCGGCTCCGTTGGCCTGGTATGCTGCCAATCAATACCTCGATCAGTTTGCCTATAAAATTACCGTAGGGCCAACTGTATTTTTAGTGGGGCTTGCCATTACGTTTTTGATCGCTATTGTCACTGTAGCGTATCGTTCTATGAAGGCAGCTATTGCTAACCCAACACAATCGTTGCGATCAGAGTAAATCAGAACCAGCGCTTACGGATTTGTTCAAGCATTTCGGTATGAATGTTTCCGGCAGCGCACAGTTCACCACCGTGTAAAAAATTTGTACCACCCGAAAAATCGGTAACTACGCCACCGGCTTGTTGTACAATAAATGCACCCCCGGCAACATCCCAGGGTTTAAGGTTGTATTCGAAAAATCCTTCCAACTTACCGCTTGCTACGTAAGCTAAATCCATGGCTGCACTGCCCAACCTGCGGATGCCGTGTGTTTTTTCGAGGAACAATTTTATGATTTCGAGGTAAGTTTCTTTTTTATCTGTATGGTAATAGGGGAATCCGGTAGCAAGCAAACTTTCTTCTAAGGTAGTAATTCCCGAAACGCGAATTTGTTTTTCGTTACAAAAAGCCCCGCCACCTTCAATAGCATGATAACAATGGTTGTTACTTACATCATATACAATACCTAATACAGTTTTATCTTTCCGTTGCAACCCAATGCTGATGGCAAAAATCGGTAGCGCATGCAGGTAGTTGGTGGTTCCGTCAAGCGGATCTATAATCCAGGTGTATTCGTTGGTAGCTTTTACATCTGTGCCTTCTTCGGCCAGAAAGCCTGAACCCGGCAACAATTGACTAAGTCTGTTCACCAATCGTTTCTCCGATTCTTTATCCACATACGAAACAAGATTACTTGAACTTCCCTTTTGTTCAATGCGTGATAGATCAAAACCTTCCAGCTCTTTTCGCATAAATACACTCACTTCCGTACAAAGTTCAATCGTGTCTTTTTCAAGCTTGCTGAGATTCATTTTTTGCGGGTATAATTTTTTACAAAAGATAGCAAGATTATTAACACCGAAACCCACGCAGCTGTTCGGCCAATAAACTCACCCTGCTCGCTATATTTTTCCGGAAGCGACCCTTTGGCAGCAAAACCATAAAGTTGCATCATGTGCGAGTAGGTAATCATGCTGCCCTCCACTTGTAAAGAATAAACAATGGGTACAGCAACAAGTAGTAAACCACCAATAAAGAAATAAACGTTAAAGCCCGCAGCCCGGAACAAACTCATGTAGAAGAGCAGGTTGGCCAGTAGTATCCAAAGCGTAACACCCAGGTAGCCTGTATAGCTGGTCCAACTATACCAATCGGGTTTTAGTAAGAGCACATCGGCCAGGTAAACAACTTTATTATTCCAGGGAAGTTTTAGGAGCAGGTACTCTAATCCCAACCAGAAAAAAATAATAGTAAACTTTCCCAGTCGGGCCCCTAGACTTTTATAAGCAAACACATAGCCCACAAAAGTTAGCGTAAATAAAATGGCTTGCAGCAGCACAGCAATTGTAAACGAAAAGTTAAATGCATGTGCAGCAAGTAATCCGGTTGTTAATGCTAACAAAATTAACTCAAATCGATTCCAGGGCGAAGTATGTTCACGAGCCTGATCGGTAATGGCAAACAAGGGAGCAAGCGCTGCAAAAATTAAAACCGGAAACGACTTCATTAGACCAGCTGCGGTGAATAATAGCACAGCTATTGCAAACAACAGCCACACATTCAGTATGCCATTATTCTTCTTTGCCATGTATCACCATCACAATTTCGCCCTTTACTTCCTTCTTCTGAAAATGCATCAGTGTATCAACCACGGTACCGGTAAATGTTTCTTCATGCATCTTGGTAAGCTCGCGCGATACCGATACCAACCGGGATTCACCAAAAAATTCTTTTACTTGTTCTAATGTTTTAACCAGCCGGTGGGGCGATTCGTATAGTACAATTGTGCGTTCTTCTTCTGCTAATTTTTTTAATAACGTTTGGCGGCCCTTTTTGTGCGGAAGAAAACCTTCAAACACAAACCGATCAGTGGGGAAACCGGATTTGATCAAAGCCGGAATCAATGCGGTGGCTCCGGGCAAACAATCAATCTGTAAACCAGCGCGCAACACTTCACGAACCAATAAAAATCCGGGGTCAGAAATTCCAGGTGTACCGGCATCGCTTACAAGTGCCATTACTTCGCCTTGCTGCATTCGCTGTATTAATCCAGCTAACGTTTTGTGTTCATTAAAAATGTGGAAGCTTTGCAAAGGCTTTGAAATCTGGTAATGCTTTAATAAAAATCCTGAGGTACGGGTATCTTCTGCCAGAATCACATCTACGTTTTTTAAAACATCCAATGCACGCAATGTAATGTCGGCCAGATTGCCAATGGGCGTAGGCACTACGTATAACGAAGTTTTAACCGTTTCCAATTTCAAATAAGTTGATCAATGGCTTTTGCGAGGGTATGATCTTTTTCAGTAACGGTATTACCGGCATCGTGGGTACTTAGTTCGATCGTTACGGTGTTATAAACATTAGTCCAGTATGGATGGTGATCCATCTTCTCTGCAATTAAGGCCACCCTTGTCATAAACCCGAAGGCTTCCGTAAAGTCGTTGAACCGGAACGTGCGTGTAAGCCGGTTGTTTTCTTCTACCCACATAATTTAAATGTTTATTAAAGGTAACTACAAATCAGCATTATGCTACAAGGCAATCAGGCCCTCAATTTTTGATACGGAAATATAAGTATCAATAACAGCCTGGCTGGAGGGCATCATCATTTGATAGGTGAAACTTGTATAGTTTCCATTCCTGGACGCTTTTTCATTAGGTGTGTGATTTGGAAACAGCGCTTTTAGCATCGGTTCTTTACCCAGCGGAACAATAAACTTGAACGTATAAAGCGCAGGCCATGCATAGTGCTGATCCAATTGTTCGCGAAACTTTTCAAAGTTTTGATTATCCATAAAGAAAAACGCCCCGGTTATTAACCCGAGGCGTTTATTAATTTTTGTAACCTGTTAAAAGAATTTATAGCGTTTATCTTCAATACCGGCTGCTTCTTTAATGGCATCGGCTATACCCAGGCTTGAGCGGCCATCTATTTTTTGTTGTAATTGGGTTTTGAACATGGTGTAATCGCCCATAGCAGGCGCAATGGTTTTGCTTTGAAGTTCGGCTAGTATAACTCCATTTTCTCCGGCAAATGGCTCGGAGCGTTTGCCATTCTCTAACGAAAATATTTTACCAACTGCAACCGGATCTAGACCTACACTTGGTAATGTATTTGAATTAAATTTTAAATCGCTGGACGAACCCACGGTGGCATCGGTACCAAAAGTTGCGGCAAGTTCTTCAAAAGTTCCGGTCTTGCTTTTCAGCATTTCAATAATTTTTTTGCCTTTCATTTCGTTACGCACGGCCGGTGTTATCTCTTCTTTAACCGATTCGAATGAACGGGTGCCACCATCTGTTTCACCGGTCATAACAGCCACTACATAGTCAGATGGAAGCTCATACACTTCTGATACTTTGCCTACTTTGCCCTCGCGGAATAACCATGTAATAACCTGGCGTGCATCGCCCAGGTCGTTCAAGCGCCTGTCGTTAGTGCGAATGTTGTTAGCTTGATTTACGACCAGGTTTTGTGCTTTGGCGCGTTCAGTAAATTCTTTTACACCCGAAAGATCGGCAGCAAAGGTTTGTGCTTTCAGGTAAGCTGCATTTTGTGTTTCATCGCTTGGTACGATGGGAATTTCGATAGTAGCTACGGAATAGGCGGTGTAATCTACCACTCCGGTTACATCAATAAGATGATAGCCAAATTGTGTTTCCACCACATCGGCAAGCACGCCCGTTTTTCTTGCTCCAAACACAGCATCTTCAAATGGTTTAACCATTCCACCCGATGAGAACCAACCTAAATCGCCACCCTGGCTGGCAGTTCCATCGGTGCCATGTTCGCGGGCTTTGGCTGCAAAACTTGCACCGCCTTTAATCTCGGCAAGAATTTTACGGGCTTTTTCTTTAGCTGTTTTCTTGGCAGCTTCGGATTCATCATCCCATCGGATCAGTATATGGCTGGCCTTGGCTGTTCCGGTTGTATCGCGGCCAATCTTTACCAGTTTCATTACTTTGTAGGAGTCGCCATCCAAAAAGGGACCAAATACGGTACCTGCTTTAAGGTTATCTTTTTGATCGGCCAGCAACAAGGGCAGGTTTGAAATGTTGTACTTGACGAAAGGTTCGTTGCCCTCGGTATTTGTTACGGCATAGAGCGAATCATCCGGGGCTGTTTTAAAACCTTCGGCATATGATTTAAGATCTTCGCGTATCTGTAATGAATCTTGAGCTGAAGCAACAATAGGGAAAGCCACGTAGTTCAGATTTCGCATGTGTTCTGATTTGTATTTGGCTTTGTTGCGATTGTAATATGCGCGCAGTTCGCTATCAGTTACTTTGATAGTGGAGTCGCTAATTGCAAAGAAGGGTACATACAAGTACTTTACTTCGGCAACATCGTTTTGGGTGTGGTAGTCGCGTTCAGCCTCTGCTTTTGTTACATAGTTTGTTTTAATTAAGAGGTTTTCATACTTGATTCGTTCACGGCCAAGTTTCAGGTCATTCTTAAATGAGTTCCAACGGTAATTTCCTTGTTGCCACATCGCAATCATGTTTGGATCGGTAGGAACTTCTTCGGATTGTTGTATGAATTGCATCAAGCGGGCGCGGTCAAATTTTCCGGCTTCATCCAGAAATGAGTTTTTTACGTTTTCGTCAATATTCTTTCCTTGAATCATGTCCCATTCCTCATCGGTAGAAACCACAACTCCTACTTTTTCAAATTCAGGTCGAATGGCCTTTTGTGTTATCAGGTATTCCCATGCCTGCTGTTGCAGCAATGGTCTTTCGCGATCGCCCGGCTGGCGCCCGAAATTCATGATGTAGTTGTTTTCGCGTTCCTGAATAGCATTTTGGTATTCAGTTAGTGAAATAGTGGAACCACCTATTTCGCCTACTGTGTTTTCATTTCCAAAAACAGAACGTGGGCCATTGCCAAACAAGTCGTTTAGTACGAAGGCTGAAATGGCCACGGCCACAAACCCCACTACCCATTTGGTCATCTTATTTCTTAAAGTTCCAATTAATGCCATAACTAATTTTTCTAAATGTTTACGAGGCAGGAAAGCACCTGCAGTTTTGTTTAAAGAACCGCAAATTTAACCCGTTATATCAATTCACCAAAGGCACAAATAATAATATAGGCCTTGATAGCCAGGTAGTTGTGTAGGAAAGAGGTGGCTTTATTTGCCTTTTTTGCGATAGGTATAAATCAGGAAAAGCATGGCTGCAACCATAACCCATGTGTAGGCCTGTCCAATGCCCACAGCCATGGTTTCGTAAATGCCGATTATCACAAAAAAAGCAGCCAGTGAGAGTAGAATTATATCAATTAATTTCATGTGGGTATTTAAGGTTGGTTAGGAGGAAACGCCAAATTGAAACGCTGTAACCAGCACAGGGTACCCGTTACTTGGTTTGCATTTATTCTTATTTCAAGTGTGCATGCATTGCTATAAATATTAAGGCTTATTCATCAACCACAAATTCTCCTTCGGGGTTTTTAATCTGGTAATCGGATAAATCTTCTTTTGCCTCCAGCCCGGTACCATAAATTACCTCGCTTTGTAGTTTAATGGTTACAAACTTATCGGTAAATATTTTTTTTGTAGTGGGTGTCCAAAACAATTCTTCGGTGTTGAGTTGTTCTTGTTTTTGCATGTTAATTACTTCCACATTACCACGGCCGCGCCATTTGTTTTCTGCTTTTAAGTAGAAGGCATCGTTGGCTTTTAGGGTTGAGGTTTTGTTTCCCAGTTCATCAAAAAATTCGATGTAAATGCCTTCTGGAAATTCTTCATCGCCATTGGCAAACTCCAGTATTTTAGCTGCGGTAAGCACCACTTTTACACGGTCTTTCTCGGCATATTGCATCATTACATTTTCAGCTTCGCTCAGGGGGCCTTCATACTCTGCCGGTATAGTTGTTTCAGCAGGGTTGCAGGCCGCTATCAGTAACCCTGCAACCAAAGCATGCAGCGCATTTATTCTAATTTTACGGAGTGGTTTATACAACTTTTGCAGCATGCTTGTTTTGCGGTTACTTCCGGTTATTATCAAATAAAGAAGGCTGGCCCTAACTGACCAGCCTTGCTATTGTTAATGTACGTTTGCTTAATCTTTGCCTCGTGTTTTCAGTGTAACAGTTTCGCCTACCCAGCATGAAATTGTTTTTGAGTCGCCTTCTTTCCAATTCAATTCAAAAATTTCTGCTACTGATGGGAACTGAGCACGGGCTGCCGCCATTTTTTGCTGGTTGCCGGCACGGGCATACATTTCAAAAGCGGCAATGTAAACCAACCGATCTTCGGCCAAGCTTTGGCTCTTGGCACAATCTTTAAACGAGCCTAAATACAAATCGCCAATTTTTTCATAGCCTTCTTTGCTGTTGGGGTTGGCGGCAACGGCTTTGCGGTATGCTTCGCGTGCGGCTGCCTTGCTTCCTTTCTGAGCTAATAAATCGCCTACCAGCATATTAGACGTTTCTTTGTTTTCGGGAGTAGGCGCAAGTTCTACGGCTTCGTTTGCTAAGGTTTCGGCTTTGCTCATTTCACCTTTTTTGGCATAAATACGGGCCATGTTAAGCGCTAAACCATAATCAGGACTTTCTTTGTGAATAGCTTCGGCTACCTGCAACCAAAGTGGATCTTCAATGCAGCCACCGGTAGTCATAAACTGGAAGATGCGTTTAGCCAAAGCCAAGTCGGCAGGATTTGCTTTATACTTGGGCTCCAGATTTTTCTTCACAAACTCACAATCTACTTTTACAAGTTTAATCAGGATATCATCTACACTGCTTTTTATCTTTTTTAGACGATCAACATCTGCTTGTTTGTTATCGGTTTGAGCTTTTTTGATCTTGGCATCAATTACTCCCGAAAGTTTATCGTACCGTTGAAGGATTTGATCATCGGTTAAATTTTTAAGCAATGCTACATTCAATTGAATTACCTGCATGTAAGAAAGCAAGTTGTTATCCAGCACATTGTTGCCACTTATCTCATATACTTTATCGTATAACTTCAATACTTCTGCTGTTTTATCTTTATTCTGAGAGTTGAAAACGGCAGCATAAATGGCTTTACGATTTAATACGTTTACTTCGTCACCACAATTGGTAACACGCATATCGTATAGCATCATTAAAGAATCTACCAGTATTTGCTTTTTAACAGGATCTTTTTCGGCTGTAGCCAGATTGTTATAGATGTCGGTTGCATCAATGTATAATTTTGTATTCCACTTGGGTGCATTTTTCAGCATCCATTGCAGTGGAGCTACGGCAGCCTTAAAATTTTTCTGGGTTTTAGCATCGTCATAAAGTGCTACTTTCTCTTCGGCAGTGGCTTTGTCTTCAGGCCACCCGTCTTTACACTGTCCAAAGCTTGCGAATGCACCAAAGGAAAGCGCCAACAACAATACCGATGATCGCATGTTCATTTTCATTTGTTCTGTGGTTTAAGTCTATGTTTAATCAAATCTGCGTTTAATAAACCAAAATTGATCATTAATTGTAACACCAAAGTAAACTTTAAAATAGTTTTCTTCAATGGTATGATCCTGTACCGTTCCGCGCCTGCCAAGCTTAAAAGCAAAGTCAAGACTTGAAATACGGTTTACTGGCATAGTAAACCCAAAATTAATGCCAAAATCATTTACGGGTTTACCGTTAATCAAATACGGATATTGTTCCAGGCTCACACCTGTTCGGTATGTCATTCGTTTTAAATAACTGCCAAGCGCCATAGGGTCTGGTGTAAGCTCTCCACCCAATGCAATTCGCCAGCTATCGGTACCATTTTGCGAATTTCCAAAGTAATCGCGAAACAAACTGTTTTTAAGATAAGTATAATCAGCACCTATCATCCATTTTTCTGCACGCCCAAACGACACGCCAACTGTAACAGATTGGGGCAATGTAATGGTGCCGGGCACATTGTTGATTAGTGTTGTTGAATCAATTACCCCACCTGTATTATTTCTTCTTTCAATGCGTGTAAAATATTCGGTGTTTAATTGCGATTTAAACGTATAAACACCACCTACATTAAACCGGTAATTTTTATTGAAGAGTGAATCTTTATGGTACGATACTCCCATCGAAAAATTAAAATCTTTAACGTAAGTGCGCTCGTAGATAGAAGGAAAATATACAATGGGTGAGGCATCGGTAGTTAACGCATTGGAATATTCATTTACGATGGAGCTAAATAAATAGGTGGCTCTTACTCCAACTGATAGCGTTTTGCTAAGGGCTACTCCATTTGCCCAAAAAACCTGGTTTATTCCTCCGGTTCCGGTTTCTTCTACGTTTACAGTATTAGTGCTGCCTTCAATTGCATCGGTATAGTTGGTGCGGTAGTTAACTCCTGAATAAGGAGCCAGCCCAACCGAGGTTGACCATTTGCCCATCTTTACAGGAAACCCCATCATCAAGTAATTAAGATTTCCATTGCCACTTTTTTCGGAGGGGCCGTTGCCTTTAATGGTGTTGTATTGGCCAATAAACCCGCCTTCAAACACGGTAAACCGGTTATAGATGAGCAGTGCCGGATTTTGATTGTTGAGATAGAAATACTGAGGGTTACTCACACCTACACCGGCCATACCCTGGTTATGTGCCAAGGCATTACCAAAAAAATCGCCTATGCCCCTGTAACTAAATGGTGTGTTGGCAATTTGTGCCATGGCTGCCCCGCCCAGTAATAATAATCCGAATGCGAGTGTGAAATTCCTTCTAAAATTCTGCATGATAGCGTAAAATCCTGTTCAAACCGGTCAAAACGAGATCGGGGGCCACAAATATGGCTTGTTTAAGCTTGTTTTCAAAAAGAGGGTAATCGCCCCCGCATAGAATAACCTGCAGGTTTTTATACTGCCTATTATATTTTTCTATCCAGCCATTTACCTCAGCAAGTGTTCCGTTCAATACTCCGCTTTGCATACACGTTTCGGTGCTATTTCCAGTAAGTTGTGCTGAAGTTTCCGGTTGTAGTAACGGTAAACTTTGGGTGAACGTATGCATGGCTTTAAACCGCATGTTAACGCCAGGTGAAATAGCACCTCCGTGGTAAGTACCGGTTGCATCTATAAACTCGGTATTAATACAGGTACCTGTATCAATTACCAGGCAGTTTTGATTGGGAAAAATCTCGTAGGCTCCACAGGCTGCGGCAATGCGATCTACCCCCAGCGTGTGTGGGGTTGCATAGTTAAGTTTTATTGGCAAGGCAAGCTGGTGGCTTAATATCACTTTCTTTCCGGAATTACCGGCAAGGTTAAGTATTTCCATTGCCGGATGGCTAACAGAGCTTACCAGTAAATGAACAAACTCATAAACGTTCATAAAGTCTTTCAGCTCGTTCAGGTTGCCAAAACTCTCCTTTAAAACTAAATCCGTTTGGTTAAAAAGTGCTGCTTTTATGCGGGTATTGCCGCTGTCTATAACCAGGTTCATAAGGTGTAAACTTCAAAAATAGGCAAAGGCTTTACTAAATCGACTTTTGAGATAAGTTCTAAATATCTTTGACACCTAAACTTTACATGATGAAAGAGCTACTGAAAAAGTTTGAAAGCAAACCTGCCGAAATTGTGTTTGAATGGAAAGATGCCGAAACATCGGCCGAGGGTTGGGTGGTTATCAACTCTTTGCGTGGAGGTGCTGCCGGTGGCGGCACACGCATGCGGGCGGGGTTGGACAAACGTGAAGTAGAGTCGCTGGCCAAAACAATGGAAGTAAAGTTTACAGTATCAGGCCCACCCATTGGTGGGGCAAAGTCGGGTATTAATTTCGATCCGAACGATCCACGTAAGGAAGGTGTGTTGCATCGCTGGTATGCAGCAGTAATGCCTTTGTTGAAATATTATTATGGCACCGGTGGTGATTTGAATGTGGATGAAATCCATGAAGTGATTCCACATACCGAAGATGTAGGCATCTGGCATCCGCAGGAAGGTGTGTTTACCGGCCATTACAAACCAACCGAACCTCAGAAAGTAAATCGCATTGGTCAGTTGCGGCAGGGTGTAATCAAATTGATAGAAAGCGAAGCTTACACACCCTCGCTTTCTAAGAAATATACAGTGGCTGATATGTGCACCGGCTATGGAGTAGCCGAAGCTGTTAAACATTATTATGCATTGTGGGGTGGTAAACTGCAAGGTAAACGCGCCATGATTCAGGGTTGGGGCAATGTGGGGGCAGCAGCAGGATTTTACCTTTCGCAAATGGGAGTAACCATAGTGGGCATTCTTACGCGCGAAGGTGGCCTGATTAATCAAAAAGGATTTACACACACTGAAATTTGTGAGTTAGTTTTAAATCGTGATGGGAATAAACTTGTTACCGATGAGTTGCTACCGTTTGAAATTGTAAATCAGAAAATCTGGGATCTGAACTTTGAAGTTTTTGTACCGGCTGCAGCTTCAAGGCTGGTAACAAAAGATCAGGTTGATAGGATGATTGAAACCGGGGTGGAAGTTTTTTCATGCGGTGCCAATGTTCCGTTTGCCGATCCGGAAATTTTCTTTGGTGCAACCGGTTTATATGCCGATGAAAAGATTTCCATCATTCCTGATTTTATTGCCAACTGTGGTATGGCCCGGGTGTTTGCCTACTTTATGGAAAAAGAAGTGAGTATGACGGATGAAGCAATTTTTTCAGATATATCGAACACCATATTTAAGGCTTTGAAGAAAACGCATGCAGGCAACCCAAAAAAAACGAGGCTTGCCCAAGCCTCGTTTGAAATTGCACTGAAGCAGTTAGTAAACTATGCGGGTGGATGAACTGCCAGAAACGGATGAATTATCAGGTAAACTACCGCACCTGCAAAATATCCTAACATGGCCAATAACGAGATGCGTTTTAAATACCAGATAAAATCAATTTTTTCCATTCCCATAACAGCTACACCAGCCGCTGAGCCAATAATCAGAATGCTGCCACCGGTACCGGCACAGTAGGCTAAGTACTCCCAAATCATATGATCCTGGTAGTAGACGCTCATATCATACATGCCCATGCTGGCAGCAACCAGCGGCACGTTATCTACTATGGAAGACAGAATCCCAACAAGGGTGATGATAACACGCTGGTCGCCTAGGGTATTATCTAACCAGGCCGAAAAATGAGTAAGTATTTGCATGGATTGCAAGGCCCCTACAGCCAATAAAATTCCCAGAAAGAAGAGCACGCTGGGAACATCGATACGAGTAAGTGCACCCGCAGCAGTATAAGGTCTTTTCTCTGCCTCATCCATATCGGGGTTAATCAACTCAGATACAACCCACAACACACCCAACGCCAGCAACATACCCAGGTAGGGCGGAAGATGAGTTACTGTTTTAAAGACAGGAACGGAAATCAACCCTCCCACACCTAAAATTAACATAGTGGTAGAACCTTTAACAGGTGCACCATTACCGTGGCCATGACCATGCGCAGGTGTTTGATTGAGATCGTTTTTATCTGCGGTTCCTAACTCACCCTTGAGGGTAAACTGCAAATAAATAAGCGGCACAATCATACAAACAAGGCTAGGAAGTATAAGGGTCATAATAATATTACCAGATGATATCTGGCCACCAATCCAGAGCATAGTGGTAGTAACATCGCCTATGGGGGACCAGGCGCCACCGGCATTAGCGGCAATTACAATCATACCGGCAAAGAACAGCCGCATTTCTTTATTGGGAACCAGTTTGCGGATAAGCGAAATCATTACAATGGAAGTTGTGAGGTTATCCAGAATGGCTGATAGAATAAATGTTACACTACAGATAATCCAAAGCAGTTTCTTGGGGTTTCGGGTATTGATGCGATCCGTAATAATTTTGAATCCCTGATAAGCATCTACCAATTCAACAATTGTCATGGCACCCATCAGGAAAAACAGAATAGCCGCAATCTCACCTAAATGCTCGGCCAGGTGATGACCAATTTCATCGATATGATCGGGTGATGAAACCGCATAAATAGTCCAACAAATTACTCCCGTAAGGAGTGCTGAAGCAGTTTTATTTATTTTGATCGGATGTTCAAGTGCGATAGCGAGGTAACCCACAACAAATAGGGTGATTACTATAGCTTCCATAGGCAAAGAGATTGGTACAGGTAAATATAAAATAAAACTTAAGTTGGTGCGAAAGAAGCAAGTTAATTATTGACTGCCAGCACAGTTATTAATTGTGGGTTAGAAAAACTGATAAGCGGCACCGGTATGAAATATTTATTGGGATTGACGGGCAGTGCTGTTTTTTTGCTGACCAATAAATACAGCGCTCAGCACAAGGGCCGTACCCAGCCAGGTGTAAGTTGATAGCGGTTCGCCCAATAATAGAGCAGAGAGCATGAGTCCGAAAATGGGGCACAGGTATAACCAGATAGATGCTTTTACCGCATCGGCTTTTAGTAATATTAACCAAAGGTTAACAGCCACAATCGAAACGGGTACCACCAACCATAACAACGAAAGCCAAAAGGAAGTGTCGAACTGATTGGAATCCGGTGTGTGCATAAAAATTGCAAAGGGGGCAGTCATTAAACCACCAAACAAAACTTGCCACCCGTTAATGGTAACGCGTTGAAGGGTCCAGTTTTGCCCGGCATAATACACAGCACCAATGGAATAAGTTACCATGCTTAACCCTAGCAAGAATAACCCGACTATAGAAATAGTTTCAAGTTGCAGCAGCGGGTACGATGCAAGCAACACACCGGCAAGCCCCAGTGTAATACTCCCCCATTCCATCCATTTTACTTTTCGTTTATTTAGAATAGATGAAAGCAGGCTTATGAATAATGGATTAAGCGCAATGGCTAATGCAGTTATACCGGCAGTAATAAATTGAAGTGCAACAATAAAGATACCCAGATAGAGTGCGGTGTTGAAGGCACCAAACACCGCAAGATGCTTCCACTCCGTTCCGGTCGGTATCCGGTAGCTTTTTATAAGATGAGCATATACTAATAGTATTCCTCCGGCAATCAAAAAGCGGGTTGTGAAAAACAAAAGTGGCTCGGCAGAGTTTAACCCAAATTTTCCGGCAATAGAAGCCGAAGACCAAAGCACCGAAAACGAAAGACCGGTTATTAAATAAGTTGTATTGTTTTTCACGAATCAACAATAATAAAAAAAGCTACCCATACTTGTTACAGGTAGCTACTTATTATTGTAGTTAAGTTTAAAGATTGAACAAACCACTATTAAGCAGTGTAAGTGCTTTCTCTTTATGGGCTGTTCCAACCAAAATAGAAATATTATTGGGGCTGCCACCATACGATACCATGCGGATGGGTACTGGTGCCAACGCTTGAAACACTTCTTTTAAAACTCCTTCTTTTTCTGAAAGCAGGTTACCCACAATACAGATGATAGTTTGGTCAGTATCTACCTCAATCGAACCAAAACTTTTCAGTTCTTCCAGTATCTGATTCAGATTTTTATTATCGTCAATCGTAACCGAAACGGCTACTTCTGAAGTTGAAATCATATCAATTGGTGTTTTATAACGTTCAAACACCTCAAATACTTTTCTTAAAAATCCATAAGCCAACAGCATGCGCGATGATTTAATCTTAATGGCTGTAATGCCATCTTTGGCCGCTATGGCTTTAAACTGCCCGCGGCTGCCTTTATCGCTGATAACGGTACCTTTCGCTTTTTCATCCATCGTATTTTTCAACAATACGGGTACATGGTACTTCTGTGCGGGTACAATAGTAGAGGGGTGAAGTATCTTAGCGCCAAAATAAGCCAGTTCAGAGGCCTCGTCAAACGTAAGTTCGGCAATGGGCACTGTCTTTTTAACAATGCGCGGATCATTGTTATGCATGCCATCAATGTCAGTCCAAATCTGAATTTCTTCGGCCCGGATGGCAGCTCCAATTAACGATGCGGTGTAGTCGCTCCCCCCTCGTTTCAGGTTATCAATTTCGTTGCGATGGTTACGGCAGATGTACCCCTGTGTAACAAGTATATCTACATTGCTCATTGTTTCCAGAATGGGCTTCAACCGCTCGCTGATTTTTTCCAACTCCGGTTCCTGGTTTTCATCTATCGACATGAAGTGCAAAGCCGGTAAAAGCCTTGCCGGAATTTTTTTCTCTTGCAAATGGTGATAAAAAAGTTCAGTCGAAATTAATTCGCCTTGTGCGAGTAACTCGTGATAACTGCGATCGTCAAATTTCCCGGCCGCCAGCAACCGGAACAAGCTGAAGTAGCGACTTACAATTTCCTGCCCGATAGCTTGATAAGCTTCGCTTTCGTAAAGTTCTTTTATAAATTGCTGGTAATGTTTTTCCAGTTCGGCAATTTCGTTGTGGGCTGCGATTTGTTGCGTGGCCAGTAAGCTATCGCCAATACGCACCAAGGCATTGGTGGTTCCGCTTAGCGCGGATAGCACCACAATTTTTTTACCAGCCATACCTGTAACCAGGTTGGCAATCTTCTTCATTCGCTCAGGCTTGCCTACTGAGGTGCCTCCAAATTTTACAACCAGCATAATAAAAATTTTCAGGGGCGTAAAGATACAGGGCAACCTGTTAACCAAAAATATAACCCATAAAAAAGCCCTTTGAATTTTTCAATCCAAAGGGCCGTTAGGTCGGAGATGATGTGGTTACTTCACCTCTTCATACTCTACATCAGTAGCGTTACCACCTGTGCCGGTACTGCTTTCGGTGGATTGTGTGTTGGTTGCTCCGCTTGGCTGTGCACTGCCGCCCTGGTACATTTCCTGCGAGGCTGCCTGCCAGGCATTGTTCAGGTTGTTTATGGCCTGATCAATGGCAGCCATATCCTGACTTTTATGTGCTGTTTTCAGTTTTTCAAGTGCATTATTAATGGCAGATTTGTTACCATCTGAAAGTTTATCGCCAAACTCTTTCAATTGTTTTTCAGTTTGGAAAATGAGCGAATCAGCCTGATTGAGTTTATCTACACGCTCTTTTTCTTTCTTATCGTTTTCGGCATTGGCCTGGGCTTCCTGCTTCATCTTTTGTATCTCGGCATCGGTTAATCCGCTGCTGGCTTCAATACGAATTTTCTGCTCTTTACCCGTTCCCTGATCTTTTGCGCTAACATGCAAAATACCATTAGCATCAATATCGAAAGTAACTTCAATTTTAGGTACACCGCGTGGTGCTGGTGGAATTCCGTCTAAGTGGAAGCGACCAATGGTACGATTGTATTGTGCCATGTCGCGTTCGCCCTGCAGTACATGTATTTCTACCGATGGTTGATTATCCGAAGCAGTTGAAAATATTTCAGACTTTTTAGAAGGTATGGTCGTGTTAGAGTGAATTAGTTTTGTGAACACACCACCCATTGTTTCGATACCCAATGAAAGCGGAGTTACATCCAACAACAACACATCTTTCACCTCTCCGGTTAATACACCGCCCTGAATAGCGGCACCTACGGCTACTACTTCATCGGGATTTACTCCTTTTGAAGGTTTTTTACCGAAGAATTTTTCTACTTCTTCTTGTATGCGTGGAATACGGGTTGAACCACCCACCAGAATTACTTCATCTATCTGACCAACAGAATAACCGGAATCTTCAATCGCTTTGCGGCAAGGCTCCAGTGTTCTGCGAATCAAATCATCGCTCAATTGCTCGAACTTAGCACGCGATAGTTTCTTAACCAGGTGTTCAGGCACACCATCTACAGAAGTTATATAGGGTAGATTAATTTCTGTTTCATTTGAACTTGATAATTCAATCTTAGCTTTTTCAGCCGCTTCTTTCAAGCGTTGCAACGCCATCGGGTCTTTGCGCAAGTCAATGTTTTTATCAGCTTTAAATTCATCGGCCAGCCAGTTCATTATTCGCATATCAAAGTCATCGCCACCCAGGTGTACATCGCCATTGGTTGACTTTACTTCAAACACACCATCGCCCAATTCAAGAATGGAAATATCGAATGTACCACCGCCCAGGTCGTACACAGCTATTTTCATGTCTTTGTTTTTCTTATCCAGGCCGTATGCCAATGCTGCGGCAGTAGGTTCATTAATAATACGTTTTACATCCAGGCCGGCTATCTGGCCGGCTTCTTTAGTTGCCTGGCGTTCGGCATCGTTGAAGTATGCAGGCACGGTAATAACGGCTTCGCTTACCGTTGTTCCCAAATAGTCTTCAGCTGTGCTCTTCATTTTTTGAAGAATCATAGCAGAGATTTCCTGGGGCGTGTATAACCGATCGCCAATGCGCACGCGCACGGTGTCGTTGTTACCGGCTTCTACCTGGTAACTAACAATTTTTTTCTCGCCATCTACATCGGCAAATTTTTTACCCATGAAACGTTTGATAGACGAAACGGTATTTTTTGGATTGGTAATCGCCTGGCGCTTGGCAGGGTCACCCACTTTGCGTTCGCCTTTACCGTTATCCAGAAAACCCACAATAGAAGGCGTAGTTCTACGGCCTTCGCTGTTGGCTATAACCACGGGCTCGTTACCTTCCATTACGGCAACGCACGAGTTGGTGGTTCCTAAGTCGATTCCAATAATTTTTCCCATGTTATGTTCAGTTTTTAGATTACAGATTTAATAGCAAAACCCCTTGAACAAGGGTTATGCCAAGGGGTTTTGGGATGGGAAAAGGTGACAGAGTGGCAGAAAGTAAATCATTTCAGATAATGAACACATGCGCAATATCCACATTTTGGAGGTTGATAAAGCTGAATAAAATGGGTTTCTAAAGAATTGAAAATACGCCTTCTTTAAATGAGTTTGATCCTGTTTAGTTCTGAGATACAGTTATTAGTGCGTACCATCGGTTTTGAGAAAAACTCCGGGTACTGAACTTAAAACGTTTATAATGAAAAACAGAATTGAAAAAGCAATGGCTGCATCTTGCGAAATGCCCAGATGGTGAGCCGCAAAAACAAATACTAATTCGCGGGCACCAATTCCTCCTATTGTAATGGGCAAAAGTGTAGCCAGTGATGAAAGCAAAAAAACCAGGCCGTAAGCAAACCAACCCTGTTCAACATTAAGAAAGGCCAGTAGTAACCAGGCCTGCAGCACCTGAACAAGTTGCATAGCACCCGACAATAACAGCAACGGAAAAAATTCTGAAATACTTTTTTGAAAAACCAGCTTTGTAGCACAAACCAACCGGGCACCAGTACCATTAACAATATCCAAGCTACACGGGTGTAAAGTGTTTGGCAACTTACCTTGTAACAATAAAGCGAAGCAAGCAGCCAATAATAGTATGGCAACCACTCCGCTTATGCGATCCAGTATTAACGCGGCCACAGTATTACGAAGTGGTTTATTTGCAAGCCGGTGCAGGATAATGGTTTTATAGCCATCGCCACCAACACCACCTGGCAAAAACAGGTTGTAAAACATACCCTGATAATAAAGTTTCAGGTTGAATAGTGGGCTAACATAAATTTCTTCAACTTTTAAAATTCGCCATAAGCGCCATGCGCTTAAAACTTTCGACAGGTTATACAATAGCCAGCCTCCCAGTAATGTGTACCAGGGTACTTGTTTGACAAGTTGCCACGTGTAAGTCCAATTTACATGTGTGGATACAATGCCTAGTGCCAAACCCGTAAGTAAAATCTTAAGGATAAGTTTACCGGCTTTGGTTGTGCGTGGATATTGTTGTGTAAATTTCTTTAACGTTGTAAGTAGGCTTGTGCTGAGATTCATAATAGATGCGCATGACCAATTCGGCAATTAAGCCAAAGGTTAAAAATTGCAAACCGGCAAGTACCAGGGTTATACCGAGTATTAACAGTGGCCTACCCCAGATATCTTCCCCGAAAAGTTTAACCACCAATAAGTATAGGTTAATGGCTGCTCCTATTACCAAGCACACAAAACCAACAGGACCAAAGAAATGAATAGGTCTGCGAAAATACTTTTGAAAGAATACCATCAAAAACAAATCGCTGGCAACTTTAAGGGTGCGGCCTAATCCATATTTTGATTGACCATGCATGCGTGGAAAATGTTTCACCTCTACATCGGTAATTCGTGCGCCTTGCATTACCGCCAGTATCGGAATGAACCGGTGCAGCTCTCCGTACAGTCCTAAATTTTTAGCCACCTTTTTACGAAACACCTTAAGGGTACAACCGTAATCGCGAATGGTAACCCCGGTAAGGTTGCGGATCATTCGGTTGGCTATCTTGCTGGGCAGCTTTCTTAATAATCCATGGTCGTGTCGGTTTTTCCTAAACCCGGCAACTACATCCCATTCTTCGGTATGCAGTTTGTTTAGCATCATCGGAATATCCGATGGATCGTTTTGAAGGTCACCGTCTAAGGTAACAATGTATTCTTCTGAGGCAACTTCAATACCCGCAGCCATGGCAGGCGTTTGCCCAAAATTGCGGCTGAGAATGGTGGCCGTTAATCCAAATCACATCTTGCCCCCGCGGGATAACAATAGCGAATGCCATCAGAATAACGGTTGCCAGAAAAAAAAGAACGGCAATGGAATTTAATCGGTGCCGATCCTGTAATTGAATTTGCATATACATGAGCTGAGGCAGCAAATGTATTTTTCAACTTTTAGTGGGGTGTCAATAAATTGTGATGTATGCTTTAGTAATAGTGTATGCTCCATAACAAAGGCATAACCTGTTTGGCTTTAAAGCGCAGGGGGCGGCAGTGCGATACATACAAAATCCGAAAGATTCAGGAATGTGAAAATGAACCCTTCGTGGCTTTAACGATGAAGGATGTTTTTAAATTTAATTACTTTTGCGCCCTTCATTATGACACTCGAACAAGAAATAGCCAAGCGCAGAACTTTTGGAATTATCAGCCACCCCGATGCCGGTAAAACAACGCTTACTGAAAAACTTTTGCTTTTTGGAGGGGCCATTCAAAAAGCAGGAGCTGTAAAGTCATCTAAAATTAAAGACCATGCCCGCAGCGACTGGATGGAGATTGAAAAGCAACGCGGTATTTCGGTGGCTACTTCGGTAATGGGCTTTAATTATAAAGACATTAAAATCAATTTGCTGGATACACCCGGCCACCAGGATTTTGCCGAAGACACCTACCGCACATTAACTGCGGTGGATAGCGTAATCATGGTAATCGATTGTGTGAAAGGAGTTGAAACACAAACCGAAAAACTGATGGAGGTATGCCGCATGCGCAGTACTCCGGTTTTATGTTTTATTAATAAACTCGATCGCGAAGGCCGCGATCCGTTTGAGTTGTTGGATGAAGTGGAAGAAAAGCTGAGCATAAAAGTTCGCCCGCTTAGTTGGCCCATTAGCATGGGTAAAACGTTTAAAGGTGTTTACAACCTGTACGAAAAAACATTACAACTGTTTACCGCCAGCAAAGTAACGGTAGAGGAGGGAATTGAGATTTCGGATATTCATAGCGAGCAATTGGATAAACTGGTTGGCGAAAATTATGCGAAACAACTACGGGCCGATGTAGAATTGATTGAAGGTGTTTATCCGGAGTTTGAAGTAAATGATTACCTGGCCGGAAAAGTAGCACCTGTATTTTTTGGCAGTGCCGTAAATAACTTTGGTGTGAAAGAGTTGCTGGATACATTTATTCGCATTGCTCCACCACCTATTCCGCGCGAAACAACCGTGCGCGAAATAAAACCAGAAGAAAGTAAGTTCACGGGCTTCATTTTTAAGATTCATGCCAACATGGATCCGAAACATCGTAACCGGATTGCCTTCTTGCGGGTATGTTCCGGTAAGTTTGAACGGGCTACCAACTATTATCATGTACGGCAAGAAAAAGGCATTCGGTTTTCAAACGCAACTGCGTTTATGGCGCAAGACCGCGAAACCGTAGATGAAGCCTGGCCGGGTGATATTGTTGGGTTATACGATACCGGTAACCTGAAAATTGGCGATACACTTACCGATGGTGAGAAGTTAATGTACACGGGCATTCCCAGTTTTTCGCCTGAAATTTTTAAAGAGGTGATTAACAAAGATGCTATGAAGACCAAGCAACTGGAAAAAGGATTGCTGCAGTTAATGGAAGAAGGCGTGGCCCAATTATTTACATATGAGTTAGGGAAGCGAAAAGTAGTAGGTGTGGTAGGTGCACTTCAGTTTGAAGTAATTCAATTCCGGTTAAAGAATGAATACAGTGCTTCGGCTGAGTTTGCCGGGCAGAATATTTACAAGGCCTGCTGGATTAGCAGTAGGGATCCGAAAAAATTACAAGAGTTTATCGATTCGAAGCAGCGACATATTGCGCGTGATAAGGACGATAAGCTGGTGTTTATGGCCGAATCGCGCGCGTGGTTACAAATGGTGCAGGAAAATTTTCCTGAAATCAATTTCCACTTTACAAGCGAGTTTAAGGATTGATCAGAATATTTCATTTCTAAGCTACAAATTCTCTAACTTATTTTTGAACAGTGTACTGATACAACACTTCCGAAACATCGGCCATCGCGCGAACACCGGCAGCTGCATCTTCTAAATCCTTCGATAGTAGTACCAGAACATATTTTTTTCCATCGGGAAGAAACACTATGCCGCTATCGTGGCGTACACCGGTAATTGAACCGGTTTTATGGGCCACCTTAACATCGGCTGGAAGTTTGGCCGGTATAATATCATTAAATTTTTGATCGAGCAGTATATCCATCATGGCCATACTCGCTTCAGCATTCACCACCTCCTCTTTATCTATTTTATCGAACAACAACATCAAATCATAAGCCGTTACCTGGTTATTCAGCCCTGCCTGGTAAGCTTTGGTATCTTCAACCCCGCGCAACACCTGAATATTATTGGCACCAATACTGCGCATAGTTTGCGTTACATTTTTTGCATCCACCAGGTCCACAATCAGGTTAGTAGCCAGGTTGCTGCTGATAATAATCATGTCGTACATTAGTGAGTACACCGTTCTTTTTTCGCCTATATGGTCATAGATAAGTGTATCGCTATCCGACTCGCGTGTGATGGAATATGTGCTGCCATCCAGAATACTGATGAACTCATTCTTGATCTGAATTGAATCTTTTAATGAAAATTTTCCTGCTGCGGCTTGCCGGTACACTTCAACCATTACCGGTGTCTTCATTGTGCTGGCCGCATGAAATAATGTGTGTTCATTAATTAAGATTTCATCACCTGTAATCAAATCTTTATAGGCTACAGCAAACGTTCCGGTTGGCCTGCGCAGTACATCCTGAATTTGTTGAATTACTTCTGTGCGATTTGATTTTTGGCTACACCCTATAAGTAGAAAAAATCCGGCAACGAGAAACGAATAACGCATAACAGTAACTTTGATGGTAGAAAACCTGAACCTAAATTACAAGGTTTTATGTTGAATCCCCTACAGATTTTATATGAAGACAATCATTTGCTGGTAATCAATAAACCTGCAGGTGTGCTGGTGCAAGGCGATTCCACAGGCGATGTACCGCTGGTTGAATTGGTTAAAGAGTACATAAAACATAAATACAATAAGCCCGGTGCGGCTTTTGTTGGCGTAGTGCATCGGCTGGATAGACCGGTAAGCGGGGTAGTAGTTTTTGCTCGAACTTCCAAAGCATTAACACGCATGAACCAACTTTTCCGCGAAAAGGAAACCCGTAAAACCTATTGGGCTTTGGTAAAAACAAAACCACCTAAACCTGATGGCACGCTTAAACATTGGTTAGTAAAAGATGAACTGAAAAATAAAACCAGAGCGTACGTGCAACCTCATGCTGACGGTTTAAAATCAGAACTGAGTTATAAACTTGTTGCTTCGAAAGGAGGCATTCATCTATTGGAAGTAAATCCTATAACGGGCAGGCCGCACCAAATACGGGTACAACTTGCCAGCATGGGCTGTCCGATTGCGGGCGATTTGAAATACGGAGCTGATCAACCATTACCGGATGCAAGCATTGGTTTACATGCACAACAATTGGAGTTTATGCATCCGGTACAAAAAACACACATGCTTATAGCGGCACCCGTACCAGAAACCAATTGGTGGAAACCATTTAGATATCTTTAAAGGTTACAATAACCTGGTTATTTTTTTAAGGTTATTTTAATAAGATGGGTTGTTAATTTGGAGTTGTATTGATTGTTTTGTGTTAAACTTTAATTCACATCATATGAAGAAACAGGTATTAATGTTAGTAGTGGTTGGTTTAGTTTCATTTGCATCATTCGAGGCAAAGGCACAATTCGAAAAAGGCGATAATCTTCTGAATCTTGGTATTGGCGTAAATTCCTATTACAACGGTGGTATTCCGGTAGGCGCATCATTTGAACATGGCATTACAGACGATATTAGTGTTGGTTTGGGTATCGATTATTTATCGTACCGCTATAATTTTGGAACCAGCCGCTACGGTTTCAATATTTTGTATTTGGGGGCAAGAGGCTCCTATCACTTCAACCGGTTATTTAACCTCAATGTTGAAGAATTAGACATTTATGGTGGGGCGCAATTAGGATATAGAAGCTTTACCTGGAAAGACAATTTTACAGGCAGCGTAGGCAACACTTACGATAGTGGTATTTTCTTTGGAATTCATGCAGGCGTTCGGTATTACTTTAAGCCTAGTGTAGGCGCGTTTTTAGAACTGGGCGCTGGCGGATCGGGTAATGCCCGTTTAGGAGTAGCGTTTAAATTTTAATTGACCGAAATTTTCTTAAAAGAAAGACTGTTCTACCGAACGGTCTTTTTTTTGATGTATTCAGAACTGAAAATCTTGTTTGGCAATTTCAAAATTAGCCCGAACTTCCCGCCCATGAGTTGGATGGTCCGTTTGCAGAATCGATGGAAAGTAAAAAGTGTATTTCAGGTTGTAATTATTTTAATAGTTTTTGCCTGCACGGGCTTTACTGTTTTGCTGATTAAGCGCCCATTGTTTGCTTATTGGTTTCCCAAAGGTGCAATTCCCATAACGGCTAGTATTGCCTATTGGATACTAATTTTTCCGGTTTATAATCTTTTCTTGTTGTTTTATGGATTCATCTTTGGCCAGTTCCGCTTTTTTTGGGATTTTGAGAAGCGATTTTTTGCACGAATATTTTCAAACTTTAAAAAATAAAAACCTGATTTTATGAAGAAGCTAATTTACTCATTGGTTGCATTAGGCGCATTTGCTTGCTCAGGCCCCAAATATACAGCAAGCTTTAACAATGTGAATTCAACAGTACCTTATTATGCAGCTCAATCACCTGAAACACCAACCCCGGTTAATCCTAATTTACTGGAAGCAAGTCTTTCTGAAACTCCGGTAATAATTACAGAAACAACCGTAACAGAACCTGCTGCCAAAACACAGGTAACAAAAACTTATTTGCAGATGAACAAGAATGAGCGCAAGCAAGTACGGTCTGAAATTAAAAGCATACTGAAAGATCAAAAGGCAAACAAAAAAATGGGTGTGGAAGCATCTGCTGCCACAAAAGGAATAGATCATGATTTGAAGTTAGCTGCAATTTTTGGAGCAGTGGGTTTGGTGGCACTCATTATCAGCGGGCAGGTATTTTATATAATAGGTGGTATTGCCCTTATTATAGGGGTGGTGTTTTTTGTAAAATGGTTAGTACGGCAATAGGCACATAAGCATAAAAAAAACCCGGCCAGCGGCCGGGTTTTTTTTATGCTAAATAATTTACAAGTATCTAATCATGCAGGCCATCGGCCAAAAGAATTACTTTATTCTTCAATACTTCCACCACACCGCCTGTAATATGAATTTGTTCGGCCAACTCTTTCGATTTGTATTCTACCACACCATCTTTTAATAAACTAACCAATGGGGCGTGGTCATTCAAAACCTGAAACGAACCATCGGCCCCCGGAAAGGTGGCTGCAGAAACCTCGCCTTCAAATATTTTCTTCTCCGGTGTAATTATTTCTAAATGCATACTATCAATTTGAAAATTTGAAAATTAGTCAATTTGAAAATTGGAGTAACCTCTATTCAGTTTCTGCATTTCAAATTGACATACTATTCGTTTTGAAACTTGAGTTTATCAAAAATTCGAACTATAATTTTCAAATTTTCAAATCAACTCATTTTTCAAATTACTTCACGTCTGCCAGCATTTTCTCGCCTTTAGCAATGGCATCTTCAATAGTACCTACCAGGTTAAAGGCCATTTCAGGAAGGTGATCTACTTCACCATCCATAATCATGTTAAAGCCTTTGATAGTGTCTTTAATATCAACTAAGGCACCCTTCAAGCCTGTAAAGGCTTCGGCTACGTGGAATGGCTGCGACAAGAAACGTTGTACCCGTCTCGCGCGCGATACAGTCAACTTATCTTCATCAGACAATTCATCCATACCCAAAATGGCAATGATATCCTGAAGTTCTTTGTAGCGTTGTAAAATGTTCTTTACGCGCTGTGCACAGTTATAGTGCTCATCGCCAATTATATCGGCACGTAAGATGCGCGAGGTAGAATCCAATGGGTCCACCGCAGGGTAAATACCCAACTCGGCAATTTTACGGCTCAATACGGTAGTAGCATCCAGATGCGCAAAAGTTGTTGCGGGTGCAGGGTCAGTCAAGTCATCCGCAGGTACATAAACAGCTTGTACCGAAGTGATTGAACCATTCTTGGTTGAAGTAATACGCTCTTGCATGGCACCCATCTCAGAAGCAAGCGTAGGCTGGTAACCCACCGCTGAAGGCATACGACCTAAAAGAGCCGATACTTCAGAACCTGCTTGTGTAAACCGGAAGATGTTATCAATAAAGAACAAAATGTCTTTTCCTTTTCCGGTACCATCACCATCGCGATAATATTCCGCAACCGTTAATCCTGAAAGGGCTACACGCGCACGGGCTCCAGGAGGCTCATTCATCTGACCAAACACGAAGGTTGCTTTTGAGTCCTTTAATTTTTCATGATCTACTTTCGATAAATCCCAACCCCCTTCATGTAAGGATTTCATAAACTCCGGACCATAATCCACAATACCGGCTTCAATCATTTCGCGCAACAAGTCGTTTCCTTCGCGGGTACGTTCACCCACACCGGCAAATACTGATAAACCTGCGTACGCTTTTGCAATGTTGTTGATCAATTCCTGAATCAATACGGTTTTACCTACACCGGCACCACCAAACAGCCCGATTTTACCACCTTTTGAGTAAGGCTCAATCAAGTCGATAACTTTAATACCTGTAAACAGTACTTCCGTAGATGTAGAAAGATTTTCATAGCTCGGAGCGGAGCGGTGAATAGGCAATGATTGCCTGCCTTCCGGTTGCTTAATACCGTCAATAGCTTCGCCCACTACATTGAACAAACGGCCTTTAATGTCTTCACCAATTGGCATTTTAATAGGCGCACCTGTATCTACCACTTTCATACCCCTTACTAAACCCTCTGTTCCATCCATCGCAATGGTACGAACGCGATCTTCGCCAAGGTGCTGCTGGCACTCCAATACCACGCGGGTGCCATCGGCTTTGGTTACTTCAAGTGAGTCAAGAATGTTGGGGAGTTTAGTGCCGGGCTCATCGAAAGCAACATCGACTACCGGACCGATTACCTGGGTGATTCTACCGCTATTGGCCATTGATTATCAGAATTTTAAGATTATTACTTGAGTTGTGGATTCGTTGAGCGCTGCAGGCCTAAAAATCCGGACGCAAAAGTAGTTTTTTACAGGGTTAATGCAAACAGCCGCTGTATGTTTTATTCAGTAATAGAAGAGGCTGAAAATTGAATTCATTTATTTGAATATCAGATAGTTATTGATATCGAAGCTGCTCAGGCGCTCATCAACTCAATCCGGAAAGTGGTACCCATGTTTTCTTCCGATGATTTTACAAAAATTCGGCCCTCGTGGTACATTTCAATAATGCGTTTGGCCAAGGCCAATCCCAGGCCCCAGCCGCGCTTTTTAGTTGTAAAACCCGGCTTGAATACATTGGGTACCATAGTTTTGGGAATACCCTTGCCAGTATCGGAAATGTCGATATAAACTTTAAAATCGCTGCCGCGCAAAATCTTGATAGCGATGGTACCCGAACTGCCCATGGCATCCACGGCATTCTTGCACAGGTTCTCTACCACCCATTCAAATAATGGGGCATGTACCCGGGCTTCAATGGTTTCCGAAAGTGTGTAAACTTCAAAATTTATTTTAGATGATACACGCGGTTGCAGGTAACCCACCACGTTGTTTACCAATTGATAAACATTTTCATCTTTTAAGATGGGCGTAGAACCAATACTGGAGAAGCGTTCCGTAACTACGCGCAACTTGCGCACATCTTTATCGAGTTCATCTACAATGCCTTTGTTTTTGATATCCGGATCTTCGCGCAACACTTCTACCCATGCCATAAGCGATGATAGGGGAGTACCCAATTGATGCGCAGTTTCTTTTGCCAACCCCACCCATACCTGGTTTTGTTCGGCTGTGCGCGAATAGTTAAAGGCCAGGTAGGAGATAAATCCGAATATGGCGAGTACAGAAAGCTGGATGTAAGGAAAGGCGATGAGTTGCGAGAGAAGCGCTGAGTTTTTATAGTACAATCTTTGCGTACCGAACACTTCGTTGTTAACGGTAGGGTCGCGTAGTTCAATTATAATTGGCTCGTAGGTTTCGTTCATTGAAATAATTTCACGGTCAAGCTGATCTTTTATTTTTTTGGTCGTTGATGAATCAATGTTAACGTTTCGGGTGTAAACAATTTCACCTGTATCGTCAACCAGAATAATAGGAATGGAGTGATTTTTATTGATGATCTCTTCGGTAACAAAAAGTACGTTGGTGCTAAAATCTTCATTAATGGCATACTCCATAGCCCGGGCAAACAACTCTACTTGTTGTTTCTCTCTTTCTTTCAGTTGATTTACCAACCGGTTGGTATAATAAATTGACCCGACACTAATTAGCACCGATACTACCAGAATAACCCACTTTAGTTTGGTGTTATCCTGGTAAAAATCCATCGATGCCGGTAGTGGGGTTTTCTTAGCCATCAGGCTTGGAAATTAGTTAAAAAAAGTGGACGACCTAAAAAGCAACATGCCCCAACAATGTTGAGGCATGTGCGTGCTGTATTTAAAAGCGCGTTTATCCTTTTTGCATAAACCATTTGGCCAATACCTTGTAGCTTACTTTGGTACCTGTCATTAAAATTCCAACTCGGTAAATTCTTCCGGCAATCCAGGTAGTTAATAAAAAGCCACCAATCAGCAGTACCATGGAGAGAGCCAACTGCCAATCGGGTACACCAAACGCAATGCGACCCACCATCGCAACTGGCGAGGTAAATGGTATAACAGAAAGCCAGAAACTGATAGGGCCGTGTGGATCGCGTAGAATAAACATAAACAAACCAAGGTAGCCGATAAGCAAAGGTATCGTTACCGGAAACTGAAATTGTTGTGCTTCCTGTTGCGAATCAACAGCTGAACCAACGGCTGCAAACAAAGCTCCGTACAATAAATAGCCACCTAGGAAGTAGAACACAAAAACGAAAGCAATTTTTGCAAATGGAATTTCACTGGCATTAGCCAAAAACTCACCTACTTTTCCATTTTGTTGGTTCATTGCTTCTTTTACTTCGGGGTCGCTGGAAAATGATTTGTTCATTTGTTCCATAGCTTGTTGCTGCGGCATTTTGGCTCCAAAGTAGCCCATCGTTACAGATGAGAGCACGGTTATTAACACAATCCAAATAATGAATTGTAATAACCCAACCGATGCAATGCCCAGAATTTTTCCAAGCATTAGTTGAAATGGCTTTACAGATGAAACAATAACCTCTACAATTTTGGAAGTTTTTTCATCGATAACGCCTTGCATAATCTGGATGCCATAAATCAAAACGAACATATAAATTAAAATGCCCAATGCAAAGCCTAATCCATATAATAGACCAGAGCTGCTGGATTTTTCCTCACCCTTATCGGTAAGGTTAAATTGTTTCAGATTTACTTTTGGTCGAAGTGTTTTCAGAATGGCTTCATCAATGTTATATTCTTTCAGTTTGAAATCATGTATCTGCCCGGCCAGAATAGATTCCAATTCTCCAACTTTTTCAATGCTTGGATTTTCTTTTGTATAGATGGCAATCCCATCGGGCTTATTAATATCAATAGCCGGTACATACAGCAGTGCTAAATCTTTTGTTTCGTTGTAAGCTTTCTTGGCTTGCTCCAGGGGCATGTCAACTGCTACAAAATTAAATTTTTTGTTGTTCTCGAATTTAAACAGTTTGCTCTCGTCCAACACGTGAACTGTTTCGGCTTTGGCTGATTCTGATTCTTTGATGGCCACATAAACCAATCCACCAATGATGGCAGGTATAATCAATGGCACCAATATGGTAGCAATCAAAAACGATTTCTTCTGTACGCGGTTTAAAAATTCACGTTGTATAATTAACCAGACTTTGTTCATATCAATGTTTGCTTAAACTTCTAACAAATGTTTTTTAAGAGCTTCATCGCCTTCGCCTTTTACCAGGCTTATAAAAATATCGGCCATGGTGGGTAACTTTTCCTGAAAGGTGTGTACTTCAGTCAGATCAATCAGATCGCGGATAACTTCATTTCCTTTAATGCCATCTTGTGCCTTAATCGTTGTTGAAATAAGTTCATCCTCTATCACGTTTTGTCCAACCAATTCGTATCGGTTAGGTAAAGTAAAGGGGCCTTTGTGTTCTACAATAAACGTATTGGATTTATACTGAGCCTTTACTTGCTTCTTAGGGCCTTCCAGAATTTTTTTCGATTTGTTGATCAAGGCAATATGATCGCACAACGACTCCACGGTTTCCATACGATGTGTAGAGAAAATAATCGTGCTGCCATTTTCTTTTAACTCAAGAATTTTTTCAGTTATCAATTGTGCATTTACGGGATCGAATCCTGAAAAGGGTTCATCCAGAATGATCAGACGTGGTTCGTGCATAACCGTGCTAATGAACTGCACTTTTTGCGCCATCCCTTTCGAAAGGTCTTCTACTTTCTTGTTCCACCAATCTTTGATTTCAAATTTTTCGAGCCACACTTTAATGCGGGCAAGTGCTTCTTTACGACTAAGGCCTTTGAGTTGGGCCAGGTACATTAACTGATCGCCCACCTTCATCTTTTTGTAAAGACCACGTTCTTCAGGCAAGTAGCCAATAATACCAACATGTTTTTCCTGCAATGGTTCACCAAAAATTTCGATGGTGCCTTCTTCAGAACTGATGATCTGGTTAATGATACGAATCAGGGTGGTTTTACCGGCTCCGTTGGGGCCTAATAAACCATAAATAGTTTTTTCAGGAATGGTTATACTTACCGAGTCGAGTGCCTTGTGTGTGGCATATTGCTTGGTAACATTCCGGGCTTCGAGTGCATTCACGTAAGTAGGATTTTTATTAGTAGTGAGTTAGTAACAAAAATAGAAATAGAATTACACCGAACCAGTAAAAACCGGATTGGTAATTCTGTTTGTTGAAAATAAATCGGATTAATTAACCTTTTCGCGGAACACGATTTTACCCATGCTTACGTCCAGATCGAACACAAGGGCATCTTTGCTGTCTTTGGTGTAAGCAGCATTGGCATATTTATTAGGTGCAATTTTTTTAAGGCTGTTTGAAAGATTAATGCTGCACAACCATGATTCGTTAATGGTTACAACTACGGGCACTTCGGCATCGGGTAATTGAATAACAAGGTTACCAGCACCCACACTTCCAATTACACGATTATTAAGTGCAGGTCGGGCACTAAAATCTAAAAACATATTTCCAAAGCCCACTTCGGCCATTACAATTTTAGAACGGGTAAGATTAAGCTGGCGTGCATTTAACGAACCCATATCTACCTTTACAAAAAAGGTATCCATATCGATTTTATTTTCTATACCTGTGCTGTAGTTAATGCTAACATCGGCACTGGCGGTGTTAATGCGCAGTTTTTTTACAGAAAGTCCGGCCAGGTCGATGTTTGCATTGCCCAGGCCGTAATCCAGATCGAGTATATAAGGTGTGGTTTCGGTAAGGTAAACTTTCCAGAATTTGTCGGATGGGGCGGCCTCGGTTCCGAACATTTTGTATGAAATTTTTTGCCCTACACCCCGCTCGTTGTCTTGCTGTAAGGAGAGGTTTACCGAACAGGTTGCGCCTTGTATTTCGTTACTGAAGGAATGTGTGTATTCTTCCAGATTTTGATTGCTATAAATGTTGAGTATGTCTTGATTTTGGCTTGGCCGAATAAAACAATTGCCGGTTTTAGCACGCAACTTCAGGTACACCTGGCCGCACTGGCTCGAGTTTTCTACCGAAAACTGTTTCTTAATCTGAGCGCTAACAGCCACACTGCTACCCACCAATACGAATGCAATCAAACGCCACATGTATGTAAATACGTGTTAGTCCAGGTTAATGTTTATTTCCGGATTAGGGGTAAGATGTTGGTTTTTCTTGCCGAAACACCAAAAAAATAACCCGTAATGGTTCTTATACGGGTTACTCCCTAAAGGGTTATAAAATCAGGAAAAATATTTCAGGTTTACCCGAAATATTCCTTCATGCGGTCAAAAAAGCCTTTGTCTGAGCTATCGGGGTGGGGCTGAAAATTGGGCGAACTGCGCAGTGCTTCCAGTTTGGCTTTCTCTTCGGATGTAAGTTTTTTGGGTGTCCACACATTAATATAAATGAGTTGATCGCCACTGCTATAACCGTTTATGTCTTTCAACCCCTTTCCGCGCAAGCGTAAAATTTTGCCGCTTTGTGTGCCGGGTTCAATTTTTATTCGTGCTTTTCCACCGATGGAAGGAACATCTACCGAGGTGCCAAGGGCGGCATCAATAAAGCTTATATGCAAATCATAAATCAGATCGTTGCCATTGCGCTTCAATTCTTTGTCTTCCGTTTCTTCAATCAGAATTAATAAATCGCCCGGTACGCCACCGCCTGGCGCTTCGTTTCCTTTGCCCGACATGGATAGCTGCATGCCATCGCTAACACCAGCTGGGATTTTTACACTGATTACATCTTCTTTTGAAACAAGTCCGGAGCTATCAACTCCAGGTGGGCGTTTGTCAATCAATTGCCCCGCTCCATTACAGGCCGGGCAAGTTGAAGTTGATACCATTTGACCCAACATGGTGTTTACCACTTTGCGTACCTGGCCGGTGCCGCCACAGGTAGTACAATTTTTAAAGGTTACACCTTCGGCCCGTATAAGCCGGTTTACTTTTATCTTCTTCTCAACGCCATTGGCAATTTCCTCTAATGAAAGTTTGAGTTTGATACGCAGGTTAGAGCCTTTGCGTTGGCGGGTTCTGCCACCACCGCCTCCAAAGAAGCTATCGAACGGACTGCCGCCACCAAAAATATCTCCAAACTGGCTGAAGATATCTTCCATGTTCATATCCTGACCACGGAAGCCACCGGCTCCGGGGCGCTGGTGCCCGAAACGATCGTATTGTGCACGTTTTTCGTTATCACTCAATACTTCATAGGCTTCGGCAGCTTCTTTAAATTTTTCTTCTGCTTCTTTGTTGCCCGGGTTTTTATCGGGATGAAACTGAATGGCTACTTTGCGGTAAGCTTTTTTTATTTCTTCCGGAGTGGCGTTTTTACTTACACCCAGTATTTCGTAATAATCGCGTTTGGTTGACATCTTTCTTGAGTTAGGATACAGTAGTAAAGAGTTATGGATTAACTTCCCACCACTACTTTGGCAAAACGAATTACTTTATCATTCAGTAAGTAACCCTTTTCAACCGTATCGATAATTTTTCCTTTCAGGGTTTCATCGGGTGCAGGTACTTGTGTAATCGCTTCATGCAAGTCGGCATTAAAGACTGTACCAACACTTGTTTCCATTGCTTTTACATTGTATTGATCCAATGTTTTTTTAAACTTATTATGGATGAGTGCAAAGCCTTCAGCTTCTTTGTCGCTACGGTCTTTATAGGATTTCTCTGCTCGCTCAAAATCATCTACCACGGGTAATAGTGCTTTCAGGAGTTGTTCATTGGCCGATTGAATCATTTCTAACTTTTCTTTGGCCGACCTGCGTCTGAAGTTGTCGAACTCGGCATAAAGGCGCACATATTTGTCCTTAGCTTCTGCCAATTCGTCCTGCAATTTTTTTAGTGAATCAATTTCTTCTTTGGTTGCGACTTCTGCAGTTTCCTCGGCCTGTCCTTTTGGGACTTCGGTGTTCATTTCATCCGGTTTTTCGAGTTCCTGTTCGTGTTGAGTATGATTTTCCATAGGTTCGCTTTAATGCGGTGCAAAAATGACAAGAATTTTGCCAATAGCGGAATATTGACAAGATGACGGTATCGGGTTTACAAAAAGTAAACTTCTAACATGTTTACTCGCTCATCCTAATGATAAATTTTAAGGATACAATTTATAGATAACCTAATGTAACGTTCGCCAGATCAGATCCTTTAATTCGGTAATACCCTGGTTGGTTACGGCTGAAACAAAAATGGAGGGCAACTCGGTTGGTACTTCTTTTTTGAGTTCGGTTTTCAGTTCTTCATCCAGCATATCGCTTTTAGATATGGCGAGTATTCTTTTCTTATCAAGTAATTCAGGATTGTACTTCCGAAGTTCATTCAACAAAATTTCATATTCATCGGAAATATTTTTGGCATCGGCCGGAATAAGAAAAAGCAGCAACGAGTTGCGTTCAATATGTTTGAGAAACCGGATGCCCAAACCTTTACCTTCGGCTGCACCTTCTATAATACCGGGTATATCGGCCATTACAAAAGAACGCTCATCGCGATATTTAACCACACCTAAGTTGGGAGTAAGTGTCGTAAATGCGTAATCGGCAATTTTTGGTTTGGCAGCTGAAACAACCGAAAGCAAGGTGGACTTACCGGCATTGGGAAATCCTACTAAACCCACATCGGCCAGTAGTTTTAATTCCAATATAATCCATTCTTCTTTACCTGCTTCGCCTGGTTGCGCGTGTTGTGGTGCCTGGTTGGTAGAGGTTGCAAAAAATGCGTTTCCTTTTCCGCCCCGACCGCCCGGCAGCAGAATAATTTCCTGGCCATCGTCATTCACTTCGCATATAATTTCTTGGCTATGGGCACTGCGGGCCACAGTGCCCAGTGGTACATCTATGATTTCATCTTTACCAAAAGAGCCGGTACAGTTTTGACCTTCGCCTGGTTTACCATTTTCGGCATGTATATGCTTGCGGTATTTCAGGTGCAGCAACGTCCACAGTTGTGCATTTCCACGTAAAATGATATGGCCTCCGCGACCGCCATCGCCACCATCAGGGCCACCTTTTTCTATAAATTTTTCTCTGTGAAAATGTAAACAACCGGCACCGCCATTGCCAGAGCGGGCATTGAACTTTACATAATCGATGAAGTTGGGAGATGACATAACCGTTGCCGGTTTCCAGTTACCGGTAACAGGCAACTGGAAACAGCTAATTACTTTTTATCGATAATAGCACAAATATTTTTGAAGATAGTATCTATTTCACCAATACCGTGTACCGTTTTCAGGCGGCCTTGTTTTTCGTAATGGGGTAATACATGAATGGTTTTGGTAAAGTATTCTGTAATACGTTTATTCAGTTTTTCTTCTTCATCGTCCACCCGGTTTTCAATGCTTCTGCGTTTGGCAATGCGGCTGCGCACTTCGGCCTCGTTTACATCCAATGCAATGATATGATGAATAGCCGAACGATTCGACTTCATGAAAGCATCTAATGCTTCTGCCTGCGGTACAGTGCGTGGAAAGCCATCAAACAAAAAACCGTTTGCCTGTGGATTTTTATCCAGTTCCTCTTTCAACATAGCAATGGTAATTTCATCGGGTACCAATGCACCACTATTCATAATTTCTTTTACACGTTTGCCAAGCGGAGTATCATTTTTAGTATGCCAGCGAAATAAATCGCCCGTGCTGATGTGCACAAAACCATACTTCTGAATCAATTTTTCACTTTGCGTGCCTTTGCCTGCCCCGGGTGGGCCAAAGAGAATAACATTAATCATGCAGGTATATGTTTATGATGTTGGGGATGGCAAGATAAGTACCCTTGCTTCAATTCGCTAACCTAATTTTTGGATGGTAGATCTGTGGATTTTTGAGCCTGTTTATACAAATCTTTAATATTGCGACCCAGGCCATCATAATCCATACCATAACCCAATACAAACTCATTATCCAACTCAAACCCAACATACTTTACGTCCACTTTTTTTTCGCGGGCGGTCTTTTTGCGGAGTAAGGTTACAGCTTCCACCGATTTGGCACCGAGGCCACGCAACTCTTCAATAATTTTTTCAAGAGTAAGGCCCGTATCCACAATATCTTCTATGATAATAATATGCTGGTTAAATAAACTCTCATCGTGCCCGATAAGTGTTTTAAGCTGACCGGTACTGGAAGTGCCTGTATAAGATGATGTTTTAACAAACGAAACGCGACAGGGTACTTTCACTTCCTTCAATAGATCGGATGCGAACATGAACGATCCATTCAGGATGGGTAAAAATATGGGGGTCTTATCTTTATAATCGTGGTTAAGTTGGTTAGCCAGTGTTTTAACCTTTTCGGAAATGGCCGGAGCCGTGATAAACTTTTTAAACTCAAGGTCTTGTACCTTCATAAAACTAAATAAGGGCTGCAAAGATACAAGTTTGAAGCACAATGAAACCCACTATGCAAAATCCGGAAGGTATTATAGTTTTATCAAACCTTTTCGAAGTGCTTCCAATATCATACCCGTGCGCGATTGTACCTTTAGTTTTTCAAATAGACTGGCCCGGTAACCATCTGCGGTGCGTTCGCTTACGTTCATAACATCGGCAATATCTTTATAGGACATTTCATTGCTGGCTAACTTCAAAAATTCCATTTCCATCTCATTTATTTCTGCTTCCAGTTGCCCGCTTTGGTAGGCAACCAACAACTTACCCAATGAGTTTAGATGAATTTCGGAGTTGTAATAGCTATTCACATATACTTCACGAATGGCTTCTTCCAAAACATGTGGTGTGGTGTCTTTTAGCAGGTATGAGCAACAGCCTGCGCGGATCATGCTTAACACACTGCTGTCGCTATCGTTCATGGATAGTGCAATTAACTTTATGGAGGGGTAAACTTTTTTTACGGTACGGGCCGTTTCCTGCCCATTCATGATTGGCATTTCAACATCAACCAGAATAACATCGGGTAATACCGGTAACGTGCTTAGTTTATCCATCAAATCCGCACCATGGCGCGCATCAACCACTACATTAAATCCATTAACTCCCTGAAGCAACGTAGCCAATGACTTACTGAACAACACATGATCGTCAACCAACCCAATCGAAATATTCATAACAGAAAACAGGAATAGATATTACCAAGGGACCACCAAGGCCAGTTTTGATAATGCTTAAAAATAAGGCAAGCCCTTCAAAAGCAGTATTGCAAGTAAGTAAATATTACTTTTTTTGATTTTAACCGGGTTCGATTTGCAACTGGGAGATAAGGCCCCTGTTTGTCCTGATTAAAGCTGCAAACGGTAGCAGGTGATTTTAATATGCCTGATGCTTAATCCGGATTGCCCTTAAATAACTGAATTATATCAAAATACCGGTATTCGGGGGTTTTACACCAAATTGTACGGGGAAAACCCCCAAAAAAATACGTGGTTTTCCCCGTATGAAAAACGTGGTTTTCCCCGTTGACACAGATTGCCCGCATAGGCGAACTTACACCCATGCATTCAGTTTACCCTCAACCTACAGCCGCAGCCGACAATCTTACTTACAGAAGGGTTTCGATGGCTCTCATAATTGATATACTGAGGGTAAGTCGGGAAATATTTTACTTTATAAATCTGTTAAAGCGGCAACCCAAGGCCGACCGGTGTACCCTTGCCGTAACGTTGAATGAAGTTAGCGAGGTTACAAAAGATACGTTTGATCGGCTAAACATGGGGGTTTTTCCTATAGGCAATTGCGAACGGCTGGAAGAGCTAAGTGGTAAGTTGTTTTTCCAAATTGAATTGGCACTTGGCCCTAACCATGCCCAGGCGCTGGCAGACAGATTAAAACACGTACACCGGGTAGAACCGTTACACCGCGAGTTTACTTCCGGGGCTATCGATCCGCGGGATCTGGTTTTGCTGGACGAGGCAGCAGGACATTTTTCGGCAAGCGCTAAAATGTTGCAGGTATGAGTGCCGTAATGGACATCTGGCGTATTGGTAACGAGGTAAAAGATATGGTGCATGGTATGCAGCGCACAACAACTTATGAACGTGTACGCCTGGCTAACCTGTTGGAGCATATTGGTTATGTTATAAAAGAGACCTGTCGCGATTTAGCCGAGGGCCGGGTGCCGGCATCGGATGAACATGCCGAAATTTTAAGCGAAGAACTGTATTTTAAATTGGCGGTTTTAGCGCGCGAAGAAAACGCCCGCCTCGCCTCGCAATCATTTTTACGGCTGCAGCGTTTGGAATTATTAAGAAACCTTGTAACCGATGAGGGTATAGATCTGGCACAACTTCATTTGCTGGAAGAAACTGCGAATAACTTTATTGATTCTTCCAAAGCCCTTCGCAATTAGGTTAAAATATTCAAAAAGTATTATTAAAATCCTTTCCACGTAATGTCGCGCCAAACTGTTCTTGATGTTGCCGAAGCTGAAAACGGAACCTGCGAAAATCCTGCTAACTCAAACAAAACCAAATACGGAACCTGGTATGGATTAAATGGAGTACCCTGGTGCGCTATTTTTGTTAGTTGGGTTTTCGATAAAGCCGGGCATCCGCTGGGGCATATTGACACGGCCCGGGGTTTTCAATATTGTCCATCGGCTTTTAATTATTGGAAGGTTCATAACTGCCTTACGGAAGCGCCACAACCAGCCGATATAGTTGTGTTTGATTGGAATGGCGATGGTGTGTGCGATCATACCGGTATTTTTGTAAAGTGGGTTGATTCGGGTAAAACGTTTCAATGTTGGGAAGGCAACACTGCTTTAAATAATGATAGCAATGGTGGCCGTGTAATGTTGCGTACGCGCCATGCAGCCAATGTAAAAGCTTTTGTAAACCCAGGTGTGTTCAGCAACGATTTGTTTCAGCCGCAGTCGCCCGTACTAGTTCTTAAAAGGGGCAGCAAAGGTGCTGATGTTGTTCGGGTTCAAAAACTGTTTTACGATTTAGGTTACACAATTACCGTTGATGGCGACTTTGGATTTAAAACCGAACGTACGGTTAAAGAATTTCAAAGCAAAAAGGGACTGGTGGTTACGGGCATAGTAACACCTATTTTAACAGGTGTATTGGAAGCTGAACTGGTACGGCCCAAAACAGTAAACAAGCGGATTATAAATGGTACTTTTTTACGTAAAGGCGATTGCGGACCGGCCGTAGTAGCATTACAACGGGCACTTAATAAGCATGGAGCACACCCCATGTTAAGCGAAGATGGTGTATTTGGTACCGACACCAACCAGGCACTCAAAGACTTCCAGAAAAAAAGCAAAATACTAATTGACGGGGTTGCTGGGCCCCAAACGTGGAGTGTCATGGGGGTAAAGGTATTGTAACCTGCCTCAGTAGCTACAACAGCGCTTATTATAATTATATAAGTATAAGGAAAATTTGCAGAAGTCTATCGGCTCACTACACGATAACACTGCTAACATATAAGTTTAATTACTAAACCTACTTCAATCTTGCATGCCAGCCTTTTCAACTAAAATTCTTTCCTACCTTTTCAAGGTCTATGGAAGGAATACTGGGTCCGGTTGGCATGGCTAAGGTTCAAGCGGTGTTAGTACAATTAACATCGCATGAGCATGATTTGATTCAGCGAACCGTTTTGCTGGCGCTTATTCCGGTAGTAGTTGCCTTCTCGTTTGTGGTGTTCGTGTTTTACCGGGCCAGGCGCGAGGCCTATTTCAGGCATAAGGAAACTGAGTTGAAATTAAGTTTGGCGGAAGGTGAGTTAAGGGCTTTGAGGGCACAAATCAATCCGCACTTTATTTTCAATTGCCTTAATTCCATACACCACTATATGTTTACAAACGATGGCCCCAAAGCGGGTGAGTACCTTATAAAATTTTCGCGGCTAATCAGGCACGTGCTTGAAAGTTCGGCCCTGCGTAGCGTATCGCTGGCCGAAGAAATTGCGGCCAATCGTATCTATATAGAAATGGAACAATTGCGCATGAATTACGAACTAACGTATCAGATACACATTGCGCCCGAGTTGGATGGAGCGGGCCTGGAAATTCCACCCATGATGATTCAACCTTTTGTTGAAAATGCCATTTGGCACGGGCTGGGTGGTGGTGGCCTTATTGAACTGCATTTTTTGGCCGCACCCAATCGCCATATTCAATGTATTATTAAAGACCAGGGTAAGGGTAAAGAGTTTGCGCATGTATCCACCGATTTGTCGGGGGCTGTAAAAAAATCTTCGATGGGGACTTTATTGATGCGCGAACGCTTTAGCCTGATAAATAATCTGCATCAAACACAGGCCAGTTTTACAATTGCCGATCGTACCGATGGCATTAAAGGAAAAGTGGTAACATTAACTATTCCGCTTATGTAGTTATGATGCACCGGGTATTCATACTGGAAGACGATGTGCATGCACTGAATACCTTGCGTACTTGTTTGCAGGCTGTGGCCGATATGGAAGTAGTTGGAGATGCAACTGATATTGAAACCGCACGGGTGTTATTGCACCAACTTAAACCCGACCTGGTGCTGAGCGATGTGTTGTTACCTCCCCATACTTCGTTCGAATTATGGAGCACATTTAACCCCATACCGTTTGAAATAATATTCATCACTTCATTTGAAGAGTTTGCCATCAAAGCTTTTCGGTTGGCCGCAGTGGATTACCTTTTGAAACCCGTTACTGAATCAGAACTTGCCGTTGCATTGGATAAATTCCGGCAACGAAAACACATCCGCGAAAGCACACAAAACCTAACCTACTTATTGGCTAACCTACAGCGCCCAACCCAGGCCCGCATTGCGTTACCTACACTTACCGGCTTTTTATTTATATCCATAAAAGATATTGTGCGCTGCGAATCGGACAATACCTATACAACCTTTTACACGTTGGACAAACAGAAAATTATTGTGTCGCGCACATTAAAAGAGTGTGAACAGATGCTGGGCGATTATCGCTTTTTCCGCGTTCACAACTCGCACCTGATAAACCTTGATTATATCAAAGAATATATAAAAGGTGAAGGAGGAATTGTAAAAATGACAGACGGCAGCCTGGTAGGTGTATCGCGCAGGCGCAAAGACGAATTTTTGAAATTATTAAAATAACCGCGTGCTGCTGTTGAATGACCACTTACTAAATCAAAACCACCGAATTCTGTTTAATGTTTGGCTATTGTTTTTTAGGGATGTACCTAACAACAGATTAATCCTTTAGTACCAAAATGACCAAACTTGTAGCCTCTGCCTTTATTGCAAATGGTTCATTATTGGTTTACCTCGATAACCAACTGATTATGCAAAACAGCGATGCGGTAACCGTTGATCTGGAACCAGGCCACGAATATATTATACATTGGTTTGTAAAAGGAGACGTAGGGCAAACATTTTCTATAACGATTTCGGCACCTAAGGAAGCGCAGTTTCAGCTTACGCGGGCAATACCAAAGGCAAAAAAAGATTTAGGCACCTTTCGATTTTCATGTTAAATATAAAATTCAACAGCTATGAAAGTTAATGTAATATTGATCGTATTGATGGTTTTAATGATTACCTCGTGTTCACCTCGCAAGGATGAGAAGGTTGCAACCTCAAAGGCAAGGATTCAAAGAATTTCGCTGGATGAAGCGGCTCAATACATTTCTAACTTCTTGGTTCACGACCAGTTTGGCAAGATAGCCGTCTCTCAGGCAATAGGAGGTTCGTTTGATGTAAAGGTATTTGAAACACCTGCTGACAGGCAAGGGGTACTATTTTGGTATTGTGTAAGCGATGCAAGCAGCTATCCTGCTTTTTTTCTGGGGATGGAACATGTTGCAAAGTATGACACAACCAATGTGCCTAAGGTGCCGGTTGATGAACTGCGTGTTCCTGAAACTTTCCTATACACCGGTGGTGGAACCAGTCTGGATGAAGTTAAGGAATTCTTAATTACCCAAACAAAACCTGTTCAACCTACTGGAGGAACATTGAAAGTAGATGAAGCGAAACTATTTATTCAAAACTTTAAGGATTTAGTTGACTCTGTCGGGAACTGTGATCTAGACAACTGTAAATATCCACAAGGCTTCTTCGACAGTAAATCCAATGATGATATGACGGCATTTTTAAGTCATAAACCGATAACAGTTCGATATTACTTTGGATATGACACCAGCTACAAACCAAATGCTATTCGTATAATTTTAATAGGTGCTAATGAAGCCGGTGAAAATATAATTTTGGCAACGCGCGATGAAGGTACTATTTTGCAGAAGTCGTTTCCTCCGCCACCAATATTATAAAAACCTTTCATGTTTGAGTTACCCCGGATTACAACTATTGTTCAACAGTTTTCAGTTTGGGGTATTGTTGTTCCGCTGGGTATTGGATTGCTCCATTATAAAACTGCCGATTTTAATTTGCGCCTATTCATTGGTTTTCTGGTGGTTGGGTTCATCACAGATGTGTCCATGTTTGTAATACACCGTACAGCATACAGCAATCACCTCACCACCATTATTACCATTTATTCGCTTGTTGAGGCCGGCATGTTTTTTTGGTTGATTTGGAAAAATGCCAAACATAAAATTCTTGTTAGGTTGAGTGCTGTTTTATTCTGGATAACACCAGTACTATGGCTTACTTTATTAATTGTACGTTTTGGTTTTTTAAAGGAGTCGCCAGGCCAACTTTTCGATCCATTCTATAGTATCAGCGTTTCTTTTTTGGCTGGATTTACCATTTTAGAAATAGTTGAACGTGAAGAGCCGGTTTCGCATGCAATTTTCTGGATACTACTGGGCATGTTCTTCTACTGCTTTTGTACCTTCTTCATCATGGGTTTGCTTAACACCCTGCTTTCGCAGCGTATTTGGGTTCTCAACAACGTTTTCAACATTATTACCTATTGTTTCTATTCAATGGGCCTTTGGCAACTGCGCATCCGGAAGGCATAATTTTCAAGTAGCTTCGGGTTTGATATGTCTGATCAAGCACTTTGCTATTGACAGTAGTGGGTAAACACTTGCAACGCTTATGAGTGTTTTCGATAGCTGCCTGCCCGGTGTGTGGTATGCACACACGATTATTAACATGATAGCTTACCTGATTTATACCGTTGGTTTTTGGCGCGTGCGCCAACCTGTTTATGCTTACCAAGTTCTTGCAATTGCCAGCCGGATTCTAAACCAGAATTAACTTCTGCAAGTTTGCATTCGGATTTGACCTAACAAACACACAACTTCCTTACCTGATTGAGCGGGCAAGCACGAATGCAATGTGCGGGGGCTTACTGTGTCAAAATCCTGCCGGTGTTTTTTCTTCCGTAAATCCATTTGCCATGACTAAGCATTACATCATTACCAACCGACCCGTGCGCGTAAAGAATGGGCGCGAACAAATTGACGAAAGCAATCAGGCTGCTACTACCTACAACCTGCGCTTCGGCACAGCCGAAATTGTAAAAGGCCGCGATGGTAAACCCAAAGCCAAAGTAGAGTTAATCCCCGATGTGCCGGTACACAACAACAAATTCGCAGAACTCAACTACGAAAATGTTGAAACAGAAAAAAACCTGCCCGGCTCAGCTCAATGGTTTAAGTCGCTATACGATGACATGTCCGCAGGTAAGAAAAACAACGACACACTATTCTTCATTCACGGATTTAATTGCGGCTATCAATGCCTGATCGAAAACCTGATCGATCTGGATAAGATCTTTGTTAAGAACCGATCCAACCCCATTGCGCGTATTGTCGCCTTCTCGTGGCCTTCCAATAATATGATTACCGAGTACCGGAAAGATCAGGCCGATGCGGGCTATGCCGGTATTGCGCTGGCGCGTGGATATTACAAGCTGATCAAATTTTTCAGCGAGTTTGTACAAGACGAACACTGCGAAAATAATATCCACGTACTCTGTCACTCTATGGGCAACCAGGTGTTCGAACGCATGGTAAAAGAAATTCTGAACTCACGCATTCCGGCAGCGCCTATTTTTAAACAAGTGGTATTGGCTGCAGCCGATATTGATAACGATGCCCTAGAACCCGGCAAAGCCTTATACCACATCACCGATTTCTGCGACCGCGTGCACATCTACTTTCATAAAAGTGACGATGCGCTAAAGATTTCCGACAAAACAAAAAATAAAACTAATCGCCTCGGACTAACTGGCCCCACACGTCCGCTGGAGCTACGCATGAATGTAAACGTAGTGGAGGCTTCCGAAATAAAAGATTCGCAAGGCACAAAAGAAAAACTCTTTAACCACTGGTATTATAAAAACAGCGAAACCGTAGCGCACGACATCCGGCAGGTATTCTCCGGCATTCATACCGAACACATTAAAGGGCGCGAATACCTGCAGCATAAAAATATCTTCCGCTTAACCGGTAAAGCCCGCTAGTTATGTATGTAGATATACATTGCCACCCGCAGTTCAAAACCTTTATTGGTAGCGAACACCAGGCCGAGCGCAAAAACTGCTGGACCAATCTGAATTATGATCTCGACTTTAAAATTCTCGATTCACAATCCAGTTTAAGTCAGTTGGTGAACGGACAGGTAAAACTTGCCGTGGTTCCGTTGTATGCATTGGAAAATGTATTTGCCAAAGCCAAACTCATTCAACTCGCAGCCGGACTTTCCTACAACGCCAAAAAAAGATTTCTGCAAAAGATTGAGCGCGAAGAATACGGCTACTTCGAATTGATGCAGGCCGATATGAATCATTTGTTGAGCTCGGCCAACATCTCACCCGATAAACAATTTACATTGCTCCGCGCTGGCAACCAGTTCAATGCCAACAGTCCGCACTTACAAATTATGTTGTGTGCTGAAGGTGGCCATAACTTTTACGACAATGGCCAACACTTCGGACAAACGCAAAAAGTAATCGATCGGCTACTTTATTTTAAACTACCCCAAAGTGTGCGGTTGGTGTACATCACCATTACACACCTGTCGCACTCTGAATTTTGTACCCATGCCTTTGGAATGAAAATGCTCAAGAGCAATGCCTTCAATCCACAAGGCCGCGGCCTGAGCAATCTCGGCAAACGCTTTATCCGCGAAGCACTCAGCACCACTAATGGCAAACGCATCCTCATCGATGTAAAACACATGAGTGTGCTTACGCGCCAGCAGTTTTATGCCCTGCGTGCAACTGAGTTTCCCGATGCACCCATCATGGCTTCGCACATGGGCCTTACCGGCTGCTCGTGGCAACACAAGCCGGTGTGTAAATACAAGTATGATACTAAAGAAGCATGTTACGAAGTAACGTACTTCCGCCAACCCGGGGTGTTGGATACGTACTTCAATCCGTGGAGTATTAATTTATACGATGAAGACATTGTAGAAATTCTTTTATCCAATGGATTAATCGGCTTATCGCTCGATCAACGCATACTCGGTTGTGGTACGCCCGCCAAAGAATTAGTAAGCCCCGATGAATTTAAAGACACAGACTTTACACCAATAGCCGAACCGCGCATGCACCAGTTGCGTGTAGAAGACTATGACGACCCTGAAGAAGTAAAAGCCTGGCACCTGCGGCACTTGTGCAATCATATTTTACATATTGTAAAAGTAGGCCAACCCATAGTAGGCAACCGCGTTTGGAAACAAATTGCCATTGGCTCCGACTTCGATGGACTGATTGACCCCATCAACTACACTACCCATGCCGGAGCTTTCAAATTTCTATTTGGTGGTTTGGTAGAATGGTTGCCCCGCATGGCCGTGCATGCCGGTGTGGAAATTTCGCCAACGGATTTACAACAATTAGTAAAGCAAGTAATAGGGGAGAATGCAGTGGAGTTTTTGAGGAGGAATATTTAAACATGATCAACCAAGCAGATGGAAATATTAAAAAATCTCGACTTTGTACAAATCCTCAGCATAGGAATTTCAGGCTTTGGATTTCTTTTAATTCTTCTTGCCTTTCTTTTAATCTCCAAAGAACAGGCAAGAGCAGGTGAACCACGGGCAGGCATCTTATCTACCATCCGGTATTTTATGGGGATAAATCTTGTCAGTGTTATTGTAGTGGGTATTATCAGCTTGCCCTCTATCAGCAAAAACGGAAGCCTCAAGCAGGAACTTGCATTGACTACAAAAGAATTGCAAATCACTCAAACGGTGAATGCGTTTGATAAGTTTATTGATACCGTTTCCAGTGCGAACTTAAATCAGAATCAAACCAGACAAGTAGAGACATATGTTAATGTTCTCGATTCGATAGCAAGAAGCTATACCACCGATGAGGCTCCTAAAGCCGACAGTATTCAAACTGTAAGGAATGTTATTGCAGAGCAACTGGCTACCATAAAGTCCGATACATCTTCTCTTCAAACGAGGAGAATGGCTATCGAAAAAATTAATAAAGCCAATCATCACTTAACTGATTTTGTAAAATCTAAACCCACCTTAATAAAACCTGATTAGTGTTAATGCTGTCTATCCGAAAATTCGAAGAAGAACAAACATGTTAACGAAAGATATATGCCAACCACAAAAGCAAAAAAAATTACCATCGGGGCAGTAACTTACTTCCTCGTATTTGGTGGAGCAGGCGCAGGCCTCATCGATCGGGATCGCGATGATAAATGCCGCGGCTCGCAACGGTGGGATGTGAAAGTAGCCAGCGATGAAGCCGCAGAAGAAATTGTACAAAAAGCACGGGTGATTACGCTGGAAGAACTCATTGCGTATCGAACGGATACTATTCCAAAAGGCAATGCCAGGTCCTACTCCGAACGATTTATCTACACTATTAAAAATATCTTCATCACCCATGCCATTCTGGAAAATGATAACGACATACACTTGGTAATTGAAGATGGTAATAAGAACACATTAATCGCTGAAATACCTGACATAGATTGCGAGATTACCAAAGACTCTCGTTTTGCAAAACGCATTGCCACGGCACGCAAAACATTTGTACGCTATCAGGATACGTACGATAAATATCGCTTTGACATCACGGGCGTATTTTTTAAAGATAAACCACACGGCCAAACCGGTCGTGCGCCCAATAATGTAGAACTACATCCTGTAATCTCTCTTACTAAAGTTGAAAAAATACAACCCCAATAACCCCACTCTCTATGACAACACTCGCTGAAAAATTTGGCCGTGGTTTAATCCTGCTCGGAGCCATTGGTTTTATGACAGCCGCCATCCTTAGCTTCACCGATTATTCCGGGCTTGACGAGGGTGCGCTTCCGGCTGCTTCCTTTTTTCTGATTCTAATCGGTATGGTCTTCCATTTTCCTTCTTTGTTACAGGAGGCTAAGGGCGAAATCAGCACCATGCGGGTAGTAGTCTTTGCTGTAGTAATGGTGTTTTCTGTTATCCATTTAAAAATTGGATGGAACGCAGGTACCTTCAAAGATTTTAATATTGACCAAACCTGGATTTATATTCTGGGTCTTGCCTTTGGCTCGAAGGTGTTTCAAAAGTTTGGGGAGGAGGAAAGTACCAAGCGATCAGCCCCTAAAGACGACAATCAATCGGAGGAATAATTAGAAATGAATTTTATAACAGAATCAAAATGAAAGCAAAAAATTCTAAATTAAATAGTCGAAAAAACCAAAATAAGGCTTTTTTAATAGTCGTAATGTTAATTTCATCCTATTCTACTTTTTCACAATCAAATTCTGATAGTGTTTCTATTTCAACACAAATAACTGAACTGAGAAAGACTATAGACAGTCTGTCAAAGACGATTAAAAGTCATGAAAATGAAAAGGATACTGCAGCAATTGTTTGTTTGAAGAAAACTACTGAAATTCTTGTTTATAACAATGATCAAGAGGTAACGGATACAATACATATTAGGGAAATTGTATTTGATATTCGCGATGGGTTAATTCTGGATATTCAGGTGATAGATAATGATAATCGCGTGTTTACAAATTACTGGGCTCCTATCGCCATAACTCGCTTCAATAATACTTGCAGTTGGTTAACCAGTAGGTACCTTGTTCCAGATCCCAAAAGTAAGATTCATCAGGTGAAGCCTGAGTATAGATATGTGCATACGTGCGATTTTCTAAATATTGTAAGAAAAGGAGTTGCTGTGCCTGATAATGTAACATTTACTTTTTATAAGCAGGGAGACAAAAAAATTCTGACCCGAGGTGCTGGAATAAACCAAGTTGTGGATTTACGCATATTCACAGATATGTTTGCTGCACTTGGAAGTGAGCCCAATGGTTTGGCCCAAATTGAAGGTAGCTCAAGGATTTTTATTAATAATAAAAATTGGTTTAAACGAAGTACAACTCCTTTCCGATATGGGTATTTTCTATTACAAGCATCAAAGCTCGATTCCAAATTTCAATTTACAGAGCTGGATAGTTCTTTTACGCGATTAAAAGCGATACAACGTAATACTGTAAGTGCTGAAATAGGACTTAATCTTATAGGATCATGGCTGCAAACCAAATCACGAAGTTGGGCCTCTCTTAATGGTGGTGCAGGTTTGCATTTGGTGCGTTTAAAGAATATGCAGGACACAACATTGGTTAGCAGTCAATTCCTTTTTTTGGAAACCCTGTTTGAATTTAAGGAACTCAACAATTTTGGTTTGGACTTCAATGGTAGAGTACTATGGCAAAAATTTAGTGGATTAACGGATGAGTTATCAATGTTACAGCCGATTTTGAGGCTTGGAGTTACTGCTTATTGGAATCCGGTAAATAATCATTCAAGTCGCATATTTTTTAGAACCAACTACTTTCAAGAGATGAATGGAGGCAATAATCCTTTTGTTCAGATTCAAATTGGATATTCCGCTGTTGTCAGCTCGCTCATAACAAAGGAGAAGTCCAAGAATTAGCTGTGATTAACTATGTAGCCAGGCTGGCTTCTTTCAAAAGAAATCACCTCCAAGCAAACTCCCACACCGGTTCAGCACCCCGCAGGTGTTTCACAAAATAATTCCACCGTAGTTTGGTGAAGTAGCGCTGATGGTCGCCCACGTACCCGTGGCGTTGGCTGGGAAAAATCATCAGGTCAAATTGTTTATCGGCCCGTTGCAACATCTCGGCAAGTTTAAAAGTAGCCGAAGGATTTACATTCTCATCAATACCGCCATGCGTAATTAGTAATTTTCCTTTTAGATTTTTAGCCATGGTAATGCTCGATTGATTATGATAAGCGGTATCCACCGGCCAACCCATATACATTTCGGGCCACCAGGCTTTCTCCATTCTAAAATCATGATCGGCCGAGCTGGCTACACCTACTTTATAAAAATCAGGATACTGCAATAACGCATGACCGGCATCATACCCACCAGCCGAGTGACCGAAGATACCCACGCGTGAGATGTCCAGCCACGGTTTGGTTTTGGCAAGTTGTTGCAAGGCATTTACGTGGTCTTGCAGATTGTAACCCATTTTTTTGTACGAGTAATCATGAAATGCTTTCGAGCGATTGGCCGTACCCAGGCCATCTACCATCATTACAATAAAACCAAGTTCTGCAAGTGCCTGGTTGTTAATGTTGATGGTGCGCACATACGTAGTGGGTACAATGTTACCATGTGGCCCAGTATAACTGTGGTCGATAACAGGATACTTTTTTGTTGCATCAAAATTGGTTGGCTTCCAGAGTAACCCATAAATAGGAGTAACACCATCTTTACCAATTGCAGTGAATGGTTCTGGCGCTTGGTAGCCCATGGCTTGTAGGCCGGTTACATCGGCCTTTGAGAGTTCTAAAACTATCTTACCCGTTTTTACATCGCGCAATACCGTTACGGTGGGGTTTGCGGGTGTTGAATAATTATCGACTATAAAATTATTATTGGGTGCAAATGCCAATGTGTGGGTGGCCGGTTCAGGTGTGAGTAGTTTAAGATTTTTTCCGCTAAGCGAAATACTATACAGATAAGGTTGATACGGATTACCTGTTTCTCTACCCAATGCCGAAAAATAAAGCGTGTTGGTTTTGGAGTCGAAGTGATGAACATCGGCTACAAAATAATTTCCTTGTGTTACAGGTTTTAGTTCCAGCGTTTTCAGGTTGATGGAATACACTTGTTTCCAACCACTGCGTTCGGACGAAACAAAAGCCCAACCTGCTTTTTCATAAAGCCAATAATCAAAGCCATCAATATTAGTTGCACTTGCATCCGTGAACAGTGTTGTATGTTGATTGGTGTTCAGATCAACTTTGATAAGATGCCCTTTTTGAAATCCGCGCTCGCGATAGCTGGCATAACCTACACCGCTAGCTACATCCGACCATTGAAATGAATATCCGTTTTCGTGTGCAATGCGTGGCAAGGGCAACCGAAATTCCTTTCCGGTTTCGATGTTGAAAACAACAGGCTCCAGATGTACCACCGTTGTATCGCCTGGTGAACCGCGATAGTAGGAGAGTAGTCGGGCACGATATAATGTGTCCACACTCCAATCGAGCAAATACATTTTTTGAGCGTGTCGCAAATCGCACACGGAAGTTTGAATCCATCTACTGTCGGGCGACCAGTTGATACTGAAACGTTTTGGGCGCTCGCTGTTTTCACCTTCTATTATATCACTCCAGCCGTAGTAGCTTGCGTACTCATAATTTTTGGTACCGCGTGTACTCAATTGCTTAACTGTACCGGTTTCGGCAGAGCGGATATACAGGTTGTAATTTTCGGTGTAGGCAATCCACTTCCCATCGGGCGATTTGGATTCCAACCAATTGCGTGGCGGTTCTTGGGTGTCATCAAGGCTCAGCACGTTTTGGGTTGAGTTCCAGATAAACTTTTTGCCTTTAGCTGTAAATGAAATTTGTCCAGGTTTTAGATACGTGATGGCTGCAATGTCCAGGTTTTTAGAATCGAAGGGTGTATTGAGTTGTGATTTTAATTTTTCTGCAACCAATTCGTGATTAAACAACACCGATTTTTGCAGCGGCTTGAACGTAACCTGGTAATATGTTTTACCTTCCGGTGAATAGTGAGTAAACCAGAAGCCGGTGCTATCAGTAAACCAGTTGGGTACTATGTGCAGGTTAAAGACTTTTTTATTGTTCAGGTTATCCCACATAAAACCAACTGCGCGCTGGTAGTCTTGTTGTGCGATGGGTTGAGCAAGCGAGTGAAAGCAATAAAATGCCAGGATGAGTGTCAAAATTCGTTTCATGCCAGATGGATTTAAGCTAATGTAGCATGTAATATGAAATTACATTAAAAATTTTTGACGACTGGTCATTTACCAATGATGATTGTGGCGAAATAACCACCAGTATTAAAAATATTTTTAGTCAGATAAAAATTGATAAAATATAATTCCGAAGAAGTAACTCGATATTAGTTTGAACTTTATCGGTTGCTGGTCGCTTACTAAACTCAATTACCGAGGCGGATGCACAACAAACCCATACTCAAACACCACTTCATCCACATGTGGTGCTAATACCTTTCTGATTTGTTCTTCCGCACGTAAGTGGGTATCTTTTATAAAATCAGCTTGTGCGGCATAAGCTTTTGCATCTTTAATAAAAGCATTGGTAGCAGCAGTGCGATCTTCGGTTCTTACCCAATTCCACAAGCCGTTTTCATCGCGATAAGTAATATCCGGCTGCGATTCGATGGAAAGCAATTGCGGCTCAGGCAAAAACACGGTTGCTGTTTTATCTCGTAGGGTAATTGAGAATTTCTCATTCAGATCAAATCCAACTTTTGCAACAAAACTTCCGCTGATGTTGATTTTTTTAGTGCTTCCCAGCCACGTATTGGTGTGTGCATAATTGTGCTGAAAATTTTGAGATAGCACGACCAACTCCATAACAGAAGTTTGTTGATTGAGTACTACCGTATTTTCAACAAGTACTTCGGGGGTAAACTGGAAAGCCCTTCGAAAATCTTCACCCAGCGTTTTAGCAGCTTCATAACCACTTCGCGCCAGGCGTTCAGGAATAATCACAAACAACACGAAGGCGGCCATGGTAGCGGTAATCAACAGGATAATAATAAGTTTAAGGTAACGCGCCATAACCCCAAAGTTAAGGTAATTAAGCCATCCTTTTGTTTGGCAAAAGTTCCATACGTGCTTCAACCCGTTATGCGTAAAGGACTCATTCAAATAATTGGGGTGATAATTGCAATCATTATCATGCTGCTTTTTTACCAGGCTTGAGTAGGCTACTTTTGTGATCAAATTAATTGATCCATGGCCGAAAACCTGTTGATAGCGACTGAACTGGATAAAACTTCGCGCTATAAAACCTTAATTCCACAACTGGAAGCGCTAACATCGGGCGAATCCGATCTTATAGCCAACCTCGCTAATATTGCAGCTGCCCTTAAACAAACCTTAAACTTTTTCTGGGTGGGATTTTACCTTGTAAAAAATGAATCAGGTAAACCGGAATTGGTATTGGGCCCGTTCCAAGGGCCTATTGCCTGCACCCGCATTGGATTTGGAAAAGGGGTTTGTGGAACAAGTTGGAAAGAGAAACAGGTAATAATTGTTCCCGATGTGGATGCATTCCCCGGCCATATTGCCTGCAGTTCGGCATCCAAATCTGAAATTGTTTTGCCAGCATTTAAAAATAATGAAGTAGCGTTGGTGCTGGATGTGGACAGCGATAAGCTGAACGATTTTGATGCAACAGATGAAAAGTACCTTTCGCAGGTAATGCGGTTAATTGAAAAAATGTTGTGATGGCAAACAATATACCTACGATTGCATTTTACGAGCAACGTGCACAACAATTTCAAACAGAAAGCGAAATCATTGAAAAACAAATCCGGCTGTATGCATGGTTGCGGGTTGGACTCATGGGGTTAATCGTGTTGATTATCTATCTCGGGTTATCAAATCCTGGTTTTTATTATGCTGTTCTTTTACCGTTGGCCGGATTTATTGTGCTGGTACGGAAACAAACAGCAGCCCGCGAATTGAAAATGCAATTATCGTATCTCAGTAAGCTCAATCAATATGAAGCTAAGGCACTTGGTTTTGAAGCAATTGAATTTGCCGATGGCCAGGCATTTGCCGATGTGCATCATGCCTTCAGTCACGACCTGGATTTGTTTGGGCCTGGCTCGGTGTTTCAATACCTCAATCGGTGTGGTACCCATGCGGGTGAGTTACGACTTGCGCACGATTTAAAACTTCCTGCTTTCGATAAAGAAGAATTACAACAGCGCCAACAAGCCGTACGTGAATTGGCTTTGAAGCTTGAGTTACGCCAGCAAGTTTGGGCAACCGGTAAACAAATAAACGATGCTGCCTATGATACCCGTGGCTTGCTCAATTGGTTAAAAGAGACACCGATTTTTTATCGTAATCAAACAAATACAATTGTACGATGGTTGCTACCGGCACTTACCTTAAGCGTGGGTGTGTTCGTAATAGTAAGCTTGAGCTATTTCGGGTTGTTCTTTTTAATGATGTTTATTCAATTGGCATTGGCTGCCTTCTATGCAAAGCGAATAACTACCATGCAGGATGTGCTCGTTGCCGGAGGGAAGATCATGCAGAACTATGCTAAAATCTTTGAACTGCTCAGTCGGGAGAAATTCGAATCCACTAAAATGAAACATCATCATGCTGTGGCAGAAGCAGCATTTAAAAAAGTAAAAGAATTTTCAGCATTGGTAAATGCGTTGGAATCGCGCATGAACCCACTGGCCATGCAATTAGGGAATGGTTTATTCTTGTACGATTTTCACACGGTTAGTAAACTTGAAAGGTGGCGCGAGGAAAATGCAAATGACTTACCCGGTTGGTTAGCATCGCTGGCAGAATGGGATAGTTTAATTTCGTTGGCCACGTTGCATTACAATTACCCACATTATGCGTTTGCAGATGTAACCGATAAAATGATCTTGAAGGGCGAAGCCATTGGTCACGTGCTGATTCCCGATGCCATTCGTGTAAACAATAATTTTGAGCTTGGTAATCCGCAAGGTGTTTACTTGATAACCGGAGCCAACATGGCGGGGAAGAGTACATTTTTGCGGGCGCTGGGTGTAAACTTTGTACTGGCACTTATTGGTTCGCCTGTATGTGCAAAGAGCTGGCAAACACCGTTATTAAAATTGCGCACCGGTATGCGCACTACCGATTCGTTGCAGGAACATCAATCTTACTTTTTTGCAGAGTTAAACCGTCTGCAATCAATTGTACAAGAGTTGGAAACCGGCACACCTATGTTTATTCTTTTGGATGAGATTCTGAAAGGAACAAACTCAACAGATAAACAATTGGGTTCGCTCGAATTATTAAAGCGATTGAAAGAAAAAGCTGCTCTTACAGTACTGGCCACGCACGACATTGCGTTGGGTGTTTTACAAGAGGAGTACCCGGCTCAAATTGCCACCGCCTGCTTCGAAGGGAAAATAGAAAACGACCAGCTTTCGTTTGATTACACATTACAAGCTGGTGTAGCGCAAAAGGCCAATGCCACATTTCTGATGCGGAAGATGGGCATTATTTAGTCTTACTCTTAAATGGCTGCCTATTCCCCATGCCTGTGAGAAAAGGTGTCATTGGTACGAGAGCGGGGTGAAGATTAATCCCTGTAATGATATGGGTTCGGATTTTTTTTGCGGATGCTTTTCAAGTTGTTTTTGTATAACTTTAATTACTTTTCACATTGCCTATGAAAACAATCGCCTACATCCTTCTTTTAATTCCCGTTGTTGTAAATGCGCAAATTGGGGCCAAAACCCAACAAAATGGTAAGCTTGCCGGCATCTGGCAAAACAACCAGTTTGGTTACCAGATGACACTCATCCTCAATGCCGATGGCAGTGGTGAGTTTGATGGTGCCATGATTAAATACAGCACACAGGCCAATAAGCTCTCGCTTATGCAAGATGGCCAAACTACTGTTTATACTTATTTATTGCAGGGCAATAGCCTTACACTTTCTGGTGGCGATCTGGATGGCAGTATTGTATTTACAAGAGGTGGAACACAAAACACACAGCCAATTGTTCAGAACCAATCGCAGCAAACCTATCAACAGCCACAAACCGGTGGAGCGCAAAGCGGAACCGATGTAATTGGTGTGTGGAGTGGAAATGGCGAATCAGTTGAGTTTAAAAGCAACGGCCAGTGTGTGTACCTCGGCAATACCTTTCAATACCAGGTATCGCAGGGGCATATCATTTTACAAACACCACAAGGTAATGCTATGCTGGCGTATAATATTAAGGGTAATCAACTTACGTTGAGTGCGAACGGCCAACAGTTTACCTATACAAAAGGTGCTGGCAACGTGGGGCAGGCACCCGCACAAAATCAGGCGCAACCCGGTGGCGGACGAATTGCACAAGAGTTGGTTGGTAAATGGTGCTGGACAAATGTGAACTCCACCAATACGGGCGGCTCCAGTTCAAGCGAATGTATCGTATTGAATGCCAACGGTACATTTGAGTATGCCTCGGAACGTTCGATGGATACCAACACGAGTTCGTTCTATGCGGGTACATCATCGCAGGGCAGCGACCGCGGTACGTGGTGGGTGCAAGGCGATCGAATTTATTATAACTCGCAAGCCCGTGGTCAGGGCTCCTATCAATTACAGAAACAAAATCATCCTAAAACTGGCGACCCCATGATTGTGTTGGATGGTGAATCTTATGTAACTTTCTTCCAGAAACCAAGATGGTAATATGAGTAAGAAAGTACAAAAGCGAGCAAATGGCGGATTGGCCATTTATTACGGTATGGGAACTGCACTAAGCGTTGTCGCAGGGTTCGTTGGCTTTATTGTATGGATTGTAAAGGTGGTGTTGGGGAAGGTTGAATTTAGTTGGGGTGCAACGATTATAATTCCAATCATACTCATCGCTTTGGGCGCAATGGCTTACTCGATTCTAAGAGTAGGGTACGAAGAACTTGAGGATTAGAATCCTTATAAAATAATTGTATTTTCGGCTAGCTTCTTGTAAGTCTTACTATTTGCAAATAGGTTAAATCTTTAGCCTTATTCATGAACTCGTGGCTATGAATATTAAACGGATAATAAATTCAACAATACCGATATGAATAATCCCATCAACCGCAGAGCCTGGCTAAAATCAACATTGGCACTTACAGGCGGCCTTACTATTTCTTCTGCATTGACAAACCAATTGTTAGCTGCGCCTGTCAGTCATGCGGAGGGAAGTTTTGCCCCGATGTTGAATGGAAAGATTACTCGCCTTGGTTCGAATGAAAATCCATACGGCCCTTCTGCGTTGGCGCGGAAAGCTTTGCAAGATGGTATGAATGAATTTAATCGCTATGCCTTTGAACCGGTACAAGAGTTTAAAAAAGTGTTGGCCGATAAAGAAGGTGTATCGCCCGAGCATATACTGGTTGTAAATGGTTCTTCAGAAACGTTGTGCCTTGCAGGTATGGCCATGGCGCTGGAAGGTGGTGCAGTGCTTTCAGCTTTCCCCACATTTCGTTCGCTCATGGACTATGCTGAAAAATTGCATGCGCGTTGGGATAAAGTTGATGTGGACGATTACCATAAACATGATTTGAATGCGCTTGCAGCAGCTGTAAAATCCGATACACGCTTAATGTTTTTATGCAATCCCAATAACCCAACGGGTACGGTGATTGAAGGCCAGAAGTATCTGGACTTTTGCCAGGAAATGAGTAAAAAAACTTTGGTGTTTTCGGATGAAGCTTACCTGGAGTTTCTAGAGCCGGCAGAACAACGCTCGGCTGTTGAACTGGTGCGCAAAGGCTACAACGTAATGGTATCGCGTACATTTTCGAAAGTATATGGGTTAGCAGGTTTGCGATTGGGTTATGCTATTGCGCCCCCTGATGTAATAAAAAAAATTTCTCAATACCAGATGGGGCCGGTTATTAATCAGGCCGGGTTGGCTGCAGCCAAAGCTTCACTCAACGATACAACATTTGCTAAACTTACACGCACTAAAAACAACGAAGCATTAAATTTCTTTCAGCAATATCTCGATAAGAAGGGTTGGTTTCATGGCCAATCTCGCACCAACTGCGTATTGTTTCCTGCACCCAAAGACGGAAAAACCATTTTAGCCGAAACCCTGAAGCGCGGTTTCCAAATCCGTGTGTGGGATTTTCAAGATAAAGAATGGTGCCGGGTTAGTATTGGTACGCTGGATGAAATGAAAGCATTTGTGAAGGTGTTTGATGAGGTAGTGGGTTGATGCGACCTTCCTGGTGATTTTCAGTTGGGCTCCTTGATTCCTTCAACCAGATGAGTTTACTATAATAAAATATTTATGAGACTTGTTTTGATCATTTTAATAACAACTTATACAGTAAGTTCATCAATGGGGCAAATAGACTCTACGATGTTTAGAAAATATAAATCAGAAACAATTTATTTTAAAGGGAATAAGTTCATAAAAAAAGATCAACTCTACCCACTCAGAAATTTAAAGAATGAATTTAAACTTTCTAATGAAGGTGAGCAACTTTATAAGGACTACAAATCAGATCAACGTGTTTTTCTTATATCTTATTCAATAGGTGTAGGGGCTTTATTAACAGCCATTGCCATTAAAAACCCAACTACATCTAGTGTACTGGGGGGCGTTGGAACAACCGGTATTGGAGTCAGTATTCCGTTTCTTGTTCGAGGACAAAATCTACTTCAAAAAGCAATTTGGATTCGAAATCGGGACGTGCTAGTGACTCGGTAGGTAAAGTCGCTCCAAACGGAGTATCGTTTCAGATAGCGCAAATAATTATTCAATAAATAACTAAATCAGTCCGTAAATAAAGTAAGGAGAATCTATGATTTGTCTCACTTACTCAATCACCACGCCATCCTTAAATCTTAATTTTCCGTCAGTCGCCACATGTATAGCGAAGTCATACTCCTTTACAACCGGAGTCTCGCTTCGGACCCCGTTATTAATCATTCAATTGATTAAATGGGGCAGTAAATACTCAGCTTGAGAAGAATGGAAGATTTAAAATATGGATAGGCTCAGATTAAATTCTTAGCTTTAACAACCATGAAAGTAAGTTTAATATTCATCAGTTTAATTCTATCTATTATGAGCCCACAACCTACCATAACCACTATCGAGCCCGTACCCAACGGAGAAGTTTTATACAAGGGAGATTTATCTCAAGGCCAACCGCTTGATGATTTGTCATGGGCGTGGAGTAGTGCCAACGCTTGCTTTCCGGAAACACAAAAACAAAAATTTACCGGCAATCATGTTTTCTTTTCGGGTATTATCCCAAAGTATTCTGAAATGACGGTAACGGTTATTCCCGATGATGCAACGGCAAACTTTAGTATTTATGCATACGAGATGGGCGTTACCAGAAACGATCTCGTGCCTAACCTAAGTTCTTGCATTCGCTGCGAAGCAGATCATAAATGGGATAGACCTTTTGCTGGTAAAACGCAAGACCATACTCGGACGGTTACCGATCTGTTGGCAATCAACACACCTTATAAAGTTATAATTGGTGTTACCGGTGCCGATGGATTGGCAAGCGGTGGGTTTACTTTGAAAGTAAAAATGAAAAGCAGGTAGCCAATTGAGTAAAATACTTTACTCAATTACCACACCATCCTTAAACCGCAGTTTACCATCGCTGGCGATGTTAGTAGCATAATCGAACGTAAACGTAGCAGGGTTGGCACCGGTTAGGGTTTGATCTTTATAAAACACATGTGTTTTATCTTTTGAGTATTCTTCGTACACGGGTGTAAAGGATGCAACGTCAGCTCCTGTAATTTTTTTGCGATCGTAAAAAACGTACTGCTTATCTTTTATAAATTCCCGATTCAAAATTTCAAGGCTAGAAATATCCACACCATCTATTCGTTCGCCATCGCTTACCAAAATGGTTTCGTTTACAACAACGTTTCGCTCATCTATTATTTTAATAGCCTCAATCTTATCGAACGTGAGCAGAGAGAAGTCAACTTTCCAGTTCGATAGTACAAGTGCATTTCCAAACTGCACGTAGTTCTCGGAGATGACCTTGGGTACTGCTCCGGGATGCGCAGCTTTTTTTAACACCTGTACTTCAGCCCGCGATCCACCAACCTGATTGTAATCGCGATAAATGATGTAAATGTTAGCAGAATCGCTCGCAAGAGTAGCATTCAACACGGTAAAGGTTGCACGATCCACATCGAGTTTATTGCCATTCAGGAAGATGGCATTCTTATCGCGGCCCCACGCATAGTAGCTCCATTCTTGTTTAATGGGTTTATATGTTTCATAGGTTTGCGCGTCAGCATTTTTAATGATGTGAAGTGAGTCTCCGTAATCATAATGGTAATACACGTTTTGTGCATCTTTGGGCGTTCCCTGTTCATCAATTGTAAAACTGGTATGGTCAACGTTTTGAACGTTGTCTTTCCAATACACACGCTGTTTGTCTTTGGCAAATTCTCTGGAGAGCACGGTGAATGTTTCGGGATCGGCTTCAAGCTCACGGTATCCTAATTCAAACCAATTGCCCATGGGTGAGTAAATGATTTTGTTTTTCCACCGATGGTGATAATACGAATTGGAAAGGGTAGCATTAACCGGTTTACCTACCCGCATAAACAAACTTACGATGTACCCCACAAAAGCAAGGAAGAAAAAACCAATGATGACTAGGATTGTTTTCAACATGGATAAACTTTTATCGGCTAAAGCTAAATAAAAAAGGTGACCCGTTTTCAGGTCACCTTTCAAATCAGACTTCAATTACTTATTTCACATCAAAGCGATCTAAGTTCATCACCTTGGTCCATGCTGCTACAAAATCTTTTACAAATTTTTCGTGCGCATCGGCAGTACCATACACTTCGGCCAGGTTGCGTAATTCTGAATTAGATCCAAATACAAGATCCACCCGTGTGGCGGTCCACTTTACGGCTCCGGTTTTGCGATCTCGACCTTCAAACAAATCCTGCGCATCGGATGTAGCTTTCCAGGTGGTACTCATATCCAACAGGTTCAGGAAGAAATCGTTGGTAAGTTTTTCGTGCTGCTTTGTAAATACACCATGTTTCGATCCATCGAAGTTTGTATTTAACACACGCAAACCACCAACCAATACGGTTAACTCCGGTGCAGTAAGTGTTAATAGTTGTGCTTTGTCAATCAATAACTCTTCTGCAGAGATGTTGTATTTCTTCTTTTGATAATTTCGGAAACCATCGGCAATTGGTTCCAGTACTTCAAAAGATTCCACATCGGTTTGCGCTTGTGTGGCATCGCCACGACCTTGCGCAAAAGGAACCGTTACTTCTACACCAGCATTCTTTGCAGCTTTTTCAACGCCTACATTTCCTGCCAACACAATCAGATCAGCCAGCGAAACATTTTTGAATTCTTTCTGAATGCCTTCCAGTGTTTGTAACACGTTGGCCAATTGAGTCGGGTTGTTTACTTCCCAATCTTTTTGTGGAGCCAACCGAATACGTGCACCATTCGCACCGCCACGCTTATCCGAACCGCGGAAAGTTGAAGCAGAAGCCCACGCAGTAGAAACCAATTGCGAAATGGTTAATCCAGATGCTGCAATCTTTTCTTTCAGTGTGGCAATATCTTTATCCGTTAACTTATGGGTAGCTGCGGGAATAGGATCTTGCCAGATCAATTCTTCTTTCGGTACTTCTGGTCCGAGATAACGTGAGATTGGTCCCATATCGCGGTGTGTAAGTTTAAACCACGCGCGTGCAAATGCATCAGCAAACGCATCTGGGTTTTCATAAAAGCGTCTGGAGATTTTTTCATACTCCGGATCGAATCGCAAAGCCAAATCTGTAGTTAACATTTTTGGTGTGTGGCGTTTCGATTTATCGAATGCATCGGGTACTGTGTTAGCACCGGCACCATTTTTGGGTTGCCACTGATGTGCACCGGCAGGACTTTTGGTTAATTCCCATTCATATCCAAAAAGATTCTCGAAGAAACTATTGCTCCACTTAGTAGGTGTGCTTGTCCACGTAACTTCCAAGCCACTGGTTATCGTATCGACACCTTTGCCTGACGCGTAACTGCTCTTCCAACCTAAACCTTGCTCTTCAATGGTGGCTGCTTCCGGATCGGCACCTACATGCGTAGCCGGAGCCGCACCGTGTGTTTTACCGAACGTATGGCCGCCAGCAATCAGTGCAACAGTTTCTTCATCATTCATCGCCATGCGCTTAAACGTTTCGCGAATATCATGTGCAGCTTTTACCGGATCAGGATTTCCATCCGGGCCTTCCGGATTTACATAGATCAAACCCATCTGTACAGCAGCCAGAGGGTTTTCAAGATCGCGATTGCCTGAGTAGCGGCTGTTTGGATTATTACTCAACGCAAGCCATTCTTTCTCTGAGCCCCAGTACACATCTTCCTGCGGTTCCCACACATCTTCACGACCACCGGCAAAACCAAATGTTTTAAAACCCATGGATTCAAGCGCAACGTTTCCGGTAAGAATCATCAAATCGGCCCACGAAATTTTGTTGCCATACTTTTGTTTGATTGGCCACAGCAATCTGCGCGCTTTGTCCAGGTTTACATTATCGGGCCAACTGTTAAGTGGAGCAAAACGTTGTTGTCCACCACCGGCACCACCACGACCATCGCCCGTGCGATAGGTTCCGGCACTGTGCCAGGCCATCCGAATAAATAACGGTCCATAATGCCCGAAGTCTGCCGGCCACCAATCCTGCGAATCAGTCATCAAGGCCGTTAAATCTTTTTTAATGGCTGCCAGATCCAGCTTTTTAAACTCTTCAGCATAATTAAAATTCTCACCCATTGGGTTTGAAAGCGATGAATGCTGGCGTAGTACATTCAGTTTTAGTTGATTGGGCCACCAATCGTGGTTGCGGGTGCCGCTGCCTGCAGTTTGTTTGGTAGCTCCGGTGAAGGGGCATTTGCCTTCACCATTTGTTGAGTTGTGTCCCATGTGTTTTACGATTTATAGTAGTTTAATTTATCTTATTGGTCCTGTCGGCATTACAGTTCAATACTAAACCCGATTTGTCTGATCAACAATGATAATTGTCATGGCTGACGTTTTTTCCCGAACTGCAACGTTACAACACATCAAATCATAAATCAAATTGATTATTTTTATGATCTTATAGTTTCTGTCTATGACCTTGATTCAATTGGAATACATTGTAGCCCTGGACACTTATCGCCATTTTGTGTTGGCTTCCGAAAAATGTTTTGTTACCCAGCCTACGCTGAGCATGCAAATTCAAAAACTGGAAGAAGAGTTAGGTGTAAAAATTTTTGATCGCACCAAGCAACCCGTTATTCCTACCGAAATAGGAGCGAGCATCATTGCGCAAGCCCGCATAGTGCTGCGTGAAGCTGCAGCAGTAAAGCAATTGATTGCCGAACAAAAAGATACGATGACTGGTGAAATCCGGATTGGTATCATTCCTACACTGGCTCCCTATCTGCTGCCATCGTTGTTTAAAAATATTCGCGAGAAGTATCCGCAGGTAAACCTTGTAGTGAAGGAGATTATTACGGAAGAGGTTGTGCGCGAATTGAAGAGTAATCGGTTGGATTGTGGTCTTGTAGTAACTCCACTCAACGATTCATCCATAAAAGAAAACATACTCTTTTATGAGGAGTTGTTCGTTTATGTATCGAAGAAAAACGCGTTGGTGGATAAAAAATACGTGTTACCAACCGAGATTGACCCCAACCAGTTGTGGTTATTAGAAGAAGGCCATTGTTTCCGATCGCAGATTTTAAATTTGTGTGAACTGCGAAAACATTCAGAGCTTCATTTTAAATATGAAACCGGCAACATTGAAACACTGAAGCGGATGGTAGATAAAAGCGATGGTATTACTATTTTACCTGAACTGGCAATTATGGAATTTAGTTCGGCTCAACTTAAACTTGTAAAACGATTGAAGGAGCCGAGCCCTGCCCGCGAAGTAAGCCTGGTTACGCATCGCGATCATCTTAAAACAAAACTTATTCAAACGCTGAAAGAAGAAATTTTAATGTTGGTGCCGAAGCAAATGCAGAAACTGAATAAGAAGAAGATAGTGGAGATTAATTATTAAATTCATTTTCAAGTATTATGAAGATAAGGATCGTTTTTATTGCATTCGCATTATTTGCTTGCTCTGAAAAGAATGGATCAAGCGTTGCAACATCAGAAAAAGAAAGATTACCACAAAATTTAAAGCTTTATTCTGGAGACAGTGTGGAGATCGCGATAGATCATGGTCTTAATGTAGACCTGTTAGAACCCGTTGATAGCGTTTTTTATTTTACTTATCTACATGGAGATTCTCACTTTTGTGGATTTAGGCAGAAACATTTGAAAGAGGGAGGTCCAGACTGTGAACAATTTTATTTTGGTGAAATCCGGTCTAGGAGTGATTATGAACAACTTCTAGTCATACAACGGTATGCATTTAATGATATAATTAACTCGGTATTCTTATTGACTTTTGATAAAGATATGAATCTTAAATCTGTGTTAGAGGTTGCTTCATTGATTCATCAAGCTGAATTGGAACCCAACTTTAAATCGATTATTTACAATGATTCTATTACAAAATTTGAGATAACTCGAAACTTAATGCCTGAAGATATTGTAGAAAATCGTTGGTTAATATGTAGGGATAGCCTAACAAGGAAATTCAAATTTCAAGAAGGCAAATATACTCTCTCAAGACTTGATAGTGTTCGTTTATGTAATTGGATAATACAGGATTGACGAAAAGAGCGCCTCATCAGCGCTCCTTTATTTTATCTCTGTTTGCGTTTGCATCGTTTAATGCTTTCTTCCAATACAATACAGTGCCATAACTCAGCCGAGTGTTGCAGCGCTTTCCGATAGCGGGTTATCGCTTTGTTAAATTGTTTTTTCAATTCGTAGGCCTTGCCCACTTGTTCCAGTAAGTATGCTTTTCTCGCTTGCTTGGCTTTCATTCCTTTCCTGTAAATATCAAGCGCATCATCCAGCCTTTCGTCATCGGCTAATACTTTGCCGAGGTACCAATAAGGATCGGCAAACTTTTTATCGAATTGTATCGCAAGCCTGAAGTGCTGTTCGGCACGCGGCCGGTCATCACCATAGTCGAAGTAGATTAAACCTAATGTATAATGTAACCGGGCATACCCAGGTTCTTCAAACAATAGCCTGTCCAGCAACTTCAAAGCAGGTTCGTGGCCTTCCATCCACGCCAGCTTCAACGCTTCTTCGAGATAGTCTTCTATCCATTTTATCTTTTCCATTGTTAAGTTTCAGTTTAGCAGGAGAAACAAGTTGTTTCTCCTGCTTGTGTTTAAAAACTGAACATCACCCATCTCTTTTTCCGGCATCGTTTAATGCCTTCCATCAACTGGGCAGTTTCAAAACCGGTAGTTGCTACCATCGCTTCTTTGTAGAAATGAATCGCTTTCCGGAAATCCTGTTTCAACTCGTACACCTGCGCAATCAAATCAAGAAAAGCAACTTTGTTTGCTTCTTTTTGATGTAAACCTTTTTGCAGGTACTCCAGCGCTTCGGTGTACCGTGCTGATCGAATCAGTAAGTTACCCAGGTGCAGGTAAGGCGGTGCATAGGTTGCATTAAACCGGATGGAAAGCTTTAGGTGCATTTCTGCCTGGGCTATTTCCCCTGTGTAGTACAAGTATGCCCAGCCAATGTGGTTGTGCAGGTGTGCATAGCCTGGTTCTTCGTACAACAGGTTAAGCAGCAACTCCAAACCTTCGTTTACCTGGTTGTTGTATATCAACTGCTCGGCCTGAGTCAGGTGTTTGTTCATCCATTTTAGTTCCATACGTACATTCAAAAATTTAATGTTCAACATTCAAAACTCAGGTCTTGAATGTTGAATTCTTAAACCTTGAATTTTGAATCAATCTTCTGCAGGCGAATCATCGCCACACATTCTTACAATCTTCGGAGTAAAAGCTCCGAGCACTTCCACCAGTTCATCCTGATAACGCATGACTTTCCGGATATCCTTATAAGCCATGGGCGCTTCATCCAATCCGCCTCCCAATAATGTTACTTCATGCCGTTGCAATTCCTGCTTCATCATTTTATTGGTGATGGAATTTTTAGCGGCACTTCGCGACATCATTCTTCCCGCTCCGTGCGAAGCGGAGTTGAGTGACATAGCATTACCTTTTCCTTTCACAATAAAGCCAGGAGCAGTCATCGAACCAGGAATAATTCCCAGTACACCAGCACCCGCAGGTGTTGCTCCTTTACGATGCACAATTACTTCGGTGCCATCAGCCAACTTTTCTTTCCAGGCAAAGTTGTGATGATTCTCTACCCGAAATAAAGACTGCTCGCCCAATGCGGCTCCAATCCTTTCGTGAATCTGATGATGATTAGCCGAAGCATAATCACCAGCTAAATTCATCGCCAACCAATATTCTTGTCCGGCTTCTGTGTTTAAGTCGAGCCATGCAAGACTTGCTGCATCGCCAGGCAACAAACAATTTTGTTTAGCTACGCGAGTGTAGTGTCTGGCAATTTCAGCGCCTAATCCACGTGAACCCGAGTGGGACAATACTGCGAGGTATTTTCCAGCAGCAAGTTTCCATTCATTGTTTTCGCCAAGATTTATCAATCCAAACTCAACAAAATGGTTTCCGCTTCCGGATGAACCAATCTGCATCGCTGCCTTACCTTGCAACGGTTTTAGTATCGTGATCTCTTTAAACAAATTCCGATCAAGCACTTCATGTTCTTTCGGGCGTTTAAATACTTCGCGGCCAAAACATGTATTGTCCAACAAGATTTGTTTCAGGTTGGCCTGATGTCTTGATAAAAACTTTTCATCCAATGGATAAGCAGTTAAACACATTCGACAGCCAATATCTACACCTACTCCATACGGTATTACAGCATTGTGTGTAGCCAATACTCCACCAATCGGTAAACCGTAACCTTGATGAGCATCGGGCATTAACGCTCCGGCAACTGTTATCGGCAACTTCATGGCAATCTCCATCTGGTTACGCGCACCTTCTTCAATCTCAGCGCCTCCGTAAATCTGATAGTCGATTCTGTTTTTCAACAACTCATGCACCAACGATTTTTTTTCGGATGGTACAAGGGCCAATGCAGTTTTGCTCCAGATAGAATCCTTTATAAACGCTTTCGGGTTTATCAGTACTGCTTTCAGTTCCTCGTATATTTCTTCCTTCTCGCTTCTGCGGTAGTACTTCAATACGGTATTGATCGCAGTACCGATTGCTTTTCCTTCCGGATAACCCAATTTAATCAGGTCCTTTCCGCTTAACATTTTCCTTTTCATAATTTTTCCTTTCTGTTTCGCTATGGGCAAAACAATTCCACACATCGTTCCTGATGTTAAAAATTTTAAAACTTGTCCGTGGTAAAATAAAAAAACCCGGACTGCCCGGGTTTTCAGTTAATTGATCAGATACTGATCAACTGAAAATCCGAGGCTTAAACCCAATATCGCTACCGGGTTTGTTGATTTTATATGGTGCTGTTATTTTTAGCATGGCGCAAAGATAAATTTGTTTGCTTCTAACTTCAAAGCAAGTACTGCAAAAATATTTTTTCTGCTGTAGAAAGCTTCTGATCAATGAATCCAGAACATTCTATATCATTGTGCCCTAATAAAACCACACTTATGAAAGTGAAATTTGTTCTCACGTTGTTCCTTGCTGTAAGTCTTGTTACCACTTTTGCTCAGACCGAATCTAACTACCGACCGGTTCGCTTTTTAATTAGTGGCGCACTTGAATTTGGTGGTGATGAGTTGCAAAGAGTTCTATTTACCAATGGCGACACTCAATCAGTGAATGCCGGTCAGGGTGGCTCTATCGCGATCGGTGCTCAGATTCAATTTCCAAAAGCTGACAAGTTTTTAATTCGAGGCTCTATTGGTTATAAATACCTAACCACCCAAGCTGATAACGTTCACATCCGACTTACGCGCGTACCTATGCAACTTACCGCCAATTTTATGGCGGCACCTAAATTAAGATTGGGTGCAGGTATTGTTACTCATACCGGTGTCAAGTTTAATTCGGGTGGCCTTGGCGGTGACATGACTTATACGAGCAATACCGGCCCGGTCTTTGAAATTGCCTACTATGGTATAGGTCTTTCATTCACAGCATTAAATTACACCGATCAGAATAACGAGACTTATTCTGCCAATGCATTTGGTATCACCTTTTCAGGTGTGCTGCCGGGTATGAACAAATAAGCATTAAGTTTTCTTTCGTGCACCCAGTAAAGTGCTGATGAAACAAATTATAAGTAATACACTGTACTCAACTCCGTTTCGGCCGGCACCAACAACAAACCAACCTTCACGGCTATGTACTAATATTATACCCATCAGCAGTTGTAAGATAAACAAGATGCCGATGGGCATAACCCAACGGTTAAGCATCAACAAAATAGCACCGACAATTTCGAATAGTGTAATTGCCCAGGCAGAATAAGGTGGAAGACCAAAGTTTGCAAGAAAGCCATCAAAGGGAGTAACACCATTATTAACAATCCGTGCAATACCATGAATTAACATATTGGCGGCAGCCGCCATGCGGATTATGATTAAAGCAAGTTTCCCATTATTCATAAGGTATGGATTTGAATCAACAAACTTCTATTTTTAGATCACCCAGATATGAGTGCTCCATCTAAGATAAGAAGTGTTGTGTTATGGTCGCTAATTTCGGCTGCTTTTATTGGGCCGGGTACTATTACAACCGCGGTAACAGCCGGTGCATCTTTTCAGTTGAGCTTGTTATGGGCAGTAGTATTTGCTACTGTAGCCTGCCTTGTATTGCAAGAAGTATCGGCCCGCATTATTATCAGCAGTGGACTAACCTTTGGTGAGTGCATTGCTAAAGTTTTCAAATTGGGTTGGATAAAGTGGTTGGTGGCTATTCCGGTTTTACTGGGTTGCGCAGCATACGAAGCGGGGAATATTCTTGGTGCAGTTTCAGGGTTGTCACTTTTAACATCAGTTCATACAAAACTATTAACATTTATTATTTCAATTGCGGCTGCCACAGTTTTATGGCGCAGTGGTTATAAACTCATCTCAAACCTAATGATCTTGTTGGTGCTAACAATGGCTGTTGCTTTTGCAGTACTTGCACTAAAATCAAATTTTACATTTCCGGAATTAATTAAAGCATCGGTAATACCAGATTTACCGAATGGTAGCGAATGGATTGCTTTGGCATTAGTGGGTACTACCATTGTCCCCTACAATATTTTCATGGGGTCGGCAATCAGTAAGGGTAGCACGATTTCGCTTATGCGGATTGGGTTAGTAATATCAGTGATAATAGGTGGTTTGATAACAACCTTCATTTTACTGGCCGGAACGGTGGCTGGTAGTTTTACTTCCTTTCCGGCTCTTGCCGAAACATTGCAAACCGATATTGGCTCGTGGGCAGCATGGGCATTGGGTATCGGATTGTTTGCAGCCGGATTTTCATCGGCCATCACCTCGCCCTATGCAGCCTCTTTGATTGCATCAACAGTGTTACGGTCGCAAAATAAAAATCACACGCGGTTGGTTTGGATAATCGTATTGGTTACCGGGTTTGGTTTTGGCATTAGTGGTGTAAAGCCCATTCCGGTTATATTGGCCGTGCAAGCATTAAACGGTTTTGTATTACCCTTGCTTACTTACTTTTTGATCAGGATGGTAAATGATACCAGTTTGGTGAAGCCTGAATTTCAACACGCAGCCTGGTACAATGGTGTTTTGCTTTTAATCTTTGGAACTACTGCACTAATCGGAATAAATAATATCAACAAAGCCATTAGCGATGCATTTAAAGTAACATCGCACTTTGAAATTGTAGTGGTGTTAACGATTGCTTTGCTGGTTGTAGTTGCCGTGCAATTATTCAGGCTTCGGAGAAATGCAACCTAAGAGATCAATTTAAATCAACTTCGCTAAGGTACTGATGTAGCGCTCGGGCACTTCGCCTTTGGTGGCAATCTGATAATCGTTATAGCTGCATGGAATAATGCTATTGCGGGTATAGCGCGCACCGGGTTGGTGATAGGCTACTTCCATCCACCACTTCTCTGTTACCTTACTTTTATAGAAGGTAATAGTTTCAGGTTCGGCAGCCATTGATACTACGTACTTTAAAAAATCGTTGCTCTTAAAATTGGTATCGTGCTTACGATGGTAAAAGCCTTCAATGAAATACCAGATCATGGTAGCAATTACCGAAGCTGTCTTTTTAGTAGCATCGTCAAAGTCAGGATTGTATTCATAAAATCCGGCCGAGCTTAATTTTTCATTCATGCCTGCATACCAGCACAGCTGGCACGCTTCTTCACCAGTTAATCCGAAGGGTTGAGCTTTGGCATTGCCGGGCGCATCGGATGAACGAATGGCTGTAATATCAAAACTCATTAAATCGGCATTGCGAATGGCGGGTTCCATCTCGGCAAGGTTGGTGCGCATTTGCCCGATTCGAAATGCTTCGAAATATAATTTTTCAAGAATGGCGGCCGAAGCAGGATCAATCAGATAAAGCTGATGTGCGAGGTGTGTATAGCTAAGCAGGTAGTTGGGCTCGTGCAGTAAAATTTTATGAATGTGTTGACTGGCTTTGTCAGCCTCGCGGTGATCGTCCAGGTCTAAAAATGCATCGATGTTAAGCAAGCTGATGAGTTTCTCCATGTCTTCGTAACCACGGTATTGACCGTAATCCAGATCGTGCGTACCCCCTAAAATCAAAGGCAATACATTGTTCTCTAATAAAATGCGACAAACTTCGCTGATGCGCACATAGGTTTCGTCCAGGTCGATACCAGGTTTCAGATTACCGAGATCAACAATCCGATATGCGCCCGTTCCTTTTTTCAGGTTATAAAGTTTTTTCCGGATTTCATCAGGGCCATTGGCACTACCGGAATTTGTGGTGGTGCCGCGGTCTTCTTTTATCCCCACAATGGCAATGTGTGCACCTTTATAATCAGGCATTTTATCGCCATACACCCGAATGCTTTTGAATAGCGAATTCGGTGTATAGGTTTTTTGATAGATGGATTCGTCAATTGGGGAGAAGAGTATGGTGAGATCCATCAGAATTTTAGTTTTGATTTAACTTGAATGATTTGAACTTTAAAAATTGGGATGTCTTTTTTAACAATATTCCAAAGTCGCTTTGGTAGAATACCAAAATAATCGTGAGCGATTACGTCTCTTAGTCCAGCGATACTTTTCCATGGAATATCAGTGAACTGATTCTTTACGTCTACCGGAATATTTTTAACAGCTTCGCCAATTATTTCTAGTCTTCTGGCAATAGCATCTTGCTTTTCAAAATTGAACTGAAAGTCTTCTTCTGAAAGGTTAAGTGAATAGTCCTCAATTTTTTGAATGCTCTCCAAAATATCATCAATAAAATGACGAAACTCTCGCACTTTTTTACCCATAAATGGGGATAGGATTTTCGAGAATATACTTTTTAAGCGCGGGCTTAACAGCCCGATATTCAACCAAATCTACACTGCGATGCAAGGCTGCTTCAAGATCTAGCTTTATACCAATAAAGTCTAATAGACTATATGAATCATCTAACTCAACTAAAATATCAACATCACTATTACCAGTAAAGGTACCATCTGCCATAGATCCAAAAATAGCTGCCTTCGTTACCTTATGCCTTTGTAAAATAGGTGTTGTAATATTTTTGATTTGGTCAATAGTCATACCGCTAGTAAAGTTAAACAAAAGCCCCGCATTTGCAGGGCTTCAAGGTTATCTCAATTATTTGAAAGGCTACCCCCCAAAGTCGTCAAAGCGAACGTTTTCTTTTGGAATACCCATGTCGTCCAGCATTTTTAGTACTGCTGCGTTCATCATTGGCGGGCCGCAAAGGTAAAACTCTACATCTTCGGGCGACTTATGTTTCGAAAGGTAATTATCGTACAAACACTTGTGTATAAAACCGATGTAACCATCACCATCTTTATCATCTAAACTCTTTTTCACTTTCCAGTTGTCTTCCGGAAGCGGTTCCGATAAACCGATGTTGAACTGGAAGTTCGGAAACTCTTGTTCGATTTTGCGGAAGTGTTCTACATAGAACAATTCTTTCTTTGAGCGGCCACCGTACCAATACGAAACTTTACGGTTGGTTTTTTCTGTATGGAACAGGTGGAATATCTGCGCGCGTAAAGGAGCCATACCGGCACCGCCACCAATGTAAATCATTTCGCGTTGGGTCTTGTTGATATGGAATTCACCATACGGACCAGAAATCGTTACTTTATCGCCCGGCTTGCGCGAGAATACATACGATGAACAGATACCGGGATTAACATCCATCCATTTGTTGTTGGCACGATCCCATGGTGGGGTGGCAATACGAATATTCAACATTACAATGTTTCCTTCTGCCGGGTGGTTAGCCATCGAGTAGGCGCGGAAGATGGGCTCATCGTTTTTCATTTTCAGATCCCACAACTTAAACTTATCCCAATCGCCCTGAAATACATCTTGTTTGTGGCCCAAATCAGGATGGGGAGTAATGTCCATCGTTTTAAAATCCACCGAAAGAGCAGGCACATCAATCTGAATGTAACCACCTGCTTCAAACTTCAACGTTTCACCCGGAGGCAGTTTTACAACAAACTCTTTAATAAAGGTAGATACGTTGTAATTGCTTACTACTTCACACTCCCACTTCTTGATACCAAAAATTTCTTCCGGAATTCGGATGTCAAGGTCTTGCTTCACTTTAACCTGACAACCCAGGCGCACGTGTTCTTTTTGTTCCTTACGGGAAAGGTGGCCCACTTCGGTAGGTAGAACATCGCCCCCGCCTGATTCTACTACGCACTTGCACATGGCGCAGGTTCCGCCACCCCCACAGGCAGAAGGCAGAAATATTTTTTCATTTGCAAGCGTGGTAAGCAGTGAGCTACCAGCTGAAACGGTAATGGTTTTTTCACCATTGATAACAATTTTTACGGGCCCGGATTGGACCAACTTTTTCTGAGCGAAAATCAAAAGCCCTACCAGTAATAGAATAACTACGGTAAAGGCAGCAATTGAAGTGAAGATTAACATGGATATCGATTTACCTTGAGCCACAAATATAGGCATGGAAGTGAAAACACGCCATTAGAATGGCATTGAAATATTATGGATGAAGGCCTTAAACAAAACTGGCAACCCGATGATTGCCAGTATGTTGTTTAAGTGGTTGTGGAATCAGGCCGTTAGGCGCTCAACAACCACCGGCTGTGGAGCTACTGTAAGGTTTGGGTGAGGTGCGAGAATAACACTTACATCATCGCGCCCGGCCCATTCCTGAAGTTTTTCAAGGTGTATGGTTCCTTGCAGGTATTGATGGCCTTTGCCCTGATAGCCGCCTTTAAAATTTTCAAAGTCGCTGCTGCTGATGGATGTTCCTTCCGGGAAGCTGACCACTACATCTACCAATGCCTCGTTTGAGAAGGGCAGGCCATCGCCTTGTGTAAACTTTTTATACTCGTAGCGATAATCGAATGTAAGTGCCGAAATATCGGAAAGCACGGCCGACCCGGTAGGATAACTACCCGCACCTTTGCCAATAAACACTTGCTTTTCCGCGAAAGCGCCTTGCACCAATACTGCATTGTACTCGTTGCGCACAGCCGCAAGCGTATTATCCAATGGAATAAACTGCGGAGCCACAAAGCCAACAATGCTGCCTTTGAGTTTGTAGGCACGCGCCACCAGTTTAATGGTAAGATTATTTTCGCGCGCATATTTTAGATCAACAGCCGAAATGTTTTGAATGCCTACGTTAATGATGTTTTCCGGTTTAACAAACACTCCGAATGTATGTGCAATGGCAATGGTGAGTTTGTATTTTGGATCGAAGCCTTTTACATCCAACGATGGATCAGTTTCGGCAAAGCCAAGATCTTGTGCTGCCTTCAATGCTTCGGCATAACTTTTTTTCTCGTCAAATACTTTGGTGAGAATATAGTTGGTAGAACCGTTGAAGATACCTTCAATGCTGGTGATCAAATCATTATCGTAATACTCCTCCAGGTTGCGCAAGATGGGAATACTGCCGCACACTGAACCTTCGTACAGGATGGAGCGATCATATTTTTGTTGCAGATCATAGATTTCTTCCAAATGTTCGGCCAGCATTTTTTTGTTGGCGGTAACTACGTGCTTACCGTTTTGAATTGATTTTTTAACAATATCAAACGCTGCAGTGGCATCGTCAATCAATTCAACCACCACATCTATTTCGGGGTCGTTTAAAATATCGTTGGCTTCGTATGTAAAGTAGTTTGTATCAATAATGCGCTGTTTATCGCGATTCTTAACACAGATTTTTTTTATTTCGGCCTTAACTCCGTGCGTTTCGTTTAATACGTGATAAAGGCCTTGCCCCACACATCCAAAACCAAACAAGCCTAACTTTAATTTCTTCTTCATACTAAGGTTTCTTTCTTTACTTCTGTTCTTAGAAATTTTCGTACACTTTGTTTAAACTGATCAAACTCTACCAAAAAACCATCGTGCCCATGCAGCGAGGTTATGGTGTCTAATCTTGCATCGGGTATGTGGTGTGCTAAAAATTCCTGTTCCCGCAATGGAAACAGTAAATCAGTATCAATACCAATAACCCATGTTTTTGCGTTGATGGTTGAAAGTGCTGCCTCTACACTTTGCCTGTTGCGCCCCACGTTGTGGCTATCCATCATTTTGGTTAGCGTCCAATAAGTGAACGCATTAAACCGATTGGCCAGCTTTTGCCCCTGGTAGCGTTGGTACGATGCAGCCCTGAAATCATCGGTTTTATCGATCGTTTTTTCACTTTGTGTTTGCTGAAAGGTATCGTACGTGCGAAATGAAATCATGCCGATGGCGCGTGCGGTTTTCATGCCTTCCACACCCGCACGAGCATCATCTTCTTTCCAGGTAGCATCAGCCGCAATGGCCATCCGTTGGGCTTCGTTGAAGGCAATGCCCCATGGTGAATGAAATGCATTAGTAGCAATGGGAATAATTCGGTCAAATACATTTGGTTGAAGAATAGCCCACTCCAAAACTTGTTGACCACCCAGTGAACCCCCCACCAACGTATGAATCTTTTCAATACCCAAATGCTGACGAAGTAAATCAAAACTTCTTACCACATCGCGGTTGGTAATCTCCGGAAAGGAATGATAATACGGATTGCCTGTTTGCGGATTGATTGAAAGTGGCCCGGTTGAACCATAACACCCACCCAATGTGTTGGCACAAATAATAAAATAGTCGCGCGGATCAAATGGTGTGGTGTCTGTAAATAATTCTTTCCACCAATCGGTAAAATCGGAACTGCCGGTAAGGGCATGACAAATCCAAACTACGTTACTGCGGTCTTTGTTGAGTTGGCCAAGCGTAGTGTACTTAAGCTGGAAAGCCGGGAGTTTTCCCCCGGTTTCCAACTGGAACTCACTGGCAAAGTGAAATATCTGATCTGTTTTCATACCTCACCCCGACCCCTATCCTGCGGAAAGGGGAGCGGAGAAATTAAATTTATTATTAACTCAAAAGTCCCTTTTTTTTGGAGAGGGATTTAGGGTGAGGTTTAACTCACCAATTCCTTCTTAAACACCTTGCTGAACGCTTGTTCAAAATCAGCTTTAATGTCATCAATATGTTCGATACCAACCGAAACACGCAGCAAGGTTGGCAACACACCCGATGAAATCTGTTCTTCATCGGAAAGTTGCTGATGCGTGGTAGCCGAAGGTTGAATGATGAGCGTTTTGGCATCGCCCACGTTGGCCAAATGACTTACCAGTTTCAGATTATCAACTAACTGAGTTGTGTGTTCTTTTGTTCCCTTAACGGTGAATGATAATACTCCGCCAAAGCCATTGCGCAAATATTTTTTGGCCAACTTGTGGTAAGTACTGGAGGTTAGGCCGGGATAATTTACACTTTCCACGTTAGGATGTTGCTCTAACCATTGTGCCAACGCCAGTGCATTGTCAACAGCGCGTTGCACGCGCAATGAGAGTGTTTCAAGTCCTTGCAAGAACAAGAATGAATTGAAAGGACTTAAAGCCGCACCGAAATCGCGTAAGCCCTCTACACGCGCACGGATAATGAATGCGATGTTGGGCAAGCCCAAGGGATTGTTGAATCCGAATACATCACCAAACTTTAAGCCGTGGTAGCCTTCAGAGGGTTCGCTGAATTGTGGAAACTTACCATTGTTCCAGTTATAGTTACCGCCATCTACAATTACGCCACCAATAGAAGTACCGTGGCCGCCAATCCATTTTGTTGCCGATGCTACTACTACATGGGCACCATGTTCCAACGGCCGAAACAAATACCCACCGGCACCGAATGTATTATCTACAATCAAAGGCAGGTCGTGCTTCTTGGCTAAGGCCGCTATTGCCTCAAAGTCGGGGATGTTAAAGCCGGGGTTACCGATTGTTTCCAGGTAAAGTGCTTTGGTTTTTTTGTCGATTAGTTTTTCGAATGCTTCTACTGTATCGCCTTCCGCAAAACGAACATCAATGCCCAGGCGTTTAAAGGCAACTTTAAACTGGTTGTAGGTTCCACCGTACAAAAACGAAGTGGAAACAAAATTATCGCCTGCCTGAAGAATATTGTTGAGTGCAATAAACTGTGCAGCTTGTCCTGAACCGACAGCCAATGCAGCTACACCACCTTCCAATGCAGCAATCCGTTTTTCAAACACATCGGTGGTGGGGTTCATGATGCGGGTGTAAATGTTGCCAAACTCTTTTAAGGCAAACAAGTTGGCACCGTGTTCAGAATTTTTGAAAACAAACGAGGTGGTTTGATAAAGTGGAACGGCACGTGAACCAGTTGTAGGATCAGCCTCTTGACCTGCATGTAACTGTAGTGTTTCGAATCTTGGTGTTGACATAATGAATGAGTTTAAAGTTTTTAAATTTTAATGTTTTGAGTTGCGGTATGTGCGAACACAGACCGCGGTTTTTATTATTATTATTTTTATGGTCTGTGTTCTTTCATCATGGTCTGTGTCCACACAGACCATCCTTTTAATTCTTAATTCAATGAAAAATTAATGGGTGTAACATTGCGCAGGTTATCATTTACCGGGCATCGGTTTTCAATTTCGTGCAACCACTTCGTTTTCAAAACCTCATCAATTTTGGTTTTGGTTTTAAGTGACACAGTGAGTTGTTGGTACCCGGCACGTTCGGTAAATGAAGTTCCAAACAAACGAGCCGGATTTAAATCGCCTTCAATATCAATTTGAAGATCTTTCAAATCAATATTTAGTTCTTTGGCAGTGATGTGTGCCACCACATTAATACATCCGGCATAACCGGCCAGAATATACTCAACAGGATTTGGGGCAAGGTTGGTACCGCCCAACTCTGCTGGTTCATCAACAATAAATTTGAAGCCGCGGGTTTCAATTTCCGTACGGGCCGGGGTTTCGCTTTTTGAGTTTATAGAAAATTTGAGATTAGACATAATTACACATGTTTTGATGATTGAAAATTTGTTAGAGAGCATGTAAACATAACCGTAACCGTGCCTGTCACCGGACACAATCATAGGCTAGTGTGTTGCCGGAAGCGCTACGCTTCAATACTGCAACAAGCCTTTAACAGCAACAACACATACAACCCTTTGGATGAGGATTGCACATTTGTGCAAGTGTGTAAATGATGTTTGAAGAAAGTTGATCGAGTGAGTTTTTCAGGTTTTGAAATCCTGATCGCACCTGGCGGATGAAAAGTTTTGTTTTCATTTTACTTTACCGGTTTATAGTTCTCCTCAGCACCTTGCCGGGAGCAGGATTTAGCACCGTTTCTTTCCGATTTTACTCGGGTGAAGGTTGCTAGTGTTTCACAGAGCCTGTACTCTCCACACTTCTTTATAAATCGGTTTCAGCAAATTGCCTCACCGACTATGATGACACAAACGTATAGTGGTTTGGTAGAGTTTCCAAACCTATTTCAAAAAAAGTGTTAAATTTTTTTACTGACGGGTGTTAGTTAAGTATATAAAAAAAAATGAAGTGTGAGATTACTCCCACACTTCACAGTAGCCGATCAATCAATTTCTATTTCAATTTTACACGGGCAAACCAAAGTTCTTTGCCGGCTTTGTCAGCCCCAAAGAAGACAAGGGTCTCACTTTTATCTGTTTCCAGAAACGGATATTTAGGGTCAAGGTAATATCCTTCCCCTTTACCAAAGGTCTTCAAGTCTGCTACCGTATTATTTTTCATGTTTACTTTCCCAATACGAGGGTAGGTTAAAAGTTTATCATTGCCCTTGCCTTTAATTTCCTGAAGTACCCAGTACAAATCTCCATCACTTCCTTCAATGATAGTTTGTGGGCAAGCATACACACTGGTAATTTTCGTTACAGTGTAATAACCCACTCCTTGTAAATAATTATAGTCAACGGCTACACCATTTTCTTTTGTATCTAATCCGTATTGTGCTTTCAGTTTTCCATTTGTATCAAAGTGAAAGCCAAGTACATCTTCAAACTTGGTGATGATGCCATCTTTGGTTTTGTCGTAATTCTGGCCCAGAATGATCAGATCGCCATTAGAGGCAAAGTTGTAGGATCGAATTCCAAATTCCCGACCAGTATAGTCTGGTGTTTTTCGTTGACTGGGAGGAAATTGTTGTTTGGCTTTAAATTCTTCAAGATTGGTTTCGGTAAGATAAACCATTTTGCCTGCCGACACTTTCATAAGTTGAACGGCTTTGTATTTTACTTCTCCACCTCCAATGCGTGATCCCGCACCTTCGTTGAAATACTTATCGCGACCCGCCATGGCCGGACCATAAAAATAAAAATCGTTACCAGAGGAAATCATTTCTTGAATATTCCAATAGCTGGCCGGGCTATTAAAGTTAAAGCGTTCAACAATGTTAGCTTGATCATCTACCCGGATGTAAGTGAAGTTATTCTTGTCAGGATCAGCATTTTTCTTTCCCATAGCATTAGAGGGTGCGAAAATGAAAACCAATCCGGCTACACCAGGGCTTTCCGGATCATCGGGATTCTCTCTTTCAATAGTTCTTACAAATGCTAAAGTTTGAAAATTTGGAAATTCAAAATCAGTGCTTTTTACCATGTTTAGATCTGAGTCAAATTTCACCAGGCGTATTGCGCCCACATCATCACCAGGATTTACGCCAATCTTTGCTTTTACAGATGCGAGAATGAACAAATCACCAGTCATATCATCTTCAGCATGTGTAATGCCTGTTAATTTGTTACCATCTTCTGTTTTGGGTTTTACTTTATCAAGTATATCTACCTTGCGGTGATACCCACCTAACAGAAATTGATATTTATAGGTAATCTTCTTTTTACGAAGCACAAGAGTACCCATCATATTATTCTCTACCGTATTCCCCATTACCGTATATTCTTCACCCTTAAACCTGAACCACTTAAATTGCTTTTTCATCTTCTCAGCCTCTTCGGTGAGTTCCTCTTCTTTCACCAGATTAAAGTCATTGTCGAACACATATTGCTCGTATTTGAATACGTTCTTTTTTTGGTCTGTGAAATAAGTAAGTGTGTAGGTTTTTGCATCTTTATCATAATCAAGACCGGCTAAAAAGCCACGTTTTGATGCGCGTGAGATTTTGTAAGTCTTTTCAAGATCTAGTTGTTGGGCCAACAATTGAGTTGTGCCAGCCATAAATACTATCAGAAAGACCAGAAGGGTATTCTTCATGTGTTTTGAGATTAAGGTTTGGTGAAAATTTTAAACATAAAGTTGTTTGCAACTCCAATCACCTGCAATACAAGTTCAAGGGTATAAGTGTGTACGTACCAGTACGGATAAAAAAAAGTCTGCCGGTGTGGCAGACTTATAAATAGATAGAAGATCGAAAAAACTTAGGTCAGCATTCCGCCATCAACCTGAATTACCTGACCGGTAATGTAGGTTGACATATCAGAACCAAGAAACACACATGCATCGGCAACATCGTTCGGGTTACCACCGCGCTTTAACGGAATTGCATCGCGCCAGCTTTGTACGGTTTTAGGATCAAGTACAGCTGTCATTTCAGTTTCAATAAAACCAGGGGCAACGGCATTGGAACGAATACCGCGCGAGCCTAACTCCAACGCAACTGATTTTGTAAAACCAATTATACCTGCTTTAGAGGCAGCATAGTTGGCCTGGCCGGCATTACCTTTTAATCCAACTACGGATGTCATGTTAATGATGGAACCACTTTTTTGTTTCATCATTTGTTTGGTTGCAGCCTTAACAGTATTGAAGCAAGACTTCAGGTTCACATTAATTACTTTGTCCCACTGCTCAACTGTCATGCGCAACAATAACGTGTCTTGCGTAATGCCGGCATTGTTTACGAGAATGTCTAACGAACCAAACTCAGCAATTACATCGTTGATCAGTTTTTCGGCTTGTACAAAATCCGAGGCATCGGAACGGTAGCCTTTAGCTTTAACGCCTTTGGCAGCAAGTTCAGCTTCCAGAGCCTGACCTTGCTCGACACTTGATAAATAGGTGAAGGCAACATTGGCACCTTGTTCAGCATACTTCAATGCAATAGATCTTCCTATTCCTTTTGATGCTCCGGTAACGAGCGCTGTTTTTCCTTTTAGTAATGTCATGATTATAAGTTTACAAAGCCTTCAAAATTGCCAATTTAATCCCACAATTTAAAAACCAGCCCCGTTTAATCAACCTTTTGAAAGACCGCCCGGCAATGTATCTTTGACCGCATTTTAAAGACTTTAAATTCTGCATTATGGCAAAATATGATGTTATCGTAATTGGTTCGGGTCCGGGTGGATATGTGGCAGCAATTCGCGCTTCGCAATTGGGCATGAAGGTGGGGGTTGTTGAAAAGGCCGAATTGGGTGGAATTTGTTTAAACTGGGGTTGCATCCCTACCAAAGCCCTATTAAAGAGCGCTCAGGTTTTTGAATACCTGAACCATGCCAAAGATTATGGAATTGAAGTAAAAGAAGCTAAAGCCGATTTTAATGCGATTATAAAACGCAGCCGCGATGTGGCCAACGGTATGAGCAAGGGCATTCAGTTTTTGTTTAAGAAAAATAAAATTGAACAGCTTGTTGGTACCGGTAAACTGAAAAAGGGCGGCAAGGTTGAAGTAACCACTGCTGATGGTAAGAAAGAAGAGCATGAGGCCAAGCATGTTATTCTGGCAACGGGTGCACGTTCGCGCGAATTGCCGGCATTAAAAATTGACGGTAAAAAAATTATTGGTTATCGCGAAGCCATGTCGTTACCGGCACAACCTAAAAAATTAATTGTGGTGGGTTCGGGTGCAATAGGGGTTGAGTTTGCGTACTTCTACAATACTATCGGTACCGAGGTAACCATTGTAGAATTTATGCCCCGCATTGTTCCGGTTGAAGATGAAGAAGTTTCAAAGCAACTCGAAAAATCCTTTAAGAAGGCGGGCATCACCATTCACACAAATGCGGAAGTTACGAAAGTAGATACGGCTGGTAAAGGATGTATAGCTACCGTAAAAACCAAAGATGGTGAAATCAAACTCGAAGCGGATGTTGTACTTTCGGCAGTTGGAGTTGCCACCAATATTGAGGGCATTGGGTTAGAAGAGGTGGGTGTTAAAACCGACAAGGGAAAGGTTATTGTTGATGATTATTATAAAACTAACGTAGCGGGTGTATATGCCATTGGCGATATTGTAAAAGGCCCTTCGTTGGCTCACGTAGCTTCCGCAGAAGGCATTACGTGCGTAGAAGCCATTGCCGGGTTAAAACCACATCCCATTAATTACAACAACATACCGGGTTGTACCTATTGCAGTCCGGAAATTGCATCGGTTGGCTATACCGAAGAGGCTGCAAAAAAAGCCGGCTATGAAATTAAGGTAGGTAAGTTTCCCTTCTCGGCATCGGGTAAGGCAAAAGCAGCCGGTGCACCCGATGGATTTGTAAAGGTGATTTTTGATGCTAAGTATGGCGAGTGGTTAGGCGCACACTTTATTGGAGCCAATGTTACTGAAATGATTGCCGAGGTTGTGGCAGCCCGCAATCTGGAAACCACTGGGCATGAAATTATAAAATCTATTCATCCACACCCAACGATGAGCGAGGCGGTAATGGAGGCGGCAGCTGCCGCTTATGGTGAGGTAATTCACTTGTAGCGCTTATATTTATTCAAAAGGGTATTTCAAAGAGGCTGTCTCAAAAGGGCAGCCTCTTTTGGTTTATGAGGGTTCAAAAAAAGAGGAAGTTGAAGCATTCAACAGCTAAAATTAAAATTGTGGCTCACTTGAAATGTATCAAAGCCAGGCAAATCGGGTATCAGGCTTTATTTAGGTGTTATTGTTATTCTTTATTTGAACACGAATTAAAAATACGAACCGGGTATTTTTTACTACCTGAATAATCAACCGCTGCTAAACACATGGCACAATTGCCATTAAAATTATCCGGATTTAGTTGAACATAAAATGTTTTACCTGGTTCGATTTGTAAGGCGTTGCATTCTATGGTAGCCAGAAAAACATGTTCATAGCCATCGGTATCTTCACCAAAATGATATAGGTCTGGGTCTTGAATTTGTAAAACGGCCTGCCCGCAGATGCCGGCAAGCTGCACAACCGGAATACAACCTCCGGTGGACTTAAAGGTTTGCGACTCGCAGTTGCACAACACAATTATTGAAATAATAACGAAGTAAATCCGGTTCATCATAATTTTCTTGATTTGCAACCATAGACACAAACTATGCGATAAAGGTTTAAATAACACCCAAAGAAACTACCTTTGTTATATACCAACCCGTTTATGACCGAACGCGACCTACGCAAACTGGAAGCTTCTATCCGCCTGAAGATGGAAGACATTAAAAATCAAAAAGTAAGTTTGAAAGACTCTGGTATTGGTGGGTTAATGAACATACTGAAAAAAGCAGACGAAGCGGCCTACGAAAAACTAATGCCCGCTTATAAAGAGATGGTAACAAAGTTTAACATCTTTAAATAGTACACGGCCCTTACGGGATCAACTCTGTTGATTAATATGCAGACTCAAATCGTACACCAGCTTTTATTGCTACCGGTAAATCGTTGTTGGAAGGAACCCTCGGACATGAGTACCGGTTGCTATAGGCACAATAAGGATTATACGCAAGATTAAAGTTAAGAATCATAGTGTCACCTTCCGGAATTTTCACATCGAGGTAGCGGCCACCGCCATAACTTTCACTTCCGCTTGTAAGATCTGTAAAAGGAAGAAAAAGATGATCGTGGTATGCGGGATTGCTGCTTAATTCTTTCGACTGGTAGAGCGTAAGCTGGCAGGGTTTACCATCCAATTCAAAATCAACCAACGCATACGCGCGGTAATTGTTTACGATCGGGCCAGTTGCCGGCATAGGTTTATAAGGTGTGGAAGGTGTTAACGTAACCTTGGCTGTAACTGCATAGTTGGTAGAAATAGGAAAGAAGTCGTGCTGTTTGAATTTTCGAAGATCGGTAGGGTTAAGGGGCGATGTCTTTTTATTCTTATAAGATTTGTTCAACTCTTGTTGAAAATTTTTGGACTCACGAACGATGGCGGTGGAATCCGGTTGAGCCTGTGTTTGATAGGCAACTAGCAATAAAATCAGGATAGGTAGCTTCATTATTTTAGAATTAGCAATTGCATCATAAACCGGATACTACCTCGAAAGTATAAAAATCATAACAAATTAATACCTTCACATAAACTCCAAAGTTATGCCAGCCTTTCACGTTGAAAAATCAATCGAAATCAAGGTTACACCCGATGTAGTGTATGCATTTTTAAGCGACTTTAACAATTGGCGCGTATGGTCGCCCTGGCTTATACTGGAGCCGGAATCAAAAGTAACGGTAGCGCCCGGAGGTAAACAATATGCCTGGGACGGTAAGCGAACCGGCAGTGGCGAAATGAAAATAATGAAAGAAAATCCGGCCCAACGATTGGATACACAAGTAACATTTTTGAAACCTTGGAAATCCACATCATCGGCCTGGTTTGAGTTGAAGCCCACCACTAACGGTACCCACTTAACCTGGTGCATGGATAGCAGCCTGCCCTTCTTTTTGTTCTTTATGAAAAAAATGATGACGGCTTACATTGGCATGGATTATAGCCGAGGCTTAAGTATGCTGAAAGATTATCTTGAGACAGGAGCGGTTCCTTCCAATCTCACTTTTAAAGGTATTACAGATTTTGCGGGTTGCAGTTACATTGGTTTTAAAACCGCTTGCCCAATGAACGCCATTGATGAAAAAATGAAAGCGGATTTTGGCAAGCTATTCAGTTGGAACAAAGCTAACCCCGGTTTGCTTCAAGGTATTCCGTTTTCTATCTACCACAAGTGGGATGTTGTGAAAAACGCAGTGGTATATACTGCAGCGTTTCCGGTAAAATCTATTCCTGCAAATTTACCGGCAGGCGCAATAACAGGAACTATACCGGCAACCAAAGTGAATACAATTACGCACACCGGAAATTATAAGCACCTGGGCAATGCCTGGAGTGCGCAGTATAATCTGCAGCAGGCTAAAGTTTTTAAGTGGAAAAAAGGAATTGATCCCTTTGAAACCTATAACACCATGCCGGGTAGCGTGGCTGAAAACGAACAGGTAACCGAAGTACATTTCCCGGTGGCGCAGGATTGAAATCCCTGCTTGATCATATTAATCAGTTTTCTCAGTTGCGTCAAACAGCACTTCGTGATCTTGCGAAAGATTTACAGCGCGTTCAATTGGCAAAAGGTGAATTTCTGGCAACCGAAGGGAAAGTATGCAACCATGTTTATTTTGTTGAGCAGGGTTGCTTGCGCGGATTTTACAATTTAGATGGAAAAGAAATTACCTATTGGTTTGGCTTTGAAGATAGCTTCGTTACTTCCTTCTTTAGTTTTATTTCGCGTAAGCCAGCCGTGGAGAATATTCAGGCAATTGAAGAATGTACCCTTTGGGCTATCGGCTATAATGTTTTGCAATCCCTGTATGCCCGGCATAAAGATATGGAGCGACTCGGCAGAATTATGCAGGAGCGTTATTATGTAATGCTGGAAGAACGGTTTGTGGCCAATCATTTTAAAGAAGCCCGTGAACGATATGAAAACCTGATCAGCACATCGCCTCATATTTTGCAACGTGTTCCGCTAGGCTACATTGCTTCTTACCTCGGCATTACACAAGAAACCCTTAGCCGAATTCGCAACAAAGTGTAATTAATGGCCCTGCAATTTTTTTGATATATATCAAAGTCGTCACTTTTGGTTTGCTTCTACATTTGAATAGGTTAAACCAACTAAAAAAATGGAAAACAAATCGATTCAAAAACCCTCGAATGCATTTATTGCTGCTTCGTGGGTGGCATTATTAACAGGTATGTTAGCCTACATCATTGGCTTGTGGAATGCCGAAATGCAATTGAATGAAAAGGGTTATTATTTTACAGTGCTGATGTTTGGCTTGTTTGCCGCGATCTCGTTGCAAAAAGCAGTTCGCGATCAATTGGAGAAAATTCCGGTTACCAATATTTATTATAGCCTGGCGTGGTTTTCTACCATACTGGCGATTGTATTGTTGGTAGTAGGCTTATGGAATGCCGAGTTGATGCGAAGCGAAAAAGGATTTTATGCGATGTCGTTTACCTTAAGTTTATTTGGAGCAATTGCCGTTCAGAAAAACACACGCGATGCTCAGTTGGCCGAGCGACAAACGGAACAGCCCTTGTAGGCAAGCGAATGACTGCAATGAGGCTGGAAATCGAATCAGCCTCATTGCTAAGATTCCTACTTATTCGTGAATTTTAAAATTCGTTTTCATACATGCCGTGTTAGGATTTATTGCAGAAACACCTCGATCCAGATTCTTCACATTTTTAAAACCCTGGTTGTTAAGTAATATGGCAGCCCGCGGACTCCTTACACTGTGGCTGCAGTAAACCAGAATCTCCCGATCTTTATAGGCAGCTAATTCTGAAAGTCGCTTTTCGAGTTCATCAATGTTAATGTTAATCGCATTGTTAAAATGCCCATAGGTATTTCGCATACCCCGGCCCTCAAACTCAGCTTTCGATCGCACATCTAATAAAATCGCCTCGGGGTTATCAGCAATGCGTTTGCAGAAATCATCGGCAGTCAGATTTTCAAATTGCAGGCTGCTTTTTAAAACCAATTTCATGTGGCATGTGGAGCAGGTGCCGGGTTTGTTATGTACAACATTATCGCAGGTTTGCCCGCACGGCATACAAACATATTCCTGTGCTTGCACCCATAGCACAATCGAAACAAAGAGAAGTACTGTTGTAAATAGTAATTTCATACTTATGAGGTTGGAAAAACATTCCCCTTAAAAATCTTTACGGCTATCGCCAACAAAATTACTCCAAATACCCTGCGTAAAACCGCAAAGCCCGACTTACCAATTACACGTTCTAACCAGGAAGAAGAACGCAGCACCAGGTAAACAAAAATCAAGTTTACCAAAATCCCAATCAACACATTGGTTTCTTCATACACAGCACGCAGCGAAAGTATGGTAGTTAATGTTCCGGCTCCTGCAATTAATGGAAATGCAAGTGGTACAACCGAACCGGTTCCTTTTGCGTCCGGATCATCTTTTATTAAGGTAATACCTAAAATCATTTCCATGGCCACAATAAAAATTACAATGGCTCCGGCCACCGCAAACGAGGCTACATCCAAACCAAATAGGTTTAAGATGGATTGGCCCAGGTAAAGAAACCCTACCATTAACACAGCCGAAATCAGCGTAGCTTTTTCAGCGTATATGCGGCCTTCCCTTTTTTTTATCAGAATGATAAAGGGTACCGAGCCGATAATATCAATTACTGAGAACAGAATGAGCGATACGGAAAAAATTTCTTTAAAGTTCATACAGAAAAATATATAGCAAAGGTACTACAAAATAGCAACGCTGCAGCCGACTGCTATCATTTAGAAATTTGTTGGTTGAAAATGAAAGCATAGAAGCTGTGCGGGTTTATCAGCTCTAAGGTCATCAGCTATTTTTTAAAACGTTTAACAACTGCATGAAGGCAGCCGGTTTTATAGCCGGAAAGTTTGCCACCCGGAACGTGGAATGCTTTAATTCGCCATAGCCTTCGCCTAACAGTAAGCGCGCCCTTTTAGCTTTTGCCTTGGTACGTTTAATTGCAGCGACAGAAGCTGTAACTGCGATTACCGTATCGGAGCGCACCGCTGGGTTTTGAATAAGTGGTTGAAGATTTTTAGCCTCGGTAAGTTGTGCATAACAGGTTGCTGCTTGTTGCCTTAACCGTTTATAAATGGGTTGCACTGCAGTTGAGTCTTGCAATACCCGATACAAAAGATAAATTCCCAATACATTGGGTGTGTGCGTGGTTTGATGGTTAGCAGCAAAGTGAAGTTGGTTAACCAGGCTGTTATAATGTGCGCGTTCGTTCAGGTGTTGTACGCGCTGCACTGCGCGTGGTGAACAAATCATTACCGCAAGCCCGGCCGGTAATCCAAAACATTTTTGTACCGAAGCAAACCATACATCGCCTATCGAAAAATCAAGAACCTGCCCGCCCATAGAGGAAGTAGCATCGATGGCCAGTAAAGCATGTGGATTTTGGAAGCGAATTTTTTTTAGCACGGGCATACTTACCTGCGTGCCATTACTGGTTTCGTTTTGGGTAATGCAAAGTACTTCGCCCTGGTAGGAAGCAACCGGTAACTCTTCTTCGCGATGAAACACAACAGCTGTGGCACCTGGCTTAAGTGCTTGTGTGTAGCTGAACCACTTTTTACCAAAGGCGCCATTATAAAGATGGGTGCTGCTTTCCACTACCAGCGATTGTGCCAGCACCTCCCAGCATTCGGTAGCCGAAGACAAGAATAAGACGGTATAGGATTTTGGAACATTCAATTTTTGTTTCAGTACGCTTATGGTTTTTTTTACCAGCGCCATGCAGGCCGGGCTGCGGTGATTCATACTTAGTATGCCTGCAAGCTGGGCCTCTCTTACATAGGCAGCTACGCGGTCGTGTACTTGCGATGGGCCCGGGTAAAATGAAATCATGGGGTAAAAATACAGATTGAGTAGAGTATCCACTCGTTTATTAATGTGTAGTCGCCCTCCCTGTACAATTTTCGAACCTTTTTATTGAAGACCTTAGAAAGCTAGCTAATTTAGCGGCCTAGTCAAAAAAAAGGGCCCTATATGAGCCCTTCATCAGCAAAGGAATAATATCCTTCGCTGGTTATTATGATGTGATCAAGTAATTGAATTTCCAGGAATCTGCCAGCTTCTTTTATCTTTCTGGTCAGGTCAATATCCGCTTGGCTTGGCTGCAAATTGCCAGAAGGATGATTATGGCTTAGTATGATCCCTGATGCTGCCGCTTTGATCGCGGCTGCAAAAATTAGTTTTGGATCAGCTACAGTCCCGCTAATTCCTCCTGTTGATACTTCGAAAATTCCAAGAACCTTGTTTGCGCGATTTGTAAGCATTACTTTGAATTGCTCTACAAGTTCAATCTTCGTCTTATCCCAAGTTTCTTGCAATACACTGTGGGCATCCCTTGAACTGTTGATCTTGGGACGTTGCGATGGCTTGACGTTCGACTTGTAGGTGAGCTGAATTTCTGCTACCTGATACTGTCTTGTTTCTTTTGTGTTTTCCATAATCGTGAGAATTAATTATGGTGCACTCGAAGGCTTTGGAAGGAATTTGCGCAAGGAGGAACGGAATAATTGGGGGTTCCTGGAAGGAGGCACGACTGGAAGGGGGAACCGTTTATGCCGGAAATTCCTTGCAAGCATATTCCGACATAAGCCTAAATTAGTACCGATGATTAATGAGAGATTAAAATAATATGTGGAAATATACTTGCATAGATCATCCTTTTGAACCCTTTATCCCAAAGGGCGCTAAGACGCTGGTGATTGGCACCTTTCCTACAAGGTCAGAGAACTTTCAATTTCCGTTTTATTATTCCGCTAAGGACAGAGATTCTGCCAGCGATGGAAAATGTTTATGGACTCAGGTTTAAACACCAGGAAAGAATGCTGTTGAGGAGAGAAAGGTGTTGCTTGCATCTAAGCAAATTGGGATTACTGATATGCTACTGAAATGCTATCGATTGGCTGAAAAATCGCAGGATAAACATTTGTATCCGATCTTGCGGAATGACATCTTTTCAATTTTGGATCAACATGACTCTATAGATTGTCTTTTACTAACCAGTCGAACTGAGGTCTATGGTGCGTTGGGGCTCCTGAATATGCATTTTCAGAGCGAGGGTAAAATTCTTGAATATCCGGTAAGGAACCGACATAATATTCTAGAGGGGGGGATTTCGACATAACACTAGGAATATAGAAATACTCGTCCCCATTTCACCCTCACCGAGTGCAGAAAAAAGTGCCGACCTGGAGACTTTGATAGAGATGTACAAGTTGTGCTTGATCGAGGTTAGGAAGTAGAACACACCCAACCATTTTTTCCGACAAGCCGCCAATTGCGCTTGTTGCGCGGCCTTTGTCAAGGGTGACGATTCCATGAAGAAATAAAAGAACGATCGTCACTCGTATTACCCTTTACAAAGGTTGCGCAACAGGCCTACCTTTGGCTTGGTGGTGAAATGGTCTGTAACGTTGAGCATAGTAAAATCAAAGTCTTTCCAAAGCTCTTGGAGTTTATCAAATGGCATTCAATATCACGAGGTTTAAAGAAGCTGATCAAATAAGGAGTCGCCACTAATGTAATCCGGAAGATAATCGACACCTTATTTGATCTGCTTCAAAAGTGAGTACATCATATTCACTTGAATGGATATAAAAACTGTTTCCAGTATGATTTGGGAAAATTTGGTTCTTCCTTAATACCAATTTCACCAATGCCCTTGGATTCATAAATTTTTGGATTGTCGTACGCTGTCTTAAAAATATGATCCCATACAGTTAACCATGCGCCATAATTTACTTGCGCATCTTTGTAATCTGCACGGTGGTGCCAACGATGGAGTTCAGCTACGCAAAAGAACCTCTTGAGAACGCCAGCCTTATAATTTAAATTGGTGTGTTGCATCATCATATTGATGGCAAGAATAGCAAGCGCGGCAACCACTACCGATTGGGGCGTACCTATTACAAGACATAAGATTATTCCGGGGCTGCCTTCCAGAATCTGATGAAGGGCGTGCCGCTTTTCTCCATTAAGAAAGTAGAGGCGCTCCGAACTATGATGGATGGCGTGGAGTTTCCATAACCATTGATAGCGGTGACTTTGCCAGTGAACAACGAATAAAAAGAAGTCGATAATGGTGAGTGCCAGCAGTACTTGTATCCAAACCGGTAGCGTGGTTGGAAACCATTGGGGAAAAGGTATCCAAACGGCAAGCCAGATAAGAGCAAATTGGGCAGAAACTTTAATGAGATAATTGATGATGTAATACGTAAAGTCGAGATTCCAATCATTTCCATCCACCCAATTTTGTTCGAATGGTAACCAGCGTTCGAGCAGTAATACTACCAAACCGAATAATGCAATAATGGGCACGGTGGCGAGATATTGGTTGGTGCCGCTTTCTATCAACCTGATAATTAAGAAAGAAGCAGACAGCATAAAGACCGGGTATATTGAATACTGAAAAAGTTTTTTCATAGCCAAAGATTTTTTTGCAAAATCCCCAGAAAGAAATGGCTATGCTTGAATAAACTGGCTATTATTTCAAAATCGCAGAGGGGTTAGCCCCGAACATATCCATGAAGGTGCGGCTCAGATGCGCGGTGTCAGAAAAACCCGCTTCGTGTGCGGCTTGAGTAAGCGTCATTCCTGCAAGCACCGAGGTGACTGCCACGCGCATGCGACACCAAAGAATAAAAGGGCGTAGCGGGATACCGACCTGATCTTTGAATAAATGCGTGAAGCGACTGGCGGAGAGGCAGGCTACCTCTGCCAGCATTTCCAGGTTAAACTCATGTGTGGTTATATGAAAACGAATAAAGTCGGTAGCTCTTTGTATGCGGTTGTCAATTGGGTTGACAGATTCGATTGTTTTTGTGAGTGATGTGGGGATGCTACCCCCAGCAAACGCTTTTCTATCCGCTTCTGATATTCTGCCTTCAATGGATTGAATGGATTGAGTGGATTTAAATGTGGTGAGAATTGCTTTTGCAAGGTTAGACTCTGGCTCTATAAAAATAAAGGCTGCTTCGCCAGTGGTTGTAGTTTGATGGAGTTGATCAGGCAATACTAATACAGTTTGCGAAGCCAAAGAATTGCCAAAGGCATCTTGAATATATATTACACCATCCACACTGACAATTATTTCAAGGGCATGGTGCTTGTGCTGATCCGTATGAATAGCTGGACTAATGAAGGTGGCGTGGTCTTCAAAAATTTGGATGTGCTTCACTTAAGATCTTTTTACACCTTCAACATCCGAGCATTAATAGCAACAACCACGGTACTTACGCTCATTAATACGGCACCCATCGCAGGACTGAGCATGACTCCGAAGTTGTACAACACACCCGCTGCCAATGGCAGGGCAATCACATTGTAGCCAGTTGCCCACGCAAGGTTCTGAATCATTTTCCTGTACGTGGCTTTTCCAAACAAAATAAGATTCACTACGTCTTTCGGGTTGCTGTTCACCAAAACAATACCAGCCGTTTCGGCAGCAATGTCAGAACCAGAGCCTACGGCAATGCCGATGTTGGCTTGCGCGAGTGCAGGTGCATCATTCACGCCATCACCCGTCATGGCAACAAATTCACCCTTCGCCTGAAGCTCTTTAATCTTTTCCAGCTTTTGATGTGGAAGTACTTCGGCCATAAAGCCATCCATACCCAGCGATTCACTCACCTTCCTGGCCACTTCTTTGTTATCGCCTGTGAGCAAAAGTGTTTTGATGCCATTTGCGCGGAGTGTGTTAATTGCGTCAGGTGATTCCTTTCTGATTTCATCCGCTAATGCAATCACACCAGCTACTTTGCTTTCTATCAAAACATATACAACCGTTTCCGCCACGCTTGATGATGGGAGTTGAATGTATAAATTTTTCTCCTTTAAATATCCGGGGCTTACTACCTTCACTTGCTTTCCACTCCACATGGCTTGTATGCCTTTTCCTGTGATTGCATTGAACTCATTAATAGCAGGCAACGAAAGTTTAAGTTCCTTCGCTTTTTCTACAATGCCGGTTGCAATGGGATGTTCGGAGTTCTGTTCAAGTGCTGCGGCAATAGCAAGAACTTCATCACGATTATACGATTCACTTAATGAATCGAACCTCACCACACTAAATTTACCAAGCGTAAGCGTACCGGTCTTATCAAACACCAGCGCAGTAATCTTTCTGGAATTCTCAAAGGCCGTTCTGTTTTTGATCAGCAATCCGCTCTGGGCAGAAATGGCTGTAGACCGCGCCACCACTAACGGAACGGCAAGCCCAAGGGCGTGTGGACAGCAAATGACAATCACTGTAACCATGCGCTCCATCGCGAAAGCCAGGTCTTTACCAATACTCAGCCAGACAATAAACGTTAATGCACCCGATACCAGTGCAATGATGGTAAGCCAACCCGCAGCCTTATCAGCCAGGAGTTGCGTTTTGGATTGACTTTGTTGCGCGTCCTGAACAAGTTTAATTACCTGCGCCAGGTACGAGTCTTTACTCCCGTGCAACACTTCCACTTTAAGCGATCCGTTTCCATTGATGGAACCTGCAATTACTTTTTCGCCTTTCGACTTCTCTACAGGCTTCGACTCACCTGTGAGCATGGACTCATTCAGGTAACTATTGCCTTCGGTGATGATGCCGTCAGCGGCAATTTTTTCACCCGGCTTAATGAGAATAATGTCCCCGGCTTTCAGGTCTTCCGTCTTCACTTCCGTGATGTGCTCGCCATGAATGAGGTGCGCTTCCGAGGGCATGAGTTGCACCAACAGTTCCAATTCGCGCGATGCACTCATAATGGATTTCATTTCGATCCAGTGCCCCAACAGCATGATGAGAATTAACGTGGCTAACTCCCAGAAAAAGTCCATGCCGGATAAACCCAACACAATGGCCACGCTGTACACATAGGCAACCGTAATCGCTACTGCTACCAGTGTCATCATGCCAGGCGATTTTGATTTCACTTCATCCTTTAAGCCAATGAGGAAGGGCCATCCGCCATAGAAGTAAACAATGGACGAGAGCAACATGAGCACATACGAGGAACCTGTAAACATCCAATCGACACCAAGCCAATGTTGAATCATAGGTGAAAGCGCCATGATCGGTATGGCCAGAACAAGGACGATATAGAATCGTTTTTTGTAGTCATCAATCATTCCAGCATGGTGAGCATGGCCTGAATGACCGGACTGTTGGTGCTTATGCTCCAAATGTTTTTCGCCCTTCATGTGATGATGTTCGTGTCCACTCTCATGTTGTCGATGATGCTGATGACCCGAATGCTCACCTTTTGAATTTGAAATTGGAATCAAATCCATTCCACACTTCGGGCATTTACCGGGTGCATCCTTCACAACTTCGGGGTGCATAGGGCAAGTGAATTGTTGATTTCTATGTTGATGTTCCATCATAAAAAGCGTTAAAGTTTCGTACCTACTTTGAAAGTATTACTAATTTTACAATCATATCGACATCATCGTAAACAAGTTTTTCGCCAAGGTTCTCGAAAAATGATTGTGAACCGAATTTCACATCGTACTTACTTCGATCAAACGTCAGCGTAGCTTCGGCTACCGTTTGATTATTTATACTGTTAACCTTGGCTGTGAACGTAATAGGATTTGTTTTTCCTTTGATTGTAAGATTACCGGTAACAGTATATTCGGTTGCAGACGTTGGTTCAACTTTAGTAATGACAAAAGATGACTTTGGAAAGCGCACTACAGAAAAGAAGTCTTCAGACTTCAGGTGATCCACCAAGCGCTTGTTTGATTTCGTATCGGTAATATCAGCACACGTAATGCTGGTCATGTCCATTTCAAAAGAACCACCGGTTAGTTTGTTTTTAGTGAATGTAAGGTTGCCCGATGACAGTTGTATTTCTCCGTAGTGTTCACCACCCAATTTTTTTCCCGTCCACTCCAGTTTACTTTGCTTCAGATCGATGTCAGTTTTCTCGGCACTGTTTCCTTGCGCAAAGGAAGAAAATGACAGTAATACAAAGAGTGTGATAGATGCAAGTTTCTTCATTTTACTTTTTACCGATTTTCGTTTCCCATTCAATACGCAGTTTCTCATTTGTTACGATAACCTGATCAAGCTTTTTCGTTATGGCCAAATCGGTAGACGCTTTCAATGTTTTAAGAGCCGTTGCATAGTCATTCATCGCGGCTTCAATTTTTGCCTGTAGTTGAAGATATGCGGCATCCTGCGCTTTACTGTTGGCTATTTGCACCCAGGCATAAGCCTGCTTCAAATCTTTATTGTTGTTGAAGTAGTAAGAACTGGATTGATAGAAAAGGCTTGGACGGTCTTCCTTCTTTACATTAATCCGATCATCGATTTCGGCCATCACCTTTTCGTCCACGTTCATTTTAATGGTCAGTTTCACCTGCGTGTTCTCCCATAGTAGAAACAATCCGGCTTCGTCTTTCGAAAGATCATTTACTTCGATGGTGAAGGTCTCATAATAGCGTGCCGATTTCTCTGGCTTTGCTGCAAAGCGCAAGAGGTCTTGCTCTTGTGTATAATCGGAAGTGCCGTGCATCTCAGCAGCCTTGTTGATTACGATTGTCCACTCGTTCTGATTGGGAATGGTGAACAAAGAATAAGTACCCGCGGGAATGTCGTTGTCATTCAATTTCACAGCTTCCGAAAAACGGATGGTGGTTGCATCGTGGGCACCCGTGCGCCATAGTTCTCCGAAAGGAACCAGGCCGCCAAAGATTACCCTGCCACGCGCACTGGGGCGAGAGTATTTTATCTCCACTTCACCAAAGCCAATCTGTTGTTTAAACTCAGCATCGGGGCTAGCCGGTGGCATATTTAGTTGTGCCCTCACCGAAACAGAATACAGGAGTGCTATCGCGAAGACTATTACAATTCTTTTCATGTTAGTCACGTTTGTTAGATTGAATTTATTTAGCAAAAATCTTTTTTAGGGTACGCGATGAAATGGTGTACAACACAAAACCCGACAACACCGTGAGTAGACCGAATACAGAAAGTATTTTCAACAACCAATTATTAAAGTTGTCGCGACCGGCATAGTCCATTGTGTGGAACATCCACAAAAAGTCAAATGCCCGCCACTGGTCATGGCGAATGGATTGAAAAGTTCCAAGTTCGGCACTTACATACACAGTGCAATCGGGGTTCTTAAAACTTACTGCCCATGCAGGCAAAGGTTTCTCGCGATACTCATGGTGGCCATCGGTCTGATCCAGGTATTGCACTGCGCTTACTTGTGCACCCGAAACCACTTGTTCTTTTGCCACGGCAAGTCCTTCATCTTTAGTCAATGCTTGTCTCAGTTCGCCTGTGCCCGCATTGGCCAATGCGTAATGGATATGGTGATGCATGCCCTCGCCAGCATGGCCTGAGAAATAGGCAATCTGATAAACAGGATTATCTAAAACACGAACAAGATGAACGGAATGGATGGAATCAACCGACTGAGATTGTCTGAGTTTTTCAATGGCAATCGTGGGTGAGACCGTTGATACATTGGCAGAAATAAATGCGGGCGATTTTAACAGATGGTCTCCATGCACACTGTCTATGTCGCTCCAGCTAAAAAAAAGACCGCTGATTGTCCAGCCAAGAAACTGGATGCCAATAAACAAACCAAGGTAACGGTGAATTTTGCGAATGAACAGGTTCTTGTTTTTAATCATAGAATAGGTATTGTGGTTCGCTGAAAACTACAGAAGACAAAATTCTGCTGTGTGTTGAAAGGTGTGGTGTGTGTTTCTTTTATGCACTTTATCCGCGTGAAATCTTTCGCAAATAGTACGGACATCGATGCTTCGGTGTATTGCCTGATCTCTAGGCCGCTGCATTTGGTGGGGCCCTTATCGGAGAATGTGCCAAGAACCAGGTGTCCACTGGGTTTAATGCTCTGCTTGGCAATGGCTAGATATTTTGTAATCTGAATTTCTGTTGTTAAAAAGTGGAAGGCCGCCCGGTCATGCCAGAAATCGTATTTACGTTCAGGTACAAAGTCCACAATATCTTTCTCTATCCAGGTGATTGCTGCTGCCTTTTCTCCTAACCTCGATTTTGCGCGTTGAATTGACTTAGCGGAAATATCAAGCACCGAAATATCCGAATAGCCTAACTCCAGCAACGCATCTACCAAATGACTATCGCCACCACCAATATCAATGACGCTGGAAGTCTTCGGCAGCTTGAACAAATTAATGAAGTCAACCGAGGTATGTGGATACGGTTGAGACCAACTAAGGTCAGATTCTGTCTTGGTTTCGTAAATGTTTTCCCAGTGGGTTTTATAATTCTGCATGGAACGTTTATTTCTTATTGATGATAAGTACTGGCATTTCATACTCGGCTGCGACCTTCTCTGCCATTCCGGATGAAAAAGGGCGGATTAAGGAGTTGCCCCCATGAGTAGTTAATACAACCAAATCAGCATCCAAGTCCACTGCCACTTTTTTTATCCCGGCCTCATCGTTGCAAACGGAAAATTCGATGTGGGTTTTTAATCCTTTGGTGAGTTGTTCCATTTTCGTACGCGAAACGTTGGTTTCCTCGGAGTTTAGGGTTATGCTTAAAATATGCAAGAGATGGATAGTGGCATTCCACGGGGATGCTAATTGATCTAGGAACGCAAGTGCTTCCTTCTCGTTGTCTTCAAGGGCAGTGACATAAACTACTGTTCGGATTTTGAAGTCGGGGATGGGTGATTTAATGATCAGCACAGGTAGAATTGTATGACGAATCATCTGAAGAGCGCGAGAGCCTAAAAATATCCTCCTGAGTCCATTGACACCATGCGATCCCATTACTATCAAATCGATAGAGAATGCAGTTGCATGCTTTTCAACCTGTTTCCAATCTTCGTCCAGTACCAAAGCCGGCTTCGCGGAAATACCTTGTTGTTCGGCCGCTCTTACCAGTTGATCGAGCCTGGCTCTTGCCGGACCGCTGCAGTCATGGTGCTGGTGCCCGTCATGAGAACCACCTCCATGCATGGCCATATGTCCTCCTGTTGGTGCAGGGGCATGCAAGTGAAGAAAATAAACCTCTGCATTGGTTTTTACAGCGATGGCAATGGCAACGTCCGCAGCAGTTTGAGCGCATTCTGAAAAATCTGTGGGGACAAGTATTCTCTTCATTCTATTCAAATTTGTATTGATGTTGGATTACCACAATACCGTTAGCCCAGCACCATACTTATAATCCGAATCATAAGACGCGTGAATATAAAATCGTTTGGCAATGTTATAGTCAAAATCAATGTTGTACTCCCAATCTGAGTTGCCCACCAGGCTTAACCTCAATCGTTTGGTAATCGGCATATCATTTCGGGAAAGCTGAAAACGAACTTCGCCCCGGTGATCCACCCTGAATTCAGAAAGAACAAACATGGGGAGCAAATAGCGTACGCCTATGACGCCAACTTTGCGGTTCACTTGCTTTCCGTCTTCAGTGACCTGAAAAGTATTCCGGATGTCCGCGCCTATAAATGCTGATAAGAATTGCCTCTTGTCGAGGAAGCGCTGGTAGTCAGGTTGAAATTCGTATTTGCTTTTGTAGTTCACCCGGTAGGTCGATCCAAGAATCCCTTTGTTTCCTACGATGTTGGCAAAACCAAACACGGCATCGGAGGCTATTTTTGTCTGGCCCCACAAGTACAATGCGCGGTCTTCCTTAAAAACTTTCTTTTGATCCTTCGCGGTAACCTGCGTATTTGGAGACGAGTTTTCATAGCTCACCACACGCGCCATGCCGGCCATCATGTGATAGAGAATGTGACAATGGAAGAACCAGTCTTTTTCTTCGTTGGCATAAAACTCAATCGTAACGGTTTCCATCGGAGCGATGTCGAAGGTGTGTTTCATGGGCGAGTATTCTCCTTGTGCATTTAGGAAACGGAAGAAATGACCGTGTAAATGCAGCGGATGGCGCATCATGGTATTGTTCACCAAAATCATTCGCACATTTTCTCCTTTGCGTATTACTATTTTATCAGATTGCGAGAGTGTTTTGTTGTCGAACGACCACACATAGCGAATCATGTTACCGGTAAGGCTGAGTTTGATTTCGCGTATGGGCAATTGATCGTTCAAGACTGTTGGCGTTGGAGAGCGGAGCATGTCGTAGGTTAAGGTGACTTCGCTTTGATCGCCCATGTCCATTTTCGACATATCCATGTTGCTCATTGCGGTGTCTTGCATATTCATGGTATCCATGTTCATTTCTTTAATGGATGTGGTATCCATTGCCATGTTCATCATGGAAGTATCTCTGGGCATGTCTTTCATAGAAGGGTCACTCTTCATATTCATGTCCTCTATCTTCATATTACCCATATCATGGCCTTGGTGTGCGCCCTCCATTTTCATTCCTTTCATATTGCTCATGTCCATGTCGGCCATGTTGCCCATATTGTTCATTTCGCGCATCATGGCAAAGTAGTCGAGTTTGGGCAGCAAGGGTGCGTTCATCTTCATGCCGTTTCCAAAATAAAGCGAAGCATAGCCGGAAATATCCTGTGCGGTCGCCCGGAATTCGTATGCCATGCCGCCATCGGGAATTTTAATTTCTATATCATAAGTTTCCGCAATGGCTACTAGTATCTTATCCACCTCAACCGGCTGTACGGCAATGCCATCAGCGGCCACCAATTTCATTTTGCCACCGGCATATTGCACCCAGTGGTATGACGATGCACTGCCGTTGATGATGCGCAGCCGCAGTGAATCGCCCGGCTTCGCATCAGTAAAAATATGGTCCGATTTTCCGTTGATGAGGAAGCGGTTGTAGTACACATCCGAAACGTCCATGGCGGGCATGCGCATCCACTCGGTTTTGGCGCGGTCTTTCAGGTAGCCTTTGGCCAGCGCCTCGCCCCAACTTTGCACTGAATTTTTTCTGATGGCATAATAATCGAGGCCGCGCTTCAAATTGCGCAACACTTCGTGCGGATTTTCATCCGTCCAGTCGCTGAGCATAATCACGTGTTCTTTCATACTCGCTGATTCATTCCAACCACGTGGATGAATAACAATTGAGCCATAGATACCGGATTGCTCCTGCAGCATGGTGTGCGAGTGGTACCAGTATGTTCCCGTTTGGATGAGCGGAAATTCAAATGTGTGTGTCTGGCCTGCTTTAATGGGTGCTGTAGTCAAGTACGGCACCCCGTCTTCTTCATTAGGCAACAACAGGCCGTGCCAATGAATGGATGTTTCTTCGTTCTTTAATTTGTTGTGCACACGGATGATGGCCGTATCTCCTTCGTTGAAGTGCAGCACCGGCCCCGGTATGCCCCCGTTGATGGCCATACCCATTTTTTCTTTGCCAGTATAGTTTACCATCAGGTGGTCAATGTAGAGATCATACTCTACACGCTTGCCGGGTGCGGTGGGCTTTTTATCGTGCATGTTGTTATGCTGAGCCAGCAAAGGCATGTATGCTGCAACAGTAAGCAGCATACAAACCCCGATGGAAGAAAGAATTACTTTTTTTGCTGGTTTAATGATCATGCCCTTTCATTTCTGTGGAGTCCATCTTTTGCATTTCAGTGGAATCCATTTCCATTTCATCGTGGTCATGACCGGTAGTGTCACCCGCTGCGTGCTCGTGTTCTTCGGTGCTTTGTTCTTTCTTGCCTCCGCAACCAACAACGAACATTGAGGAGACGAATAATCCTGAAACCAGGATAGCGATTGCTAAAATTGATTTTTTCATAGTTATGATTTTTAGGTTAAGAATTTCAATGTTTATGTTCCATTTCCAGGTACTTGCCTTGCGGGCCAATGCCTTCGATATGGACCAGTTGTGAACCGTAATGCCCTGCACGCGAAACACTGTAAGCCGACACTACCAGCACAGCGGCCACAACAACTGCTGCCCATCGAGTGCCCTTAAATACAAACAAATTGACGATCTGCAACAGCAGCGCTACGATGCCGGAATTAATAGTCCAGTCGGCCCACTTATCGTGCTGATCTAATACAAGTTGTGCGTGCTCACTGATACCATGCGTATGAGGGTGGAAATTTTTACTGGCAAACCAGGCTGCCAATACCCCTGCAAAAAGAATGGCCGCGATGATCCATGAAATTTCTTTCTTCATGAAATATAGGTTGAGTAGTTGGATGCCTGCTGCTACAATAATCAGCACAATAGCAAAGTGCACAATGAGAGGGTGCAGCGTGGGGAAATCAGCAAGGTCAGCCGTTACTTTCTTTTCATCGTGAGCCATCCCTTCGTCATGATGGTGAACGGTGTCTCCTGCAACATGCTGTTGTGCCATAGCGATGGAGTCGGCTGTTTTTACAGAATCTTTCTTATGCTTCTTTCCATCATGGCCAAACCCGGAAGAAATTGTTATGAGCAGCACAAGCGTACTTGCAATAATTGTTTTCATGGTAGTTAAGTTAGTTTAGGTTGTTAGGAAATTGTTTTAGAAATTTTTTCTAAGATCATGTGACTGTCGCCAAACTTGCAAAGAGCATCACAGTGCTCCCGTAAGTCTGAAAAAAGAATATATTTTATAAGTACCTGACTTTTCTTGATCGATGGCCGGCTCAGTTGAAGAAGCACATCCTTTTCACGCTTGTCAGGAATAATAATGAATAGGGATGAACTGTGATCCGGCAACGAAAAGGCCAGATCGCTTAATCGAAGAATACCCGAGTAGATAGAGGTACTTTTTTCAACTTCGAATGCGCACACTACTTTATTGGTGCCCCTTTCAAACCAGATCACATCGATCAATTGTATCGTGCTTAGCGTTTCTTTATCAATGCTCAGCGTGGGAAACTGACCAAGGCTGATGAATGAAAAGTTAATCTCCCCATAACATTTACTTCGGTCGTTGCTGGCTGTAATGGGATCGTACCCCAGTGCTTTGCCCACCTTCAGGAGATGGAATTGCATTTCGGTATGAAGGTCTTCTTCATGCTTCTCATCTAGCACCTCTTTGTGACGCTTGTCATACTGCTTCAAAAGTTTGGTTTTCTCGTCTTCCGATATTACCTGTCCTTCGATAATAATATTACGCATACCGACTTCATACAGTAGTCCTGCAATTGCTCCCAGGTCATTTGAAAGCTGACTTTTGTTCTCCTCATTTGATCTGAGAATCACATCGCGCATTTTTAAGTACTCTGTCCAACTACCCAACTTTTTATTATCCCGAAATAAATAATTGAAGCCATTTACAATTGCTGTGTTAAATGGAGGCATAAGCGTGGGGTGTAGAAAGTATAAAATGCTGGCAACGGCAGGCCCCAGACCTTTAATTTTAAGCGCATCAAGTTTAATAATTTCGCGAATAATTTGTTCCTCTTTCGTGGCACTGTAGCAGTTTTCAAGGAACTGGCCAAATGCGCGTTTGTTGTTTTGGTTTTCGTAAATATCCGGGATCCGCATTTTAGGTTTCCAATAAAATGGATGTGCTGCCCCTTCAAATACCTGTTTTTGCTCGGTGATGGCATTGAGGACAAATTCGAGGGATGATCCCTTAAAATCATTTCCAAATTTTTCGTTTTTAATATCTTCGATGACTTGAAGCACACCTCGTTTGATAGCCCGGAATGCTTTCAATCTCTCTTCGTTGCCGATAAACCACGTGTTATAAACCGAAGCCGGGTCATACTTGTAAGATTTAATGATGTCAGGTAATAATTCCATGCGACTTGTGGTTTTTTTGTTGCTTTATGGGTTCGGTTCGATACGCGTCCATAATTCAGTATCGCTGATCCAACGGAACGCCTTGTAACCGACAACTTTGAGTGTTTTGGGGTCCTTTAATGCAAGATATCCGTCAGCCTTGTGGCCATGCCTTGGATCATAAACTGTACCGTCATTCCATTCGCGGGTTTCGGAGTTATATTTAAAACCAGATAATACAAGAGTATTCAACTTGGCATTTTCCTTATCATCTTTCACCCAGATAATTTTTCCAACGTACAATCCACTCTCTATATAAATGGAAACTTTAGCTTCACCTTTCTCGGTAAGCCATTGGCCCACGATGTCCCTGGCTTGTTCTTGTGCCGTGGTCTTGAGTCCAGTAAAGCAGAACAAAAGAATCATCATCAATCTCATGGTCTGCGCGCTGAAGTATGTGTTTGCCATATTTTCCATGTGCCATTTTCCTTTTTAAGAATCGTAGTAGCAACACCTTTGCGCTCAATCACGGAGTTGTCTTTTTTCAGAACAATAGTGTACTTATACGTCTCCATGGCGAATGCGTATGGCAGATCAACTGTGACATCAGCCTTATAATCGCTGAATGCGAAAGATTTAAAATCACCGAGTTCAGGTCCCAGGTGATGAGCCAGGTAATCCTGATACCTGCCTTCGACCTTTCCCGATTCAATTACAATTGAATTCGATACAAAGAGTTTTCCTGTCCCGATTGTATCAAGTTTTTCAATGGCTTTCTTGTATGCCTCCAGCGTTGTGATAACGGTGGTTACATCGTCAGCATTGGGTTTCTGACCTTGAACTGAAAAGGTGATCGTTGCAAGAAAAATGATTATGCTTAACGTTTTCATAAATCTAGATTGTTTAGTTGTTGCTGGATTTGCATTTATTGAATTGTTTCTTTCACTTTTCCGCATGAAAGCATTTCGCTGCCCAAATAGGGGTTGCGTATTTCTTTGGTATCGCTAAGCCAATGTGCTCCCGTATTATTGTTTGCCATAGGGCATTGCACGTAGTAAACTGTGATGCCCCCTGCACCGAATTCTTTCAGACTCTTGTATAGTGCATTGCTGAAGGATGAGAACGCCTGTCGTTGTATGGCCAGATCTGTTGCCTTCTCAATCCGTTCGAGATTCTCATTGAGTATTTTCAGGGAACCCATCCAGTCCATCAGCGCTTCATCTTTAAGCAAAGCCAAGTCGACTTTCGATAGTGCGACTCGAATTTGGGATACAGATTCTGTAGCCTTTGCGGCATCCGATAATATAAGTGCATCTTTTAACTGTAAAGAGGCAACAAATACGTCATGGAGTTGCATTTGAAATTCTGGCACTGCGCGGTGCGAGTGGGCAGTTTCTTTTTTACTGTGTCTAGGCGCGTTAGTATGCCCCGCACCATGATCGTGCTGAGCAACTGCCGAACCTGCAAGGAGAATCAGACTCGTAATTATTATGCTAATTTTCATTGGCAAATGGGTTTAATTCATTAAACAATTTCGTAATTCAACATCATGCCATCATCTTCATGCTCCAGATTGTGGCAGTGAAATACGTACACGCCTTTATCCTGAGGGAAGGTCATGATGATTCTTACTTTTTCACGTGGCATTACCAGTACGGTGTCTTTCCATCCTCTTTCAGAAGCAATCAATGTGCCTCTGCCTCCTGTTCTGGAAAGGATTTGAAATTGAACACCATGAATGTGCATCGGGTGAATCTCATCTCCTTCGGAATTATCAAAATCCCAGATTTCAGTAGCGCCTGCATTTATCGTTTCGTCAATCCGGTTGAGGTCATAGATTTTGTCGTTAATGGTGTGCATACCGCTTCCCATACCCCCACCATTCATATTCATCCCTTCCATCATTCCTTTGATTTTCATCGAGCGTGTTTTGGATGCCGAAGCTTCTGCCAGCGGTGTGACCACAGAAAGTTGAGAGGGTGTAGAGAACGAATCACTCACTTGTTGATTCACCGTAAACTTCATGATCTTGAATTCCTGCTGGCCTTGAGCCCCGCCATCGAAAGTTTTACTTAACAGGTAAACTTCTTTACCAACCGCCAGATTTTTAAAGCTCACTAAAATATCAGCTCGCTCGCCCGGGCCTAGCAATAAGGAATTCACAGAAACAGGCTGCGATAACAAACCACCATCAGAACCGATTACTTCAAAACCCAGGTTATCGCTCAAACTAATGTTATACACCCTGGCCGTTGAGCCATTCAAAATGCGCATCCGATAATACTGAGTAGACACATTGTGGAAAGGAGCATAGGTACCGTTTACTAAAACATATTCACCCGTGTAACCCGTCATGATTTCATTCATGGATGGCGAATAATTCAGTTGTCCATTTTCAATGCGTTTGTCCTGGATCACCAACAAAAGTTCACGGTCGCCAGAAGGAAGGTTCAGCGCCAGTTCTTCTGCGTCATTGGCAATAAAAAAGCCTGCGAGGCCGGTGAATACCTGTCTGGCCGTCTTTCCGTGAGGGTGAGGATGATACCAATACGTGCCAGCCCGTTGGTTAATGGGCAGTGAAAAGTCGAAACTACCACCGCTGTTGATAACATTCTTGGGGTGTCCGTCCATATCGGCAGGAACTAATAGCCCATGCCAATGAATGTTGGTGTCCTCCGAAAGAAGGTTTTGGAAGGCCATCGACACAGTTGTGCCCGTGTCAACTTTAATAGTTGGCCCTAACATTCCGTCTGCGTAACCGAATACCGAGGCACTCTGATTATTTAGAAGACTAGCCGTGTTTCCTTTTGCCTTCATTGAAAAATTACTGGTCATAACATTGGGGAATGCCAAGGGCGTGGTAAATGTGCCCTCTTTGACTGCTACGGCATTGGAACCCATGTTCATATTCATATTCATGTTGTCCATGCAACTTTGCAGCATGGGAGAAAGCATGACTGTTGAAGCAGCCGCCACTCCTGATAGCTTAACAAATTCTCTACGTTTCATGTGTTAATAAGTTTTTTTAGTGGTTACATGGAATCGCATGCCTACATGCGGTGGTGCGGCATTTTGGCACACTGGCATGCTATACGCATCTCTTTTTTTGGATGACCTTGTGCAAGACGATTTCATTTCTTAAAGTATTTTTTAGCGTTTTGTTCGGACTCGAAATATAAAATGGAGCCTGACTTATCGGGACTCACCGTAATAAATGCGCGCGCTTTATCAACCGACACATTACTGTAGGGGTCAACAGCTAGCCGGACGGATTCATCTGTATTAAGGTCGCGTACACATTTCGGACAACATCCGTAATATGTCTTGTCCAGCACCACTACCGGAATTTGATCAACACCCATGTACGTGTTGTTCACCATGCATACTAGCTTGTGATCAACGGCTGTACCAGGTACCGGAAGAGAGGATTGATATTGTTGCTTCATCTCACTTTCCTGTTTCTCCTGCTGGTAAGTATGCACCGCCAACCACACAAACCAACCTCCAATCATCACAATGGCCAAAGCCGTGATGAAGATTTCACTCCATTTGAACTTCTTTTTTTTATTCGCTGTCGGAGGTCGGTAGGTTTGTTTCTTTTTCATAACTCTGATGAAAAATGTTTTACGAACGATCTAAATTTAAGAGTGAGCGAGACGTTTCAATGTGCATTTACTCCGTCTCATCTCTCCACCCGCTATTAGTGAATCATTTCTTTTACACTACCGCATTTCAGCATTTTGTCTCCGAAATAAGGGTTCTTAATTTCCTTTTCGTTGGAGAGCCAATAGGCACCACTATTATTGTTTGCCATGGGGCAATACTCTAGATAAAGCATACCCATTGACAGTTTCCCATCCTTTACCAAAGTCGCCATTTCGTTACTAAGCGTGCTAAACAACTTACGTTGCTCATCTAAATCTGAAGTATTAGCTAACTTAGTAGCCGCTTCAATAGAAGCTGTTGATACTTTGGCATTTCTTAATGCTTGACTCAATTCAATAGCGCTAGCTTTTGCTTCCTCGTTGTCCGAGGCTACCAATGAGTTCTTCACATGAATGTAGTGCTCATATGCCTTGCCCAGTTTAGGATCTTTAAACATCACCATCGCTTGATCGGTCTTCTTCTGTTCATGCCCGGCATGATCGTGTTGTGCAAAAGCTCCCCAGCTACCTAGAACCAGGATAAGCATCATCATTTTTGTTTTCATGGTTGTTATTGATTATCATTAGTTGTTTATAGAATCGTATTGGTTGTTTTTCTTGCTTTGATAAGTCTTACTGTGCCGACCATCGACTTAAAATGCGCAGTCTCTTCTGCCTTTTGAAAAGTTTCTTTGATGGCTTTGGCTAACAAATTCTCAACGTTATCGGTCGTTGTCTGAAATCCATCCAAAAGTTGAACGGCATAAAATCCTACCCTCTGCAGGGCACCAGCCGGTTTGCCAAAATCTGCTATGTGAAATTCTCCGGAAGGCTTAAGCACCCTGCGGATTTCTTCCAAAGCAAAATATTTCTGTCGCAGCCTAAGATGATGAAATACAAGGCTTGACATAACATGATCGAACGAGTTATCCGGGTACGGAAGTTTATTCCCATCGTATTGCTGCACGTCAATGCTTAGACCTGTCTTTGAAAGTTTTTCGTTCGCGATGGAAATTATTTTTTCATCGATATCAACGCCAAAGAATTGAGCACGCGGATGTCTTTGAGCCGCCATAATGGAGAGCGTGAGCGATCCACATCCAAAATCCAGAATCCGATCATTCGGTTTGATATTCATTTGGTCGATCAATGCCGATTTGAACTTTCGTTCGGGCATGGTCAGTTGCAAGACAGGGTCATATACTTTTGTAAGCCAGTCGTACTTCAATGCGGGTATGTAGTTTTTGCTTTCAGTCATTTTTTGTTTTTTATTGTTGTTGATGCATGAGTTGGCTCCACAGAACGAATAGTATTATTCCAATCAGAATGGCATAGACTATTCTTCTTGGCCACACTTTCCAGGATGGTGGTGGTTTAAGATCACTATTTTCGCAACAAGGCTTGGCCATAAGGTTATTTTAAAATCTCCTTTGTTTCTCCACAGCGCAGCATCTGCTCACCGAAATAAGGATTGCTGATTTCCTTTTTATCGCTGATCCAAAAAGCACCTTTGTTATCGAATGCCATTGGGCAAAACTGGTAGTACGCCTCAAGTCCGTTCACTCCAAACGTTTTAATTGATGAGTAAAGAGCATTTGTGAGTTGGGAAAATGCCGCCCGTTGAATCTCAACATCCGTTGCAGACGAAATGAGTTTGGTAGCTGTCTCCAAACTTTTCAGTTGGTCCATCCACTTCATATGTGCATCTCCTTTTAGCAAACCCATATCGACATTCTTCAAAGCCGTATTGAACGCACTTGTTTGAGCAGATGCAGACTTGGCATCAGATGCTACAAGGGCCTCTTCTATTTTGAAGTAAGGGGTCAGTAATTCTTTGAGCTGTTTTGTAAATGCCTGATCTACCACCATTGACTTTTCCACCGTGGTAACTTGCGTTGCATCATTTGTTTGTGCAGCCGCGTGATCGTGATTATGCCCAGCCATTGGGTTAACTCCTTTCTTGAGTACGATTTCACTGTACAGCAGGTAGGCGCCCGTCACAACAATTGAATCACCTTCTTCCACACCACTCGTAATCTCGACCTTGTTAAAATTCTCCAGCCCGGTAGTGATCATTTGTGGTCGGTACTTACCAACACCGGTTTTCTTATACACATGATTACCCAACTCTTCGCGGATAACGGCATCCGCAGGTAACGTCAACGCTTTCTTTTTGGAATGTTCGAAGACGATCTCCGCCTGCATACCGGGTGCGAAGAGATGCTCATTATTAGCAAGGGAAGCACGTAATACAAATATCTGGCTGGACTGTCGGTATTCCGGGGAAAGAAAGATGACCTTGCTTTCAATGGGTTGATTTTCGAATCCGTTAACATAAATGGTTATGCGGTCGCCCAACTTAATAAGCGATGCTTCTCGCGGGTACATTTCCGCTTCCACCCAGAGTTTGCTGAGTTTTTCTAAGCGATAGATGGCTGCGCCTTCGGCAACGTACTGTCCTTCGGCAACAGGTATTTCGGTAATGATGCCTGCGGCAGGGGCTACGAATTGTATGCGTGGGTTAGTGGTTTTCGATTTGGATAGTTCAGCAATCTGATCTTCTGTCATTCCGTACAACCATAACTTTTTCCTCGCAGCCTCCAGGTAAGAGGAGTACCGCTTATTGTCAATAGATTGGGATTGCGCAAGAGCAAGTAGATATTCATTCTGGTATGTGAGCAATTGCTCACTGTAAATTTCATAAATCAGTTGACCCTGATTTATAGGGATGCCAGTTTCTTTGATAAAGAGTTTATCAATCCGGCCCGGAACCCTGGTGCTCACTACTTCAGTCTGCGTCTCATCCGCCCTGAGGCGGCCGTTCAGAAGTATGCTGTTACCAATTTCCTGGACAGACACTCGCTGCACGGTAATATTAGCAAGTTCAATCTGGCTTTCACTGAGTGTTACTTCTGACTTATCACCACCTGCTGTAATCGGAACCAAGTCCATACCACAGATAGGACAAGTGCCGGGTTTATCCTGAACAATCTGTGGGTGCATGGGGCATGTATAAGTTTGTTTTATTTCAGAGGACTGACCATCTTTTTTTCCATTGCACCCGATCAGTAGTATGATGATAATAACAACTGAATATTGAATTGTAGTTTTCATCGCTGTTATGGATTAATTACTTTTATAAAACTCTCGCTGTCTATCATGTATTGAGCGTTGGCGGCAACGTCTGCCGATTCGGTTAACCCTTCAGTTATTTCAACCCAGCCATCTGCCTCTAAACCCGTTTTTACTTTAAAGGGTGTGTAGGTACCTTTCTCTTTGATGAATACTATTTGCTGAACACCTAAATCAAGAATTGCTTTTTTGGGTACCCACAACGCCTGATCATGTGCCTGCACAACATGCGCAGTTAATAGTTGTCCGACACGGATTTCATTTTTGCCTACATCGATGTAGGATCGAACCTGTAGGAATTGTTTGCCTTCGCTGAAAAAGGGTTGAATGAAGTCCACCTTAGCTTGGATGGCTTTTTGCGAACCTTTCACGTGGAGTTCAATCTGTTCGCCTTTTTTGATTTGTGCGCCTTCCTTTGCCGGAAAGTATACTTCGGCCCAAAGGCGAGTGTCATCTACCACTTTGAAGAGGCTTTGACCTGTAGACACATACATACCTTCGCGAACTGAAAATTGTCCGCCCATTACCGGTGACGGATTTGCAGCATTCATTGAGTTACTTGACTGCGTCCCGCCACTCATGGCACCCCCCGCCTTTTTGTTCATTCCGCTACCGCCCATTGATGATGGTGTGCCATTCGATGTGCTACTCTCCGGGAGTGTTGCAGTTGCTTCCAGGATGTACCCGGAGTATGGACTCAGCACTGGTAAGGCGAAAGTTTCTTTTCCGGTTTTGATGATGTTCCCTATTTGATCATCTGTAAGTCCGAGCAATTGAAGCTTTTCCTTTGCAGACTCAATGATTTCGATATGTTCCTTATGCTGACCTACCACGTAGAGTAATTCCCGTTGGGCTGTGATCAACTCCGGACTATATATCTCCATAATCACCTGGCCTTTTCGCACGGGCTGGTAATTATACTTCAGATAGAGCCTTTCAATGCGACCGCCAAAGCGCACCGGAACTGAATAAGTTTTGCGCGTATCATAATTGATTACTCCAGCGGCTGTAATATTTACAGACAACGTTTTTCTTTCGGGCCGGATTGTTTCTATAGCAGATATCACCGAGCTATTGGTAGGCTTGATCAGGTCTTTCATTTCATCCGATACAACTACTGGTTGTGTAGCGCCAGACTTCTTTACCAAATCCATTCCGCAGATTGGACAAGTCCCTGGTTTATCCTGAGTAATCTGGGGATGCATAGGGCAGGTGTATTCATCGTGAATATGCGCCTGCTTTTCTTTTTCTGAATTGCATGCTACCATTAATCCCAGCATGAGGATGAGTAGGGCGAACGTCTTCAGCATTTTATCAGTTGCACGTTGCATATTATTTCTCCAATTGCTTTTCATAACTCACGATCATCTGATAATATCTTTTCATCACATCTAAGTATTGGGTTTGTGCCATAATGAGGGCCTCGTATGCATCAATCACAAATGGCAACTCCTCTCGGTTTTCTTCGTATGCCAGCATTACCGTTTCATAGTTCCGCTCAAGTGCCGGAATAATTTTTTCCTCATAGTTATCCAGTTGTTTCCTTGTGGTTTGAATTTCCCAAGCCATCCCCGCAGCCATACCCTGGGCTTCGTTTAGAATGGCCTCGCGTCCGCGTTTCATCGCTTCGATCTGCAGGTTCATTCCCCGCACGTTGGCCTTATACATTTTTGAAGACCACGGAGCGATTGGTATAGAGACCATACCCTCAATCGTGTAAGCGCTGGGCATCATCTGTCCCAATGGAGCCATGTGGTTATATCGGATTCTGAAGTCCGGTTTGGCCTGGTAGCTTTCCAACTTCACGGCATAACGCATTGACTGAATAGTGTTGTTGAGTTGCCGGATATCGCTTCGGCTGTTTGCCAGCACAGTGGTGTCTATTGCAAGTTCTACCGGATCAAAATCCTGGAAGACAGTATCAATGTCAAAGCGGACATCCTTGGGCAGATTCATCAATGCATTGAGTGAAATATTTTTCTGAATGATTTCATTTTCCGTCATAAAGATCATGTTCTCGACTTCATGCAATCTTCCCTCTGCCTTAAAGCTGTTGCCCAACGGACTTTGGTTATAGGGGTACCGTGCTTTGGCAATGTTGAACATGAGTTGAATGATTTCCTGATTCTCGCGAAGAATTGCCAGCTTCTTTTCCAGTACGAGCCATTCATAAAATGCTGTTTTTGCCTGCGACCTTAGTTCGTTGAACGTGTATGAACCCGTAGCTTCTTCAATGGCCGCTTTTGATGAGAGCAGTTGCTGATTGGCTCGCAATTTTGCCGGATTCGGTATGGACTGTTCAGCGGAGAGCATCACAGATCCCTTGTCCCTTTCGTCCATCACCATTTGACCAGGATAAGGAGTCATAAAAGTTCCGAGTCCGACCATCGGAGCCATCCAACTTTTCGCACCTTTTGAGATTTCATTTAGCGCCTGTGCTTTGTATCGATATTCTTGTAACATGGGGTTGTTGTGTTGGATCACTGTGAGAATGCTGTCCAACTTTAATCGTTGCTGTGCCTGGGCAGTGAGACTGCCCCAAAGCGCAAGCCAGAACAGGATTATGGTTTTAATGTTTGATTTCATGGATTTCAAGTTTTCCGAATTTTCTAAGCTCATATTCTTTGGTCATCAAAAAGATTAGGGGCGTCACCAAAAGGATGTGCGTGGAGGATGTGAGTACGCCTCCAATCATGGGCAACACAATGGGTTTCATTACATCGCTGCCGACACCGGTAGCCCACAACACCGGAACGAGGCCAAATAGAGCAACGGACACAGTCATCAATTTTGGTCTGAGGCGTTTTGCCGCTCCGGCAATTACAAATTCCTTCAATTCAGTCATTGAAATGGTTTCGCGCGAGTTGCCTCTTAACTCTACCAGTTGCCTCATTGCATCGTTGAGATAGATTACCATCACAACACCTGTCTCTACGGCAATACCGAACAAAGCAATGAATCCAACCGCTACGGCTACCGATAGGTGAACACCCCAGAAATAAATTATATAGGCCCCTCCAATAAGCGCAAAGGGTACGGTTATCAAACTAAAGAATGCTTCGCGTATGGAATGGAAAGCGAAATAAAGTGAGAGGAATATGATGATAAAAACTATGGGAGCAATCAACGTTAATGTTTTCTTGCTTCGGATAAGATTTTCGTACTGGCCGCTCCACTCAATATAATATCCGTTGGGAAGGCTTGAGAGGTCACTGTTTAATTTATCAATAGCTTCTTGTACTGTGCTGCCGAGGTCACGGTCGCGCACATTAAAAAGTACAGCACCGCGCAACATAGCATTTTCTGAGTTGATCATCGGTGGGCCATCTTCAAACCGAAGGTCGGCCACATCTGATAATGGAATCGTTCCCAATGCAGGGGTCTGCACCGGAATGCGTTTAAGTTGGTCCAGGCTGTTCCGGTAGTCTTGTGCCAACCGTACATTCACTGAAAAACGTTGACGACCTTCAATGGTACGCGTGATGGGTGTACCTCCAATAGCGGATTCTACCATCATGTTTACGTCATCTATATTGAGGCCGTAACGTCCAATCTCTTCACGTTTAATATCAATGACCAGATACTTGCCCCCTGTGATGGGCTCAACATAAAGGTCTTTCACTCCCGGAATACCTTCGAGGGCTAGTTTAACTTTTTCCGAAACGGCATAGATCGTATCCAGATTCTGACCATACACCTTTACACCTACATCGGTGCGAACTCCGGTAGCCAACATATTGATGCGGTTAATAATGGGTTGTGTCCATCCGTTAACCACTCCGGGAATTTGGAGTTTGGCATCCAATTCATTAACGATATCTTTTTTCGTTATCCCCGGTCGCCATTCACTTTTTGGCTTCAGCATGATAATTGTTTCGATCATGCTGATGGGTGAATTATCGGTTGCAGTGCTGGCCCGACCTGCCTTCCCTAGTACTTTGTCAACTTCGGGAACTGAGTGAATCAGTTTATCTTGCACCTGCAGAATTCTTTTTGCCTCTGCATTCGATATGTCTGGAAGCGTAACGGGCATGAACAGAATGGACTGCTCATCAAGCGGTGGCATAAATTCTGAACCAAGGCTGATGATTAAGGGAATGCTGATGACGAGTGCAGCGATGTTAATTCCAATTGTAGTCTTGCGCCATTTCATACACCAGCGGATAATGGGTTCATAGACCTTCTCCAGTATTCTGTTTACCGGGTTAGAGTGTTCGTCTTTAAATTTCCCCTTCATGAAAAACGAAATAAGTACGGGTGCAAGGGTAACAACCAATACTGCATCCACGATCATGATGAAGGTTTTAGTATACGCCAGTGGGTGAAACAGTTTGCCCTCTTGCCCGGTAAGCATAAACACCGGAAGAAATGAAGTAATGATGATAATTGTTGAGTAGAAGACTCCCCGAGAAACCTGCTTACTTGATTTTTCGATGACCGCAAGACGTTCCTCTTCGGTGATCCATGGTTCTTCTTTTTTGCGTGAGAATATTTTGAAAAATTTCATTGCTGTCTTTTTTAAGGGTTCCCTGATTTTTTTGCCATTTCTTCAGCGTAGCGTTGACTGAGGTGTTTGTAGGCATTTTCCGACATGATAATTCCGTTATCAACAATTACCCCGATTGCCAATGCAACCCCGGTGAGGGACATGATGTTGGAAGAGATATTAAAAGCATTTAATAAAATGAAAGCGGTGGCCAACGTAATGGGTATCTGTATGATGATGCTCAATGCGCTTCGCCAGTGAAACAGGAAGATGATCACCACCAGTGAAACCACGATCATTTCTTCTATTAGTGTTTTCTTAATGGAAGAAACAGACTCCTCGATTAATTCGCTTCTGTCGTAGGCAAGATTGAATTTCATGCCTTCGGGAAAACCCTTGGCTACTTCTTCCATCTTTTTCTTTACTCTCTTGATCACCTCATCTGCATTTTCACCATAGCGCATCACCACAATGCCTCCCACAGCCTCACCTTCGCCACTCACATCAAAAATGCCAAGACGAAGTTGACCGGTCATTTGCACGGTAGCTACATCCTTGACCGTAACTGGTATGGAGTTTACTGTTTTAAGCGGGATCATTTCAATAGCTTCAATACTCTTGATATACCCGGTAGTCTTGATCACGTACCCGATGTCGTTTACTTCAAACTTCCTTCCGCCCGCTTCATTATTATTGGCACGAATGGATTGAATCACCTGCGGGATGGAGAGGCCATAGTATGTAAGTTTGTTTGGATTGATCGTAACCTGGTATTGTTTTTCGAACCCTCCAAAGGAGGCCACCTCGGCAACTCCAGGCACATTCTGCAATCCGAATTTTATATACCAGTCTTGTATAGCACGTTGTTCACCCAGATCCATGCCGGGTGCTTCCAATGTATACCACAGAATATGGCCTACACCGGTGCCATCAGGACCAATGGTTGGAACAACACCCTCCGGCAATAAGCGCGATGCGTAATTTAACCGCTCAAGAACGCGTTGTCTAGCCCAGTAAACGTCAACATCATCTTCGAAGATCACGTAAACAAAACTCATCCCGAACATGGATGTACCGCGAACATATTTTATCTGGGGCAAGGCCTGAAGATTGGTGACCAATGGGTAGGTAACCTGATCTTCCATAATCTGTGGGCTTCTTCCCATCCACTCCGTGAACACGATAACCTGGTTCTCAGAAAGGTCAGGGATGGCATCAATCTTATTCACCTTTACGGAGTGTAAACCCCACCCGAAGAGGCCTGCTGCAATAAGCAGGATAATGAAACGATTGTGTATAGAGTATGAAATTATTTTCTCAATCATAGTAATCGAATAATAGAAATGAAGTCAGTTATCCTAAGGAAAAGGACATGAAGAAAGGGCGGAGCTAATCTTGCAAATGCTTTAAAACAAGATTAATTGTGTGAAGAGGCTATTCGCACATGCGAACACAATCCACACGCCCCTAAGCGCAGTTATTAAATAAGGAAAGTCTGAACGAGTATCGTAATGTCTCGTTCGATCAATGGCGGTCGATAATTGAAAAAGTGTCCACGTTCAACCGCAACAACAGAGTTCAGGTTTTCTACAGACGGAATGATTAAAGGCAACGCATCCGTAAGTGGTTTGATTGTAATGGTTTCACTTACCTTAGTTGAATATTTTTCAGAGTCGATAATAACGGTGGCATCTTCACAGCACCCTTTATGCCCTACGGATGTATGATCGGAAGAATCCCCATCATGATCACAACCACGTGTGTGTTCCTCGCAAGCCTGAGCGTGGCCAAAAATTGCCATGCTTTGGACTTCGCCTCCACACAAATGAAAACTAACCGAATGGCTGATGGAAGACATCAGCACAAGCGATGCAAGAATACCGGTCAGTATGGTGCGAAACTTCTTCAAGACTTTGTAAATATACGGGGCTTACGCATATAAGTTATTATACATTATTGCTGAAATGTTATAAAATTCTCTAATATCTTCCAAAAATTCGCAAAAAAGCCTCTTTTCGGGGCTTTTATAAAAACCCAATCCCATTTGATCCAGCCCATGACAATTGTCAGAAGTTGAAAATTTCAGCCAGAATCACGATCAACATAATGGCAAGGACAATAGCAATCCAAAATCTCCTGATCCACTTCTCTGATTCCGGTGACGGCTTGGGTGTCTCTATTTGACAACAAGGTTTAGTCATAATTTCAAATAGTTGGTTTTACTATGCCGCGCTTCGCGTATACTCAGTTTTAAACGCAGACACTGAAATTCCTGTTATCGCCCGGAATTGTTTTGACAAGTGTTGAACGTTGGAATAACCCATGCGATACGAGATTTCACTCAAGGTCAGTTCCCCTTCCCTGAGTAGTTGTTTAACTCTGTCCACCTTTCTTTCTATAGCAAAGGCCTCGATTGTCTTATTCTGGTTTCTGCTAAAGAGTTTGGTCAGGCTGAAGTAATTCCTGGCCAGGTGATCGGACAAGTAAGCTGATAGTCTGCTCACATTATTCCCCGCTTCCACTTCATTGAGGTATTTAATAATATGAATTTTTATTTCTTCTACGGTCACCTCTGTTTTGTCGTAAACGACTTGCAGACCGACTTCACGTAGTTTCTTTTCAAGCGTTGGTAAAATTGTATCACAGGGGCCTGAAAAAATTACGCGACCCAACTCAACCTTTTGAGGAGGGGTATTTAGTTGCTGAAGTACCTGCATGACGTAGATAACACAGCGTTCACAGACCATATTTTTTATATGAAGTTCGTACGTTTTCATAACCAATAATTAATTTTCGATTTGAGGAAAAGACTTAAGAGTTGACGTGTTCTGTTTTACACGAAACACAGATTAACCGGAAGTACTCAGAAAACTAATTATCAGATTTGAAAGGAATTCAGAAGAACTCTTTTGTAGGTGCCCTTATTGCTATAAAGAAATTGGGAATATGTTACACACGCAGAAAAAGTAGTAGTGTTGTTGATGAGCGAAACGGGGGTCGCAACATTGAATAAAGGAGCAGCATTGGTGGCTACTTCCACAATCGGTGTTTCAGCGTTTATGGAAAGGGCTGTAAAGAACTCCGTCATCCCATCCGAACAACAGCAATCCTTGTAAGCCATTTCAAAGGCAACATTGTTTGTAAGCCAATGATGTGCTTTTGTCGATATTTGCTTGGAGTGTTTACAATGAGAATCTGGATGACCTGATTGCGATTGCATTATCACTTCTGAGTTGCATGTGACATTGCAAACAATGGTTGCCAAAACCGATAGGGCAAAGAACAGCGACAGGAAAAGGCTGTATTTTCGTATGGTTGTCAGGGGAATCATCCAACGACAAAGAAGCTAATGTTTGTTTACCTTTATAATGATAAAAGTTGGCTCACAGGATGATTTTTATCAGGTATGGTATTATAAAATAGGCGCAGGAAGTCTTTTCCACCCGCCTTATTTCACTCGCAACCAGATTAAGTGAGGATTATTTCAATGCCTTGTCTCGCAGTCCTTTCGATGATACCCACTTGCCTTCAGGCGTGAATTTGATCTCTACATTATTACCTTCTTTTTTACCCCTGTAACTGTAGTGAAGGGGAATAGCTCTCGATGTTCCCGGTTTTCCCTGATCACCGGGGATCGCGGTTGTATGTTCAAAATGAGCATACCACACGCCTCCTTTGATGTCTGCTTTTGCAGAGGCAAACTCATTTTCAAAGGTCTTTAAGACAGATACCGGCACCTGTTCGTCCCTGATTTTCTCTACCATGTTCATGGGGATGGTTTGTGCGAATGTCCATACAGCACTTAGTAACAGGAAAGACAAGGTGAATTTTAGCGTTTTCATATTATTAATATTTAAAGGTTTGACAATAATTATTTATCATGAGTATCCAGAATCACCGGCAGGCCATCCTTACCAATGGGCACAAAGAAAAATTTGGTATTTGGGCTGGACGTTAGCTTATCCTGCACTTCCAGTGCTTTGAACTGCAGGTACCGTTGGGTTAAGCCAGCATCAATGATTTGCTGTGCATCGCGCTGCCCTTTAGCCAACACCCTTTGTATCTCCGCGTTTTTCTCTGCAATCTTTAATTCGTACTCTTTTTGCTCAATGGCCTGCTGAACTGCGAGTTTCTTATCTACAGCCGAAGTAACCACCACAGGGTATTCAATATGTTTTACGGTAACGTTGTTGAATTCAATGTGCTTTCCTTTTGTCAGCATCATCAGGCGGGTGAGGATGGCGGACTCGATCTCCGGACTTTTTGGTGACACCATGGTGTACTTGTATGTTGAAAAAACATTTCGTACCAGGCTCATGAACTCAGGCTTGATTACTTTGTTGTAGTAGTCTTTGCCAACTTCCAGTTCCAATTGTGGCAGTTCGGAAGCTACCGGCCTCAGCGTAACGGAAACGGTAAGATCGATGTGCAACTCATCTTCCGTAAGGATTGATACGTTTTCGTTATAGGTTTGCCATTGCATATTATAACCGACCACACCATTCCAGGGCCAATGCCACACAACGCCATTAGAATAGATTTTGTCGGTTACTAACCCTTTGCTTAATGGCTTCCATCGCATGGCATTGTAGCCGGGTTTTACTACCGAGCATCCGGCTGCCAGCAAGAGAATTGTTGCAGCCATCACGAAATTCAAATTTGTTTTCATAGTACTGATAAGTTTAAGTGTTCAAGAACTCACAACGATCTCCAAATTCATTTTTGCACCAGGCGATGAACGAACCGATTTCGTTCTCTGGCAAGAGTCTGAGCGCCTTGACATATTCTTTCTTTAACAGGTCTCTGTCAAAGCTTATTTTTCTCAAGATCAGTTTGCAGTACTCGAACCTGCTCATGGTGTGAATGATTTTGTTACTTTTTATAACGCGGGTAGCCTGAGCACGGCTCAAATTTTTTTGGCTATGATGTGTATTTTATTGCAGCACTAAGAACGAGAAAGCGAGGGCAGGCACCTGACCAATTAAGTGTAAATCAATGCCAAAGTTTTTTCACCTCCCCTTATGATGAAACGTTAAATTCAATAATGAAAATCAAGAGACTATGTATTGGACTTTTGGCTTTGTTGCTGGCGTTTCCTTCATGGAGGTTGCTGGCTCAAAGTACGTTTAAGTCGAAGTATGGATCATTGTCAATTACTGCCTCGTACTTTGACCTTCCCTTGACGGTCCATACGAAAGCGGTTGAAGTTTCATTGGACTACGAGACTTCAGAAATCATTCTTATCCTCAGCCCAACGGCTTTGCATACCGGCATCGATTCAATTGATCATCGTTTAAAAATAATCGACAATACATGGGTATTACGAGGCAACCTTAACCTGGGGCGCATTAATACAACAACCCATGCGCCACAGAATTTTCAATTGACCGGAATTCTTGAATTGCTGCCAAACCAGAAACTGACTGTTAAAGGCATTGGTCGGCTTGAGCATATCGGTGGAGGGGAAGAAATGGCATGCGAGCTTGCGTTTTACTTTGATTTAGATTTGGAACCCTTGGGGATATCCGCCCTAACGGGACCATCCGGGAGCGAAAACCTGGTTAAGGTCCGGTTCTTTGAAACGGTATTGAGAAAAGTTAACTGAAAATAATTTTAGACATCTTTTATGAAAAATCATTGGTTATGGATGATCATTGGGTGCGGCTTGCCGCTGCTCCTCATTTTCCTACTACCGGTTTTTGGCATTAAGTCAAATACAGGATTCCTGCTGTTTATGATTCTTTGTTTTGCCTCTCATCTTTTTATGATGCGCGACATGAATCACACAAGTAATGACAAACACTCCCATCACTAAAACGAAATTGATATGGCACAGATTCACATAAAACGCTTTGGTTTTGCCTGTGGAGCTACAGGAGTACTATTGTACCTGGGGTGCATATTAGTAATGGCAACAGTAGGGAGAGAAGGCACCGTATTATTCCTCAACAGTTTATTGCATGGCATCGATGTTTCATCAATCCTACGGATGAACATGTCCATAACAGAAGTCTTGATCGGTGTCGTTCAAACTTTTATACTGGGATGGTTAACTGGGGCGTGTGTAGCCGCCTTTTACAACATTTCAATAAGAAAGTCCGGATAACAAAAGAGAGTTCTATATTTTTTGTATGAAGGCACTCACAACAATAATAATATTAGCTACAACAGGTTTCATAAGTGGATGTATGACTTTCACGAACCTGACGGTCAAGTATGATAAGAAGATTGATTTCGACCAATACCAAACTTATGCATGGCTGCCCGATGCCGACAAGTCCGGGAACAATGATTTCGACAACGATTTTATTCGGCAACGGATACGAAACTATATAGGGCACTGCCTAAAGGAGCGACAATATGCAACGGATACGCTGCAGCCCGATCTGCTGGTACGTGTGAAGTGGATGGCCGAAGCCAGGGAATCGATTACGCCTGATTTGACTGAGCGACCCTTTTATTACGACCGGATATATTATAATGATCCGTTTACTATTCGAATTTCACCGCGAGGGAAAATTGATTACACGAACCGATATCCGGTTACGAACACAAAAACAAAAAAGCAGACCTACTATCATAACGGAGTAGAAGTGCTTCTAATTGATGCAAAAACAAAAGAAGTAATATGGAATGGTTTCACGAGTGATGATATTTATGATCCTAAATTGATCCATAAAGAACTTCATCCTTCAATTCACAAAATGATGAGACAGTTGCCAGACTAACAAACACACTAGATAATAGATTGGGCACAGTATTAAATCACAAAGATCGTTGATTGGTCATTTGCAAGCCGAAATAAAAGGACGATGTCTCCTCGAAGGTAAGTTGCTAAGCCCACATAGGATAAATACAACTATTTGATTAATTTAAGTATTTGCTTAAATAAGGAAACTATTTTATCTTTGAGCCCGTTAAATCATTGAAAACAATTTATAAAAAATGGAAAAAAACACTTGTATTCGGGTATTGGCCGATCCTGTTCAAATCAGGCAATGCAAAGAGGAAATAACTGCAAAGAAGAGCGCTTTCTGTCACTTAAGTAATGTGCTGAGCCTGGCAGGCAACGAAGTAAGGCTTAAAATCTTGTACCTGCTGGATTCCGAAAAAGAACTTTGTCCTTGTGATTTGAGCGATATACTGCAAATGAGTATTCCGGCCGTATCTCAGCACCTGCGCAAAATGAAGGATGGCGGATTAATTGAGAATAAAAAAGTCGGGCAAACCATCTTTTATTCACTGTCAGCCGAGCACCTGAAAACCCTAAGACCATTTTTTAAGCAAATCAGAGAACTGAACGAAAAAGCAGAAGTATGAACAAGCAAGCAGAAAATACCTGGATAGCAGGCGTAGTGGTTGCGTTAACGGCATCGCTTTGTTGTATCACACCTGTTCTGGCGCTGATTTCAGGAATCGGTGGAATTGCGGCCACTTTCTCGTGGCTGGAGCCTGCGCGTCCTTATTTGATCGGTTTTACCACGTTGATATTAGGATTTGCATGGTATCAAAAGCTTAAGCCCCACAAAAGTGACGTAGAATGCGATTGCGAAACTGATGATAAACCATCGTTCTGGCATTCGAAAACTTTTCTTGGAATTGTCACCGTTCTGGCTATTGGTCTGTTGGCCTTTCCTAGCTACGCTCATATTTTCTACCCCAGAAGCCCAGTAGCGAATGTCGTGATTGTTGAAAAAAGTAACATCAAACAGATGGAACTGAAAATATCTGGCATGACCTGTCAGAGCTGCTCGGAACATGTTAATCATGCACTGGATGGAGTTGCCGGAGTCCTTGAACATACGACTTCATACGAGCAAGGAAATAGCCTGGTAAAGTTTGACAAAAGCAAAGCCACTGAACAGGAATTAATTGAGGCTGTTAATGCAACGGGCTATAAAGTGACTGAAACAAAAACGATAGAGGATTAAGTCTAAACCAACTCAATAAAAATGAAAGCGATACTTTTTACATTTCTATCGGTCGCACTGGTGTGCGGCAGCAACGCAGCTTTTGGCCAAAGTAAGGATAAACCCTTTGGCGATACCAATACAAAAGTCGTAGAGTTAAAAGTGACCGGCATGACCTGCCAGGGCTGTGCGGATCAGGTCACCTCGGCTTTGTCGGAAAAGAAAGGCGTAGTTAAATCGGATGTGAAATTTTCTGAGAACTCGGCAAGTGTCACCTATGATCCTGCCACCATTACTGAAACCGAGATCATCAAAACGGTTGAAGACACCGGGTTCAAAGCAGAGCCGGTTAAAAAGTCTACAAAAAAAGATGAACTGAAAACAGGCTCAACAGACGCATCCTCTTGTTGCGCGCCTAAAAAGAAGACGTAACAATAACATAGTAAACTATAATACTAAACGCTGTGAAAGAGAATAATAGTGAAGCAAAATCGGAAGTAGCATTGGAGATCAGTGGAATGACGTGTGACCATTGCGCTCTATCTATTGGAAAAAGGTTTGAAGGAGAAAGCGGGATACTGGATAAGCAGATCAGCTACTCCGAAAAGAAGGGTGTCTTCAGTTACAACCCTTCACTCATTTCGAAACAGGAAATCATCGACACCATCAACGCCTCTAAAAGCTACCGGGTAACAGGCGAGATCAATTCGAACGGAACCGGGAAAAACCACTTCGACCTGATTATCATCGGTGGCGGATCGGCCGCTTTTTCGGCAGCGATCAGGGCAGAAGAGTTGGGATTGTCAACCTTGATGGTTAACGCAGGGCTTCCCTTCGGAGGGACTTGCGTAAATGTTGGGTGTGTTCCATCCAAAACATTAATTCGTTCAGCGGAAGCGGCTTACCATGCTAATCATTCCAATTTCGGAGGTGTGAAACCCAAAGGCGCGGAAGTCGATTTCAAAAAAGTTATTCGCGATGAAAAAGAACTTGTCTCCGTGCTCCAGCAAAAAAAGTATCTCGATGTTGTCGGAGACTTTCAGTCATTGCAAATGATAGAAGGATGGGCTGAATTCCTGGATACCAAAACCATCATCGTAAACGGTAAGGATAAATACACAGCCCTTAAATTTATCATTACTACCGGAGCAACAACACATATTCCCGAGATAGAAGGCCTGCAGGAAATTGATTATTTGACCAACGCAACCCTGTTCGACCTGGAAGAAAAACCTGAAAGCCTCACGATCATGGGGGCTGGGTATATCGGGCTGGAAATAGCAATGGCCTACAACAGGCTTGGCGTTAAGGTGCGCATTATCGAATTCACTGATCGTGTTTTAAGAACACAGACACCCGACATTAGCGAAGAGCTTGAAAAGCAAATGAGAGTCGAAGGAATAGAAATACTTCCCAACTTCCGCGCGGTGAAATTCGAAAAATCAGGAAACGATACGATCATCTACTGCAAGTGCCCCGATGGATCAATAACGAAGCTTGTTGAACCTGGCCGCATCGTTGTCGTCTCAGGGATCACTCCCAATACAAAGAAAATAGGAGCAAATAATATTGGGATTAAGCTTAGTGGGAAGGGAAACATCATCGTCAGCGAAAAAATGGAAACGAGCGTGGCCAATATTTACGCTGCTGGAGATGTGACCAATACACCGTCTTTCGTGTACACAGCTGCACATGAAGGTAAAGTCGCTGTAGAGAATGCATTTACGGGAGCCGAAAAGAAAGTAGACTACACTTCCCTGCCATGGGTCGTCTTCACTGATCCACAAGTGGCCGGTGCCGGGCTTGACGAAGTGCAGGCTGAAGCGCAGGGCATCCCGTTTGAAGTTTCAAAAATTTCTCTTACGGATGTACCGCGCAGCATTGCCGCCCGCGACACCCGCGGTTTTATCAAGTTGATCAGGAATACTGCGACTGACAAATTGATCGGTGCAAGAGTTATTGCTCCCGAAGGCGGTGAACTTATCCAGCAGTTGAGTATGGCTATCAAGTATGGCATAACCGTAACCGATCTTGCACAAGATTTGTATCCCTACCTCACGCTCAGCGAAGGGATCAAGCTGGCTGCTATTGCCTTTGGAAAAGATGTGGCCAAGCTGAGTTGTTGTGCGAGTTAGGATGAACAAAACAGACAGAGTATGATCTCCCAAGATTTGACCAAAGATTTCAGGGATTCAATCCGTGGACTATCCGGCCATTTGCGTGGCATTGAGAAGATGGTGAACACAGAATTCCCCGACCAAACTCTTTTACAACTGAAAGCAGTTCAGGCTGGGCTTCAAAAAGCAACACTCATGTTGTTGGATGAAGTTTACCGTAAGGCGCTGGCAGAAAAGATTTCGTTTTCATGGCAAAACTGTCCTGGGAATTGCGGTTATGAAAAGAGTATTGATATGCTCCGCAGTTTGTTCCCTGATATCAAGTTGGATGAGATACCTGAAAAATTGAAGGAAGCGGTAAAAATCGAGCAGCATTTGAAGAAAATTATTTCACAAAATAACTTGGAGCCCCCCTCCACCCGGAAGTTACATTTGGATCAGTAAACCGTTCAACCTCTAAATTAATATTTTATGGTAAAGAAAATATTTTTCATCTCCGTTGTAGCCTTAGCAAGTCTGGGAGCAACAGCTTTTGAATTGAACAGAGAAACAACCTCGGCTTGCCCCCTGGAAGGTACACCTGCATGTCCGATTGTAAATTGCCCGCTAAAAGGAACCCCCCAATGCCCTTATACTCAATCTTCCGTGTCTTCGTGCTGCAAGACCGGGGCTTCTCAACAAACGGAAAAACTGAATATATTCAAGTAAGTTCTGATTAGAGACATGAAGGTAAATAGTATTTTGAGCAGTGGACTTATCGCAGCGATACTCAGTTCGCTTTGTTGCATCACACCTGTGTTGGCCCTAGTTGCAGGAATGAGTGGTGTTGCAGCTTCGTTTTCATGGCTGGAGCCTGGTCGGCCATACCTGGCGGGTGTCACAATTGCCGTTCTAGGGTTTGCCTGGTACAAGAAGGTATTTCCAACAACAGAATCCCCCGATTGTGCATGTGAAACAGAAGGGAAGAAAGTTTCATTCTGGCACACGAAAACTTTCCTGATGCTCATTACAGTTTTTGCGCTTTCTACATTGGCTTTTCCATACTATGCTCATATTTTTTATCCTCATTCTGAAAAGCAAGTGATTGTAGCTAACGAGAACGATTTCCGTTCTGTGGAATTCAAAATCAACGGGATGACCTGTCAGGGATGTGCCGAGCATGTTATGTTTGAGGTAAATAAACTTGCAGGAATTATTAAAACAAATGCATCTTTTGAAAACGGCAATGCGTTAGTCGAATTTGATGAAAGCAAGGTATCTCAAGGTAGTATCGAGTCCGCCATAAATTCTACAGGGTATAAAGTAGTTGATGTAGTGAAACTAAGGTGATGTATAATCTTAGTTGTCGGGAAACAAAATCCTTTTTTCCAAACAGTTTACGAGTTATGATTTCACGGCTGATCAGTTTTTTTTGGGGAAACCAAGAATAGGGGAAATAACCTGATGTAGCTAAGTTCCCCTATCCTATAGTCAACCTATTTTATTGGTCCCACCAAAGTCGTTCAAAAATACCGGCTACTTCCGGCACATTTTTTGGATTTTTGTCAAGTTCATCCTGAGGGTAAAGTAGCCTTCTTATGTACTCTGAAGCTACTGGCGTACCATCATTCTTTTTTGGAATACTGATCCAATTTGGATATTGAAAATTATGCCTTCTCATGTCTGTCCATGTTTCCTCTTCCATGGTAAACATTGCTTTCCACTTTTCTGTCATGATTTTTTCAATTGAAATGGTTACAGCCGATTCATTGGCATAAGTGGCCAGATAGGTGGCTATTCTTGTATCAGCCGGGTCATTAACCACGAGTTCAATTTGTTCTTTCACTGCCGCATTGTGAGCAGTTGCCGCACGGGGTAGATCGTTGAGCCGGAATGCGGCCTCCGCCTCAATAAACAGTAGTTCGAAATATGTGGCAACCATGTGGTCTGAGTTAGGCTTACCATACCACCCCTCAGGCCCAACAGCAGAAATGGGTTCCTCGGCACCGGTTCCGTTTGGTTTCCCAACAAATCCGATATATGTACCAGTCTGAGAATCGTTGGGAGACCAGTAGGATTCCAATCTCGGGTCATCCTGCGACACCTGAATATCTAAAAGATTCTTGGATGCAACGATAGCCGGATCCTGCCACAAAGTATACCATCGGTTCGAAATTTGAGACGTTCCTTCATACCTCATTTTCAGATCGGTGGATGAACTGATACCTGCTGCCTTGGCCGCGTCTACGTGCGCCAACGCCCGGGTTGCGCTGCCTGCCGGGTCTATTTTACTCAAGTGATTTTCATATCGTGCCCCCAATAAATGGGCAATGGTAATCCATGCGTTTACGTTGCCACCGCGAATAAAATCCCCATCCGCCAGTGGACGGAAGGAACTTTTTCCTAAGTCAACAATGGCCTCAGCGAGTAGCCGTTGAATTTCAGAATAAATAAATTCCTGACTATCATAGACAGGAAAAACATTATTGGCATCAAGCGCCTCCTTCCATGGAATTTCTCCATACACATCGGTAAGGGTACCCAAAGCCAGAGCCGTTAATATCTTCGCTACACCCACGTAATGCCATGACCCTTCTTTTTCTGCTCGTGTAATAATATCCTTATAGGAATTTAGGGGACCAGAATACAGGCTTGTGAAAAGAAAGCTAAAACTATTGTTATCGATTACATATTGATCTGCATTGACGCCTGATGTATAAAAGCCTGCAAAATGCTGGGTAAAAGTCCCCATAAAGCCTTCCCGTCTTCCTCCGAAGTTATCAAATTGAGTGTACATTGCTGCCGGAAGAAGTACATTCACCGAAACATTTTCCGGGCTGTTCTTACTTTGATTAATTTCCTCGAATGTCTGATCGCAACTTACGGTCGCAAACATTACTGTTAGTATAAAGAGTATTTTCAATGATTTTTTCATGTGTAATGAATTTTAAGATTGTCAATTTTAATGCTCATGCTGTTTGGCATTTCACTGATGCTAAAATTTAACGCGGACACCCAGTTCGAAGGACTTCGTATTTGGAAAAACGAAATCGTCAAAGCCCTGAATGTTGCCAACACCATTAGCGCTGATTTCGGGATCATTGCCTGAATAGGCAGTTTTCAGCCATGCATTTCTGGCGGTGAATGTGATTTCAAGTTCCTGAATAAAAAATCTGTCAAGCAATGCCTTAGGCAAGGAATAGCCTAAGTAGATATTTCGCAATCTCCACCATGAAGCGTCTTCGATATTATTTTCACCCACCCTACGATAGGTGTTTTGCCAAAAAGCAGGCGTTAAAGGTGCAGACAACGTATTGGGGCTACCATTAGCAAATACACCGCCCCAGTTGCGGGTTGCGTTTGCATATTCATCGTTTGCCGCATAATATCGTTGATCGGTGATCTTGGCCAACCCGGAATAAACAAGTTGCGCTCCATAGCCGTTAACTACATCCCCTCCTTGTTTACGTTCTAGCGTAAAGCCAAATTTAGCTCCTTTGTAGGTTAAGCTTGAAGATATGCCTAATATCCAATCTGGATTTACGTTACCCATGATCACCCTTTGGTTATTTCGAAGTGGCTGACCACTAGCATCCACAACAATGGGTGCATCCAGGTAATTGGGATCATTCTCAGACACACCATAGCGCCTGTAAGGATAGTCATAAAGCGCACCAGGCTGCTCACCAACTTTGGCCACCACCAGAGCCTGAGCCCAGAGTTCGGTTCCGCCTCCTAAAATCACCAAATCACGCCCATCAGCAATTTTTTCAACCCGTCCCCGATTGCGGTAAAAGTTGAAATTAGTATTCCAAATGAGGCCGTTTACTTTTATCGGATTGTTGATGGACAAAGTCATCTCAATGCCTTTATTGCTTACTGACCCAAGGTTATCCAATTTAAATGTGTATCCGGTTGCTGTAGATACAGGTACCTGGATAATCTGATCTTCGCTGAGACGCGAGTAATAAGAAAAATCCAAACCAATAAGGTTGTTGAGAAAAAGAGATTCAAATCCCGCTTCAATTTCCGAGGTTCTTTCAGGCTTCAAATTAGGATTTCTCAAAAGTGTACTTTGAGAAAACCTCGGTATTCCAAATATATTAGGATCGTTCTTTATATAAATGTTATTAAGGCTTTGTGTAGGCGCATCGTTTGCTCCCCTGGCCAGGGAAGTCCTTAACTTTAGGAACGAAAGCCAGTTGGCCTTCAACACCTCCGAAGCAATAAATCCCAGATTGGCAGATGGATAAAAGAAGCTATTATTATTTTGGGGCAAAGTGGATGACCAATCGTTGCGTCCTGTTATGCCAAGGTATAGCATTTGGTTATAACCCAACGTTACATCTCCATAGGCGCCAACCAGTATTTTTCCGTCATCCCTTCGAGTAACATTCTGCGTTACAGTATTGGAAATATCTAGGAAATCTCTTAGTACAAATGTTGTTCCCGTGCTGTTTATTCCATTTTGATTCCATTGATAATAGTTATTTCCGACCAAATAACTTAAGTCAAGTTTGCTGTTCAATTTAACATTGCCGGATATTATAAAATCACTGGTGATATCCTTACTTGTCATTCGGAATTCATTTATGTCTCCCATCACATTAGGGCTTTCAGTAGATCCGATCGGCCGTGCAGCAGTTCTTACATCACTGTACGTATCGATCCCGACATTCCAGGTTAGCTTAATCCATTCCTTAACTTGCACATCGAACTTAATATTTCCAATCAATCGGTTCACCCGCCAGTTTTCTCCTTCTTCATTCACAATCCACTGAGGATGGGTTGCGCCATTGGTAAACCAGACTTTATCTCCATTTGCATCTTTATACGGATAGGAGTTTACGTCCCAGAAATTATTCCAAAACGGAAAGGTTGCAAGGATACCATTGGGGCCCCTCAATCCGGTTTGGGGATCGATTCCACTCTGACGCAGCCGCTTACCACCTGTATTTATGTAGTTCATTTTGCTGCTTACCGTAATTCTGTCATTGAGCTTTGTACTGCCGTTAACAAGAAAAGAATATTTATCATAGTTGACCGATGGCACTATACCGGTTTGGTTTAGTGCAGAAATGTTCGCGTAATAAGATGTATTTTCAGTGCCACCAGTCAACGCGAGGTTATGCCGGTTGGTGGTTCCATCATCCCAGAATCGTTTGTAGTTATCTTTATAGGATGGAATACGTAACCCCGAAACATCCTCGGCCACACCATCCCCATTCAAGTCACTCAGTGTAGTTCCTGAACCGGCAGTACCCGGAAAAATGGGATTGCTTGCTAACGCTGGGCCCCAGCTCCATAGCGTTGCGTTATCGTATGGCCCTGAACTGCCCCTTGTAAAATTATCGGTTATCTCATGAAGTTTATTGACTTGTTCAATAGAAGTCTTAAATGAGTACTCAATACCGAGCCCTTTTTTGGCTGGTGCTCCTTTTTTAGAGGTAATAATGATGGCCCCATTGGCAGCCCTGATACCATATAAGGATGTGGCCGCAAGTCCCTTCAGTACCGTCAATGATTCTACCGTGTTGGGATCAATGTCAATGGCCCTGTTGGCGGTAGGAGTACCATCAGTTCCAACCGTTTCGTTATTAACAGGTATACCATCAATTACGTACAAAGGTTGATTGTTGAAACTAATAGATGAAAAACCACGAATTACAACACTTGTTCCACTTCCAGGTTGTCCACCGGAATTTTGAATTTGAACGCCTGAAAGCTTACCGTTCACTGCATCCAGTAAATTTGTGTTGCCACTATTAGTGACGGCATCGGAGCGGAGTTCCTGGACAGTGTATCCAAGGGAAGCCTTATCGCGGGACACGCCCAAGGCGGTAACTACCACTTCGTTAAGATTGGTTATATCTTCTGTGAGTACAATATCGAGGGTTGTTTGACCTGCTAAAGGAATCTCGATTGTTTTATACCCGACAAAACTGATTATAAGAGTAGAATTCTCGTCTGCTTCCAGTTCAAACCTACCTCGTGAATCTGTCGTTGTACCGGTGTTAGTGCCTTTGATGATAATTGAAACCCCTGGCAGGGGCCCCCCAGAGTCCCGGATTATGCCTGTAACGCGTATGCTTGCGGAAGGAGAATTAAGGGTTATTGTATTTTCCGGTTCGGTTTTCTGCAATCGGTATATGCAAATTAGTTTATCAATAAATTGATAAGTAAGTTGATGCCCCTGAAAACAATGGTTAAGGACGAGTTCAATACTGGCATTTTTTAGTTGGATATTTAATCCGTTTACTTTTTCAACAGCATCTACTGTGTAAATGAAATTATAACCTGTTTGTTGGCGAATCTCTGTCAGTACTTGTACCAGAGAGGCATCTTTCAGGTTAATAGTTACCTGCTGGCCGTAACTGGTAGCGTATATTTGCAAACAAGTACCCAACAATAAACTCGCAGTCAACCGCATAATAAAAAATGCTTTCTTCGTGTGCTCCCGGAGTGAGCAACGTAATTGGATAGGTAATATTAAATCCATAATTTTAAAGGTTTGGGTTAAGGATGATTCGTTCATTTAGCCAATTAGCAATTTGGATTGACCCAGACTTTCACCGCTCCGGTCGTAACCCGGGGCGGTTCTTTTTCTAGTCAAACTCCACACTGCAAGGAGGGGAGCAATCTGTTGCGTAAAAAAGGATTTTCATGGCGTTACGATCACGGTTTTTCCATCAATCTTAAAGTGAACACCACCGGTTAATTCCAGTGCTTTGAAAACCTTGGATGCGCTCATATCTCTGGGTATACTACCTCCAAAAAGTGTTGTGACTTTACCTTCATATATTACTTCCACATCGTACCATCTGGCAACTTGTTTCATTACCGTTTCAATATCCGCGCTATTAAATTGAAAAAAACCTGCTTTCCAGGCCATAACTTCATCGATATTGACATTTTCAATCACATTTGTTTCTCCATTTGATGTCACTTGTGCCTGCTGACCCGGTCTCAATGTAAGCGCTGATTTCTCTCTGATCACTTCCACTGATCCCTCAAGTAAAGTGGTTTTTACAATATCTTGTGAATCGTATGCATTTATATTAAAGTGCGTGCCCAACACGCGTATCTCTATTTGGCCAACCTCAACCTTGAACGGCATGTCTGGATTTTTTTCTATTTCAAAATAGACCTCTCCAGTAATGCGAACTCTTCTTTCATTGCCCGTAAAATTTGTTGGGAAGTATATCGATGATTCAGCGTTTAACCATGCTCTGCTTCCATCCGACAACATAACCTGGTATTGCCCACCTCTGGGTGTTGTAAGTGTATTAAAAACAACATCCATTGGGGTTTTTTCAATGTTATAGGCCAACTGTCCATTCTGATTTGTTACCACCGAACTGCCCTGCCGAAATGACTCAGTTCCTAATAAACTATCGAGAATAACTTGTCTTCCGTTTGCCAATGTCAAGACGGCTTTGTTTCCACCAGGAGGCACGTCATTTGTTGTTAGAGAGGTTTTCTCTTCATGAGGATGTGAATCCAGCCATTGCCAGGTCAAGAAAGATCCAAAGGAAATCAATAAGGCCACAGACGCTGCCACCGCAAATTGATTCAACTGGAATACCCTACGCTTTGGTGGTGGACTTTGAAGATTCGGCTCCGTATAACCGAATACTTTTTCTATAATTCGGCCTTTTCTCCGTGGATCAATTTCAAAATTATCGGTGGCTTCAATAAGTTCTGCCAAAGATGTTTTTATCTCTGATTCGTAATTAGGTTGCTCCAAAAGGCTGAAAAGTTCCTTTTCCTCGTCTTCGGAAGATTCCGAATTGGCATAGCGTCTTAGTAAATATTGAATCCGTGACTTAAGTCTGGTCATAGAACGTTATCAGGTTAATTAATAGTGATGACAACTGGTACAGGATTAAGTACTAGTCTAGTCAGAAAAAAAATCAATCCTGGGACTGATCCAAGGGGAGGTTAATTCAATCCTTACGACATGGATATCAAAAAAAGAACCACCGCAATGGTTCTTTTTCCAAAAAGTTTTCGTAAGGTGCGAAGTGCCTCTGCCAAATGATTTCTTACCGTATACGGTGAAATTTTAATCTCTTTAGCGATTTCCTGGTTGGTCAATCCTTGTTCACGGCTCATGAGGTAAATCGTTCTACGCTGCGTTGGCATTTGCTCTACTGCCCGCATTATTATCATTCGGCTTTCGTAAAAATCAAATACATCTTCAGTAGAGTTTTGGCATGTGACGGCATCTCGCTTTAATTGCTCGGCCAAAGCTACCCCCCTCGCTTCTTTTTTTAAATAGTTGAAGGTTGCATTGGTTGCCATAGCATAAACATAGGCACCAGGGTTATCGATTTTGGCCAGTTTGGTACGATTGAGCCAAATTTTTATAAAAATTTCCTGAATTATTTCTTCAGCGGTCACTTTGGATCTCGACATTCTAAACACAAATGCAAAGAGTCTTGGCTCAAAATGATCGTAAACCTCACTGAAGGCCCTTTTATTTCCTTTTGATACTAATCTAAAAAGTTCCTTTTCAATACAAGGCACCTGATGTTTAATGTCCATAAAAGGAAATGTTTACCTTTTAAAGATATTGAACATTTGTGGGTTAATCAAAAAACTTTCAAGTTGGTTAATATCGCAAACTGGATAAGTTTTAGATGGAGTCTAAGGTAAAGCCTGATGGAAAAGGCTTATCAAGCAGCAATTGTTATTTGCACGTTTAATAAAACAATATCCGATTATCGTTTGCCGAGAAAATGCCGGGGGTAGCCATTTGGAGTGTTCATGAAATTAAAGGTGTAGTTGAATGTCCTGGCATTCATATCGAAATAACCGTAATGCTCATCACTTGGGTTGTGTTCAGCACTCATATGCTGTTGCCATGAGGTTGCGTTACTCATATTTCCCATCATTTGACTATTTCCCATCATCTGATTATAGGACGACATGTTGTGACCATATTGATTCATAAAATCACTGCCGGTGAAACATACCCTCATCATATTTCCATCGGGATATAATCCAAGAGAGAATGTTGTATCAATGTCTGCGTTGAAACAACGGACTTGAATAGTATAATCATTAACGGAGGTGATTTCGGCTGTTGCCGGTATTGCATCCTGCGACAAACTTGACGTTAAAGTGCCTTTATAGGTGCCCATAATCTGGTTTGACAAGTTGGGCTGCAGTTGTTCATTGTTCATATTACAGGAAACAACGCTGACAGCCACGGCAATGCTTAACACAACTTTTAAGGCTTTCATATGCTAAATATTTTAATGGTTATTATATGAGTCCGCTATAACACTTGCATAGTTAAGCAGACCGCAGGATTTGTTCAGTGATGGACGTCACCCAGTTGAATGATCTTAGTCATTTTTCGAAGGGTTCTTGCCGTTCGCCTCCCACTAGAAATAAATAATCGAGGTAGCTTTTGAGTTGTCTATTTGATAAGGCGAGTGCCTTATTATAGGGACGAATATGGTAAACAAATTGTTAGGCAGATATCGTTAGGATATCGCGCTGACATTTAAAGATTGCTCAACACAACAAACTGCATGGGTTTTAAATGGAGCTTAATATAATGCCCAATGTAATCCGGGTTTTCCAGCACTTTTACCTTACCTGTGTCTCCATAAAGAAATTTAAAGAAAGCTTTATCCACATTCGGTTGGCGTTTAATTGAAATATATTCTTCCCTTTCTTCGGTAGTGGATGAATTGAAAGCCACTACCATTTCCTGATCGAATAAAACTCTTGAGAAGGCAATTAAGCATTTCTCACATTCGGGCAAGTGAAAATGTATTTCGTCCGTAGAGATTTTCCGCATATGCATATGCCCAAATTTCAAGACAGAACTTTTCTTCCTTATTGCTGCTATTTGTGAAATTGCTTGATAGATTTTATTCGACTTATCCAATGCATCGGAGACTTTGTCATCGGGATTAAACATCGCTTCGCGGATGTTTGCGTCATGTTCACCCGCGCCCTCAAAGCCTTGTTCGGTTCCATAATAAATACACGGAGTACCCAGCGCGCAGAGTAAAAATCCAATACCTGCTATGACCTGTTCTTCAGTTGCATCCTTTCCAAAGCGATGTTTGAGGGATTGACCGACCTGGTCATGGTTGTCAATAAACGTCACCAGGAATTCTCCAAAGTCACCGCGACCCAGTGCATTTCTGCGAAGGGATTCATATCGTTCCAATAATCGCTCCGGAGACGCATTTCCCTTAATGACATCGGCAAGAATATGGTACAATGGAAAATCTAAAACAGAGTTGAGTCCGTAATAAATATTTTGACCATCTACCGTGACTGTAGTTGTTGGACCTATGTACCGGTTATAGGTATCCTCCGAACCGACCAATTCTCCAAAGAGAAAGAAGTTCTTTTTGCCTAACATATAGGCATATTCACGTATGTGAGAACAAAATCTGCTAATGGCTTCTTCGCCCATGTGCTTGACGGCATCCAAACGGAAGCCATCGATATCTACTTCCTTCATCCAATAGCAATGTGTTCGAATCAGAATATCCTGGACGTAGCGAGCCTCAACTGAGTCATCCATTCGAAACGCTTTAAGTTCCTGAAAATCTCCCTCGCGGGTTTCCGGATATGAATCGTAGTTTCGAATTTGTCCTTTGCGTCCGTACAATTCAGGATCGCGGAGTTCGATGGGTATCGGGTGATCGTCAGAGCGCCATCCGGCCAGGGGAAACCTTGCACCCTCATAATAATAGTATGGAACATCCTCGGGGTAAAACCAATTATTACCAGAATGGTGCAGCACGACATCCAGGAAAACCCGCATATCAAGTTTATGTGCGGCACTGACCAACTCCTCCAAGTCTTCTTTGGTGCCAAATCGCTTATCAATTTCAAGATAGTTATGAATGGCATAACCGTGATAGGACTCCGGATTATTTTCGAACAGGGGACTAAGCCATAGGGCGGTGCAACCCAAGTCAGAAATGTAATCAAGGTGATTGATGATCCCGCGAATGGTACCACCACAAATTTGTTTAAGTTGTTCACCATCTCCAAAGCCTTTGTGTCGATTTGATTTGACTGGCTTTCGCGTCAGGTCATCGTGAAAACGATCGACTAGTAAGAAATAGATAAATTCTTCCCTCCACTCGCGGTGGCAATTCTTCCAGTATTTCTTCCCTTGCTTAGGTGCAAGGTCAATTTCTTCAATGGACCAAACTGTATTCATATCCCGAATCGTTTAAAAGTCATTTGCGCAATTGTTTCGTGAACTCAAATTAGTAAGAACGCAGATGCCGAGCAGAAAAAACCTTGGTTGATAGTTATGGTTAATTGGCAAAACAGGCCAAGGATTTGGGACTCCCTTTTTTGCCTACGAGAAAAGGGCACACCAACCAGATGTGCCCTTACTAACCCTAAACAAAACTCAACTAATTATGAAAACTCAACTTGATTTCTCATTAAAAACTAATTACTGCTTCCACCATTACGCCACTGAATTCAGCGCCTGCAAATCTTCCTGTCCATCCTTTGCCATCATAACTTTGTTTCAGATATTCAACCTTTGTTAGGATGTTTTTTGAAAGATACCATCCGCCTGCAAAATTTAGTCTGCTTATTTCGAGATTGTCGGTGGCACTCTCCAATTGTTTTCCGCTGATAGTGTTGTAACGTGCAGCAACATAAAACTTTTCGTTTTGACCAAAGCGATAGATTAAATCCCCTGCCAGCTGGGTGAAGGCACCCTCTTTATCTGGCTGAGGGGTAGTGAATTCATTGCTACCAGATGCCCGCTCAATTACGCCAAACAATTCCAATCCTTTAAATTTCACAAATGGATTAATTTGAAGCGCAGTCAGTTTTGTAAACCGCGCGTTGTATCGACCATCAAAATTTCCGCCTTGAACATTCCCATTTGCATCGGGCTTTGTGTATGTTACATAGTAATATCTTGAACCAGTACGGTCACCGCCATAAAGCCAGGTACCGGTTGTCTCACCTTTGTTAATATACCATGAACCTGTTAGTCTCACTCTTAAGTCATCGTTAATCTGCTTATCGTATCCTAACTTTCCATAGAATGAAGGCTTGTTATCGCTCTGGTCGTTGACCCTTACATTTTGATTAAGCTTTCCGTTGGTTACACCAACGATTGCTAAGAACCCCTTATTTTGCACTGTCACTTCGCCAAATGGCTCGGTCGAAAATGCATCCATGATGTAATTCTCATTAAATGGATTGAATATCGCCCGTGCGTTGTCTGATCTTCTGAAGTGAGTATCACCGTAATTGAATTCATCGTACCCGATAGTGATGCTCGTAAATTTCATCACACCTTCGAGGAATCCTGGCTTCACAAAATCGAGTTTGTCCATGCGGAGATAACCGCCTTTGATATAGAAATCATTGTGGTTCCTGGAAGAAAGGTAAGACCGAAGATGCATCCGCACACCATCAAGCAATTGAACATCCACGTTCAAGTTTGCCGTAGGTAAGTTAAAATCTGATCCAAGTTCTACCAGGTTATCAAGATCGTTGCTCTGATTGAGGGACTGAAATTGCATGGCGAAGTCTCCACCAATTCTAATTTTCATTCCCTGGAAAGAGGTCGTATCTGATTTGCTGGGTTCAAACACGTTGAGCCCCCGCTTGTCATTGGGCCGCCAGTATTGTAAAGACGGTACTTGTGCATACAACACTCCTGATGTAAAGAATAGTAGGGGAAGTATGGCTTTGAGAATATTACCAATAGTTTTCATGATGATCGTATTAAATGGTTTGGATAAACAATTAAGATTAGAAATGACGTTGAAGGACAATCCTGGAAAACGCCTGAGTAAGCAACACATGAACGTATTACTTATCGATTTCGGCTAAATGATCTAAAGGAGAAAAGTTTGGAGCAGGATAGAGCGGTGCTTGCCCGACCTGACTGGTGGGTCATTTATTGAAGGTTGTAATGACCGATCATTATGGATACCACAGATATCCAATTGTGCATTGTGTGATATGACTGTGACAAGGCTCGTGGATGATACAATAGTCGGTGCCTGCACCGACTGAAAATCATCGATTGATAAAGTAATTTCTTCATTCTTGCAGCCGTGACAAGTTTCCTCGGTCGTTTCACAACAGGAGTCCGTAGTTCTTTCAAATAACTCTGAAGTGATAAGTTTGTCGTGACAGAAATGCTGATATACCGTCATTTCTCTGAATGGGAATAACAAGGATGTCAGGGCGGTAATATGCAGGATAAACCTTAGCATTTTTGTCGTGCTTTCAATATCACACCCAAAAGTATCCCACCGGCAAGCAACGGCAAATGGTTGAAGTCAGTCCATTAAATGATTAATATCAGTTTTTTAGCAACGGTATGGGTTACAACCTTAGAAACATAAGCAAACAGCCCGGAACGAATCGGGCTGCATTGGTGATTTGAGAGGTTTCAAAGCAAAGCCTTGATTCCGATCGTAAAACTTCTTGGCATTCCCGGTCGCAGACCAGCAGGCCTTCGAGCAACAGCATACACCTCATTGGTTATGTTGGAGATTGAACCATATGCTGTAAGAAATTTATTCAATCGAATGTTTGTAGATAGATCAACAATGAAATTTCCATTCAGCTTTTCCGATGGTGGAATTTCACCCTGCCCAGGCGTGGTCCGCATTACCCCAACATACTTGGAACTAACATTTATATCAAATAAACGATGTTGCATCCCCGCGTTCAATGTTAGCTGGTTAGCTGCTAAATAAGGAATCTGATCGCCTTTAACCACATTATTCCAATCTTCCGTATCAGGGTCAAAGGAGCTGCCAAATTTTCCGTCAGTATAGGTATACGCTAACGAAACCGGGACGCCTATGCTTTTAGACCCTGTGATAAACGTGTATTGTATTTCAAGTTCAGTCCCGGCAACAGTTGCTTTACCCGCATTAAATAAGTCACCGGTTCCGCCACCACCGCTGGCCGCGAGATCAGACCCAAGTAGGTTTGAATAATTATTGTAGAAGAAAACAGCCTGCGTATTCAATCTTGAGGTAACGAGGCGTGCGCCAAACTCATAGTTAATGCTCTCTTCGGGCTTATCATCTTTATCAAAACCGGGCGGGGCAAACCCCTTGTGAATACCTGCGAAGGTATTTAAGCTTTTCGTGACAGAATAATTGATGCCCAACCCGGGGATCCAAACTCCAACCCGATTGTCTTTAGTAGTAAGGTTTGCTCCGGTCCGCTGCGGATCAGCCGTTTTGTAGTCCAGTTGAGTAAGCTCAATACTTTCAAAACGAACTCCTGGCAAGGCGGAGAATTTTCCATATGTTAAATTATATTGGAGATACGCGGCTGAGGCTTTAGCAGTGCTGATCCGATTGCTTTCTGTACCGGGTGTGCCTGCCGTTGTTAGTTTCATTACGCCATTCTCCATAGCATATGTATCCTGCCATTGATATCTGTCTTCTTCGTCCTGATGGTAACGAAAGGCAATTTCAATATCATGATCAATTTCTGCTGTCTTAAAATTGAATCCCGTAGCCATTTGGATGCCTCTTGAATAATAGCTGCGATTATTTGCTTTTACATAAAGGGCATCGGTATTTGGGCTAGTCTGGCCTGTCACAATGCTGTACTCATCACTGTATGTTGAGGGGTCATCTAACAAGTTTGCAATGGAAACCTTTGCATTGGTACCATACTTAACTGCATCAAGTTTATACCAGTTGCGGCTGAATTCATTCCGGTAAGTTGTGACGGAAACATCCATGAACCGGGTCGGTATTATATTGTATTTTACGGAATACTGACTGTGTTTCGTTGTGATATTGTCAAGTTGAGAAGAGGCATACCTCCGATAAGGAGTACTATCGAAATCTTCCTGAGTTAATCCAAGATATGTTTCATCTGCATCACTGGTGGCTTGTCCTATCTTGAACGTGAGGGCTTGGTACACCTTGGCGGCAGATGGGGAGTTGATCCTAAACTTGGCCAAGTAATCTTCATTAGTAAAACCTGTTGGCCCACCATTGTCAAGTTCTTTAAAGCCCGTTGCAGTTTGTTGGTAGGTTTCCAGCACAAAGCCACCATATTCAAACGACTGCCCGATGGATGCCTGGGCAATTCTGCGGCCAAAATTACCACCTAGCAAATTTACCCGTGCAGAAAAATCAGAGGGAATTTGAGTGGAGATAAAGTTAATGGCGCCACCGGTGGTGTATGGACCATATTTTATCTGGCTTGATCCTTTGCGAACTTCGATACCCTGCATCCGACCTACCGTTGGAAAGTAATACGCTGCAGGCGAGGAATAAGGAGCGGGCGCGGCCAGTACCCCATCTTCCATCAATGTAATTTTGCTGCTGCGTTCAACACCGGTGCCACGCATCCCAATGTTCGGGCGCAAACCAAAACCATCTTCTTCCTGCAGGTTTACTCCGGGCACATTTCTCAGAATTCGGTTGACATCACTGTAATTGAATTCATTGAGCACTTTCAGGCTTAAATAATGTGCAGATCCCGGAATATCTGGGAGATATTTACTTCCACCAGTTAGCGTTTCCCGCGAAACAACTATTTCAGGAAGTTCATACAAACTTTCTTTCAGCGCCAGCGTAAGTTTTACAGTTTCTTCAACAGTCAAATCGATGGGTTGAGATAGCGTGATAAACCCTATCGAAGACAACTTCAACACATACTTTCCGGGTGCAAGTCCGTGGAGCTTAAAAAATCCTTTCGCATTCGAAACGTCACCTCTTCCTGTTTCATCAATAAAGACATTGACTCCTGCGAGGGGTTGGTTGTTAATATCGGTAATGGATCCTTCGACAGATCGGTCGGATTGTGCCAGGGATTGGAGAAGGCTAACATAAAGGATTGTGAAAAGGAGTATAGGTTTGGCTTTCATACGTCAATAGTCTATTATTTAGAATGATTTTAAATAGCCTGCAATTCTATTTATTATTTAGATTAATTCCAAATAAGTATTGAGGTGGAGGCTAACAATTGGACTCCTTAAAAAGCCGATGCGATCAAATCAGCTATTTCGATCTTGTTGGTAGGATGACCGATTGTATTGGTTGTAACGATTGTGGCGACTCCGGCTGCTTTCAATTCCTCAAAAGCATTACCCGCAAAAATGCCGTGTATACCAATGCATACAGGGGGTTTCATTCCTGCTTTCTTCAGATGACCGATTGTTTCAATCATGGTGCGTGCGGTAGAGATGATGTCGTCCACCAAAACCGGTAAATGCTCCCGATACTTCTCTACATGCGGCACAGTAACTTCGACTTCACGATCACCATGCCTTATTTTTTCTAATACGATAAAGGGCGCTCCAGCATTCTTCGCGACAGCCTCCACCCACTGCTCACTTTCGCTGTCGGGTCCGATCAACACAGGCTTCTCGATAGTATCGCGAATCCATGTCGATATAAGCCCGGCAGCATGAAGCACCGTACACGGCACGGTATAAATCTCGCCCATCGAATGCCTTCTGTGGAGGTGAGGATCGATTGTGATTAAGGAATCAGCAAAATTGGAAATGAACTTTGCGAAATAGGCAGAGGTGATGCCCTCTCCGGGTTTGAATTGCTTATCCTGGCGCATATAAGCAAGGTAGGGAGCAACCAGGCAGGTACAATCCGCGCCCAGGGCTTTGGCAGTCTGGCTGAGAAAATACAGCGGGAGTAATTTTTCATCCGGATTATTGAGCGTGCATAGGATAATCACTCTTTTTCCTTTGACATCGGAGTGAATCTGAATGTAGGTTTCCTTATCTGGAAAATGGCGTATTGTCAGTTCACCCATGCTCGCGTTGATCCGAGTAGCAAGTTTGGTGGCCAAATTCTCGTTGCCCGGTAAGGCAAATACTACAGTCTGCATAAGTCATTAAGTTGAACGTCAAACGATTTCCAGTATCGAAGCTTTATTTACCGTCAGGTACTCTTTAGCGTAGTCAAGTTCACCCCGTGTCTGAGAGTAAAGTGTGTAAAGCGTATCTCCGGGCGCCACTTTCTTATACAAGGGTGACAGGAAAAGAATACCTGCCCCGGGGGATTGTGGCGCACCGCACAACTTCGCCAATCTTGCCAACTTACGGTTATCGATGCGCGCCACCACACCAGCGCGGTCAGACTTCACTTCATGTTTGAACTCACCCAATGCGGGTTCGGTAAACCTTCCTTGTGCCTGACAAATGGCCTGAAATTTTTTCCAAGCCTCGCCCTTCTCCAAAATATTAAAAGCCAATTGATATCCGGATGTGCCACTTGCTTTCCCGGTCATTTCCAACAGACGGGCTGCCAATTTTAATGATCGGTCTCTTAGATCAACGGGCGCATCTTTATTGCCTTGCAGAACGGCAATTACGTCCAGTGCTTCCAAGGCAGGGCCAATCCCGCGCCCTACAGGTTGTTGACCATCTGTAAAGACAACATCTAAGGTCATGTTGATGGCCTTTGAAACTTCCAACATTAAATCACGCAAGCGGATGGCTTCCTCCATCGAACGGACTTTTGCTGTATCACCAATTGGAATATCAATCACGACATGCGTTGAGCCAGCCGCAGCTTTTTTTGAAAGCACAGATGCAATTAGTTGTGCCGGACTGTCAAGATCCAATGACCGCTCTACTGAAATAAGAATATCGTCAGCAGGGCTGAGTTTAACAGCACCACCCCAAACCATGCAACCACCTTCTTTTTCTACAACGTTTCGTATCGCGGTAAGATCGAGATTGACATTGGTGAAAGTTTCCACGCTATCGGCTGTTCCGGCAGGTGATGTAATGGCACGAGAGGATGTTTTAGGAATGGTCAGACCTGCCGCAGCTATGATGCTCACCACAATAGGAGTCGTTCTGTTTCCTGGTAGTCCACCGATGCAGTGTTTGTCGACAACTTTTTGCGCTGGCCAGTCAAGGTTATGGCCAACGTGAATCATGGCCTGCGTCAACGAAATAATTTCCTCCACACGAAGGCGGTCGCCTGAGCAGGACGCAATGAATGATGCCAACTCAATATTAGAATATTTTCCCTGGGTAATATCATTGATAATTCCCTGAAAGGCTTCAGACGGGAGTGTTTTCCCATATAGTTTTGCGCGAACGTTCGCGAGCGAATCGACCGGAAGAAGATGCGTGACCTCTATCAAATCATTTTCGCTTACGTTCAGCCGTGCCATCGCTTCCATCGATAAAGCTGCTTCACCGTGACGCAACAATTCTGAATTGTGAATTACGTTGAGTGTGGCAATGATGTCCCGGTCTTTGTGTCTTACAACTAATCGCTTAAGCGCGGTGAACCCTTCGGAGAGACAGACATGGCAGTCATGACGCATGTAGATGATGTTCTCACGGTAGGTATCAATACCAATAGCTTTTACTTTTAAATAATTTGAATGCTTATGTTCCATGGTTCTCAACTTTTTTCTGGAGTGTTTTTTTACAGTCGTCCAGCATATTCTTCAAACACCACCTGCAATACCAGTCTGCAAACAAAAATGACAGAAGCTTATAAAAGAAACCTCCAGGTCTTTCGTAGCTGATGGACAATTCAGCCGATGTTCCACCGGGAAATTGTGTAAGCAGCAAATGCATCCTATACCACGAATAAATAATTAGTTGAGGAGTGTCAATCGTCTCCCATGTCTTCTCTTCTCCCAGCATCCACTTGGTCACTTCAACGGTGAAATCCATACTAAATCCCATCATCTTACCTGTCCAACGATACTTTGTTCCAAGGCCAGTTTGATGTTCTGTAAGAAACCGTAAGTCAAGTTTACTCCCCATCATCATCATGGATGACTGTGTCATGTGCATGCCTGTTACTCCAAGATTGTCAATACAATTAAAAACCTCTTCCGGCTTAAATGCGTAGTTGGCTATGCGTGTTAATGTTTTCATAGGGTCTGCAAAAAGAAACTGTCTATCTGTTTCATAAATCAATAACCTGATTCAAATGAGGTGTGCCTGTTTCCCAGTTATACACCTGCCGAATCTTTTCCTGCAACGCCTGTGCTGATGCAGGTTCCCCGTGGGTGATTAAAATATATTTCGGAGGCTTCGAAAGACTACTCATCCATTGGATAAGTTCTGTCTGGTCGGCATGGGCAGACAAACCTTCTACGTTTATGACAGAGGCGTTTACATTAACGAATTTTCCTCTAAGTTTTATTTCTGGGGCTCCATCCAACAGTTGACGCCCCCTTGTTCCTTCCGCCTGATAACCAACCAGAAGAATCGTTGCTGCTTTGTCGTTTAGATAATGTTCAAAATAAGTAAGGATTCGTCCACCGGTTGCCATTCCGCTCCCGGCAATAATGATTTTTGGTTGATCATCCGCGACAAGTTTCATCGTCTCCTCTATTGTTTTTATATGGATAATGCCTTGGCACATTTCTGAGCATTCTTCCCTTGATAACTTGTGCCATTCTGAATGGTGATGAAAAATTTCCAAAACGTTTCTCCCCATTGGGCTATCCATATAAACAGGTATTTCTGGAATAGCCTTTCTTCTTTTCAGTTTCCATAACAAGTACATCAGTAATTGAGTGCGCTCAACGGCAAAACTTGGCACCAGTATCGTTCCATTTTTGCTGCAAGATTTAACAATTGCCTGGGCAAGTTGCTCTTCAGCGTCCGCAGGGTGCACCCGGTCCCCATAGGTTGATTCCACCACAAGCACATCAGTTTCCGTGGGTAACTCAGGTGGAAAAAGTAGTGGGTCTTTCATTCTTCCAATGTCACCGGAGAATGTGATTTGCCTCCCATTAACTTTCAATTCAATGTACGTTGCACCTATAATATGGCCATTATAGCAAAATCGAACTTGAACATTCTCTGTCACTTTTAGCCATTCCTTAATGGGTTGCGAAATAAAAAGGGGAATTGTTCTCTCCACATCGTTAAGGTCGTAAAGCGGAAGGGCAGTTTTATGTTTGCTATAGCCGAAACGATTGGCATGTGTTGCCTCTTCTTCCTGTATTTTGGCGCTATCCTCCAAAATAATTTTGGCAATTTCGCAAGTAGGTGTGGTACACCATATCGGGCCGTTGAATCCTTCTTTTACCAATCGAGGTAAGTGTCCCACATGGTCAAGATGGCCATGGGTAATCAATACCAGATCAATTGACAGTGGGTCAACGGGAAACTTATCCCAATTCAACACTCGCAATTGCTTGAGTCCCTGAAACAGACCGCAGTCAATCAATATGTTGGTATCGTTAGCCTGGAGCAAATATTTTGATCCTGTTACCGTACCAGCAGCACCTAAAAATGTTAACCTTAATACGTTTTTCATTGTCTTACCAGTTTGAGACTTTTTGCAATCTGGATAACAATCAACGACAGCAGACTCATACCAATCGAGATACCCCAGTCTTCATTTGACATTGGAAAAATATCCAACGCCTTTCTTACTATCTCCACCTGGTAAGAAATGAAAAGCAATGCCACACATGCCACAACCGCATACCAGACATAACGGTTCTTCATGACCTCACTGGAAAAGAATCTGGAGCCAGCGGCATTCATGTTGAATACATGCAGGATTTGTGAGAAGATGAGTGTAAAGAACAAGATGTTATTGCAAAGTTCAGGGTTCCAGGTTTCCGACTTGTGAACAGTAAAATGACTTATGAACACTGCGCCTAAGGTTGTCAAGGTGATGATCACAGAATATACAATAATTGCGGTCCATCGTTTGGTATCGATAATGGGTTCATCCGTATTGCGGGGAGGCTGTTTCATAATAGAAGCGCCACCGGCTGTTACGCCAAGAGCAAGCGCAGGAAGGACATCGGTGATGATGTTGATGTAGAGAATCTGTAAAGGAAAGAGTTGAAAATGAAGATTGAGCACGGATGCAACGGCAATCACAAAGAGTTCGCTTAGGTTACAAGACAAAAGAAAAATAACAAACTTCCTGATGTTATCGAATATGATGCGGCCCTGACGGATGGCCAGCACAATGGAAGAGAACGAGTCGTCTTTCAAAACCATGTCGGCCACTTCTTGGGCAACTTGCGTACCGCGTAAGCCCATCGCTATTCCGATGTCAGATTTTTTAAGGGCAGGCGCATCGTTCACCCCATCACCGGTCATTCCTACTATGTGTTTTCTGTCTTGCAACACATTCACCAGATCAAGTTTTTGTTTGGGGCTTACACGAGCGAATACTGTGGCTCCCACCCAATGGTCTTTCTCATCTTCTGAAAGATGATCATAGTCTTTCATGTCTTTACCAGTCATGACGGGCCGGTCCACCTGATCCAAAATTCCCAGTTGTCGTCCGATATTTTCGGCTGTGGCCGGATGGTCACCGGTTATCATAATCACCTTAATGCCTGCCGACTTACATTCCTTCACGGCACCGAAAACATCGGCCCGGGGTGGATCGATCATTCCAATCAATCCGGCAAATACCAAACCGGACGCCAGCGGATTATCTCCACTGTTAGCCATTCGCGTAGCGGCAGCGATCACTCGGTAACCCGATGCTGAAAGTTTTTCGGCCTCCAATAACAGGTTTTTCTTCAGGGCTCCGTGGAGTTCAAATTCTTCTGTTCCATTGATAACATACGTGCACCGGTCTAACAATTCCTCTGCGGCTCCCTTGGCATAAATCAATGATTTACCTTCAATTGTTTGATGCCGGGTAGCCATGACTTTGGTTTCTGAGGAAAATGGTTCTTCTTGTACTACCGCGTTTTCCTTCCGCATTGCTTCTATGGAAGTTCCCTGAGCGATGGCAAATTTCAGAAGCCCCACTTCAAGCGGATCACCGGTTTCACTTCCATTTACCCCAAGAGCAGCTGTATTGCATAGTACGGAACAAGCCAAAACCCGCTGAAATGCCGGATCTCCGGAATCGATTTTTGTGCCATTGCTTACATCGTATTTGCCGGAAGGCGTGACAATGACGTGTACTTCGATTTTGTTCTGAGTCAGTGTGCCTGTCTTATCTGTGCAAATCACGTTGGTACCGCCAAGTGTTTCCACCGCTGATAATTTCTTTACGATAACGTTGTGCCGGGCCATTTTCATCATGCCTTGCGCAAGGGCAAGTGTTGCTACAATAGGTAAGCCTTCTGGTACCGCTGCAACAGCCAACGCGATAGCTGTTTCCAGCATTTCGAGAATATGCTGACCGTTCAAAATACCTGCAAAAAAAATGATGACCACTAAAGCCACCGTCACTTTGATAAGTTTCTTGCTGAATTGCTCCAATTTCTTTTCAAGCGGTGTGGCGGCTTGTTCGGCTGATTGCACAAGACTTGCGATCTTACCCAGTTCGCTCTGCATTCCCGTTCCAGTTGTAATACAATATGTATTCCCCTTCGTTACAAATGTTCCTTTGTAAACCATGTTGGTGCGTTCGGCAAGCGTGGTTGATTCCGATAAGGTGTCGGTTTTTTTTTCAACGGGAATTGACTCACCTGTAAGCGCGGCTTCATCGACCTGTAATTGTGATGAGCGAACGATGCGGCCATCAGCAGGAACCATATCACCCGCTTCCATAAAGATCAGATCACCAGGAACAAGTTCTTCTGCATTGATCTCTTTCATCTCCCCGTTGCGAATTACTTTAGCGGGTAGCACGGACAATTTTTTCAGCGCCTCCATCGATCGCTCAGCCTGATATTCCATATAAAATCCGATGATGGAATTAATCAAGATAACGACCAGAATGGCTGAACCATCGAGCCACTCCTGAAAGAAGAATGAAAGACCTGCTGCCAGAATCAGGAGGTATACGATCGGGCTGTTGAACTGACGGAGAAACATCAGCCAAAGACTTTTCTTTTTCTCACGGGTAATGGAATTGTTTCCAAATTGTTGCAGCCTCTGAGCAACGGCTTCCGGGCCAAGGCCAACAGTTCCATCTGCCTCAAGTGACTGCAGAACTTCCTCCGTGGGTCTGCTATGAACCGGTTGTTTTAAGATTTCAGTGTTGATCATGTTGCAAAAGTTTATGACATAGTTGATGGCCTTCTTCGAGAACTTCCTTTACCCGGGATGCAGGAAGGTTTATCTGCCGGAGATAAGTGGGATTATGACATATATCTCGGCACAAGACAATTTTCTCGTCCAGTAACAATTTCTTTTCCTGTTGAGTGAGTGTAGTAAGGCATGTAAGGGGGTAAAGGCCAGTTTCCTCAATCATATCACGCAGGCTTCCGGGTTGGGGGAAATCAAGGCTTACGAGGTTCATCCCTGAGCATGTCCCATATTTAAGTGCGTCTGCAGTGAACCGGGTATTGGTTACCACCCAGCCTTGATGAAATTTTTCTCCATGACCCGGGATTAATTTCCATCGCGCCTCCACATCTTGAAAACGCGCCTGTATGTAAAGTGGAATCTTAACATCGCAGACCATACCAGGGCTGTTGTGATACTTGCATTCAATCATGAAATGACGATCATCTTTCTGAGCAATTACATCCACTTCGTGGTTGACACAATGCCCTTCCACTATTTTTCCCACCTGAGCCTCGAAGCCTATTTGTTTAAGAATCTCTGATACATATAATTCGAAGGGAAAGCCTGACGGGCCAAGTTCCATGATGCCACTTTTGAGATGGTAACGTCCTGCCACCGGCCGTGCAGCACGCCTCAACAATTCATGGGCCTTCTGATAGATGTGTTTCGTGGACATTCCATTGCGCAGGCCTTTGGCCACGTCTGACGCTACTTTCTCTGCCAGAATGGACGTGGCACCTGCCCGCATTAGCGATTGCAGCAACTTGTCTTTTTGAAATGCTTCACTCTCACCGGAAGCTTTAATAATAGTAGCGGTCATGGCTGATTGATTTTATCAATATTGAACTGGACTCTTTCAAAGGAACGGATAAGGTCGTGAACGACTCTTGGAATACTTTCCGCGGCCAATCCCTTCTTTTCATTGGGATAAATTTTAACTGACCAGATCAATTCATTTCGGGTGGCATCTATGGCCTGCATTCTGATGAACAACTCTTTGTCATAGTAGCGAATTCTGTGAGGAGGGGAAGAATTCCCTTTTAACCCATCGGATGTATTTTCAAAAGGAGAGTAAAAGGGATTCGTAATGCTGTATGCTGACCTGGTTTCGTTGCCTGTGGACGATGAAAGCCGTCTCACCAGGTGTTCTTCCCACCGTACAATAAATATGAGTTCTGGTTGGAGAGAATCATTTTTCAATCCGATGGTTTTCAAGTGACTGGAAAAGCCGCTCCCAATGGATTGAAGGAGACTCACGTGTTGCTTCCCCGAATCAGGAACTATCATCATGGAGAAGGACGAGTAAGGGTGTTTTTGTTTTGGAGATACCTGATAGGTATCGATTTGGTAGCTGGATGCACAACTTATAAGAAGACTGCTTGCCAAAGCCAATCCGAGAAAACTGTGACGATGTGTGTTGCCGATATGTCCTGATGTTTTGATCATAATCATCCGCGCTTATTTTTCAGTCCTCAGAGGTCCCCACAATCGTGCTCCTATGCCTTGATCCGCCCGTAGAGCCAGTTGATCAGGTAGGTCTTTGTCGCTTTATCATACCGAGTCAATTCGGTGTCTCTTGTGAACACCTCGTCAATCTTCTTTTGAAATTCGGGTTGATCTGAAAAAGCACGTTTGAGGTTTTCTTTCGTGAGCTTATTCACTTGACCTTCTATTCCCCGGCTGAACATATAGTGCAATTCACTTTGCTTGTGCGCCCTGATCTCGTGCTTGTATATGAGGATATATTCCGAAGGATTTAGAATGACGTAATTCACCTTATCGATAAAGCGATGAGGCACACCTTTACAGTCCTGATACCCAAATACCTCACTCTTTAGAAGGGTTATGACTGAATCGTTGTGAATTACTTTGACAAATTTTTGATCACTAAAGCTCGTTTGCACGATCTTGTGTTTTTGCGTCTTGCAATTGATCGCATACGCCAATTTCTGTTGCTGAAAATCTGCGATTGTCAGATAAACCCCACTGCTGTCCTGCTGGGCATAAACCGTATTGAACAGCCCTAATAGACACCATAAAGAAAATACCGTTCTCATGTTTAGTTAAATATGTAGCCGACCTGCAACAAGAAAGCTGCGTTATTGGACTGCATCCCACTATCATAGTACATCCCACTGAAGACATTCATAAATCCGTATGTGTAAAGCAGGCGCGTCTGAATAGCTCCTTTCTTTAAACCAAATTCCAATCCTGGGCCCATCACCATGCCGATGTCAACGCGGTTTACATTGTTCATCATTTCCTGTGTTGTTCCCGAAGGTTCATCTTTTGCAGAAAGCAGTGTACTTTCTGTCAAGCCAAGTACCGCGGTGAACTTTACAGGCCCCTTCGGCAGGCTGTTATACTGCCCCATCGCCCATAGATCCAGATACGAAAGATTGTAACTGTCGTTATAAGAAGAGTTCATCTCACCGTAATTTGCACCGCGATTCATGTACCCGAGATTGCCAACAAACGACCATCGTTGGTGTAGTGGTACAGTGAGGCTCAAACCACCACCCCAGGAAGCCGCATAGTTGTACATGGTCATGTTGTTGTTCATTCCACTATAACCACTGCCGTACATGTTCATATTCATGCCCATGCCCTGTACTAATGAACTTGTTCCCGCATTGGCATACATGCCAATCCTGATTTTTGAAGTTGGGGTGTCCTGTGCACCTACATGGGTGGTGACAAAGAAGAGGGCGATGACTCCAATTGCTGTTTTCATATATGTTTTATTTTATGTCTTTCACTTTATTTGTTGCTTGTTGCTTTGCCTCCGGCATTCAAAAGGTCTTCTATGTTTGCCTCAAGCATTCTCTGGTACTCCCGCGTATACCAACTTATGGCGTCATTCTTATCCCTCAAGAGATCGCTGGATTTAGAGAATGCCTCAAATGCGTTGTATCGTGCTGCTGCAAACATGATGGCAGCGCCCACTCGTTCTTTGGGCTCGCTCTTGGTAAATTCATTGGCGAGGTCAATAAGTTTGTCGGCCATTGCCGCACGTGATATTTTGGTGGTCTTTTCCATTTGATTGAGTCGTTTATTCAGAGTATCCCAGTCAGTTGGCCTAAATTCAGGACGGTACTCCTTTGCTGCTCTGCAAAACATGTAGTCGAGATATTTATCTGCATGATCCAGAATGGATATGGTTTTCATAACAAACTGTTCATTGTTTTAACGTTCGGATATAATTGATAATGAGCCAACGGTCTTCAGCATCCGGAATCTTCTTGTCAAAGGCAGGCATGTCGTCACGGCCAGTAGTTATTTTGTAAAACAACGCGCCATCCGTTTGGCTCTGAAATTCTGCTGTTGAGAAGTCACCGACTTCTCCTTTCAACTCTTTTACCTTGGGGCCATCACCGTAGCCCTCCTTACCATGGCAGGATTGGCAATGTTTAGCGTATAAGGATTTGCCTATGGCAAGATCTTCTTTGCTTGATTTGTCGGTAGGGTTTTTTACTTTTTTGGCAGTTTCAGGCACTACCCATTCTTTAGACTGGTATACCAGTGTGAAAGAGTATAATGCAACGGAACAGGCCAGAAGAAGAATAATCGTGTGCTTTTTCATAGTTATCAGGGTTTGTTTTACGAATCGACTTTAGCTCTTGAAATTTTAAAGAGGTTAATGATGAGCATGAGTATGGGTACCCACACACCAAGAATGATAAGGTTTGGAAAGATCAGCAGGTAGTAAGGTGTTTTTGAAGGTGGTGACCACATGGTTCTCTTATCAAAAGTTGAATGATCAGTAATGGGTATGCCGATTGGTGCATCGATTATGGCTTTCACTGTTCCGTATTCATCGCTTTCATTCAAGACCACCTCAAAGGTTAGTACTCCGTTTATTCCCGGCATCGGCTCTTCAAGCGATACGGTGATAGTGCCATTTTCATCGGTCTCATAACTTTCCTCTCCAATTGAAAGCGGGCCAAACATCCTTTGTAGTTGAACTCTTAGTGGTTGCCCTGCCACAGGTTGACCGGTTGCATCAATGAGTGTGGCTGTAATTTGATTAACACTATCAACGGTTTCCAGAACTGCCACCAGGTTAGCATCTGAAATAGTTAACTCTGTTTCTGCATCTGAAAACTTAGAATCATTTTCAATTTTCACCAGGTATGTAAAATCACCATTCACTGATGTAATGGAATCCTGCTGGTTACTTAGAGAAAATTTTGCAATCCCGTTATGGTTGGTAGTTACAGTTGCAAGATGAAGCAATGAATCTTGTGCAATTCTTTGATACACTCGAAACTCCGTATGAGTAGCAGGCTCAATGCCATTTTCACCTTTATACTTAGCTTCAATGCTTATGAATGACTCCTGATTCATAATTTTGCTGTACTGCACTGACACTCTTGCTTTGAGTTTATTGACTTGACCAAATGCGGGTGCGAGCAATAGCATGAGTGCCGATATTCTTAGAATTAATTTCATAGCGATTCGTTTACGGAATGATTTTCTAGGAGCCCTCTCTCTTCGGCTGTTTCATATATTGGAACAATGGGAAGAAACCTTACTAAGAGCGTAATGATCAATAAGGCAGTCGCCAATGTTGCCGCTGTAATCGCCCACTCCATCCACGTGGGTGAATAGTGACGCCACGCCTCTGGTACACCTTCAATAGGCAAGAAAGGATGGCTGAGCGTAGGGATAACAATCAGGTAGCGTTTCCACCAGGCACCCATGACCACCGCTAGTGAAACAAGGAATAGTGGCAACGGTTTTCTTCCTTTCGGAAAGAGGAGCACTCCAACTGGTGCAACCAGGCCTCCAAGTATGGCTGTCCAAAACAACCATGCATACTCTCCGGTGAACAGGCTTCGAAGGTGTACTTCTTCCTCTTCTGTTGATTTATAGATCGGCATGAGATACTCGTTGATGTTGAAATACAGATAGACCATGCAGAGCATGACCAGTATCTTACCCATCTTATCAAAGTGGCTGTCGGTGATGTAATCTTCCAACCGATAGGCTTTTCGAAGCACATACATCACCATCACGACTGCGCCCGATCCGGCCACGAAAGCACCGGCCACGAAATAGGGACCAAAGTTAGTGCTGTCCCACCCCGGTCGATAGGTAGTTTCGAACAGCCATGCAGTAACCGTGTGGATAGCAAAGGCTACGGGAATAATCAATACCGAGATCACTTTTATAGATCTCGAGTAAATCTTCGTTTGCTTTTCACTGCCGCTCCAGTTAAGGGAGAGCGCGCGATACCATTTGGTCAGTTTAGAATTGGTGTCAGAATATTTGCTGAGGATTGTGAAGTCGGGCAATAGCGGGAAGTACAAAAATAAAATACTTAGTACCAGGTATGTGCTGATGACAATCACGTCCCAGATAATAGGAGATTGAAGTCTGCCATGAATAAACAAATTCAATACTCTGTCCGGTCGTCCCATGTCAATGATAATGGCTATACCCGCCATGATGATGGCTGCGACAGCGATGATTTCAGCAATGCGCGTAAGCGGTGTGCTCCAATGTGCATCCGACAATCGCAGGATGGCTGTAATCAACGAACCTACCAGGCTTACGGCAACAAAGAAGACAAAATTGGAAATGTAAATTCCCCATAGCGCATAATCTCTCATGCCCGTAATAACCAAGCCATGCTTTAGTTGCTGAACATAGGAATAGATTCCTATAAGGATAACGAGCACAAGAAGAGCGACCCACACGTTTCCCCTCCAACTAAATTTTCTTGGCGCCAGATCATTTATCACTTTTTCATAAGCAGTGTTCATGGCACTTGTGGTTTATCGACCGATTGAAACTCCGTGTAATTCTCCAAGCCTTCCTCAAAGTCAACAATCCGGTCGCTTGGTGGGAGGTAGTACACGCTGGGTTCTGTGCCCAGACTTTCCATCAACCGGTAGCCAGCTCTGTCTTTTAATAACTTGCTTAACTTAAAAGATTGACCGCTTCCGTTTGTTACGGTGTCTTCGTACAGGTCACCAAAGCTGAACACATCATTGGGGCATGCGCTTACGCAGTGTGGTAGTTCACCTTTGTCAATCATGTGCGGGCAGAAATCGCATTTATCCACTGTACCTTTTTGACTAGGTATTCCCGCATAGTCTGGCGTGTATTCGGCTTGCTCAACAGTATCGCCTTGCCATGGGTCGGACCAGTTGAACACCCTAACCGAATACGGGCAGGCAGCCATGCAAAATCTGCAACCGATGCAACGGTTGTTGTCAATCAACACTATACCATCTCTTCGTTTGAAAGTGGCATCCACCGGGCAAACCTTAACACACGCAGGCTCATCACAGTGCTGACACAGTGTAGGCTGCCAATACGGTGCAGACTTTTCAGAGTCCTGCATCTTATAAATTTTGATCCAGGCGTTCTCCCCGGTGATGTAGTGATTCTTGTTACATGAGCTTTGACACTTTTTTGCGTTCCTGCATTTGGCCAGGTCCACCACCATGACAAATTTTCTGTTTGGAAATCCCTCGCGGGGATTATAGTCAGATTTCTTTTCGTGCGCGTGTTCCACAGCGGAAGCCGGTACTTGCATCAACGTTCCGTCAGTTGACATCACCTCGATAGTTTCTTCAGAGTCGAGACTTTCTGATTTACCAAAAACTTTTGCGAGCAATGCCCCGCTGGCGGCTGTGAGCAAACCATACTTAAGGCCCTGCTCCACGAAGGTGCGTCTCGACTTTTGCTGGTTATCTTTTTTTGGTTCCATGGTTCTTTATTTTGTAAAACCTTTTGGCTTCAGCCAACTCAGGAGCGACTGATTGGACATCTTCTTTTCGATGACCTTTGCATTTTTAACAGCATCCTTTCTCACCTTTACTGCCTTGCCTTCAGCCGTAAGCATGGTGACGAATTCATCGTCTTGCTTTTGTGCGTTTACTGAGCCTGCTGCCAATGATTTTGTTACTGGTAAAAAAGGCAGAGCAAGACTTACGCGTAAAAACTTTTTTCGTGAAAGTTGATTGTTGGCACTTTCTGGTTCCATAGTTTATTTCAGTTAGAAGTTCCAGAGCCTGTTAATATTGAAGCCAATGAGAAATTGCTTCTCAGATAGTTTGTTAGGGTTCAGCATGTAATTCTTTTGGGGAACGATGCCATTATAGTTACCTACAAATACCTGGAAAGCATGTGAACTGGTGGACATTTCAATACCTATCGCCAGTCCCGGATTGTCAGAGTTTTGGTCAAGAGGTTGGCTATAATCGAAAAGGATCGCAGTCTTATCACTGATGCTTACTTTGCCACCCAATGCTATTGCAAATTGATTATTGGAAAGTGACTCATCTACAATATTATAGTGCGAAAAGCTCGGAGCAACCTGCAACGACACCGTCCGGCTGAACCTGCGCATGACAATCAATTGACTGAAGTAAGAGAGTCTGTTCGAAGATTTAGGGAAGAAATCGGACTCACGCGCATCGATGGCCGTGTTACCATAAAAGGTTAAGCTCACCGGCACACGCCCCGAACGGGTTTGCCGTAGAAGTCCTACTCTCAGATTGAAATCCTGTAGGCGATCATTTTTTGTTGTGCCAAATCCAAGCGTAATCCGATCCGTGATGGCGTAACTTAGCCCGAGCCTGATATTAGACGGGCCCCAGATGCCCAGAAGGTCTTTGTTGCCGCTTTCGATTACACCAAACCGGTGCTGGATATCGAATACGAGTGTATTCTTTGAACTGATCATCCCAGTTGGGTTGTCGATCAGCCAGGGACTTCCGAAGGCATCGCGCTCCGGTTTGTCCGTCTTTGGTACTAGCACGGTATCAGCTTCCTGTGCAAGGACTGAAGCTGAGATGGAGAATAAGGTAATGTAAAGGATTATTTTGAGTTTCATGGTCTTGATGGGTTTAAGAGTTGATCAGTTATTGAGTGCTCCTTCGTCTATCCATTTTTTAATCAATGCAATCTTAGCCGGACTCATAGGACCTGCAGGAGGCATGGTATTGCCATCTTCGCTGTTGCCTTCCAGCATCTCAATCAACTCACTCGCTTCTGCATTGCCGGGTATAATGTCTCCCTCATCGATGAGTTCCTCCATCGATTCATAAGCATAACCCTCACGAAAATCCGGTTCCACTTCCGATGGATTGTGGCAGGAGGCACACTCTGCTGTCAGGATGGGTTGGATATCCAGGGCAAAGGATACATTGTCTTTTACTTCCGGCTCAGGGAATTTGTCGTTGTCGCAGGCGCCCAAAAGAAACCCCGCTGCAACTGCTATAAGAATGATTGGTTTGTGTACTGTTTTCATAACTTGGTTTTTAAAGTTTAACATCAACTCTTCATCAATAAAAAATTTTCAATTCATCAAAAAAGATGGCGGATCTATCACATATCCATCCCCTCCATCGCACCGCCACCTTGTTTTACTTTCCATGCACTGTTCAATAAATAGGCACCGGATGTTACTACGCGGTCGCCTGCCATTAATCCACTTATGATTTCTACTTCGCGTTTGTTGCTGATACCGGTTCTAACCATGCGTTGTTCAAACATGCCATCAGGAGTTTCAATCCAAACCGTGGTAAAATTCTCCAGCAGTAGCGCTGATTTCGGTATAACCAGGGTCTCTTTTCTGTTGCGTTTTAAGTAGACATAGGCCATCAAGCCAGGCTTATAATTTCCTTTTTGATTGTTAACCTTGATGCGCACCAGATTGATCTTCGTATTGTCCTCCAGTCGCGGGTTATCGTACACAATCTCACCTTTGATGCGTTCGCCCGGAAAAGCTTCGAACTCCACTTCAAGAGTCGGTGACTGTCTCAGGTAATTGATCTCACTGCTGTATAATTGGGCTTCGATCCATAAGCTATTTAAATCAGCTAGCCTGAACATAGGGCTACCTATCTCAACGTATTCGCCCTCACGTACGAGCAATTCAGACAAGAACCCGCTACGGTTTGAATAGAAGGTAATCAGTGGTGAAATACTTTTCGTCTTTTCAAGCTCATTGATTTGTTTTTCCGTCAGCGTCCAAAGCTCAAGGCGTCTCCGGGCCGCTTCGACCATTCTTTGAGTAATCTCTTTTTGAGTTGTTGCTTTTTTATTTTCATTGATAGCCAGCAGGTATTCATTTTCGTATGACAAAAGTTCTTCACTATAGATACTGTATAAGGGATCTCCGGTTTTCACAAATGTGCCGGGGTTGCGCACAAATAGTTTGTCGATTCTGCCCTTTACGCGGGAGCTGACGATATTGATATTTCTTTCATCAACTGCAGCGGTGCCAATGAGTGTTGTTTTCTCAAAGATTGTTTTGATTTGTGCAGTGTCGATCCGAATATTAGCCACGACTCGTTCCCGGTCGGTTAACGAGAGCATCGCTTCATGCGCATCGCCATGTCCTTCGTGCGCTTGTTCTGGTTTCTTTCCGCAGGATGTTGAGAGGGCGAGAATTAATAGGGTTATATAAATCGTATTTCTATGCATGACTCATTCTGGTTTAACCAAACTTTCACGATCCATTAAGTACCCGGCATCCAGTGCCACTTCATCATCAGCCTCCAATCCACTCACCACAGTTACACGTCCTTGCGAAACTGGACCAAGCCTCACGAATTGAATTTCCAAAATGTGAGTACCCTCTTCGGTTTGCCCCACTTTTTTCCATACGGCCTGCCTACCACCCAAGTACAGAATGCTGGTTGCAGGCAAGGTCAACGACTCTCTTGTTTTTGGGTGGATGGTAGCTTCAAGTAGTGAATTGATATGAAGGCTTCCATTAGCATTTGACAGATACACTCGAACCTGAATGAACTTCTGACCTGTGACATATTGTGGCTCGATGTATCGCACAATAGTCTTAATTGGTTTATCAGGGGCTAACTCACTTTCCATTGTTACACTATCGTTCAGTGCTATTTCATACTGATGAAGGTTGTCGACTGACAGAATACCCCACACCTCACGAAGGTCATTGATCCAAAAAAGTGTTTGCCCTGCTGAAACATATGCTCCTTCGCGAACCGGCCCTGACGCTGTGGACGTGGAAGGTGAATTTGACTGTCGTTGTTGGGAAGTTGCCCCCATACCACCACCCATTTTATTTCCTCCTGAAGAAGCCATTGCCGCTCCTGTTGGGGACATTTGGGTTGATGGCGAATAAAAAATGTATCCGTCATAGGCGCTGTAGATGGAAAGGGTCAGCGATGCCTTGCCTGATTCCACGATCTGTTTTATCTGAGCATCGGTTATTCCCAGAAGTTTAAGTTTATGAGCCGCGTGCTTTGGAAGTTCTCCATCCGGGTCAACTTTATGCGCGTACAATAGTTCTTCCTGATACGTATTAAGATCAGGACTGTACAAGTCAAGTATCCTATCGCCTTTGCGCAAAAATTGATTTTCATATTTCACATAAAGCCTTTCGATACGACCGCCTACTCGTGCAGATACCTGGTTACTCCTGCGTTCATCAAGGGTAATAAATCCATACGCCTCAACAGGACTTGATTGAAGTTGTCTCACTGGCTTCACTAACGCCTGGCTTGAAATAATTTTCCGGTTTGTTGGTTCTGCCGAAATAGAAAGGGCTTTTTGGATCGTTTCATCTTCCGGATGAGATCCATGCTTACTGTGCTCATCATGTGACTCATTTTTACACCCGTAAAAGAGTACGGATAAGCCGATCATTATATATAGAGTGATTCTTCCCATGATGTTATTCTTCAATATCTAATACTTTGAGCGTTCCGGTTTTTTTCAATTCATATTCCCTGACTACCTGGTAGAATACCGGTAGCACCACCAGCACGAAAATGGTAGAAGAGACCAGGCCGAACACAAATGGTATGGCAATGGGTTTCATCACATCACTGCCTGTGCCTGTAGAGATGAGTATCGGGATCAATCCCAGAATGTTAGCAAGCACGGTCATCAGCAAGGGCCTTACACGCGGTACGGCACCTTCAAAAATTGAATCATGTAGATCTTGTTTTTCGATTGTCTCGTTTGAAGCTTTTTTTCTTTCCACCAATCGCTTAATGGAGTCATTCATGTAAGCGATCATCAAAACTCCCGTCTCGACAGCCACTCCGAATAATGCGATAAATCCCACAGCTACGGCCACCGAAAAATTTACGTTGTAGAAATACAATGAATAAACTCCGCCCACTAACGCGACCGGTACGCTCACAAAAACGATGATTACTTCCCGGAATGTGTGGAAGGTGATGTATAAGATGATACCGATAACCAGCAGGGTAATAGGTATGATAATCATCAGTCTTTTTTCTGCACGTACTTGGTTTTCGTATTGCCCGCTCCACTGGATATAGTAGCCTTTTGGGAGTTTTTTAAATTGTGCATCGATTTTTGCTTTTGCCTCATTTACAACGCTTCCCATATCGCGGCCCCGCACATTGAACAACACTGTTCCACGAAGCCTGGTGTTTTCTGAATTAATCATGGGCGGTCCCTCTACTACTGTGATGTCGGCCAGCGCTGATAAGGGTACAACACCGTACGAAGATGTTTGTACTGGCACGCGCTTGATCTCATCCAAATCATTCCGGTAATCTTGTGCAAGTCTGACGGTAATAGTGAAACGCTCTCGTCCTTCCACTGTATTGGTCAGGATCATGCCACCCAGGGCAGTTTCAATTACCATGTTTACGTCTTCTATGCTGAGAGCATAACGGGCAATAGCTTCGCGATTGATTTTTATGTTCAGGTATTTTCCCCCGGTGAGTTGCTCCAGGTAGAGGTCGGTTAGTCCGTCAATTCCTCTTAACGCTTTTTCAATTTCGGCTGTAAGGACGAATAACGAGTCAAGGTTTGAACCGAACACTTTCACACCAACGTCCGTGCGGATACCGGTTGAAAGCATGTTGATCCGGTTAATGATAGGCTGTGTCCATCCGACAACTACGCCAGGGATACGAACACGCTCATCCATCTCTGCGATGAGTTTCTCTTTTGTCATCCCTTCTCTCCATTTTGATTTTGGTTTGAGTACGACAATGGTTTCAATCATAGCCATAGGAGAATTGTCGGTAGCGGTATAGGCACGTCCCGCCTTGCCCAGTACGTTTTCTACTTCAGGGATACTTTTTAATATGCGATCCTGTATTTGTATTATTCGCTTAGCTTCAGCGTTAGAAACATCTGGTAAGGTGACAGGCATCATCAATAGCGAACCTTCATCCAAAGGCGGCATGAATTCAGTTCCAAGATTCAGTACAAAAGGTGTACTGCCGGCAACCAATACGAAGCAGATTGCGAGTGTTACATATTTGAATCGTTGACAAAGACGGATAACAGGTGTATAAATTCTCACAAAGAAGTTCGACACGGGGTTACGGCTCTCCGGCACTAACCGTCCTTTTACAAATATTCTTGCCAGCATGGGCGAAACGGTGATGGCCAGCAAGGCGGCTCCTAGTAGTGAAAATGTTTTCGTCAATACCAGGGGAGTAAATAATTTGCTCTCCTGGCCAGTGAGAAAAAGTACCGGGGCAAATGATACGATCATAATGATCACTGAGAAGAAGATAGATCGTCCCACTGTTTTAGATGATTCTTCTATTACAGTTACGCGTTCTTCATCCGGAATTTCCCGGGTGTGACCGATCCTTTGTTTTTCAGTTGTTTTCATTGCTTTTGTTATTTTGTAGTACCCGGTTAGTCAGCGATCGGTAAGCATTTTCAGCCATTACAATTCCCGGATCAACGACATCGCCAATCGCCAGTGCAATGCCACCCAACGACATGATGTTAGAGGTTACTCCGAAAACCTTCATCAGTATGAACCCTATCAGCACGGAGAGTAAAATAGAAGCTATGGCCACAAGGCCGCTGCGAACATGGAAGAGGAAGAGTACGACCACAATGGATACAATCAATATTTCCTGCCACAATGCTTCAGACAATGTGTTAATGGAATCATCGATAAGTCCGCTGCGGTCATAGGCAACATGAAACTCAACACCTTCCGGAAGGCCCTTTTTAAATTCCTCTATTCGCACTTTTACGCGCTCAATAACGTCTTTAGCATTCTCGCCATAGCGCATCACGACAATTCCGCCAACCGCTTCACCTTCACCGTTTTCTTCGATTATTCCCAATCTTAATTCACCACCCATTTGGATATGGGCAACATCTTTCAGCCTTATGGGGATAGAGCGGTACGTTCCTACAGAAATATTCTCAATATCTTCTGGTGTCTTGATGTAGCCGAGCCCACGGATCATGTACCCCATGTCGTTCATTTCAAAGAGACTGCCACCAACATCGCGGTTATTATTAACTACCGCTTTCGCCACATCCATTAGGGGCACTCCATAATAGATGAGTTTATGGGGATCAATGGCTACCTGGTATTGCTTTTGAAATCCACCATAGGATGCCACTTCACTTACACCTGCCACATTTTGAAGGGCAAATTTTACGTACCAATCCTGAAGGGCGCGCAACTCACCGAGGTTGTAGCCATCTCCCTTTAACGTGTACCAGAATACGTGACCGATACCGGTGCCATCGGGGCCCAGTGTTGGGGTAATGCCAGGTGGAAGAAACTTTTGTGCATAATTCAATCGCTCTAAAACGCGGGTGCGGGACCAGTATATCTCCGCATCATCTTCGAAAATCACGAAGATGAAACTCATGCCGAACATGGATGCAGCACGAATGGTTTTTATTTTCGGAATACCTTGAAGGTTTGTGACCAGGGGATAGGTGATTTGGTCTTCGATAATCTGCGGATTCCTCCCCATCCATTCTGTGAACACGATAACCTGATTTTCGGATAGATCAGGAATAGCATCCACAGGAGTCTCTCTGATGGAATAGATCCCTCCGATAGTAATCATCACGATCCCGATCAGAACCATGAATCGATTGTGAATTGCCCAACTAATAATTTTTTCTACCATAGCTTGTTTACTTTAAAAATCGTTTTGTCCGCTTGCCTGGTGGCAAATTATTCTGGTTATTTTTTATACTTAATTGCCGGATCCTCTCCATCAGTGTTGACAAATCAAATAACCTTTATTGCCGTGCACGTCTTCAATGGTATAAAGGGCATTGTCTCCCAGAGAATTCGGTGTTTCGTCAAAGCGATAAACTTCTTTTATTGTGACATCCTTCACACGCTTGGAATTGCTCGCTCCAATTATTTTATTCCTTTGAATATCAAAGGCGTTGACAAATCCTTTGGCGTGGATTTCGGTTAGAACCTCCATCAGAGATCTATGGGAGTGTTCCGTGTGTTGTAGTTTTTTATACTCGCGCACCGAAAAACCGGTGACCTTTCTAAATTGCGATGAAAGGTGCTGCACGTTGGTATAGTGCAGGAGGTCTGCTATTTCGTTTAGCGTGAGTTGGTCTTCCCGGAGTAGCCTCTTCACCCGTTCAATTCGTTGTCGGATCAAATAGGCCTCAATTGTCATTTTTTCAGTACGACTGAACAACTTGCTCAGGTTATAATAATTCTTCGACAATCGCTTCTCCACAAAATCTGAAAACTTGCCAGCCTTGTCATGCTGTTCTATCTCATCGAGATATCGCTTTACTTCCAGCTTAATGGTTTCAATAATTTGCTCATCCTTAGAATGAATAATTTGCAGATTGAATTCATTGAGTTTTTTTTCCAGTAACGGCAGGATATGCTCGTTTGCCGATAGGAAAGAAACTTGTCCGAGTTCGATTTTTACCCGTACGACATTGAACTGATTTAAAATCTGCCGCACTACATAAATGCAACGATCGCAAAGCATGTTTTTAATATGCAGCTTGAATATTTTCATAACTCAACCCGATGGGTTTAAGGACTAAAAGAAAGAATGAAATTGAAGTATTGTTATCCTCTCAGAACTTGCGAAAAGGAAACAAACATGCAGTGCTTGCCATGACGCACAGCAAGTAGAGGCAGTAAGTCGAACGACTTAAATTAGGAAAGTGCAGAAAAGAATAATGATATGTTGGCCGACCTTTCCGCCAGGCGGGCCATTGGAATGGTGATCGTAGGTTGAAACAACCTGCAACCCTTTAAAGGATTCAACCTTGAAGATACCCGGAAGAGTACATGCGCTGATTAATTTAAATGCTTCGGCATGAATCAACGAACCAAGTGATGCCCCTGAGGAACTTACCAGCGAAGAATAGAACTGCTGGGTGATGTCATCGCAGCAATCTTCTGCTTTATTGCCATGGTCATGCTTATCACCGGTATGACTGTGGGAATTGTGATCATGACCTGCTGTTGCCGAACTTCCATGGCGCCCCTGCTCATTTTCTTGACTATGACTATGGGAAGTAGTGGTTACAACGGTAGGTGTGTTAGGCGAAAATGAAATAATGCCCAGATCGCATAAAAGGTCACATCCAAATACTAAAGCAAATGATACGATCACGCAAAGCGCTAGCGGGCATTTGAACTTTCGTATGGCTGAGAAACGTATCATTGCTCAATTGTTATAACAAACTAACTACTAAGCCAGGCAGCACCCTATGACATTAGTTGCTTGAATACATGACAGAAATCAGGAATCTGGCATATCTGATATAAAGTTATAAAATTATGGCAGCTTTAGAAACGAGAAAAGCCTGCCAACCGACAGGCTTTTGCTTCTTTTGCACCAGTTTATTGCTGGATATTCTCATCGATTTCTTTGGCATCTTCGCTTTCTGAACTGAAGAAGCAATGAACTACGCACCCATGGTCTTTTCTATATTTATATCCATGTTCTACCTTGGCTACTTCCTTTCCTTGCACTTTGAGCACTCCAGCTTCATCAGTTACCACGTACCCCTTGCTGGATTTAAAGCTACCGTCCTTTTGTATGGTGCCGATGATGCCTTTGCCATTTCCGGTGGTGACGTCACCTGATTTTGAAATAATACCAATTACTTTTCCGGTCACATCGCATATTTTGCCCTTCTTGGTAATGTAGCCGAGTTGCTTACCACTTTCATCGTACACCTTTCCATCGGATTTTAAAACAGGATGCATTCCTCTGTGTTTAGGAGGAAGTTCCTGAGCTTTTAAGTGCAAAGAAGCAACCGTAAATAGCATCAGAAATAAGATCAAGTTTGTCTTCATATTCAATTTGATGTTTAGTTAGTTTCTGGACATTTCCAACAAATGATTGACCTTCGATTTCTTATGAAAGCTATCAAATGAAGCTAGTTCTGCATCGTTCTTAAATTGCGCGGTCAAGGCATCGTGAAATTTATGATTATTGGGAAATGCTTTCTTCAGGTTCTCCATAGTAAGAATTATAGGTTTTTCACCAGCAACGCTAAAGAAATTTAGATTCGGTTCAGGTGATCCTTTGGGCGATTTTACCATCAACTTCTTATAGAGCCACACATCCCCTTTTTCAGTCAGGTGATAATCTGTGTTATCTACAAAACGTACAAAATTTCCGTCACAAAGTTGGTAGCCAAAAACGCTGTCTTTGGCCATTTGGTGTGGTTTGCCATCGTGTATTACCGTAATGAATGATTTGTTTGGAAATTCATTTAGCTTGATTTTATGTTTTTCGGTTTTGCAATCAATGCCGAAAGTGATTTTTTGGTTAGTATAGTCATTATAGGTTTTGTACACTCCACTGATAATGGTTTGCGCAAAGCCCGGGAGACTTAATGTAAGGAAAAGAGAGACAAGCAAGAGGTTTTTCGTTTTCATAATAGTCAAAAGTTTAAGGTTTAAGGTTGGTTTAAAAATGTTCATTGGTAAGTGCGAGTCAATATGCTATGTCCATGCTACTTATATAATCTTGGCAATGTTTTATACTTAATTGGTAATACTCAGTCAACTTGTTGATCAAGCAAGTCACTGAATAAAACAAGGTATTCAACCTAGGGTAAAAATCAAGCCATATTGTTGTAAATATCTACGGAATCGATTTAGATACGGTTAAAAAATACCCATATGCTATAAAGATTGTGTAGTTTTTAAAAATGTTACACTCGAAATTGATCGGTATTCGGAGCACACATCCTTATGGTAGTCTTACTCTTTTGAATCTTATTTAACACGCTGGATATTGTAATACTCACGGAGCTAAAATTTTGTGAAGGACGAAATAACCTTACGAAACCTTCAAAGGCTGCCGAATGTCAACATTACATTTGACAATAATCATGAAATGCCATACCGTAAAGTGAAAACTTTCGAGTGTGTATGACGTATTAAGAGTAGATTCAGAATGAATACATTTCTATCCATATTGCTTTTTGTTATATACGTTCCGTTCAGTACGGGAGTACTTATCAACACTCGGTATTGCAGCGATTCTACAGACAATATCGCGTTGTTCAAACCAGTTCTAAACTGTTGCCCTGACGACCTGCTTGAGGATAGCTGCTGCAAACACGTTACCCAGTTGGCGAAAATCAACGCCAATTATGAGTCGTCCGTTCCATCTTTTTCTATCCCACCATTATCAGTGGGATTGAATGAAGAAATTACTTTAAGAAGCCACTTAATGCGTACCGGTTTAGTCGGATCAATTGTTGATCACCGGTCAAAGATCAAGGACAGGAATCCAATCTATCTCATCAATCGGGTTTTCATTATTTAGTATCTCCCTCAAGTCTGATCAGTCTTCAGACCACAATTTTTCATCAAGGCAAACCTGGATGTATAATCAATCGTCCGGGCATTACTAAAATTCAAAACTAAAAATCATGAAAGCATCAAATAAAATTCTTATGGCAGTCGCTTTTTCATTCGCCAGTATGTTCGCCTATTCGCAAAATCAACCAGCCTATAGCACAGTTCAGGGATGGGTGGTATCAAAAGATGTGCAGCGGTTTAGCAATAAGGATTTGCTTACCCGTAAAACCGGGCTCAATATCAAGTCCATTGATCGGCCTGATGTAATTTCAAAGGGCGTACAAGCTATTGGAAAGTCTGTAACCACAGAAAAGGGTAACGTGGTGTCGCAAGGATATCCAGCCTGGATCATTTCAAAAGAGGTCCAAAAAATTGGAAGGATCAATTAAACAGGAGAGGAAGGCTTTCAGCAATTGCTGAAGCCTTCCTCGCTTAAAACCTCATCCGCTGAATCCGCACAGCATTTAAAATCGCCAATAATGCCACACCCACATCAGCAAAAACGGCTTCCCACATGGTTGCCAATCCACCGGCACCGAGAGCCATCACAATTACTTTTACTCCAAAAGCCAGTGCGATGTTTTGCCAAACAATTTGGTTAGTCGCTTTACCAATCTTGATCGCGGTTACAATTTTTGATGGCTGATCGGTCTGAATCACGACATCTGCTGTTTCAATCGCGGCATCACTTCCTAATCCTCCCATTGCAATCCCTACATCGCTTATGGCAAGTACAGGCGCATCGTTGATCCCGTCCCCTACAAAGGCAATGGGCTCTTTCTTACCTGCTTTGATTTCCTCCACTTTCATCACCTTGTGTTCTGGCAGCAGGTCGCCATGTGCCTGGTCGATATTTAACGCTTTGGCTATTTTATTTGCAACAACCTGCTTGTCGCCACTCAGCATCACTGTTTTCAATTTAGAAGCATGCATTTGCCGGATAGCTTCCTTACTGTCTTCCTTCAATTCGTCAGCAATGGTGATGTACCCCGCAAAGGTTCCATTCACGGACGCGACTACAATGCTATCGGTGATTGTGCGAACTTCTTCGGTAACAGCAACTCCGAATTTATCGAGCAGCCTGACGTTACCGGCCAGGACTTGCTTTCCATTGACAGTCCCCTTAAGGCCATGCCCCTTGATTTCCTCTATGTCGCTGACCTGAAGATTTTCAAAATTACTGTCAGCATATTCCACAACAGCTTTGGCAATGGGATGGGTTGACTGAGATTCAAGTGCGGCTATCAACGGAACCCATTCCTTTTGGTCTAACGGACCCTCAACTTTTTGAACTTTAAATACACCCTTGGTTAGTGTTCCGGTTTTATCCATCACGATGGTATCAACCCGCGTCATCAAGTCAAGATAGTTTGAACCTTTGAAGAGAATTCCGTTACGCGAACCGGCACCGATGCCGCCAAAATATCCGAGCGGAATAGCAACAACCAGCGCACAAGGACAAGAAATCACCAGGAAGATAAGGGCGCGATAGAGCCAGTCATTAAAAACATAATTGTCAACAAAGAAGTATGGCAGTAAGGTCAGTGCAAGTGCAAGAAAAACAACTATGGGTGTATATACCCGTGCAAACTTCCGGATAAACAACTCAGTTTTCGCTTTTCGTCCAGTCGCATTTTGCACCAGCGTGAGGATTCTGGCCAGCGAACTTTCATTAAACAGTTTCGTGACTTTCACTTCAACTACTTTTTGTTCATTGATCATGCCAGCCAGAACCGTTTCTCCTTTATCAATGGACTTTGGTTTGCTTTCACCCGTAAGGGCAGCGGTGTTAAAGGAACTACCGTCACTCAACATTTCTCCATCAAGAGGAACACGTTCACCTACTTTTATCTGGATCGTTTCGCCAACAACTACGTTCGTTGGATCAACTTCATCAAACTTTCCATTTCGAAAAACATTGGCTGTATCAGGTCGCATATCCATCAACGCTTTGATGCTTCGTTTGGCTTTATTCACCGCAGCATCTTGAAAAAGTTCGCCCACGGCATAGAAAAGCATAACAGCGACACCTTCCGGATATTCACCAATGTAAAATGCACCAAGGGTAGCGATGCTCATCAGAATAAACTCGGTAAACATATCGCCTCTAAAAGCAATGCGAATTCCTTTGAACAAAACCGGTAGCCCTACTGGCACGTAAGCAACAGCATACCAGGCAAACCGAACTGTTTTTTCAAACCACGAGGGTTGTATCCAATTATCCAGTACCAAACCCGCAGCCAATAAAATGAAACTTGCAATAGCAGACAGCCATTCCCTGCTAATGCCTGATTCACTTTCAGTCTGTTTGGATTGTGTGTTTTTGTTTTGATTAACAGCATTCAGATCCGGTGTGCAGCAAGTATCGTCTGATTGAATGTTTGTATGTTGATGGTTAGTCATAAATGAAAAGTTAATGAATGAAAAATGAAAGGATACCTGTCAACACCAGCGTAATGCCTGTTATGACTCCTGCATTGTGTTCAAGAGTGTGCCAGTTAAGTTTGAGTAGTCCTCTATAGGTTATGCTAACCCAAATTACCATACCGCTTACGGTAACAAGGGTATAAAGAATTGCCAGCAGTGTAACCATCCACCAACCGCTTGTACCAGCCATCAGGAAGTAGGCTTCAATTTCAAAACAGGGTGAAAAGAACATAGCCACCACCAGGCTGAAGATTACTTTGTTATCAGAGACAATTTCTTTGTGCCGGTGCAGGTGAAAATGTTTGTGCTTGTGATGTTGATAGATGTAGAAAATACCCAAAGCCGTTAATACCGCGGGGGCAATATAAGCAGCGAAGTACTCCACATTAGCGGCCAACTGAAAACCCGTTACACCAATGATAACACCAATGAGCACCGTGCTTAAGGCGTGTGATAGTCCTGCAATAAATGTAACCTTTGTGGTTTGCTGCATCGACCAGTTTTCCTTTTTGGCGATGGCGAGTACAGGCAACCAATGGTTGGGAATCAGTGCGTGAAGTACACTCAGAATCAAACTTCCTACAATGAGCGTAATCATCCTTTAGTGTGATAGGGTTTTAATATAGCTTGAAGGTCGTCCGGGATTTCCATCGGACGTAATGGTGGTACGTTAGCCCCACCCGTGTTGCCCACAGGAATAGTGCCCACAAATGATTTGACACCACCGACAAATAAACGCGGTATTTGCCCGACAATCTCTCTCACATCCTTTATACGAAAGCCAAACTTGAGCATAACCCAATGAACATGCGAATGCTCTCGCGGCCAAGGCTGACCAAGAATATGCGCACGTTCCAGATGTCGCCATGCATCTTGAAGGTTGCCTTTGTCAAGCTCAGTTTTATAGAGTTCCAGTTCCCCACGGTAATGAATCTTCAAGCCGTCAGGCATACTCCAGTAGAGTTTCATATTTAAAGTTTAATGTCCGTGTCCTTCCTCTTCGCTATTTTTCATTTTCGAAAGGATGGCATATGCGCCTTTCACTACCACTTCATTTTCATTGTTCCATCCCTCTGGTAAAATTACTTCTGTGTACCCTAATTCGCTATTGCCCACTACTATCTCCTGCATCATAAAGTGCTGTCCTTCCTCCTTGTGTTCACCACCTTCTTCGGACCCTTCCTTCGTTTGATTTTCTTCGTCATCTCCGTGCCCTTCTTCAGTTTTAATAAAGACATATTTCTTTCCCTGAAAATCAATAATGGCTTCGTTGGGTAATGCCGTTACGGCTGTACCCCCCGTTTCTACGATAGCCTTCAGGTACATGCCCGGCAATAAGTCTTTGTCTTCCTTGTCGATGTGGCAGTGAATGCGAATTGTTCTGTCCGCGCTGATCTCTCTTCCAATCAGGTACACAGTTGCCATCCGTTCTTTGGTTTCATTGGCCAGCGTGAATCGGACTTTTTGCCCGATCTTAATTTTACGAACGTCCTTTTCAAAAATAATTAACTCTGCATGAAGGTGTTCGGTGTCCACGATTTCAAAAAGTATGTCGCTGGGGTTAACAAATTTTCCGATGTTGACATTTACTTCCGTTACGAATCCATTTATAGTTGAATATATGTTTGACGTACTGGAGATCGTGCCTGCCTCCAGCGAGGTCATGTCAACATTGATTAGTTTGAGCTTGGCAAGCAACCCGTTCTTCTTCGCCAACCAACTTTGATAGGTCGTCTTTGCCTGCTGCAATGTTTTTTGTGCATTTACATTTTCCTTGGCAAGTTCCTGCTGGCGTTCATAGTCGGCATACGCAAAATCGAACTGATTTTTCGCTTCCAGGTAGTCTTGTTGCAATTGAATGTATTCGGGGTTTTCAATTACGGCAATCACTTGCCCTTTGGTAACTCTCGAACCCTGAAGCAACACCGTACTTTTGAGAAATCCACCCAAAGGAGCGGATACGCTTACCATCTGTTGTGGCGGAACATCCAGCATACCATTAACCTTGATGGTTCCGCTGATTTGCTTTTGCTCTACTTTACCGAGTTCAATGCCAGCGGTCTTTATCTGTTTATCGGTAAGTTCCGCTGTGTTCTCCGCTTCATCGTGGTGCTCTTCCTCTATTGCTTCAGTACTGGCATTGCCACAGGATATCACCAGGGCCGTTACCGTAGACAAGAGTAAGAGTGCAAATAATTTATGTATGTTTTTCATGTTGTTCTGTTATTTATTGCCTGACAAGAATTCAATGTAAATAATGGACTGGTTGTAATCGTTCAGCGTCTGGAGATGCCCTTCTTTAATAGCAATTGCCTTTTGAACACCTAGTAAATATTCTGCGTAACCTATCTCGCCATTTTTAAAAGCTGTTTGCGACTGTTTTAGAATCAGCTCTGCATTGGGTAATGCTGAGGTAGTATAATAGTACAGACTGTTTTTGTTCTTGGCATACTCCTGTATGGCCTGTTGATATTGACCTTGCAGTGTTTTATAGTAGTACTGATAGTTACTCTCTGCCGACTGGCGATTATATTCGGCAGCCCTTACTCTTCCCTGATGAGGAACAAACCATACCGGAATAGCCAACCCCACCTGAAAGCCTGTGAAGCGATCACTTGAAGTAGCAATTGCTCCAGATTCAGTATCTTGAACACCATTTAATGTTTGTGTAAAGAAACCCAGTAGAATTTCAGGAGCGGCCTTTGCTGATTCTACTTTCTTCACATCTTTGGCCACCTGTACTTGTTGACGCATGTAGGAAGTTGATGGGTTGGATTGAATAGCCGCACTATCTGGTGTGTTAGTAAAGGAAACTTTGTTCAACTCCATATTTACAATGTCTGGTAGTTCATTGCTGTTAATGAGCGTTTTCAGTTGCGTGCGAACGACCACCTGATCAGTTATATTTTTTGCCAGCATGTTCTTTACTTCGTTGCGCTGCGATTCGGCTGTGGTCTTTTCCAGCAAATTAGCTTCCCCTGTTTTATAACGAAGAGATGCAACTTTCAAAAAACCTTCGTAGATGCTGTCTTGTTGCTGGAGCAACTCCTGTCTTGCTTTGAGAAACGCCAATTGATAGCAGACCTGTTTCACCTGGAAAACTAATTCGTTCTCAGTCGCGGCCTTCTTCAATTCACTTGATACCATAAGCGACCGGTTCAACGCACTTTGGCTACCAAAAGCGGTGAAGGGAATCGTTTGTGTTACCGTCAGGTTATTATCATTTTTTGAATAGCTGTTGTACTGACCATAGAGCAACGACACGTTTGTCTTTGGAAGATCAAAACCCGTTTTCTTCAAAGCTCTTTGCGATTCTACGTTATACGTCTCAGTTCGGACACTGCCATTATTTTTTAAAGCTGTTTCAATAGCTTGTTCCAGAGGAAGCAATTGCTGCGAGCTTCCTAAAAAGGTAATGAGCAGGAATAGTGTTACTAAAAAATATTTCTTCATGGCTTATAGATTAGAATCGCAGTAAAGTTTATTGAATAGCACCCTTCCGGACGACCTCTCGCTTGTATACAGTGATGGATAATAGGATTTAAAAACGTCTTTTACATTCTGAACAAACTTGGGCTTGTCTGCAAAATCCTTCCGAATGGGGTTCATCCACAGATGCTGAATGGGTGAATCCAAATCTCTGCTGTAGTAGTAATTCAATCCTCGTCCGCTCTTGTAATGATAAACTCGTTTGGAGTATGTAACCAGGCACGAATCGTCCAGCACTTTATAGTAGCCGTAGGATTTGAAAAAACCTTTCTCTCCGAAAGCCCTGTAGCGTTCTGAGCCGATGCTGTATCCGCCAAGTGTTCCGTATTTGATAGTAAGGTTTTCATCAATTCCGCGGATCGCGAGTTTTGCATTGGGCGTTTCTTTGACCACATCTTTGCAATCGTTCACACGAATAACTTTAAAAGGCTTATTCTTAACAAAGTCCTCGTGTGTTGAATACAATTTCACCTCTTTGATTCCCTCTTGTGCCTGGGTAGCAACACCTACCGAAAGCAAAACCGGGATTAAAATGAATCTGATTGTTTTCATAGGAATATTAATTTTTTCTAAATAGATATAAAGACAGGGGAGTACGATCAATGTCAACACCGTTGAACTGATTAGCCCCCCGATTACAACAGTAGCCAGCGGCTTCTGTACTTCGGCACCTGCACTGGTAGCCAATGCCATGGGCAAAAAGCCAAGCGATGCAACAGCGGCAGTCATCAATACCGGGCGAAGACGAATTTGCGTTCCCTTTCTTACGATGTCGTACAAATCAGTAAGCCCTGATTTTTTCAGGCGATTGAATTCGGCTATCAATACAATACCATTGAGTACGGCCACACCAAACAGGGCGATGAACCCGATACCTGCTGAAATGCTGAAGGGCATTCCGCGCAATAGCAAAGCGAACACACCTCCAATGGCTGCCATTGGTATTGCCATAAAAATGAGAATGGATTGTTTAAACGAACCGAAGGTGAAAAAAAGTAACAGTAAAATCAGTAATAAGGCGACCGGTACAGCAATCGAGAGTCTTGCTTGCGCTTCTTTCAGGTTTTCAAATTGTCCTCCATACGTTGGATAATATCCTGGAGGAAAATCAATTTGTTTTTCTATTTTTTGCTGAAGTTCCTCTACGATACTGGCTACATCTCGGCCGCGCACGTTGAAGCCTATAATGATTCTACGCTTAGCATCTTCACGTTGTATTTGGTTCGGGCCAAGTTTGAATTCAACCTTAGCAACCTGATCAAGCGGAACCTGGTTTCCGGTTGGCGTTGTAATAAACAGGTTCTGTACGTCTTCGATGCCCTGGCGATTTTCTTTTGTTAACCTGACTACAAGATCAAAACGTTTTTCTCCTTCATACACAACACCCGCACTTTGTCCAGCAAAGGCGGTGCTGATCGCCTGATTAATGGTTTCAATATCCAGTCCAAATCGGGCTACTTCATCACGGTCAATATGCACAACTATTTGAGGCAGGCCCGTAACTTCTTCCACGTATAAGTCACGCGCACCTTCAACACCGGAGGCAATGCCTGCTACTTGTTTTGATAAACCGGTCAATACATCGAGATCCTCACCAAATATTTTTACAGCAACATCCTGCCGTACACCGGAGATCAATTCGTTGAAACGCATTTGTATGGGTTGCTGAAATCCAAATGTTACTCCTGGTATTGCTTCCAATGCTTCGCCCATCTTTTCTGCAAGTTCCTCGCGGTTATCAGCCTTTTTCCATTCGCCTTTATCTTTCAGAATCACCATTAAATCACATGCTTCAATGGGCATGGGGTCGGTAGGGATTTCACCTGCACCGATTTTACTTACTACTTCTTTTACTTCGTCTGGAAAATCACGAATGAGTATTTCTCCGGCCTTTAAAGAAGCATCAATTGTATGCGTAAGACTACTGCCGGTAAGCACACGGGTTTCCACAGCAAAGTCGCCCTCCTCCAGTGTGGGAATAAATTCACCACCCATGGTTAAGAACAGGAATAAACTACCAATGAAAAGAGCAATCGCGATCATAACCACCAGCATCTTTCTTTTCAATGCTCCATTGATGATGGGCAGATACAGACGCTGAAAGAAGTCCATCATCTTGTCAGAAAAATTACGCTTATGTTGTGGGTTCTTGCTCAGGAAGAGTGCCGACATCATGGGCACATAGGTCAATGAGAGGATGAAAGCACCAAGTATGGCAAAACTTACAGTCTGCGCCATAGGCTTGAACATTTTTCCTTCAATGCCTACAAGCGCAAGTATCGGTAAGTAAACAATCAGGATAATGATTTCACCAAACGCTGCCGAGTTTCTAATTTTCGATGCAGATTCATACACTTCAATATCCATTTCCCCTTGCGTCATTCTGCGTGAAATACTTCTGATACCGAGGTGGTGCATCGTTGCTTCTACTATAATTACTGCACCGTCCACAATCAAACCAAAGTCAATGGCTCCGAGGCTCATTAAATTTCCGGAAACGCCAAATACATGCATGAGCGAAACGGCAAACAACATGGCGAGTGGAATTACCGAGGCCACAATTAACCCGGCTCTCAGGTTGCCAAGAAAAAGTACTAACACCACAATCACAATCAACGCACCTTCTATCAGGTTTTTCTCCACCGTTCCAATAGCGCGATTCACCAAATTGCTGCGATCGAGAAATGGTTCAATGACCACACCTTCGGGCAGAGTCTTTTTGATTTGCTCCATGCGTTCTTTTACCCGCTCAACAACAGCATTGGAGTTTTCACCTTTCAACATTAAAACAAGCGCACCCACCACTTCACCCTCGTTGTTGTAGGTCATGGCACCATACCGGTTTGCGGCTCCAAAGCGTACCTCCGCCACATTGCGAATTAGTATAGGAACACCAGCGGATGTGTTCTTCACTACAATCTTTCCGATGTCATCAATGGAACTGATTAAACCTTCGCTACGGATAAACCAGGCATTTGGCTTTTTGTCGATATACGCTCCACCTGTGTTTTGATTGTTCCTTTCAAGCGCTGTGAAAACATCTGTAATACTCAGGTTATAACTTCTTAGTTTATCGGGATCTAAGGCGACTTCATATTGTTTCAGAAAACCACCAAAGCTGCTAACGTCCGCCACACCCGGTGTACCGAGCAACTGTCTTCTCACAATCCAGTCCTGAATGGTTCGCAGTTCGGCAGCATCGTACTTTTCCTCGTATCCCTTTTCCGGGCGAATGAGGTATTGATAGATTTCACCAAGACCAGTAGTGATAGGAGCCATCTCCGGATTTCCGATTCCAGCGGGTATCTGATTTCGGGCTTCTGCCAGGCGTTCATTTACCTGCTGCCTTGCCCAAAACACATCGATGTTATCATGAAAAACAATGGTGACTACGGAGAGACCGAAACGTGATATACTCCGGATTTCTTTTATCTCCGGTATAGTAGCCATCGTTTGCTCCACGGGAAAACTAATGAGCCGCTCCACCTCCTGTCCGGCCAGTGAGGGACTCAGCGTGATGACCTGTACCTGATTGTTGGTAATATCAGGTACAGCATCAATGGGCAACTGCGTGAGCGAGTAAGTTCCCCACGCGGCCAATGCCAGCGTGAACAAACCGATCACCAGTTTATGCTTTATTGAGTATTGAATGATCTTGTCTAACATAATTGGTATTAGAAATGATGAAGTATGATATGCCGGATTAAGCCAAGTAATCCAAGCCCGATAAGTACGGCCATGACATATCCTAAAATGTCCATTGTCGTTCGGAATAATGAACGAGGTTTTTTCTTGCGCATAGCGCAAATTTTAAAATGTAAAAATCAGATTATCCGAATGACAGGAATGTCATTGCATAAGAGAAGTATTAAGCAAGTTTAGGCGGCTGCCAGATATTCGATGCATTAACCAATATCGGTTTTTCGAAATAAAGCGTTGTTAATTTGGTGTTATGAACCAGCACCGCAAATGAAATGTCGGCAACTGGATTAAGTTGAATGTGCGCTGCACAGCAGGCACAAATGCAGAAGGGAGTGCATTGGTCAACCTCACTATTGGTATGGTCATGATCAGTAACGGAAACGAATGTTATGTTCGCTTTGCGCTCATCCGTACACGTTTCCTTGTCGTTGCAGGGATAAACCGCCAACGCAAGAACGTACATGGTGAAAAGAAAGCGTATCACTCTCATGGCGCAAAATTAAACAAAAAAAACATGTAATTGGGTTGCAGGATGACCTTATAGTTAAAAATAGCTCGAAAAACCAAACTGAAACCCTGCTGTTTTCGAAGCAGGATTTCCCAAAATGTCGGTCTGCCAGTTATAACGGTAGTTTAAGCGAATAACGGTCTGTGCATTTGGCCGCCAGCTAATTCCGGGAACAACAGATACAATGTCCTCATGAATATTATCACCTGTTTCTAAAAATTTACCCAGGTTCCAGTCTACATATTCAAACCGGCAAATAGCATTTACCACCGAACGTTCAAAACCAAGTATGCTTTTTCTGAATACGGGCTGAACCACATCAAAGAAACCTCCCCATTGTTTATCGCCATATTGCTGACTATAACTGGAAGGAACATCTACACGTGTGTATGTCCACTCGGTAGTCAAGTAAGTGCCGGTCAGTAAAACGGTGTTAAAATCAATTGCCCAAGTGCGATGTTTCCGCTTTTCATCCAGCACCAATCCATCTTCCTGAAACTTGTTATAGACTCCACCCATGTAAGACAAACCCAGTTCACCAATACGCTTATTGCGTATAGCCACTTTTGCCGTTAGCAACGGCACTCCGTTAAAACTTTCTTCAAAACGATCCTTATTTAATTTGGATGCGGGAAGGAAAGTTTTGTTCTCGTTGTTGCTTATGATCTGATCATCGAACCCGTTGGTAAGGTAGGTTTCATACGCATACACCCAATTGTTTTTATATAGTTTGCCATACAAACCGAAGCCTACATTGCTCCATGTGGCAGGTAGTAGTTGAGTGGCTGAAATGGGTCGGTCAATAAATTCCCACTTAGGCCCATCGTGGTTTTGATTGAACGCGCCAATCGGATTCATCACAATACCTCCTCTGAAATTCAGCAGTGGGTGAAATTCAAAATCAACAGAAGCAAATTCAATATTGATTTCCTTTGTGCCGTCTTCAAACTCTAACTCCGACAGAAATTTTATTCGCCTTGAAATGCTTGACGCGACAAATAATGTAAGTCGTCTCATTTGAAACTGATGTCCTTCACTGACACCATCGGTGCCCAGATGTTGCCAATTAGCTTCTACATAGCCACCAACGGCAACCGGTAGTTTACTTACAGACAGAAAGGGTCGGTTATAAACCGCATCCATATTAAGTAGCAGTTTGGAGGTGTCCTGCTGTGTTCTTTTGAACAACGTGGAATCTACTTGCGCAGTCACATTTAAGCACATCACTACAGCAACTATTATCAGTAAACTTATTTTCATGATTGTCGCAAGTCTATCGTGATGGTATCGGTTTGTACGATCACGGGAAATGAACGAAGATTTTTTTCCGCTGGCCCATTGCTCACTGCGCCTTTATTTGTGAATTCACTTCCATGACTCGGGCATTGGAGTGCATCACCGGATGCTTGTAGTTCTGCGCCCTGATGGGTGCATTTCATCCAAAGAGCACTGTATTCGGTATCAGAAAATCGGTACACGTAAATTGGAAATTCTAATTTGTCATTTTGCGCGATGATATATTGACGGGTGCGGATCTGTTCTTTTTTTTGATATGTGAACTCCGACTTCGACACGCTGATGCCTGTTGCATCTAGGACACCGCTTGCATAATGTGTTGCCTGGCAACCGGAGATTAGAAATGGAACCAACCCGCCACTGACACAGGTAATACAAGTTTGTCTTATAAATGCGCGTCTCTTCATATCTATAAGCTCTCCAAAAATCTAATGAGTTTCGTTTTCTCCTCATTTGTTAACGCCTCGTAGTTACTGCGAGACTGAATGCCCTCGCCTCCGTGAAGAAGTATGGCTTCTTCAATGCTTCTGGCTCTTCCATCGTGTAGTAAAAAATACTGTCCTCCCTGCGACTTCTTTGAAAGACCTACACCCCAAAGTGGTGGCGTACGCCATTCATAGGTTTTTGCCGAGCCTTCGGTGTATCCATCGTCAAGTGAAGAGCCCATGTCGTGCAATAAAAAATCACTGTAGGGATAAAAGGCTTTATTGGCAATGGCTGCAATCGATGAATTACCTGTTTTCATTTCAGGGCGATGACATTTTGAGCAACCAATTGTGGTAAACAATTGCTTTCCTTCAATTGAATTGCTTTCAGGTCGTGGTTCGGGTGCCTTAAGTGCCTTCAAATAGAAAACCACATCGTTAATGGTTTGATTGGAAACTTCCGGATCAAACACCAATCCCGAATGCGTGTCAACGGGTTCGAAACTGGATGTAATTCCAATGTCTTGATTATAAGCTGTGGCTGTTTGTTGAAGCAGATCGTAAGTGGCTGCTTTTTTACCGAAACGACCAATATACCTACCGTTTTGGGTTACACTGTTTGGTCGTTCCTTTACATATTGTTTCAGGCTAATCCAGTTCGGTACCCCGCTGATGCCGTCTCCATCATTATCATCAGGGTCAGCCCAGGCTAAAATTTCAGCATCGCTGACAGCGTCTATAAATCCGAGACCGGTATTGGCTGGAGGGGTAAAGCGGGAGAGTGTTGCATTTTGGGGAATCACTTCCGGTGTAAAACCGGGAATTGCCCTGTGTTGAAGTTGAGGGCCACCGACATTTAGGTATTGATTCCCATTTTCATCGGTTTGGCCGAAGCGCGTAAGTGTGGTAAAAGGATGACCTTTGCCATCACCCGGATGACAACTGCCACAGGACGTGGCGACAAACAAAGGCCCAAGGCCATTTGCAGATGTAAATACTTCATCATTAAAAGCCACATCACCCCGGAGAAATTGGAGATTCTCGGCTTCCGATAGCCCGGATACAGGACCATCCAACAACTCATATGCTTGAGGTGCCTTGGGTTGGAATTCCTCACAAGCTGCCAGGATGATCAATCCCGCGAATATTGTTTTTCGGTTCATGCGTCTAAAAGTACGATTAGTTTAAATAAAATGTTAGATGCCTCTAATATTTTAATTTCACGATATTAACAAAAAAGCCATATTTTTATCTGAAAAGCGTAAATGGGATCCCTAACGGAAGAAAATTATATCAAGTCGATTTATGCACTTTCAGAGGCAACAGGAGAAGTCTACGTATCCGAATTGGCCAAAAAACTGGATGTAAAGCTTCCCAGCGTAAATAGCATGGTGAAACGCCTGGCGACCAAGAAGTTGGTGGCTTATGCTCCTTACAAGGGTATTAAACTGACCGAAAAAGGAAAAAAAGAAGCTTTGGCAATTATTCGAAAACACCGCCTGGCGGAATTGTTTTTAGTAAAGGTGATGGGCCTTGGATGGGAAGAAGTGCATGACATCGCTGAACAGTTGGAGCACGTGAACTCATCACGCTTTTACGAACGCATTGATGAATTACTGAACAGCCCAAAGTTCGACCCTCATGGAGAGCCAATCCCGGACAGCAATGGAAAAATTCATACGCAAAAACGCACTTCCCTGATTGACCTCGCGGAAGGATTAACCGCCACCATTACTGCAGTTACAGAAGATGAAAAATCATTCCTCGACCACTTGAACGCAAAGGGATTACAAATTGGAGATGCTGTGACCATTAAGAAAAGGGAACTGTTCGATGGTTCCATTACCCTGCAGCACAAGTCGAAAAAAGAAATACTGTTGACACATCAGGTGGCGGAAAGGATTTGGGTGGAGATGACGGTTACCCGATCATGATACAACCCATGAGTCCGGCCAGTCTTGCAGTTTTATTGTATGAATTCATGCTACATCTTTTTGATCATGATGTAATCCAATACGGCATATCCATTTCCCAGGTCAGTCACTTCCTCACCGATGGAATGAAATCCGAGATGGTTATAAAATCGAATAGCGTTCTGATTTTTAATAAATACTTTCAACGTCAGCATATCATGTCCTGTTTTTATAGCAAATGCTGTCAAATAATCCAGGAATGCTTTACCCATTCCTTTTCCTTGAAATGAAGGCAATATGTATAGTTTATGAATCATAAGGTTGGCAGGAGCATTATATTGTTTTTCGACAGACGCGAACCCAAGTGGTTCTCCAGCGTGATAGCCAATAATAAATTGATGTTCTCGATCCATCTGTTGCTTGATTGATTCTTCACTGTATGTCAAATCAAGCATATACTCAAGCTGCCCGGCAGACAATAATTGTCCATAAGTAACAGGCCATGTTGTGTGTGCTATGGATTGGATGATTCTCCAATCCTTTGATGAAGATTGTCTGAACTCTATATTTAATTGATTAGGGCACATTTTTTTATTTTGAAACCCTCTCCAATCCTTTTTGAGCACCTTCCAGTTTACTATCCAACTTCAACGCTGCTTCATAGTATCGCTTTGCCTCAACTTTATTTCCTTGCTTTTCTTTGATCTGACCTAATCGCATATTGGCGCCTGCATGTGAGGGCTCTTCTTTAGTGGGTGTATGTTTCAAATAACTCAAGAGAAACGCCTCACCTCGCTCCATATTTATACCCGTGAGGGCAGTAATTTTTCCGTACCAATATTGATGCAGAAAATTCTCAGGAGTGTTTTTAATTGACTCTTCCAGTAAAGGCAGTACTTCTTTTGCCACAGCTTTCGCCTTGCTCTCACCACCTCCCATAAATTCAGGAGCCACGATGTATGAATCCACCAGGGAAACACGTGCATTAATAATTTTGGGATTCAACTGGGCAGCTTTCTCCCAGGCTCTTAGGGCTTTAGGGCCAACAGACATCTGAGTGAAAATACTTGACTCACTTCCAACTCCTGAATAGGCATCTCCTAACCAATTAAAGTATTCACCATTTGCAGGACTCTTTTCTGTCGCTACTTTAAAATAATCGACTGCATCATCATATTCTCTTTTATCATATGCAATTCTACCCAGATAATACTGAGCAGAAGCATAATCACCTGAAGTATTTTCAATTGCTTTAAATGACTTAACAGCATCGTCCAGATTTTTAGATTGGTATAGGGTTATACCTTTTTGAATATTACTTTGCCCTTGTGTTAAAATGGAAACAAATAATGAACAGATTAGCAGGTAGAATGATGGTTTCATAAAAATGTTAAAGTAAATAATTAAATGTCTATAGTGTTGAAAAGCTCCGGAGACGTAATGTCATTTATATGTCATGACTATCTCGTCAAAAGATGATTGTCTATCTAAGTGCCTAATGTATCCTGTTGTAAAGAACCAATCATTAAAGAATGCTGATGTGTCTTTCCCTGATACTTGTTTTGTAATGCGAATAAAGTCTTCTGTTGTTGCCTCTTTACCTGAATACTCTTTATAAAATGCTCTTAGCGAGTGATTAAATTTCTCATCGCCTAATGTTTGATAAAGAATTCGGAAAGCAATCATGCCTAATGAATAAGAGTAATCCGTCATTCCATGCTTTCCAAAATCAACCATGGGCACAGTCTTTAACCTCATGTCATTAGCCACTTCCCGTCTAACCACTTGTAAGAACCAATCGGTCACATAATTCAGGTATTCGCGATGTTCGAGTTTTTCTATTGTTAAATATTCGATGAACGTTGCCAGCCCCTCTTCCCACCTGGGGGATGGAGCTTTAAGATCAACATTCCACAAATGTGAAATTTCATGATACGCTTGATGTATCTCCGTGGAATCTTTAAAAGCGGATGCTGATTGAAGTATGGATGACACATCAGCCTGCGAGCCGTAGCCATCCGGTATTTCTATAATTGAAAACCCTTTAAAGTTGTTAAGGGGGCCCCACCAATTTGTATACAACCTTATGGTTTTTTGAAGAGCTTCCAGGACCTTCTTAGCGCCTAAGGAATCTTGCTTGAAGTAATAAACGGTTAATCCATTGGCGGCTACCTTACCATACTTTGCAATGGCGATATCCATGCGCCATGCCCCTTTCACATTTTTAAATTCGAATGTGGTTTGACCATTCACTGAATTGGTAGAAACAAGCGCACCACCATTTACTGCTACCAACGAATCGGGAATTGTAACGCTGACGCGATAATCAAAATTTGCTTTTGGAAATTGCTTATTGATCTTATTTGATGGATAGCCCAGCTCAGGATACGCCATGCAATCAGGCCGCAGGATAGTAAAGTTTGGATCAATTTTATCTCTAACATAATTCCACCCGACCTCCGTGTATCCATGTAATGTTCCATCATACTCCATTTCCAGTGTAATGGATTGGTTGGGCAGTAAGGGCTTCTTCAGTCCAACACTAATGAAATTCGATTGCAACCTTACCTGATCTTCGAAGCTTCTAATGTTTTGTGCGAAGGACAAAGAAGTTCCATCTGATTTGACATCTCTTACTGTTAGCAGCCTATACAAAACAAACGGCAATTTTCTCACTTTTGCATTCGAGTTGTTCGTTACTTCAACTTTACAGGTTGCTTGCAACGATTCATTTGCAAAATCAAAATCTACTTCACATTCATATTTATTAATCGCCAATAATGTGTTGTGTATGTGGTTGGTTTGAGCATTTGCCTTGAGTGACCCTACAAATACACTTAAGATGACAACTATTTTTATATCCATAATTTGCTTAGTCAGGTTATCCTTTCCTTTATCATTTGCGTAAAATCTTTTGTTCTTTCAAGCTCTGGGAAATGACCACATTCCTCAAATTCAATAATCTCACAATTTTCGACATGAGTTTTTAGTGACTTTTTATCTGTCATTCGATGAGTAAAGTCCATTCCTCCCCATACCAACGTGGTTGGTATCTTTTGCAAGCTAAGTGGTGTGTTGTAGTCTTTTTTCAATCCGTGCACTAATGAGGATAAGCAAAAACATCCTCCTTTTGTTAAAGATGTAATAGCGGTCTTTGAATATTCAAATCGATCAACGGAATTTTTAGGTAAGGCATATTTGTACCAATTGCTGACCAGTTGTTTCACAAAAATGGCATTGGTTAATTGACCAACAACTGGTACTTTAAGCAAAGCAGGGATAGACTTTTCCGACCACTGTATCATTGCCTGAAAAGATGGAGTTTGTGCTAAGAAAATGTGCTTAATCCTTTCCGGATAATCACTTGCAGCTTGCAGAGCATAAAATCCATTTGAGCATGAAAAGATCAGTGTAGCTTTCCGGATATTGAGTGAATCCATCAATTGAACCAGAAGGTTAGAACCGCTTTTAAATGTATAATCATACTTTGAATCGGGATACGAAAAACCAAGTCCGGGATATTCAAAACAAATTACACGGTAGTTCTCTGATAATTTTTTGACAAGGGACAATTGATGCTCAATAACATTGGGCCCGTCTGGCACATTGATCAATACAGGTTTATTTCCCTTCGTATCAAGTACCCTGATTTTTCCATAGTCTGTATCCAAATAGAAATAGCCATCATCAAGTTGCAACGGGGCCCTCCACCTGAAACGCATATTGTCTATAAAGTTGCCTTTCATTTTAGATTTGAATCTTTAGTTTTAACAGCGTTACTCTAATGCAACAGCTTTCTGATCTCGAATACCTTTTATCAGGAGCCAAAGCATTAATACCAATTCACCGAACATGGCAGGCATACCAACCGTAAATACGATGTCTCTGTATTCAGGAAGTACAATGCCGACAAAACTTAGCAGGACATAAACAATTCCATTTAAGATTAGCCAAATGCCAAAAAAACGAGGAATGAAAACAGACTGATAAACCAGTATAGCTAATGGAAAGAGCCAAAGACCATAAAATAATACTAATGCTAAAACACTATACTCATTAATTTTAAGGAACGTCATGGCGAGATCTTGGCGTTGCCCCAATTCAAACGACTTTAGAATTTCTCCTTTTAGCGTGATGACAGCTGCGATACTAAGTCCAGCATTAACAAATGCCACCGGTACTTGCACCAATACAGAGGCCAATAAAAGTTTCGCGTACCGTTCATTGACTGTCCTAAACAGCTGATAAAAGACCCACACCAACAATACCCATATTGTATTTGTTATTAGTCCTGAAAAAATGCCAGTTCTAAACAAGGTTTCATACTTCAGAATATTTTGAGCAGAAGCTACACTATCACCACTTACAAATATTTTGGGTGATACATAGAACATGTCGTAAAAGCCTGAAACGATCCAAAGTAGAAATAACAGACCGGCAAGTCTTGCAGTTGTTTTGAGATCTGGATTAGTATTCATAGCGTTGAGAGTTTATGGATTAATCTGATTACCGTGAGTGGTATATTTACTCCACTCGTTCTCATTCACACCTTTAAATAATAGGCTTAGTGATAATGATATTTCGCCAATAAAGACTGGGAGAACGATGACCATAAAGACCATTCCAGAAAACTGAGGAGCCATGATTAAGATGACGCTATTGATGAGATAGCCCGCTCCGCTAATGATATATAATATACCAACGAACTTTGGAAGGTAGACTGACTTATAAATTAAGTAACCCGTTAACAAAAAGTAAGGAGCAAACATGAGCAGGGCAATGCCAAAACCAAACACGTGACTTTTTGTGCTCAGGCTTATCATTGCACTAAGCTGTTCAGGCGTGAATGCTTGCAGGTAAGATGATGCGCCAATCGGGAATATGGCTTCAATAAGCTGAACAATGTACACGGTCTGAATAGTGACACCCGCCAGGTTAAAGAAAGCAGCCAATATCGCCAGGTCTTTGTTAACCAGTTGGGTAAGCCGATACATGATGAGGACAAGTCCAATGCTAATAATGGAAGACAAAAACTCAGCAACGATACCCAACCGCCATAAAAATTCATTTTGCTTGAGGCTGGCCATGGTAGCCATGGAATCTCCGGGAACCAGGATGCTGTCTCTCACGATCATTTCATAAAAGATACCCAGCGCTATAATCAGGAGATACAATATGCCGCCAATCCTGGCATAGGTTTGTGGTGACGTTTCGTTGTTGTGGGTTATTGGAGTCATAGTCTTTTCTCTAAAACATTTATTCAGTTTTTAAACCCTCTACCGGATTAGTTTTAAACACCTTTATTATTTGTGTTGCCACTGTTGCGATCACCACAGCAACCAAAAGTGAAGCTGCCATCGTCACTACCCAAATGGTAACAGGCATGTGATAATCATAGGCAAAGTCAAGTACCGACTTTATGAAAATAAAACTAAGTGGTACACTAACGAATAATGATACAATAATCAAAACATAGTATTGTTTGAAGATGTTGTTGCTGATGTTTTTATAGTCAGCTCCAAGAATTTTTCGTATGCTAAACTCCTTAACTCTGCCAGAAATGTTAATCGCCACTAATCCATACAATCCCAGCATGGCGAGAATAACCGCTACCGATGCAAACACCCTCCACACATGCCCGTGTATGCCCATTTGTTCGTAATAATTTCCCCAGACATCTTCCTGATAACCGCCATTAAATGGAATTTCAGGGTAGAGTGTTGCCCATGCCTTTTTTAAATCTTCGAATGCAGATTGTTCTTGCTCGCGGTTGACTTTTAATGCAAGAAATCTGAAATCCTTTTTATCGGCCACGGTAAAAAATGTGGGTCTGAGCAAGGAGAAAAAACTATAGCTATGAAAATCTTTTGCTACGCCAACCACCTCATAGGTAATACTGTCAATTCTGAATTGCTGACCGATCGGATTAACCCAACTCAGGTTTTTAGCCATCGTTTCATTCACTACCACAGCATTTTTATCGCTGCCATCGAAGTCTTTGAATGCCCTCCCGCTCACCAACTCAATTCCCATGGTATTGAAATAGGTTGGGCCTACCGACAAACGGTCTGCCTCAAAATCTTTATCAGGGAAATGCAAAATTGTTGTTTGATGATTTTTGCCGATGTGCTGAACCGAACCTGAAATGGAAAGGATTTTCGGATTGCGTTGCATGACATCATTTAATTGCTGATAGACCGATTCATTTTCAACCGCTGTGTAAATCACATCACGGTTGCTATAACCCCAGCTCCTCTTGGCGAGGTAATCGCCATTCATGGTAAACACGATGGCGCTTGTGATAAACATACACGCCAACACAAGTTGAAAGCCCAGAAAGATTTTAGTGACAGGATTTTTCTGACCAAACCTGACTGAGCCTTTCAGAATAGTAACTGTTTGAAACCGGGAAATATAAATAGCGGGATAGATGCCGGATGCGAGTGCGGTGATCAGCATGATAATTGGCAAGTACATCCACAAGCGCGGGTCATTGAGACTGAACTCCATACTAAAATCCCACAGTCCTTCGAACCACGGAATAACTACGAGCCAGCCCAGAAGAATTCCGACCAGCATGGCAAAAAAGGTGACGACTATATTTTCAGACAAGAACTGTACAATCACCAGCCTTCGTGTTGCCCCTATGGTTTTGCGCACACCCAACTCCTTCAATCTCTTTACTGAGGTTGAAATGGCTATGTTGATATAATTGAAGCAGGCCAGTAATAACATTAACGTGCAAACCCCGGTGAGAAATTTGATAGATGTTATATTACTGTGTGTGCCTTCGCGGAAAACATCTTCACGAATTTCGTCTGTCTTTATATGGAGTGTAGCCAGCGGTTCAAATTGAAAAGAAGCAATAGCCCAGTCTTTTTCAACCACTTCGTTTTGTGTACGTCTGTATTTTTCCATTCCCGCCTCCACAATTTTTATGTCTGATGGCTGTGCTACCTGAACAAAAGTGGCTTGGTGGAAGGCCGACCAATCGTGCGAATCGAAACCGGGTTGAGCCGTTCGGAGATTTTCGAAATTGATAAGGAAATGGAAATCAAAACTTCGTGAAGATGGAAATTTTTTGGCAACGCCTGTTATCTTAAACTCTTTACCATTCTCTGCGCTGAATTTCACAAGGATGCTTTGGCCAATGGGGTTTTCATCACCAAAATATTTTTCAGCCATCGGTTCACTGATCACTATACTATTCACATCGGAAAGTGAAGTAGATACACCCCACTTCAGTGGGAAAGTAAACATATCGAGGAAAGTAGGGTCGACAAACCGGATGCGTTCATTGAAAATGTTATCTCCATGTTTAACAATAACATTCCGGTCTTCTACTCTACAAACGTTTATCACTTGCGGAAAATCCTGTTTCAATAGTTCTCCCAATGGCCTGGGTGACTGCCCGTATTGCCGCAACGCACCTTCTCGCGAAGCAGTAAATGTAGAGAGGAACACCACATTCTTATTTTCATGAAATTGATCGCGCTTGAACGTATAAACTACAAATGCGTAGAAAAAAATACTGAAGCCAATAGCAGCCGCTAACCCGAAAATATTGATGAATGAATTGACCGGACTCTTCAATAGGCCGCGAACAGAAATTTTAAAGTAATTTTTGAACATACTGAATTGGATTAATTGATTCACAAACTCAAAGTTTCTGATCAGGTTGGGACGAAGTAGTTTGATGATCTCCCAGGTATAGATTCGTTTTGCCTTGCGAACTGAAAAGCGTTCTGCATTCTCATGAAAAATTTCTTCTATGTCGCCTTCAATCTCTTCCAGGTATTCTTCTTTCAGGAAGAACCGGAGAAACTTTAAGGGCCATTTTGGTGGATGTAATGCTTGTGGTTTCATTAGATGGCCTTAAGTTCAAACGCAAGTTTGGGTATGGCACTCCAGAGTTGGGTACGTATATCCTTCATATCTTCGAGTACCTTTCTACCATGAGATGTTGTTGCATAAATGCGCTTACGCTTTCCTCCACGCTTGGCAGTAGCTTCACCGAATTGTGAGGTGAGAAATCCTTTGTCCTCCATTCGTTTCAATGCTGATTGTATTGAACCTACACTAAGCCTTTCTTTCAGTCTTGATTCCAGCTCGCGCTTGATCTCAACACCATACGCATCTTGCTGAAGTGCTGCTACCGTGAGGAGCACCAATTCTTCAAATTCACCAAGTTTGGTTTTCTTCATACTATATTATTCGTAATTGCAGTAAATATAGTTACAATATTTCATTCGCAATTGCAGTTTATTTTTAAAAACAATGAAATTGATTTAATTATGAGGTTTCTTAAGTTAATATTTTAGGCTTATCTGGTAAAACCAACGGCAACTCACGCGCAAAGTAGGGTGGGAAAGTGAAAAACAAATTCACTGCTAACAAGGGCATGCTTGGGTCAAAACGATAATAAAATTTCACCTTTACTGTTTCACCGATCTGAACACCCCGCCTTTGGCGGTGCCAGCAAAGGCCCGACCATGGTGATCGATCGCAATTGACCTTACGTCAGAGAACATCAAGTTTGCGTTAGATTGTGCCCAGGTTAGACCATTATTCACGGATAGAAATACGCCCTCAAAAAATGTACCCACTAAAAGCCAGTCAGGGTTAGTTGCTATGATAACAGAGACAGCAGTAGCGATCTGGTTAGAGTTAGGGGCATTCCATTTCCGACCATAATCAGTTGAGATGTAAATACCTGTTAATGTTCCTGCAAGCATGTGTCCTGATGAGTTGATTGCAATAGAATTCACCCTTTTATCAGTTAACCCCATACTGGATTGAGTCCACGTGAGCCCTTTATCGGTGGAGCGAAAAACACCTTGAGAATAAGTTCCTACAAACACATGACCCAAATGATCTAAAGCTATGGAACAGACAGAAGTACTTGTAGTTCTAATGTTTCCCAAAGTCCAATTCGACCCGCCATCTGTTGAACGGTAAATGCCATTACTTGTTCCCGCGAATATCACACCTGAAATGTCAAACGCAATGCAGTTAACAAACTCGTTTCTTAGGCCTATTGGGGCCCAACTGCGTCCTTCATTGCTTGAACGGTAGATGCCTGCGCTTGTTCCTGCATATATATGATTCATAGAGTCAATAGCAAGGGAGCTAACAGAAGTGTTTGTCAAACCGGTATTCATTTCTAACCAAGTTGACCCATAATCCTCTGACCGAAATACTCCCCCGCCTCCTGTGCCGGCAAATACATGACCCGCAGAATTAATAGCTAGGGACTTAACATACATATTGGTCAACCCATTGTTTGACTGAATCCAAATCAATGCGCTATCCCTGCATTGAGGGGCTATCAACATTGGTACAGAGATAAGGAAAATCAATAAAACGCGGACCCGTAGGACTCTGCTTCTGGATTTATGTGTCGTATCCATTTACGACTTGTTCTATTACAAGTTTGAATATTATTCGTAATTGCAGTAAAAATAGTTGCATTATTTTTTTCCAATTGCAGTTTTTTATTTAAATAATGAAATAAGGCTATTTTTACTCATTTCTGAGCCACTTTGTTGGGTTGGAAGTGGCCACCTTGATCGTCTGCGACCAAACAATTAATAATCCCAAACCAAAGATTGGCGCTATTGCCATACCAACAATTAATGGTGAGATATGAATCTTATAGGCAAAGCCTTCCAGAAATGCTTGCCCTGCAAAATAACTTACCGGTACTCCAATAAGAATGGAAATGCCTATCAATGCCATGAAAGATTTACTCAGCAACAACACAACATCCATTACTGATGCGCCCATCACCTTGCGAATGCCCACTTCCTTCACACGCACCTGTGCAGCATACATAGCCATACCCAACATGCCCAGGCAAGAAAGTGAAATGATTAAGAATGTGATGTATCCCAATATCACCAGCACATCGCTCATACCCGACTGCCTGTAGGCATCGTCAATTTCATCTTCCATCATGGCATATTCCATAGGATGAACAGGATCAAACTCTTTCCAAACTGAATTCATGGATTGAATGATTGATTCCTTTTGTGAGGGTTGAATATGAGCACTCAGGTAATTAATAGCATTAGTATTATACCGTAATGCCAGAGGCCCAATTTTATTATTCATGGGGCGAAAGTGAAAATCCTTCACAACACCAATTACGCGTAACAAAAGTGTATCACCTGCATAAATGGTCTCTCCAATTGCATCAAGTGGTTGTTCAAATCCAAGTTGTTCTATTGCGGTCTCGTTAAGAATAACTTCTCGCTCTCGTCCGGTTTGATCTTCTTCGCGAAAATTTTGACCCGCCAAAAATATAAGTGACAGGTTATTTATGTAATGATTATCAACCATAAAATGACGAATGACCATTGCCTTATCGCCCTTGCTCCGTTTATAATCATCTGAGCCATCGGCAAAGGTTCCCAACTTATGAGATACGCCTCCCACCCGAACCACTCCTGGGATTTGTTCAATTTCATTCGCGATCTTTTCAAATGAAATCCCTTTTAGACTAAGGTTCAGGTTATTCTTTTGTTGAATGCCATAATCAGAAGAGACCATATAGTCTATTTGCTGATAAACAACCGATACGACAATCACAAAAATGACTGTAAGTGTAAACTGTACCACCATCAGCATCTTTCGAAAGGTAAGCCTGGAGTAGACTTTTAAATTCTGCACATCCTTTAATACTTTCGATGGTTTGAATGCAGAAAGATAGATAGCCGGTAAAACACCAGCCAAGATGCCTACAATCACTGCAAAAAAAGCAAATGCCACATACAACGAAACGTTTTCAGTTAATGAAATGAAAAAGTCCTCCTGTAACGATAAGTGAAGGAATGCGTTCTTTAAAAATTGTAATAGAATATAAGAGAAGGCCAACGCTATCATTGAAAATACAACAGCCTCCCCGATAAATTGAAAAAACACCTGATATCGGTTAGCTCCTACTACTTTGCGCACACCTATTTCACGAGCGCGGGACAATGATTTTGCAATGGTTAGATTGGTGAAATTGAAAATGGACATCAGTAATACTACAACTCCTAACACACTGAGAAAGATAAGGAAGAAAGCGGGCAACCCGCGACCCATTTGGCCTGACAGCTCAGGGCCAGGAGTTATTTTATCTAATGGTTGTACATAAAATGAATACGAAATTTGCTTTCCATCCGATTGCAACCCTACACAATACTTTTTGTTGATTTCAGAAAGTGCCTTTTCAGCTTCCACAAGTTCTTGCCCTTCTTTCAACTTTATGTAAACGTAGTTATTATAATAGGCGCTCCAATTATCAACCGTACTGCTCATTACTTTACTTTTCTCCAAACTTTGAAGTGCTTCTGTTGAACATAAGACTTCAAAATCAAAATGTGTTTTTCCAGGCAACTCATTTAGTACTCCGGTAACTGTGAAATTCCCAAGCTTTCCGATGGTAAGAGTTTGCCCTATAGGATCGGTGGTACCAAATATTTTTTCAGCACTTTGTTGGGTGAGAATCAAACTATTTGGCCCTTGTAAAGCTGTTGTGGAACTCCCTTGCTCAAGCGGAAAATTGAACACTTCGAGAAAAGAAGGATCAACAAACAATCCTCGTACAGGTACTGTAATATCTTTATAATTCACGTCACCATATAATTCACTGTTAATACGTACTGTGTTTTCCGCAAATGAATAACCATTTTTCAAAACCTCGCCCAGTGGTAGTGGTGTCGAAGCAAAATCAATATTACCCCAATCAGGGTGGAGTAGTTGAGTATTGATTCTGTAAACCCTCTCAGAGTCTTTATGAAAATTATCAAACGAAAGTTGGTCTTGTACAATCATAATGATGAGCATTCCCAAAGACATGCTCACTGAAAGACCGATCAGATTGATGAGTGAGAAGCTTTTGTTTCGGAAGAAGTTCCTTAACGAGGTAATAAATATGTTACGGAGCATACGGTTAGATTTTAAAGTGCTTAAAGCCTATATGCCAAATTCAGTCCATTTAATAAACAGCGATATTATAAAGATTCTGAATGCTGGTCTGTACGGAATTGATGAAAATCATTCCATTTACGAACATCTAATAGCCATCAACGCCAAGAGTCACAGCTCCTAAAACATATATAATAAAAACACCTACACCTATAAAAAGATGTTAGTATGATGGAAGAGGATTGGCCTTAGGGTCGTCAATCTATCCGAATACTAAAGCAAGCAAATAAGCATCAAACCGCAATCAATACTTTTGACGTAGGGTCTCATTGGACTAATCTGCCCAGAATGGGCTGATTGGTCGCCATGAAAAATCGGTGGTATCAAAAGCTTTCATGGTCTTTTCGTAGACCACCCCAAGGTTACTACTATCAAGGGTTTCTTCAACAGTCATTTTGAACGGATTCAAAACATCTTTTAAGTTATGGCCCTTAGGACCACCACTGATTGGCACATAGTGTGGAGTCGCTTCTGGATTATTCAGCCTTTGGTTTTCTTGCCAGTCTGCCCATATTTTATCTACATAGCAGTGATGCAGGAAGAATACAGGATCGTTCGGTGATGACATGGGCATCATTGAACCGCCAACCCACAGATGAACGCGGTTGTGAAGTTGCGACCCCTCTGTTTTAACCCGATAGTCTCCACGTTTAGTAATCCATCCTTCAAGTCTGTTACGGAAGCCAATGGTGAAAGGACTATTATTTGAATTGGGCACATCATAGAATGCCTCACTCATTGCCAAGCGAAGATCCTCTTCATGGGGAAGTGTGTCGATGGAAATATTTCCAGCTTTGAATCTCCCTAAACTACGTCTGAGTTCAGGGCCCGCCTCATCCATTACGATATTCCAGTTACCGTTAGAATACGAGAATGCGCCAGTTTCCACGATATTAGTGTTAGACGGATTTCCGTCCCCACCCATGAAATCCTTATCCCATATGGGAGCAGATTTAGGGTCTGGAAGTTTTGAGTCGGCCACCCAATCCCAGTAAGGTATTGTAATGGATTTGTCAATTTGCTGAAGATCGTTTTCCACGGCTTTCAAAAATGCTCGATGCCATGGCAAGAAAGCAGGACCTCGGTGGGCGCCATTTCTGTAATTGGGATCATTAGGCTCATAAGGAAACACTGTTGGAATCATAACGTGATGATGCCAGTGTACATAGTTGTCGTACTTGCCCTGCTTTTTTAACTCGATCAAAGCATTTACAAAAGTCTTTTTCTCATCATCAGTGAGGGATACTACGTTTTTTCTAACATTCATTGTCTTGGGAAATTGCTTCTAAAGATAACAAAACTAGGCATAATTAGGCTTTGTTCCGGCTAACATTGTTATTGGCAGAGTGTGATAACTCGATTATGGTGGAGAGCTAGATAAATCAAAATAAATGGGGCGGAGTTGTGCGCTATCAAATCTTTTTCTTTTTGTCTTCAATGTGTTTTCTGTTACCAATGTCGTAAGCAAGTTTCATATATTTTTTTACTTCGGAATTAATGTCAGCTTTGTCATAGACTTTTAAATGATGTATGAAAAATCTGTCTTCTAAGTTATCAATTCGAAGAAAGCAAGAGTTGTCGTTATATGGTTTTGTAAATACAAAATGCACATCCATAAAATCCTTGCCTAACTTATTTATTGCACAGAAACGCATTTTTGTCAGCAATGCAACTCGTGTCTTTACAGGATGAAGTTCAAAATCCCCAATTTTTCTGTATTCGGCAAGGAAGCAATTAAACAGGTCAATTGCTTTTTCTGTTTTTCCTTTAAGAAAATTATCAACGGTGTAACTGCCACAAGAATGGGATTGATTTTTATTGTAGAATTTATGTTTGCATTTCGGACAGGTCCACATAGTTTTAAATTGCACTGTTTGACGTCCGTTACGGTTCGTTAATGAGGATTCCGACAATATTTCTAATATAAGCAATTGAACATATTTCTTCTGTATAAGTGATGCAAAAAAAGAATTATACTGCTAATGGCTTCATGGGGTATCCTTGTTAATACCACCGTCACAAAAAAAACCCGCCTTATCCAGACGGGTCTTTTAAATCAAGTGAAAGAAATTTATACCCCAATCCCCTTCCTCTTCGACTTCCTTTTCCCCTCACTTTCTTCTTCGGAATCCTGCTTCACTGTTTCTTTTTTCTCTTTGGATTTATCCTCGCCTGACTTCTCTTTCTTCTCGATACCTTGGAATTGCTTTTCCATTTTTACATTGTAGAGATCCAGGTTTTTGTATTGCGGATTGGCAGCTATGTACATTTTATCTTCTCCGCCTTCTCGAGCAAAGGTGACCTGAGTGAGGTTTCCTTTTTCCAGGGACTTCATCAGTTTTGTTTTCTCTTCGGCATTCAGTTGCTCCTTGATGGGGTATTTGGCCATGACCATGTCAAGGTCGTAACCATAACCGGCATGGTATTGCTTTACTTTAAAATTATCGTTCTTGTCCTTCTCCTGGAAATCAAGTTGCAGCCATGCGTTATAGGGTTGACCTTCTTTATTGTTAAGGTCTTTATTGACTGCGCGACCGCTCAAAAGATTGTAAGCCTCTTTAGCGGTGACTCCAGCGTTTTTCGTGATATAAAAAGTCTGAGTCACATCCTTTGAAGGGTCGTCATTTTTCAGGGTAGCCTGATACCGGTTGAAAAAATACATATCAGTCTGATCGGACTTTCTAAAATCAAGTGAATAATTCACTTTCTCTTTAGTGTCACCCTTGTTGAATTCTCCAACCATACTTAGCTTAAACTCTGCCGGTTGCTCCTTGATCTTATTCTCAAGATCAGCATTCAGTTTCTCGCCAAAGCCCAAATACTTCAGGCCCTCTTTCAAAAATTCAAGATTCTTGACATTCATAAATGTGTTGTTTAATAGTTTGTAATATTCATGTTGATCGGACAGCATCGCATATGCATTGGCTATTTGATCAGCTTTGCATTCACAATGGTCTTGTTCCGGATGGATAGCTCCAGGTTCCTTCCACCGTTCTTTTCAAACATTTCAATGTGGAGGCGCTTGGCATCCGGAATGGTAAATTTCTCCAGCGCGTAAACAATATCCTGCACGGTGTTTGAGGCTATGTGTTGATCATCACCATACACGTACACCGGCTTCATGTCCACTTCCTGCGAGGCGGTGCGTTTTACCTTTGCCTTGTCCTGCACAAAGAATCTCAGGAAGTCAATGTCGTAATTGATGTTCGATGAGTTACTGATCCGGAAGTGATAAAAGATAATATTGTCCCGGATGTAAATCCCGTTCAATGAAAGACCGATCTTGTGATTGCTTTCACCGATGAACCGGATGCTGCGCTTTATATTCACAATTTGTGAGGCATACTTCTCCAGTTCGGATTCTGTCATCATGGACTGGAAGATCAGTTTTTGCAGATCGTCATCCGCACCGTCATCGTCACCGATATTCACCACCTGTGTTACGGGTTCTTTCGAATAGTTCACTGTGAAATGATGTATCCTACCATCAGCTGTAATTACCGTCAGGTTAGTCTGTGTAAATCCGGGCCTGGCTGCCTTGAGTTGAAGAACATTTTCTACCCCCTTAGCCTTTTGTGCCAACAAATCCCGGCTTCCTCGGTCAACCGATTTGATGATTGCAGGAAATACGAGAGAGGATGTTTTATTAAATGTCACCTCTATTGATTGCACATGATTATTTGGTTGTGCTTCGACCTCGATGGTGCATAGTGCTAGTATGCTTCCCATGAGCCATTCGATACAGCCATGTCTTAAAAAGTAAAACATATGTGATTTTTGTTTTGATTTAATGATTGAATTAAATGTTTAAATGTGGGCGACTTAATCGCCCCACATCCATTGCCTTGTCAGAGCAATAGCAGGAGTAATACCGGCCATGCATGTGTCACAAAGGCAGCAATAGCGCCAAACAGTAAACCCATAACTTTGGTGTTTAATAGTTAAAAAAATTTCCAATACTCCCTATCGAGGGATCAAAAAATCACCCGTGTGATAAGTAGCTACAGTCATCAACAGGTGCAGAGGTTCCGGAACCCCGTGTCGTTGCAAATCCTATTGAAAGGTCACGACACCGACCTTTTCATCACTAACAACAGTCCGGGATTGTGCATCAGCTTTTTCTAACATCAGCAATAGCAATCCCCATAAAATGATCCTTACAAAAAGGTTCATAATTGAATTGTTTATGGTTAAAAAGTAGTGTTGCTTGCAGGGTTGGTGTCCATCAGGAACACTTGGTAGCCGGCCTTCACTGTTACTTTGATCAGCTTCGCCTTCTTACTGAACAGTCCTTTGGCCGCTTCCACACCGGCCGCAGCAGCCTGTGCCCCGATGGAAGGATCTAGTGACATTAATTGAATATTCTGCAAGGCATCATCCGAGGCCTGCTTGGCAGCATCACGCGTAATTGCTCCGGGAATGTAAATCCCGGGGAGTCCGTCCAGATCATAAACTTCTAATGACACAGGTAATAACGAATTTCCTGTTCTGATTGAGCTGACTTCTACGGTCAATCTTTCACCGTTGATAGCGCATACACCGTAAATGAATTGATCTTTCGGAATGAGTCTCCCTTTGATGTGAATATCATTAAGGAGTCGCATTTTGACGGTTGACCCCGCAACTAACTCCTGCATATCATGAATGACTGCTTCAATTGCATTGCCCACCTCGTTTGCTTGTTGTGTTTCATCGTCCAATCCAAAGAAACCATTCTGACCCAGGTTACGTATTGATAACGTTTCAAATATGGAAGCACTATCAATAGATTCGTGAGAACCATTCTCATTCGAATCAAACAAAGAAATATTCTCATCATTCTTTGCGAGTTCAACAGGAAAGGTATTTGACTTGATTTTTGTATTTACCGCTTCCAGCTTTTGCTTCACCCGATCTGGATGCTGGATGTCCAGTATCTTTTCCAGAACGCCTTCAATCTGCTCCATTTCAGGATCAGATCCCTGACCGTCTTGCATAAGTTGCATCATCTTCTCCAACCTGTCTACGTCTGCTGTGAACTGTGGGTCTGATGCTTGCTCAGGAAGTAGAGTCGTATTATTTTTTGGATCAGTTGGTCTTTCAGTGGTGCGATTTATTTCTTTATACAATTCATTCAGCTTTTGTGTAACGCGTTCTTCATTGGGATCGCTTACTTGTCTTTCCTTTTGCCGGAAAGAATTGATCAGTTTGCTCTCTTTTTCCGCGGGCGACTTCTTTTCCGGTTGTTGATCCTGTGTCTGGAATGCGATCAGGTCAAAATACGGATCGCTCTCTCGTGCCTCCTCATATTTAGCTGAATCTCTTTCGGCCATTTCATACAAGGCAAGTTTATCCCATATCTCCATCTCTCCGAAATGTGCATCGGGCAGCGATAAATTAAGACCGGTATGGGATACGGTGTGAGCATGGGCCGAGGTACCTTGTCCGCCACCCAAGGCCCAAAAGATCATCGTAACGAAGGGAAGCACTAACAGGGGCAATACCATGAAGAATTTTCTCTTCTGCAGGAATTTTTCTGAATGTGGTTTCATACTCTTAATTGTTTTAAGTTTTATGTAGATAAATTTTTATGGTCTCAAACTTTTCTTTTGGTGTGGAATGAAATGAAGTTCTTTCTCATATACTGCAAGTTGCTCACGTGTTACCAACTCCCAGCCCCTGGATTTCTCATATCGATTTTCCGAATAATCCGGATCACGATTGAGGTACACCTGTCCGTCTTTATCGACTGCGAGGTAGAAGGCTTCAAAGTCCCCATCAATCTCGCCTTTCATTTTGCCTATTGGCGTTAAGGTTGTTGTATCGGTTTGTTGCATCTGGATATCGTGAGGCAAAGTGATTTTGTCGAATGTCAGCGGATTTGCAGGAACACCATAAATGGCATTGAGTACCATTGCGCCACTAAGGCAGGCGATCATCACGCCAGCCACAGCCAGAATTATTTTCTTTTTACTCTGAGGGAATGCGTTGAACGTTGTGTTCAGGTAATCGATACGCTGTATTACCAGCTGTTGCATGGATGGAAGCGATCTTTTTATTTTCTTTTTCATATTCGACTTCATCGGTTCTCTGTTTTAATGTCTTGATTTTCCAACGTGTTCCATTTTTCGATCAGGAATCCGTGCGGATTGTTATCGGAGCGCGATACGTTTCGCAGATATCCTTCTGTGACAAGGCTTCTCGTCACAATAGAAGTGGTGCGGATAAGACGCTGTCTTGCAAAGCAGCGGAAGTAGAATGGATATTGGTTTATATCAATGCGAATACTGTCAATATCAATCTCCTGCGAAATGTTTCCTGAGATCACATTAGAATAGTATCGGTTCTCTTTCAGGTTATCGTACTGCTTCTTAGCCGAAGCATCTGCCAAATACAATGCTTTGGTAATGTTCGCCTGAATGACTTTGTCATCGGGGTCAAGGGTAAAGAAGTGATGGTGGAAGGACCGCACGTGATCGCGTGCTTCCACAGGAATATTGTCCTTGCGTTCGGCCGACCAAGCCTCCAGGGCTTTACCGTTGGAGAGAATGTATATCCGCTCTTGCGATTCGTTGATCAGTTGAAAGCTCTTGTAGAGTGTAAAGCAAACCGCGAAAACACAACCTGCTATAAGCACCAGCGAGAACAACCGGATGTGTTTGAATGCCGTGTCGATATTTCTTAATTGTTGAAACATATTCATCATGATTTACCCGAAAGTTTATCGTGCATATAGCCTTCGTTAGTTTTCATAGCTGAAATACTTTGAGAAGAACCAGCGTGACTTAAGTGAGATGACTGACTTATCGAACTGACTGCTGCTCCAGCGCCTGCGGTGGCCGCTGAAACGGTTGTTCGCGCTCCTCCCGTAAAGACATTGGAAGCTTTGTGAAGCAGCGTATATCCGCCTCCGGCATGAACGATGTAGTTAGCGACACTCGGCACGGTAAAGTATCCCACAATGCCAATGACCAGGAAGATGAGATAAGCGGTGTCCGTTGTGCTGAAAAATGTATCGCCATATCGGATCACCTGCTGGATATCGACCTTCAGCATGTTCTCCTGTATCTTACCAATGATTGCTCCGAATATATTAGCAACGGGTAGCCAGAGAAACACACTGATGTACCGTGCCATCCAAACGGTGAGTGTGTGTTGAAAGCCATCGAAGACTGCAAAACCAAAAACCAACGGCCCAAGGATGGCGAGCACGATCAGGTAAAACGTCCGGAGCGTGTTGATGCAAAGAGCTGCGGCTTCATACAGAATATGCAAAATTTCCGACATCCATTGTTTAATGGAATTGCGAAAGTTATAGGCAGCTTTGGCCATGCCGAATTTGATATCATTGCCGATGCCATCGAGTACGCCTTCGCCTGTTCCATTGGGATGGGTGTAACGATACCACTTGTCGTAATCTCCTTCTCCTCCGGGCCCTACATACATTTGCCAGGAAGGAGTTTTCTTAATTGCTTCTTCTTTCAGCTTCAGCAAGTAGGCAATAGCATTGTTTGATCCGGTGACCATCGCTGCTGTACCCGTAACGGTCGGCTTCAACACGCCATTCATCAAGGCGATTACCCAGGGAAATATCATAATACAGAAGCCGAGCGCAAATGGACGAAGCAATGGATAGAAGTCGATAGGCTCTGCATTGGCCAAATGTCTCCACACCCTCGATGCGATATACCACAGCGCTGCAAAGGCGGCCAGCCCTCGTCCAACCCCGATCAGTTTACTGCACAAAGGCAGCATTTCCGCATATAGCTGATCCAGCACACTTTGCAGGCTGTGGATTTCTCCTGCGAAACCCTGGGCGTACATGACTCCCGGAAAAAATGCCGGAGGAAGAAATATCAATATAATCTTAATGGTTTTCATCGCTTTACTTTAGTTGACGCCATAGAGCTTCCGCATGGTTTCCACGTCACTGCGCGAGTGTGCCCGTTGGATGGCCAACAGTTGCGTGTTGTTGTTGAAGGATCTCAAAAAGATGAGTTTGTCCTCCATGTCAAAGAATATCCTGTCGATGGCCTGCATGCGCTCATCGTCACTCATGCTAAGTTTAGTAGCCGTGATGATCATCATTAGCTCATCAATATTTCGAAGGGAAGCATCGAACAGGAACTTGTAGACGTTAGCCAAATATTCGATCTCCTCCAATTTGAAGTTGGGATCTTGACGAAAACGATTATAGGCGCGTTGATATTCCTTCAGCAACATCTTTTGGTATTCGATGATAAAGGGAATGCGCTTGTAATTTCGTATAGATGGATTAACGGCCATCAATCCGTCAATGAATAACTGGTGGATTGTGTAGTTTCCCTGCGCAATGTTCTTGATTGTGGTGTAGCCCTTGTCGAGTATCTTGTAACCGCGATACATGTTATCCAATATCTCTTCGAGTTGGCGAAGTTTTTCCCAGTTCAGTAATAGTTGTTGAGCTTCTTGTGACTGCGCGTAGACCGGCCTCAGACCCAACACAACAAAAAGTAATCCCGTAAGCAAAATTCGTTTCATAGCCATTTCGTCAAATTGTTTCGTATTGTTTGTGCATCCTTTCAACAGAACGTGTTTCGCGTTCTCGCTCCCGGGCAATCAGTCTCACATCGCTATCGAAGGACTGCACGAAAGCATGTTTGTCCAGCATGTCGTCATATAACCTGTCGATGCGCACTAACCGCTCATCATCTTTCATCTCCGTCTCGTTCGACCGGATAATTGTCAGCAGTTCAGAGATTGAAGCATCACACAGGAACAGCATGTTGGAATACACAGCTGCCACATACCGGATTTCTTCGGGCGTAAAGTATTCGTTGTTCTTGCAGAAATTATTCACCCGTTTTATATTCTGGATGATGTAAACCTGAAAGGCTATGATATCGGCCACCTTGGCTGTATTCTTAATGTGTGGGTTGACATTTTTAAGCGATCCAAAGAAGTCACGGTGTAAATTGAAATCACCGTTCTTGATGTTGTGAATGGTGGTAAGTCCTTTGTCTGCTATCTCGTAGCCTTTTTTCAGGTAACCGAGATAGACCCTTAGCAAAGCAATCTGCTTAACGAGGTATTTCTTCTGCGTCTTCTTTTGCTTGAACCATTCGTCCCAGGTTTGCGCTGGTGAGGTTGTACTTAATAATATTCCTGTTACTATGACGAATAAAAATTTCATAATTCAGTATTTAAAGTTTCAGACTTCTTTTTCGCGGGCCGACCAGTGAATTAATGTTCTCCCGAGTTGGCAGATCTTCGTTACTTTTCAGGCGGGTTTCGAAAGTTCTGACAGGATTAAAGGAACGGTCGACCACATACTTTGCGTCCACTTTATCAATTCCAAAACCATGACCTTTATCGTATCGCACCTTGAAATCACATTGCACATACGGACTATCTTCATCCTTCCAGAGTGAATACGTTGTGAGATAAAATGAAGGAATGTGAGTTTCGCCCTGAAGTATTTCCATGAGATGCTGATGCAGCGACTCTCTCAGCTTACCGGGAAACGAGGAATTACAAAGGAAGTGACCGTCAAACCCCTTCTCATTCAACAGCTTTTCCAGTTCATCGATATGTAAACCAAGTCTTCGCATACTATACTTTATTCCAGCCCGTAAAATTTTTTTACTACCAACACTTCATGTTCATCCTTGGCCCGGTTCATACTCAGTTGAATATTCTGGTTGTTGAACTGTTTGAGATCAGCATAGTTTTGTTCAATCTGGTCACCGGCTTTATCGATAATTTCCAGGCGCTTTGCATCGGTCATCTGTGTTTTGAAGGAATTGATCACTAAAAGAATTTGGTCGAGGTTGTACACACTCTCATTCAGTATCCCGGTGTACACACGATACATGTAGTCGATCTCTGATCTGGTGAAGTGCTTATCCTGGTTGACCATGTGCCAGGTGAACCTGTACTCTTCAATGATCTGCTGTTGACGTTGAAGGATCATTTTGATCCTCTTATAAGTGGCGATAGTGTTCCTAACCTTCCAAAGTTCATCGTAGTACTTTTTGTATAACTGCCGCTGGCGTTCGGTCCATTGAGCAATCTCATTGAGCTTGAGTTTGGAAAGTTTGTTTTCCAACACCTTAGCTGCGTTCTGCAGCGCAATGGTTTTATTCTGAAGCCTCTGGATCATCAGATCAACGGCTTTGATTACTTTCTTCACACCTTCCTGAATGATCTTAGCAATAGGAATGGCGGCATGGCTATCCTGAATGGGAGTGACTGTTAATGTTATCATTCCTATAAGCAGGATAAAAATTGTTTTTCTTATTCGATTCATAGAAATCATCGGTTTAAGCTTTTCCGTTGCGTATGTCATTGGCCAGTTCAGCGATTCCTTTTTTTATATCACCGTTCCATTTTTTTGCATACGCCTGCACTTTAATTTTTTCTGATTCCTCCGTAGTGTATGCCAGGTATTCTTCGAGAGAAACTTCGGTGGCGTATACTTTGGACAGCATTCCTCCCAGGCTGATAAATACTTCTTTATATTTCCGGGAAGGATCATTGGCTTTATTAATGGAGAGAACAAGGGCTTTCTCTTTCTCGGTGAGCCCGAGCAGTTGTTGTATCAGGTCGAACTTGTTCTGGTACTTGCTCTGGTCAAGCAAAATCTTGCAGTCTGAATTGTTGATGATCGCCTGCTTGACGATGGGCGAACTAATAATGTCCTCCACTTCCTGTGTAACCACAATAGCTTCTCCGTAAAACTTGCGGACTGTCTTGAATAAGTATTTGATGTATTCCGCCATACCTTCCTTGGCAATGGCTTTCCAAGCTTCTTCAATCAGGATCATCTTGCGCACGCCCTTCAACTTGCGCATTTTGGAAATGAACACCTCCATGATGATGATGGTGACGACCGGGAACAGGATCGGATGGTCTTTGATGTTGTCCAGTTCAAAGACAATGAAACGTTCTTTGAGCAGTTCCAGATTCTCCGTGGCGTTCAGCAGATAGTCAAATTCACCGCCTTTGTAATATGGACGCAACACGTAGAGGAAGTTTTCTACATCGAAGTCTTTCTCCTTCACTCGATCTTCCTTCAGGATGCCGACAAATTCATCACGGAGGAAGTCATAAAAAGTATTAAAACAAGGGAAGAGTTTTTTATCTGTCTCCAACTTCTCATAGTACAACTTCAGCGCAATGGACAAGGCCACATATTCTGAACGGTTGAAGGTTTCATCATCCTTCTTCCACAAAGCCAGCAACAGGGTCTTTATGCTTTCCTTTTTCTCGGTATCCAACACGTCTCCTTGTCCGATGTAGAATGGATTAAACCGAATGGGGTTAGCCTCATCATAGGTGAAGTAATATCCATTTACCAAATCACATAGTCCTTTGTAGGAATGACCTACATCCACCAGCACGATATGTGTGCCCTGCTCGTAGTAAGATCGTACCATGTGATTAGTGAAAAATGACTTCCCGCTGCCGGAAGGACCGAGAATGAATTTATTTCGATTGGTGCAGATGCCTTTTTTGACTGGCTCGTCTGAAATGTCGACATGAACAGGCTTGCCAGTCAGCCTGTCGCCAAGTCGTATGCCCACAGGACTAACAGAAGACTGGTAGCTCGTTTCCAGATTCAGAAAACAAGTAGCTTGTTCTGCGAACGTATCAAAGGTATCGTTCATCGGAAAGTCAGCTTCATTACCCGGAAGCCCTGCCCAGAAAATCTGTGGTGCTCCATCGGTTTCCTGCCTCGCGATAGCATCCATCTGAGCAAGTGCCGATGAAACTTGCGTTTTAAGTTCTTTCAGTTCTGTTTTATTGTCTGTCCAAAGCAAGATGTTGTAATGGGCCTTGACTGGTAGCCGTTGTGACGAAATAGCCTCATTCAAAAAATCATTCGTTGCATCACGACTGATGGCATTTTCACGGGAGTATGTAGCCAGCGATTGTAACCTGAGTCGTTTACTTTCTAGCTGTTTAATAGTCTTGTGTGCATCCTCGATGAAGATGTATTGGTTATAGATATGATCACAGGATAGCAGTTGACCTAAGGGTGAGGCAAATCCAACACTGAACTTGGTCTTGTCGGTGGAGTATTTATCATAGTTGATGCGTGATCCGCACAAAGCCGGAAGGTCTTCCACATCCGACAATGAATACAGTTGACAATGCAGATCGCCAACTTTCAGACCATCCTTGAAGTGGATGTCCTTGATCATGGGTTGATCTGTTTCCGAAAGCAAATAGCAGTAGCGTTCCAATAAACCGGGTTTCCTGTTATCACCTACTAATTCATCGTCCGTTATTCTGGTCAGCTTTACAAATCCACTGTCTTTGAGTATCCGTTCAAACTGTCCTGCACCATCCAGGAACTCCTGCATGCGCTGTGGATTTAGCGGGCCTTCGGGTACAATGCTCCTGCGGATCAGGTTGGAGAAAACAGAGTTGGATGGTTTTCGATTTGCTGGTTTTCGGGTAAGCATGATATAGCACTTGTGATCGAGGTAAGGGCGTTCATTAAAAAACTGTTCGCTTGATCTCGACAGGAATGAATTTTCCTTTCCTTCAAATTCGGGTTGATGTTTCCTCGAAAGAAACCAATCCTGCTTATGGAACACAGTATTGTTGGGAAGCACTTTGATGGCTTTAACCAACACCTGATGAAAGGCTTCGTACTCCTGATCAGATAAGGTGAAAATCTCCGGAAGAGTGGCTTCAAAAGCCAGCGTTACATCGCCCTGCTTCGACAGGATGCAGTCGTGTTCTACTTTGTAGATCGGGAATACTTTATGAAATGCAATCTCCTGTGCCATAAGTTAGTTCTTGAGTTGAATGCAAACTTTTCGGGAGGTTGACTTGATAAAATCAGGGAGCCTTCGCTTTGCCATTTTCTTCAGGAGGCCGTGCTGACCATACTTGTCGCTCATCCGGTAAACGGTCATGAACAAGAGCACACCGAGCGTCAGCGTAAGTGCGAGACAAACGAACATGTTCACCCCGATGATGTAGAGCACCGCAAACAATATCAACAGGCCGATGAGTCCGATCGCGAGGTATGCGATATACTGCGCCTTGAGGCCTTTGAACTCAATCGGCTTGTTGATACCCTTGTTGATTTTGTAAACGCTGGATGCCATCAGATTCCAAAGAATGATCGTAACACAGTGGCCACAATGACCAGGAACACACAACTGCCAAACCAGGCGGCAGCAACCTTGCCGGTATCGGGATCACCGCTGTTCCATTTCTGATAAACCTTTACAGCTCCTACGAGCCCAAGGATGGCCCCGATGGCATACATGAGATTGGTGCCGGTAGCGAAATAACTCCGCACGCGCATGGTAGCTTCGTTGATACCGGCATTACCGTCCTGCGCTTCAGCCAGCGCATAGGTAATCAGGTACACGATCAAGGCAAGACCGAGTGCTTTACCTTTTTGAATGGTGAATTGAACTGCTCTTTTCATAGGATTTAATTTTGTTTGATGGTTATTGATTATTTACTCCGGTGTTTTCCTGCTGTGGCCACCACGTTTTGACTTCACTTAGTTCGATTTGAAATTCACAATGCTCCTTGCAGGAATTGTAAATGAATGCCGTGACCTCAGGCTCATGCGTAGTATGAAACAGTTCAGGATAATTCGATAGTAGAGTGCGAAAGAGTTCAGCACACTCAGCCTTACTGCCGACAGCGACAATTTCTGTGAGCGTATTGATTTCTTCGAGAAGGGTTGAGACAGATTTAAGCATGGCTTCCTCTGCTTCATTTGTTTCCGCTTCCGTAATTGGTTCCTCCGGTTCCTGTGCAGTAGCTACACTCAAACTTTCTGTTTCACTTTTTTCTTCACGTGGAACATTTTCTGATTGACGTCTACCATATTTCACTGAGCCCATGAGTTCAATAGATTCATTTGAATCAGTTTGATTCTCTCGCTCGTGGGTGTTCGTGAGATTTAGTTTCTTTTGTTTGAAAATGTTAGTGATCTCGTTGCTGTATAGTAGCAGTGCAGTGATAGCGTAGTAGCCACCGATAAGAAAGGCGATAGTTGAAATGAACTCCTGCCAGGAAATGGATTCGAGCATAGCTTCCGTGATTGATTACGGAGGCTAAGGTGTGTGTCAGAAAAATCTAATATTCACAAGTTGGTACCAAGGTGGGTGATTTTTTTCCGTAACGGCAAAAAACCCTTGCTTATGAGCAATACAATTATAAACACAATAATAGAATGGAAAATAAACCCGAAAAATTCGTGTTCTTCATCGGAAAGGTGAAGCATGAAACTGACAAAGCCGAGCTTACCCCTCGCGAAATTCTGACACAGTTCGCCCAAGTTTCCCCCGACAATTTCACTCTTGCTCTTAAAAATCAGGGCAATTTTGATGAGTTGACGAACTTAGACGTTCCAATTCAAATGAAGGATGGAATGCATTTTGTCCTTTTTGACAAGACGCCAACCACTGTATCATGAATTACGGGATTGAGAGGCTCCATGCAGATTTAAAACTGCTCGGTTATGACCCTGTAGCTATCAAGGATAGCTCAGGGTTAAATTATGCAATGATTGGTGGGTTCATTATTCCGGCTGGAAAGTTTGAAGGCAGGGTAATTGATTTAGCTATACCGGCCCCTCCTGACTATGGTCGAATTGTAGGCTCATCAATGCACATTAAATCGAATCCAATTCTGGTTGACTACCAGAATGTTCCGAGTGTAAGAAATGTGATTGCGAGTAACCTGGGTTCCGAATGGAGATATTGGAGCTTTGCTTTCAAGTTTCTGCCTGCAAATCCCACAGAATATTTAATGAGTCAAATTATAACCATTCTAAAAAATGTATAATGAGTTTGCAGTTTCGATTCCAGACTATCTTAACAAAGTTTTACTTGACCACCTCATTAGAGATGACGGCCAGGAGGATTTGTGCTTTGCCTTGTACGCTCCATCATTAGGTTCAAACAGAAGGGCAGTCTTGATTAACGAAATTATTTTGCCGCAGGAACCTGATAGACAAGTGCATGGTAATGTGAGCTTTAATGAGGTATACTTTAAAGGAGTTTGTGCCCTTGCAATGTCGAAAGGAATGGGACTATGTTTTCTTCATTCACATCCATTTCCCGGTTGGCAGTCAATGAGTGATGATGATATCAAAGCCGAAACAAAAATGGCCCCCACCGTAGAGAGCCTGACTAATCTTCCGCTTGTCGGCCTTACTACCGGCAGCGATGGAACCTGGAGTGCAAGAGTTTGGGAGTATTCACCTAATAACGATTTGACTATGCAATGGGTGGCCTTGGTCAAATCAGTTGGCGTGTTAATGAGAATTAGTTACAACGATCGACTGCTTCCTCCAACTCGATACCGTGAACAATTCAAGAGAACGAGAACTGTTTATGGTGTTCAAGATCATCAAACAATTTCGAGATTAACTGTAGGGATAGTTGGTCTTGGCAGCGTAGGAAGTTTGGTGGCGGAGATGCTTGCACGTATGGGCATTCGCAAGTTTGTGCTTATAGATTTTGATATTATTAAAGAGCATAATCTTGACCGCCAATCAGGTTCCAGCACTCAAGACGTTGGCAAGTTTAAGATTGCCGTTGCAGAGGAACTCATTAGAAGATCAGCAACGTGTGAAAATGTTTCTATTGAGGCCATAAATTCAAGCATTGCTTTAGACATGGGTTATCGAAAAGCTTTGGATTGCGATGTCTTGTTTTCATGTGTTGACAGGCCGCTACCCAGGTACATACTTAATCACATTGCTTACTCACATCTTATTCCGGTAATTGATGGAGGTATAAAAGTGCGATTCGAAAAGTCCGAATTTGAAACTGCTGAATGGCAGCTGCAAACAGTTACAGTCGGCAAACCCTGCTTACAGTGCCTTGGTATTTATCAGCCATCAGAAGTTGATTTGGAAAGAAATGGTAAGCTGGATGATCCAAGCTATATGGCAGGTTTAGACAATGACCACCATCTTAAAACCAATGAAAATATATTTCCATTCAGTGCGAACCTTGCGTCAATGGAAATATTCCACCTAATAGCATTATGTACCCAAATTGGTGGCGCTGAATTTAACATTCAACGGTACAGGTTAGTGCATGGAATCATTAGTAATTATCACAATGACCACTGTGATCCAAATTGCGCATTCGTTAACAGCACGGCTACTGGAGATCATCACTTTTCACCACTGCAATAGTTGCAAACACAAAATACCGTGATTTTGGCTGTTTACTCATCTTTTTCGTAGATTTCAATGGTTTCCTTGAAGAGCCCAACTGGAAGCCATCGAAACCTTGCATAGAGAGAAAATTGTGCAATAGTTTGCCCCAAAGGCATATTATCAATTATTTTTTTGATGGATGGCAAAAAGTCTCTTTTCGTCAGCTATCTATTTATAAATAACATTAAAAAAGAACCATATGCTCAAATGAATCCACAATTACTCTCAATCTTAGATGCTCAAGATTGGCCATCAATAATCCTGAAACTATACGCACATTCCATCTTCAGATTGAAATGGTTTGGTATTAAATCCGATGCCAGATTACAAGGAAGACAGTACAAGGACTTTGCCCATGAAGCCGTTACTCTGGTCTATGAGGGAAAACGGGTTTGGGATCCCAATAAGGAACCTGATATTGTTAAATATTTGAAATCTGTAATCAACAGTTTAATCTCGAACCTATTAAAATCTGAAGAATACAAAAGTGCGACTGGTGCTAACCTCACCGATGAAATGAATGACGCTATGCTGTTTGATAATATGTTGGAGATGAGATTCCTGAATAAAGACATAATTGAGCAAATTGAGGATACGCTGTTAGAAGATGCTGATATGTGGTTAGTATTTACTGACCTCGCTAAAGGAATGACTCCACAGGATATTTCGGAAAAATACTCCGATATGGACATCGACAAGGTCAGAAATATCCAGAAGCGAATAAAAAGACACATTAGGAATATTAAGAACCTATAAATGAATTTAGATATGAACAAGCACGACAACAAGGACGACCAAGAAAGCCTATTGAGCCTGTTTTTATCCACGTCTCAAGAAATTGATGAGAGTATTGATAAGGCAAAGGAAATCATTATACAGGAAAGCTTAGACCCGGACAAACTACAAAGGGAAGGGATGAGTTTTATTACATCCATCCAGCAAAGAGTTCGTCCAAGACCCCTTTTAACTATTGATGATCTTGTTAAGAAACTTACTAAGCTTGGCTTCCCCAAAACCTTTTTGGAGAAAAAGATTGTTCCATCAGCAAAGGCAGTTGACTGGAGAAAACAAAACTATCCTTCAGAGATTGATGCCATTGCTGCATTTGTATCTGCAATATTTGGATTACAGGAAAGAAATTTGTGGACTACGGATAGGATTGCATTAGCTGAATCACCTGCCTGGTTGGGAAGATTCAAGTCGCCAGCAAATGCCAACGTAAGCCAGATTGCAGCGTATTCATACTACGCGCACTACCTAGCTAAACTTGTAGTTAAAGCGTGTAAGGTTGACAAGGACGAGCAACTTCCAGGCGATAGCGATGAGTTTAAAGTTAATTACCTAAACAAATACAAGAAGTTTGATTTAGAATCCTTGCTAAACTACGCCTGGGAACTTGGTTTCTGTGTACTTCCCCTTAATGACCCAGGAGTATTCCACGGTGCTTGCTGGAATATAGATGGAAGAAAAGTAATTGTACTAAAACAGTCAACGAAGTACCATGCGCGATGGATTTTTGATTTGCTACATGAGTTGTATCATGCATTAGCTCACCTGGATGAGGCAAATGCGTCTGTTATTGAGTCTGAGGAGCTTAATCCATTCTTAGATCATCAATCAGAAGAAGAAAGAGAAGCTAACACTTTTTCACGTTATGTGCTTTTTGGAAATCGTTCAGAGGAAATTGTTGAACATTGTGTTAGGCTTGCACACGGAAGAGTAGAAAATCTTAAATCAGCAGTTAGCAATATTGCAAGGTCGGAAAATTTGCGCCCAGACATCCTGGCAAATCTTGTTGCTTACAGACTTTCATTAAGTAATCAGAATTGGTGGGGTGCAGCAACATCATTTCAAATTGCCGAACCAGATCCATTTACAGTAGCGAGTAGCATACTCGTTAAAAACATTTCAATTGAGGGCTTAAATACAATGGATCAAAGCCTACTTAAAATAGCCCTTTCAAATAATTGACAATTATGGAAAAAAAATTTAGACGAATTGTCCCGGACAATGTGAGAGTCGAAGACTTGAAACCTGTTAACATAGCTTGCGGGTCAACAAAATGCAATGAAGGCCTTCATTGTTTTAGCTTGAAGAAATCAGCCTTAAGGAAACATAATAGCGAACGAGTATGCCATGAGTGTGGGGCTGATTTAATTGAATGGGATAGAGTTCATAAGAATAACATTAAGGACTCCAGATTCATTTTCAAGTCAATGAAAAATGAATTGATAAGGCATGTTTTCTGGCACACTGAAATAGAGGAAGCTGCAATCACTCACGCTCAGAATCGCGGAAAGGTTGAATTGCGATCAAAGGCTTCCAAGCTTATCAAAAGCAGAATTGGTAAGCACACATTTATGGACGGAAGGCAGACACCTTTGGCCGGAAAGGAAATAATAAATTATGCACAGCACGCCACAGCAACATGTTGCCGTAAGTGCCTTGAGGCTTGGCATAACATTCCTCAAAACAGAATACTGAGCAGTGAACAAATTGAGTTTTGTACGAACCTGGTTATGTTATACATAACCGAACGGGTACCCGATTTAAAGGATGAAGGAGTAGAAGTTGTAAAGTAATGCCTTAAAGCAGTGAGCAATATTAACACAGAAGAGGTTTCAGCCAGACTTCGATTAAAAGGTATCGATGTCTCACGGAAGGCAATATCGATTACAAATTTTAACGGCTCGAATCAAGAGAAAGACTTTCAGGAGCCAGCGAATTGTAATGGTTATGGCAGGGTACGCCATTTTAAATTAAGTGCCAGTGATGGTTGGCCTCAAAATCCATTACCGATTCTTCCCGCTGCCAAAGCTCTTGGCCTAAAGCCGGATTCACAGATACGTGCACAGGTTTTCCAGAATTCAATTTGTAATTGGAGATGTTGGTATTGTTTCGTGGATTTTAGTTTACTAAAGGGGGATGAAAAGCACTCCTCTTTCTTAACGGCTGATGAACTGATTGAATTGTACCTTAGGGAGGAGGCACCTCCACCAATGATTGACCTTTCAGGAGGGCAACCCGACTTAACACCCGAGTGGGTGCCTTGGGTTATGGAGAGTCTATCTAACAAAGGACTGCGGGATAAGGTTTACCTATGGTCTGATGACAATTTAAGTAATGATTATTTATGGAAGTACTTAACCAAAGAGCAGATTGACTTAATGTTGAATTATAAAATGTACTCAAGAGTCTCCTGCTTTAAAGGAATTGATGAAGAGTCCTTTTCAATTAATACCAAAGCTTCTCCTGAACTTTTTCGGAATCAGTTTAAACTGTGTAAACGATTAATACAAACAGGGTTTGATTTATACGGGTACATTACACTCACAGCCTCCACCAAGACCGATTTCAGGTCTGTTGTTCCACGATTCTTAGATGAATTGCAAACTGAAAGCGAAATGTTTCCATTGAGGATCGTTCCGCTGGAGGTTAAGAAATACAGCCCAATGACGAAAAGAGTCGATTCAGTATTTCAAGACATGATAGATGGTCAGTACATCGCAATAAAGATTTGGGAGGAGGAAATGGCCAGACGATTCACCAAAGAACAATTAAATGTTCCGATAACGGAAGTGAAATATAAATAGATGTTTTTCAGATGAATGGTAAGTTCATTACTCTTTTACGAGCACGTTCACACCCGCCATCGGTGTTTGGGTGGAGGCTTCGGTTACCGTTCCGGTTATTTGAATCAACGCACGATGCACAATATTGCCATTCGTACCTTCATGAACCGAGGACCGTTCTTTGCTGCCCTCTCCGTTAGCCTTCTTTAATGTAATGGCCGCTTCCTTCTCATGCACCTTGTACGATATTTTGCGCGGTGCCAGCAACTCATCCAACGCTTCGCGTAGTGTGCGCTTGTCAATTTTGAGTGACACGTTCGGTTCATCCTGCAACTGGCTGATGCTATAAGCGAATTTTACTTTCGCAATAGCTTCAATTTCATGCAAGGCTTTTTCAAAAGGCAAATCGGTAATGCTGATGGATACTTCCGTGTCCAACAGTTGTGCGTAGTTTGTGTGGGCTAGTGTAACTCCGCATAGGGTGATGGCTATTATTCCCTGCACCGCGCATATTTTCATAACCTTCCAAAGTTTTGCGGTAAAACTTTTTTTCATAACTTTCATTGTTTTGTTCTGGTTTCGTTACTGAAATAAGACAAAGCAACCTCGCATCAACCCCGGCAAGGGTTGTGTCACAGCAGAGGGCAATAAGCAGGAGTGGTCGAATCACTCCTGTTTTATTTTAGGTGGAATCGAAAAGTGGGGGGAGACTCAGTTTCATAGTTAATCAGGTTTAGGTTCTTACTTACATCCCGTACCGGTAATCGTTACGGTATTTTCTTTGATGGAGTAGGTTACATCCAGCACCTCGGTAATCAACTGCAATGATTTTTCCAGCGATTGATCGGTGAAGTCCGCAGTAATCTGGCAGTCGCGTATGTGCTTGTCAGATAGTTTTACGGATACATTGAACTTGCTTTCTATCCGTTTGATCACGTCATCCATCCTGTTATTTGTGAATTGCATGTTGTAGTCTGTATTCTCAGTGATGGAGGCAATCTCTTGCTCGTTAGTTGAAAGTTTCTCAAACTCTCCGTTGCTTTTGTAGATCACTTTTTCCTGTGGCAATACGTCAATCCCTTCGGTGTTTGCCGAAGAGGAGAGGTTTACTTTTCCGGAGAGTACGGTCAATTCTATTTGCTCCGGGTTTGTTTTGATGCTAAAACTTGTACCCAGCACTTTTACTTTTACATCGCCACACTGCACAATGAAAGGATGACTGGCGTCTTTCACTACTTCGAATAGCGCCTCGCCTTCAAACGTGGCATAACGCGCGCCATCACTTTGTTTCTCGTAGTACATCACTTTACTTTCGTCATGCATCCACACCAACGACCCATCATTGAGTATGATTTTTTCTACGCCATTTTTTGATACTACTTCAAGTCGGTTTTCAGGTGTTGCCGTGAAGTACCACACCGTGTATGACACGAGTGAAACGATAACCAGCGATGCTGCTACCCGCAACATCCAACGGTCAAGGCCCACTTTTCGCTTCGGGCGCAAGGCCACAACATCATCAACTGTGGCCTGGCTACTGGTGAGTTTCTGAAATATCCGGGCTTCATCCTCATCACTCAATTCCAGGTCGGTGTTATCTTCGGTCTTCATCACATCGAGCCAGGCTTCTATTTTTTTTCGTTCCTGTTCGGAGACTTGCCCCGTAACATAACGCTCCATCAATTGGTCAAAATCTGATTTTTGCATGGGCAACCGTGGTTTTATAACGTATCTACTAATTTAAGCAAGGGTTTGCCTCTTTACATTAAAAAGTGACGGTATCTGAGCCTTTACGTATTTCTAGTGAAAGCTTAAAAAATGGGCTAAATAAAGGGATCTATCTATTCTGCCGCTTTGTAAATCTTATCGTATGACGCACGAAGGTGATTGAAGGCCCTGAATATATAGAGTTCGGCAGTTCGTTTGTTGATATTCATGCGGCTGGCAATCTCCCCATTGGATAAGTTTTCTATGATGCGCAACCTGATGGCCTCCTGGCATCGCTCTGGAAGGCCATCGAGATTTTGAAGAAGTCTTGCATGCACCGCTTCCGGGTCATGGCGCTGTTCGGCCTCCAGCATGTCGTACTCTGTTTCAAATGCCGTGTAGTGTTCAATAAATTTCCGCTTCACATCACGGTGGCTGAAAGAGCGGATAATCATGTACCGTATGGAGTTGAACAAATAGTGCCTGAGTGAAGTAATGTTTAGCGACTCTCTTCTTGACAGGAGCGACTCAAAAACATCGTGCACCATTTCTTCACAGTCTTCTTTTGCTTGTACGCTCTTTCGCGCATAGCGGTATAGGTCTTTGGCATAGCGGTGATAGATCACCTCAAACGCCCGCTGATCGCCCAGTTTGAACAGGTCCACCAGTTCCGTATCCATATGGTTGTGATACGGGTTCACGACTTGGAAAAAGTTGGGTGAAAACAAAAGTCCATGCGCTGGAAGGCGAAACCAGGCATGGACCATGTGGGCTCCTTATAAATTCTTTTTACCAGGAGGTACGCAACAAATATACGAAAACACCCGCGCAAGGCGAGTGTTGAACCGGGCGAGATTGAAATAAGTGCGGGGCTTTGCTTACCGTCATTACTGAGGCCTGAGAAAATGCCCGGGTACGCCAATAAGCAGGGAGCACCCGCACTTAATGCGGTGAATATCTTGGAGGTTTGTCCCATATCCCATTTTCTTCTGTTTCTCAGGCATCAGTAAATGAGACGGGCCTTACGGTGGGGCAAATACAAAGATATGGTTTAAAACATAATTAGCAACGAATTTGACGTAAACCTTACCAACTATGAGCCGCAGATTCACTTCGTGAAAAAACGCGACATTGAATTTGAAAAGGCGGTAGGCATAAAAATTCGGGAATTCCGGGAAAGGCTTGGGTGGTCTCAAAAACACCTTGCTGACATTGCAAACATAGAACAGAACCAAGTACAAAGAATTGAAAATGCTAAGAACACGACCACTCTTGCCATACTTACCGCTATCGCGAAAGCTTTAGGAAAGCAGCCATTTGAATTATTGCGAACTGATTACCAAGTACGAGTAAACACAAATTTTGACACACCTGCTCGAAAGAAATCTCCGGAAACCACAAAGCATATCCATGAGATTGTCAAATCATCATTTCTGAATTCACCAAGGTCAGTCAATGACATTGTAAAGTATTGCAAAGAGCGTTTCAATGTTAAGATCCCAAGTTCAGCAACATCCGCGGTATTGAAAAACTTAGTCGATGATAAGGTATTGAAAAGGATATCTGCGAAAATAAAAGGCAGGTTTCTTTACCAGAAAAAGTAGCTCATGCTATTTTATAGAGTTGATTTTTTGAGAGCAAACTCCCTCTACAATCGATTTCATTTTTTCCATTCTTTTAACTAGGACGAGAACTTCATCCTTTGATATAACATAGTCATCTTTGTAGCGCGCATCGACATAACCTCTTTTCAAAAGATCAAATAGATGCTTTTCAGACTTGTTATTTTCAGGAAAGAGAAGGAACAGTTCTTCTGAAATATTCTTTGTTTGTTTTTTTAATTTGCCAAGATTGTGGGTCTTAGGTTTGTAACCTGTAAAAACCAATAAAGTTGTGTAGTAGTAAGATTCAGCTGCTTGGTGAAGTATAAATGCACATACATTGTATTCTTCCTTCGAAATATAGCCATCAATTCCGCTGATGAATCCGTTCGCCCGTTTGAACCACTTTTCAAAATATTGTTGTGATATTTCTTTGGCTTCTTGGGCAGTTAAGACACGAGCCTCAACAAAATTCACCTTACCGGAATCAAAAAGGAGAATTCCTTCCTTCACAATATCGGCAAAGAAATACTGGCCCCAGGCAAGCCCCTCGTTAATGTAGTCAATCTCGTGTATCTCAAGGTTTACCGGTGGGTTGAAATGATCAACCCTATCCATAATCTTGCTTTCCTGCACGTAAGTCTTCTCGGGATTGTCCTTGGTCACCACTAAGAAATCATAGTCGCTGATATACTCGTGGATGATACCGTCTTTGGTTTGGTAGCGGTGCTCCACCTGCGTGCCCTTTGCGTGGCTGCCAAACAAAATAATTTTCTCAGGACTCACTACCTCCTGGATAATGTCCACAATACGCCTGATCTCGTATTGCTTGTTTTCGGAAAGATGGGTAAGGGAGGTTTTCATACGCTAAAACTTAAAATTTCTTTTCGATTCTCTGAATACATCATCAAATTTCGGCAGTTCGTCCATTTGGTTTTCCAATTTCCTTTCCCAGTCTTTTTTAAAGTTCTTTTCCTTGGCCAATACTTTTTCTTCCAACTTCGTAGGATCGTGCTTTTTGTTGGTGGCTTTTCGCTCAAACTCGCCACGGCAGTCTTTGGGTTTAAGTCCATCGTGCTCGGTCAGGTACCAGAAGTCGTAAAGATCTCTTGGCTCGGTACGCCCCATCAAGGCGGCCATTTTTTCTATCAACACTTCCGGAAGCGAATAGCACTGTAACAAAAAAGAATCCGGGGGCAAGTCGGAGTACGTGATAATCAAAGGCTTTGTTTCGATTTCAAATTCCAGTATTTCTCCGCGTGTGATATCGATCTTGATATCGCGACTGTCGATATTTGCCTGAAGCGGCCCTACATAATTTACGTAAAACACAAGGCTTCCGCTTTCGTGCTCCACATGTTCTTTGAATTTCAGCGAAATGTTGGCTTCCTGTTTCACGAACGCATATATCTTTTCGAATTCTTTGAGCAATTCCTGGTTGGTAATTTTTTCATCTATAAGGGTGAAGTCAAGGTCTTCCGAGAACCTGTAGTCTTCAAAGTAAATTTTCTTCAATACGGTGCCGCCCTTAAACACAAGGCTCTTGAAAAGTAATTCATTCTTTGAGATACCATAGAGAACCCACGATAGAACATAATCCTTTTCTAACTGCGTATCTTTCAGTTTGTATTTGGCCGCTGCCGCGCTTACTTCTTTTGGCTTTATCATGTCAACTAAATATGGGTGATACAATATCAGAAAGTTCCATGTTTTGCCGTACGTACCAGGTGCCGTTCATCTTTCCTTTTTTCTCGTACGAAGGTTCCAGCAAAATGTAAGAGGGCGTTATCATGGCATGGAGCTTACCCGATATAGAATTGTTGATTTTGAGTAACTCCAGCAGGAATCCGAGCCGTTTAATTACCGATTGAGCCTTAAATCGTTCGCAATAATTCAGAAGTTTCTGGTAATCAATTTTTTCCCGCGACTTATAAAGCGCCTTGGCAATTTCACTAATACCACCCGCATAGTCAGGTTTATAAAGGCAATCGATGAAGGTCTTTTCAAGATCGGAACAGGCAGCCTTGTTGAAACTATCCACCCACAACTCGGTTGCTCCGAAGTAATGGTTAGGGTTATGGTAGATGAACTGAAACTTGTGCCCTTTTATTTTTACGGATGACGGTTTGATCTGCCTGTTCACTACAACTTGTTGTCTGAACGAAGGCTGCGTGATAAGACTGTGAAGTTCCAGCGCACTGTAATAGCCGATATAATACCCGGCATTTCCGGCAAGATATTTCACTACCAGGTGCGTGTTTGGAAAATAGGTATTAGGGTCCTGATCATACGGAATAATCCAATAGACTCCCTCTTTGAGTCTTAGCAAGAGCCCGCGTTTAACCATGCCGCTAAGCAGTTTTTTGGTTGCCTCTCGGGTTGAACTTTTAAGCACCTCGGCAGCTTCCTGAAGGGTAAATGCCGGCCGGCCAGCGTCATTAAAATGCCGTAGGAGTACCGACCCCTGGGTAAGCAGTGTTTTCGTTTGAATATTTGCCGGGTTGCTATATTTCATATATTAATAGGGACTTTTTAGGTCTCTAAACGGATACGAAATATAATTAAAGAATATTTTGTATCCAAATAGGGACTCAATAGATCTCTGAGCGGATATGAAATATAGTAAAACTGAAATAACCCAGTTATCAGGTAGATAGTGGATTTTAGTAGTCGCGATATGCACCGGAAAAACTAAATTCAAGATATGAACACGATAATAATACTCGGTATTGTCTGCCTGTTCCTGTCTATCGCGATGTACATCGTTGTAGCCAGGCGGAAATTCTACCGCAGAAATCAAAGCGGCATTGAAACGTTCCGGACATTTACAAGTTCAGTACTCACTCCTCTGGGTGAAAGGATTCTTAAACTCGTAAGTTTTATATTGTTCATCGCTGGCCTCTTCTTGTTTGTTGTCTGGTATTTTGCCAATCCGCAACTGTTATTACTTCTTTGAAATCTGCCCCCGAAAAACGGAGGCATCACAGAACATTTTCCTATATTAGAATTCCAAGTAAAACACATCCCACATGGCTAAGACTCCTAAGAATCACGGTAAAGAATGGACATCAACAGATAAAAAGCAGTTCAATCAATTGGTAAAAGGAAATACCCCAACAGGCCTCATTGCTCATAAGTTAGGGCGGACTGAAAATTCCGTAAGACTGTTCGCAAGTAACAACAGCATCTCACTGAAACCAACAAACCAATCTCCCTACAACAGGAAGAAAAAGTGAAATTGAACCAATTCATTAGCGGATAATGCCCGCGTTACTTTTTACCGACTGTACATGTCAGCAAATAATTTTATTAAATATTGGCGGAATACTCTTGCCGATGCAGCAAGGATTGAGATTAAGTTGGAAGGAAAAGCACTCTTTCTAAAGAACTGCACAGTGGATGTAGAGTCCGGTCAGGTGGCCATTCAACAGGCGAACCAACTTATTGATCGGGAAGAGCAGCGAATCAATTACGAAAAAGGAATCGAAAACAGAGAGCATGAAGACTGGCAATCACTCGATGAAGTACAAATTCTTATTTCATCTTTTCTTGTCAGCCCAATTCCCGAATACATCAAAATCGTAGGTGAAGAGGGCCCATTCTATCCTTTTTGGATTAAAGCGATATTAAACCGGCAAGGAAATCTCCGTCCTGATGACGATACCTTTCCCTATATTCCTCGGGTGCACCTTGAGCCGCAGATAAATGAAAAGGTAAATTTTATTTTTTCAGATGTCGATACCATCGATAAGGTGTATGCCGATGCATTTACAGAAAAGAGTTGGCCGCAATATTGGGATTATCTAAAATCAATTTTTAAGGAATCCACCGGACAGCCGCTTGAAAGTTACAAGCCAGAAAATTTCCTGGTCTCGCAGGAAAATACAATTGTTATTAACAACATCATCAGGAACCCTGCTGATGGCATCATTCAATTGTATGATTTCCTACTTAAAAGCGAAAAGACTCCTCGTTTATTACACAATATCTGTAGTCGGCAAGAAGAGCCATTGAAACCACTTCTTTCAATCGAAGATTTTGAAGCCGCATCGCTAAATCATTTGGGCCAAATGGGACATGAACACCCTTTGTCGGTTTCGCAACGAAGAAGTTTGTATCACTTCAATACATTAAAGGATGGCAGCATTCTGGCCGTGAATGGACCACCCGGAACAGGCAAAACCACCCTGCTTCAAAGCATTGTTGCCAATGAAGTGGTGTTAAGCGCAATAGAGGGCGACAGGCCAAGAATCATAGTAGCCTGTTCAACAAATAACCAGGCCGTAACCAACATTATCGACAGCTTTCGTAATGTAAAAGCGCGACAAGGAATTCTCTATAAAAGATGGATACCAGAGATTACCAGTTTTGGCCTTTATCTTCCGAGCAAATCAAAGAATATCGATCCAAAGGTCATTTACTATAAGGGACTTTTTGATGAAGGGATTCATAAGAAGATCGAGAATCATGCATTTGTTGACGAAGCAAGGAAAGTTTATTGTCAGAATTTCTTCGAGCACACAGGTTTGGCAAGTACGGTCAATGAAATCGTTGAATACTTGCAGGATGAACTCAAGCAGCGCAATGGCAATTTAATTCATGGTGTGGAACTTTGGCGAAAGTTTAAAAGCATACCGAATCAGATCAGACTGCTCGGGGCGGATAATAGTAATCTTTTTTCCGGTGGTACGCTGAATATTTCTGCACTCAGTGGAATTGAAGATAATCTGCTTGAATTGGAAAAGAAGTTTAGCAGTTACCTCGATACGGAATCCATCTGGATAAAGATGTTCTCCTTTTTCAAGTTCGTTAAGGAAAAACGGGCTACAAGACTGAAGCAAATATTCAGAGAATGCCTGGTTGACTATGCAGTCATCAACTTTTACAGAATAGATTCTTTTCACCAATTCTTTGACCAACGACTCAGCCTGGTAAAATCAATCAGACAAACCAGTAATGCCTGGACAGATTGGAAAAAGCAACATTCGATATCTGGCGATCCTCCAAATGATGAGGCAGGCTTTAAGAAAGAGAAAAGTCTGTTCTTCTACGATGAACTTGAGGTAAGTTTAAAAAACGAAATGTTCTATTTGGCAACGCATTACTGGGAAGGACGTTGGATACTTGAAACAGAAAGAGTACTGGCGGAGGAGAGGCTTTTTAAAAACGGGCAAGTAGATTCGCTCATGAGGTTTCAACGACTCGCAATGCTCACACCGTGTTTTGTATCCACATTCTACATGGCTCCCAAGTTTTTTACATACTCAAAATTTGTAAAGAAGCTATTGACCCGGAATGTTTTTGAGGCACCACCGTTGCTTGAAAGCATTGATTTGTTAATAGTCGATGAAGCCGGTCAGGTATCGCCTGAAGTTGGGGCGGCTACTTTTGCACTGGCAAAGCGAGCCATCGTAGTGGGCGACACCAAGCAAATAGAGCCAGTATGGAGTGTACCTCAAAAAATAGATCATGCAAATCTTCACCGGTACGAATTGGTTTCCACTAAGGAGGATTTCATCAAGATCGATGAATTGCAGAGCAAAGGATTTTTGGGGAGTTCCGGAAGCGTCATGATGCTGGCTCAAAAATCATCTTGTTACAGGGTTAATTCCCGGACGGAACGAGGTCTCCTGTTGACTGAACATCGCAGGTGCTTCGATGAGATCATTGAATATTGTAACAAACTGGCGTACGATGGACTGCTGGAACCCATGAAGGGGAAGGCACGTGATGTTCTTTTCGAGCCAATGAAATTTATCCCAGTGGATGGGGAGTCATTCAAGGATGGCTCCAGCAGAACCAATAGTCTTGAGGCGATTGAAATTGCAAAATGGTTACAACTCAATAGCAATAGAATAGTGAACAACCACCAAGATCGCGAAAATGCGGAGGCTTTGAGGGAGAATAGAAAACCAAAAATTGTAACGCTTTCAGAAATAGTTGGAATCATAACTCCATTCAAGGGCCAGAAGTTGATGATAAAATCTGCTCTCAAAAAGAATAGCATTGATACCAGCGGACTTACCATTGGTACGGTGCATGCCTTGCAGGGAGCTGAGCGCCCAATAATTTTGTTTTCGTCTGTCTATGGGAAGAATAACATGGGCGGAGGTTATTTCTTTGACAAGGGTGTAAACATGCTTAATGTTGCCGTATCGCGGGCGAAGGAGAATTTCATTGTCTTTGGATGTCCGGAAGTCTTTCAAGGTAGCAATGGCACCCCGTCATCGTTATTGTATAAGCATATTGAAAGGGTGGAAAACATTTTGGTCTAACGGCAGGACATTAACTATGAACGACTATGGCTATCTATGGAGCAGGATCTAATTGGAGTGGCGATGAGATGAAGGAAAGTTTTTTCGAGGAAGGAAGATTTATCATTGGCTGGAATGATGCGAGCGCTAAGGACTTATATGAAGCGGTTTCGTTACTTAAGGTTGGCGATATACTGTATCTAAAGGCAAACCAACCCGGTTCACGAACCATTCGGGTAAAGGGGGTGGGCGTTGTTGAAAAAAGCTTCATACAATCCTTGATCGATGAGGGGCTTTCTCATGAGGTTATTTCCAATTGGAGTAACTTCTACATTCGGATAAAGTGGGTGGTGCGTGACGAATTTTTTATTGAAATTCCTGAAGACGAGGGGAAACTCACAAACATCAGGGCGGCTACTTTCTACGAAGAAAATCTTCCATTTGTTCAAACAAGAATTCTTGAGAAGTTGTTCCGCTAACTTTTTTGCAATCTGGTCAATACTACTCTCAACTTTTTTTGTGGTTAAGTATTTCTGAATTTTTTAAAAGAAATTCAAACTGCGGACTATGTATTGACTGCGCCCCGGTCACTTTGTAATTGTTATAACCCATAGCAAACATTCAGGACCGGATACTTCGGAGGCATCCGATGAGAATTTCTTCATACGTTTAGGTTAAGGAAATAGTCCGGTGCCTGTTTGTTGTAGTTTGGGTACATGAAACGCCTTTCTACCAACATGATCGATCCCGAAAAGCTGCCTAAACTAATCGAACGAATGCAACACCTTGTTACGTACCTAAATGAAAGAAACGATCTGGCCGTTCATCAACAACTAAATCAATCCTTCTATATGCAGAAGATAGAAGAATTAAAAATGCTCACAACAAAGTTTGATGAAATCAAAAAAAGTCTTGATACCCTGGCGAGCGGGATCGAAGAGAAATACAACTTATGCTTTGAGCAATGGCGTAAGGATGCGCGCTGGCTAAACTCATATAAATTGAATAAAAGGAGAAAATCAATTCTTTAAGCCCTATCAATATATTGGATCATAGAAACGAGCATGTTTCTCACAGACTCTTTTGTGCCGGCTTCTGTGCTGTAAAATTTTGACCTAAAGCTGCCATAAGAGATCGTTTCGGAACGTTTTGTTATTACGTATTTCACAAGAAAGTGAAGCACCTGGCTTAAATTGTTGTTGATGATAAATTTTGTTTCCATGAAAATCCTGAGCAGGTAAGCCAGTTGTGAAACGGAAGCCTCAAATTTGAGTTTGAAACCTGGCAGAAACGAGTCTGGCGATCTGTCAGATGAACTATTGCTTAGTTGTTGCAGTCTTTCCTGGTAGTCAATTTCTTCTGCAATGTAAATGTTCAGTTGATCCTTCAGAGGACTGCCGTTCTGGTTATACCGTATTCCCGGTTTCACTTGCGATTGATTGATCTTCTTCAAAACAAAAGACAAGGTCTCGATCTTTTCCGCCCGGGTTTCTGATTGATCAAGCAGAGAAGAAATATAGTGAGCATGATAGGTGAGCACTTTCACAGAGTTATAATTCAGGTAGTACATCACTTGCCGAAGTTCATCATCCCAATCCTGAATTTCGCTTTCTCTTTCAATTAACCGGAATAACTCCTTTTGCACTTCCTTTGCGTACATTACTTTCCGATAGGTAATTCCCTGATCCAGTTTGCTGTCCACAACTTTTTTAAGTATGTGCAGCAAGAGGTCAATCAAGCGTTGGTCTGTTTGCTTTGCACCAAAAGCTTTTTGAATCCTTCTGATATTGGTTCTTGCATCCTTTCGGGCCATATCGATGTACCCCTCAGGTGCCTTAGCATCCTGATCAAAATATTTCGCAAAGTGCCGCTCAACGAACAAGAGGAGTTCTTCCAATCCTGCATAGAACACTTCGTAGAACATTTTACGCTTCTGATCCGCTGGACTTTCAGTGTGGATGAACAATGCCGCTTTATCCATCAACCGGATCAGTGCTTGTTGGTGGTATTGAATGTACCGTTCCAGGTGGCGCTCATCTTCGAAACTGAATACTTCGTGAACGAATGTTTGCTTTATTCTTTCGATCTCGTTTCCCACAGCATCCTTCAGGACATTATGTTGCTTCTCATCACGGATTGTTTGATCTCCGGACGAAATGAGTTTTTCCAACTCCTGCAATTCATATCTGACACCTGGGTGCATGGCCTGTAAGACCGGTTGGATGAGCCGGTAATTTTAATCATATTGATACTTTATATCCTTTGCGTTAGTTTAGTACTTTATAAACTTGAACACCCGTTTCCAACAGCCCTGTACTTATTTTTTTTCTGGGCGATAAATGCCACATCAAGCGAGTGTTCAATTGAACGCAACGCTGTTTGCTTGTCCTGAATCTTGTAAAGAGTCGCAGTAAAATTACACCTTAACAATTGAGGGTTATTTACTTCAATTTGGATATGATATTTTTTCTCAAGCATTTTGATTACTTCGTTCATTCCTGTGTCATTAAATTGCGCTCCAACCGGATTTCTAAACCAGGTTTGCCTGAGCAGTAGAAAGAAAAGAACTATAAGAGCGACAACGATGCAAACGTAGAAGATGGAGAGAATTCGCTTTTTCCTTCGGGATCGCTGTTGAATGCGTTGCCGGATTTTCTCAAAACCATTTTCATCTTGCTCTGTGTCCGAAGGTAATGGAGAATTTTCCCAAAGCAATTTGATATCCTCGAACTCTTCCCGGTTGGCTTCGCTTTTAGCGATCCATTCATCCAATTCCTGTTTTTCGCTTTGGCTGGCTTCTCCAGACAGGAATCTGTAAATAAGTGCTACTCTGTCCATAGTGATGGCTCTCTATATTATTTACTCTGAGATCAGACCCGATTTCCTATGCTCCGGCTACAATATTTTTAGGGTTTGGCCTGCAGGCGCCTGCGGAGCCGTTTTTTTGCGCTCGTCAGGCTCCTTTCTACGGCCTTTATGCCCACACCAAGCCGAGCCGAGATTTCTTCATTATCCAATTCGTCCTCAATTTTCATCATCAGGCATTCGCGTTCTCTCTTGGGGAACCGTGCTATTATGCCGAGGATTTCCTGCGTTACCTCAATCTGGATGATCCTTGATTCTATTGAGTCTTGCGCCAGGTCATAGGTATGGCCGTTTACAAATCGTATTTTCTTTTTGCTGAGTTGTACATTTTCATTGTAGTAGGTTATGGATTTGTTTCTCACAATCCTTACCAGATAATGCTGAATGGATCGTTCATGATAGTTGCCAAGTTCTTTGGCATTTTGCCAGACATAAGCAAAAGTTTCCTGCACAATATCTTTAGATGCCTCTTTATCATGAGTTAGATTAAATGCAATTCGCACAAGGCTGTTGTAATACTGATCGCACAAAATCTTAACAGCTCTCCTGGGGTAGGAAAGCAATAATTTCCGAATCTCATGATTATTAACATGACCAGGCATCTTGCAAATGATTTCTCATAGATGATTTTTGGCTAATAGCAATCACCGCAGGGCAACCGTTGGTACTTAACCACCTCGTTAATCCATTAAAAAAGACTGTGCTATTAAAAATTATCTAAATAGCCTCCCTTAATTTAAGGGTTACCACAGCAAAAATGAAACTTTCTTGGCTAGTACCCGAATAAAAAAGGGGCCAGACCCCCTTCAGTTTGTATTAGTAGGAAAAACCAATCTCTTCGTCTATAACCTTGACAGTATAGTTTCGCCCTACTAATTCCTTTTTGGAATAATCGTCCCATTTGTGGCAACCAGATTCAATCGCCATCATATACTTTATGTGGAGTTGATCTTCATCCTCATAGTAAAACCGAATATCGAGGTATGTGCCGAAGTCATGAGGACAACGAACAACTTTGAAAAAAGATCCTTCCGGATTATTTCCAAATGCGCGTTTCAATTGATCAATATACACACGGATTTCAATGCGAGCGTTGTGCAGATAGTCGTTCGTTCCAACCTGTGCGCAAGGTTCATCACATGGTGTAGTTTGTGAAAGATAGATGTAGTCTAACATAGCTGTACTGTTTTGGTTGAACATCATTTTTTGTGCTCAACCAAACCGGGCTTTTCCGGAACGGCTATCGCGGGTGGACTAATTGAAGAAGCCAAGAGGAATCGGAATAAATGGGAAGGTAGGCCGTAGGCAGGTGCCCGTTTATGCCGAAGTCTCTTGGCGGAGTTCCGGAACAAGGCCGAACTTTGCCTAAAAAAATGAAGGAACTTAAATTGACTGCTGTCGGATCAACCCTTGAAAGACTTTAACCACATCTCGATTTGCTCGACTAATGACTTTGGATCTTGATTAGGGTATTTCTGTTCAATGTATTGCTCAAAGGTCATTTTGGTTTTTAGATCTGTCCATTCCTTTACCGTTAGCCTAAGCAGGGGCCACTTCTTTTGCTCGAACATAAACCCATACAGAGGGATATAAGGAGGCGCATAATGAAATGAGTTATCAATTAGTTTGCTATAGAGATCCGGCTTCAGTGCAAGCTTTAAATCCTGAACGATATCAAATAGTATTTTCCCTTTGCTTCCATTTGTGATCGCGTTGGCTAGTGCGGGCATTCCTTCATCATTAAAGAAGGTGAGCAAATAATCGCGGAACCCGTCCTCTGATATATCGCATAGATCACGGCAGTAGAACCAATACAATTTCTTGAAGCGTTCTAAGGAAAAACCATCTATCGATTTGTCAATTACAAAATCAATCAATTCATTCTCCAGCGCAATTGCGTTCTCAATAGCAGGGCTATTCTTCTTTCCAGCAGCAAGGAGCAGATACTTAGGTTTGGAAAACAATTCAAAATAGTAACTCTTGAAGAATATTGATTTGCGATCAAACGTCACTTGAACGTAGAGCGGATGAGTGACTTTACCATGAAAAGAAACAGTTTTGAGACGCTCGTTAAGGTAGGTCTTGTATGTAACCTTGTATGTTCGAGTCATTTTTGTTCAGTTCAGTGTTTTGTCAATCACATGAGTATAAATTAGTTCATTCGGCAGCGTAGGATGATCAGTATAGAAAATTATCTTGCTAAATTATTAAAAGTTTTGCTAAATACTATGTTATCAAAACATATTTTTTTATATTAGCGTTACAGTGGTACCCTGTGCTGTGATCTCATGCGTGGGAGTTATGGAGGTGCCAAATGGAGAAATTAAAGCCGGAGAAAGTAGTGGAAATCCTCAAAGCCAAAGGTGTGAGTGTGACTGTAGAACAGGCCGCTTCAATTCTCGAATTTCTTCGGAAGATGGCCAGCATTGTTGTGAGCCAATATTTAAAAACGGGAAACAATAAAAGGTAGTCAGAATTTGGTAACCTAAATCTTCTTTGTATGAAAACAGCGGACTTATACATCAGGGTAAGTACAGATGAGCAAGCAGACAAGGGCTATTCCCAGAGGAGCCAGGAAGAACTTCTCCGAAGGTATTGTGACATCAACAAGGTAAGTATCCGGAAAGTTATTTTTGAAGACCACTCCGCTAAAACGTTCAATCGTCCTGAATGGCAGAAATATCTTCAGGATTTGCGGAAGCATAAAAGTCAAACCGATTTGGTGCTGTTTCTCAAGTGGGATAGGTTCAGTCGAAATGCGGGAGATGCTTACCAAATGATTAACATCCTTAGAAAACTCGGAGTTGAACCTCAAGCCATTGAACAACCACTTGATCTGTCCATTCCGGAAAACAAGATGATGCTCGCTTTCTATTTAGCCGCGCCTGAAGTGGAGAATGACAGGCGCGCTTTAAATGTGATTCATGGCATGAGAAGAGCACGAAAAGAGGGGCGATATATGGGATTGGCTCCTATTGGTTACATCAATAAAACTGATGAAGGTGGCAAAAAGCTTATCTCCCCCAAATACCCTGATGCGGATGTTATTCGATGGTCGTTTGAAAAGATAGCTGAAGGTATATATAACACAGAGCAGGTTTATAAGACCGCGAAAGAAAAGGGATTTAAAGGCACCAAAAGCCTTTTCTGGTTTGTGATAAGGAATCCAGTTTATTGTGGAAAAATATTTATCCCTAAATACAAAGACGAAGAGAGTCGGTTTGTAAAAGGACAGCACGAGCCCATTATTACAGAGGCGTTGTATTATCAAGTACAAGACGTTTTGGATGGTAGAAAGAGAGGACAGTATCGGCTAAAGGTGGCTTCGAATGCTACGATGCCGCTGCGCGGCTTTCTCATTTGCCCACACTGCGGTAAACTACTGACTGGGAGTGCTTCAAAGGGGCGGTACAAATACTATTCATATTATCATTGCTTTGATGGGTGTACGTGTAGGTTCAAAGCCGACTACGTGAATAATCTCTTTGAGTATGAATTGAAGAAATATATTCCTCGAACTGAGATGGCAGAAGTCTACAAGATAACTTTGGCTGAAGCATGGAATGATCAGACAAATCATTTACAGAATGATAGGAAACAAGTGCTGGCGCAAATCAAAGACTTAGAAGAAAAGTTGTCCTACATCAGGGATTTGCTTTCTTCAAAACAACTCGACCCTGAAGATTTCAGGGAGATGAAATCGGAGTATTCCAGTAAACTTGAAAAGCTGGAGGTTAAACTCAGCGCGTGTGATGATAACCAAGTCAGCATTGACCAGTTATTAAATCGCGGGTTGGACAATCTGTTAAAGTTAGACTACATCTATGAAACCGGAGACATCGAAAAGAAGCGGGAGGTGATTGGTTCGATGTACCCCGAAAAATTGACTTTTGACGGATTCGTACTTCGAACCACCCGGGTCAATGAGGCTGTGCGTTTTATTTACATGATGAACAACGAGTTAGGAGTAAATAAAAACAGGACAAACGGAAAAAAATCCAATTTGTCCTGTCAAGTCGGGATGGCGGGATTCGAACCCACGGCCTCTTCGTCCCGAACGAAGCGCGCTACCGGGCTGCGCTACATCCCGAGGAAACAAAGTTAGCACGGATTCTGGAAACGCGTTTAAATAAATTATTTTTGAATTGGATTCCATAAAGTTTTAATTTCTCATCTTACCAAAAACATTATGACAAAGATAAAGTCATCCCGAAGGAAATTTTTAGCAAGCGCCTCTTTGCTATCTTTGGCACCTGCAATAAATGCAATTCCCATGGATCAGGAAAAAAATGTGCTGGTGCACCATGTGTTCTTCTGGCTGAAGAATCCGAATTCGAAAGAAGACCTGGCTAAGCTAGTGGCCGGTGTAAAGTCGCTCGCCAAAATTGAAACCATTCAATATATACACGTAGGAGTTCCGGCCAGTACCGAAAAACGCGATGTGGTTGACAACAGCTATGCTGTATCAGAACTGATGTTCTTTAAAGATCTGGCCGGGCAGAAAACCTACCAGGATCATCCTATCCACCAGAAATTTATTGCTGAGTGTTCGCACTTATGGGAAAAGGTTGTGGTGTATGATACAATCAATGCCTGATTAACCGAGCCATTGTTTAAAAGCTGTTACTTTTTCACGGCTCATTTCCAACTCGTGCGTATAAGGTGCTTTTAATTGTACGCTTAATCCTTTGTGAGTGGTTCTTACCCGTGCTATGCTTTTTATGTGAACCAAATGCTGCCGGTTTACCCGGAAAAAAAGTGTAGGGTCAAGCAAGGATTCGAGTTCGTCCATGGTATGATGGTCGCTGAGTAATTTTTCTCCTGTAACAGTGTGGATAAAGATTAACTCTTCTTTACTGAAGAAGGCGATCTCAGGCACGGTTATGGGCACCAGGTTATTTCGTTGTAACGAAAGGAATCGCTCTTTGTATTTGCGTGGTTCTTTGTTAAGGTGGTGTAACAAATTTAGCAACGATTCGGCATGTGGGGCTGTTGAGTTTTTTTTGAATTTAATCAACCCGCGCTCTAATTCTTTTTCGTCAATGGGCTTTAGCAAATAGTCAATGCTATTGAGTTTAAAAGCCCGTATGGCATACGCATTATAAGCAGTTGTAAAAATAATGGGGCATGTAATTTGGAGTTTTTCAAACACCTCAAAACTCACGCCATCGGCCAATTGAATATCGGCCAGAATAAGATCGGGCTGTGGGTTTGTTGCAAACCAATACCGCGCCTGTTCTACACTTGCTAAGGTTGCCGTAATTTGTGCGGCAGGTTCAAGCCGGATTAACATTGTTTGAAGGTCTTTCGCTACCAGCGGTTCGTCTTCAATAATCAGGATAGTCATAACAACGGTACTTTAACGGTAAAATCTTTTTCGGTTGCCACTACTTCTACGTTCTTTCCGGTAAGATAGCGATACAACTTGCTTAAATTGTCAAGTCCCTGGCCGTTGGAATCTTCCACACGCCTTCGTATTTGCAGGTTATTATGTACAATTAAAAAATCATTTTCAGAATAAATTTTAATTCTTAACGGTCGCTTTATTTCAATCACGTTATGCTTGAAGGCATTTTCGAGCAGCACTTGTAACGTAACCGGAACCAATTGTTTATCCAGGTCTTCGTTTTTAACGGAAACATCCAACTCAAGCGCATGTTCAAAACGGGTTTGAGCCAGAAAAATATAGTTTTGAATAAAGTCTAACTCCGTTTGCAATGCTACCAGGTTATGTTCTTTATGTTGCAGCACGTACCGATATACTTTCGAAAGATGTTGTAAAAACCGCGAGGCGAGTTGTTGATTTTCTAAAATCAAACTGTGCAACGATGCCAGCACATTAAATAAAAAATGCGGGTTAAGTTGATTTTTCAAATTATCGAATTGTACCTGTGCTTTTTCTTTTTCAAGCCGTTCGGCTTTTAATAGTTCTTCTTTCCATTTACTTATGAAGTATTGAGTAAAAAAAACAAGGTTTATGCCGGCCGGCAATAGCGCGTAAACTACCCACGTTGTTGCTAAAAAAAGTTTATCCAGGGGTAAAGGAAAGTGAGGCTCGCCAAAATAATAGATTAAGGCCCGAATACTTAAGCCAAAGATTACGCCTATACCAAGTTGTAGCACAATGCGTACCACCAGATTTCGTTCGTAGGGGTAGTATCGGTTTAAACTTAAATCAATTAATCGTAACGATTCCCAGATAAACAGGATACCGGCCAAAACAATAACAAGATTCAAAGGCCATGAGAAACTAAATTCTGGAAACTTAAAATAACGGATAAGTGCGAGTATGGTACTAATGCCCAGGATAACTCCGTAAATATTGCGCAGTTGACGAATGCTCTTATATCCGAAAAGTTTCATTTACACCTTGTGCTTATGCTGGTTTTTTGATACTGTTCTTTTTTTCTTTAGTTCTTCCTGCTGCACAAGAAACCAATTATGTTGTGCCACCTGAAACAATAAAACATATTGCAGGTGCGTGGATTGTGAGTTTGCGGAGGTCATACCTGTATAGAATTTGAAATGAAGACATCCAATAAACATTTTACCCCTATTTATTAATAGGTTAGGCAAGTATTTTTCCATCACTCATTTCTACTACCCGATCTGTTCTTCGGGCAAATTCTTCATCGTGTGTTACGGCTATAATGGTTTGTTTGTGTACCGTGGTTAGCTCTCTGAAAATATCAAAAACGATATTGGAGTTGTGCGAATCCAGATTGCCCGTGGGTTCATCACCCATCAGAATATCCGGGTTGTTAATTAATGCCCGTGCAATGGCAACACGTTGTTGCTGGCCACCCGATAACTTATTGGTTTTTTTTCGGGCATGTTCGGCCATACCCAACAAGTGCAACTTTTCAATAGCACGGTGTTCAATTTCGGCTGTTGTTAAATCGCCCAGCTTCAGGGCCGGTATCATTACATTTTGCAATACCGTAAACTCGGGCAGCAAATAGTGAAATTGAAATACAAAGCCAATGTGCCGGTTTCGGAATTTAGCCAGTTCGTTTTGCGACTTGCCGGTTAACAATTCGCCTGCAATTTGTAAGCGCCCTTCGTAATCGGTATCCATGGTTGAAAGCACATACATTAAGGTTGACTTTCCGCAGCCTGATTTTCCAACTAATGAAAGAAACTGACCCCGCTCTACATTTAACTCAATATTTTTTAATACCTGAAATTTTTCAGGATCGTAAAAATACTTGGTTATACCCTGTGCCTGTAATACTGTGCTCATTGGCCACGTAAAATTTCAATAGGATCAACCTTGGCCGCTTTGCGCGAAGGCATGTAACCAGCAATAGCTGTAGTAGTAATACCAAATACAATTCCTGTCAGGTAATATTTCGGGTTAAAGTTTACCGGAAAATGATCCAGGCTGATTACATCGCCACCATCAAAAGGTGCTTGTGCAATTAATGATGACAATGTAAACCCTACTAACAGGCCGAGTAATCCACCCAACAACCCAATTACCAGCGATTGAATCATAAAAATGCTTCTAACATCTTTACCGGCAAAACCCATTGCTTTTAAAATGGCTATATCTTTCATTTTGTTATAGATGGTCATGTTTAAAATATTATAAATACCAAACCCGGCCACTATCAGTAGCGTAAAGCTAACGGCATACGTAATAATGTTACGAATGGTAACTCCGGTTATAAAGGTAGCGTTGGCTGTTTCCCAATCTTCGGCTTTGTAGGTAAAGTTTTTCTGCAATTCAGTCGCCACAATTTTGGCTTGATGTCGATCGTTTAGTTTAATGTTTATGTCGGTAATGAAAGATTTATCTTGTTGTAGAATAGTTTGTACCATGCTCATGTTTGCATAACTTCTTACGTTATCTACCGCACCAATACCGATTTGGAAAATCCCTACTATTTTAAGCGTTCGGGTAAATCCTTGCGGTGTGGTAATCACTACGCGATCGCCCTTTTTTACATTTAGTTTTCGGGCAAGCCCACTGCCAATAATTATACCTTCATGAAATGCCAGTAAGTCTTCCAGGCGGCCATCTTTCATTTTGGCTTTAAGGTCAAATAATTTATCCTCTTCCAGAATTTCAACGCCTTGTATTTGTCCGTTTAGTTGTGTGGGGCCATAGTTAAAAAATACCTGCGAGGTTATCATTGGGGCAACCCCTTGTATGCGTGAATCTTGCCGCAATATTTCAATCATGCGGGCAGCACCACGCAATTTGGCTGTTTCATTTTTTGGTTTTTGATTATGTACTAAATTAATGCCGGTTGGATTTACAACTTCCAGAATACTGGGGCGAGCTTCGGTAATGTCATGATAAATGTGAATGTCGGGTGAAGAGGTCATGGTTATTTCCTCTGTAAAGTCATTTAGGCCAGTCATTAGTCCAACCAGCGCAATGAACATTCCGATGCCAAATGTTACCCCCAGCATGGCAATAATGGTTTGTTTGGGCTTGCTAAACAAATGCACGCGTGCAATGGTAAACGAGAGTGTTAGCGATGAAAGTCGGGCACTCATAATTAGTTTATCAGAATACTTTCCTGAGTAATACCTGAAGTTATTTCAACTTCATCCAGGGTTTCAATGCCACGTATAATTTTTATTTTTTGTTTTTTGTTATCTTGTAGAATCCAAAGCGAATCGCCTGGCAGTAATAATTGTTTGGGAATAACCAATGCCGTTTCCTTTTGTTGAACCATTATGTTTACTTCGGTCGCCATACCTGAAATGAGCTCGGATAAATTTTCTTCAAACGCAACATCTACCCGAAGTGATTGCTGGCGTGTATCTACCAGCGGATAAACTTTTGTAATCTTTCCTTTCACAATTTTATCCGAAAGAGCATCAATTTTAATGAGCGCTGGTTGCCCGACTTTAACGCGCTGTACATCCAATTCATCTATCGTAAGTTTCAGGTAAAAGGCAGCCGGCTTGCCTATCACGGCTACAGCTTCGCTTCTGCGAAGCAACTCACCCTGCTCTTTCATTATTTTTAGTACAACACCATCAATATCGCTGCGCACGGTATAGTTACCTGATTCTTCTTCAGCAATCTGCAATTGGTTGTATGCATTTTTTGCATTTGTTTCCAAGTCGGTTTGTGCCTTGGTTAATCTGCTTTTAGCGGCCTCAAAATCGTTGCGCGAATTTTTATATTGCAACTCGGCACGATCGAATTCTACCCGTGTGGTGGCGTTAGCTTTCAACAGGTTGCTGAATCGAACCAGGTTTACCGAATCGAGTTGCATTTTGGACTGGGCGCTTTGAACAAAGGCAGTTAGTTCAGACAATACTGGAATTTTGTTACGCAAGGCTTGTTGATAGGTTTCGAGCGCCTGATGGTACCGGGCCGAAGATGCAATACTTTTTATTTTAAGTATGGCATCCCCTTTTTTAACCGCTTCCCCTTCGCGCACCAAAACCTCGGCTAATGTCCCGTCTGCTTGCGAATACACCTGATATTCCTGATCGGAAACCACGAATCCGGATGCATACACAGCTTCCATTAATGGCTTAACCTGTGGTTTTACCACATTGTGGCTTTTATTACAACCCCACACCAGCACACTTACTAAAACAATGCGTACAGTCATACACAAAAATTTACTACAAGGTACGCCCGGCCGGCTTAAATTGTTCTTGATTTCTGTGCAAAGTGTAAGCTACACCAAGTAAAGTGTTGTTTACATTATTTTAAGTGGGCTTGATGCACCCAGCCAAGGCACTAAAGTTAGAGTGTTATTTCTTGTACTTGCGACTCGCGCACATAAACGTATTGATCGGCCCAAACAACTTTTAACCACACATCTTCTTTATTTTTAACGCGAACTTTATTACCCTCTTTTAGCAATCCAACAGCAGAAGCACCTGCCGAAGGCCCACTCATAACAAGTGTGTTGGCACCGGTAATTATTACAGTTGGGTCAGGTTGAGAAAAGTTTACAAACAACCCCAAAAATACAAGGGCAACCAGTGTTAATACCGGGGCTACCATCGGTTTGTTACCTTTTTTGTGTTGATACAGGGCAACAGCCATAACTAAAATAATGAATGAAGCAATGGCACCGGTCATGTGCAGCCGATATCGATTTATTATTTCGCGCACCTGATTTATTTGAGTGTTTTCATAACCTGACAACCCATTTTTAGCAGCCAGTTCGTCCATTTTGATTAGTGTTTGAGCATCGCCACTCGCCAGATAGTATAAGTTTAGGTAGTACAGCGCCAGGCCTGGTTTATTTAACCCCTCTTGAATGAAGGCCATTCTTAAAAACATAGCAGGCGAGTATTGGCCGGCTTTGTGAATACGGTTATACAACTCGAACGATTGAGTAAATTGTTTTTTAGCATACAAAGAATCAGCCTGCTGGAGTAAGCTGGCAGGTGTTTGGGTGTAGCCACAAACCACAGTCATAATCAACACCACAATGCCAAGAATTTTTAAAAAGCCGGTTTGTATATTTTTCATATCCTGTTACCTTTGTGCCCTCAATTACGGAAGCGCCTCAAAAATAGGTAAAAAACGTAAGGTTCGATCTCGTAGCTCAGTCGGTAGAGCAATACACTTTTAATGTATGGGTCCTGGGTTCGAGTCCCAGCGGGATCACAACAAAAAAGCCTCAGAATTTATTTCGAGGCTTTTTTAGTGGGTGAATGATTTGCGAACACCGGATGTTAGATTTCCAAACACATAAAATACGATTTCACAAATCAGTGGTTACTATAAAGCATTCTTTATCAGGTAATCGCTTTACTCTGTTTAAGATGGTAATAGTAGGAAATTCCACCCACTAAAAAGAAAACCGGAAAGAGTAGCACATCTGTTACCGGTGAGCCAATGGCCAGCAGGGAATAAACGGCTGCTGCCAGATCAAAAACAAGTCCGGCATAAGCCCAGTCTTTTACACGACCAAGGCCTGGAATTAATATGGCAATGCTTCCAATTGCTTTACCAATTCCTATAAACCGGATAAAATATTCGGGGTAGCCCAACTGGCCGTGAATAAAATCCAACGAGTTTTGATCCACTATAATGTTTGGTATAGCTGAGAGTAACATGAACCCTGCAAAAAGGACGGTGCTTACCCAATAGATGATTTTGTCTTTTTTCATTTGTAGAGGTTTGTAAATGGAAGATAGAGTTTTTGGTTGAAATTGTACAAGTCTTATTTCAACCGGATCAACTTACCTTTTCGTTTTACAATGTTTTTATAATCCCATTGAATGGCTCTTGCTTTGGTAAGCCAGCGTTTCAGGTCTTTCAAATTGATTTCATCAACCGAAGTAAATAAGATGGATGCATCTTTAAACTTTTTACCTACTTGATTTAAACCTTCTTCTTCAAAATCGGCACCACTCCAAAACATCAGGCGAACACCAGCCTTCAGTTTATCGTAGCCGGTTATCGGGTTGCCATTTAAAAACCAAACCGGGTGTGCATGCCAGATTTTGTTTTCGGCTTCCGGCAGGTGCTTGGAAATTTCGTGCGCCAACACTTCACAAATGGCTTTGTCATTAGCTTCTTTAGAAGCATTGTATTCCAGAATCTCTTGTGCAATTTTAGTAGCCATATTGTTATCTTTTAAGCGTAGGCAATAAACTTTCCAATTGATTCAAGCCCATGGTAAAACCTTCCTTGAATCCCATCGCCATTATTTTCTCAAGTGTTTCCAAGGTATCAACGGTTATCGTAATGTTTACTACAGTGCCGCTTTTGGAATTGCTGAAAATATTTTCCCAATGCATTCTCGAAAAATCGGGGTTGAGTGTTCCGGCTTCATCGCAAAAGGCATCCAACCCACTATATCTTTTTTCGGTTTCAACTTTTACGTAGTCAAAACGGCACCAATGCGTTTCGTTTTCAGGACTAATCATGGAGTATAGCCACGCGCCACCAGCCCGTAGCTCCAACGATTTGGTTTTGTTACGATAAGGAAGTGGCGCCCACCATTGGTCTAACAGTTCGGCAGTAGTCCAGGCTTTCCATACAAGGGGTACTTCAGCAGCAAACTCACGTTTTACATGAATGGTTCGGGTTTCTTTGTTTACGGTAAAGTCGAATAGCAGGTTTGTGTTCATTTCTTTGGTTTTTTTAGGGTGGATAATAATGTATCTAATTGTGTGAAGCGCTTTTCCCAGATTTTACGAAACTGGTCAAGCCATTTATCAATTTCTTTCATTTTATTGATTTCAAGTTGGTAATAAATCTCGCGACCGCGTTGTTCTGGTTTTACCAATTCGCATTCGGTAAGAATGCGTAAATGTTTGGATACCGCTTGCCGCGATGTATCAAAATGCTCTGCAATGGCATTGGGCGTCATGGCCTGCAAAGCAATAAGAGCAATAATAGCGCGCCTCGATGGGTCGGCTATGGCTTGAAAAATATCTCTGCGCATGGTGTTGATTCGTTTTAAGAAACCGTTCGGTTGCAAATATATGTGCAACCAATTGATTTCGCAATAGTGACTGGCATTTTATTTAAAAAGTTTCAGGCAGGTTTGCCAAACGGTTGTTGCTACTCGTTTTAAAATTTCTACTTTAGTAAACACTAACCTTTACTACTATGCAGTCGCGCAGACATTTTGTAAAAACACTGGCCGCAGGAGCGTTGTACGTTCCAGCGCTTAATCTTCTATCTTGTAAGCCTGAAAAGAAAGAAGCGTTGAGTTCAGGCCTTAACATATCGCTTGCACAATGGTCGTTACACCGCGCCTTTGAAAAAGCTGAATTAAATCCAGCCGACTTTGCTGCAATTGCACGCCAGTATAACATTAGCGCAGTTGAATATGTAAACGGTTTTTATCGAGATAAGGCAACCGATGAAAAATTCTGGAACGATATGAAGCACAAAGCTGATAATGAAGGTGTAAAAAGTCTTTTGATCATGATTGATGAAGAAGGTGATTTGGGAAATCCGGATGCAGCCACGCGTACAACAGCCATCGAGAACCATTATAAATGGTTGAATGCGGCTAACTTATTGGGTTGCCATTCTGTTCGCGTAAATGCATTTGGCGAAGGCACCCGCGAAGAAGTGCAGAAAGCAATGATTGATTCGATGCAACGGTTGGGAGAATATGCTGCGCCCCTTAATCTGAACGTGTTGATTGAGAATCATGGTTTATTCAGTAGCGATGGTAAATGGGTAGCGGAAGTAATCAAGCAATCGGGTAAACCTAATTGTGGTACCTTACCGGATTTTGGAAATTGGTGCCTGAGTGCCAAGTGGGGAACAACCCAGATTGAATGTGCCAAGGTATATGATCGCTATCAGGGTGTAGCCGATTTGCTGCCTTATGCGAAAGGCGTGAGTGCAAAGTCGTATGCATTTGATGCTGATGGAAATGAAACGCGGATTGATTATCTGCGCTTGTTAAAGTTGGTGAAGGATTCTGGGTTTGATGGGTACGTAGGTATTGAGTTTGAAGGTTTTGATATGGCTGAACCGGATGGAATCCTGGCAACGCAGAAATTATTGGAGCGTTGCTGGGGACAATTGTCATAGCTCAAAGTTTCAACTCAATGCGCTTCCCGGTTTTAACGGCCAGGTAAATGGCATCAATTATTTTCATATCCTTCAAGCCTTCTTCACCATCTACTGGCACTTCTGGTTTTTTATTATCGAAAATGATCTGAGCCATTTCATCCATTTGCGTGGTTTGATGGGTAACATGCGGTAAGGTAAGTACACCGCGGTGTGTACGACCTTGTATAGGCCCGTATCCTGTTGAAGGTTGTAATTCGGCAAATCCTTTTTCACCGTTCAAAAAGAATTTATCTAAGTTATTCATGCTGTAGGTTGAAAGACAAGAGGCCACTGCACCACTGGCAAAGCCTAATTGAAACTGAATGGTTTCGTCCACACCTTCTTTAAATTTTTGTGGATCGGTTTTGGTTTCCTGTGCTGTAACCCAAACAGGTTCCTCACCCAACATGTACCGCGAACCATTGATTGAATAAATCCCAATGTCCATCATGGCGCCACCGCCTGCAAGATTTTTTGTGAGTCGCCACTGGCCGGGATCCCCAATTCGAAAACCACTTAACCCTTGAAAGAACAATGGCCTCCCGAACTCACCCGCTTTGCGCATTCGCACTACTTCTAATGTGTTTGCTTCAAAGTGCATCCTATACCCAATTAACAGTTTTACATTCGCTTGCTTACAGGCATTCACCATCTCGAGGGCTTCTATCGCATTCAATGCCATAGGTTTTTCACAAATAACATGTTTGCCGGCCTGGGCTACACGCAAAGCCTGATTGTGATGCAAGGCGTTGGGCGTAATAATGTACACCGCATCAATATCCGGATTGTTCTTTATCTGATCGAAGTTTTCGTAGTTGTAACAATTCTTATCAGCAATACCATATTTGGCTTGCCAGGTTTTTATTTTGGATGGCGTGCCGCTAATCACTCCGGTAAGTTTTGCACGTTTGCAACTTAACATAGCTTCGGCTACACGTGTGCCGTAACTGCCCAAGCCCATAATGGCAACTTTTAGTACGGGGCCTTGCGGGATTGTTTCGGGATACGACCAACCGGCAAGTGTGGGTAGCGCAACCGCTGCTGAAAGTTGTTGCAAAAATTGTCTGCGTGATTTCATTTTGAATGCTGCTTTAAGACTAAAGTAAGGTACAGTTTATCTTCAAATATTACAATCCATTTTAGTTGAAAATGACAGATTTCAACAATTACTTACCCAGCCACATGGATTGATTGATAATTTTTTGTGCATTAATCTGTATCTTTTTAGCGTAACCCCATTCTTGATATAGCAGTTAGAAAATGGTAGATACAAAGAGTTTAAGCAGGAAGCCAGATATTGAACAGGAAGCGGTACTTATTCGCAAGGCCGTGAATGATCCTGAACAATTCAGGCCACTGTACAACAAGTACTTTAAAGAAATATTCCGGTATGTTTTTAAACGCGTGGGTGATAAAGAACTTACGGCCGATCTTACCCAGCAGGTCTTTTTAAGTGCACTCACCAATTTGGCTAAATATCAATTCAGAGGGGCCCCATTTGCATCCTGGCTTTACAGAATTGCTTCCAACCAGTGCATGGATTACTTCCGCAAGAGTAAACGTGTTAGGCATGTAGTAATTGAAGAGTCGGCATTGGTTAACCTGGTGGATGAACTAACATCCGATCAAACAATTGAAGAATGGCATCAGCGGCTTCCTCAAATTCTTGAATTATTAACGGAAGCTGAATTGCAACTTATTGAATTACGGTTTTTTGAAGCGCGACCTTTTAAAGAAATAGCTGAGATATTGGAATTAACAGAGAATAACGCCAAGGTGCGTACATACCGGGTTCTTGATAAAATGAAAAAATTATTTGTGCAGCGATGAAACGGAGGATACAAATTATGAAACAAACTTTAACGGATGATGAAATTGAAGTCTATCAAAACTTTGATTCGATTATCAAACAGGCTCGCACCCATTCCGGCAAATGGGTTTATTATGCTGGTGGTGCTTTTGTTGTGGCAGTTCTGATTGTTTCGCTTTGGTGGAAGAACAAACCCGAAACTGTATCGGAAAGTGTAAAGATTGAGCAGGAGTTTATACCGAACATGCCGGAAGTAAGTAAGCCCGAGCCGACCATTTTAGTTGATTCGATGCAGGCTGTTGTTATGGAAACGCCACCTTTACCAAAGAAGAAAGTTAGGAAGCCAGAAGTAAAAACTTCTAATGAAGAGAAACCAAAGTCGGTAGGTTATAAGCAAGCCGAGCCGGCCGGTGGTTATGAAAAATTATATGCTTATTTTAAGCAAGAGCTTCAGTATCCGGAAAGTGCACTTCGCGATTCAATACAAGGAGTAGTGGTAATTGATTTTGTGATTAATGTATCGGGTAAACCGGAACAGATACAAGTTCAACAATCGCTTGAAAAAGCATGTGATACCGAAGCGATTCGCGTTATAGAAAATATGCAACCATGGTTGCCGGCTTCTTTTAATGGCAAACCGGTTCCTGCACGCGTGTCGGTTCCACTTACATTCCAGTTACTTAAACGTAAACAAGAATGAGACACGCAATTATCTTCAGTTTGTTGTTTGGGAGTGTTGCACTTCATGCACAACAGTTTAAGCAACTTACCAAAATCAAACTAAGTGAAAAGCTGGAAGTAAGCCAGGCAGCCTGGGTAAGCTTAAACAGCGACACACTACTGGATGTTGTAGTAACCGGTAAGAATCAAGCCGGTGATGTTAAGATTATCACACTCGAAAATGAAGCAGGGGTGAATCTATTTGAACGATTATCATTGAATGCGGGAATTTCCGAAGGGAGATTTCTTTTAACAGATGTTAATAACGATAACCAGATAGACCTGCTTGCAGCAACGGGCAATAAAGTGAAAAGCTTTCTGAGTCGAGGCGATTTCACTTTTACAACATCTGAGATAAATCTGCCAACTCAAATTCTAAATGCAATAACCGGTGATTTGAATCGCGATGGGGTGCTGGAGTTGATCACATTTGAAATTGTTTTGAATGAACCGCACATACGCATTTATGAACGCGTGGCTGGGCAGTTTAAGTTGCGATCGGATACTACCGGTATTTCCGTTACCGACTTCAAATTATTTGATTTGAATCAGGACAATTTTACAGATATTATAGTATCAGGCACTAACTCTGATGGTCAACCGGTTCTGCAGCAATGGAAAAATAAAGGTCGGTTTCAGTTTACAAAAACCTCGCTTGAGTCGCCCGTAAACGGAAAGTTATCACTACTTGATTTTAATGCTGATGGGTTCTTCGATTTATGGGCTATTGGCTTTAATGAATCAGGAAATTCGATCTATGTTAAATGGTTGAACCAAGCGGGTGAATTGAAATTCGACACGGAAGCTGGGAGTATCATACCGGTACAATTATTTAGTGGAAATTCCGATGCCGATGGGTTAACCGATCAATGGATTTTTGGAAACCTGAACAATAAGAAGATTAATCACATTCTAACGGCAACAGATACAATTAAACTGGATACGGCCGGTGTGGTATTCATACAGCCGGGTGATTTTGACCGCGATGGTAATCTGGATTTTTTGCAAGTACTGGATTCTGCTGATGGAACCTGGCTTAAAGTTTTTAGAAATACGCTGGAAGCAAAAGACACACGCCCTACAGGCTCTTCGTTTTCATTTGCCATTTCTACCTTCAACCGAACCTTCATTTATTGGGCACCTGCCAGGGATGCGAGTACAGCAACTGCTTCACTTACTTACGATGTGTGGTTGGGAACAAATTCTGAGACGCTTATATCTCCATCTTTTAGTCGAAATCACGGTAGAAGGACAATTGTTGAACATGGAAATGTTTATACCAACAACCACAAAATAATTGAGGGCCTTACTGATAATCGTTACTATTACCTGGTACAAACAGTGGACAATGCATTTAACGGAAGTTATGACGTTTGCACAGGAGGTGTACTTCCGTGTTTTGACTTAACGCGCGAAACGGTACAAGCTTGTAAGGGAAATGAAGTTGAATTAAAAAGCGAAGGTGTAGCCTATTGGTTTTCACTTTCGCGAGGCTTTCTTGGTGTATCTGATACCTACTCGTATGTTCCCATTGAATCAGATACAGTTTTTTCATTTATTCCACAAGGCACCGATTGTTCAAAGCACAAGGCATGGCTAATCAATGTAAACGATGGCAATCAATCAGAAAACAAAACCATCTATGCTTGTGCGGGCAGCACAATTAAACTTGGTATTGCACCAGGTTGGAATTCGATCAGGTGGTCAACTAATCCAATTATTGCTGACCAGGATTCTATCTCGGTGTTGATAACACAACCCCAGCTTATTCAGGTGCAAGCAAGTGCGGGAGGCTGTCAATTAAATAATTCATTTGATATCAAGTTGAGTAAACCGGAACTGAGTATGAATACAACACAATTTAATATTCAGCGAGGCGAATCCGTTCAGTTCAATGTTTCTACAAATGCCGAGCTTATTCAATGGACCCCACCAACAGGATTATCGGATGTTACAATTCCGAATCCAATGGCAAGTCCGGCCCAATCCACGCAGTATTTTATTGAAGTTATGGATTCGATTGGCTGCAAAAACACGGGAAGCATTTTTGTGGAAGTACAACAAACCGGATTTATACCTGATTTATTTACGCCCAACAGCGATGGTAATAACGATGTATTGATAGTTTACGGATTAACACAAGCATCGTCTTTCCGATTTAGAATTTTTAATCGCGAGGGAGCAGTAGTTTATCAAACCGATAATCTTTCGGAAGCAATTGCATCGGGCTGGAACGGAAGCACCAATGGAAATGCACAACCAACGGGCATGTACTTTTGGCGAGTAGAGGGGATACTGCCAAATGGTGAATTGGTACTGTTGAATGGCAATAAAAGTGGTTCAGTTTTTTTAATGCGATAACTGCGTGATCCGGATTGTTGCCTTCCTGCTTCTTTTTTCTATTGTCGAAAAAGCCGCTGCACAATACTTTCAGTATTCGCAATATAATTTTACAGGCTTACGAGTAAACCCGGCACTGGCTGGTAATACAAACTATGCAGTGGCAACATTCTTGCATCGAACACAAAATACAGGCAGCGATTTTAACATTCAAAGTGATTTCCTTTCGGGCTCTTACCCATTACTAAACCCCAGTACCGGTAAACCGTGGTCGGGCTTCGGAATTTTACTTCATAGTGATCGTACAGCCGGAGTGTTTCAGGTACAGGAAGCAGCGTTGAGTTATGCGGTACACCTTTCGGTTGGTCACCTTCAAACACTTTCGTTCGGAACATCCGTTTTATTTCAGAGCAGATCGGTAAAACTGGATGGATTTACAACAGGCTCACAATATGTTCCGGATCGTGGATTTGATCGATTTGCTTTTTCTGGAGAAAACTTTTCACAATTCAGAGGAAGTCATGTAACCTTTAACATGGGCCTTCAATGGCAACAACTCAATCGAAAAGGTTTGCCTATACACTACATCGGTATTTCCATTTTTGATCTTAACAAACCGGTTAGTTCATTTACTGATGTTCAGTACCAAACACCCATTACGATGGTGGCTAATGCAGGTTTCAAATTATATTCGGTTGAAAATCTGAGTATTTTTCCGGAGGGACTTATTACACTTTCGGCCGGTAATGTTTCAGCAAATATTGGGGCTCGCGTTCAGTGGGAGTTGAATGGTGATCCGCGCACGATTGGCGATCGGGTTGATGTGATTACAAAAGTGGTTCCGGGCCGTTCTGGGATTATAGGTGTTCAGCTGCATCGCGAAACAATTTCAGTAGGAGCTACTTATGATTTTCCGGTGTTCGGTAACAATCCTTCCAATCAGGGAGCACTGGAAATAGGACTTCAGATTCGTAAGCCGGTAAAAACGCGGTATCAGAAAATGCGCGAAAAGAGATTAGAAGAAATTGCAAAGAAAAAAGCAGCCGTGAAGCAGCCTGTTGTAAAATCAAACATTACGGTAGCAGATTCAATCAAAGCTGTTGTTCCTCCGGTTGATTCAACCAAACAATCAACTGCAGGAATGGATTCAATAACGCAGCTTACACCTAAACCTGCGGTTAATGTTGGTCCTTTTGCACAACAGCCCATGGTGGTTGAACGGAAAGTACTCCACTTCAATTTTGAATTTAATTCGGCTGATCTGGATGAGGAGGCGGAAGACTTTTTAAAAAATCTTGCTCGTACCCTGCAGCAAAACGAATCATTAAATCTTATAATTGAGGGCCATACCGATAATATCGGCAGCGATAAGTTTAACCTGCGATTATCGCAAAGACGCGCGGATGCTGTGAAGCATGAACTGATAAAAGCAGGCATAAATCCTAATCGCATAAAAAGCGAAGGAAAAGGAATGCGCGAGCCGCTCAATGAAAATCTAACGGATGCACAGCGTGCCGATAATCGCAGGGTAGTATTAACGTTGGTGCAAGAGTAAACTTTTACTCCTTAAATCGCAATTTGAAATACAATAGCGATGAAGCCAGCACTAATGTAAGCAGGTTGGCTACTATTACCGGTATATCGCGAATGACGATTCCGTAGATTAACCATAACAATACACCAAAGCAGAAGAAGGAAAACATGCCTAATGAAAGATCTTTGGCTGAGCCACTCTTCCAGGTTTTAATTACTTGCGGCAAAAAAGCGATAGTCGTGCATGATCCCGCAGCCAACCCAAGTACTTGAATGATGTTCATAATTTTATTTTCAATGCAAAGATACGGCTTGCTATTGAGGTTGGTTGCGTACGTGTAAGATTATCCGCTACAGAACTCAGTTCAATCGTTTGCTGAGATTTTTAGTGTTAAACCAAGCGCCCTCTATCCGTTAAGCGCTTGGTAATCTGCGTTAACATTAATAATCATCCGTTAAGGCAAACGTATTTTTTCGTTGCATCCATTTGCCTTGCGTAAAATCCGGAAACTCCACACTTTCTCCGCCTAATTGTATGGAAGATTCTGAAAGGGGAGTAATGGCGCTCCACGTTACCGCATCATATACATCTTGCGGGGTGTTGGTTTTTCGTTTTACTGATTCAATAAAGGCATGCAACACAAACCAATCCATACCCCCGTGCCCGGCACCGCTGGCATCGTTGCCATATTTTTTCCAGAGCGGGTGATCGTATTTTTCCAACCACGCTTTTGCATCTTCCCATTGATGGGGTTTGGGACTTTGTCCTTCTATATAAATAGATTTATTCACATCCATCCAAATACCCTTTGTGCCTTGCACACGGAACCCCAAAGAATAGGGGCGAGGCAAATTTGTATCGTGTTGAAGCAGTATAGTTTCTTTGTTGGTTGTACTGATCATGGTAGTAACCACATCGCCCAATTTGAAATTTACTTTTGCATTGGGATGCTCGGCCCCACCCAGTTTTACTACATGCTCGTGCAAACCTTTTGCTTTTGTAGAATACGAAACCAATTGCGTAAAGCGATTGCCGCGGTTGATATCAATCATCATCGCCACCGGCCCAATGCCATGTGTTGGATACAAGTCGCCATCGCGGTAAACTGAATGGTTGGTACGCCATTGCGCTTCTGAAAACCCTTTTTCGCCAAACTCAGCACCACCACCGTATGGATTTTTGCCATCATTAAATTTTACTTCGCGTAAATCGTGCTGATAGCCACCTTGAAGATGAACCAACTCACCAAATACATTTTGGCGCACCATATTTAATACGGCCATTACATCGCGTCTGTAACAAACGTTCTCCAACATCATTAACGGCATGCCTGTGCGCTCGCTGGTGTGTACCAGTTGCCAGCATTCTTCCACGGTCATTCCGGTAATTACTTCGCATCCTACATATTTTTTTGCATTCATGGCATCTAAGCACATTACGGTATGCCATTCCCACGGAGTGGAAATAATAACTGCATCAATGTCTTTATTCTCCAATAGTTTTTTGTATCCATGTGGTCCATCCATAATAACCTGCGGTTTCGGTTTACCCGATTTAGTAACCAATGCAAGGCTCATATCAATCATACGCTGTTGCACATCGCAAATGGCAACTACTTCGGTATCGGTACGCTTCAACGCCAACTCCAGATGATTTTGCCCACGCAAACCCACACCAATAAACCCTACTTTTACTTTGGTAGCTCTATCTTTTGCAGATAAGATGCCGGATGGCAGAATAGAAAAACCTAATCCGGCTGCGGCCGATGTTTTGATAAAGTTTCTACGCGATGTCATATCAATTTAGTTTAAGTAATAGCGATGCTTTTAAAATTCCCATTACACTCAGGCTGTCGGTAATTTTTCCGTCCAAAACCAGTTGGTAGGCTTCTTTGAATGGAAGTTTCCAAACTTTAAGATCGGCTTCGGTTTCTTCCAGGTTATTTTTTTCCTGTGTTAAACCTTCGGCTAAAAATAGAAACCCCTCTTCATCGCTTACCGAGTTTGACAAATGTGTGCGTTGAATCATCGTCCAGGTTGTGGCTACCAATCCGGTTTCTTCCTGAAGTTCGCGTTTGGCTGCTTCCAATGGATCTTCATTCAGTGGACCGCCACCTTCTGGTATTTCCCAACTCCATTCATTTAGTGTATAGCGCCACTGCCCCACCAACCACGTGTTTCCTTCAGCATCTATGGGCACCACGCCAATGGCCTTGTTTTTAAAATGAACTTTACCATAAATGCCCTTGCCGCCACCGGGGTTTATCACCTGGTATTCAGTTACGTTTATCCATCGGTTGTCATATTTTTCAGTTGCCGATAAGGTTTTCCACGGATTCATTTTTTCTATTCAAAATTATTCGTGTTCAAGATTCAAAAATTATTTCATTATAAATGATGGATTACTTTGAATTTTATAAGCTGAATTTAGAATTTTGAATTGAATGCTGATTTCTGCTTTTACTCCTGATCTGATTGAAGCCGGTTGCGATGAAGTGGGGCGCGGTTGCCTGGCGGGGCCGGTGGTAGCAGCGGCTGTAATTTTGCCGAAGAATTATCAGCACCAATTACTGAACGATTCCAAACAACTTAGCAAAGATGATCGGCAAACACTTCAGGCCGATATTACCCGCGATGCCCTGGCCTGGGCTATTGCTGAGGTAAGCAATGAAGAGATTGATTCCATCAATATTTTAAATGCATCCTTTAAGGCGATGCACCTGGCGCTTGATCAACTTAAAGTGAGACCACAATTTTTATTAATTGATGGCAATCGGTTTAAGCCGTATAACGAAGTGCCGTTCGAGTGTATTATAAAGGGCGATGGCGCTTACCTTTCAATTGCTGCTGCTTCGGTGTTGGCTAAAAATTACCGCGATGAATTGATGAGTAAACTGGCCGATCAATATCCTGGTTATGGATGGCAAACTAATGTGGGTTACCCAACCGATGAACATCGCGAGGGTATTCGTGCATTGGGTATTACACCGTATCATCGAAAATCTTTTCAACTGCTGCCTTCGCAACTGGAGTTATTTGATTAATTTGGTAAATGCCTTTTTCATTCTTTAAAAAGAAACCCGATACATTCGATTACGAAGAATCGCGGACTTGCAGGTGCTGCAACAACATGTTTAAAGGCCGATACTGTAATATTTGTGGTGAGAAAGTAATTGAACCCAGTGAACGATCATTTCTTGCATTTCTTGATAATCTACTGAATGCCTTCACCTTTCTGGACGGAAAGTTTATTACAAGTTTGAAGTTGCTGGTAACCCGGCCGGGTCAGCTTTCGCGGAATATTGCTGATGGCCTGCGCGTGCCTTACATGAAAATGATTTCCTTATTTTTTGTAGCCAACTTTTTTTATTTCTTGTTTCCGATTTTTGATTCGTTTAATTCAACCTTGTTTTCGCAAACTAATCTGATGGGTGAACACAGCGTTCGGGCAAAAGCAATTGTAGAAAAAGAAGTTAGCACTCGCCAGATTTCAATAGAAGAATTTGAAGAGAAGTATCGGGCACAATCCACAAACTTATCCAAACTTCTATTGATAGTACTGGTATTGGTAATGGCTGTTACTCACCTGGTTATTAACTTTTCAAAAAAGAATTATTTTTTCGATCATCTTCTTATTTCAATGGAGTTCTACAGCTTTCATCTTTTGATAAACATGCTTTTGCTTCCGGCTATTGGCCTGCTGTTGGTGCGCATGGCCAGTTGGGTAGGGTGGAACTGGAACAGTTTACTGACTGATCGTGTGTTTTCCGTACCGGTGTATGGATTAGTATTGTACTTTTTAATACGTGCGCAACGCATATTCTATAATCACAAATGGTATTGGGCCATTCCCAAAGCAATAATCCTATTTTACGCGTTCAGAGAAGTGATTTCATTGTATAGAATTATGTTGTTTTATATAACCGTTTGGACTATCTAAGCACCTGAAAATATAAATCAATTGTGTGCCTCGTTTTTTTAGCATTAAATCATAATACCGATTTTAAAGTAATAGTTGCTGCCAATCGCGATGAGTTTTATGCACGCAAAACTTCTCCGGCTGCATTTTGGACCGATCAGCCTTCTGTTTTGGGTGGGCGCGATCTGGAAGCAGCTGGCACCTGGATGGCCATGCATACAAATGGGAAAATCGCCCTTGTTACCAACTATCGCGATCCAGCCAATATAAAACAACAGGCACCTTCGCGCGGAAAACTTGTATCCGATTTTTTGATTGGCGACCAATCAGCCGAACCGTATCTGAACGATGTTAAAACAAAAGCAAAGCTTTACAATGGCTTTAATTTACTTGTAGCCGATGTGGACCAATGGTGGTACACATCTAACTACACCGATGGAATTCAGAAGCTTGAACCAGGAATTCATGGTTTAAGTAACCACTTATTAAACACACCGTGGCCTAAAGTGGAAACCGGTAAGGAGAGTTTTGCCAAAATAATTCAGCATAGTTTTATACCTGAAGATTTGTTTGCAATGTTAGCCGATGAACACGTGGCTGATGATCACGATTTACCCGATACCGGCATTGGCCGTGAGCGTGAACGGGCTTTATCGGCTCGATTTATAAAAACAACGGGCTATGGCACACGTTGTTCTACTGTTTTATTAATAGATTATAAAAACCGCGTGCAGTATATTGAACGAACTTACAACACAGAGACATTCAAGTATCATACACGCGGTTATCGGTTTGGTATTAGTGCACCACCAATCGTCTGATTTCGCCCAAGGCATTTTTGATAATATAAACACCAGGCGCAAGCGTACTTGCATCAAAGTGCTTGTTGTTGGTAATGCGCAGCACCATCACACCCAGGTTATTATAGACCGCGTAATCACCTATTTTGGTAATGGTAACTTCTGTCTGCCGATTGGCTGGATTCGGATAAACCGTCCATTCCAGGTTTGTATTAACAGCTACTATATTGGAATAGGCAGAAGTGCCATCAAAATCGGTTTGCTTTAACCGGTAATAGTTTATTCCTGCCATTGGATTTTCATCTACAAACTGATAGGTAGTTGTACTATTTTTTGTGCCCTGTCCATCAACCAAACCCAGGCTTGCAAACTCTACTCCATCTGCCGAGCGTTGAATGGTAAAGAAATCGTTATTGAGTTCGGATGCTGTAACCCAATCCAGGTTAACGCGACCATTGTCAGCTACCGCGGTAAAGCTAACCAACTCTACCGGCAGCGGGTTATCCAACCCGGAAGAGCCCAGTGTTATAGGGCTGAAACTGGTGATCACTCCGGCAGAAATAACGGTTCCGTTTGTTGCATTTCCGGTGGTGCCGCCATTGCCATGGTTAACCCAGGCCGATCCGTTCCAACGCACCACGCGCAAGTTTGCCAGGTTAGTAATATATGGCCCGGTACAATCCGGTGTATTCCAACTTAAGGTTACACTTACGTTCGATCCGCCCACAGCCGGATTGCGATCTAACATCCAGTATTCGCATGAGCTTACCGTAACTATGCCGGTAGAGTAGGTAGATGGCCCACCAAATGATTGACTTGACTTAAAGTACTCGGCAGTGAAAAAATGTGCAGCATTGCTTGGCGCTGAAATACTAATAGGTCGGTAGAAGCCACCATCGCCCGTTGGAAAACTGAATGCATTTGTTCCGGTTTTTCGTACCGGCCCATCTACGTGGCTGGCATTAGAACCGCCCGTTACCGTGGCCCCGTTGGCAAAGTTTAGGTAGTTGCTGCTGGTGGTAAATAATACACCATTAGTAAAAGTACCGTTTGTAGAAATGGTGACATCGGTGCCTAATACGGCCAACCCCCCCGACTTATTCATAGTGAGTCTTCGGAATATGGGAGAAGCAGTGCCCGCCCTTAATACATTTTGAATAGCGCCACCAGCCATTACCACGGTGCCGTTGTTAGCACCAAATGTGATTGCAGCGGGACCATCAACCGTTATGTTGTTATAAAAATTGCTAGCCAAATTATAAGCAGGTTGCAACGTGCCGTTGGCCTGATTAAAAGTAGTGTTACCTATAAACTCATCGGCAGTAGTATTTGCAAGCCTGAAAATTCCGGTACCTGAATTTGTAAAGGTTGAGTTGCCTGTAAAAATATTACCTCCGGTGCTGGCATCGGTTGAAGCTCCGGTTTTTATAAAGGAGTTGGTTCCATTAAAAGTAGCACCATCCAGAAACAATGCAGGTGCCGTAACGGATAAGGCCCCATTCCAGGTAGAGGAAGGTCCAGTTCTAAAAGTGGAAGAACCTGTAAGCACCATATTTTGAGCCGTGGCTCCAAACTGTGTAAATCGTTGTAAGCGTAGCTCGCCTGCTGTAAAACCAAGCCCCCCGATGCTAATGGTGCGGCCACTTGCAAGCGTGGCTGATCCGGCAGCATTTTCTGCGAAATAGATTCCGGTACCACTTGTGCTATTAACAATGATATCGCCATTAAACGTATTGTTTCCGATGTAGGCCGGGCGAATGTATGAGCTACCGGTGTTTGTCATGGTTACAGTATTGTTGTAAACACTTGCGGTGGTTAGTTCAAGCAGCAAGTCATTTGAACCGCTGTTGATAAGATTGGTAATGCCATTAAAAGTGTTGCCGCCATTGGTTCTTAAGAATCCCGAACCACTGAGTTGTATAGTTGTTGTTCCGTTAAAGGTTGTGTTACCGTTACCCGTATTACTGGTTGCGCCAGTCTTTTCAAGGAATGCTGAACCATTAAAAATACCACCATTAATCAAAAGTTGAGGTGCCCTGAAATCGGCAGCACCGTCAAACGAAATTGTAGGGCCTAAAACTAAAGTTGATGTCCCGGTTAACAAAAGTGTTTGTGGAGTAGCACCTGTTTGTGTGAATCTTCGCAACCGTAGCTCGCCCAAACTAAACCCAATTCCACCCACGGAAATTGTTTTTCCGGCAGCAAGTGTAGCCGTACCGCCACCGCTTTCGCTGAAGTAGATACCACCACCAAAAGTTGAGTTAACAATAATGTTTCCGTTAAACGTTGTTCCTGGAATGTTATCAGCCATGCGAATGGTAGATGAACCTGTGTTGGTTAATGTTAAGTCACCATTGAAGGTATCAAGGGCAGCCAAAGCAAATCTGAACCAACCACTGCCCGAGTTGGCGATGGTGGTAGTGCCATTAAAAGTATTGCCGCCATTGCTATCGTTATTATTGGCTCCGGTTTTCTCCAGGTAGGTTGTGCCATTGTAGATGGCACCTTCCAAAGCAACCTGGGGTGACCGGAAATCCAGGTTACCATTAAATGTTGATGCAGGACCAATCCGCAGCAAGGCAGTTCCGGTTAATAATAATGTTTGAGGGGCTGTACCTAATTGGGTGAATCGTCTAAAACGTAATTCACCACTGCTAAAACCCAACCCGCCTACCTGTAGGCTGGCACCGGTTCCAAAAGTTGAAGTGCCTGTACCGTTATTGGAAAAGTAAACTCCACCGCTGCCTAAGGTTGAGTTAAAAGTTATGTTACCATTAAATTGAGAACCGGCTACATTATGAGCCAGGTAAATAATGTTAGAGCCGGTATTGGTTACAGTTAAAGCTCCATTAAAAGTATCGGGGGCTCCGTTGGCTGTCATTAAATACCCGCTGCCAGAGTTCACCAACGTAGTGCTACCATTAAACGTATTTCCACCTACGCCCGGGTTATCGGTGGCACCCTTCTTTTCAATATAAGCAGCACCGTTGTAAGTGGTACCATTCAGAAAAACCTGTGGTGCCCGAAAATCTACATTGCCTCCAAAGGATGAGTTGGGGCCTAGCGTAAGAATGGCGATGCCGCTTAAGTTTAGGGCTTGGGCGGTAGGCCCAACCTGTGTAAAACGGATCAATCGAATGTCGCCACTTAACACCCCTGATGTACCTACACCTATGGTGCGGGTGGCAGCAAGAGTGGATGTTCCGTTAACGTTATTGCCAAAATAAATACCCCCACCAAAAGTTGAGTTTAATTCAATATTGCCGTTAAACTGATTACCAGCTGCATTATCGGCAAGGCGTATGGTGGACGAACCGGAATTGGTTACGATTAAGTTGCTATTAAAAATATCGGGCTGGGTACTTGCCGTTAACAGGTAGGCACTTCCGGAATTAACAATAGTGGTTTGTTGATTAAAAATGTTTCCGCCTTCGCCATCGTTGTTGTTGGCTCCTGTTTTTTCAAAGTATGCAGTTCCATTATAAGTAGCCCCACTTAACAACAATTGGGGTGCAACAAAATTCACATTTCCATCAAATGAAGAAACGGGTCCGATCCAAAGCCTGGCCGAGCCGCTTAATATTAAATTTTGATTGATTGCTCCGGTTTGAGTGAACCTTCTTAATCGTAAATCACCAACCGAAAAACCACCAGCGCCAACGCTAATAGTACCGTTGGTAAATGTAGAAGCTCCAGAAGCATTATTGGAAAAAATAATACCATTGGCGCTGCCGCTATTGTTAAGAATGATGTTATTGTTAAACTGATTGCCGGCTACATTATGAGCCATAAAAATCCAGTTAGAACCGGAATTGGTTATTGTAAGTTGTCCATTGAAAATATCAGGCGAAACATTGGCCATATACACAATCGCGCTGCTGGAATTAACTAACGAAGTGGTTCCATTAAAAATATTACCGCCATTGCTGGCATCATCTCCGGTTCCGGTTTTCTCGAAGGAGGCAGTACCGTTGTAGGTGGCACCGTTTAAAAATATCCGAGGTGAAACAAAATTTACATTACCATCAAATGCTGAATTAGGACCCACCCGCATAATTGAACTTCCCGTTAAGGTTATGTTTTCGGGTAGTGCACCTACTTGCGTGAAGCGATACAGGTTTAACGATCCGCTTGAGAACGTTCCGGTTGTAATAACTCCGTTGAGTGTAGAACTTGCTATGGCTTGTCCATTAAAGGTAACACCGGAAGCTCCGCCTGAATTAACAATATGAATATTTCCGTTGTAGGTGCTTGTGCCATTTTCACCCATTTGAATAACGGTGCCCGGGGCGGTATTGGTTATGTTAATGTTAACGGGGCCATTAAATACGGCAGTAGAACCACCACCCAGTAATGCGCGATGATTGCTTTGAATGGAACCACCTGCATTGATAGTAAATGTGCCCGCCACCGATAAACCTACATTGGTTCCTTCACCGATAAAGAACGACCACGCATCCGTTCCACCCGTTTTATTGCTATTTAGTGTCAGGTCGGACGCGAAGGTTGTTGTTTGTCCACCATGATTATGGGCAAAGTAAATGCGATAACTGCCGGTATTGTTAAAAGTGGTGGCGGCATTAAATTCATCGCGGTTGTTATTACCTGTTAGTAGGTAGCCACTGCCGGAGTTGGTGATAGTTGTAACGCCATCAAAAATATTACCACCTGCACCTGCATCGTCACCCGCCCCATTTTTTTCAAGAGTAGCGGTTCCACTGTAGGTGCAACCATTGAGTAATAGTCGAGGAGCCGCAAACGTAACGTTGCCTCCAAATGCTGAATTAGGACCAACTATTAAGGTTGTAGTACCTGAAAAAGCGGAAAGCGTTTGTGGTGTTGATCCCAATTGCGTAAACCGAGGTAGTGAAAGCGTTCCACTTGAAAAACCAGAGGCCCCGATTGAAATGGTGTTTCCGGCAGAAAGTGTAGCGGTGCCGGCAGCATTTTCGCAAAACGTAATACCAGTACCTGCGGTACTGTTAACTACAATGTTTCCATTAAAAGTAGATGCACCTGTAAAGGCCATCCGGATATTGGATGTACCGGCATTTAGTAAAGTAAGGGAAGAGTTATACGTGCTGCCGGAAGTAAGTTCCAGCAATACATCGCCATTGCTGTTGTTTGTAATTGAGGTTGGTCCGTTAAATGTATTGTTGCCATTGGTTCTTAAAACACCACTACCGTTGTTAATGATGGTAGTGGTTGAACCAAACGTATTGTTGCCAATACCCGTGTTATTAATGGTTCCGGTTTTTTCCAAGTAGGCTGTTCCACCTATCGTAATACCATCCAGAAAAAGTTGAGGGGCCCTTAAATCGGCATTGCCACCAAAAGAAGTGGCCGGCCCAACCCGCAATAATGTGTTAGTTCCTCCCAGATTCAGATTTAAAGCTCCGGCTCCTGAATTTGTAAATCGTTGGATATTTAAACTTCCGGATGTAAATCCACCCGCAATACTAAATGACCCTGTTGGAGCCTGAGTGGCACTGGCCGAAGCACCACTATTAAACGTAACTCCATTTGAACCGCCTGTATTGGTGAGCGTAATGTTACCATTGTAAGTAGATGTACCGTTTACACCCATTGTGATAATGGTGCTTGCATCGGTATTGGTATTATTGATTACAAGATTTCCGCCAACGGTAAGTGTTGTGCCGGCTCCATTTGCAAACCGATGGTCGCTGCGTAATGATCCACCGCAGTTAATAACCAAATCTCCACCAATTGATACATTGCTGTTTGTATTTTCACCTACCAGAAACGACCATGGGTCTGTTCCGCCCGATTTATTTGAATTAAGTGTCAGGTTATTGGCAAACGTGGTAGTGGCTCCATTGTGATTAAAGGCAATGCGGATTCTGAAACTTCCGGTGTTGTTAAAAGTGGTAGCCGCATTAAATGTATCGGCAGCACCATTTCCAAAATAAATTTCATTTGAGCCATTGTGGGTGATAGTAGTTACACCATTGAATGTGTTGCCCGAACTTGAATTATCGGTTGCCCCTGTTTTGGTTATAGAAGCGGTGCCGTTAAATGTGCTTGATATTAAGATGAATTGAGGTGCACTAAAGGTTACATTACCCCCCAGCGTTGAGTTGACAACACGAAGTAAGGAAGTAGTACCTGTAAGCGAAAGGCTCATGGCAGTAGTTCCCGTCTGTGTAAAGTTTCGAATGGCTAATTCTGATCCTGTAAAGCCACCCCCCCCAATATTAATTGTATTTCCGGCCGACATGGCAGATAACCCAGCGCCTTGACCAAAAGCTACTCGATCAGAGCTAGTAACTGTAACACTTCCATTAAAGTTAACTTCTCCGTTGTTGCCAATCCAGTTTTCAACGTTGGTTATACCTGCATTTGAGTTTAGTATAAGCGGGCCATTAAAGGTGGTAGAACTTCCAGCCTCATAACTGATGTGAATATCACCACCGGGTGCATTATTATTGAAGGTAGTGGTTCCATTAAATGTTACACTTGCTGTACCAAAACGGCTTATTTGAATTCGACTTTGGATGTCGGCAGTACTTGAATTGGTAAAAGTAGCATTGGCGTTAAAAATATTGCCTGCATTATCTTCGCCCACCCGAATGCGATTACCGCCCGTATTAATAAAAAACGCGTTGGCATTCCAGGTATCTCCGGCATCGGCAGCATTAGCACCCATGATAAAATCATTGCCCTGGTTGGTAACCGTCATTACGCCATTAAAAGTATTACCACCCCGGCTGTTATCAACTTGATTACCGGTTTTAGTAACATTAACTGCCTGAAATGAACTTGAATTGAAAATAATAGATGGTGTGGTTACAGTTAATGTACCACTAAATGTTGAGGCTGGCCCTAATGTTAAAGTAGCCGTATCATTTCCACTTAATGAAATATTCTGGGCTGTACCACCCGCCTGGGTTAATCTGGCTAATGTTAAATTACCACACCCTGATGCTCCAAAGCCGGCTACCGATATGGTTCGGCTTGCAGCCAACGTTGCGGAGCCACCACCGGCTCCAATAGAAATTAAACCGGTAGCATTGTAAGTAACAGTTACATGGTTGTTGATCTGATTTGCTGCTGAGCCATACGCAATTTCAAGTGGCCCGGTGTTTCCGCTTACCAAAGCTAATGTTCCATTGAAAATGTCAGGGTTGGTTCCACCCAGGCGAAACTGAGTTGTTGAACCATTGGTTAGTGTTACACTTCCTGAAAATGTATTGCCCCCGGTGCTGGTATCGTTATTGTTGGCTGTTTTGGTAATTGAAACAGTTCCGTTAAAAGTTGAACCATTAAAAAATATTCTACCGGTGGAGCCATTTACATTGGCACCAAAAGTAGTTCCACTAAAGGTGGAAGTACCGGTAGTGTTAAGTGTAACAGCAGCTGCACCACCACTGTTGTTTATTGTGCCAGTTACAAAACTGTTGGTTCCGGTTGTAGTTAGGTTAAAACCATTGATGTTGATAATGCCTGAATATCCATTAATCGTAATTCCGGCTACATTTGGGGCAACATCTAACGTACAATTACCAAGGCCATTGGCATTGAACGTTACAACGTCTGAAGGTCCGGGAACAGACGCTCCGCCTGGCCCACCCGATGTAGTTGACCAGTTGGCTGGATTATTCCAATTGGAAGCTCCTGCAGCTACCCAAAAACGTTGGCCGAATGAAATTTGGGAGATAAGAAATAGAGTAAGAAAGGTTAGGTAAGAAAGTAAACGTTTATTCATAAAAACAATAGGGGAATCTTCAAAAATATGCTTTTATACCGCTTAATTAAATACTGTAACATGTACTTTTTTATTGCTGATTAAACTTTTCTTGGATTTGAAGAAGCAGATTCCACTTATACTTCGATTTGTGCGCTGGTTTTTTCCGAAACTTGAGACACTCTCTGGCAGCCTTGCAGTAGAATATTTTGATGTGATATTTTTCTCGCCACTGCGGTATAAAGTTCCCGAAAGGGAACAAGAATGCGAGAAGTTGGCAATAAAGGACGAAATTATTACGAATGGGATGAAAATTCAGACCTATGTATGGGGCGATGCAAATAAACCCTATGTTTTACTTATGCATGGTTGGGCCGGTCGGGCAACTCAATTTCGAAAGTTTATTCCGGAATTTGTTGCAGCAGGCTACCAACTGGTAGGTTTTGATGGCCCCGCACACGGTCGCTCTTCCGGTAAGCGAACTACCATCATAGAATTTGAAACCGCCCTGAAAATGGTGGTTGCCCGATGGGGGCAACCGGCAGGAGTAATTGCTCACTCGTTTGGTGGCGGAGCGCTACTCTATGCTATAATGAATGGCCTGCCCGTAAAAAAGCTCATCAATATTGCTTCACCTACTATGGCCGATGAGATTATCAAATCTTATTTGCGTGCAGTGAACGGATCGTGGAAAACGGGTTTGAAATTCAAAGAGCTGATCCGAAAAAAGTATAACCGCGATTTTGAAGAGTTTACTGCCATTTATTTTATTGATCGTATAAAAAATTTAGACCTGATGCTGGTACACGATGAAGGTGATGCAGATGTACCTATTATTCAGGCTGAGAAACTAGCTGAAAAATATCCGGTTAAGTTCCTCAAAACCTCAGGCCTCGGCCATAATCGCATTCTGAAAGATGAAGGAGTAATTAAGGCGTGTCTCGATTTTATCAGAAACTAAATGATTGGTGTAACTTACCGCTAGTAAACCCGTCTGATAGTCGATTAAGAACCATTTGCAACACTAATCTGCCTTTTTGAACTTTTTTTGAAACCAAAACAGAAATATCCAGTAAAAGACTAAGATTGATCAACTATTCAACCAAACAAATCATCCTTTTGCTTTAACTTACTTTAACCATGCCGAATATTATAAAGACCACCCACATTGCCCGCATGTATAAAATGGGCGATAACATTGTAAACGCCTTGCAGGATATTTCTATTTCAATTGAGAAGGGTGAGTACGTTGCTTTTATGGGCCCATCCGGTTCTGGTAAATCGACCCTAATGAATATTGTAGGTTGTTTGGATACACCCAGTTCGGGCGAGTATTGGCTCAACAACCAATTGGTAAGCGATATGACAGAGAATGAACTGGCCGTTGTTCGCAATAAAGAAATAGGGTTCGTGTTCCAAACATTTAACCTGTTGCCACGTGCTTCTGCTTTAGAGAATGTTGCGCTTCCGCTCATTTATGCCGGTTACAGCAAAAGCGAACGCGAAGATATGGCGATGGCCGCGCTTGAAAGTGTTGATCTGGCCAACCGACATCATCACAAACCCAATGAACTTTCCGGTGGGCAGCGCCAGCGTGTAGCAATTGCAAGAGCACTGGTAAATAATCCATCCATCATTTTGGCCGATGAACCTACCGGTAACCTCGATTCTAAAACATCTTACGATATTATGAACCTGTTTCAGGAGTTGCACGATAAAGGCAACACCATCATTATGGTTACACACGAAGATGACATAGCCCATTATGCTCACCGCATTATTCGTTTGAAGGACGGCTTGATTGAGTGGGATAAAAAGAACGAAAATGTTACGCGCAGCCAGGCGGTAACGGCATAATCGCACCAGTTTTTAGCGCATGGGTTGAATCTTGAATTTTAAATCTTCAATTTTCCATCATGAAGATTTACACCAAAACAGGCGATCAAGGTTCTACTTCCCTATTTGGAGGTAAACGTGTATTAAAATCAGATTTGCGTATTGATACCTATGGTACCGTTGATGAATTGAATTCGTGGATTGGCGTTTTGCGCGATCAGTCTGTAAATAAAAATCGGAGTACAATCCTTATTGAAATTCAAGATCGGTTGTTTACCATCGGTTCTATTCTGGCCACAGAACCCGGTAACTCAAAAGTTAAAATCCCGCCACTTACCGAAACCGACATTACTTTTCTTGAAAAAGAAATTGATGCGATGGATGCAATACTTCCACCAATGAAATTTTTTGTGCTACCCGGAGGTAATCAGGCAGTTTCGTTTGGGCATGTTACCCGCACCGTTTGTCGCAGGGCCGAGCGTTTGGTAATTGCACTCAACCAGGTCGATCCAATCAATGAACTTGTAATCAAATATTTAAATCGGCTATCCGATTACCTTTTTATGCTTTGCCGCACCATGGCTCGCGAGTTGAATGCAACTGAAACTCCGTGGAAACCGCGCATGTAAATAATTTTTCGCCAATACCTTCCGGGTCTTAACAAGCCAGCGTATCGACCTGGAAGGCCTATAAATTAAACCACGCATGTAAACTAACTGGATTTTAACCTAACACATGTTAGTAATGGACGTGCTGTTTGGTATCTTTGCCACGGTTTAGTTTTCATTAAAAGAAGTAATCATGGTAGAGACAGAAAGCATTGCAATTACCCGAACTAAGAAATCGAGGTTGAGTAAAACCAACTTTACTAATCTTCCTTTCGGGAAAGTTTTTACAGATCATATGTTTATGGCCGATTACCGCGATGGCCAATGGAAAAATCTTCGCATTGTTCCATACGGAAATATTCAGATTAGTCCGGCTACGCCTGCGCTGCATTATGGTCAGTCCATTTTTGAAGGCATGAAGGCATATCGCGCAGCCGATGGTAAAGCGTTGGTGTTTCGTGCTGCTGATAATTGGAAGCGCATGAATATTTCAGCCGAACGTATGTGCATGCCAGCCTTGCCCGAAGATCTTTTTATGGATGCACTTTCAACAATTATAGATTTAGATCGTGATTGGATTCCTAATCAGGAGGGAAGTTCACTTTACATTCGGCCATTTATGTTTTCGGCCGATGAGTTTATTGGCATCCGGCCCTCGCTGGATTTTACATTCATGATTTTACTCTCGCCCGTTGGCCCATATTATTCCACACCCGTGAAAGTAAAAATTGAAACCCATTATACGCGCGCGGTAGAAGGCGGTACTGGTTTCGCGAAAGCGGGTGGTAATTATGGTGGTGCCATCTATCCGGCCAAACTGGCGCAAGACGAAGGCTATCATCAACTCGTCTGGACGGACGGAAAAACACATGAGTATGTGGAAGAAAGCGGCACTATGAACCTGATGTTTGTAATCAACAATACATTGATTACACCCGCGCTCAGCGATTCTATTCTGGCCGGTATTACGCGCCAGAGTGTAATTGACCTGGCTCGCCATTGGGGAATGCATGTGGAGGAACGAAAAATTTCAATTATTGAATTGGTTGCAGCATTAAAGCAAGGGCGCGTGCAGGAAGCATTTGGAGCGGGTACGGCAGCTACCATTGCACACATTGAACTAATTGGTTACGAAGACGAAAAATTTCAGTTGCCTCCAATTGAGAATCGCACCTTTTCGAACCGCGTGCTGAATGAGTTGGAGAATATTAAGCGGGGTAAAACCCCATCACCTTTTGATTGGATGATTAAAATTTAGGTTCACTTTTTAAAGCCGCTTCAAAACTTGTTTTTGAGGCGGTTTCTTTTTTTACAATCTTGCCACTGATGCGAATTTTGATTTTTAGTTTGTTGTTTGTTTTTGCTTTCGCGACTTACGGTCAGCAACAATTAATATTGTTGAAACGAGGTGAAGTGGTGGCGCGCTTTGAACAAGGCGATAACATCAAATGTAAACTGCGCAACGGAAAAGTGAAGGAGGGCATGGCACTTCGCTACACGGAGGTTTCCGTGATTTTGCGGGGCGATACCATTATGTTTTCCGACATCTATAAAATTTATGCGAAAGGAAAACGCAAGGCCGACTTCCGCCAGAAAGCAGGCACGGTGTTAATGATTGGTGGTGTAGGTTACTTCGCTATCGATATGGTTAACACCTTATTCTTTGTAGAAGGCCAGAGTGGTATTGATGAAGGTGTGGCGATTACGGCCGGAAGTTTGGCTGCAGTTGGTGCTGCGCTAACTTTTATCAGAAGTCCGTACATGAAAGTGCGTGGGTTATCAATAAGAATGATTACACCAGAGTCGCGGTTTTATCGATATGAATAACAACTATTATTTTTAATTGATTGATGTTACCTTCGCGCCATAATTTTTAAAATCAATGACTACCGAACAATTAAAGGATTTGAAAGTCCGTGTTGCCGCCCTCAGGCGGTATCTTTGACTACGATCGTAAAATCGTAGAAATACAAGACGAAGAACGCATTACCCACCAGGCCGATTTCTGGAACAAACCCAAAGAGGCTGAAGTTATTCTCAAAAGCATTCGCACCAAAAAAGTTTGGACCGATTCATTTGCCGATGTAAGCAAACAATTGGAAGATTTGGAAGTGCTGAATGAATTCCACCAAGCGGGCGATGCCAGCGAGGAAGAGCTGGATGCCGAATACCAGAAGGCAGCTAAAGCCATTGAAGAGCTGGAGTTCAAGAAAATGCTGAGCAAAGAAGAAGATCAATTGAGTGCCGTAATGGAAATAAACCCCGGTGCAGGTGGAACCGAAAGTAATGATTGGGCCGATATGCTCAATCGCATGTATATTATGTGGGGCGAAAAGAGTGGTTACAAAGTTTCGCAGATTGATTATCAGGCGGGCGAAGTAGCAGGAATAAAATCGGCTACGCTGGAGATTGAAGGCCCTTTTGCCTATGGAAAACTAAAATCAGAAATAGGTGTGCACCGGTTGGTGCGCATTTCTCCGTTTGATAGTAACCAACGCAGGCATACTTCATTCGCATCGGTGTTTGTATATCCTAAAGTAGATGACTCCATTCAGATAGAAGTAAACCCTGCTGATGTAGAAATTCAAACTTCGCGTTCGGGTGGTGCCGGTGGACAGAACGTAAACAAAGTAGAAACCAAAGTTCAACTCACACACAAACCATCGGGTATTGTTATTGTGTGCCAGGTAGAACGTTCGCAACATGCCAACCGCGAGCGGGCTATGCAAATGCTTAAATCCAAACTATACCAGGTAGAAATGGAAAAGCGTAACGCTGCACGCGATAAGGTGGAGGCTGGTAAAATGAAAATTGATTTTGGTTCGCAGATTCGGAACTATGTATTGCATCCTTATAAACTTGTGAAAGATGCCCGCACCAGTGTAGAGCGACACGATGCACAAAATGTATTGGATGGCGATCTGGACGATTTTATAAAAGCATATTTACTGGAAGATCAAGAAGCTGCTTCTGGTAAACAGTGATTTGGTAGTAAGTAATTAATAGACGGTTTGGATTGAGATGTCACTCGATTGTGATTATCTATCTCCTGAAACTGCAGAAAATCTTTTGAAGCAATGCAGCTCCATCGGACGCATGTTGAACTCTATGATTACCAAATCATCTTCATTTTGTAAACCTAAATCTAAAAATTAACCTGACTGATTACCGATCACTGATCACCGTTACTGATTACCACTTACTGACCACAGATCACCTAAATCGCTTGTCTAAAACCTACAACACATCTTTCTGGCTTCTCTGCCTCAGTTCGCTACTTTTCTTTGCAAGCTTTAACATGATTATTCCGGAATTACCGGAGTATCTTTCTAAACTGGGTGGCGCTGAATACAAAGGGTTAATCATTTCGCTCTTCACCATAACGGCAATGATTTCACGACCGTTTAGTGGAAAGTTAGCGGATAGTATTGGTCGCGTGCCGGTTATGATTTTTGGTGCTGTAGTCTGCTTGATTTGCAGTTTAATTTATCCACTCATCACCACGTTGATGCCTTTTTTTGTTCTACGTTTTTTTCATGGATTCTCAACGGGCTTTACACCTACTGGCAACACAGCTTACCTGGCGGATATAATTCCCGCACAAAAACGAGGCGAGGCGATGGGCTTACTCGGCACAGCCGGAGCCATTGGTATGTCGGGTGGGCCTGCATTGGGGGGCATGCTCAGCAACCAGTTTGGCTTGAAAGTAATGTTCTATGCATCGTCCATACTGGCATTGTTATCGATTCTTATTTTAATCCGCACCAAAGAAACACTTCAAACCAAACAACGATTTACGTTCACACATTTAAAAGTAAAACGAACCGATTTTTTTGAACCGCTTGTGGTGGCGCCTTGCATTGTAATGGTTTTGGCTGCATTTGCTTATGGTGCAGTGTTTACATTAATACCCGATTTTGGTCAGCACGTAGGTGTGCGCAATAAAGGTTTATTGTTTACATACCTCACGGTTGCTTCGCTGGTAGTACGGTTGGTAGCAGGTAAAGCATCCGATCGGTACGGACGCCAACCTGTTTTATTGGTAAGTACTTCGGTCATCGTTTTATCGATGTTGGTGATTGGTCTTGCTACCACTAAGCTGCAGTTGATGATTGGTGTGGTGCTCTATGGATTTGCACAAGGCTCCACTTCGCCCACATTGTTGGCATGGGCTACCGATTTAAGTGACAATCGCTTTAAAGGCCGCGGCATTGCTTCACTTTATATTTTTATGGAATTAGGGATTGGTTTGGGCGCGTTGATTTCAGGTTGGCTGTATGCCAATGATACTAATTTATTCTTTCCGGTGTTTTCTGTTAGTGCAATACTCGCAGCCATTGCTTTTCTTTACCTACTTTCATTACAACGATTAAAGGCATGAAAAAAGTAACACTGATTTTATTTCTGGTACTAGCCATTTCAAATTTGGTTGCTGTAACTTTTAATATGGCATTGGTAAATTTTGTTACCAAACCTTTATTGGTTCCGGCACTGGCGGTTTATTACCGGGTAGCCACTTCACAAAAGAGTTATCTTTTTTTAGCCGCACTTTTTTTCTGCTGGCAGGGCGATGTATTGTTGATGCTGCAGCGCGATGAAACCTTTTTTATAGCGGGCCTGATCGCCTTCTTAACCGGCCATGTGCTGTACATTATTTGTTACCGCAATTTCCGAAGTGCAGGTACCGGGCTAACAGGTCCACAACGAATCCGGTTTTCATTACCCATAGTTTTAGCAGGTACCGGTTTGGTTACGATTCTCTTTCCACATTTGGGCGTGTTACAAATTCCGGTAATGGTGTATGCGTTGGTGATTACGGTAATGGCGATAAAGGCATTGTTCCGCTACGGCCGCACCAACTCAAAAAGTTTTACACTTGTATTTACAGGTGCCATCAGCTTTATGCTTTCCGATTCGCTGCTGGCGATTAATAAGTTTATGCAACCACTGCCCCTTGCGGGTTTAGCGATTATGTTCACCTATATCCTTGCTCAGTATTTGATTGTGGAGGGAGTGGTGCGGCATGAAGCATAAAATATAGATTCATGTATCCAGTTCACCAACATCTTAACATTATACATAAAAAAATGCCTCCCGATCAGGAGGCATTTTTATTATCAACTAAAAAACTTTTTTACATCTTCCTCACTTTTCCACTCCCCGATGAATGGCTATTCACCGAGCTTGGATTACCTCGATATGAAACACTGCCACTGCCCGATATGGTTGCATCCAATGCTTGTTTTACATTGATCTCTACATCGCCCGAACCAGAAATCCGTACTTCACATTTTTCAACTTCCAGGTCGGCAGCCTGAATTTCGCCCGATCCGCTAATAGTGGTACGAATTTCTTTTGCAGTACCGCTTGCAATAATTCGGCCCGAACCCGATACGTTCATATCGGCCCGTTCGGCAATGGTGCCGGCCAACATTACTTTACCCGATCCACTTACCTTGCTCTCCAATGCCCGGCAATTTCCTTTAACCCGAATATCGCCCGAGCCGCTTACATTCGCTTCCATGTAGCCGGTAGCATTTATTTCAATTTCCATAGAACCTGAACCACTTACGGCCAAAGCCATGTCGCCTGCTTTGATAACACCTTCGCCAATCAGGTTGCCTGAACCGCTCACACTAATGCCTTCAATATTTTTTACCGTTACGTAAGCAATAATACGGTCATTGTTTTCCCAGTTCCACGAGCGCCAATTGTTTTCGCGCCCAATACTCAAACGGCCACCCGAAACTTCAGTCTCGATTTTTGCAAGTATATCCTTTGGTCCTTCCAACACAACTTTTTGTTCGCTGCCCTGGCGCAGGTATAGCTTACCGGGCACGCGGAAGTTTAATTTTGTGAAAGTGTCAACGTTTCGGGTTTCTTTGGTTTGGGCCCAAGCCAGCACAAAGCCTAAAACAAACAAGAGGGTAATAGCGGTGCGTTTCATATGGTATTGATTTTTTTACGGGTAAATGACAAGCCCTACTTAAAAGAGTTGCTTGGTGATTGATTTTTTTATTGGGATTTGATTTTACGTTTATTAGGACGTAAAAAGCAGGTAGTGCGTTGCAGCCTTGCTTTTTTTCTTTTCAAACCGCTTTAAAAAATACTCCCGGTTGTTAAAATTTTAGTTGAGAAGCCCCTGCAGCTTATGATAAATTTCCAGACAAACCCAGGCATCGGTAGCGGCATAGCTGATTTGTTTTTCGTTCAACACTTCTGCTTCCCAATTGCTGGTTTGGGCACTTTTGGAAATACGGAACCCTAACAACAAGGCTGTAAGTTTTTTCACACTCTCTACTTGTAGTCCCGCTTGCTTGCTCATATCGGCCAGCTCAATAAAGCCGTTGGGTTCATAATGCTTTAAGCGTTGCAGGGCTTTGATGTCATCGCGCAAAGCCACACCGGCTTTTTGAATGGCAGTACTCTCCAAAAAATTAATGAGTGAACTGTGCATGCCTGTGAATTTTACGCGCACTAAAAACACCTTATCAGGCAAGGCAATTTGTATAAGCGAAACTTTATTCTGCTGCCCGCGCACAAAAACAGGTTTGGTTTCGGTATCGAAACCCACAACTTTATGTTCGCGCACCTCATCAAATACACGGGGTAAAATTTTTTCTTCGGAAATAACCAATACTTTACCTTCGAACGCACCCAGCGGCAGTTCATTTATTTCTTCATGCGAAATAGTAAGGGGTAAATTACTTTTCTGTGGCATCCAGCCTGCGAATTTTAAAGTTTAGGTATGCCTGCAACACCGTCATAAAAGGACTAATAATACAAAAGAAACAAAAGGGTGCATAGGCCATGGTAGCTACACCCAGCACATTAGCTTGGGTAGCACCACAGGTATTCCACGGTATCAATACCGAAGTTACCGTACCGGAATCCTCCAGGGTTCGGCTTAACACTTCTGGTTTTAGTCCGCGCTTGCGAAACGTATCGGCATACATACGGCCTGGTACAGCAATAGCCATGTATTGATCGGAAGCGGTGAAGTTGAAAAAGATACATGTGGCTGTAGTGGATGCAACCAATGATCCGGTTGAATGTGCAAACTGAATAATTTTCTCGGCAATAATTTTTAATAGTCCTGCAGATTCCATTACGCCACCAAAAATCATGGCACATAAAATTAACCAGATTGTATTCAGCATTCCACTCATTCCTTTGGCGGTAAGTAATTCGCTAATCATGGGGTCGGCCGTTTGAATGTTAATGGTGGTTGTCATCGAATTCATAATCGCCACAAAAGAAGCCTTTGCAAAGTTCCCATCTATTTTAGAAATCTCTACTACCAGGTTGGGTTGAAATATAATGGCAGCAATACCACCTAACAATGCCCCCACTAAAAGTGCCGGTAGGGCCGGAACTTTTTTTACAATCATAACGATAACCAGAACCGGTACAATAAATAAAAACGGGCTCAGGTTAAAACGCGATTCAATGGCTTTTAAAACTGCAGAACTATCGGTTGCTGCACCGGATGTATCTAATGTAAAACCCCAGACGAAAAAGATAATCAGGGTAATTGCTAAAGTAGGGAAGGTAGTGTAACTCATGTACCGGATATGGGTAAACAAATCGGTGCCGGCCATAGCGGGTGCCAGGTTGGTGGTATCCGATAAGGGCGACATTTTATCACCAAAATAAGCACCCGAAATAATTGCCCCGGCAATTACACCTTCGTGAATGTCCATTGCTTTTCCAATCCCCAACAGGGCAATGCCAACCGTTGCCACTGTGCTCCACGAGCTGCCCGTAGCTACCGAAACAATAGCACATACTACACACGCGGCAAGTAAGAAAATTGTAGGGTTAAGAATTTTTAGCCCATAATAAATCATGGATGGTACAATGCCACTAAGCAACCAGGTGCCAGCCAACGAGCCAATGGCTAATAGAATTAACATTGCACCCATAGCCGAACTGATACTTTTTACAATGCTGCTTTCAATTTGATGCCACGTGTAACCACAACGAAAAGCAATTATGCCGGCAATACCCGAGGCTAATAGCAGCGCAATCTGGTTGGCTCCGGTTATGGCATCGCTACCCAACACAATTACATTGATGGTAAGCAGGCCAATCAGAACTACAATGGGAATAAGCGCCTGAAGAAGCGAAGGTTTTTTTATTTCGGACATTGGCAACGTGTAAAAGGGTGTAAGATACTAATAATGCTTTAGCCTGTATATCTGTAAAAAATCGTAAATCGAAAATAAAAAGTAAGTATGCAAGCCGAAAAAATTCTGGTGAAGGCCCGGCACTCGGGTTTTTACCGTTGGTTATTAAACATAGCCTTGGATCGGATGATTCCCTTCAACAAACCACATGGCTTTAAGATTGTGGAATTGGAGGAGCATCGGCTTAAAACCAGCATTCCTTATAAGCGCAGAAACTTTAACCACATTCGCGGGTTGCATGCGTGCGGACTGGCCACCTTGTCGGAGTTTACTACGGGGTTTTTGCTACTCAGTGCGTTGGGTATGAAAAAGTACCGCATTATTATGCAGCGTTTGGAAATGAACTACCATTACCAGGGTAAGATGGCTGCCACGGCCGAGTTTACAATTTCAAAAGCGTGGATTGAAGAAAAAATAGCAGTGCCATTGCAAACGCAGGAGTCGGTAGTAGTACCGTGTGAAATAAAAATTCACGATGTTCAAGGTAATCACCTGACTACTGGTTTGGTGTATTGGCAGTTTAAAGAATGGACAAAAGTTAAAACAAAGGCCTGATGGCAGGGAGTTCGAGGCAACGGATGATTGTAAATTTTTCTGATGATGCTTTGTATGTGTACAATAGTTCTCGGCACCTGCAATTACAAGCAAAAAAAGGCTGGGTAATATTTGAACTAACAGGCCCCAGGCATTTGGTGATAGCCAGAATATGTGTAAACATAAAACAAAGCACGGCCTTAAGTCCGGTGCGGGCGCCTTTTGGTTCGTTCGAAATTTATTCGCGACTGAGTAGTTCCTCCCTCTTAAAGTTTATTCAGTTTGTGGAAACCGGATTGGTGCAGAAAGGAATCAAGCAAATGATAATTAAAAACTGGCCGGCCGTGTATCAACCTGTGCAAGCCCGACAATTGTACAAGGTTCTGGTTACTAAACTTCAGTTTAAAGTTAGTGAAGAGGTAAGCAGCGTAATTCCGGTTAGTAACAAACCACTGCGCGTTCGTATGAAAATATCAGAACGGCAAAAAGCCAGAAAGGCAGAAAAGATGTTTTTATTCAGCTTGTGTAGGCCAAGTGAGTATAAAACTATTTATGATTTTATTTTAACGTGCAGACAGGAGCGCGGGCAATCGCTCTCACTTTCGTGGAAGGAAATGGAAAATACAATTTCAAAACTTCCGGATCGGTTTATGTTTTTTAAGCTTACAGGTGCTGAAGCTATTGCGGCAGCCGCTATCGTTATCCGCGTAAGCGATAAAATCTGGTACACCTTTTATTACGCACATGCGGCTACGTATAATAAAGTTAGTCCGGTGGTGCATTTGCTGGAATGCATTTATAACAAAGCGGCCAACGAAAAAGTAAAGTTGATTGATCTGGGCACATCTATGCTGCATGATAAAATCAACATGCCACTGTTGCATTTTAAAAAAAGCGTAGGAGCTGTTACGGTACCGAAGTTTACGTTCAGCAAAGTTTATGGCTAATCCCTTGGTTACTATAATTTGTGTGTGTTACAATCAGGCGCGGTTCGTAATGGAAGCTCTGGATTCTGTTGTTGCGCAAACCTATCAGCCTATTGAGTTGATTGTGATTGACGATGGGAGTACAGATGGTAGTGCTAAGATTATAAAGCAATGGATTACGTCACATCCGGAAACAGTTATGCTACTAAACGGTGCTAATATGGGTTATTGTAAAACGTTTAATAAGGCTGCTGCCTTGGCGAAAGGAAAATACCTGATTGACCTTTCGGCCGATGATGTATTATTACCCAATCGGGTGGACGTTGGCGTTAGAGCTTTGGAGGCACCACAAGCGGGCGTAACTTTTTCAGATGCTGAACATGTAAATGAAGCAGGCATTAAAATCAGTTTACACTCCGATCGGTTTCCACATCACACCGTTCCATCGGGTAATATCTATGAAGAACTTATTGCCCGTTTTTTTATCTGTTCACCTACCATGATGTTTTCCCGAGCTATGTTTAATGAGTTGGGTGGATACGATGAGACTTTGATGTACGAAGATTTTGATTTCTGGATTCGATCCTCGCGTAAGTATCATTATGTCTATACGCCTGAAGTTCTTGTAAAGAAAAGAAAAGTGGCGGGCTCTTTATCCGATAGGCAGTTTAAGGTTCGTTCGGGTCAGTCTTTAACAACGCTTTGTGTTTGCGAAAAGATTCTTGATTTGAATAAAACAGAATCAGAGCGAAAAGCTTTGGATTCGAGGCTTTGGTATGAGATGCGTTTAAACCTGCGATTGCTTAATTTTAAAATTGTTGTAAAATTTTTCAGGCTTTGGAGGCTTAACCGAAGGCGCAATTTTTCTAATTCTGAATAGTGGCTACTGTCGTGTATCTTCTCCGGTTGCCATGCTTATATAACTATTGTAGCGGCTGGCAGCAATCGTTCCTTGTTCAACCGCATCCAATACGGCACATTTAGGTTCATTCAAATGCAGGCAGCGCGAACCAAACCTGCAACTTAAGCGTAAGTTACGCATCTCTGGAAAGTAGTCTGAAATTTCCTGTGGCTCCATATCTACCAACCCCCATTCTTTGATACCGGGTGTATCGATAATAAAAGTATTTTCATTCACCTGAAACATTTCAGCAAAGGTGGTGGTGTGCGTTCCTTTTTCCGAATAATCGGAAATAGCACCTGTTGCCAGTTTAAGCCCGGGTAATAGCCTGTTTAGTAACGTTGACTTACCCACACCGGAGTGGCCGGCAACTAAGGTAACTTTTCCTTGCAACTGTAATTGTACAGTTTCAACTTCGGCATCATGTTGTGCAGAAATTATTAATACGGTGGCCCCGATATGTTGGTAAAGTTGTGTTAACTCATCCAGCTCTGCAACCTCATCTGCAGTTAGTAAATCTTTTTTATTGAAAACGATTACCTGTGGTATGCGAAATGATTCGGCAGAAACCAACACGCGGTCAATAAATCCTAACGAGGTGCGGGGTTGTTTTAATGTAGCTAAAACCAATACCTGATTTAGATTGGCAGCTAACACACTGGCATGACCGGTTCTTTTAACAGACTGCCGCAGCATGTGGTTTTGTCGTGGTAAAATTTCAGTAATGATTCCCTCCTTACCAAGTGGCTCAAATTGCACCTGATCACCAACTGCTATTGGGTTACTTTCTTTGTAACCCTCCAATCGTAATTTACCCCGCGCGCGACAAGCGTACCGAAGTGTATCTTCGCCTGCAACCTCGTACCAAGAGCCGGTAGATTTTAAAACACGACCAATCATGCGGTAAGTAGTTTTCTGCAATGCGAAATAATTTTTTCAGTAGCCCCCAGGTTTTCCTGAATGTACGCTTTGGTTACTTCGCATGCTAGCAGAAAGTTTTCGGGCCGGTTTACCATCAGTTCATAGTTAGCTTCCAGTTCGGCATAACCGGATATGGCAAATGCGCCTCCCCGCATAATCAATTCGGTTGCTTCTTTAAATTTTTCATAATTTTTATTTCCAAAAAAAACCGGTACGCCATAGCAGGCAGCCTCCAGTATGTTGTGCAATCCTTTGCCAAAAGCACCTCCAACATAGGCAAATTCGCCATAGCGGTAAAGTGCTGAAAGCATACCAATGTTATCAATAATCAGAACAGAAGCGTTAAGGTTAACAGGGTTTGAAAACCGGGTACAGGTTACTTCCACACTTTCTTCAATCTCCTGTAAAAATGATTCGGAAATTTCGTGTGGGGCAATTATAAATTTGAGTGATTGTTTATGTTCATTAATAAATGGGGCAATTACTTCCAGGTCTTCGGGCCATAAACTTCCCACCACAAATACCCGGTCGGTTCCTTTAAATTTTTCAGCCACTGCAATGGTTTTGTTTTGTTGGGTAATGGTATGCACACGATCGAACCGGGTATCGCCTGCTAATGCTACAGATGTTACCCCAATACTTTTTAGCAAGCCAACCGATTGCTCATTCTGAACAAAGAAGTGGTTAAACTTTTTAAGTATGCGCCTGAAAAAACCACCATACCATTTAAAAAAGATCTGGTTCTGCCTGAAAATGCTGGATATGGAAAGAATAGGTATTTGCCGTTGCTTTAAGGTGGCAGTGTAATAATGCCAGAATTCATACTTGACAAAAATGGCAAGTGCCGGTTGGGCTATTTCTACAAACCTGCGGGCATTGTTGCGGGTATCCCACGGCAGGTAATAAATAAAGTCAGCTCCGCTATAATGCTTACGCACTTCATAGCCCGATGGAGAAAAGAAGGTGAGCAAAATTTTATAGTTTGGAAATTCTTTACGAATCATTTCCATTACAGGCCGGCCTTGTTCAAACTCGCCCAGCGATGCACAATGTAGCCATATAAGTTTGGTTGGCTGGTTTGAAATAGCTGCCTCAAGCCGATTAAAAATTTGCTTACGCCCATTTACAAACAGCTTTGCTTTAGGATGAAACAAGGCTGCCACATAATATACAAGGCGTAAAAATTGTATCGATAAAGAATAAAATATCATGGGCCGCTAAATTACTTCTTAAACTATAAATGTTAAGGGGCAGGCCATTTTGATTACAATAAATTAAATAACTTGCGAAACCGTTTAAACTTAATCCTATGAGAAAAATCAGTATGCTGTTTCTGGTATTATCTATTTCAGTTGGTACCTGGGCTCAAGATATTAATGACCTGATAAAGGGAAGCCTGCAAGATGCAAATAAACTGGTGGATGGTTATACCCAACCGGTTCTTAAAGCATTTGGTTATGGGCTTAATCAAGGCTGGTACAACACGGCCAAACCTCACAAAACACTTGGCATTGATCTTACCATATCGGCCTCAGCGGTGTACATTCCTAATTCTGATTTATTTTACAAAGTAGATAACAATCAACTAAGCCAGGTTGAATTACAAAGCGTTGGCGGAGTACCCATTGATAACTCTGGGATTGGTAACGTACCCACTATTTTTGGCCCTGATGTAATACCACAGTATTATAGTTCCAGCAGTGGAAGTAGTTTTGATGGCCCAGGTGGAGTTGATCTCAAGAAAGAACTAGGTATTCAAGCTATGCCAGTCCCCATTGCTAACCTCGGCATTGGCTTACCGAAAGGGTTTGATCTTAAGTTTCGGTTTGTACCAACACTTCAGATTGGCGATGATGCAGAGTTTGGTTTGTTTGGGGTAGGTGTAATGCATGATGTAAAGCAGTACATTCCGGGTATCAAAAACCTGCCATTCGATTTATCGGCATTTGTGGGCTACACCAAAATGAAACTAACCACAGAATTAGATGTGCAATCGGGCAATAATCAACGTGCCACATTCGAATCTGCTGCCACCACTATTCAAGGTTTGATTTCAAAAAAGATTTCGGTGCTTACGTTTTATGGTGGTGTAGGTTATAATGTGGCTAACTCTAAAATTGCTTTGTTGGGCGACTATGATTTGAATGAAGACGGCTACATGGATGTAACCGACCCATTGAGATTAAAAGCCGATGCAAATGGATTTCGCACTACGGTGGGTATGCGGTTGAAGTTAGCGGTATTTACATTTCATGGAGATTACACCGTGCAGAAATACAACACCCTAACTGTTGGCTTTGGCATAAACGTTCGATAATTGGTTCAAATGAAAATAAAAAACGGCTCGCACCTGCGGGCCGTTTTTATTTTGAAAAAGCTCAAGGTTATTGGCCTTTAAACTCAGGTTTACGCTTTTCGATAAAAGCCTTCATGCCTTCCTTCTGATCGGCCGAAGCAAATGTGAGGTAAAAGTTTTTACGCTCTAACGTTAATCCTTCATCCAAATGCGTTTCGAATGACCGGTTTATAGCTTCCTTGGCTAACTGCACAGCAACAGGCGAGAGTTGCGCAATTTCTTTGGCAAGCGTAAAAGCTTCGTGCAGATACATTTCTTTCGGCACTACTTTGTTCACCAATCCATAAAAGTGCGCTTCTTCTGCCGATAAAAATCTTCCGGTTAGTATAAGTTCCATGGCTTTGGCTTTGCCCACCGCTTTGGTTAAGCGTTGTGTTCCTCCGGCACCAGGTATCGTTCCGATTTTTATTTCGGGTTGACCAAACTTGGCAGTTTCTGAAGCAATTACCATATCGCACGTCATTACAAATTCGCAACCTCCGCCCAGGGCAAAACCAGATACTGCGGCAATGATTGGTTTTTTGGTTTTACGAATCTGATCCCACGTGGTGAATTGATCCAGCAACAACATATCAATGGCTGACTTATCGGCCATTTGTTTTATATCGGCACCAGCCGCAAACGCTTGTTCATTACCGGTAATAATTATTACCCGCACGGCATCATTCTTATCTAAGGCTACCAATGCATCGCGTACTTCCTGCATTAATTGTGGGTTAAGCGCGTTCAGTTCTTTCGGGCGATTTAGTTCAATCAGGGCAACGTGTGGTTCTTTTTGTTCCGTTACTTTAATGAGTTCCATATTTTATTTAAAGTTTGTTTCAGACGATAGCGAAACAAAACTAAACTTTATGAGGCCGATAAAAAAGAAAGACCGCCTCACGTTTGAAGCGGTCTTATCTAACCAAAAGGCGGATAAAAAATGTGCTATGCGATTTTATATACAACCCCAGGATAGCTCGTAACCGCGGGCGATGTGTAATTTTGAAGAATTGAGGTGAATAGGGTTGATACCCTTGAAATATTCAAAATTTTACAATGAAAGTACTTTTTGTTTGCCTGGGAAACATTTGCCGATCGCCCTTGGCCGAAGCCATTTTTAAACACAAAATCAAGAAACAGACTGTCGGCCACCATATTCTGGCCGATTCATGCGGAACCGGGAATTACCACATTGGTGATCAACCCGACCCGCGGACAATAAAGACAGCCGAAAAAAATGGAGTGGCAATCTGGCACCAGGCGCGTCAGGTTTCTACTGATGATTTAGAAAACTTTGATTTCATATTCGCGATGGATCAACAAAACCTGAAAAACATTTTACGGTTGCCCCATGCTGACAAGTATGCTCATAAAATAAAACTGATGCGTGAGTTTGATCCGCAAGGCCAGGGTGATGTACCCGATCCATACTATGGCACGTTGCACGATTTTCAATACGTATTCGAAATGCTGGATCGTACGCTGGATGAATTTATAAAGGCAGAAATAAAGTTATAGCCGCACCAATACTTGTAAAGTAGAGCGTGATGATTGCTCCAGCAGAACACCTGGCATGTTGCGATAGGTATTAAAAGTTGTGGTATCATAATTCTTTACAGTGATAAGCGTTAAACCTGTATTATAATACACTTCAAAGTTTTTGCTCAAGGCTTCAATAAGGTGTAGCGTTTTGGGTTCGCGGTAATCTGCACAAAACGAAAGGGAGATAGCGGAGTTTTGCATTACATTGATGCGAACATCGTGTTGCGAAAGTGTGGTAAAGATGTGTCCCATCTGCTGCTCATTCACAAACGAGTAATCCATAACTTTACACGAAATCAAACATTGGTTGTTTTTAAAAACAATGAGGGGCGGAAGTTTATCAATCTTGCATTGATGAATTCGGGTACCGGGTAGGGTGGGGTCGTCAAAGTTTTTAACCAATAACGGAATGTTGGCATTGGCAAGGGGCTTAATGGTTTTAGGGTGGATAACCGAAGCTCCGTAATAAGTCATCTCAGCTGCTTCCTGGTAAGGGAGTTCATCAAACACCACGGCATCGGGTAAGCGCTTGGGGTCGGCACTCATCACACCAGGTACATCTTTCCAAATAGTAACCGATTCTGCATCCAGGCATGCGGCAAAAATAGCAGCACTATAATCAGAACCTTCGCGCCCCAGCGTAGTGGTTTTGCCTTCCGGTGTTGCCCCAATAAAACCTTGGGTTACGATAAGTTGGCTTTGTAGAATTTTTTTGAGCCCCTGAACTTTCGATCGTGTTTGCTCCCAATTCACCTTGCCTTCGCGCCAAGCGCTATCGGTTTGAATGTAATTACGGGCATCTATCCAGGTTGCGGAAATTCCCTGGCGGATCAGGTACTCGCTTAAAATAAGGGAAGAAAGTAATTCGCCTTGCGCTACTACTTGATCGTACACAAAATCATAGGTACCGGTACTGGTGGCTGCAGCCTTCAGGTTTTCAAATTGTGTTGAAATGCGTGCAATAAAAGCGGGAGTATGAATACCGAGTTGTTCAATTACCTGATGATGATAATCCTTTATTTCTTGTAAAGTAGCATCAAAGCCTTCCTGTGCCTGGGCTAATGAAACTACTCTTTCAAGAGCATTGGTAGTTTTACCCATAGCCGAAACCACAATCAAAAGCTGGTTTGCTTCCTGTTGGCGAACAATAGCGGCAACATTTTTTATGGCTGCTGCATTTTTAACCGATGCCCCCCCGAATTTAAAAACCTTCATAAGTGGATAATTATTGATTTCAAACGTTTGCAAAGCTATATTTCGTACGTTTTATAATCCCGGGCCGAAGTTACTAAACCGGGCTAAACAACCTTACACATGGCTAGCTTTATGGAATCATCGCGCATTGCTTTACCAATCGGAACGGCCCTCGACCGTTTCATCAAAAACAATCAGGATCAGTTTCAATATGCCAGCGGGGAGCTTTCGCAGTTGCTGCGCGATATTGCCTTGGCATCTAAAGTGGTAAACCGCGAAGTAAACAAGGCTGGGTTGATTGATATAATGGGGCCGATGGGTTCGCAAAACCCGGGTGGCGAGCAACAACAAAAGTTAGATGTGCTGGCTAACATTCGCTTTACGCGAGCACTTACTAAAGGAGGCGAAGCATGCGCTTTGATTTCGGAAGAAACCGAAGCGTATGTGGATTTGAATAATGCCGGTGGATATGTAATTGCGATCGATCCGCTGGATGGTTCATCTAACATAGATGTGAATGTTTCGATCGGAACCATTTTTTCCATTTATCGAAGGAAGAGCGCCATCGGCAAACCCATTCAGGAAGAAGATATTTTACAAACCGGTGCCGAACAGGTTGCAGCTGGTTATATTTTATATGGATCATCCACCATGTTGGTTTATACAACCGGCCACGGAGTAAATGGCTTTACTTATGAAAGTACCTTGGGTGAATATGTACTTTCGCATCCCAATATGAAAATACCAGCCGATGGAAAAATTTATTCTATAAACGAAGGTTCGGCCAATTCATTCGCACAACCCGTGTTGGACTACATTCAACATTGTAAAGATCAGCAATACACGGCACGCTACATTGGTTCGCTGGTTGCTGATTTTCATCGCAACTTATTGAAAGGCGGCATTTACATATATCCGGCAACGGGCAAAGATAAAAACGGAAAACTTCGTTTGATGTATGAGTGCAATGCACTTGCTTTTTTGGCCGAACAAGCCGGAGGCAGCGCTTCGGACGGACAAGGAAGAATTCTGGAAATAAAACCGAAAGACTTACATCAACGCACACCTTTTTATGTGGGTTCAAAAAATATGGTGCAAAAAGCGGTAAGTTATATTCAACAAAAAGCGTAAAAGCATCAAGTTAAGCTTCTTTCTTCTGTTCGGTGAAAATTTCGGGAGCTTGCTCTTGCAGGATGCCGTACCACTTTACCAACTTCTTGATATCCGAAACATATACCCGACTTTCATCAAACGTAGGTAATACCGATTTTAAAAATGCTTTTAGTTCATTGCCATCCGAATCGGCATCAACTCCTAAATCATTTTTATACTCCTGGTTAATTTTTTTCAATACGTCTTCCAACGGAGTGGTACCTTCCTTGGTGGTTGTATAAATAGAGATTTCGCTCAGTAACGATAACCGCTGGGTAGCATTTGCAACAATACGGGTTTTACTTGCATCGAGCGATTCCAATAGCACACCAGATTTGCCCGGCTTTAATACTTTGAATAAACCACCCTTACCACTTATCGATGCAATTTCAGATAACTCCATGTTGAATTAATTTTTTAATGGGCGCAAAAGTAATCGATTTTAGTTTCTGGCCTTAAGTGCAGTTTCAATAAAATTAAGCATGGGGTTGCGGCCGGTTTTTTTCTCGGCCGAGGTTACAAAAACGGGTGGCAACTCAGCCCAGGTTTTAAGTATTTCTTTTTCAAGTTGGTTACGGGTTTTGGCTAACTCACTTTGCTTCAGTTTATCCACTTTGGTAAAAACAAGCGCAATGGGAATTCCCATTTGCCCTAGCCGGTTAATAAAATTTACATCGCTTGCCTGCGGTTCCAGTCGCGAGTCAATCAATATAAACGTACAATACAGGTTATCGCGTATTTTAAAATATTCCTCAATCATACTGCTCCAGCTTTCTCGATTTGATTTGCTAACCTGCGCATAGCCATAGCCGGGTAAATCCACCAGGTACCAGGACTTGTTAATCATAAAGTGGTTAATGGTTTGGGTTTTTCCCGGGGTTGACGAGGTTTTGGCCAAATCTTTGCGATTGGTAAGCATGTTGATGAGCGATGATTTGCCCACGTTCGATCGGCCAATGAAAGCAAACTCCGGTTTATCAGTTTGCGGACACTTGCTTACCTGGGTATTACTAATCACAAACTCGGCCTGAAGTATATCCATATCACTAACTATTGTTTGGCAAAGTAGTAAAATGTAATTTATGGGTACCTTATTCGGTTTTTTACAACTTTTGTTGCCAATGGTTTTAGATAATTTGCCGAAATTTTGAACTTGTTAAGTAGTAGCGTCCAACACTCTATGTACATGTGCCTACGTAAGATTTTATTTTTTGGTGTTTTGTTAGCCGGTTGTGCCGTTCAGGCACAGCAACAGGATAAAGAACAGGCCCGCCAATATTACGAAATGGCTACTGAAATTATGACCAGCACCCGCGCGGTAGATGATGCCCGCGAGTTGATGATAATAGCAGCCAACTTTGATACCACCAATCTGAAAGCCAATACCGAGGCCGGCATCATGCACATCCGTACCATTCAAAAAGAAGAAGGTGTAAAATATTTGCTTCGGGTGTATCGGCAAAATCCCAACTTCCGGTTCGACCTGGAATATCAGATTGGTCTTAGTTACCAGTACGGGTTGAACTTTGATAAAGCCATAGAATTTTTTAACAAGTATAAAATTAAGGCAAGTTACAATGCCAATTATAAAGGCAAGGATCGGGTAGAAATTAAAGAAGTTACACGCAGGCTCGAAGAATGCAACAATGGAAAGGAATTTATAGCAGCAGCCAAACCACTTGCCATTACCAACATTGGTCAACAGATTAATTCGGAATTTGATGATTATGCTCCGGTAGTTAATGCAGATGAAACGGAAATGATTTTTACCTCGCGCAGGCGCGATGGTAACCTGAATGAAAACGTAAGCGATGATAACCGCCCCTTCGAAGATATTTTTGTAAGTAAACGCGAAGCAGGCACCTGGCAGCCCGCACAAAACATAGGCAACATTGTAAATACACGATTCAATGAATCCAACATAGCTCTTTCACCCAATGGCAACACGCTATTCATTTACCGCGATGGTGTGGGCGATGGCGATATTTTTACAAGCACCCGCCAACCTAATGGCACGTGGACTAAACCCGTTCCGCTACCGGGTGCTATTAATTCATCTTTTCGTGAGTCGTCCATAACAATTAACAAAGATGAAACCATGCTTTTTTTCGCAAGCGAACGCCCCGGTGGTTTGGGCGGTGTAGATATATATTCTTGCATAAAAGATAAGAAAGGCCAATGGACCATTGTGCGCAACCTGGGCCCCGGCATTAATACAGAGTTTGACGATGATGGACCTTTTATCGATTACGATGGCAAAACACTTTACTTCAGTTCCAAAGGAAGAAAGGGCATGGGTGGTTACGATATTTTTAAAACTACTTTAATGAATCTTGAAAAGCGGGAATGGACGGAACCCGAAAATCTCGGTTACCCGATTAACACCCCCGATGATGATATTTTTATTGTAGGAACAGCCACACCCAATCGCTTCTATTATTCATCGGTACGTAATGGAGGCGTGGGGTATTCCGATATCTACCTGATTTCAGAAAAGAAAGACGCCCCACAGCCAGAAACACTGCCTGAGAAAAAAGGTATTCAACCTATCAAATTTATTTTGGAAGTGGTTGATGCCGAAACCAAACAACCTGTTGATGCTACTGCCCGCATGCGCGGAAAAGACAACACGGTTATCGGATCGGCTAGTTTGGGTACTGGTGTGTACGAGTTTGGTGTTATGTCAACCATTCCAAAAGAATACACCGTTTCGGTTGAATTAGATGGCTACATATTCGAAAACCTGAAAGTAATGTTGGGTCGCGCTACCGAAGAGCCACAAACAATAAACCGAAGGTTGCTGCTGCGCAAAGTTGCTATTGGCGAAGTGTCGGCCTTGCGCCATGTGTTTTTTGATTTTGGTAAAGCCACCCTGCAGGAAGCCTCGTTTGATGAGTTGAATATGATGGTAACCATGATGAAACAAAACGAAAGCATGCAGGTAGAAATTGGTGGCCATACTGATGATGTAGGAAGTGATGTGTTCAATAAAAAACTTTCGCAGCAACGGGCTGATGCTGTGAAACGATACCTGACCGATAACGGAATTAATGCCCGAAGGATTAAATCCATTGGCTATGGTGAGGAACGACCCATCGTATCGAACGATGATGAATCTGGAGGCCGCGAGATTAACCGCAGGGTAGAGTTTAAGGTAATTGCGAAGTAACCGCAGATGCAACTTTTTTAGTGACGGTATATCAGTTACCAAACCCCAACAACCACACCAGTTACGCACCAGAATAAATTCTATTGTTAGATTTGTTTAGTTGAAACAACCGAATACATGAACCGGGTTGATAGGTTAATGGGCATTCTTACTTTTTTACAGGCACATAAAAATGTAACCGCTGAAAAATTAGCTACCCGGTTTGAAATAAGCGTTCGCACCGTTTACCGCGATATAAAAGCATTGGACGAAATCGGAATTCCCGTATCGTTTGAAAACAACAAAGGCTATTTTATTGTACAGGGTTATTTTTTGCCTCCGGTTTCGTTAACAACCCATGAGGCCAGTGCACTTATGTTGGTAAATGCGTTGGCTAACCGGTTTACAGATAAAACAACGGCAAAACACAGCGATAATGCTATTCAGAAAATTAAAGCAGTGTTGCGCCAGCCCGATAAAGATAAATCGCAACAATTGGAGGCACGGGTCAGAGTTTTGAATGCAAAACCTCAAACCAATCATTTTTTATCTGAAGTTCAACAAGCTGTTGTTGAACAGATGATTTTAAAAATAGCTTACACTGATGCCAACGGGCAAACCACCAGGCGCGAAATTGAACCTATTGGAATAATTTATTATACCGAACAATGGCACGTAATAGCATGGTGCTGGAAGAGGCGCGATTACCGCGATTTCATCATGGGCCGGATTAACATTTTATCGAATACAGGCAAGTCTTTCAAAAAGAAGAATCATATCAGTTTGGAGCAGCATATGCTAACCTGGAAATAATTTTTTTCGGACTGCCATAAGGTTGGCAGTGGGGCATATTTCATTTGTTGCAGAAACAACCTGTAAGCGTTAGCAAGTATCAGGTTGATCAAAAATTTTTAGTATAAAACTTTTGCAACATGAAAGATTTGAATTCGGTACAACCACCTCCAAGTGCCTTTACCGCAAGCGAGTTTCAGAAAATTAATGAAGCACTTCAATCAGCAGCCAGGCAAAATCTGGGCGCATTCAAACTATGCATTACCCGAAATGAAAATTACGAGGTGGTGTTAAAAGAGATTAATCCCAAACGATCAATTAAAATTTCAGCCGGGCTATATGATTTGGGTTGGTAAGCTTCGGGTGTTAATTCTATTTGCGATATTATTTAAATGTAGTAACACTACGGGTCAAGATAGTACGCGCGCTATTATTCGACTAACGCCAAGGTTTAACTCGGCAGGACATTTTCCCTTTACAGGATCGTTATTGAATACCAATTTCAATTTTGATTTAAATTTTTTCTATGAAAAAAATAAGTTCGGCTTTTTTGTTTTTAAGTCAGTTGATCTGGAGGACCAACGATCGTATGTAAACTATCTTCAGCCAGGTATTTTCACAAAGTTTGAGTTAACAACCAATCTACAAATAAGAATGTTTGTCGGATACTTGTTCTCGCAAACACAACGCTTTAGGGATAAAGATTCTGATTATTACACAGCTGTGGCTTTTTATTGGTCGTTGAATCCTTCTCTAAAAATAGAACACACTGCTTTGTTTTTTGATATGAGTCAATCCATCAAATTGGCAAATCGCTTTCTGGTGTATTACACAGTTAACGGTTTTAAGATTGAACTTTTTATTTGGAATCGTTGGGAGTTGAAGCAGCAATTCAATGCGACTTCGGCCAGCCTGGCTCTCAATTTTCCGAACATTAAAATTTTTCGCGGTGTAGCCATGCTCAACACAATCTCCTACCAGGGCTACTTCGGTTCAAAGAAACCGGATTTTGCACTACCGAAAGGTGTACTCATTTCGGTAGCATTTCCTATCAATGCCGATAAAAAGTAGGCTGTTGATTGGATAACCAAATTTATTTTTACTTGTTTTCAAAATGCAGGTTAATCAGTACTTATTGCCTGTGCTAAATTCAGTATTTTTGAGCTTTTAATTTAATTCCAGCTTGACTGTAGTACCGTATAAAGAAGATGATGCCGGCAAAAAGCAACAAGTTGCCCGCATGTTCGATTCCATCAGTGGCAAATACGATTTCCTTAATCACTTTTTGAGTTTAGGAATTGATATCCGTTGGCGTAAGAAAGCTGTAAAAATGCTTGCCGAAGGAAACCCTAAAGTTATTCTGGATGTAGCCACCGGCACAGGCGATTTTGCAATCGAAACGTTAACACTTTCACCCACGCAGGTAATTGGTGTTGATATCTCCGAAGGCATGTTGGAAGTTGGTCGCCAGAAAATGAAAGCACGTGGTTACGATCATATAATTGACATGCGGGCGGGCGATTCTGAAAATCTTCCCTTTGAAGAAAATAAATTCGATGCGGTGATCGTTGCTTTTGGTGTGCGCAATTTTGAAAATCTGGAACGCGGTCTTACCGAAATGAAGCGGGTGCTCCGGCCCGGTGGCAAAATGATTGTGCTTGAATTTTCTAAACCCCGCGCGTTTCCTTTTAAACAATTGTATAACTTTTATTTTAAATTCATTTTGCCTAAAATCGGGCGATTGATTTCACGCGACAAGGCAGCTTATACTTATTTGCCCGAATCCGTGCAAGCTTTCCCCGATGGCTCCGAGTTCGTAACCATCCTAAACCGGTTAGGATTTAAACAAACGGCATGCAAGTCACTCACATTCGGAATAAGTTCGCTGTACTCAGCTACAAAATAATTGTAGTTGGTGTGCTGATGGCTTTGCCTTTGTTAACACAGGCGCAAGCATTTAAATGGGCCCGCCAGAATAACCCTAACTATGACGAGCGCCTGATCAGTTATGGATTTATGATTGGTTTACATACCACCGCCTACCAGGTAAAGTATGCCCCCCAATTTATAACCCAACAGTTCGATACCGTACATTCGGTTATGCCGCAGTTTTCACCCGGGTTTTCATTGGGTTTTCTGGTTAACTACCGCGTAAATGAATTTGTGGATTTACGCATAATGCCCAAGGCAGGTTTTTATACACACCGGCTGCAGTATAATTATACCGATGAAACCACCAAGCAACAATTTGTTGAAACCACCCATGTGGAGGTACCCTTTCTGCTAAAATATAAATCGATGCGCAGAGGCAACGTGCGCATGTATATGATTGGCGGCATTACGCCCGGCTTCGAATTGTCGGGTAAGAATGATATTCAGGCCTCATCGGCAGTGTTGGATATTCGCAAGAATAACCTGCAGTTGGAAGGTGGCTTAGGTTTCGATTTTTATTTTCCCTTATTCAAGTTTTCGCAGGAGATACGTTTTGCACGTGGTATTGTAAACATGCTGGGCACCGATACCAGCATTTACAGCGATCCTATTCAGCGACTGAACACCAACACCGTTGCGGTATATTTTATCTTTCAATAGGCATTTTCAACCTTTGCTATCCTATCTTATAAAATTATGTCTAAGCGTATTGCATTAATTACCGGAGCTACCTCAGGTATTGGCGAAGCCACGGCCCGGTTGCTGGCAGCAAATGATTTTGATTTAATCCTGTGCGGCCGTAGAAAAGACCGCTTGCAAAAACTATCTGCAGAACTGGAATCGCGTACGCGGATTCATACGTTATCATTTGATGTGCGCGATCAAAACGAAACCAATCAGCAAATTGCTTCCTTACCGGGCGAGTGGAAGAATATTGATGTATTGATTAACAATGCAGGCAATGCGCATGGGCTTGATCCGATTCAACAGGGAAGTGTGGAAGACTGGGATGCAATGCTGGATATTAATGTAAAGGGCTTGTTATATGTTACCCAGGCGGTGCTTCCGGTAATGATTGCGCATAATCGAGGCCACATTATTAACATTGGTTCTATTGCTGGTAAAGAAGTGTATGCCAATGGCAATGTGTATTGCGCCAGTAAGTTTGCAGTAGATGCTCTTACAAAAGGTATGCGTATTGATTTAAATACGCACAACATTAAAGTTACCGGTATTCATCCGGGTATGGTAGAAACAGAGTTTTCATTGGTTCGCTTTAAAGGCGATGCCGAAAAAGCAGATAAAGTGTACAATGGATTAACGCCCCTGCGCGCTGAAGATATTGCTGATTTAATTCTCTTTGCAGTTACCCGCCCGGCACATGTGGTGGTGGCCGATTTGGTTGTGTTGCCTACCGCCCAGGCGAGTGCCACTGTGGTAAAGCGGCTGTGATTTTAAAATTATCTTATAGCAGCAACTATAAATTCGGTTTACGTAATTTCCGTCAAATGAACTTATAGTAATCTAGGTATTATTTTCTTCTGATCGTACAACCCGATGCGCGTTGATTAGCAACTTCTATTTTTTGGCCAGCTAATAACTTTTCAATCGCATCTTTTAAAAATGTTTGTTTAACATCTTTAGCAACTTGCGGGTTATCGTCAATGGCGCCACTGTAAACTAAACTCAGTTTACCGTTTGTTTTGGCGATTAGAAAAACTTCGGTGCTTTTGCGGGCTCCTAACGCTTCCATGGCAACCTGATCTTTATCGGCCAGGTAAGGCACGTTGATATCTTTGTAATGGATGGCCATTTGCTCGGTGCTCTCTTGTGGCTCCTGGTTTGAGTTTACCAGTACAAACTGAATTTTACCAGCATACTGGCCCACCAATTCTTTCAAACGATCTTTATAATAATTATCAAACGGACATTCATGACTGGTAAACACTACGGCTATTCCGGTAGCGGAACCTAAGCCCGAAAGTGTTGTCGCTTTACCATCACGTGTGTTGGTAAGCGAGAAATCTTTTACCTCTTGTGCGCTCACCACTGTAGCTAACAACAGCAAAATTAAAACCATCGTATTCTTCATAGCTTTTTAAATTTTTGTGCAAACCAAAACATAATCGGGCTGAATGCGATACTGTAATGGCAATTGTCGCGAGAAACCATCAATTTTAATACTTCCGTGCAAATCGCCCATGCGCGCCAGGTTAAATGGTTTTACGAGCAAATGATCTGCAAAATGAAGGCCACGTTTTCCATACGATTTATACAAGGCTTCCTTTGCACACCAATATACACAGTGTTTCAATACATCTTGTCCCGCATCGGCCAGTTCGCCCGAAGCTAAAATACGGGGTGCGATATTCAATAATTTGGCTTTAGGTTGCTCCAGGTCAATACCTACTTCCGTATATAAATCTATTTGCGCTGCTACATACGGGTATGAGTGTGATAATGAAATGTGGTGCGGATGCTTGTGTAGCATTGGCTTACCAAATTCATTTTTTTCTAACCCGTAAAACTCCAATCCACAATGTTCTACCAACTCTTTTAGCAGCGACCTTCCGGCCAACCATTCCAGGCGCTTGGTATAACTGGCAATCGAATCATCCACACGGGCACCGCTTGCCGCCTCAAGCTCTTGCTCCGTTTCGGTTATAAACCACAATGCCCACCCGCTTTGTGCATTATACTTCTGTAATTTCATCAGCGGCATTGGTTTCTCTCAGTTTATCGTACAATTTTGGTAAAAATTTTGAATTCCGCTTCATGCCAACAGTTCAGGTTCACAAACAACATGTATTTACGGGTCATCACGATTGCGTTTATACGTTAGAACCTGCCGGTACCGATTCAGTTTTTTTTTCGGGTGGTGGTGATGGTATGATTGTAAAATGGGATTTAACGCAACCCAACGAAGGTGATTTGATTGCGCGGCTTCCCAATTCAGTTTATGCCATTCATCACGATAAGAAATCCAACTTGCTTATTGCGGGCCATAACTACGATGGAATTCACCTACTGGATTGGCAACAAAAAAAAGAAGTAGCATCCTTACAAGTTACAGCAGCTGCTATTTTCGATATCGCCACAGCAGAAGATGATTTACTGGTGGCAACAGGCGAAGGAATGATTGTAGTAATCGATCGGATTAACCTTCGCATCAAAACCAGGTTGGCACCGTCTGAAAAGAATGCCCGTGTGTTCGCCATCAATCCGAAAAGCGGAGACATAGCAATCGGTTTCAGTGATAATTACATCCGGGTTTTTTCCTTGCGGGATTATAAATTGAAACACGAGTTTGTAGCCCATGATAATTCTGTTTTTACACTAAGCTATACACCCGATCATAATTATTTAATCAGTGGCGCACGCGATGCACGCCTCAAAGCGTGGGATGTGCAGGCCAACTATAGCCAGGCGGGTGAAGTGGTAGCTCATCTGTTTGCTATCAATCATATTGCATTTAGCCCTTCCGGGGAACATTTTGCTACTGCCAGTATGGATAAGTCGATCAAAATCTGGAAGGCTACTGAATTAAAGTTGCTGAAAGTTATTGATAAAGCCCGCCATGCCGGCCATGGTACATCGGTGAATAAACTGTTGTGGACATCGTACCAAAACCAACTGGTAAGTGCCAGTGACGACCGGAGTATTTCCGTTTGGGACCTGCGGTTTCTGTTGTGAATTATGCCCGTTTAAGGTAATTCTGATAAAAATTTATACATTTGGATGTGGATTAACGTTATAGCTATCAACAGCTTAAACATTTGATAGCCATTTTTTAGACTGACACCATTTTTTAAACTTGTAATTAAACCACGCCCGTATGAAAATCACACCGCTGGAAATTCGTCAGAAAGCTTTTGAAAAAGTACTTCGCGGCTACGACAAAGATGAAGTGAATGCCTTTTTACTTACACTTTCGCAGGAATGGGAACGAGTATTGGATGAGATGAAAGAACATCGCATTAAGCTGGAAGCCACCGAGCGCGAAGTTTCCAAGTTACGCGAAGTAGAAAGTTCACTTTACAAAACACTTAAAACAGCCGAAGATACAGGCGCCAGCGTAATCGGGCAAGCCAATAAAACGGCCGAGTTAATTTTAAGGGAAAATCAGCTAATGGCCGATTCTATTTTGAATGAAGCCAAAACAAAAGCGAAGAATACCATTGAAGAAGCTGAAATGCTGTCGCGCCAGATGCTGGATGAAATGGAAGAGCGCTTGAAAACACTTGGACAACATTATAAAACGTTAGAACTCCATCGCGATAATTTGCTTTCGGATTTAAAGCGTCTTGCAGGCGAAACCATCGATCGTGTGGAACGTGCCAAGTCTGCGGCCCGTGATTTTGATCCTGATCAACACTTGGCATTAGCCAAGCGCGAAAGCAAAAAGGCATTGTTCCCCAATGCCGAGTTGGAAAACGAGATTAAAAAATCATTACAGCAGCCGGTTCCGGTTGTAACCGAAACAGTAAAAACCGTAGCTGTCGAAACAACGGTAGTACAGCAAACCCAACGCTCTTTCTTTGACGATATTCAATGACCGGTAAAGTTGCATTGGAAGGCCTGGAGTTTCATGCGTACCACGGTGTATATCCGCAGGAGCGTTCTTCCGGAAATAAATTTGAAGTTGATGTAGTGGTTCAAACCGAATTTTCTGATTCGGCTTTTCAGGACGACCTGAGCGGAACCATCAACTATGAAAATCTGTATGCAATTGTAAAAGACGAAATGGCCAGGCCTTCCAAGTTGTTGGAAACAGTTGGTTATGCCATTGCAAGCCGAACGCTGGAAGCTTTCTTCGAAGCACAACGTGTAGAGGTTCAGATTTCGAAATTTAACCCGCCCATTGGTGGAGTCTGTAAAAAAGCTACGGTAACCGTTAGTAAAGCTCGTTAAGGTTTACAACCTTATGCCCCGTCTCACCCTCATCATGTCCGCATTCAATGCGGCAACTTTTGTTGAAGAAGCCATCAACAGTTTATTAAACCAAACGTTTACCGATTTTGAGTTGTGGATTATTGATGATGGTTCAACAGATAGTACACGCGCTAAAATTGATTTGTTTAAGGATAATCGGATCAAAAAATTTTACTTCAATGAAAACCGTGGCCGCGTACTTTGTGTAAATGAATTTGCTGCCCGTGTAACGTCTGAATATTTTGGAATAACCGATGCCGATGATGTATCGCATCCCACCCGGATAGAAAAACAAATTGCATTACTCGATCAATATCAAGAAGTGGCTATGTGTGGTACTTCGTATTGGGCTATGGATGAAAACGGAGTGTTGATCCGCCTAATGAGGTTATCAGATGATTATGCACACATTCGCGAAACTAATATTGAGCGGCCGCAGTTTCATGGCCCTACAACTGTTTTTAGAACGAAGCAGGTGCGCGAACTGAATGAATTCTACCGACTTTACTTCAAAAAAAATATGGCCGACACCGATCTGGCTGCACGTGTGGTAGATCAGTTTCCATCGGTAAATATTACCGAGCCGCTTTATTACTACCGGATTGTAAGAACATCTGTATCCCGTAAGGAGTTTTCATTTCGGTTTGCGATGATTGACCGAACCATCATTTTTTTATCAAAACAACGAAGAGCTTCTGGTTTAGATAGTCTCCAGAAATCAGATAGCAATGAACTGGAAAAATTTGTAATGGATTGGGAGGTTGTGTATGCAGCAGATCCCGCACGACTTTATCGCGAAGCAGCATTTTATCATTTGTATTGGAGGGTAACCGACAGCGCACTTGCCAGCGCATGGCAGGCGGTTTTGAAAAGGCCGCTTTCGGTAAAGAATTTATTTTGCCTGGTATATTGTTTCGTGATGAGTGCGGTCTATCGGGTAAATCGTTTAACTGCCAGGCATTATAGTGAGTTGATGCGATAGTTTGTTGATTAATTACTTCCTTGCTCGGCAAACATAAACCCCTTCGCATCGGCACCTTCATAAAAGTCCACCTCCTTACCAATCAGGTACATGGTATGCTTTTTATCGATGTGCAGGGTAATACCTTCAAGCGTATAGGTAATATCAGTCGGTTTTTCTTTGTCGAAGCCAATCATTAAAGCTACACCCCCACAACCGCCACCGCGTATGCCTACTCGTAAACCATACTCAGCCGGTATGTTTTTGGTTTGCATAATCCTGCGCACCTCTTCTGCGGCCCTGGGTGTTAATCCAACAGGTTCAATTTTTTCGAACATCAGGCGTTAATATTGTGTAGCAACGGTCAAAATTATCTAAAAATTAAACACCTTTGAATCTCATTTAATTCCCATGGAAGCATTAATTGAATTTGGTAAAATCCTGATCCCCGCGGCACTGGTACTCTATGCAGTTTACCTAACTGTTCGATCGTTTATTATCAAGGAAATCGAATTAAAGAAGTTAGAAATACGCACCCGTAGTATTGAAACCATTTTGCCCGCCCGGTTACAGGCATATGAACGCATGACGTTGTTTCTGGAGCGCATAGCGCCACAAAACTTATTAATTCGTTTAAACAATCCGGGTTTTGCCGCGCGCGATTTTCAACGGGTACTATTGGATGAAATCCGGAATGAATTTAATCATAACGTATCGCAACAGGTTTATATGAGTGAAGAAGTTTGGAACCAGGTGCGCAATGCCAAAGAAGATCTCGTATTAACCATTAATGATGCTGCTTCCGCTTTACCAGCCGAAGCCACCAGCATTGAATTGTCGAAAAAGATTTTTGAGGCGATTATGGCTAAACAGGTTGACCTGATCGGGCTAGCACTTTCGGAGTTGCGGAAAGAAATTCAACAAACATTTTAATGGCCCGCACCGCATTAGTAGCAGGAGCAACCGGTTTAATTGGTAACCAATTAGTACAGTTGTTGCTGGCTGATGATACTTACCAAAAAATTATAGCACTTAGTCGTAAGCCGTTGGCTATTACCCATCCGAAGCTAGAAAATGTTTTACTGAATGTGGATGAGTGGACAAAGCTCAACAGCTTAAGGGCCGATGACGTATTTTGCTGCCTGGGCACCACCATCAAACAAGCAAAAACCAGGGAAGCATTCCGCAAAGTAGATTATGAATACCCACTTGAAGTAGCGAAGGCACTTAAACAAAATGGGGCCCAGAAATTTTTGCTGGTATCTGCGCTGGGCGCGGATAAGAATTCACGCATTTTTTATAATCAGGTAAAAGGTGAAGTAGAGGCAGCAATTATAGAATTGAACTACCACGCTACATATGTCTTCAGGCCTTCGTTGCTGTTGGGTGATCGGAAGGAACAACGCAGTGGTGAAGATGCAGCCAAAGTATTCTATAAAATTTTCGGAGCACTCATTCCGCAAAAGTATAAAGGCATTGATGCACTAAAAGTAGCGCGTGCCATGTTAGCCGAAGCTAAGTCTGGAAATGCTGGATTACACGTTTATGAATCGGCTGCTTTACAACAGTATTAAGATCGGATTTGTTTTTAGCGCAGTATTCAGTGCTGTTGCAAGTGCGCAAATCAATAAAATTTCGGGTACCATTACCGATGCCGATTCGGACGAACCCATTCCTTTTGCGAATGTATTTTTTGCCAGTACCAGTATTGGCATCAGCAGCGATATGGAAGGAAAGTTTGTGCTGCAGAATTTTCCAAATGGCAAGTATGATTTTACGGTTGCTTATGTTGGTTATGAACCGTTTCAGCAAGCTTTTGAGTTTAATGGCTCAGAATACAGGCTAACAATAAAACTCAAAACCAATGAGGTTAAATTAAACGAAGTAATAATAAAGGCAGATACAACAGGCTGGGCACAGAACTTTGCCATCTTCAAACGAAATTTTTTAGGGGAAACAGCAAATGCATCTAATTGCACTATCCTGAATCCGCGCGATATTCATCTTTATTTTGATAAACAAGATGGCATACTAGTGGCGCATGCCCGAAAGCCCATTGTAATAGAAAACAAAGCGTTGGGTTACACCATTCAATGGTATATGCAAAAATTTGAATTGAACTACCGCAATGGCAGATTAGAAGTATTTGGTATTCCATTATTTCAACAACTCGATCCGAAAAACGAGCGGCAATTGAAACAATGGACCCAGGAGCGGGAGCGTGCTTACCGTGGTTCTATCACCCATTTTATGCGTACACTTTTGCGCAAAAATTGGTTAGACGAAGGATTTGAAGTGCGTTTGGTAAATCTGGTTCCTAATCCTGAACGCCCATCAAAAGAATTTCTGGATAAAAAACTGACTGCACTGAAAGCAGATATAACTTCTTCGGGCGATAGTTTGAAATATTATTCGCGCCTGGCAGCCAAGCCTGAGCTGATTGAAGAAGTTTCGCGTGCGTTGGCCGGTGCAGAGCAGATCATAAACGATCAAACACAAACTATGTTAAAACGAACACTTGCCGTACGTTATAAAAATGAGAAGGAAGAGCCGGCCTATCCGCCAACAGTAGGCCGCACTACACGAAAAGTTCAAGACTCAGTTCTTCGTATTTTTGATGAAATGAAAATTTATTCGAATGGATATTACGAACCGGTTCAAAATCTTTTTGTAGAAATGTATTGGGGCTGGTCTGAAAAAATCAGCGATATGTTGCCGTTAGATTATTCACCAGGAGTATCATTAAAATGATTGCAGTTATACAACGAGTTACGCGCGCTTCTGTAACCATCCATCAACAGCTTAAAGCAACCATAGGTTTGGGCATGTTGATATTGGTTGGAATTGAAGATGCCGATACGCAGGATGATATTGACTGGCTGGCAGCCAAACTTGTTAACCTTCGTATTTTTAATGATAGCGAAGGTGTAATGAATGTAGGTGTAAAAGATGCCGGAGGCGATATCATAATCGTGAGCCAGTTTACACTACACGCCAGTACTAAAAAGGGGAATCGCCCCAGCTACATCAAAGCAGCAAAACCAGAGGTGGCAATTCCGCTATACCAAAAGTTTATCGAGGCTGTTCAATTGATGCTAGGCAAGCCGGTTCAAACCGGTGAGTTTGGTGCCGATATGAAAGTTGAGTTGGTAAATGATGGACCCGTAACCATACTGATAGATACTAAGAATAAATTCTAAAGTGATACCTGTTTAGTAAACTTTCAATTTTGAGATTTTACTATTGCTAAATAATGGCAATCCCTACCATTATCAAGTTCAAAATACCATATACCCATATCACAAGGCGGGCGCCTACCTGGTTTACCTGAACGGCTTTGTCTTTTTTTCCATTATCATAATACCGTAAGGCTAAGGCCGAAACTACCAATGTTCCAAAAATTCCTAGGAAGGTAAGTGTGTGTAACGTATCTACCAATGTAAAGGCCGAAGTTTCGGGCAATATGGAATCGATAATATATTTATTACCCACAGTAGCAAACAAACCACCTACCGGCAAGCCAAAGCGTGGCTCAAGCTCTTGTACCTGAATGGTGAAACTGATAACGGAAATCAAAAACGCAATGTACATGCCAATAAAAATTTTCAGAAACAATCCCCATGCATTGCGTTCAATATCCAGCTCAATGGCAAACGCTGAAAAATTTTGATAGTCGCGATGGGGGCGTGGATCTCCAAACCCGGTTTCATAATCATTCAACACCGATGAAACCTTAAAGTTGGTTATATCCCAGCCATCCAATGCCTCGGCTTTATCATAGGTGCTGCCTTTTACATCGGGTTTAAATACCAGGTTATTAATATCAAACAATGCATTTTCTATTTGGACGCGCAAATGTTGTTTATCAAATGGAAAATCTGTTACCTGCCAGCTTTCTTTCATAGTGGCTTTCATTTTCATGATGGCCCAGGTTTTTCCATTAATGCTATCTAAAATAATTTCAGGTGCATCAATCGATTTGGCATTGGGAATATCCAACTGCGTAGAAAAGTCAAAATCGGGGTTATCGTATAAAAACCACAACCAAAAACGCATGGTATATTCCTTATCACGAAAATTAATATCGTGCACGCTAATCACATACGAACCTACTGTAACCGAATCGGGTTGGGCTTGTGCTTTTGTAAAGATGAAAGAAGATAACAGAATAAAAACTGAGCGGGCAATGCGGAACTTCATACAACCTGGATAGGTAAACGAATGTAGGCAAAAAATCAGTGCGAAATAAAAATGTACTAAAAACAACAGGCAATCCTGCCTGTGGGATTGCCTGTTGCTGCCGGGTACTGCCTGATAAAAAAATCAATACTTCATGTTCACTTTGGTATCCTTTGGTTTTTCGGTAGGATTCTTTACGTACGTTTCTAACCAGGTGTCCATTTCCCAAAGGGTGTGCATAATACTTTCCTTTGCGGCATAGCCATGACTTTCGTAGGGTAACACAACATAGCGGGCCGTACCACCATGACCTTTGATGGCATTGTAAAAGCGTTCGGTTTGAATGGGGAATGTACCCGAGTTGTTATCAGCCTCACCGTGTATAAACAAAATGGGTTCTTTCAATTTATCGGCATACGAGAAGGGCGACATTTGGTAATATACTTCGGGCGCCTGCCAGTAGGTGCGTTCTTCGGCCTGAAAACCGAATGGCGTTAATGTGCGGTTATAGGCACCACTACGCGCAATACCGGCTTTAAAAATATCGGAATGTGCGAGCAGGTTGGCAGTCATAAACGCACCGTACGAATGCCCGCCAACACCTACCCGGTTTGGATCAAGCACACCCAATGATGCTCCGTAGTCCACTACGGCTTTGGCACTGGCCACCAGTTGCGGAATGTAGGTGTCATTTGGTTCGGTAGTGCCTTCGCCCACAATGGGCATCGAGGCATTATCAAACACAGCATACCCACGCATAACCCAATAAAGTGGGCCACCCCAACTTAAACGTGTAAATGTGTGTGGTGAACCTTTTACCTGGCCGGCAGCATCAGCCGATTTAAACTCGCGCGGATAAGCCCACACAAATCCCGGTAACGGTCCATCTTCTTTTTTATAGCCCGGAGGTAAGTACAAATCGGCTGTAAGTTCAACACCATCGGCACGTTTGTATTTTAAAACCTGTTTGGTAACATCTTTAAGTTGTGGATACGGGTGCGGGAAGGAAGTTACCGGACTTAGTTTGGTTGAACCTATTGTGCGCACATAATAATTAGGGTTTTCGGTATTGGATTCGCGCGAAGTAACAAAGGTTCCTTTCTTTGAATCTAAAAATGTTATGAATGTTTCGTAGTATGGTGCAGCACATTGCCAAAGTCTTGTTTTTTTTCCGGTGGTCAAATCCATCTTATCCAGAAATGGTAAATCACCGGCAGGTGATGCACCTGCGCCTGTTAGGAATACGGTGTTGTTGGTAATGGACATGATGTTACGGCCATATTGATTAGGCGTTGTGATAACACTACCCGGATCGTTGTAGCCATCTTCGTAATTACGATCAAATACAGTTTTCTTAACACCGGTTGTTGGGTTAACCTGATACACACGTTCTTTGCGATCGCTGGTCCACCGCTCATATACCCACGCTACATTATCATTACCCCAACTAATCCGCGAAAAGCGTAAGGGCAAACTGATTAATTCTTTTGCGCTGCCACTGAAAGGATAATCCCAGGTATAAACTTTATCGCGTAGGTCAGCTTTGGCTTTAGGATCGCCTCCATCTTGTGCATGTACCCAAACTAATGTGGCTGGTTTATCGGTCCGCCAATTATGCGCGCGAGGTTCACGTTGAGTAGCGTTAAACCCGGTGGGGATATAATCGAGCAATGGGATTTTAGCAATTTCTTTAACCAGTTTGCCATCCAGATCAACTACGCTAACAGTAGTAGGAAATAAGTATGCTGGTACCAGGTAAGAATAAGGCTTCTGAATAATTTCAGTCAGTATTAGTTTGCCATCGGGCGATGGATTAAAACCGGAATGAATAGCTTTTGTGCTCAGCGTTTTTTCCGTGCCGTTAATACTTTTCAGAATAAGATCAGATTGAGCATAATAATCAAAGGCGGCTTCATCGTGTGGATTTTTTAATAAGTCCTGATAGGTGCGCGAAGGTGCTTTCTTACCCAGGTTTTCTTCTACAATTGGTCCGGATGGCACACGCGACTTTTCGGCCAGTGGTTTAATGTTTTCCGGCACTGCAGCAAAAAGTATTTGCTGCGAATCGGAAAGCCAGGTATAGCCACCCATTACGTTATTGATTTTACGCTCTGTTAGTTTTGCTGCGGTTAGTGTAATCACATCAACCAACCAAAGTTCAATCTTATCGGCATTATTTTGCAGGAAGGCAATCTTCTTGCTGTCGGGCGCAAACGAAATGTTACTGGCCAGCAGCGGATCGGGTAAGTTTTTAATGATGAGTTCTTCGCCATCATTAAGTCGTTTAATTTTTAAACCAACGGTGTAGTTGCTGCGGCTGGGGCCGAAGTTTTGAGGATTAATTCGCAACCCACCAATGCGCAGCTCTGGCCGCGAAAGTTGTTCTATGGTTGGAAAGTCAGACCGATCCAGCAATAACATCCACTGCTTATCGGGCGAAAATGAAACAAACGGAGTAAGCGGTGCTTCCAGCAGTTTTGCAATGGCTTCGGGCGGACGTTGATAACCGATGTTTTCCTGTGCAAATGTGCTGCAGGCAACTAAAAAGGCCAGATAAAGTATTTTTTTCATATTCAGATTGATTACGAGTATAAGTTGGAAAGTTAATCTACGTTGCTGTTCAATAATTTATATTTTCCGTTAAGGCACTAATTTTAGATTTAACTGGCCGGATAAGCGAAAAAACTTGGTAATTTTCGGAGTAAAACGAAGCTCAATTTACCGATGACCGATCTATTGCTACTTACCCACTCCACGTTACGCTATTTTATTCTGGTGTTTTTGTTGATTTTGTTGTTCCGATCCTTTCAAGGCTGGCAACAGAAAAGTGAGTTTACGGCTACCGATAATAAAGTTAGTCTTTGGTTATTTATTCTTACACACTCGCAATTGCTGATTGGCTTGATACTTTACTTCATCAGCCCGCTGGTAATTTTTGATAGTGCCTCTATGAAAAATTCTGTGGCGCGTTATTGGCTGGTAGAGCACATCAGCATGATGTTGATTGCTGTAGTATTGATTACGTTGGCCCGCACTACTTCCAAAAAGATGACTGATGCAGTGGCTAAACACAAACGACTATTCATCTTTAATCTGATAGCACTAATTATTATTATCGGTGCCATAGCTATGAGTGGCCGTGGCTTTTTCAGCTTTCCGGAGATTTAGTAAACGGTAATTCTTAATTTGAAACTTATAATTCGTAATAGTTAAAACATGAAATATTCATTTGTCCTTATTGTTTGGTTGGCTTCCGTTTCAGTATGGGCTCAGGAGATTAGTCCGCGGTATGAACTGGTAAAGATGAATGATAAAATCAACACCCTTTATCATCAGGTATCACCGGTTATTTCAATTGATGGAACGAAGCTCTATTATTTTGTTAGCAACCATCCGCAAAATACGTTCGGTAAAGAAAACAGCCAGGATATCTGGGTGTCCACGCTGGATGATAAAGGGGAATGGTCGGAAGGAAAACGATTAGGCCCCCCTTTGAATCAAAATCGCTATAACCAGGTGTTTAATGTGTTGCAAGATGGTTCCTTATTTGTGCGTGGTGGGCGAGCCAAAAACTCCAAAGGCTTTTCAATTGTAAATACAGGGGGCGGCTGGACAGAATTATCGGTACCTGGTTTTGAAGCAATGGACAAAGGGGTTTTTAATGGTGCCACTATTTCTGCCGATGGTCAACACCTGATTATTTACATGAGCGAAAAGCAAGGCGATAAGTTTAGCGATTTGTATATCTCCAATCAGGCCAATGGCCAATGGAGTAAGCCTGTGAAACTAAAAATCAGCTCGCCAGCCGATGAATACAGTCCGTTTCTCGCACCCGATCAAAAGACGTTGTATTTTTCCAGCGACAGGTTTTCAAAAGATAAAGTAGGTGGAACCGATATTTACAAGACAACCCGCTTGGACGATAGCTGGCAAAACTGGAGCGAACCTGTAAACCTGGGTAAAAATGTGAACACACCCGTAGCGGATGCATATTTTTCAATTGATACACACGGAAACATTTTTACAGCACGCACAGGTGCCCGCATTGATGGTGGTAATTTTGATTTGTTTATTCTGAAACCCCGCAACTTCAAGATTCTACTTACCGGCACTACCTACAATCAAAAAACAAATCTTACAGTACAATCGCTGGTAGATGTTAAAATGAAAGATCAACAACCCGTTCATTTAAGAACCACACCCAACGGAATTTTTGAGACACGCGTTCCGGAAATAGATACTTATACATTAGATGTAGCCGCCACAGGCTTTATGCCGTTTACGCAAAGCTATAAGGTGCCACGCATCAACAGCGATACCACTATTCACGTGGATGTGTACCTTACTCCGCTAAGCAAACAATTGATATTGGCAGGCGATCTGATTGATAAGAAGACGGATCAGAAAATTAATGTGGGCAAGGTGGATATTGTATATAAACCCGATCGTTCGGTTAAATACAACCTGCCCGTAACAACGGGCAAATATCAGCAAAACATTGCCGGCCTGGGTTGGTATTTGTTTACAGCTTCAGCAGAAGGTTATTTGAATACAACCGATAGTGTACAGGTTGAAAGCGCAGAAATTACACCTGTTGTAAAAAATCTTTTTCTGGCCCCCATTGAAGTTGGATTAACGGTTCGGTTAAAAAATATCTACTTTGATTATGATAAGACTACCCTTAAATCCGAATCGTATGTCGAGTTAAATAAAGTGGTTGACTTTCTGAAACAGAACCCAACGGTATCAATTGAAATTTCGGGCCATACCGATAGCCGTGGCTCCGATACCTACAACCTGAATTTATCGCAAGGTCGTTCGCAAGCGGTGGTTGATTACCTGATTAACCAGGGAATTGATTCTTACAGGTTAGAGGCACATGGCTATGGCGAATCGAAACCAATTGACACCAACAATACCGAGGCTGGGATGGCTAACAACAGAAGGGTAGAGTTTACCGTGTTGAAGATTTAGTATTATTGAGTCATGATTTAAAATTCAAAATCAGGATCAAACTAATCCGGAATCTTAAATCTTGGATGGCTCTACTTTATTCAATTGATTCAAACTCCCGCTTACAAGCCTGGCACCGATATACTTTCTTAACGGGTAGAAACAAACCCATCAGAATTTCAGAGATCACGTAAGCAATAATACTTTTGCGACTGGGCTCATATACAATATTCATTGATCGGCACACCGGGCATGTACGCTCAATAGCAATCTCATCTTTTAAAATTTCTTTTACCTGCGCCTTGTCCTTCTCAAAAATATGGAGCCGAATGCCGGGAAACACTTCGTTGCGGATGGGGTAGAGGCCAACAAAGTTTTCATCCGTTAAAAAGCAAGGAATACCAAATGCATCCAACTTGGTTTTTGCCAGATTGGCTGCCACTACGGTGTCATAAGCATCAAACACAATTATTTTGTCCTCATCCATACCGAAAGGTACAGTTTATAATTGTTGAAAGTTGCAGTACATACAAACTGCGTATTTACCACCTACCGTGTAGCACAACAAGTTGTCTGCGGTTCTGATTTTATTTGGTAGAAAGCCTCATGGTTTCGGAGTGCTGACTCAGGTCAAGCCCCAATTGTTCATCCTCAGGCGAAACGCGCAGGCGCGTAATCATACCGGTAATCTTAAAAATGATGTACGAGCCGCCAAACGTAAATACGCCAACAATTACTAACGCAAGCAAATGGTATTTAATGGTTTCGGTATTGCCACTCATCAATCCAACATCGTTGGCAAACACGGCTGTTAAGATCATGCCCACAATCCCGCCAAGGCCGTGGCACGGAAATACATCCAAAGTATCATCCAACGAAGTTTTGTTTTTATAATACACAGCCATGTTGCTGATAATAGCTGCTACAAAGCCAATGAAAATACTTTGGCCTAAGTTTACAAAACCTGCTGCCGGTGTAATGGCCACCAGTCCAACCACTGCGCCAATACACGCCCCCATGGCTGAAATTTTTCGGCCCACCAAGGCATCAAACATCACCCAGGTAATCATAGCCGAAGCCGAAGCCATATTGGTTGTTGCAAATGCCTGCACCGCCAACCCATTTGCAGCTAATGCCGAACCGGCATTAAAACCAAACCATCCGAACCAAAGCATGCCCGTGCCAAGAATGATGAACGGAATATTGGCTGGTTGATGTTGTTTTTCTTCGCGCTTGCCCAACACGTACGCTCCTGCTAATGCAGCAAACCCGGCCGACATGTGTACCACGGTGCCGCCTGCGAAATCGAGTACACCCCATACGCGCAAAAAGCCTTCGGGGTGCCAGGTCCAGTGTGCCAGCGGACAATAAATCAGCAATGAGAATAAACACATGAAGATAAGGTATGAAGTAAACTTTACGCGTTCAGCAAAGCTACCGGTAATCAATGCCGGGGTAATGATGGCAAACTTTAATTGAAACAGTGCGAACAATAAAAACGGAAACGTAGGCGCCAGGGCCGGGTGTGGATTAAGCCCTACATTTTTAAAGGCAAAGAAAGTGGTTGGATTACCAATAATACCGCCTATGCTATCGCCAAAAGCAAGACTAAACCCAACCAGGTACCAGAGCAAACTAATCACACCCAGTGCAATAAAACTCTGTAACATGGTAGAGATAACATTTTTGAAGCTTACCATTCCGCCATAAAAAAATGAAAGACCGGGCGTCATAAATAACACAAAGGCAGTAGCTACAATCATCCAGGCTGTATCCGATTTATCGATGGTATCGGCCTGATCGCTAACAGGGTTGCCGGCCTGAAATAGTACCAACAGTTGCAATACGGTAAGGATAGTAAAGATGACAATCCAACGGGTTTTGGGTTTACTCATAGGGAGGTAGATTTACTTCAAAGTAAAACCAATTAGGGTTAAATTTTACCCTATTAATACTAAATTATTACTGAAAACGATTTAGATAAATTAAATTTTAACCTAACAACTGTAAAATGCACTACTTTTTGCCTTCCAGTATTTTCTTTTTAAGGGCAATACCCGCCCGGCCCCGGGCCCGAAGCACCCATTGAATATCGTGTGCGGTGATTAACGATGCATGGGATGTAATAGCCAGCGAATCGACTGTAAGTTTTAATTTGTTGCCCGACTTGCCGCGTGCAATGGCACCTTCAATTAGTTGTGGCAAAGCACCAAGTTCTTCTGTTAAATCTTTCTTTACCGTATCGGCCAAAATGGCCACCAGGTTGTCGTGCATCATCCAATCGGCAGTGTTTAACAATGCTTCTTCGGTATTTAAATCATACCGCAAATTGGTTAAACCTATTACTTGCGTAAGTGTATCGTAATAGGGCAAGGCTTTAAAGTAAATTTTTCCGCGCAGCGCACCGCGCACCCGTAACTCCAGTGCCAATTCCTGCCCGCTGCCATATAACTCGGCATGGTGCAGGTTAAGCACATAGCTGTTGTACTTTAACGACATCTTATTAAGGTTTCGGTTTACAAATGCATTAATCTGGTAAAACGGAAGCCGCGTGTGTACATACAAATCCAATTCTTCTTCCTGATTGGGTGCATACCGATGGCGCGGCAAGGGCTGGGGTTCAATGGCCGGGGGTTGTTCAAACCAACTATATACCCGTGTTTTAAGTGTAACCGTTGCTGAAATATTGCCATCGTGCTGTGGATTCCAGCGCGAACTCAATGCTTCTGCTTTCGCCACAAGGCCAACCTGGGGTTCAGTCTTTTTTATAATTATCGGTTTGTGAATATCGGCCCAGATTTTTTCAGCTACTTGGCGGCTATCAATTACTTCATGCATCAAACTATCAAACCGATGCGTAAGTTTTTCCTGGTTACGGGCTAAATATTTATCGGCCAGGCCGCGCAGGTTTACATTCATAAATACAATTTTTAATGTTGGTTCCATCTTCCACAGCACGGTGTCAATCCGGGTGGTGGTGTTCAATCCCCAGTGGTCGTCCAACATAACCTTCGATTTTAATCGAACTACTACTTCGGCTGTAACAGGTTTATCATTCGCAATGCGAATACCGGCAGCTTTTTTCATAAACTTAAAATCGATGCGCACGGGAATTTCTGCAGCGAGCAAGCCCGGTTGCCAGTCTAACTTTATCAAGTCAAATCGCTCCAGCGCCAGGTAAATGCTGTCTTTCTTTTTGTCGCCCACTGCCATCCACTCCTGCAAAAAAGTGCCGCTTAGTTTTTTGTTAACAGTTGTCTCCAGGTCTTTAACTGAAAACCCAAGCGGTATGCGCAAGGTTGAGATGGGAACTTGCAGGGCTGAGTCAAGGGTGGAGCGTTGGGGGGCAGTCGGTTTTACCGATGGATTCCGCATACTGTAATACCACCAGGCTATTGTAGCCATTGCAGCCAGTATCAATACAAACAAAACTACTTTACGCTTTGCCATTTACAATTAAATTCAGATGCTTGCCACATTATGCGTGGTTAAACTTGTTGAAAATACCTACTTTCCAAAAAACATTAAGACATGCGTCAACTATTTTTCATTTGCCTGTTTTGCATGGCACTGGCCACACAGGCACAAATGGCTAAAGCCCCCGAAGTAAAAGAAGGCGATGGCCCTTATCCTCAACTCATTATCCGCGGTGTTACCTTGATAAACGGAACCGGAGCGCCACCCATTGGGCCGGTGGATATTGTGGTAAAACAAAATCGCATTGTAAACATAGCCACTGTGGGCTATCCGGGTGTACCGATTAATGAAAGTCGCAGACCTAAATTAGAAGCAGGCGGAAAAGAAATTAATTGTGCAGGTATGTACCTGATGCCAGGCTTTGTAGATATGCACGGACACATTGGTGGAAGCCAGGCACCCATTGCTGAATATGTATTTAAACTGTGGATGGCACACGGTATAACAACTATTCGCGAACCATCGGCTGGTAATGGGTTGGATTGGGTGCTGGATCAAAAAATAAAAAGTGCTCAAAACAAGATTACCGCTCCCCGCATTTATGCTTACACATCATTTGGGCAAGGAGCCAAAGAACCCATTGTAACTGCCGATCAGGCCCGCGCATGGGTTATTGAAAATAAAAACAAAGGTGCGGATGGTATTAAATTTTTTGGTGCCGCGCCCGAAGTAATGGATGCCGCCATTAAAAAGAATAAAGAACTGGGTCTTCGCTCGTGCACGCATCATGCACAAATGAGTGTAGCACAATGGAACGTGTTGCATTCTGCGCGCGCAGGGTTAACCAGCATGGAGCATTGGTATGGGTTGCCCGAGGCATTATTTACCAATCAAACCGTGCAAAACTTTTCGCTTGATTATAACTACCAAAATGAAATGCACCGCTTTGGCGATGCCGGTAACTTGTGGAAACAGGCAGCCGCGCCTTATTCGGAACATTGGAATAAAGTGATGAACGAGTTACTGGCGCTCAACTTCACGTTAGATCCAACTTTTAATATCTACGAAGCCAACCGCGATTTACACCGGGCGCGCAGGGCCGAGTGGCATGAGGATTATACACTACCATCGTTGTGGGCATTTTACCAACCCAGTAAAATTTCGCACGGATCCTACTGGCACGCATGGGGTACCGAACAAGAAATTCAATGGAAAGAAAACTACCGGCTGTGGATGGCTTTTGTGAATGAATATAAAAACCGGGGCGGTCGCGTAACAACGGGTTCCGATTCAGGATTTATTTTTCAGTTATATGGTTTTGCCTATATCCGTGAGTTGGAGTTACTGCGCGAAGCGGGGTTTCATCCACTGGAAGTAATCCGATCGGCCACCATGTTTGGTGCGCAGGCATTGGGTGCTGATAAAGACCTTGGTACCGTAGAGATTGGCAAACTGGCCGACTTTGTAATTGTAGAAGAAAATCCATTAACCAATCTGCAAACCCTTTATGGAACCGGAGCTATTAAACTAACAGACGATAACAAAGTGGTGCGAGCAGGCGGTATTAAATACACCGTGAAAGATGGCATCGTATATGACGCCAAAAAATTATTGGCTGATGTGAAGAAGATAGTGGACGAAGAAAAACGGAAAGCAGGTTTTACATTAAAGCAACCGGGTAACGATTAACCTATGAAAAGACTTAGCATTTTTTTATTGGTTGTGGTGGCGTTTGCCTGTAAAGAAAATAATCCTGAACAAGCTTCAGCCGAAGCTGCGGAAGTATATTCGCTTTTAGGGTTAGAATATTATGCCCCAACCGCACCCAATGCAAAGCTGGATAGCAACCTGGCGATAGCCCAAAGAAATTTTGATGCAGACCCATCCGAAGAAAACTACATTTGGTTGGGCCGCAGGTTGGCGTATAAAGTAAAATACAACAAGGCTATTGATGTATTTACGAAAGGTATTGAGCAATACCCCAACTCGTACAAACTTTATCGGCATCGGGGGCACCGGTATCTTTCGCAACGAAAGTTCGATGCTGCTATAGAAGATTTTACAAAAGCGGCTGAGTTAATGCCGGCTACGCCTTTGGAACTTGAACCTGATGGAGTTCCAAACAAAATCAACAAGCCATTATCTACTACACAATTTAATGTATGGTACCATTTAGGATTAGCCCATTACCTGAAAGGCGAATTTGATAAAGCCGAGCAAGCTTATTTGAAATGCATGGAAGTGAGCGATAACGATGATTTGATAACTGCCACAGTTGATTGGTTGTACATGACCTATCGCAGGCAAGGCAAAACAGCTGAAGCTCAAAAACTATTGGAAAAAATTACCCCCAACATGACTATTGTTGAAAATGATTCTTACTTCAAACGTTTAAAACTTTATCAGAAAAAACTACCTGTTGATTCGGTTTTAAATGTAAGTAACACCGCCAACGATGCGGACCTGGCGTTGGCTACACAAGGATATGGTGTGGGCAACTGGTATTTATACAATGGCGATACTGCACAGGCGATTGCTGTATTTGAACGCGTGGTGGGTGGCAAACATTTTTCAGCTTTTGGTTTTATTGCTGCCGAAGCAGAGTTGGCACGTTTAAGATAGCGGTTGGGCTAAAATCATTTTTATTTTAAATTTGCCACCGGCTTAAATTCGAAATTAATCTCATAGTTCCCTATAATTTAACAGAGAACACAATGGTCTCATAGTTCTCCCGATAATTATCGGGAGGATAGAATAGAAGTTTCCTGAGTTTTAAACCTTAGGTGTTAGAAAGTAGAATGAAAAAATATAACCGAAAAGAAAATTAATCTCATAGTTCTCTATAATTTATCGGAGAACACAATGGTCTCATAGTTCTCCCGATAATTATCGGGAGGATAGAATAGAAGTTTCCTGAGTTTTAAACCTTAGGTGTTAGAAAGTAGAATAAAAAAATATAACCAAAAAAATTAATCTCATAGTTCCCTATAATTTAACAGAGAACACAATGGTCTCATAGTTCTCCCGATAATTATCGGGAGGATAGAATAGAAGTTTCCTGAGTTTTAAACCTTAAGTGTTAGAAAGTAGAATAAAAAAAATATAACCAAAAAAATTAATCTCATAGTTCTCTATAATTTATCGGAGAACACAATGGTCTCATAGTTCTACCGATAATTATCGGGAGGATAGAATAGAAGTTTCCTGAGTTTTAAACCTTAGGTGTTAGAAAGTAGAATAAAAAAAATATAACCAAAAAAATTAATATCATAGTTCCCTATAATTTAACAGAGAACACAATGGTCTCATAGTTCAACGGATAGAATAGAAGTTTCCTAAACTTTTGATCCCAGTTCGATTCTGGGTGAGACTACTAAAATCCCTTTTTTATTTTTTACCAGGGCCGCTCACTACTCTTCCGGGTTTAGCCCCTGTATGTTCACCGGCTTGTAATACTTGCACACCATTTACAAAAACATGTACCATACCGGTGCTGTATTGGTGTGGGTTTTCAAAAGTAGCATGGTCTTGAATTGTTGCAGCGTTAAAGATGGCAATATCTGCATAATAACCGGGTGCTAATGAACCTCGTTTCGTTAGTTTAAGGTTAGTTGCCGGAAGTGAGGTAAGTTTACGAATAGCCTCTTCCAAGGGTATTACTTTTTCATCGCGTACATACTTGCCCAATAAACGGGCAAAGTTGCCATAGGCGCGGGGGTGATTGCTGGATTTTATAAATACTCCTTCGGTTGCTGGCGAGCCGGCATCCGATCCGAAACTCATGTAAGGCAGTGCAATCTGGCGTTTTACATTTTCTTCATGCATCATAAAGTAGGCGGTACCCACGCGGGTACTATCGGCTATTACTAAATCCATGGCTGTTTCTTCCGGACTTTTGCCATATATTTTTGAAACCTCGGCCAATGTTTTTCCGGTAAAACGCTTTAACGAATCGTTAGCAAAATCCAGCAGTAGTACCCGGTCGGCTCCACCGGCCATCAGCAACAGATTTTCCCACGTATCAGATGGTTTGCGCATTTCGGCTAATGCACGGTTTCTTATTTTCGGATCTTGTAGCCGTTTAATCCATTTTTTAATTCCACCTTCCTGTACCCAGGGCGGCATGGATGCATCCAACCCGGTGGCGCCTGCAATGTAGGTGTACATATCGGTGGTAATTTTTACACCCGATTTGTTTGCGTGCTCAATCATGGCCATAACAGAATCCAGTTTGTTCCAGTTATTCTGCCCGGCCATCTTAAGATGATAAATTTCGGCCGGTAGGTTTGCTTCGCGTGCTATTCGTATTGTTTCGTCAACCGCTTTGAAAATATTATCGCCCTCGCTTCGCATGTGCGTAATGTACATACCACCATATTCGCCAGCTACTTTACACAACTCAATCAACTCTTCGGTATTGGAATAGTTAGCCGGGGCATATATGAGAGACGAGCCCACGCCCAGCGCGCCCTCTTCCATGGCTTGTTTCACCAACGCTTTCATGCGCTCCATCTCTTCGGTAGATGGCAACCGATTGGCATAACCCAACTCGTGAATGCGCACTGAAGTAGCGCCAACAAATGAAGCAACATTGGGGGCCACGCCTCTGCGCTCCAGCGATTGAAGGTATTCGCCTAATGTTGTCCAGTCAATTTCATATTTCCAATCAGGATTACGTTCCATATCGGCCTTCATGTCGGCCTTCATTTTTTCGTTTAAAGGGCCCATGCTCCAACCTTCGCCAAAAACTTCCAGTGTTACACCTTGACGGATATCGGCCTGTGATTTTCCATCGATAATTAAAGTTTCGGTTGCCCAGCTTAACATGTTAATAAAGCCGGGTGCTACCGTGAGGCCGGTTGCATTAATTTCAGTTTTGCCAACTGCCTTTGAAAGATCGCCTATAAATACAATTGTATCGGCATTTATACCTACATCGGTTACTTTACCCGGTTTACCCGAACCGTCATATACAGTACCACCGCGAATGACAACATCAAATTTTTGTTGTTGACATGCCACAAAAAGCAATAGAAGAAGAAAGGGATAGATTTTCATAGAAAGCGTGTTTGAGAATACAGCGTATGGAATAAATATTTTAGTTATGAAAAAATCCGAAGCCTAAAGTCGGCAACCCGTAGTTGAACAGTAGCTTACACGACTGGAAACTTAAATGTTGATTTTAAATTTATCCGCTTACCGGTTTGTTGCGATGCGCGCGTGGCTTCTATTATTTCCAGCACATGCAAGGCGTGCTCGGCTGCTATCAACGGTTCGTTTCCCATTGCCAGACTTTGTGAAATTACAGAAGCACCTTCCTGCCACACGTATGAACCCGTATCGGTTGCTTCGCGTCTTGTTTTTTCATTATCGTGCGTGGCCACATCTACACCAAATGGAGCCCAATCGTATCCTATTAATTGGAGGTTGCCATGTGTTCCCCAAATGGAGATGGTGGGTTTATCCTGCCCGGAACCTTCGTGACCATACGGATCAAAATAGTTAAACCCACATTGCACATGCGATAAAATTCCATTGCCATGATCCATTAGCACCATGGCATTATCTTCGGCTACCACTTTTATTTTTCCTTTGTTATCAACAGTACGCTGGGGTGTAACAATACTAGTCATGCCCATTACCGATTTTGCCGGACCCAGTAATCCCGTAAGGGTTGCAATGTTGTAAACTCCTAAATCGGGCAAACTACCACCACCTTGTTCGTAAAAAAAGGCCGACCACGTTGGCCCCAGGTGGCCATAATGCGCATGCGCTGCTGCTACCTTCCCAATCTTTCCTTGCTGAATCATGCGCGACATGTGTGCAAACTGCGGGCTGTTTACCACTGCCGGAGCACCCCAGATGCGTACGCCTTGCTGCTTCGATAAATCGAGCAAAGCCTTACCTTCGGCATAGGTGTTGGCCATTGGCTTTTCACTCCATACATGTTTCTTTTTTAATAAGGCTTGTTTATTCAGGCGCCCATGCTCCTGCATGTCAGTTAGGTTTACCAGCAAATCGAAAGGCGCACCGGCCAATTGTTGTTCGATATGTGTGTAATGATTGGGTACACTATATTCTTCAGCTGCACGCTTAGCCCTTTCCGGAATAATATCGCAAACGCTTACCAATTCCACATAGGGCGATTTGGACAGATGGGGCAGGTACATACCGGAAACACTACCGCAACCAATTAAGCCGATTTTTATTTTTTTTGTTTGATAGAGGTCGGCTCCCTGCGTAATGAATGGTGCCAGCATGCCGGCTATCATTAATTTAGTACTACGATCCAGAAATTGCTGCCGGGTAATTTTGCGTTCCATAATAAGTTTGTTTGAAAGTACTTTAACAGTAAGTGAAATGCTTTGCTTACACTTTGAAAGTAGGTATTCTATGCGAAAACCAAAAGCGAAATTTGCCGACTGGCTAATGTACGCGGCCTATTCGCAAAAAAAGTGGAAAAGTTACTTCAACATTATTTAGCCAGTGTGTTTGAAGTTGCTTAATCAATCTATCTACTGGGTTGGTGTGATGAAGTTGGATATACTTGCGCACAGCCGACCAGGTGTTGAGGTACCCGTGCAGTTGTTCCAGTGGCCATTGAAACGAAAATGAAAAGAGAGGTGCTTCTATTTCTGAAAATGGAAATGGAATTGTGCGGTAATGATCATCAATCATTTTTCGTTCCGGATCCCAGAACGAACCAATTACATTGTAATAGAAGTTATCGATTATTGAATCCACTGTTGGATTGATACGCAACAAGCCATAACCCCATACGGCTATAATTGCATCGGGTTTGCCAACTTTTTTAACACATTCAAAAAATCTGGTACGATCAAACCAATGAATAGCTTGTGCTACTGTTATTAAATCAACTGATTTTAATGGATGATTGATAACTTCATCGGCTACAGAATACTGAATATTATGATGCCTGATTGCCTGGTTAAGTTGTGCCGAACTGATATCGGTTGCGAGAACTGTTATAAATTTTTTTGCCAGTTCATTAGCAGCTTGCCCATTGCCCGTTCCTGCATCCCACGCGCACCCGAAATGTGTTACATGGGCATAAATGAAATCGTACAACTCTTTGGGATACACCGGTCGGAATTGGGCGTATTGCGAAGCATGTTGAGAAAACAGGTCTTTCATACCTGAAATGCTGGTGATTGTTATGGGGTTTGAGTTATGATAAGGTTATTTACTTTTTAGTGCCGTTATAAAATTCTGCTTATAAACCCTGCCAACTGGAATTTCACGATTACCAATGTGCAAACTATCGTGATTAAATCGATTAATTTTATCCAATGCAACAATATATGATTTGTGTACTCTTAAAAAATGCATGTCAGGAAGTTTTTCTTCCATGTAGCCAAGCCGGTCGTATGCTACCAGCATTTTATCGATGGTATGCACTTTTATATAATCCTTAAGGCCTTCAATGTATTGAATATCTTTTAAATAGACTTTTACTTGTTCTTTACCCACTTTTAAAAAGATATAGGTTTGTTCGTAAGCCGATATTTCGGGTTGCGTAAGGGGCTTATCGGTGTAGGAGTGAAATTTTGAAATTGATTTTAAAAATCGGTTTTGCGAAATGGGTTTTAACAGATAGTCGATCACATCCAGTTCAAAAGCATCAAGTGCATAATCGCGAAACGCTGTGGTAATTATAACTTTGGGTGGATACTTTAATGAGTGTAACAACTCCAGGCCACTCATGCGCGGCATTTGAATATCCAGAAACATCAGGTTTACATGGTTTGTTTGTAAAAATGTAAACCCGCTAAAGGCGTTGTCAAATGTGCCAATTACTTCTAATCCGGGTATTTGTTCAGCGTACAGTAGTAGCAACTCGCGGGCCGGTTGTTCATCATCAATAATAATGCATTGGCATTTCATTGTTTTATTTTCAGAATTACCATAAATGTATTTTTTTCATTGAGTAGCCGAAAGTCATGTTTGTTCCCATAAATCAACTCCATTCGTTTCTGTACATTGGCTATCCCTAATCCCTGGCTCTTACCATTGTTTTTGCCTGTACCTTCTTTGCTGTTCTCTATTTTTATGGTTATTTCATTTTCTTTTCTGGAAATATCTACGCGTATCCAAGCCTTATCTAATGACGTATCGGCTCCGTGCTTAAAGCTGTTTTCAATCAGGGGCAGCAACAATAGTGGTGCTATGGTTAAACCTTCCACTGTATTATGCACATTAAGCGCAACATCTACCCGGTTGCCATACCGTAGTTGTTGTAATGTAAGGTAGTTACGAATGTACTCCACTTCTTCAGCCATGGGTACTTTATCCTGCCGGGCATTGTACAGGTTATAATCCAGGAAGGACGCAAGCTTTAATAAATAGTTTGCCGTATCAGGACTTTTTTTAATAGTTACAGAATAAATATTGTTTAAGGTATTAAAAATAAAATGCGGGTGTACTTGCATTTTTAGCAATTCTAGTTCAGCATTTGTCTTCTGCTGTTGAAGTTCTTGTAAAGCTCGTTGCTGTTCGCTCCACGTTCTCACAAAATAAAACATGGCATAAAGCGAAACAAAAACATATAAATTTACAAACTCAATGATAAGTTTTGGTAAAAACAGTAGCGGTTGTACCTCGGTTGCTATAGGGTAATAGAGCGGGTACGTGTAATAATAGTTGAAAGTTCTTCTTATCAATACGATGGCTATGGCCACAGCTATTTGACCTATCCAGAACACATGTTTTTGTGAATAAAAGAACCGAGGCAGATAGTGCACGCTTAGATAAGCTGTTACAAAAGCCGTAGGAATAACCATGCATGCGTTAATGAAATAGCGGTTATACTCATCGTCCAACACACCATTGCCCAGCCACTCATAAAGAAAGTAGAGTAACCAAAATATTGTATTGAACAGAATGTTTCTGTTTCGATTATTCATGTGTTTAAAAATACAAAACTGTAGAATAGTTGCTTGTATTAATTTAAGAATGGTTACTACAAGCATTAAATTAGACCAACAACTTCCATCAACCACCAACTACATTGGTGCGGTATATGAGACGATAGTCTAAAAATAACCTGGGTTAGGCTAATAAAAAATTTTCGTGTTGCGTCTGGGTATATGTTTGAGACAAATACTTGATATGGCGCGTCTTGCATTTTTATTTCTGTTGCTCCTGAACCTGAACACATTTGCACAAAACGAAATATTAACGGCTGAGCCAACTACGGAAACCATTGTGATTGATGGAAACCTTAACGAAGCAGTTTGGCAGCAAGAGCCGGCCATTAAAACATTTTTCAGAAACTTTCCTGATAACGATTCTATTGCGGCTTACAGTACAGAAGTTTGGATAACCTATAACAACGAGTTTGTTTATGTGGCTGCCAGAATGTTTCGAAACCCGCGTGCTACGTATTCCATTACTTCGTTGCAGCGCGATTTTATGGTGTTGGATAATGATGCATTTGGAATTATTGTTGATCCGTTTCGCGATAAAACAAATGGATATGGTTTTTATGTAAACGCAGGTGGTGCCTGGCGCGATGAACAAATAGCCCAGGGTACAATTGCCAATGCAACCTGGGATACAAAATGGAATGCCGAGGTGACGCGTACGCCCGAATACTGGATTGCTGAATTTGAAATTCCATTTCGCTATTTCCGAAACAGTGGAGGCACTGAATGGAACATTAATTTCGTTCGCAACGATAAAGGTGCGAACGAGCGCAGCGCTTATGCACGCGTGCCCATTAACTTCTTTCTTCACAACCTTGCTTTTACAAGCTCTATTGTATGGACTTCGGCTATTCATGAACAGAAAAAGAATATTTCCCTTATTCCAAGTATAACCACACGTGTAGTAAATGAAACTGACAAACCCACTACGTTAGCCTCACAAGCTTCGTTAGATGCTAAAATTGCATTGTCTTCGGCTGTTAACTTAGATGTTACAATCAATCCGGATTTTTCGCAAACGAGTGCCGATGTGTTTCAGCTTAACCTTACCCGATTTGAATTGGTTTATCCTGAGAACCGGTTCTTCTTTATTGAGAATAGTGATTTGTTTGCAAGCTTTGGCGATGAGTCGTGGGGCAATCCGATAATACGCCCGTTCTATTCCAGGCGTATCGGCCTTAACTACGATGCTCAAAGCGGAAACTTTTTACCTTCTCGCATTTTAGGTGGCGGACGGCTTTCTGGGAAAATCACCAACAATTTGCGCTTCGGAGCAATGACCATGTTTACGGAAAGTAAAGCACGGCCAGATTCGTCTGGCTACTTGCCAGCACAGAGTTATTCAGTTATAGCAGCACAACAAAAAGTATTTTCCCGTTCCAACCTTGCGGTAATGGTGGCCAACCGGCAAGCATTTGGGACAACTCAAAGCCAGGATTTTAGATTTAATAAAAATGATTTTAACCGGATGGCCGCACTGGAGTACAACTTTGCTTCCCCTGATGATAAGATTTCGGGTAAAGTTTACCATCATTTTGAATTTAAGGATCAAAATCAAAAGCTGGAGTTTGCACGCGCCATTCTATTAAATCATAACACGCGGCATTGGCGAAATAATTTTCATTTCACACAAGTAAGCGATAACTATAATCCACAAATTGGTTTGATCTCGCGTAATAATGTTAAGGATATGAATATACACCTGGGTTATAGTTTTTACCCTAAACATAGTTTTATAAATCAATTTGAATTGTTAACCAACCAGCAAAGTTTCTGGAATAATCATGGGCAATACACCGATTACTTTAACATCAGTGGTATTCATACCATTCTTAAAAACACACACGATTTTTGGCTGGTGTACATTTGGGAGAAGAACACTTTGCGCGAACCGTTCGATCCCTCCTTTAAAAATATACAGAAGTTAGACTCAGGGTTTGTGAGCACATTTGGATACTGGCGGTTTAGTTATGCATCGGACACGCGCAAAGAATTTTACTGGCAAGTAGATGGTGATTTCGGAACATACTACCAAGGTACGCAAAACAAGTTTAATGGTGTTGTGCGGTATCGCTTTCAGCCATTTGTAAATATTGGTTTAAACTGGAACCTGGTGCAGTACCGGATGCCCGAACCTTATCAAGTTGTAAACATTAACTACCTGGGGCCACGAGCCGATATTACCTTTAACCGCAACCTGTACTGGACAACCTTAATCCAATACAATACATTATTCGAAAACCTAAACATGTATAGCAGGTTACAATGGCGCTTTATGCCTTTAAGCGATTTGTTTATCATCTACTCCAACAATGCGAATATGAAAGATAATCGTTATACCCGTAATCTAAGCGTGAAGGTGAGTATATGGCTATAAACTACCCAACTCTAAATTTTAGTATTAAAAAACGAACACTTAAATAACCATTTATGAAAACTCAACTAATTGCAGCATTATTAGTCATAGGCTATTTCACAACGTACAGTCAGGAAAAGCAACCGGGTAAAGTAAAGAACCAAGCCACCATAGTTTCAGAAAAAGGCTTGATCAAAATTTCAATTATGTATCCCTTTGCAGAAGGCAAAACTTTTAACATGGAATATTATGAAACCAAACACATGCCTATGGTTGCCGGATTTTTAGGATCAAACCTGATAATGTACACTATAGAAAAAGGGATGGCAAGCGGTATTCCAAACACGCCACTGCCTTTTATTGCCATTGGTACCTTTTATGTTAAAAGTCTCAGCGACTACCAGGCTGCTATAGCGCCAAACAGAGAATCTATTCGTGCAGATTTCCCCAACTATACAAATGCTAGCCCAGTTATTTTCATCAGCGAAGTAGTGCACTAAAACCGTACTATAAACGGCAGATCGTCAAAATTTAAACCAAACTACTTAACGCTAAACGATTTGAAATTTGATTCATAAATGATTCAACAGACTAAATTCAATCAAATGATCGAACAGGAAAATCATCCGAATAAACGCCTTACGTTATTAAAAACTGAAATAAAAGAACTTCTTGCCAAGGTTGATAAACAAACCGGTTTTTATGCCCGAAATGAGTTATTAAACTGGGGACATGTGGGAAGTTTGGAGTATGTGAAGAAAGAGCTAACCCGGATTATTAAATTTCTTAATCCATAAGTGTTTTAAGATTCCACCCCGGCCCACGTACACATTTACCCGGTTTAGCACCGGTGTGGTTTCCATCTTTCAAAACCTGTACACCATTCACAAAAACATGAACCACACCTTCTGCGTATTGATGCGCATCTTCAAATGTGGCCACATCCTTAATAGTATCGGGATCAAACACAACCACATCAGCATAGTTTCCAATAGCAAGACTTCCGCGCTTTTGTATTTTCAAATTTGCTGCGGGTAGTGAAGTCAATCTGCGAATAGCTTCTTGTAGTGTCATAATTTTTTCTTCACGAACATACTTACCGAGCAGTCGCGCAAAACTACCATAAGCCCGTGGGTGCGTGGGGTCACTATTATAAGGTTCTTCATCGGCAATAGAGCCTGCATCCGAGCAAATACTTACATAAGGCAAGGCCAGCATGCGTTTCACATTTTCTTCTGAGATTAAAAAGAAAATTGCTGCAATGCCTGATTTGTCAGCCACGATTAAATCAAGCATGGTTTCATCAGCACTCTTTCCGTGCAAAAGGGCCACTTCATTTAGTCGCTTGCCGCGATACAATTCGTTAAGAGAATCTTTTCTGAAATTCAACAACATCACATCTTGGGGGTCGGAATTTCGTGAGGGGATGCCCATTTTCAATTCATGTAAAACCCGTGCCCGTAGCGCTCGATTTTTTAATCGCTTACGCATGGCGGGAGCCCCGCCTTCTTGCACCCACGTGGGCAAACGTGCCGTAAGCGAAGTGCCACTTGCATGATACGTGTACATATCGGCTGTAATTTTCAAGCCAGCTTTTTGTGCGCTGTCAATTTTAAATAACATTGTATCAATCTTATTCCAGTTCCACGTGTTATTGATCTTAAGATGATAAATCTCGGCTGGTACATTTGCATCTTGTGCAATACGGAAAACTTCATTCAATGCAGGAAGAATCTTATCACTCTCGCTGCGCATGTGCGTAATGTATATACCGTTATATTTGGAAACCACTTTGCACAATTCAATCAACTCTTCGGTAGAAGCATAATCTGCCGGAGCATAAATTAAAGACGAGCCCAGGCCCATCGCCCCTTCGCGCATCGCTTCATCCACCAATTGTTTCATTTGTTCCAACTCTTGTGGCTCAGGCGCACGGTTTTCATAACCCAAAACATAATTGCGTATTGAAGTTGCGCCCACAAACGATGCAAAGTTTGTGCTGACACCTTTCTTTTCGAGCATGGCAAAATACCCACCCAGAGTAGTCCATAAAGTATCCTGATCATTTTTCTTTTTACGTGGCCCCGGGCTCCATCCCTCACCAAATACCTCCAGTGTAACACCTTGTTTAATATCGCTCATGGAACGTCCGTCTTTCAGCAACGAACCATCGGCCCAACTTAACATGTTTATAAAACCTGGTGCAATAGCATTACCATGCACATCAATTTCTTTTTCGCCTATCGCATTAAAAGATCCAATGGCGACAATTGAATCGCCCCGAATTGCCAGGTCGCCTTTATACGGAGCGGCACCACTACCATCGAAAATTAAACCGTTGCGAATAATAAGCGGATACTGTTCTTTGATAGCACAGCCCATAAAAAAAATAAATCCAAAAAATATGCGCATAGCGGTAAACCTCAAGGTACAAATTAGCCAGCCGGATAAATACACCACGTAAGATTTTATATATTAGTTTTGTTTTATAATGGAAGTACAACAAAAAGTAATGCCCACCAGCTTGGCAGATCGGGAAATAATTTTTGCGTTGTTCGAGCAATCTATTCACTATCAGCAAACGAAAGGCTATAATGTATGGAAAAATTACGACCGTGGTGTCATCCTACTCGATATTGAAAACACCCGACAGTATAAAATCGAAATTGATAACCAGATTGCAATTGTGTTTAGCATCGCCTACGAAGACAAGATAATCTGGCGCCATCACGACCAGAGTAAATCAGTTTACCTGCATCGGATTGTGGTAAACCCGGCATTTAAAGGCAGAAAATTGTTTGGTAAAATTCTGGAATGGGTTATTGCACATGGTAAAGCAAAACACCTGGATTCCATTCGCATGGATACATGGGCCGATAATCCTACCCTGCAAAAGTACTATCAACAATTTGGTTTTCGGGTGGTGGAAAATTTTATCACTCCCAATAGTACCGACTTGCCCACACACAACAGAAACCTGGCAATTACGTTACTGGAGTATTCGCTTAACTAAAACATTATGTTGAGAATTATGCTCTTGGTTATACTCGCCTTGCAAGCTGCAGCACAAGTACCACTTACTTCAAAATATTCCAACTATAGCGAAAATAAATATAAGGATATGGCTTATGGATTGTTTAAGCCCATCGGTTACGATCCTACCACGTCTTATCCATTAATAGTGTGCCTGCATGGTAGTAACGATCTTGTTTCGCGCGATTTGTTGTGGTATCAACCAGAAGTACAAAAGCATTACCCGGCATTTGTGCTTACACCCAAATGCAAAGAAACAAATCAAGGTTGGGGCAATACATGGACTACCAAACACACAGAAGCAACAGCTACCACACTCGCCCTGGTAGATTCATTGGTAAAGCAGTATAAAATTGATACAAAGCGATTATACCTGTATGGTATTTCGATGGGTGGCTTTGGTGTATTTTCTATACTAGAAAAAGAACCTGGAAAATTTGCAGCAGCGTTTGCCATTTGTGGTGGCAGTGATGCGAAAGCAGCAAACAAGTTGTTGCACACTCCGCTCTGGATTTTTCATGGCGCTGAAGATGATATTGTGCCGGTACGTTTATCGCGCAATGTGTACGAAGAAATGATGAAGCTTGGCGCAACCAATGTGAAGTACACCGAATATCCGGGTCTTCAACACAATAGTTGGGATAGCGCCCTTGCCGAAAAAGCATTACCGGAGTGGTTGTTTTCGAAGCGAAGGCAGTAAGGGCAGCGCTTTAAAAGTTTTATATCCCGGTTTTACCACTGTAAATCGAAAGAATCTGTACTCACTTGAATTATCAAACTGTTATTAGTAGACTGGAGGCTACCAGTATCGAACCAGTTTCTTCAAAACTTGATCAGATTTTTAGATTTTAAGGTTCGATAAGTTTCGGTTGGTAGGTTGTCAAAGATCGTTTGTGGAAAGCAAATCACAACACCATGACATCAGGGCGTAATGGTTATATCCACCTCCAGCACCCAGGTTTTTTGTTTACAGTAACCAGACATTGTGCTAATGCATCATGCGTACTTCTGCCAGGCCTGTAGCGAAATGAGCTTAGATGAATCCTGCTACTTTTCTTCAATCGCTATCAACTCAAAATAAAATGCTTGCCGCACCAAACTCGCGGTATTGTTTGCATTAAGCTTATGCAGCAGATTCTTTCGATGCGATTCTATCGTGGTGATGCTCACAAAAAGTTGTTCGGCTATCTGGGGATTTGTTAATCCTTGCGCGATGCATTCGAGTACTTCTTTTTCTCTTCGGGTAATAATCGGGCGGTCGGGTTGCCGCTGACGTAACGTTTGTACTACCTCCGCGCTTACCCAGGTTTTACCAATGGCCACTGCGCGGATGGCTTGCCATAACTCTGATTGCGTAACATTTTTAAGCACGTATCCCTTCGCTCCGTTGTCGAGCATGTCTTGAATAAAGCTACGTTGGTTGAATGAACTCACCGCCAGCACAGCTATTTCAGGATAGTTATCCATAATATGCTTACTCAACTCAATGCCCGATTGATCCGGAAGATTAATATCCATCAGGATAACATCGGGTTGTTCCTTTTTTAAATATGCCAGGCATGAAGCTGCGTTCATGGCATGCCCCACATAGTCGATATCCTCGGCACCTTGCAGCAAGGCGCGAAGGCCCTCAATGACCATAAAGTGATCGTCAACGATGAAAACATTTATCTTCATGCTACCGGAAATTCAATGAGTACCGAAGTGCCGCTGCCCCCGGATTGTAAATGAATTCTCCCTTTTAAAAACGCTACCCTGCTTTTAATATTCTCCCACCCAATGCCACCGGCCTGTTCAAGCACGCGCGTGTCAAAACCTTTTCCATCGTCTTCCACGGTTAGCGATAATGAATTCTTATCGAGCGTAAGCTGTACAATTACCTGGTTGGCCTTCGCATGTTTAATGCTGTTGTTCACCAACTCTTGTACAATGCGGTAAATGGCAATGCTCATGCTTTGATCCAGATCAGGTTTCGCCTCCATGCCGATGCTCTGGTAATTCAGTTGAACCACATTGATCTGATCGATCTCGTCACAAAAATCCTGTAAAGCTTTGTTCAGCCCAAACCGCACCAACACTTCGGGCATCATATTGTGTGCAACGCGTCTCATTTCCTTTATGGAACTGTCGAGCATATCAATGCTGCGCTCAAAAGCCTGCGCATTGTCAGGCGTCATAATTAAATTTCCTTTCATAGTTTGCATAGAGTGTTTAATGCCGCTGAGCATGCCGCCTAGTCCATCGTGGAGATCTTTGGCCAGCCGGGTGCGTTCCTGTTCTTCGCCTTTTAATACTGCTTCGGTGGCTGCGAGTTGTTTTTCGGTTTCTAGTTCAACGATGCGTTGGTGTTGCAGTTTTTGTCGCTGCTGGTACATCCTGTAGATGAAAATCGACACCACGATCAGGGAAACCACAACCACAATCAGCAGATAGTTGTAAATGCTTTTTTGTTTGATTGTGGCTTGTTGTAAGTGGATCTGAGTTTCTTTTTTTTCCGATTCGTATTTCGTGTTCAGCTCGGCAACCGTTTTGGCAACCGCTTGCAGTTGGATCAGGTGCTCGATAGAATCTTCCTTGTTGAGGTAGTTGTTCATGCCGCGATAATCGTGGGCTTGCTGCGCGATGTCTGAAAGAACCTGGTAGGTCTTTCCTATTTCGTGCAGTAGCTTCAGTTCAGTACTCAGGTCGAGTGCCTGCCGTGCATAGTAATATGCAGAGTCATTTTGCTCCTGATAGAACCAATAAATACCCAGTCCGCGCAGGGCTATCGCTTCAAGTTCTTTTATTCCGAGCTTCTTTGAAAGTGTTAAGGCTCTTGAAAAATTCATTTTTGGTTTCTTAAACTGCCCTGTTACGATGTAGCTATGCCCCATGTTCAGCAGGGCATGGGCCAGTGTAAAATCATCACCGTTGGTTTCCGCTATTCTGCGCGACTCATCCAATACCTCAATCGCTTTATCAAATTGCAGTAAGTAATTATACACTACACCCTGGTTAAGTAACGCCTGCGAGAGTAGCAACGGATTATTGTTATCGCGCGCATAGGCAACTGCCGTAGTTAAGTATGTTAGGGCCTTATCGTATTGTTTCAGGTCGGTATAACAAGACCCCAAGTTTTGATTGAGCAGTAATAGCAAGTAAGGATCTCGCAGGTCACGGATGACTTTTTCTGCTTCCAGATAATACTTTACCGCACTATCGGGTTTCTCCAAATAGAGATAGGAGGACGCTACATTGCCCAGACAAGCTGAAAACATTCTCCGGTTTCCATATTCACGAGCCAATGCCACACTTTCGAGGTTCAATTGTAATGCTGAATCCAGCAGCGCCTTCAGGTTGAGTACATACGTGAAGTTACTAATGAATTTTATTTTGCCTGCGGTATAATCCAGTTCATCAGCCAGTGTTTTGCATTGCAAATAATAATAAGCAGCGCTCTCAAGACTGGTACCTTCATATTGCTGGCCGATGTTGATCAGCAACAACACTTTGTTTGTGTCTTCCTTCGCTTGGGGCAATAAATGCAGCAGGCTGTCCAGGTTCATAGGAGTTTGTGCCATCAGAATTGTATTTCCAACTATCAATATGACCGTGAGAATCTTTCGCATGAACCGGTGTTTTTTCAAAGGTATTAAATCTTTGCGGTGAACAATCTCCTGTTTTCAGGGGATAAATATGAAATCAAAAACCTGTAAAAACAGGATTGTCGCGCAGGGGGTTATCACGCAGCTTTACATAAATTTTAAATAGTACTTCTATGAAAAAGTTGTTTAGTCTCGCCATTCTTTTCATTACACTTCTGGCTTGTGATTCGAATGATCCGGATACACCAAAACCAAACATACCCTTACCCGAACTAACAACAACAGTTGTTTCAGCAATTACCCAAACCGATGCAACTTCCGGTGGCACCGTGACAAATGCGGATAAAGTAGAAGTAACAGCAAAGGGAGTTGTGTGGAGCACCACAGCAAACCCCACTATAGCGCTAACCACAAAAACCAGTGAAGGTGCCGGAACAGCATCGTTTGCCAGCGTGCTGGATAATCTCACACCGGCTACAACCTACCATGTACGTGCCTATGCCACGAGTGAAGCCGGTACTGCTTATGGTGATGAAAAAACATTTACTACACTACCGCCAGCACCTCCCAAGGTTTATGTGGCGGTACAACTACAAAACGCGATCAACAAAGCACTCTACTGGCAGGATACGGACATCGTGCCACTCTCCGATGGAAGCAAACATGCTTTTGCAAAACGTATTGCTGTGAATGAAACAGGTGTGTATATCGCGGGTAACGAACATAATGCTTCCAGCAAGTATGTGGCGAAGTATTGGAAAGACGGAGTAGCCGTAGAGCTTTCTGATGGCACGCAGCATGCGTTCGCAGATGGTCTCTTTGTAAGCGGAACCAATGTATACGCTGCCGGATCGGAAGAAACTGCCCAACAACGAAGAGCAAAATATTGGGTGAATGGCGTTGCAACTAACCTGACAGATGGTTCCAAACATGCTGTAGCCAATAGTGTGTTCATGAAAGATATTAAAGTGTATGTTTCCGGGTATATGAATGAACCCATGGAAACAGCGCGCTATTGGGTAGATGGAGTCGAAGTAATCTTAGCGCAATCCGATAATGCTGTGCGATCGGTGGCCAATGGAATTTTTGTAGTGGGCACCGATGTCTATGTATCCGGCTACCAGCAAATCAACATTAGTGGAACAGGGCGCTACGTGGCCACTGTATGGAAGAACGGTGTGATTACACTTCTTGGAAACACGGCCAACAACAGTTACGCTACCGGTGTGGTGGTGAGCAATAGTGATGTGTATGTATCCGGTTACGAAAACGAGAACAGCATTAACGTAGCAAAGTACTGGAAGAATGGAACAGCCATACCACTTTCCGATGGCACCGTTGACGAACATGGGTCTTCGATTTTTATTTCCAGCGCAGGCGATGTATATGTGTCGGGCTATAGCGGAAATGTGAACACAGGCATTCAAGCCAAATACTGGAAGAATGGCGTGAGCCACACCAACAACTCCGGTACGTATGCCTGGTCTGTTTGTGTTTACTAAAAGCTTTTAATCCTTCTTAAAAAATAAACTTATGAAAGTACGTAAGATCATGTCGGTTGGTTATTTGATACTGATTTTAACAGTAGCGTGTGGATCTGATGATGATACTTTTCGTTACGATGTTGATTCGTTGGGCGGTGTGTGGATGAGCTTTAAAGCGGGCTCTGGTTTCGACAATGTTAAGTGGATTGTCTTTGATGGTGAAGGCTACATTATTGATGACTTACCGCGCATGGGGCTTTATGAAATAACAGAAGCTGATCTTTCCAATTACACACTTGGCACTTATGCTGTTAACGGTCGTAATGTTCAAGCCAGCACAGCATACAACAGCTATACCTTCAACTGGGCGGATATGAACACCCTTACGCGTGAAGGACACACCTACAAATTTTATCGCTGCACGGTAAAAGACAACATGCGGTTGAACGGATCGTGGACTACCTACTCCAACACCAGTGATCCTTACCTCGATCAGGATGGTGCACGCCCCGTACTTACACTTGGCAGCGATGGTACGTTTATCGATCGTGGACTTTGGGTTACAAACTTTACCGATCCTTACGCCAATGCTGAAGCCGTTCCGGGTAACGGCACGTATAAAATTTTGAACTATACACTCCTTTTAACCTATAGCGATGGCCGCGTAAGAAAACGCTCGTTCACAGGCACCGTTAATCAAGACCCATCCAACAATGCTGATCTTCTTTACATCGGCAATAATCCGGTACATAAACGCTAACAGCGCTATGAAAAAAATCACATTACACCATCCGGCAATTTTTATTGCATTCGTAATTCTCATCTCCTCTTGCGTAAATGACGAACCCGGCATCAACAATAAACCCATTGTAACCGACCGCGGAACGGCTCAAGGCAATGCCACTACTACCTCTATTGGTTCAGGCGGAGGCACACTTTCATCTGCCGATGAAAAACTTACGGTAACCATTCCTGCCGGTGCGTTAACTTCAACCACCATCATTTCGATACAGCCGATCAGTAACGAAGGCCCTCTTGGTTTAGGATTGGGTTACCGGCTCTCGCCCGAAGGCACAACCTTTGCGCAACCGATAACCCTTACCTTTACTTACGATGATGATTTACTAGACAACACCAACGAAGATTTTTTGTGGATAATCACGCAAGCTGATGATGACAGTTGGAATGCCGTATTAAACAGTGAAGTTAACACCAGCGCCAATACCGTTACCGTAACCACCACACACTTCAGTGACTGGGCATTAGGACGGTTCATTGATCTCAACCTCGAGCCGGCATCAAAAACAGTATTGAAAGGAAAATCTGTTGGCTTGAAACTCAGTGGCTTTTCACGCGATCAAGCTCCCATTGAAGATGATCTGGTACCGCTTGCACCCATCGATCCCAACACCGATGTACTGCAACCGTTAACCACCATTCCTTCTAACGAAGAACAACTGCTGGACTTTCGCATCACAAGCTGGTCGCTTAACGGAGCATCCGCACCTGTATCCAACAGCAATGGTTCACTCAGCGCTTCAAAAAATACAGCCACGTATAAAGCGCCAACTGCCAAACCATCCACTAATCCGGTGGCCGTATCCGTTCACCTGGAAGCACAGCAAAGCGGAACTTCACAAACCACACACTACACCGTTACATCCAGTATTTCAGTTATCGACTCAGACTTATATGTACTGGTACATGTTGATGGCGAAACGCACGAGTACTACCAGTATGGTTTCAATGGCAGTACACCGCCCGATCCAAATAACATCAGCATTGCTAATTGTGGTACGGATGGAAATGGCGGCCTGGCGATAAGCGGATCGTTCATCCAAAATGCCACCACGGTGGTTTCAGGCTTCGTCCTTGAAGTTGCTGCTCCGGCAGAAGGAACCGTTGCGTTAACCTGCCTGCAAAACGATGGCGAAGATGATGCCTCCTTTCAATTGGCCAACGGTGAAAAATATTATTCACTGGATTACGCCACGCGAACACCAGTCAATCAAAACTGTGATTACAATTACCTGTGCAGCAATTTTTCAGTTACGTTCATTACCTACGAAGATGAACAGATGGGTAATGTGCGCGGCTATTTTTCGGGCACGTTGTACGAACCCGGAAATGCAGAGGCCTGTCAATCGGATATTGCCCATAGTATTGAAGGTGAGTTCTGGCTAAAACGGGCGAACTAACTTACGTTCAATCCAATACTTGCTCTAACGCATTCATTTTCAGAAGCACTCAGACAAAATAAAAGCGGACAGCAAGATGAAAATTCTTTGCTGCCGCATTAGTAAACTGGAGGCTACCACTATCGAACCAGTTTCTGCAAAATTTGATCAGATTTTTGGATTTTAAGGTCTGATAAGTTTCGGTCGGTAGAGATCACAACAGGTGTACTGCCTGAAAAGCTTACGTACATACACGAGCGTAAGCAGCTACTTGCCGGTAATCATCGTGGCCAGATGATACGCTACGATTGTAACCTAACAAGAAATTCCCTTTGACTTGCTGCCGTACTTCATCCTCCACCGGAGGAGCAAAAGCTTTTTTTATCGCCTATGTCGGTAGGGTCTCAGTCAATCTGCGTGTCACATAGATGACTTAGCACAATAAAATTCAACCGGGAGCAATCGTTTGTTTAGGCTCTATAAAGGTTTAGGCAAGGGCACCAACCGGCTACTGACATTTATCAGTTTTTAAGCGGCTGCTAAATTATTATTTTAAGAAGCCGTTCTCAATATCAATTCATTAAACACTGTTGGCGACATGAATGATTGATGAGCATAACGATACCGATAACCTAATCCTAAACCTGCTCGCAGCAGACGATACCGCTGCGTGCTCACTGCTCTACAAGTGTCATAATAAAGCCGTTTACGACTATGTCAAGGACTTCATTCCCGATCATGATGCAGCCAAAGATATTGTTCAAGAATTATTCACAGCGATCTGGATCAAGCGACACTCTTTAAACTTAGTGCTGCCTCTGCGTAAATATCTCTTCCGCGCTGCCCACAATAAGGCCATCAATTACGACCGCGACAGAAGGACGCGCCACCGGCTTATGGGTGAGATCGTAAATCGTTCCGGACACGGACGAGTGGCTCCACCCGCAGATACAGAATTAGAAACTCGTGAACTGGAAGACCAGATCAAGCATGCGTTAGCCCGACTGCCGATGCATGCCCGGAAAACATTTCTGATGAGCCGAAAGCAAGGAATGACCTACAAGGAAATAGCGGATCACTTTCATGTCACCGAAAAAGCGGTCGAGAAAAATATGAGCAAGGCACTGAGTCTATTGCGGCAGTATTTAGGTATCTACATTAAGATACTCCTGATCGCATTAATTGAATAATTTTTTGAACAAACCCTGCCTTGATGGTAGGGTATCACGATGACTATGTGTAATAGAGGTAAATAAGCACTTATGCCAAACATGGATTACAATATCCTTATCCATAAATACTTGACCGGTGAAATTTCACCGCAAGACAAGAAGCTTCTGGAAGAATGGCTTGCTGCGTCTGAGGAGAATCAGCAGATATTTGATGAACTCAAACAGATCTGGGAAAGTGCCGATGACGAAGAAGAAGAAATGGCGGATCACACTTTTCAGGAAGAAATGGAAAAGCTGGAAAGTGCCGTTCAGGATTCAGTCAACCAGGACAAGCTGATAAGAAGATACCAACGAACAAGCCGGATCAGAAATCTTGTGCTTCTCGCTGTTGTGGTGGTTGCAGGTGCTTTCGCTGCTACGCTCTACTTTAAAGAAACCCCCGTGAATTCCTTGAGCTTTTCAAATACCGAAAATAACTTGCTCGTCTTACCAGATAGTTCCAGGGTTCTCTTGAACAGGAATTCGTCCCTTACATTTAATAGTGGTGAGACCATAAGAGAGGCAATCCTCCATGGTGAGGCCTTGTTTGAAGTGAAAGAAGAAACAAGACCGTTCACTGTTTCAACAGGTGGAGTATCGGTGAGGGTTGTGGGCACTTCTTTCATAGTGAAGTCTTATGCAGATTCTACGGTTCAGGTAACTGTTATTTCAGGCAAAGTCAAAGTGCAATTTAACAATCAAGAGACAACGCTTGTCCCTGGTCAGAAATCCTTAACAACGCATTCCGGGACATTAACAAAGTCTGTTAATGATGACCCCAACTTCAATTCTTGGTACACACGAAAATTGGAGTTTAAGAATACCGAATTGGAAACAGTCCTCAAACTCGTGGAAGAACTATATCAGGTAACCTTCCGGGTCAACGAGAAAAAAATACTGGGCTGTCGCTTTACTGGAAAATTTGATAACACCCGACTGGAGGATGTTTTGAAAACACTTGCCTTTAGTCTGGATATAGAATTCACTTCACAGCTTGGAAACTACTACCAGGTTTCCGGCTCTGGTTGTGTGCCATGAAAACTATTTACCTATGCGGATACTTTTACTGACACTCTCACTTTCCGGAACATTGACATTGTATGCACAGGTTGACCTTACAAAAAGAATCTCAATTGACGTCAACCATGTACGGCTGGATAAACTTTTCGAGATGCTGGAAAGCCAGCACGGAGTGATCATTTCTTTTGGTATTGATAACCTGCCCTCAGACCTTACCATAAGTCTATCTGCAAAGGACAAATCCATTTATGAAATACTGCAAATGATCTGTACGCAAGCGGGACTCATTTATCAGATCATCGACAACGCCATTGTATTTAAACACGCACGGCCTACGAACGTATCGAGAACAGGACGTGGTCCGGATTCCAGCAGTATATCCTTTACACCAAACGGAGATTCAACTATTCAATCACAAGCAGACAGCATAGCGAAAGTTATCGTTAGCATACCCACGACTGCGCAGCCCATGGACTCGTCACAAGATTCTTTGCAATCCCCAGATCAAACAAATTATCATAAGCCCAAAGACTCTACGCATCAAGTGGTCAACCAATTCAAAGACGTTGAGCTTGCTCCGGTTCCCTCATTATTTTCAACGGCAAAAAAGAAATCTCGGGTCGGCTTGTATGGAGCAGGTGTATTTTTCAGTTATGCAGTGGATTATAACCGTTTTCAATTCTTAGATCGGGACATCGCCTTTCAACAATATGAAGTGGATTGGAATCACAGCCTAAGCACGGGAGGATATGTTATTGTTTCTTCAAAGCTTTATGTCTCGCTGGGCGTTGGGTATGCGACAAAAGATTTTATTTTGAACTATCATTATCGTGTCCTTGACCCAGATGATCCCTTTCCAATACCGGACAAGACCAAAGTAGAAATTCGGTACCTGGAAGTACCCCTGACCATTGGTTACGGGATACTCAACAAAAGAAAATACTCGCTATGCATTGCTGCTGGTTTCTATCCGTCTTACCTGATTGAGAAAAGTGAACGTACCACCTACCTCAACAACGGCAATCCATCAACAAGTTATTTCGTCAATGCAAATCGTTCTACCATCTACAGCGGCACGATTGGGTTTATTGCACATTATTCGATTGGCAATAGCTGCGGAATCTTTATTGAACCCGGATACCTGTACTTCATCGGTGCCGTCAATAAAAATGCGATGCAAGCAAACTCATCCCTTTACAGGATAAAGACCGGAATTCAATTCTCACTGTTTCGAAAAAAATAACCCCCGTTCCTATGAAAACAATTTTACTATTGCTGGTGCTGCAATCTGTTTCGATGATTCAAAGTATGGCGCTAAGTGTTACGATCAATCAGACCGGCACAGGTGCAAATTCTTGTTCGCGTTCACTGGCAGCAGTCGTTAGTGGAGGTTCCGGCAGTTATGCTTACACATGGTCTATTGTTACGCCCGCCATCGCCTGGCCAACTACCAATGGAGTTGCCAATGTTAGTCTCGCGTTGAACCAAACTGCAGACGTGAACGTGTCCGTACAAGACTTGAATACTAATCAGATGACTTCAACTACTGTAACGGTGTACCGTGTGTTAACGGGAAGTTTCGATACGTTTATACCTAATCTTATTACACCGAATGGCGATGGCTATAATGACAATTGGATCGTCACCGATTCAGGTAAAAACTATAGCCCGATTAATGCATACAGTTATACGCTTACCATCAAGAACGCAAGCAACGTTCAGGTGTTTGCTGCCAGTGCTACAGTCTCTGCAAATCACTTGGGAGTCATCGGTGGCGACATAAACTGGAACGCGAGGGTGAATGGATCGGGTAGCATTGTTCCTACAGGCGTATACACCTACCAACTCACGCTTGTGAATTGCTCGCAGTCCACAGCTTACAACGGACAACTGAATGTCCTTTATTGATTGAACGATTTGCACCTTGATGGTAGGGTGATCGATGCTATTTGTGTAATGGAAGTACAAGAACACCCGGATTCCTTCCGCGTGTGCGGCTCATTACTTTCATCGATCATGCATGAATGCAGTGCTAAAATATGAACTGGAGAAGTTGGAGCATGTCATTACCAACGAACTACTCGCTGTACGTGAGCAAGGAGTTCATATCACGCTTGATCAATTGGAGTCATGTAAAAATATTCTGCGTGATGAGACGGACAGAATTAAAAAGAAGTTTGTTCACGAGATATATGCTTTTGAGGATGAACGCCACTTAGAGCGGCACATTCAATTACATCAGCAGGAACTGATTCGCTTGATGGATCAGTTGGCAAAGGTCATGGATAGCACCAATGATGATCAATACTATCACGAACTCCATAGGCTTGCATGTACGGCCGTTGAAGAACTACTGACCTTCATTGAGCGGCACTTCACTAAATACTTTGATCAGGACACGAAGGCACCAGAAAGCTATATCACATTGGCCGGTAGCGACATTGTCAAAACGTATGGAGAGCTTCAGGATCATCTTACTCAGTTAAAGGCTGATGCTCTCCTTATTGACCTGGTCTTATATCCCATGAAGAAATTCATCGAGACCATCCCCACCGGGCAAATCACCTACCGGAAGATTATTTACATGAAGGAAATTCAAAAGGAGATACAACGTATAATCACCTTCAGGAAAGATGAAAACAGTATTGATGATTCCCTTCGCGCTGAATTGCTTTACCTGAACTATAACACCATTAAATACTTCCGCTACTATACCAATTATGTTGTTGCGCAGTTGGAAACGGTCGATTCATCATCCGGTAGAATTGAACGACTTTCCTATTTTCTAAAGATGGTGAACCAGACTCAGGTGAAACCCGGTGTGGGTTATAACCGGACTATTCATTCGTTAAAAGAGCAATTAGCAGAGTGGATTGCTGAAGAAGTTTTCTATCTGGAAAAGATGCATAAGCTAAACGAGAAAAATGCTGCGGGCACGGCACTGGCGGAAGACTTTAAATTGAAAACCGAGATGTCTGTTTCTCAACTCGCCTATTTACTGCGGGTGTTTATCGAAACAAAATTCATCAACAACAAGAACGTATCTGATCTGATCCGTTTCTTTTCCCGATTCTTCCAAACTAAAAGACTGGAAAGTATTTCGTATGAAAGTTTCCGCGTACGCTATTACAATACGGAAGATGGAACCAAACGGAGCGTTCGAAATATGCTCTTGCTCATGGTTGACTACATAAACAAGAACTAACATGACACGACAGATTTTCTTATCATTCGTACTGATCATTCTTTTTCAAGCCTGTTCAAAAAAAGAAGTGACGCCAGAACAGATCGTTGGGCGATATGTCAAAGAGGTGGAGTTTGAAGTACCGCACCCATTCACTGATCGCAAGTTGGGTATGGGCAAGATACGCGATACCATTTTCATTTTCCCCAAACAGAACGGATACGAGATCGTCAATAACAAGTGGCGGCAGAATGATTACGATACGCTGGGATGGCAAAATCTGCAACTGGAGGACAATCACCCAATGCCAACTTATAGGGCTACGTTTGACCCTACGGACAGCACCCTCAACTCCGAATTATCCGGTTTATTTTTATCTTTGAAACTTGATCTGGTGAATAATCGCCTTCGAAAGGGAAAAAGTGAACGCAATGTTTATGTGAGGATCAATTGAAGGCGGCATTAAAAATAAGATTCAGGGGAGCCCAAACTTGGATAAGGCAGGATGATCGAAAGATTTCCTGCCTGTTTTTTTTGCACCAAGTTCGGCCTTTCCGCTGACTCCTGTTGGGAGACTACGGCATAAACGCTCAACCCTTCCCGCACTTCCATTTATTCCGTTTCCTCCCACCATGAGCGCACAAGGATTTCATCCCTTGTGCTGTCATCGTAAAGACCAGTGTAGTCGCGCATAAAAAATGTTCAACTTAAACATGATGCGTTATGATAGACTACATCGAATTAGTAACAACAACACCTGTAGATGAACCTTGTGCACAGGTAGGAATGGAAGACTACATGAACCAAGCAAGGCTTGAAGCGCGTACCTACATAGCACAGTTGCAACGCGTGTATGGCGCACCTCCGGTTGGAGCTCACTTCAAGATCATTCGTTGTCCTCATGATTTTGGCACGTACCTCGACATCCGGTTTTACTATGATGACGAAGATCAACGGCACGTGGCTTACATGGATAATATCGAACAAGGTTGTGAGCGATGGGATGAAGTTGCTCTGGCAGAACTGGAAAAACAAGGCTATTGCTTGCTGCACAGCTGAGTTGTCTCAGAATCGAAGTAACAGGAGTTTATTTCAATCTCCTGCTACTTCATTTATTGTAGAGAAGCCGGGACTCGTATTGGGTTTTATTATCTTGCCATGACATGAGAGAAGAGGAAAACACATCCGTAGATGAGAAAAAACAAACACCTGATACGATTGACAGAATCCGTATGCTAAGAAACGATCTGATCAAGAGTTTGCTGGTTGATGAAAATCTGCTGAAGTATCTTTTTGAAAGACATGGTCTGCCGGATGTTTCCAAAGTAAGACTGGAATTTATAAAGCGCTCACTTCAAACGTTGCTCATTTCTCCGGTCGATCTGGCGCACTACGGTCAAATGATACTGGAGATGAGAAAAGATAATGGGACTCTACCAGAAAATTACCAGACGCTTTTCTATCAGGATATTGACAAGACGATTAAGAGTTTTGTGTATTGAGATTATGCTGAACAACAGCATTATTTGTTTTGCTTTTACTTTACGCCTGAAGCCAACATCGCCTGCATTGGATAGAGCCGTTTGAAAATATTTGAATTGACAAGTTGCATAATGAAGTATCGCAATTCCTCGTCTGTGAACTTGATGACTGTCCGATATGCTTCCCGATGACACCTGCGGTATTTCTCTTTGCTCCCGCAAAAGCAATTTTCAGTCCGGCTTGGCTCAATACGTTTAGCAACGTGTGATATCAATTCATAAAGTCTGAGCAGATCCTTTGTCTTAAACAAGTCAAAGAAGAATTCAAGTTCTCCTAACAAACCGTGTGATCTCTCCTGAAGAAAGTACCCATGCTTCTCCCTGAATAGCTGATTGAAGAAATACGGCTTAACTTCTTTCTCGATGAAGACCTGAAGGGTGATGCCCGCTTTACAAAGAAGGATTTCCTCAGGTTGATTTTTTACACAGCAATGACCATCACTTTCAAATATATGCCAATCAATATTGCGCGGAATTCTTCCACCCGTTTCAAAGACAAATGGAAACCGATAAGGATATTCTTCGACCGCATGAATCTCGATGAAATAACTTCCATGTTTTACACCTTCAGCGTCTATGAGTTCAAGCTCTCCGGCAACAATGGGCTTCCCATCCTGTTCAAGAAATGACAGGCTGGGAAACGCATCGCTGATCTGAATTGCCTCCGCTCTGAAAAGTGATATGCCATCAACTACTTCGCCCATGGTCTTGAGGTAGCCGCACCCGTGGCGATCCCGATAGATGACAATCGGTTTTCATCTTGGTCTTCACCTTCCGGAAAACGTTCACCAAGATGCTTTCTCCAAAGCTTACTGGCCTTTAATTGATTGGGTTCCTTTAAGGCCTTGTCTGCATCTTCAATAAACTCATCAAGGGCCGTGAGGAAATTCTTTTCGCGTTCCGATGTGTAGTCAGCAAACAGGTCGTCCTTTGGGGTGACCGGAACAAAACATTCAAACTTTGCATCTAAAGCCTTTTTGATTTCCTTGAGCGTATCGCGAAGCGTGATGTCTTCACGTTCATTGTAAACGATTTTTGCTTTTGCATTGGCAGCAAGAATGGTCATGGCAATTCCACTTGGCATCTTGTTGCGCTTGTGGTCGCACCATGCTTTGAGATCCTTCACATTATTGACAAGCATACCGTTCTTGTCCTTTCGTGCATTGAACCAGTCCACCATCGCTTTTGGGTCGCTGTCTTCAAAGCCGTTATCTTTCACGGCAAGCTGATACTCCTGTCCATCTACCTTATAGTAAACAGGCATATCGATTTCATAATCGCTGGTGAAAATATTGCGGATACATTTCTTACGATGTTCAGGTTCTGTATCGGTGTATCCGTTAACAGCATCCTTCACCCATTGCTGAAGGGTGGTTGCGGTCACATCCGGTTCACGCATGAAATAAACTCCATCATCCAAGTCACAGATGTCATCTTTGGTACGAATCGGGGTTTTCATCTTGTCAGAGCCCTGAACATAAAACTTGGGACTATATCCAGGATGCTTCTCTTTAAAATCCTTTCTGATACGGTCGCGAAGTCCTTTCTTGGAGGTCATCATACGCTCCTTCTTCTTTGCCGGGATGGATATCTCCTCCTGGAACTTTTTAAATAAGTCATTACAGTTAGCCATATTGTTTACAGTTGTTTTACAGGTTTAAAATCTTCCTTCTTCTCGGTGAGAAACTGTTTCCATATTTCCGCACCATGTTCTTTATAGCTGTTGAGCGCAATGGCTTCCAGCTTCATAAGTTTCTGGGGATCGGTCTCATCGAGTTTGATGTCTTCATTGTTGCCGAAGTAATGTTGTATGCGCTTGTAGTAGAACTTTGGCAGTTCCCCTTCGCCAACACCATTGTTGAGAAACTTGACGAGGTTATCTGTGTTCTGGGATTGCGCACTGAACATCAGATCTACCAGCCGCACCTTCTTGTTCCCCCAATACCAGAAGCCAAAGCCCTTTTCGGTTTTGTGCTCGGTAAAGACTTTGTGTCCTGTTCCAAGTGAGAGAACGCGGATATCAGCAAGCGGTACACCGAGCGTATTGTGTGCTTCCACAATGCCTATGTGTGTTGGATTATTGGCTATCACGCCACCATCAATATTCATATTGACTTCCACCAGATTAGCGGAATCAACCGGAGTATAGGTAAATGAATGAGGTGGAAAGAATACGGGAGCCGCAGCGGTGGAGAGTGCCACATGATGCGCAGGGATCTGGTAATCCCTGAAAAGCTTATCGTGATGTGCTGTCTTATATACGTTAGCTTTACCGGAAGCCGAGTTGTATGTAGGAATACATACACGGGTTTTCGCGTGACCGAGTCTCGTATCTCCGTTGCTGGAATATTTGGCAAAGGTTTCCTTCAGTAAATCGTGAAGAAAATCATTGGAATACATAGACCGAAACAGGCCGAACCGGAGTGCTTTCTTCTTGAAAATATTCGAAGCATTATCCCGATACAATTTTAGAATGTCCTGTGCTGGCATCCCCAGGGCAAGACCAATAGCAATAATCCCACCCGTGGACGTACCGCAGATCAGGTCGAAATAGTCACACAGCCTGGAGCCATTGCCATTTCTTGCAAGTTCTTCTTCCATTTCGCAGAGTAGCCGGGTCGGAAACATGCCCCGTATGCCACCGCCATCAATCGACAGAATTTTGAATGACCTTTTTTCCATCGTTTAGACCCTCGGTGAGTTTTCGCTTCCAATCATTCCGCCCAGCGTTGCCCCGATCACAACTCCCCACGGTCCTCCGATAAGTCCGATCAGGCTGCCCACAAGAATGCCTGTACCCGTGTTGTCATCTTTCACTTTCTGCTTCTTTGTTCGGCTGTAAGGGGCACGTGTATTTCCGCAGGAACTTCTTGCCGTGCGGCTGCTCACAATTCCTTTATCCAGATTGCAGCCTATGCAGGCCGGGAAAAGGTTATTGAGATGATTGGTACCTCCACAGGCGCGTGGTACGGAGTGCTCGATATGCCAGGCGCCCTTGGCACCTGTTTTTCCATGATTGTCGAAGCTGAGGCGGCAGTGGCAGATATGACAGCGGCCGTCAGTCTTTTTGAAAATCTGTTTGAGTCGTAGTAAATCTTTTGCCATAGGCTTTTACGTGTTTAAGTTGTCCTGATGACAACCCAACCGTTCAGAAATGGCGCAGAAGCTTTGAATTCAGCCCGGCTGGACTAAATTTGCAAATACAAAAGCGCCAAGTCATCCCGGTCGGGGATGCCATGCTATACCAATAGTAACCGTGCGTTTTGTCAAGAGGGCCACTTCCAATGGCCCTTTTTTAGTTGACAAAATTGGGAAATTATACTCAAGTGTTGTGCCAATTCCCCGGTTTACAGAATAAAGGACATCTTGTCACAAAAAGTTCCCAATTTCTTATTGAAAAGTGATTTTAATTAGAAAATAACCGCCTGTCAGGGTTTCTGACAGGTTTACATACTTAATTGACAGTATCTCCAATAATTGCTACTTTTGTAAACCTATTTATTGTGTTACCTGTTAAACCAGTAGTACTATCAAGAACACTAACTACAGAAACACTAACTATAAAATCCTATGACTCAATTTGCTGAACGGCTAAAGTCAGCCCGCACCATGGCTGGACTTTCGTTGCAGGATTTGGCCGAAAAGCTCCAAAATCGTGTAACCCGGCAAGCTCTTCATAAATACGAGAAGGGTGAGATCATGCCGGATAGTGAAATGGTAGGCCTCTTGTGTGAAGCACTCGGGGTACGCCCGGACTATTTCTTCCGTAAAGCGGAAGTGAACCTGGAAAAGGTTGAATTCCGGAAACACCAGAAATTTCCAGTGAAAGAAAAGAAGAGCATTATCGAGAAAACCCGCGATTTCCTGTCGCGCTATATTGAACTGGAGGAGATTCTGGGGATTAACACCGCGTTTAAACTCGGCTTTACTATCGATCCGATTACTTCGAAGGAGGACGTGGAGAACGCAGCCATTGCTTTGCGAAAGCACTGGAAGCTGGGCACAGACCCTATTTTCAACTTGATCGAACTATTGGAGGATAACCATATCAAGGTAATCGAAATCGAAACTGAAGATGATGGCCTGGAGGGTGTATCCGCTATGGTGAATGGATCAATCCCGGTGATCGTCTTGAATCGTGGTACCGCACAACGCAAAAAGCCGCTGGACCGGATCAGGTTTACTGCCATGCATGAATTGGCGCACGTGATTCTTCCGCTTGATAGTTTCACTGAAAAGGAGAAAGAGAAGTTCTGCCATTATTTTGCTGCTGCCATGCTATTGCCGAAAGACATTGTGGCAAAAGAGATAGGTGAATCACGGTCAAAACTGATGATACAAGAACTGGGTGGCTTGAAGTTGCAGTACGGTATCTCCATACAGGCAATCGCTTACCGGTTAAAAGACCTGAAAGTAATTTCCGAGTCTTACTTCAAGCAGTTCATGTTCATGATGACTCACCTGGGATACCGGGTGGACGAACCTTTCCCGTATCCAGGTTATGAAGAGTCTAATCGGTTTAACCAACTCCTCTTCAAAGCCCTTGGCGAAGAGTATATTTCTATGAGCAAAGCGGCATCGCTGAAAAATAAGAAACTGGCGGAATTCAGATCCGAGTACCTTGTGGCATAATGAAACTCGTTGTTACCGATGCGTGCATCTTCATCGATGTAATAGAACTCCAGCTCACGTCTGAGTTTTTCGGACTTGAGCTGGAGATTCATACTACGGTGGATGTCATCAACGAGTTATTTCCGCACCAACAACAGTTACTTCGGGCGTACGAACACGGTGGTAAATTGACTGTCCATGTTCTTACTCCGGCAGATCAGGAAGCGATAAACAAAGAGAATTTTCCGAGGGCTCTTTCTCCGGAAGATTGCTCCGTGATTTACATCGCCCGGAAACTCAACGCCACTGTACTGAGTAGTGATAAACCTGTACGAACACATGCCCGAAACCTTTCCATTGAGTATCATGGTATGTTTTGGATCTTTGACAAACTGGTGGCCGCGAAAATATTGACTGGTGCAACGGCAACGGTCAAGCTCAACGTATTGATGGAATCAAACATCATTTATAAAGGAAATCAGGAGATGGTAAAGGAAGCGGAGAAGAGATTTCGTGTTTGGAAGGCGCTCTAATTAATTAGTTCAATCTTTCTTTTACAAAACTGCTAACTGTTAATCGGTGTACTCCCAAAATTCTTCCGATAGCCGAATACGAAACATTCTTTTCAAGCAATTCCTGTATTTTTTTCTCATGACCTGTGAGTTTTGTCTTTAAGGATTTTCTGCCAACAGGACGACCTAAAATAACACCTTCTGCTTTCTTTCTTGCCAAAGCTTCCTTGGTTCGTTGAGAAATTAAGTTACGTTCAATTTCAGCGGAGAGACCGAATGCAAAAGCCAAAACTTTAGAATTGATGTCACTGCCCAGACGATAATTGTCTTTGATAGTCCATACTTGAATATCACGGTTCATACATTCATTAAGAATGCCCATGATCATCAAAAGATTTCTGCCCAGACGCGATAGCTCAGAGCATATCAAGATGTCGCTTCTTTTCATTTTTTTTAAAAGCTTGCCGAGCTTTCTCTCTTGCAGGTCTTTTGAGCCCGAAATAGTTTCTTCAATCCATTTATCAACTACGAGTGTGCTTCGTTGGCAAAACTGGTTGAGTTCATAACGTTGGTTTTCTACTGTTTGTTTGTCGGTGCTTACCCGAATGTAGCCGTAAATCATTGTATATCCATTTAGTTAAAATTGTCTAATAAAATAGTGGATATAAATTATGCATGAAATTAAAATGCAGTAAAAATCCATTTCTTGTTCAAGAGATTCGTTTCCATATCCCAACATAAAAAAGGGAGGTTTAATATTGACGGAGAGTGGTTTCAGTTTGGAAGAAAACAGGGAATTAATTTTGCCGAGAAAGAAAAACTGGTAGCTCCTGAGATTTCCCTCGGAGGAAATTTTTCGTATGACGAAAAGGGTGAATTTTATTCGACTACTACAATTTATGGTTACATCAAGAAACAGGGGGTAACCGATAGTTATAAAGTGCTTATGGCAATACTTAATTCGCAATTGTGTTGGTGGTATTTAGTGAATACTGGAACAGTATTGTCAAATGGATACTTTCGGTACAAACCAAACTATATTAAACCCTTTCCTATTCCAATAATTCCTCCAGCAACAACTGAGATATTGGACGAGCTTGTCACTCAAATTATAGAAAGTAAAAGGACCAACAATAATATTCGAATCATTGAGCTAGAAAATAGAATAAACCAAACAGTATATAATTTATACCAACTCAGTGAAACTGAAATCGAAGAAATAAACCTAATTAATCATTGATAATCAATTGTTTACGATAAATTCATTTAATCAAACCAATGTCACTCTCTGTAAGCTGATAGAGTTTATAAATATGCGTATCAATCTCATTTTCGTATTGAGTGGTGTCCGAATCAGTTCCCTCTTTCTTTATTGAGAGAATTCTTTTTACAAGTTCCTCAATAGAACTGGATATGTCGTTTGGTATCATTTCGGGTACAGGAAATGGTAATATATAATTTGTTTTAAAGGTGTAGTAGCCACCTCTTAATACATATCCCGTATGCTGAATGAAATACCAAAATAGTCTTGAGTTAAATAGACCAAGCCAAAACAAATAGCTCTCCATTGTTTTACTTTTTTTGATGTATCCGTAAATTTTTGTAGTCGAATAAAATTCACCCTTTTCGTCATACGAAAAGTTGCCACCCAATGAAATTTCTGGAGCAACTAATTTTTCATTGCTAAAAAGTGTAAGATTCTTTGGATAGATATACTTGTACCAAGCACTGTCATTTTTTAACCTCCCATTTTCTCTATCACGTAATTCATTCTCGCATTTTTTGAGATAGGAGTATGCATGAGGAAATGATTCCGATATTTCCTTTTCACTATACAACTCTGCATTCCCATTAATCAGCTTATAAGGAAAAACAACTGCTCTATCAGTTTGAATTGGTTCGTATCGATGTACACCATCCCCTTTCAATAGTGGTTTGGTAAAATCTTTTTCAATGGTTACCAATTCATCTAATTGTTTGGACAGACCTGTTACGAATGTTCCTTCATATTTGCAGTCATACAAAAAATAGACGTCATCTTTACTGGTGGCAAGCCCTTGAAATATTTTTTCAAAAACATCACTGATTCTCCTGGGGAAGCTATTTAATTTATCAATTATTTGTGATGAACTCTTTCCAGTTAATGTCCAGACCTCTCTAGTAAGTTTGTCTTTTGGTAGGTAAGTGCCGCTCGAAGGAGCTAACGAGCCTAAGTAGTCGGCAAGCTCGTCATTCGACTTCAAATCTCGGTTCAACTCGTGGTACAACAGATTGCCTGAATTAAATTTAAACCACTGCAATCCTGTATAAGTAGATGCATTGAATACTTGGTACGCACTAAAGTTTATAATTTTGTTAGCTGCATTTTTTTCAGAGATCACTTGTCTTAGCCCCGCTCCAAATGCTGCATTTGTCCACTTTGTGGGCATAATGAAATTGACCAGCCCATGCTGATTAATCAACCTAAGAGATCTTTCAACAAAAACGACATATAAGTCAAATGACCCGCTTGCTGACTTATACTCTTTTGTAAGTGCATTAGCTAACTCAGGGTTTGAATCTCTTATTCCTTGAATTCTCAAATAAGGTGGATTGCCAATAACTATGTCAAAACCGTTATTGATACCAAACATCCACCAGGGGTCAAACCATGAACAGGATTTGTCTTCAAAAGGACTATACTCATAAAGCTTTAACAGAATGCCTTGCTCTTCTGTATTTGCCCATTCTTTTACCTTCAATAAATCCTTTTGCAACGACTTGAATTTCTTTTCGAGTTCACTTTTCTCATCCATGCTTGCGCTGAAATAATCGTGGCGCACGCGCTGCATCTCATGAATGATGTCGTTAAGCCCACCTATGTTGTAATTCTTAATTTGACCTAACGGTATCAGCGTATTAGCACAAACAATTTTGAAGTCGAGATTAGGCAAAGGTTGGGGTACTTCTTCATCTACTACGAGACTTAACCAAAAACGTAAGCGTGCAATATCCACAGCGCCAGCGTCAATATCTACTCCATAGATGCTCTCCTCAATGATGTGCTTTTTAATATCGGCATCTGTTACACCTTTTTTGAACCCTTTTAATTCCTGCAAATAAATCTGCGTGTTAAAAATTTCGAGAAGCAAACCCATTGGGAATGCACCAGAACCAATTGCCGGATCGCAGATCTTCACTTTTTCTAATGCGTCAATAATTTTATACGCATTCTTTTCAGCAAATTGTTTTTCGGCACTTGTTAATTCATTCTGCTGAATAATTTTATCGATGGTGCTGAGTGCAAGTTCATTGCCAGAAAAATGTAAATAATCTTGTTCCAACAAAAATGTTTTCAAACTCTCCTGACACATGTAATGGACAATTTCTTTAGGGGTATAAAAAGCCCCTTTGTCTTTGTTATCTTCTAACAAGTTTTCAAAAATATGTCCTAACATTTCTGGATCAACTGCTACAGTATGTTCATCTGGCGAATCTTCGTAAACAGTGAAGTTGTAGTTATTAAATGTTTCAAATAGATGCTCAAAAATTTGCTGGGGCAATTGAAGTTTATTGTATTTCCGATCGTGGCTGTCATCAAACAAACCACCATTCAGATAAGGAAATCTATACGCATTACTTTCTTTTTCTGAATCGACATTGTTGAGTGTTTTAAAGAACAATGGAACTAACTCACGATGATAAAAGTCATCTTTGTTTTTGGAAGAGTTAAAGAGGTCGTATAAATAGTTAGGATTCCCTTCACTCCATTTTTTGTCTTTCGCTACTGCGAGCCAACCTTTCTTTTGAATGAAATATAGAAATACAATTCTACCCAGCATTCGCTTGCAGAAATCGCGTGCTTGCTTTTCATCCTTACCAAATAGATTGGCAAGTTGCCAGTCAGGTTCTTTTGTAATTTTTTCCTCGTACTTATTGCCTTTTTTTACGTATCGTTTACCTGTAATAAACTCAACGAACTCCTCGTATGTCTCTTTGTAATTACTGAAAAATTCTTTGCTGAGTTTTTCTACTGAGAAAGCTTCTTCAAAATCATCGAGAGACAGGAATTGGTACAGATTGTCCTTTTGCTTTTGAATGAGCTTGTCAAAACGCTGTGCAGCAGTTAGTGCTTTTTCGTTTTTACCAAACAAATAAGTGTAACGCTTGGGTGCCGTTTCACTGTCTTGAATTGCATTAGTCTCTTTGTTCTTTACCTTTCGTTTGCTGATATAACTGAAACGCCATCTTTCGCCTTGTACAAATACCACCATCGCTCCCGCTACTTGCTTGGTCAGATCCTTGAGGAGGTTTCGTAAAGCAACACGATTACGAGTAATGTTAACCTTCTCGTTTAACTCTATCTCGAAAATCCCGATTTTCGTGTATTCATTGATTTCATAATTACCCAAACTAAGACATTGCTTGCTTAGTGTTTTGTCCGACAAGGATATTGCACGGTCCTCTGCATTCAGTTTATTGTTAGTAAACTGTGTTTGAAGGAAGCCTTTCCAAACTTTTCTGTCGTATGGAAGTTCGAGAATATCTCTTATTTCTTGTATTGTCATTGGGTAGTCGTCTTTTAAGAAACAAACGTTTCGGAGATGATGATTTTGGGCTTCAAGGGTTCAATATCTTTTTTAGTCTGTCTCTTTATTTTGGAAGTGTATTTTTTTGAAAGCATTATCAATTCAGCTTCCAGTTTTAGCGGGTTTGTTTCGTTTCTTAATTTATAAACTTCATTCGTCAAATTGTTGTAAGTGCCGTGTTTAAGTAAAGGCAACAGATTGGTTCCGGCTTCTATGGCTTCCGGTGCTGAGATAATTTGGCTGGCTAACCAGTTACTTAAATCATTGATTGCTTTGTTTGATCGTATATCCAGTTTGTCTTCAGCTCCGCCAATCATTTCTGGCGTAGTAATGTCGCGCTCAAATTGCTCTAAAACGTGGTTAATGTGTTTGTAATGTACATCTGGCACTGGCAGGATGCCTTCCTCTGATTTCAGCGCTTCAAAAATATTTACTGCTTTTTCAAATGGTAGAGCAAATGACTTGCCTTCTGAATGTAGGTAGATATTTTTATACTCTCCGTTCTTTACGAAGGCAACACTGATTTGCTTTTCAGTTGCTTTGCGTACGCAGCGAACCTTTAGAGGCATTTTCCGAATAGTATTAAAATGCTCTTCGTTTTGCTCTCTGAACTTTCTAAGCCACTCTAAATATTCAGTTCGTAAATCCTTGTCTTCGTTCTTCTCTTCGAACATGCGGAACTGATCTATGATCTCATCCAACGTATAAATTTTGTTATCCTCACCAAAAGTACTGTGACTACTTTGTAGTTTTACCAATGATTTCTGGCGAAGGTTGATTCTATTGTCACCATGTTCCGAAGGGTAGAAATTGTAATTGTAAATCTTTTGGGCTTTTGTTCCGATTCGATTGATACGACCTAATCGTTGAATCAACTTTGTCGGATTCCAAGGCGTGTCATAGTTTACGATTACATTAGCGCGGTGCAAGTTAATGCCCTCAGCAAGCACATCGGTTGTCAAAATGATGTCATAATCATTTTTGAAAGTGCCTTCATAGTTGGCATCAAAGTTTTCACGAATAACTTCAAATTGCGCATTTCTATTATCTGAGGTTATACTTAAGACTTTGTAGCTGGTTTCCCTCTTCAATCTGTCAGTCAGGTAATTTAATGTGTCTGCTGATTCAGTGAATATTACCAGTTTACCCAGTTCGTTTTTGTCTTTATCGAAATATTCGTTTTTAAGTAGCGTTATAAACACGTTCCACTTAGGGTCGTTATGCTCCTCAACGGCTTGCCATCTTTGATTTAGAGAATGTAGATGCTCATAATCATTTCGTAAGCCTTCTAAAAACCCTTTCTTGAAATCAGTTTGCTTGAATTTCTTATTCTTTGGTTTCTCGTCATCAATCTTCAGAATTTCAATTTCAATTTCTTCGTCAGTGTAACCCTTGCTCAGCAAATCTGAAATATCCAGATCGGGAGCAATGAATACGCTATCCCGTTCATACATTTCAATCATCTGACTTGTAGACTCGGTTATTTTATTTAATGATTTTTTGAATGCATAAAAACTACTTTCCAGGCGCTTGATCAATTGCGTTTGCATAATGAAAGCCAATGAACGCGATATTGTCTGAGCACTTTGATACAGACCGTTATTAGCATCATCAGTCAGGTAAGCAATTGCCTGATAGCGAAAAAAATCAACTTTATTTTTGTCAATTATGCTATTGGCCGTATCAAGAAATAATGTTGCTAAATCATGAGGTAGCTCGTATTCATTTGCAAATGGGTCAGCCACCTTTGGAAAAATGATTCCCTGTTCTTGCAAGTCCTTTGCATAGCGTTCATTATTCTTCAAATCAGTCCTTGTTCTCCTAATAGTAATGTCTTTAATTACCTTGTCTCGTATGTCTGTGAATATATCCTGGATTCCCTGTAGGTCAAGCGGTGTTTGCTGAATTAAAGTTTTGTACCGGGTGATGTGAGGATAAAAAAACTTTTGCAGATTAGTTTGATTTAAGTTGCTGTTACGAACATCTTGAAATGTTTGTAATAGGTTGTAAATATCTTCAGGGCGATTGTTAAGTGGCGTGGCTGAAATTAAGACAACCTTCTTTTCAAAGCCTTCAATACCACCAATATTTTCCCGACCAGATTTGCAAACGATTTGTAAGTTCTGAAATTGTTGGCTTCTATGGTTTCTGAATTTGTGGGCTTCATCTACAAGGACTAAATCGTAACGTTCTTTGTCTGCGTAATTGTGGTCACCTTCTACAATCTTATTCAAACTACCATTCGCAATGAAATGACATTTGTCATCAATCCTGAATTCTTTGAAAGTGCTTTTCCAGTTCTTTTCAAGAGTAGGTGGGTAGACAATGAGGATCTTGGTTTTAGGTCCATTGTTGATAATGAATTTCTTTGCCAGCAAGGCAGCCATGACAGTCTTGCCAGTCCCTACTACATCGGCCAAAAAGAAGCCATTGTGTTTTAAAAGTAATTCATATCCCTGGTTAACGGCATCGATCTGATAACTGAGTTTCTTAAATTTCTTTAATGGAATGTCGCTTATACTTTCCGGATCGTATTCAATGTTTTTACCGAAAAATTCGATTAAGAATTTTACATACAGTTCAAAAGGCGTGGGAGTAGCATCTAAATAAGTTTTCTTAATTAATGAAGGCGCGTCTACTGGAAGTATCGGAGTGCTTTGCTCCCACAGCATTTCAAACTCCGTATTTGCAAACTTTACGTTGTCATAATCTCTTAATTCAATATTCATTTCGTAGTTATGCTCCACATACTCAAGTCCCAAGCCTTGTGCTGAAAGATTTGATGAACCCATAATCACCATTCCGTTGGGATTATGTTCGTTGAAATTTGGAGAAAGAAAAATGTAAAATTTAGAGTGAAGTTTCTTTGAGTTGTGTGCTCTTATCTCAATTCTGCCATCGGCAATATCACCGATGAGTTGAATAATCCCTTCTTCAATGTTTTTGCCATATTTCGAATTGACTATATCTTCCTGTATGGATTCAATGAATGATTGCTTGGTGTCTTTTGCATTAAGGTTAAATAAGAGACCTTGCTTTTGAGCTAATGCGATAAATGGGTCAACATTTATTCCTGCAATGATTTTTACTTTTAAGTTCGCAGGAAAATGCTTGCGGATTGCAAAATAACCTGATGCTCGGAAATAGCCGATAACAGATTTGAAGTACTCGATATTTTGCATGTGCTCAAATACACCTACAAATTTTTTGTAGAGCGTATTCTCGCCTTGATTGGTGAAGAAGTTTGAGGCCATTAATTTTTTGCTGCTATCAAATAATCCGTTATGAATCTTTTTCCAAAGTCAGGTGTCCACAAACATATTCCAGCAGCTCACCAGGATTAACCTCCATTGCCAACGCAATTAAATACAGCTCTTCCGCTGTAAGCCTTGCCGTATCACTAGTTGTGATTGCAGTAAGCCTGTTTTTCCCCAGTCCGGTCTTTCGAGCCACGCTCGCTTTGTTGACGGACTTCTTTTCGAAATACTCCCCTAATCGGGTCAAATCACTCATACGTCTAAATATTTGGTATATAAATATAGTATTTGGGTACACTAATCACATAAAATGGTACTAAAAGTTGTATTTAGTACTATAAAACAGTACATTAGTGTAATAATGCAGTACATTTTATGGCTGAGAGTAATATTAACGGTAAGGAAAAATTGCTAACAATTCCTGTCATGGGCATTGAAAAGCTTATGAGCTATGAACGTGGCATAAGGGGCATCCTTGGTAAAATCGAAGTCGGTAAATGTGAGCCAGAATTAATGGAGCATGTTAAGTCAGTTTATGAGTTGCTTGCGCAGCTTCAAATGATAACAAAGTCAATGAGAGCTGAATGTTCAGAGCAAAAACAATCTATGCTTCAATCATGACTCGCGCTCACGAAATATTCATTCACTGTAAACGGCCTCCAAGCTAATCCACCTGCGCAAATGCTTCGGTGGACTCGAAGTTTAGGTTAATAATAGATGGAGTCCATCAGCCGGGTTGACATCACAGCATTCTCTTCAGTGCTGGTGAGTCACCCGGTTCTATTGTTTCAATTTTTTAAATCTTAATCTCTATCGAGCATGAAACGAAAAATATGCTTGCTGGCACTGCTTTGTCTTTTTGGTAGTGCAGTAGCTCAAAACAAGAATTCCGGTCTGGTCATTGGTGACCGTGTGCCGGATGTGGTGCTCACCGGAGTGATCAATCATTCCTCGGATCAGATCAGGTTGTCGGAATACAAAGGCAAACTGTTAATCATTGATTTTTGGGCAACGTGGTGTTCGCCCTGTATTGCCATGTTTCCGAAGACAGATTCGTTGCAGAAGAAGTTCTCGGATAAGGTAGTATTTCTTCCGGTGACGTATCAGTCGAAAGAAGAAGTCACCAAACTTTTCTCGAAAGCTTCGCGCCTGAAAAACATTCGCCTGCCCATGGTGACAGGTGATAAAACGCTTCACGAACTTTTTCCGCACAAGGAACTTCCGCACTATGTATGGATCGGTAGAGATGGTGTGGTAAAGGCAATCACCGGACATCATGAAGTGAATGAGGCCACCATAAACAAGATGTTAACGGAACCTTCACAGTCGCTTACCGAAAAGAAGGACGCGATGAAGGTGTACAATCCAGAAGTGCCGTTGCTCTTTCAACCTATTGGTATAGAGCAAGAACACATGCTCTTCCAGTCTATGCTCACCCGTTACGTGGAAGGTGTGCAGAGTCGCTTTGATGTGATTCGCGATGAGCAAGGATCTGTCACAAGGATCACGATGGCGAATGCATGGATACAATTGATGTTCGCGCTGGCGTGGAGTGACGAAACACGCTACTTCAGTCGCAACCGGATTGTGTTGGACGTGAAAGATCCTTCCGGAGTGATCTCGAACCAGGAAGGTGCTCCGTTCAAAGCGTGGCTTCGTGATCATGCCTGGTGTTATGAACTGATCGTGCCATCACACTTGTTGGCAAATGTTTTTGAGATCATGCGCAGTGATATGACGCGATTGTTTCCACAATACATCGCCTCCGTGGAGAAACGTGCTATGCCTTGCCTCGTATTGGTACGGACTTCAGACAATGATAAAATAAAATCCAGTCAGGCTTCTGCTGTTACTAACGTGGATGCATTTAGTCTATCCATTACCAACAGCAGCATTCAACTGCTCGTCTCGCAGCTTAACCATTACCTCCAGCACCTGAACAAACCGGTGATCGATGAAACCGGGTACAAAGGCAACGTGGACATAAATCTCGATGCCAGGTTGAGCAGCGTGGACGATCTGCGAAGAGCATTGAAGGCGTATGATCTCGACCTGATCGAGAAGAAGCATGACATCGAAGTGCTCGTTATCCGCGATGCGAATTAAACATTGACTCATTAACCTAAAACGAATAACCTATGAAAAATCAATTACTCATTTTACTGATTTTGTATTGCAGTCACGATGCATTATGTCAGTCGCAGATAAGTGGACGCGTCACATCGGCTACAGATAACCAGCCATTGCCCGGTGTAAACGTGATTGTGAAAGGAACCACCGTTGGTACCACGACAGATGCCGATGGTCGCTACAGTATCCAGGCGCGTGATAAAGACGCTCTCATATATTCTTTTATTGGATATGCGTCACAAGAAGCCATTGTAGGAAACATGACAGAGATCAACATCGCGATGACGGAAGACATTGCCACGCTGGACGAAGTAATGATTGTATCCACGGGCTATCAGGAGATTCCGAAAGAACGCGCCACGGGTTCATTCGCCCAGGTTGACAATGAACTTGTCAACAGGCGCATCAGTACAGATGTATTGAGTCGTCTGGAAGATGTTACCAGCGGCTTGATCTTTAACCGGAATGTGGAAGGCAACACGAATGATATCAGCGTTCGCGGAAGGAGCACCATCTTTGGCAACGCCAGTCCGCTGATCGTGATTGATAACTTTCCGTATGATGGCGATATCAACAACATCAATCCCAATGATGTTGAGTCAGTGACCGTGTTAAAAGATGCAGCTGCTGCTTCCATTTGGGGAGCCCGCGCAGGAAATGGTGTGATCGTGATCACTACCAAAAAAGGAAAGCGCAATCAGGCTCCGCGCATTTCTGTTAACTCCAATATCACCATCGCACAGAAGCCGGATGTGTTTTATGCACCGCGCATGACAACGAGTGACTTTATTGATGTGGAGCGAATGCTCTTTGACAAAGGGTACTATGAAAGTGCTGAAGTATCAGATGGGCATGAACCACTTACCCCGGTTGTGGAATTACTAATTGCGCACCGTGACGGACTGATAGAGACAGATGAAATCGAACAGCAACTGTCGCTACTGAAGCAAAACGATGTGCGCAGCGATTATGAGAAGTACCTCTATCAAAATGCCGTTAACCAACAATACTCCATCAGCATCCAGGGCGGATCAGATTCACATCGCTACAATGTGTCAACTGGCTTTGACAGGAATATGGAGAACTTGGTGCATAATGATTTCAGTCGCTTTACACTGAATGCAAATAATACGTGGTCATTTTTCAATGATAAACTGGAAGTGAGTGCAGGATTGTACTACGCACAATCGAAACGAAACAGGAACAATGATGGCTTCACAAACCTGCGATTTAATTCTACTTCACCCATGTATCCGTATGCGAGATTAAAAGATGATGAAGGCAACAACACCACGCTGATCAAAGACTATCGGTCGGGTTTTGTTGAACAGGCTCAGGCGGATGGATTGCTCAACTGGAAATATTCGCCACTCGATGAGATCAACATCCGCGACAATACTTCAAAGGTACAGGACTACAGAATCAATACACGTTTGCAATACAAGATTATCAAAAGCCTGAACGCTGAAATACTTTATCAATACTGGAACAGTACAACGGCAACGAGGGACAATCAGACAATAGGATTATATTCCACGAGAGATCAGATCAACAAGTTCACGCAGATGGATGTGGATGGAAACTTAACGCATCCCGTTCCGATGGGAGGAATACTGGATAGGTATGACCAACGTTCAACCAGTTACAATTTCCGTGGACAACTTAATTTGAATCATGCCTGGGATAATCACGGTGTATCGGCATTGGCAGGATATGAAGTAAAAGAACTGAACTCGGATGCGAACTACTACCGATACTATGGCTACAATGATGACTTGGCAACGACACAGCGGGTAGATTATACTTCGTTCTTTCCGGCCTACAACAATCCAGGCCAATACATTTCCATTTACAACCGTGATGGAATTAGTTCGATGACCGATCGTTTCATTTCGTATTTCGCGAATGCGGCTTACACATTTAAAAGCAGGTACACGCTTTCAGCCAGTGTAAGAAAAGATCAATCCAATCTTTTTGGTGTGAAAGCAAATCAGCGCGGAGTGCCGTTGTGGTCAACCGGATTGGCATGGACGATAAGCGATGAACCATTCTATAAATTGGCGTGGATGCCTTATCTGAAGGTACGCACCACCTACGGGCACAATGGTAACATTGATAAATCGGTAACAGCTTACACAACAGCGGTCAGTCTGGGATATAATGCACTGACCGGATTGCCGTATAGCACGATCATTAATCCACCCAATCCAGAATTGCAATGGGAACGTGTGAAGATTTGGAATGCAGGTATTGACTTTGAAACAAAAGACAGAATACTGAGCGGAAGTATTGAGTATTATACCAAGTGGGGAATCGATCTGATCGGTTCGATGCCGTATCCACCATCGACAGGCGTTACAGTTTTCCGTGGTAACAATGCCAATACCAAAGGACATGGTGTTGATCTCGTACTGAATGCTGCGATCATCAACCGTGCGTTTAAATGGAATGCGAATGTTCTCTATAGTCACCTGACAGAGAAAGTGACTTCGTATAAGATAGAGGCTCCGGCAGTTAAGTATGTATATGATGGAAGCGGAAGTGCGCTGATCTCATATCCGCTCGAAGGAAAACCACTATTCGGCATCTACAGTTTCGAATGGGCAGGACTTGAGCCGGAAACTGGTAACCCACAAGGTTATGTTGATGGTGCTGTTAGTAGCGACTATACCACCATCATAAGTAATGCTACTACCAAATCAATAGTGTATCACGGCTCAGCAAGACCTACTTCGTTTGGCTCATTACGAAATACATTTTCCTGGAAAAATATTTCCTTGTCGGTGAATGTAAGTTACAGACTTGGATATTATTTCAAACGAAGTTCGTTGAGGTATGGTAACATTCTGAAAGGCCAAGTTGATCATGGTGATTATGCAAACCGGTGGCAGAATCCCGGTGACGAACAATCAACATCGGTTCCTTCAATGCCGGAGTTCATTGATCAGAACAGGGACAACTTTTATCTGAACTCTTCCGAACTGGTGGAGAAAGGTGATCATATTCGTTTACAAGATATCAACCTTACCTACACACTGGATAGAAATCAGTTCTCACGTTTGCCATTCAACAGAGTTCATCTGTATGTCTATGCCAACAACCTCGGCATACTTTGGAAAGCAACCGATAGTGACCTTGATCCGGACTATCCGACAATGAAGCCGGTACGAAGCATCGCTGCGGGATTGAAGATTGATTTCTGATTACCAAACACTGAAATGCTATGAAAAAATACATCAACTCGATACTAATTGTTTCCTGCCTGATCGCAGCAGGATGCAGTGATGACTTTTTGGAGAAGAAGCCGGATAAATCGCTTGTAGTTCCTACTACACTGGAAGACTTGCAAGCCCTGCTTGATAATGCTGACCGCGTCATGAACATCGTTCCTGCTATCGGCATGGTAGCTTCAGATGATGCCTTTACTACTGACAATGCCTGGCAGGGATTATTCACGGCAACAGAACGGAACAGTTATATCTGGAAGGATAACATTTATGAAGGTGAAGCGTGTGCGGATTGGAACATTCCGTATCAGCAAGTGTTCTATGCGAATGTTGTGTTGGAAGGACTTGAGAAAATAGAGCCTACATCTGCCAATGAAGTACAAAGGAAAAGTATAAGAGGAAGTGCATTGTTCTTTCGCGCACATGCCTTTCATCAGCTTCTCGAACTTTTTTCAATGCCAGTTGGCGAAAGTTCTGCTTTAGGAATTCCTGTTCGGTTAACGGCAGATGTAAATGCAGAGGTGAACCGAGCTTCGAGAACAGAAACACTAAACCAAATTATCAATGACCTCACCGAAGCATTGCCATTGCTTCCCGTGAATTCATCGTACAAGACACGACCTACTACTGCGGCTGCGAAGGCATTGTTGGCACGGGTGTATTTGATTATGGGAGAATACGGAAGTGCAGAAAGTTGGGCGAGTGAATCGTTGAGTGAGAATGATTACTTAATGGATTACAACACACTGAATGCGGCAGCAACGCGGCCAGTGGCTAGAATGAACGATGAGATTTTATTTCATGGCCAGATGATCACGTATGGTTATACAGTATTCTCAACAACGTATGTGGATACACTATTGTATGCGTCTTATGAGAATGATGATTTGCGCAAGCAGGTCTTCTTCAGGCTTCGCAGTCCGAACCGATATACCTTCAAAGCGAACTACACAGGAACATCTACGCTGTTCGGTGGTATTGCTAACGATGAAGTTTATCTGATTCGTGCAGAATGCAGGGCAAGGCTTGGAAATATTGCCGGAGCATTAGATGATTTGAATGCACTACTTGAAAAACGATGGAAGACTGGAGCCTTTGTTCCCGTAGAAGAAACAGATCCGGAGATTCTTTTGGTGCGTATCCTGGAAGAGCGAAGAAAAGAATTACTCTTCCGCGCCACGCGATGGAGCGATCTGAAAAGATTAAATCAGGATAACCGCTTTGCAATTACGTTACATCGAAAGTTAAACGGAACGGAATACAGTTTAGCTCCCAATGATGTACGCTACGCATTCCCGATTCCAGATCAGGAAATACAGACGAGTGGCATTGAACAAAACCCACGCTGATGTTTTGCTTATGACCCTCAAACGAAATGTAATGGTAGTGGATGACGATGACCTTGTTCATTTGATGAGCAAACGAATACTCTCCATGTATGCGTGTGTGAGTAATGTTTACAGTGCCTACAATGGGCAGGAGGCTCTGGATATACTTCACCAGGGTTGTGAAGGTGCGATGAATCTTCCTGCGGTAGTATTACTCGATTTGCACATGCCCATCATGAACGGGTTTCAGTTCTTCAGCGAGGTGAAAGAAATGGAATGCCTCAAAGACAGCAAGCTGGTGACGATCATGTTTTCGTCAACGCTCGATCCGGCTGACATTGAACAGGCACAGTCGCTCGGTATTGACTACTTTTTTTCCAAGCCGATTTTGCTGGAGAAAATAGAATCCGTTTTTAGAAAAGAGTTTACTTCTTAGGTAAAAGGCATGGATGAATGAGAATCATCCATGCTCTTTTTTTATGGAACTAAATGGCGGCTTAGTCCGCATCGTAGGTTCCGGGAACCAACGTGCCAGGTATCATCTGGTTTTGCTGGTTGAACCGTGCAACACATTCATCAGAGCTACTAACACAGGTGTACGACTGCGTTTCACTGATGGGCTGCCAGGCACCATCGACCTTGGCTTTCAATGTTCCTACGGGAGGAGCATCAAAGGCTTGTGTAACGAACGCTGCACCAATCGCAAAGAGGAAGGCCATTGCAGGCAGAAATTTTCCAAAGAACTTTTTCATATTACAGGATACTTTTTTAACAACTCAAAAAGCATCAAACCGTCTATCGAGTTTTCGAAAGTGCCTACTCTGTTTCAGGTTTTCAGCGTTCCCCTGCGCCCGGTGATCAGTCAGGCATCTGCGCAAATATTTTTTCAGGTTATCAACTGTCTTCGCTTTCGCTCGATGATGATTCCGGCAAGAGCCAGAAGAGTAAAGACAATGTTGAAGATGAGGTGTGCTTCCCAGGACAGGGTATTAAGTATGCCACCACACGAACAGGGAATATAGGCGAATGTATTTGCCAGTATCAGACTTACATATAAGGTAAAGGCAAGCATCAGAAGAAATGCCAGTACGAATCCATGAAGCCGTAGCGGTTTAAGGATCAGGAAAATCGAGGTTGTTATTTCGGAGACAGGAACTAACCAAACCAGATTTTGACTGAGGGTTTCCGGTAACGGCTGGTTCAGCATCTGTTTGCGAAATGTATCCACATCCAGAATCTTGCTGAGAGCCGTATAGGTAAAAAGAATGACAAGCAGAGTTGTGATCAACTCCGCAAGATGTTTTCGGATCATGGTAAAGAGTTTAGGTGCTGGATTACTCTCTCTTTACCTCTATAACAGTTGCAACGGAATGTACCCTACTGTTAAAAACGAAAAATTGAACTCGTTTATATCAAGTAAGTTCTTCGACAATGAAAACAACATCAAGAGTAAACGGAAAATCTTTGCCGTGCCCTCTGAAGCTAGTTCCTTCGACATGGTATTCGTCACCGATTTCAACCGCGACTTCCACGATGCGTCCCTTTCCTTCAGGTCCAAAATCAACCACTACACCCTTTTGCATGAAAAATTTATCATGCTCTGGCTTAAGGCCAAGTTTATGAAGTTCTGCTAGATCGGTCGAGTACCAAAACGGTTTATCTTCGTACCCTTTCCAGGCAAAGCACACGCGCGCGCCAATGCCGACTGATTCGTCTATTAATTTCATATTGCAAAGATCCTCATAATTGCGCCTATTCCCTAACAAACTGATATGCGTTCGTTGCTCTGAATTAATTTAACCAACAGTCTAACACGATATGAATTCATTGGGGGAACCTATCCAGTATGGACATTATAAATGACGTGATAAATTATTTTGTCCTGACTAAATGTGTGGATTGACTTATAGTATTTGAAGCCAGTCTCCATGTAGGGTAGTTCATCCCAAGAGATGATCTTGGTCTCTGGGCTACTAACCATATCTTTGTATTCTTGAACGATGTTTTTGCTCTTGAGATTATTGATTAAGAAGATGTACCCTTCGTTGTTGAATTCGGTTAAATAACCTGTAAGTTGTTCGACTATCGTTTTTTTATCACTATTCCACCAACCTTTAAACTCTATAATCTTGGTTCCGATGGATGGATCTTCAATTTTTAGATCAATCCTGCCATTACCTTTCACCGGTTCTGCAGAAACAGAGGAATATTTTGACTCGAACCATGGAACAAACCAGTTTCTGAATTCATGCTCATTCTTAATTTTTCCATCTTTAATGGTACGTACACAATTCGCATTCACATCTTGTTTTTGAAGTGAGTAAAGTCCACGGATAAAGAAATAAAGGAACTCTTCATCGCTTTTTCTTTGCTGTGGCTCGAAGAGTGACTCAAATGCTTGATGATTTTCTAGGATTATGTACCAAGCCCTGTAAAAATATCCCATTTCCAAACCGGCTTGTCCCCAAGCCGAAAATACGTGCTTACCACCACCGATGGTTTCCGGATAGCCACCTGGAATGGTGGTGTGACTCATAGCATAGTCAAAGATGGTTTTACAAAAGTCTGATCTCTCTGTAAACATTGAAGATTTCGTTCTGACTATGTCCGTTTCAAAGCTATCGAAACCAATAATGAATTGTTTACCATATTCCTTTAAAGCTGTCTGAATATCTTCCTCAGAAACTCGGTACGTCTTCTGATAGTACCCATCACGTATTTGATAGTCCAACAATTCATAGTAGTGCTTTAAATGGTAAGCTCCGTAAACACGATATTGAAATGGATTATTGTATCGATGTAATTTGCCTACATAACCTGGTGTGATTTCAGCAATGTCTCGAGGTTGGTAAGTTAACCCATAGTAATAGTTTAAAATGGTATCGGAGATGGTTCCGTTAATTAACTCGGCTATATACTTCTGTTCCATTTCAAATTCCTTTTGTCACTTGATAAATCCCTGTTTCTCCTCAGCTCATAAATTGCTCAACATCCATTCCGATAACTATTGTTTCAAACGCTATGACGCTCTTTGGTGAACAGATAGCTTAGCTGATATCTATAGTATACCGATTCTTTTTGAAATAGGTGGATTGCGTTATCTGCGTTGGCTTGAAACCGTATTGCTTCACAAGCCTGTCTTTATGTGTTTTGAATTCCTGATACTCCATGCCTGGATCGAAACGAACAGAGGAAATGAAATCTTTAGGGTTCAAAGCAAGACGGAATAGGTGCTTTTCACTTTTGCTAGCACTGATTTTCTCGGGGATTGCGAACAGCCTTATTTCATTTTCGAATGAGTAGCATTTTCTCTTTAGCAAAAGTGTTTCCAGATGTTTCTTGTCGGGAGTTGTAATACGCAAAGCCTCTCGTATCTGTCTGCTCTTCACTAGCTGATCCAGTTCATATTTCCATTTGTAGTCGATCACTCCGTAGAAATACTGGCCGTTATTGAGTTTGGAAAGTTGATTCAGCCGGTCGAGTCTGGTTGTGATTCGTACACCCATATGCCGCTTGACAATGCCTTTGTCATCGGCCTTAGTGGTGTATATTTTCCATATCCCATACGAATCACCTTCGTAGCTCCAACATTGTGAGAATATCTTTTCCTTCGCTGGATTCTGAAAAGATTTCCCATCCTTGATAACCCTGGCATTGAAGATGAGATTTTCAAGCGGATCTTCCCATTTGTCTGGATTGACAAAAACCAGCTCTTTGTTGTCAAGAAGTTTATAAAAACGGTCAAGAAGTTCGATACGATAGATGTATGGCTTTTCGATTAAGCTTGGAGGAAGTTTGCCTATTCGTTTCATTGATAAACTTTCGGTTTAGGGTTCGGTTTGTTTCCGCTTAGAATGAGACTCAATTGTCCACCAATTCACTCAGTCCATGCTCTTCCAAGATACCCAAAAACTCCCTTAACATCCGGTATCCCGACTGCGGTTTATAGGGAAGTTCGTGCAACGGCATGCCTAAAATATCCTGTAATGTTTTGTATCCGTTGGCCTTGGCCATCACCTTAAACTCCTTGCTGACGTCCAGATTTTTGATGGTTTTTTGGAGGATGGGATGAGTAATTTCCTGTGTCATAGCGTAAAATATTTTGGGTTGTTGAGGTGAAAAAACCGACAGGAATTTTCGCGCATTGCAAAAGTAGTCATCCCTGTTTTTAGAAAATCTTAAAATTATTTCTTACTGACTGTCAGATACTTAGCAGGTGTCCTGGGACAGCTGTGACTGTTTTAATAGCGGGTTACAACCGTGATTTGAACCATCGATTTACAAAGCAGAACAAATCATGGCAACCAATATTATTACCCCGGAGGACTTGCAGGCTTTCAAAGTAGAGTTACTCGAAGCCATAGAAAAGTTGCTGTCACAACGACAGGCAGGTCCGGTGCAACGATGGCTCAAATCTCCACAAGTAAGAAGGCTCCTGAACCTTTCTCCAGGAACATTACAGAACCTGCGCATTAACGGTACGCTGCCCTTCTCCAAAATCGGAGGCGTGATCTTCTATGATTATGAAGACATCGAGCGAATCCTTCAGGAAAGGAAACGCAATACAGAATCTTCTCTTACAGAAAATCAACTACGAAGAACATGAAAGTGGAAAGCAAAAGTTTGTCGGAATATGAAAAACTGCACGTTACACCCTGCGGCTTTCCGCAGGGAGCAAGATGTACAAATGTTAACACATTTGGCATCTTGCCTCATCGCGTGCCCGCTCTTCGGGGAACGAAGCCTCGGAACTCGGCTTCTGTGGTTCGCTAAAATGTATCAAGTATGAGCCAGCGAAAATATAACACGGAAGAGCCGCTTAATCACCTGATCGGTGTACGGGTATCGGAAGCGTTCTACAATAAACTGGAAGGCCTTCGCAAGAATTCCAACTGCCAGACACTCGGAGAATTTGCACGGATGATTTTACAAAAAGAGGAGATCATCTGGTATCACAAGGATGCATCCTCGGATACCGTCACTGTCGAACTGACAGCGATCCGTAAAGAACTTAAGGCCATTGGAACAAACGTCAACCAGGTTACGCGGTACTTCAACGGCAGCACCATTCCGAATCAAAAAATATTTGATGCCTTGAAAATACTCGATGAGTATAAAAGGGTCACTTCGCAGGTGGATAAACTGTTAACTCTGCTGGATAATATGCTGAAATAAAATGGTAGCCAGGGTGATCAGCGGAAAAGATATACGGGGAGCATTGAATTACAATGAACACAAAGTGATGGAAGGAACAGCCACATGCATACAGGCGAATCTCTTTAAGAAGGAGGCAGACCGACTGAACTTCCATGAGAAACTGGATCGGTTCACGGAGTTGAACGAACGCAATCGCAGAACGAAAACAAATACGCTTCACATCTCCCTCAATTTTGACGTGGGTGAAAAACTTGGCGTTGATGATGTGAATAAGATCGCGTCTTCTTATATGACCAAGATCGGTTTTGGCGATCAGCCCTATCTGGTGTATGAGCATCGTGATGCTGCCCATCCGCATGTTCATATCGTGTCAACACTCATACAGGAAAATGGTAAGCGGATACCCATCCATTATCTCGGAAAAAATCAATCTGAAAAAGCGAGGAAGGAAATTGAAATCGAGTTTGGATTAGTGCAGGCTGAAAGCAAAGACAAACAACAGAAGGAATCGCTCATTCCTGTCGATGTTAAGAAAGCCGTCTATGGCAGATCAGAAACGAAACGGAGTATCTCCAACATCGTGCGGATGGTGGCCAGATCATATAAGTACACATCGCTACCCGAACTCAATGCTGTGCTACACCTATACAATGTTCACGCTGACCGTGGCACGGAGAAATCGAAAATGTTTTCCAAAGGTGGTCTGATGTATAGCCTGATTGATGAAAAACAAAAACGTGTTGGCATACCGGTGAAGGCAAGTTCCATACACGGCAAACCTACACTGGCATTTCTGGAGAAACAGTTCAAGCTCAATGCGGCACTGAGACACCCCTTGAAAGAATTTGTGAAAAAGAGGATTGACTCCATCCTCCGTCATCATTCGGTTAGCTCAAAGCAATTATTTGTTGATGCTCTTTCAAAGAAAGATATCGCTGTGCTTTTCAGAACGAATGCAGAAGGAAGAACATACGGAGTCACGTTCGTAGATAACAAACTACGTGTGGTCTTCAATGGCAGTGACTTGGGTAAGCAGTATGGCGCTGTCGCTATACTTGAAAAAATATCGCTCAATGCGGACACTGTCAAACCGTTTCGTCCGGGCTTCACGAAACTATCACTGCCTAACGAAGAGAAGGGCGAGAAAGGTAATGCGACAATGACTGATGCCATTTCGGATATGGTCACAGCGAATGAATTGGATTTCAGTTCACCGGAAGCAGCGCTTAAGCTTCCGCGAAGGAGAAAAAGAAGAAGAGGGTATCGGATATAAAACAATATAATTATGCAAACCGGAGAAAACGACCAGGCGCTACGCAAGATCATTGACCTGACCAGGATATGCAGCATGGTGCTGTTGATGATGCACTTTTATCATTTCTGTCACCAGGCATTGAATGAGTGGGGTTATACGCATTCGTTCATTGACAGGATCATGATCAATGCCGGAAGCACAGGTTTGTTTGCTTCCATCTGGACATCTAAACTTTTAGCCTTGCTCTTACTGATCGTGTCCCTTGTGGGAGCGCATGGGAAGAAGGATGAAAAGATCAGTCTTTCGTATGCGCTTGTTCTGATTGTTTCCGGGCTGACAATATTCCTCTTTGCTCATTTTTTATTCCACCTGAAAAGTTCGGCTGACGTTTTATGTAGCATATACATAGTATTGGTTCTTACTGGTTACATTTTAATACTCACCGGAGGCACCTGGTTGAGCCGGTTGATTAAACTCCAGTTACGAAATGATGTTTTTAACAAGCTCAATGAATCCTTTCCGCAGGAAGAAAGATTGTTGGAGAATGAGTATTCAATCAACCTGCCAGCTCAATACACATTAAAGAATACACTCAGGAGAAGTTGGATCAACTTCATTAATCCATTCCGTGCATTACTTGTCATTGGCACACCGGGGGCGGGTAAGTCGTACTTCGTTATTCGTCACATCATCACGCAGCACATTCGCAAAGGGTTCAGCATGTTCATCTATGATTTCAAGTTTGATGATTTGTCTGTCATTGCTTACAATACACTACTGAAGTTTGGACACCACTACGCGGTTACACCAAAGTTCTATGTCATTGACTTTGATAAGATATACCATCGGTGCAATCCACTTGATCCAATAACGATGGAAGACATTACGGATGCCAGTGAGTCATCACGTACCATCATGCTTGGACTCAACCGCGACTGGATCAAAAAGCAAGGAGACTTCTTTGTAGAGTCACCGATCAACTTTGTTACGGCCATCATCTGGTTCTTGCGCAAGTATGAGAATGGAAAGTACTGCACACTTCCGCATGTAATCGAACTCATGCAACTGGAATATAAAATACTCTTTCCCTTGCTGCGCACTGAGCCGGAGATTGATGTACTTATCAATCCTTTTGAATCAGCCTATAAACATTCCGCCTGGGAACAACTGGAAGGTCAAATTGCGTCTGCCAAGATCGGAATGGCGCGGCTCTCTTCCCCGCAGTTGTACTACGTGTTGTCAGGCAATGACTTCACATTGGATATCAACAATCCGGATGCTCCCAAAGTGGTGTGCATGGGTAACAATCCGCAGAAGCAGCAGATCTTTGGGGCTGTACTCTCCTTGTACATATCACGCGTGATCAAGCTCGTGAACAAGAAATGCAAGATGAAGAGCAGCCTGATCTTCGATGAATTTCCGACTGTCTATTTCAATAACATCGATAGCCTCATTGCCACAGCCCGATCTAACAAAGTGGCGACCACATTGGCGGTTCAGGATTATTCACAGCTCAAGAAAGATTACGGACGTGATCAAGCCGAAGTCATCATGAATATTGTTGGCAATGTGATCTCTGGACAAGTGGTTGGAGATACTGCCAAGTTTTTGTCCGAACGGTTCGGCAAGATCGTGCAGGAGCGTGAAAGTGTTTCGATCAACCGCACCGATACGTCCGTAAGCAGGTCAACGCAATTGGAGGCCGCTATTCCACCTTCGAAGATAGCTTCACTTTCTTCCGGTGAATTTGTGGGGATGGTAGCCGATGATCCTGAACAGAAGATAGCACTCAAGGTATTTCATGGAGAAATACTCAACGATCACGCAGCGTTGAAGGAAGAAGAGAAAAATTACCAGCCTATTCCTGCCGTTCGAACTGCCAGTCATGACGAAATACAAAATTGTTATCAACGAATTAAAGAAGACATCCGCTACATCATTGAAGATCGTCTGCCGGATGCCGCATAAACATTAAACAGATACGAGTATGGATATGATTACATTTTCTGAAGGCCTACAGAAGCGCATGAAAGAGATCAATGCTGCCGGATCGGATGACCTGGTCGCGATGGGAAAAGCGCTGTCGACTATGCGCGAGATAATATCGGAGTTGAAGCAATTTACGGTGCGCTATAAGTTTGTGAATGACCAGGAAGAGGTTCAATTTTTTAAAGAGATAAAACCCGTGCTGTTGAGTCAGTATTACTATTACAAAAAGAAATTCGAGATACTCTTGTTTGATTCTTTTCGTGACAGGAAAAGCCGAATGGAAAACTATTTCAAAATCATGCGCAAGCTCCAGCAGTTTGCCTACAAGAACGAAGCTTTCTACGAGTACTGCATGTCTGGATCATCGTATCTGGACATTCAGTATTTCACGCGACATACCGCCCGCTACATGCCCGTTGGAACGGACGAGACATTCTCAACAGTGTATGATGTGAAGCTGGCAAAGATTCTCTCACATACCTTGCTAAAGGATTATATTCTTCATGCTGTCCGGCAAACTGAGTTTTCAACAAAGGACTCTCCCTCACAGGTGCTTCAATGGACCAGTCAAAAAGTGGCGTTGGTGGAGTTAATCTATGCACTGCACGCAACGGGTGTGTTCAACTATGGTAAAGCTGATCTCAAGCAGATTGTAAATGTATTCGAGGAGATGTTTTCTGTTGATCTTGGGAATTACGCCAGGGTTTTTTCGGAGATACGGATCAGGAAGAGTGGGCAAGCAAATTTCTTGAAGTTGCTTACTGAAAGGCTTTTAGAGCAGGTAGAGTAACTTAGTTCATCAGCTTTCACCTGTTGCCCACAATAGCTATATTGAACTTAACCAGCTATTAATACACCGTGAAGCTTAACAAAGATCAGTATCAGGAAGTATTAGACCGATTCTTGACTGAATGGCCCGCAAGTCGGGTATCAGCCATGACACTTTCAGAATATACGGATGTCGGAAATGAAAGCACCTTTTGTTATCAGGTCGAATGGGGTACAGAGAAATTGGGAAGTATCAGTGGAGTTTCTTTGGTCAAATTTGGAATTTGGAAACGAAAGGCAAATAAGATTTACAAGAGAGCCTCCATATTGCAGGATGCCACATATTCCTGGCTAGAGAAGTATGGCCCCGATGCCGACACAGCCTTTGAGAAAATTCGTTCACTTATTGTGGAAATCGTGCAGTTGGCACAGCGGGGTGATTTTGCCAGAATTGATGCAATCGACTTACACAGTATGGCAAAATGGAAAATTGCATTCCTCTACTCGGAATATAGGATTCTTCCTTTATATAGTAGGGGCGCTCTTGTGGCCATTTCTCAGGGCCTGGGAATCAACGTGAACTCTGATACAAACACTTTTGCTATTCATACCCGAATACTTGAACGAAATGATTTGAATGAAGGTGTGGTTCAGTTTGCATTCGGTTTGTGGCACAAGTTCGTAGAAGACGCCCAATCGAATAGTTACTATGTTGTCGGTAGCAAGTACTGGAGTGAAGAAGAGAATCGTTATGTGGACATGTTTCCTGAAATGCTAAAGCAACGTGTCATTGCGACTGGATTTTTGTGGGACATCGACCTAAACGAACACATCGGAAAGCCGAAAAGCGTGATAGATAAATTGATAGATTCTTTAAGGGATCAAATTTCTGAAGATATCACATCGGTAAAAACCACCATTTCTATTCTTACATCTTTAGTGCCTGGCGACATCATAGCCATCAAATCAGAAGGAGCATACAATAATCTTACGATCATTGCGTATGCTCAGGTCGTTCAGCGAGAAGGTAAGATATACAAATCCGACCCTGTGCTGGGTCAATGCATTTTCGTTGATTATCTTGAGCACGACCTTAATCACAAAGTTGGCCTTAACTATCCAAATACCATTCATAAAGTTGATCCAATAAAGAAGCCAGAGGATTTTATGAAAATATTTGGATCATACTCACTCATACGCTTGCCGATATATTCTGAGCCTATTTCAAATAGCGGTGATAAACGTAAGAACACTGAAAGTTATTTGCGCAAACCAATCGAAGGAACAACAGTAAATAGAATTCATAATCAGATACAGAATGCCTTTTTTGACTTGCTAAATTCGGAGTATCCGAACTCGGTACAAATGGAGTATGAGAACCGAGTCGATTTACTAAGAGAGAATAAGGATGAAATATTTTTTTATGAGGTCAAGCCTTATAATTCAGTGCAGATGTGTATCCGCGAGGCGTTAGGACAACTTTTACAATATCATTTTCTGTTTACAGGCAAAGGAAAGAAAGTATACCTCCGAGTTGTAGGAATGGCCAATCCAACGGAGGGCGATGATGAATTTATCAGCTATCTGAAATCATCACTTACGTTTGACTTTGATTACGAGTATTTCAATCCGTTTGAGTAGTTAAAGATTAAATATTCCAGACACAATTCTGCCAGACTTGTGAACATGACATCTTACCCATTCTCACATTAGGCTTCTTAAAGCAAGAAGCCTATGATCGATCCTACAAACGATATATCCAATCTTGACCTTCCAGTCGCCAAGGTGATCAGGCAGGCATTGTCTGATTTATCTTCTTCTTCACAGATTGCCCTTCTTCAGTCAACATCTGCTGATGAGTTTTTTTCTCATCGGGTAGATATATACCTCCAGTCGCTGGAGGACGCCATGCACGCTGGCTATGATGAGTCCGGTGCGAAAGAGATTGCGTTAAAAGAATGCCTTCACGGTTTGATGCCTGACGATGGAGAAGTTCTCGAAACGTGAGGCATACCGGAACGGACTTGCCTTGCTGGAAACCCTTCTTGATCGGGAGAATGGAAGTGATCTTAATGGCACACACGCAATTTCATTTCATGGTTTCGGTGCGCTGAAGGAATTGCTTCTGCCATTGGACAACCTTTCCGCGTGGAGTAATGAAGACCTTCGTTATGAAAAGGAAGTCAGGCAGTTTCATGAACTTCTTCAACAACATTTCAATGGCACGTATAAGGATGCGCTGGCAAGCCTGAAGAATAGTATCCTGTCTTCATTCTACACGCCTGAGTTTGTCATCCAGCCTATCGTTGAATCACTAAAACAACAAGACTTGCAGATCAAGTCTATACTGGAACCGGCTGCGGGCACGGGCAACTTTGTTGTTGAACTGAAAAAGCAGTTTCCTCTTGCTTCAATTACGGCTATTGAAAAAGACGACACCACATTCAAAGCACTCAAGTCGCTGCATCCGGATATTGAGACCATCCATTCTGGCTTTGAGAATTTTAAGAACCGTAGCTATGACGCGGTGATCAGCAACATTCCATTTGGTAACGTGAATGTGTTTGATGATGCCATGTTTCGCGAAGCCGTTCCGGCAAAGATCAAGGCTACCACCCGCATTCATAATTACTACTTCGTCAAGTCACTCGACAACTTGAGAGAAGGTGGTGTGCTGGCATTCGTTGCACCGGCCGGTGTGATGGATAGTCCAGGCAACAAAGAAGTACGCGAATATCTGATGAAAAATGCTGAACTGCTTTCAGCCGTGCGGTTACCCAATACGGCATTTGAACAGGCAGGCACTTACCCGGTAACGGATATTATTTTACTTCAAAAGAATTCTCAGAAGAAGAATCTTTCTGCCAGTGATAAGCTGTTTACAACGTCTGATAAAGTTGAAGTACTGAATGACAAAGGTCATTCAGTGTCGGTGGACATCAACAGCTATTACCTGGAGAATCGCAGTCACATATTGGGTACTCTCTCTGCCGGAGGCCAATATGATGGACGATCTTTGGATGTTAATCCGCTTGAAGGAGCTTCTTCTGAAACGATCCGGAACGGAATAGCAACCATTCTTCCCAAACATGAACTAAGACAACGGACTCAGTCCACTATATCTTCACCTGCGGTTGATCGTTCCGATTCTCTGAATGTCCTATCGCGTGATCTTCCGGATTATGAACTACTCAAGCGGGGTAATCTCATCGTTCACAAGGGCAAGGTTGGAACGGTGGACTTTGAAGGAGTTGAAAAGGTTGTCCGGCCTCAACCCATCATCAAAGACCTTGATCGGACATTTCTTTTTACGGGCTTACGCAATGCTTTGAATAGGCTTGTGCAAGCTGAGCTCGATGGCAAGGCAATCGAGATGAAAAAGCAGCGCAGCGAACTCAATGCCCGCTATGATCTTTTTGTTTTCCGCTACGGCAATCTCAATCATCCTTCCAACAAAAAACTTTTGTTACTCGATGCTGAAGGGTTCAAGATTCTTTCACTGGAACGGCTCCAGGGGAAATCCTACAGTAAGGCTGACATCTTCGAGAAACAGGTTAACAACGTAGAGCGTGTTCATGAAAAACCACAGTCACTCAAGGATGCTATACTGCTCTCGCTGAATGCGCACAATGGCATTGACATGAACTTCATCAGTTCGCTACTGGAAAGAGATAAAACTTTGGTGATCCGGGAAGGATTAGATACCGAACTATTGTTTCGTGATCCGGAAGACAGAGCAGGTGAATCCTATGTGACGCGTGATGAATTTCTAAGCGGCAATGTAGTGCGTAAGATGGAATTGCTGGAAGAACTTGGTAAGACAGGGTTCTCACGTGAAAATAGTTTCTTGCAGAGTGATGTGGATCATCATCTTGAACGACTACAGGAAGTTCGTCCTGCTTTCCTGAAGCGTGAACTGATCGATATCAATATTGGTGAACGATGGATTCCGATGGACATCTACGAAAGTTTCGCGGAGCATCTTTTCAAACAACCAACAACGATCAACTACATGGGTTCTTCCGATATGTTCCTGGTGAATGTGAAAGGATATTCCAATGAGGAGGAAATTACCTATGCAGCGAGTACGCACAATGGTAAGATCACGGGTAGTAAAATCATGGAGTATGCCATGGCGGATACACAACCGTATTTGCAGATACGCGTGCCAGACACCGAGCCGCCACAGTATATTCCGGATGCAGACGGAATGAAGAATGTGGAAATGAAAATCAAGGAAGTAAAGGAAGCCTTTGAAACTTTTCTGAATGATCGCAAAGACATATCCCAACGCATCGAAGAACTTTATAACCGAAACATCAACAATAGTTTCAGACGGAATTATGATGGGTCGCATCTGCGACTTGCCGGACTAAGACATTTCTCGCCTCGTCCGCATCAGAAGGATGCACTGTGGATGATTCTTCAACAAGACGGTGGAATCATTGATCACAAAGTAGGTGCTGGAAAAACACTGGTGATGATTACCGGGGCAATGGAAATGCGCAGGCTGGGTATCGCTCAGAAACCATTGCTACTTTGTATGAAAGCTAATGTCGCTGACATCGCTTCGGATTTTCTCAAAGCTTATCCATCGGCCAAGATACTGGCACCCGATCCGCAGAAAGACTTCACCCGCCAAAAGCGTCAGGGAATTTTTGCCAGCATTGCGGCCAATGACTGGGATGCCGTTATCATGACCCATGATATGTTCCAGGCGATTCCGCAGTCCCCGCAGATTAAGAAAGAAGTACTGAGTCGTGAGTTGGAGAACCTTGAAGATGACTTGCGAATTCTTTCCGACAATAAAACATTGTCAAAGCGTATTCTCAAAGGATTAGAAACTCGAAAACAAAACCTGACCGTACGCCTGAAAGAAGCAGATGCTTCCATTAGGCGCGATGAAAATATCCTTGACTTCGGCAAGATGGGTTTTGATCACATCTTTGTGGATGAAAGTCAGGAGTATAAAAATCTTCACTTCACTACACGTCATCAGAAAGTTGCCGGTCTTGGTGATCCGGAAGGAAGTCAGCGTGCACTGAACCTCGAGTTTGCCATACGCACCATACAGGAAAAGAAAGGAGCAGACAAGGGCGTGACATTTCTTTCAGGCACAACGATCAGCAACAGTCTTGTGGAGATGTACCTGCTCTTTAAGTATCAAAGGCCGCAGAAATTGGAGGAACTCCGGATCAATTCATTTGATAGTTGGGCAAAGATGTATGCCCGGAAAAGCGCCACCTATGAATTCTCGGTTACCAATGAACTCAAGATGAAAGAACGCTATCGCGAGTTTATCAAAGTACCGGAACTGGCGAGATTTTATGCAGAGATCTCCCACGTAGTCACTGATGCCAATCTGAAAGTGGATAAACCAAAAGTGGAAAATGTAGTGGTCAACATCGAGCCCACATTGCATCAGCAAGAGTACACACAAAAGCTCATTCAGTTTACTAAGACCAAAAATCCTGCGTTTGTGGATTTACCATTATCTGAAAAGGAAATGAGTGCCATGATGCTCATTGCCACTAACCTTGCCCGGAAGATGAGTATTGATATGCGGTTAATCGATGCTGCGAAGTATCCTTATGAGGCTGATGGAAAACTGAATAAACTTTGTGAAGTCGTAAGTAAGGAGTACAAAACAAGTACTTCCTTTAAAGGAACACAGCTGATCTTTAGCGACATCGGCACTCCCGGAGGTATTGGATTTAATCTCTATGCGGAGATCAAACAGATTTTGGTGCAGAAGCATGGAGTAGCAGCCGATGAAATTCAATTTATTCATGATCACGATTCAAAGAAGAAGCGTGAAGAACTTTTCAGGAAGGTCAACACAGGTGAAGTTCGTATATTGATTGGTAGCACCAAGAAGTTAGGAACGGGTGTGAACGTTCAGGAGCGTGTGATTGCCATGCATCACCTGGATATACCGTGGCGGCCCAGTGATCTTGAACAACGCACTGGCCGTGGTGGACGGCAGGGGAATGTGGTTGCTAAGGAGTTTCGGGATAACAAGGTAATGAACTACATCTATGCCGTGAACCGAACATTGGACTCCTATCAATTCAATATCCTTTCCAACAAGCAAAAGTTTATCAGCCAGATCAAAAATAATTCCATCGATCAGCGCAAGATTGATGAAGGCGCATTTGATCAGGAAGGAGGAATGAATTTCGGGGAGTATGTTGCCTTACTTAGTGGCAACACAGATTTGCTGGAAAAGGTAAAGCTGGAAAAGAAACTATACGACCTGGAACGCAGCTACCAGGTGTTTATGAAACGCAAGTCGGAAGCTGAATTTGAGATCGGGCTTACCAGACGCGATATAGCCGTTAAGGAAAATGCATTGACAAGGCTCCAAGCCGACTGGAAGCACATTCAACCTATCGATCTGGAAAAGGTGTCTATGTTCATCAATGGCAATCCGTTGGATGATCGAAAACTTGCAGGAGAACTTTTACTAAATAAAATACAAGACATCAAGCGGGAAGGCACTGGAATTCGAGATACCGTGCTGGCCAAACTGCAGGACTTTGAACTCTTGTATGATCCGAAATTACTCCGCGTCTATGTAGCCGGCAAGAGTGGTCAGGTCTATAACTATGCGGATGGAAAGTTGAATGAATCCCCTGCACTGGCGGGCCGATATATGATCGATTCGATCAAACGGATTCCAAAAATAATTGAGAATACAGTTTCCAGTATTGATGAGAATAAAAAACGCATTGTGGTTTACGAGAAAGAAATTTCAACAGAGTTTAAAGACAAGAATACGATCAAGGGGATCAAACATCAGATTGACGAACTCAATCTTCGCATTGAGAAAGCCATGTCAAACACTTTCGGGAATGAACAAAAGTTGGAAGGCAAAGAACAAGCAAAGGAAGTGACGGTGTCCACGCAACGGAAATATCGCAGGTGATTTGCTTCCATAATTCCACATGAAACAATCACAAAAGCATCCAAATGAAATCAACTGAAATGGATGTCTGTTGCTATTCATTATGTATGTGTGCTTTTAATTGTGACGCCTACAGCTGATCATCCATCTCCATTCAAACAGTAAAAAATATTTTAATCCGTATTCTGCCAGAATTGTGAACACGGGAATTTGATCTCCTGCACTTTAGCCTTCGAAATCAAACACGAAGGCTTATGTTCAGTTCTATTACCTGGGAATTATTTCTCACTACCGCATGTGTAATCATTGGCAGCTACTACGGCATCACTACGCTGCTGCTCTATCACCGCGAGATTACGCAATGGATCAAGTCAAGGGGACAACAACCTGTGGTGAAGGATACACCTACTACAGTTTCTGCATCACCGTTCGGAGTGATGGGTAATATTCAGGAGGCATCAACACAGGCACTTCGTTCTTCAGTCGGGACCGCTTCGGAAATCAACGTGGCTGAAAGCGATGAACAACCTGATACAGTGTATTCACCCGAAGCCTCTTCGTCCGAAGAGCATCTCTTGATTGGAAGCATAGCAGACCTGCTTCAGGAAGTCAAAACAGTTTCCCAACTCATAGCAGAATGCAAATCGGACAAGGCGGAGGGTGAATCACTTTTCAGAACACTATTGCTTCGTTATCCACATCTGCGAAGTACTACGTACCGTGAGGCTATCAATTTCTACATTCTGGATGCCGCCCGCAATCAATTTTCTTTTGATCTGTCTTCTTCCGAGGTGAACACCTGGTGGGAAGAAGAACGCCCTTCTAAAAAATAACTCATCCTAAAAAATTCAACGCATTATGAAAACAAAGTTCTATTCAACAATCAGAAAAGGAAAAGCATTCGCACTGGCGTTTGCTGTTTACTGCCTCACGTACCTGTATAGCTATGCACAGGATGGCAATGCCGGTATCAACGAAGCCAATACGCGAGTGCGCAGTTACTTCGATACAGGAACAAACCTGATGTATGCCATCGGTGCTGTACTCGGATTAATTGGTGCAGTGAAAGTATATCAGAAGTGGAACAGCGGTGATCCGGACACCGGGCGCGTAGCGGCTGCATGGTTTGGCAGCTGCATTTTCCTGGTGGTAGTAGCCACCGTGCTCAAATCATTCTTCGGTGTGTAAACGATGCTGCTATGAACTCAGACAAACCAGGCAAAGACAAAACCATTGATGCGGATCAAGAGCAACGCGCTATCGACAAGTTGGAAGAAATGTGGGATCGTGAACTGGCCAAAGGTGATGATGAATTCTTTGAAAGTACTGACCGGTACAGGGCTACGGAGAGCAAAGACAATGAGCAGCAGGAAGAACAACAACCTCGCAGAAAAGGAAGACGAATGTAAATCTCGATTATGAATAGCGTCTATAAAATCAACAAGGGCATTAACAAGCCCATTGAGTTTAAGGGGTTGAAAGCGCAATACATCGGCTACCTCGGTATCGGTGTGTTGCTGCTACTTATTGTGTTTGCTGTACTCTATATCAGTGGGGTAAATATGTTCGTGTGCCTTGGCATTATCCTGCTTCTTGGCACGCTACTCTTCATGGCGATCTATAAGTTAAGCGACACTTACGGTCAGCATGGGCTGGTAAAAAAGTTAGCCAAACGAAATATACCGGAGTATGTCGTATGCAGGTCACGCAAAATGTTTACGATTCTCTGCCAAAGTTCTACAGGTGATAAATCTTAATCTATACCAAGTATGTCACAGCCAATTCCAATATTAAAAACATTTCCGGTGTATAAAGTGGAGCATGATTGCATCCTCTCCAAACAAGGTGATGTCAGTCTGGCTTTCGAAGCGATACTGCCGGAAATATTCACGCTGTCTGATCAGGATTACGAAGCCTTTCATCAAATACTGATAAAAGCAATTAAAGTACTTCCTAAGAATTCTGTATTTCATAAACAGGACTGGTTCTTTGCTCATAAGCATAAAGCAGATTTTGAGAACAGCGACTTGTCTTTCCTGACAAGATCAAGTGAGCGATTCTTTAATGAGCGGCCTTATCTGGATCACCGCTGTTATGTCATGCTTACGCAAAAACCGGTTGACCGAAAGATTTCAACCTCCATGTTTTCCAATTTGATCCGCAGCAGTGTAGTACCCAGTGAAATGATCAATCCACAGAAGATGCAGGAGTTTCTTGATAGTGCCGGGCAGTTCGAGCGCATCTTAGGTGATAGTGGCTTTGTAAAACTCAAGCGCATCAATAGCGATGGCCTTGTCGGCTCTGATCGTCATGCGGGGCTACTGGAACGTTACTGCTATCTGCTATCCGAATCGGACAACCCCATGATCAAGGATATTCATTTTAAAGATGGCATTAAGATCGGTGATGAGTATTGTCAACTATACGCACTCTCGGACGTAGAAGACCTTCCTACGCTCTGCGGTTCACGTATCAACTACGATAAATACTCAACAGACAAAACCAAGTTCAGTGTCGGCTTTGCCTCACCGTTGGGACAATTGCTCTCGTGCAATCACATCTACAACCAGTACATCTTTATGGAAGATGTAAACAAGACGATCAAACAACTGGAGAGTAAGCGGCTGCGGTTACAATCACTCTCAACCTACTCGCGTGAGAACGCCATCAGCCGTGATGCTACCAATGATTTCCTCAATGAAGCGATTGGCCAGCAACGTCAACCGGTGAAAGCGCATTTCAATGTGATGCTCTGGACAGACAACAAATCTGAGCTGAAAGAGCTGAAGACGCAAGTATCATCTGCCCTTGCACAAATGGATGCAGTTGCCAAACAGGAATCCGATGGAGCACCTCAAATATTTTGGGCAGGCATACCAGGCAATGAAGCGGACTTTCCAATCAACGACACCTTTGATACGTTTGTGGAGCAAGCTACATGCTTTCTCAACCTTGAAACTTCATACCGTTCTTCATTAAGTCCGGTTGGTATTCGTCTCGGTGATCGTCTTACAGGTAAACCCGTGCATGTTGATATTTCAGATGAACCTGTGAAGCGGGGCATCTGCACCAACCGTAACAAATTTATTCTCGGTCCTTCGGGATCGGGAAAGTCATTCTTCACCAATCACATGGTCCGCACATATTATGAACAAGGCACACACATCGTGCTCGTGGACGTAGGCCATTCCTACAAAGGACTGTGTGATTTGGTGATTGGATATTATTTCACCTACGATGAATCCAACCCGATCAAATTCAACCCCTTCTTCATCAGTGATGGTGATGTGCTCGACACCGAGAAGAAGGAAAGCATCAAGACGCTGCTGTTAGCGCTGTGGAAGAAGGACGATGAAACCTTTAACCGTTCGGAGTATGTGGCCTTGTCGATCTCTCTTCAAATGTATTATGAAAAGTTGGGCAAGGATAAAAAGCTGTTCCCATGTTTTAACACCTACTATGAATTCTTGCGTGATGAATTTGTATCGATACTCAAAGCAGACAAGGTAAAGGAGAAAGACTTCGATGCAGAGAATTTCCTGTACGTACTCCGTCCATACTATAAGGGCGGTGAGTTTGACTACTTGCTGAATGCCACAGAGAACCTCGACCTGCTTCGTGAACGGTTTATTGTATTTGAACTTGACAACATCAAAGATCATCCGATTCTCTTTCCGGTCGTGACCATCATTATCATGGAGGTGTTCATCTCCAAGATGCGCAAGCTGAAAGGTATACGCAAAATGATTCTCATTGAAGAGGCATGGAAAGCCATTGCCAAGGAAGGAATGGCGGAGTACATCAAGTACTTATTCAAAACGGTTCGGAAGTTTTATGGCGAAGCAATTGTCGTCACACAAGAGGTGGAAGACATTATCAGTTCACCCATTGTCAAGCAAGCCATCATTAACAACTCCGACTGCAAGATCCTGCTCGATCAGAGTAAGTATCAAAACAAGTTTGATCAGATTCAGGAATTGTTGGGGCTCACTGAAAAGGAGAAAGCACTTGTGCTTTCCATTAACAAGAGCAATGATCCATCACGCAAATACAAAGAAGTATTTATCAGCCTGGGTGGAGTGCTTTCGAAAGTATATGCAACAGAAGTATCACTGGAAGAGTACCTGGCGTACACCACAGAAGAATCGGAAAAGATGAAGGTGCAAGCCTACACGAAGAAATGGGGCGATATCCGCAAAGGGATTGCCGCACTGGCTAATGATATCCGCATGGGAAACATAGCTTAACATCAAAACACGTCAGTCATGAAGAAGATATTCTTAATAGTTTTTCTAACCACGGTTTGCCTGACAACAACACCTACACCGGAAGCTCAGGCTGCCATACCGATTGCCAAGATCATCAAGGAAGCAGTCAAAAAAGTAATCAAAGCTGTTGACCTGATGATCCAACGCTTGCAAAACAAAACCATCTGGCTTCAGAATGCCCAGAAGGTACTCGAGAACAAACTTTCAGAACTCAAACTCACCGAGATCGCACAGTGGACAGAGAAGCACCGTAAGCTCTACGAGCAGTACTACGATGAGTTGTGGAAAGTAAAAAATACACTGGCCGCCTATCAGCGCATCCGGCAGATTATGGATAAGCAGATTCGTATCGTGGATGAATACAAACGTGCATGGAACCTGGTGCGACAAGACAAACACTTTACAGAAAGTGAAATCGACTACGTGTACCGGGTGTACAAAGGTATCCTCAATGAAAGTGTACGGAACCTGGATCAGATACTACTGGTCATCAACTCTTTCAAAACACAGATGACCGATGCGCAGCGACTGGCGATCATCACGCAAGCCGGAGACCGGATCGAACAGAATTTTATTGACTTGCTGGAATTCAATATGAATACCTACCAGATCAGTTTGAACCGGGCGAAGACGCAATATGAGATTGATCGTGTGAAAAAACTCTATGGTTTATGACCATGCAACATCTAGGAAATCACATCGCAGATTTTCTCAAACTCATGAATGAGAGAGGTTATGACGGACACTTCCTATGCAATTCCGCTCATCCTGGGAAGTTAAAGGACTCACTTAACCAACATCTGCTGGACGTTTTGCAGGGACGATCATCAGTGCCACCATTCTTCCTGAGTACTTATTCCCTTTGGCGGGATGAGCAAAGCCCATACGTACGATGTGATTTTAAAGTACACCATAGTCATTCAGAAGGCTTTCGTGTCGAAAAAATGGATATCACCAATGGAAGTAGCACTGGAAATATAAAAAGTGTAACAGTACCGCTTGGTGCCAACATTGAAATGCCCTATTGCGAACATGCAAACCGCATGGTCTTAGGTGACGATAGAAAACGAAAAATCAGATAACGATGAAACGAATAACAATACTACTGGTCGTGCTCTGCTGTGGAGCTGCACAGGCGCAGACACCCAACGGGAACGAGTGGTTCCGGCAAAAGAAAACACAACGCAAGTACCTGATTCAACAGATTGCAGCCTTGAAAGTATATCTCGAATACCTGAAGAAGGGATACATGATCGTTGACAAGGGACTCACCACCATAGGCGACATCAAGGATGGAACATTCACGATGGACAAAGACTATGTCAACTCCCTGAAGCAAGTCAGTCCGGTGGTGAAGAACTCTCCCAAATTAAATGAAGTGATCGTCTATCAGAACAGCATTCGAAAAGACTTGTACAAGCTCATGGTTGATTCACGCAAAGACGAAAACCTTTCTCGTGAAGAGGTGGAATACATCGAAGAGGTATATAAGAACATGCTGGAGGAGTGTGAAACCTCCATCGATGAACTCATTGTCGTCACCACTTCTGGTGAAGCAGAAATGAAAGACGATGAGCGCCTGCTACGCCTTGATAAAGTACATGACGACATGCAGGATAAGTATACCTTCACACAAGACTTCATCAGTAGCACCCGACTACTTTGTGTGGAGCGAGCAAAAGAGAAAAATCAAATCAAACGTTCAGAACAATTAATGAAATCAGTATGAAAGCTCTCCTGCACATTCCCATTGTCGTGAAGACCGCAATGATTGTCGTGCTGTTCTTCGTGCTCACTCTTCCAACCAGAGTCCAGGCTCAATCCCAGGAAGCTGCTCAACTCATCTTAAATTACGAGAAGCTTCAGCAGCTTGAAGAGATACTCGATAATATGTATAAAGGGTATAAGATTCTTACCAAAGGATACAATACCATCAAGGACATTGCCGAAGGTAATTTCAATCTGCATCAGGTTTTCCTTGATGGCCTCTTTGCCGTGAACCCATCGGTAAGAAATTATAAACGCATACCCTACATCATCCAGTACCAGCAGTTTCTGGTGAAAGAATACAAGCGGGCATTCAACCGCTTCAAAAATGATCCGAACCTGACGGTAAGGGAAATCAAATATTTGGAGAATGTCTATGGCTCGCTGTTTAAACAAAGTCTCCGGAACCTCGATGAATTACTCATGATCATAACAGCAACCAAACTGCGCATGAGCGATGAAGAAAGACTTCAGGCCATTGACAGGATTTACTTAGACATGGAAAACAAACTGGTATTCCTGAAAGTGTTCAACAGCAGCACCCAGATGCTGGCTATGCAACGCGCGCGTGAGAACCACGATGTAGAAACACTACAGAAACTCTATGAAGTAACACCTTAAATCACTTACGATGAAAAACATTTTGAAGACCATGCTCGTCATGGTTACTGGAATACTATTGCCATCCGTTTCTTTCGGACAGACCTTTGCCGGAGAGATTCACAGTCTCCAGAGCGTACTGGATGAGCTGTATGCAGACATGCTTCCGTTATGCAATCAGCTTATTGGAGTCGGAAGAGGCATTGCAGGCTTTGCCGCTCTCTGGTACATCGCTTCGCGTGTATGGCGCAGCATCGCTAATGCGGAACCGATTGATTTCTATCCGTTGCTTCGTCCATTCGCGTTGGGTCTGGCCATATTACTTTTTCCGTATGTGATCGCGATGATGAACGGTGTGCTCAAGCCTACAGTGACAGGTACGGCTGCGATGATGAACAATTCCAATAACGCCATTGCCTATCTGCTAAAGCAAAAAGAAGAAGCGATCAAGAAGACGATCACCTGGCAATTGTACGGTGACGAAGGAACGCATGGTAAATGGTATCGCTACACCTATCCCGATGGCGAGGAAGAATCAGGTCTTGACCTATTGAGTAACGGCATCAAGTTCCTGATGGCCAAGACAGCCTATGGTATCAAGAACGCCATCAAACAGTGGATGTCAGAAATACTACACATCCTCTATGAAGCAGCCGCGCTTTGCATCAACACACTGCGAACATTTTACCTGATTGTACTCGCTATACTTGGTCCACTGGTATTTGGCTTATCTGTATTTGATGGATTGCAGAATACACTCACCGTTTGGATCGCCCGCTATATCAATGTATTCCTTTGGCTACCGGTAGCCAACATCTTTGGCAGCATCATCGCCAAGATTCAGGAGAACATGCTTCGCATCGACATTGAACAGATCAATATGTATGGCGATACATTCTTCAGTGCTTCCGATACAGGCTACATCATCTTTCTCATCATTGGTATCATCGGATATTTTACTGTTCCCTCTGTAGCGAATTACATCGTGCATGCTGGTGGCGGAAATATCCTGCTTCACAAAACCTCCAATGTATTTATGGGAACAGCACGTTCTGCTGCATCGATGACTGTGGCCGGAGCAACCGCTGCTGCAGGAATTTTTAGATCATCTCCATCCTCAGAATCACAGGCGGGATCAGCGAGACCGTCAGCAGCGAACAAGGATACAAAATCATCCGGTGGCTATATGCACGATAAACTTTCGGGTAACAAATAAGAACAGCGCATGTTTCAGCAACTCAAAAATATCGATACAGCCTTCCGGCACATACGGCTGTTCTCACTGGTGCTCATTGCAGCGTGTGGCTTCATCTGTTGTTATACTGTGTACAAGAGTTTTCAACTCATTACACAGACACAAGAAAGAATTTACATTCTCTCCAATGAGAAAGCCCTGGAAGCATACTCTGCGGAACGTAAGGACAACATACCGGTGGAAGCACGTGATCATGTGAAGATGTTCCATCACTACTTCTTCACCCTCGATCCGGATGACAAGATGATCCAGGTCAACATTACGAAGGCACTGTATCTGGCGGATGTTTCTGCTAAACGTCAATACGACAACCTGAAAGAAAACAGGTATTACTCCAATATCATCTCCGGCAATATCAGCCAGGGCATTGAAGTGGATAGCATCCAATTGAACCTTGACAATTACCCGTACTACTTCCGCTACTATTCGAAGCAACGCATCATACGCGCTACTTCCATCGTTATGCGCAGCCTTATTACTGAAGGCTACCTGCGTAACGTAGCCCGGTCTGATAACAACGCACATGGTTTCCTGATCGAACGGTGGAATACGCTGGAGAACAAAGACATTAAAACCATAAACCGATAACCATGAAAACAACAGATAAGCACTCCGGAAAAAGGACATCCGAAGAAGCATCCGTCAAAGAGAAACTTCTCGGCTCAATAAATTTATTGCTGCACAAGTTGGCAGACTATCTAAGAACACAAAGCGAAAAGCTTTCCTCATCACAAAAGAAGCTGGCTCTGGCATTCTTTGGTTTGCTTATGGGTGGCATTTGTTTAACGCTAACGATCCGTCCATTCTATTACTCATCGCCAAGCGAATTCAATTTGCCGGAAGGCATGACAACTAAAGGACGGGTGATACCACCTGCTGACCGTGAAGCCATGTTTTCGGAAGAGGACTATCTCATGCTCATGAAATTCAAGTCCACACTGGATAGTTTGTATAAAACCGACAGGCCAGTTTATGATGATTTGCTTCGTGGCCGCAAAGGCTTACTCGATAGCATCAACTTCCTCATTCACTTCTATAAGGAGTGATCACCCGTAAATGATCCGATTCTCAATTTAAATTCTCAACGCTAAATACTATTCACATGAAACCGCATTCACAAAAATTCTTACAGCAGCGCAGATTCTACATGGTATTGCCCTTGCTGGTTACACCATTTATTACCATGATCTTCTGGGCACTTGGAGGAGGACAAGGAACCCCTGTTCAAGCCCAGGAAGTCAAGTCCGGATTAAATACAGAACTCCCTGGTGCACACTTCGACAAAGAGGATGAACTCTGGGATAAGTTCGCCCTGTATGAACAGGCCAAGCGTGATTCCATCAAATACGAAGAAGCGAGACGCAACGATCCTTATTATGTTGTAGCCACGCTAACGGGCAAAAATTCGCCTGACACAATTCCCAAAGAAGAAAGTAAACTCAATACTTCGCTGGGCAGTAAAAACAAGTATGCACAGATGGATCAGAACGAAGCGATGATCAACCAGAAGCTGGAACAACTCACCCGGCAGCTTAATCAGACCGATCAACCCGTTAAGGCTGTTCAGAAATCTCCAATCAAGGAAGATGATGTTACTGCCTCTGGCAATGGAATGACGGAAGATGTTGACCGTCTTGAAAAGATGATGCAGATCATGGCGGGTTCGGACACCAACGATCCGGAGATGCAACAGATCGAGAGCATGCTCGATAAAATACTTGACGTACAACATCCTGAACGTGTGCGTGAAAAGATCAGGGAACAAAGTGCTCAGCACAAGCAACAGGTATTCCCTGTGGAAGCGGCAATTACGGGAGATAACATTTCACTTGTGGAGGGTATTGCACCGCGAGTGATAATGACGAATGTTGATAGCACATCAGACGCCATCTATATACCACAATCAAGCAGCAATGGATTTTACGGACTCGATGATGACGTGCAATCGGAGGATGAAAATTCTAATGCGATTCAAGCGGTCATTCATGACACACAAACTTTGGTAGCGGGTTCAACAGTCAAGCTAAGACTACTGACTGATGTCTATATCAATGGTCAGCTTGTAGAAAAAGATCAGTTCGTTTTTGGAACCTGTGCAATCAGTGGTGAGCGGCTCACCATTACGATCAATTCCATCCGTGATGAACATTCCGTGCTACCGGTTTCACTGACCGTCTTCGACCTCGATGGCATGGAAGGTATTTACATTCCCGGTGCCATTACACGCGATGCCGCCAAGCAAGCTTCCAGTCAATCGATACAGGACGTGCAGTTATCCTCAATGGACGACTCGTTGGGTGTGCAGGCCGCTACGGCAGGCATTGAAGCTGCCAAGGGTTTATTCTCGCGAAAAGCAAAGCTCATCAAGGTTACGGTGAAAGCTGGTTACCAGGTCTTGCTCAAAGACAAGAATCAATCTGTTCAATAATTTATCAATAACCATTTAAACAAATCAAACTGTGAGCTTAGTCGCTAGAATTATTTTATGGGGGATACTGCTGTTGATACTGAAAGACGCAAACAGCCAACCCCGAATTGAAAGTGAGTACGTTGTGTCTGCTACAACTTCTCAATAGGTCGCTAAGGCAGAACGAGGTCCGGAACTCGTTAAGGGTACACCTGTAGAATTGCAGGTGGCAGTTGTCTCTTGAGAAAGGAGATCAATGGGAATGACATATAAACTACTTAAACATAATAGTCATGCTATTTCTTCTTGGTGCTATTGGTGCGTTTGTTACGCACGCGTGGCCGGTATTGCTGCTGCTGTTGTTGTAGGCGGTAACCCACGCAAAAGTCTGTAGTTGGTTAAAACAAATTGTTAAACTTTTAAACATCCAGTAATATGAAAGGCGTAGTAACCTTGTCAATTCTGTCCTTCTTCAATAACCTCTACATCAAACTTCTGATGCTGGGCGGATTGGGGGACCTGTTCTGGTAAAACACCAGCATAAACGTGAGTTGTGGTAAGCGATTACCACAACTTCTTCCATCAACTTAAAATTCAAACTATGTTACACATATCGAACAAAATAAGTATGCGATTCGCGCTTCTGCTATTCTTCGCCTTTGCTGCGATGAAAGGGAGCGGACAATCTTCCGCTGACGTCAAGACTGTTGAAGTTACATACAACAAAACATCCAGCATCATTTTCAATTCCGGTATCACTTCCGTTGATCGTGGTAGCCGAGATGTATTGGCGCAAAAAGCAAAGGGCGTGAACAATGTTCTTCAATTAAAAGCAGGACGGATAAATTTCAAAGAGACAAACCTGACAGTGATTACCAGCGATGGCAAGCTTCATCATTTTACGGTGAGCTATGCGGATCGCCCCAGGTCATTCACCATGCAAGTCAATGATACAGGTGCTTCCGAAAAAGGTGATGTTCCAATGCTCTTTCAGACGCAAATGACATCATCTGAAATGGAACGCTACGCTGAAGGAATTCTTAATCTGTCTCAACGAGGTGCCCTAAGCAAGACAGTGCACTATGGTATGAAGTTATCCTTGCAAGGAATATTCATTGAGGGTAACGTCATGTTCTATCATCTGCGTATTGCAAACCGGTCAAACATTCCCTTTCACACAGACATGCTTCGGTTTTATGTGAAGGACAAACAAAACGTAAAACGTACCGCATCACAGGAGATTTCTGTCCTACCACTTTTTATTCATGGCAATGCGGATGAACTGAAAGGTGCAACTACACAGGACGTGATCGTGGCTCTTGAAAAGTTTACCATTCCGGATGCAAAAGTTCTCGCCATTGAACTGCTGGAAAGAAAAGGCGGAAGACACCTGAAGCTCCTGCTGAAAAACCGGACGATCATTCGGGCGCAACCTGTTCCTGATAACTAAGGGAAGGCAATGAATTTCTAGTGAATTCAAATTCAAACAATAAAACATTTTCAATTATGAACGAACAAAATGCTGAGTTCTTAAAGGAGCGTCTTTTCTATTTAGGTTTTGGTGATCAACTCAATACCGAACTGGAAAAGAACATGAAAGCGGGAAAGGAACAATTTCAGATTCCCTTCCGGGGAGAATTTTCGAAAGGAGATAAAAAGGATCTGGTCGATTACCAGGTTGATTTCTCCAAGTCCAAACAAGGCGACATGTACTTTGTAAATAAGTACCAGGCAACGCTTAAGAATGAAGATGCGGAGAAAGCCAAATCACAAACCTTCTACATCAATAAAGGAAACGGTGTCACCGCCAAAGAAGCTTATAACATGCTTGATGGCCGTGCCGTCAACAAGAAACTGATGGATAGGGAAGACAATCCGTATCAGGCTTGGCTCCAGATTAACTTTAAGGAAAAAGAAGATAACGGAAATCACAAGTTGAATCGCTACCACACCGCGTATGGTTTTGATCTTGAAAAGAGTCTTGCAAAGCATCCGATCAAAGAACTCGCTGATCCGGAGCAGAAGGCTACTGTCATGAAAAACCTGGAGAAAGGAAATCTGCAACAAGTAACGTTTCAACGTGAGGGTAAGGACGAAAAGATGTACCTGGAAGCCAATCCCAAAGACCGAAATGTAATTGTGTATGATGCTGAAATGAAAAAACAGTTTCAGGGGGTTAAGGAACATAAAGGTGAGAGTACAGACCAGAAACAAACCAGTGGCCAGGAAAACAGTTCATCCAATAAGATAAAATCAGAAAAGACGGAGTCGGCAGACGAACCTGAGAAGAAGAAGCGCAAAGGTGTTTCGATTTAAAACATGAATCATTCTCCCGCAAGCCAAAGTTAATCCCGTTCCGAAATGCCTGTCAAGGGTAATACAGAGTGACAATATTATTCGTTTACTTCTTTGGCGGAATTGTCACCCTTGACAGGCATTTCAGAACGTGCTGATTGGCGGCTTGTCGGAAAGAATGGTGGGGTGTGATTACTTACTTGTATCGGACTGCGAAAAAACTGTATGGTTTTTCCCCGATCGTTCAATCCCTTTGCATTCAAAGCTTTGGCGAGTTCAGCATAGGGTTGAACATCTCCTCTTGTTCCAAGGGTTAAAAGAGCAATCTTCATTTTGGTGGACAGTTTTGGTGGGGACTTGTATACGATGTTAATCAAAAGTAAGTGGAAACGAATAAATAGGTGGCTTATTCAGCTATTATATTAACCGATAGAGTCCTTCCTTATCAACTTCTTCTTTCATTCTATCACTAAACAACCGTGCATTCAACTTGTACTCTTGTACTTACTATTTTGCAGAAGATCCATCAATCTTGCTTCGAAATAATCTTCATTAAATTCCTTTATAGGCAAGCTCTTTGGGCCAAGTTTGTGGCTTTATAGTTTCACCCCAAAAGAACTGGTCTACTGCGTGAGGAATTATAAAGCATGGGCACGCGTACTTCAGCGCTGTGTGCGTTGTACCGGAGCCTCCATGATGCACCACTGCAAAAAGTTTTGGAAAGAGCCAATCATAAGGAACGTCATCAATAAAATGGATATGAGCCGCACAATCGTCAGGTGAAGTAGTTCCGACTCACCTGATGAGATTAAACTGATATGCATGGCTGACGCGGGATGTTCTATTACAATTCATTCATTTTTCAATTCCTCGTCTTCAAATTCCATAAGTGTAGGCCATGCCCACACTTATGGAAAAACTTTAAGTCGCAAACTCTTTATACTTGGCTTTTTTTGCTTCATTTAACAGCCCTGTTTTTATCAAAACTCTGTCAACAAGCTGATAGACTACCGGAACGACCAGTAAAGTTAAAAACATGGAACTGGTCAAGCCACCGATTATTGACCAAGCAAGGCCATTCTTCCAAGCTGCTCCTGGTCCATTGGCCAAGGCAACTGGCATCATCCCTGCCACCATTGCAATTGTTGTCATCAGGATAGGGCGAAGGCGCTCCTTTGTTGCTTCCAACAACGCCTCTTCAGTAGTCATCCCTCTTTCTTTGAGGTGATTCGTAAAATCAACTACCAGAATTGCGTTCTTAGCTACCAATCCGATAAGCATAATAATGCCGAGAAGAGTAAACAAACTCAGTGTTTGAGCGGAAAGGGCCAACGCAACCAGCGCACCAATGATTGCCAGTGGTATGGAAAACAATACAACAAAAGGGTAAACAAAGTTGTCGTAGAGTGCTACCATAATTAGATACACCAATAAAATAGAGGTAATAAAAGCAAATCCTAACTGCCCAAAAGATTCTTCCTGTCTCTCCTGGTTTCCTCCAAAAATCACACTTACTCCTGCGGGTAAAGTCATGCCATCAATAATTCCCTTTATTTCTGCCGCAACCGTTCCTGAAGGACGCCCGAGTAATTGCGAATTAACATTGACAGAAGTTATCCGATTAAACCGTTCAAGTTTGGATGGCCCAAAGCCTTCTTTTACTTCTGCAAACTGGTCAAGCCTTACTTCTTTTCCATACTTGCTTTGAAACGTCAGTGCACGCACATCCTCAATGCTTTTCCGGTTAAACTCATCAAATAATATATTAATATCATACTCGTATTCGCCTTGTCTGAATTTCGCATCGGTGTTGCCGTTAAAAGCATACTGCATTGTAGCTCCAACAGTTTGGAGATCCAGTCCCAACTCGGCCATCTTTTGTCTGTCGGTGGTAACAACAACCTCCGGAGTTCCTGACTCAACCGTGAGCTTTACCTCCTGGGTTCCCTCCACTTTCTTTACTTCTTGCATGAGTTTATTGGCTGTGAACATTACTGTGTCAAAAGTCGGCCCCGTAACGATAAGCTGAATAGGAGCTTGCTCGGCAGTACCCAGCATTGATATAGGTGTCGACTTTACTTTTACACCAGGAAATTTATCCATGATCTCGTTCTTTAAAAGAACACCATATATATCTGAACTCTTTTCGCGTTGATCTTCCGGAACAAGTTTAACAGTAATTTCAGATTTGTATGGCGTTCCGGTAGCGGATCCAAAGAAACCGCCTTCATTGGTTTGCCCAATGGTCGTGATAGTGGATACAACCTCTTTTTTGGATGAAACAAACTCCTCAATTTTTCGCGACTGAATATTATTCTGGTCAACTGATGTTTTCTTTGGATATTCAAGCACCAGGACGAATTCGCCACGATCTCCCTGGGCTATAAATTCTGTTCCAATAAAGCCTGCCACAATTAAACTAATCGATCCAACAAATAGCAGGGTAGCGATGCCGAGGGTGATAAATCTGTGTCTGAACGACCATCTCAATATGTTCTGCACCCAATGAATAAATCTGTCTAATGTTTCCTCAAATCGTAAAACAAATCTTCCGAAGAGTGTTTTATCGGTCAATCTCTCTAATTTTCCAAATCTTGAATATAGAAAAGGAACCATTGTGAATGACACCAGTAATGACAGCAATGTTGAGATCACAATCACAATAGAAAACTGGCGCATAATATTTGAAATGATACCCGTTGTCAGGGCAATGGGTAAAAACACCACAACAATTACCATTGTAATGGAGGTAACCGTGAAACCGATTTCCTTCACACCATCATATGCAGCCTGAATTTTACTTTTACCCATCTCCATGTGGCGATAAATGTTTTCGATCACCACAATGGCATCATCTACCAATATGCCAACCACCAACGAAAGACCAAGCAGTGACATCAGGTTGAGCGTAAATCCGAACAAGGACATACCGATAAAAGTGGCTATCAGCGAAAGCGGTATTGCTACCATTACAATAATTGAATTCCTGTAAGAGTGGAGGAATAGTAACATAATGGCTGCTACCAGGAAGATGGCGAGAATAAGATCATGTATTACGGCATCTGCCGCCTCCAGTGTGTATTCCGTAGAGTCCCTGGCAATAGTAAACTTTAGGTCAATATTAGAATACAAGTGTTCAAGCTTGGCAAGTTCCTTGTGTACCAATTCACTCACAGCTACTGCGTTGGCGTCAGTTTGCTTTTGAATGCTCAGCCCAATTGAGTTTAATAAATTGATTCGGTTGATGAGTTTGGCTTCCTTTTTGGTATCCTGAACTTCTGCAACATCCTTTAAATAAACAGGCCCTCCCTGGGGTGTTGAAGCAACCACCAGGTTTTTTATTTCTTCCAATTTTTGGTATTTGCCGGCCAACCTTATCAGGATTTGTTCTTCCTCAGATTTTATTTTCCCAGTAGGAAAATCAACATTTGAAGTTTTAATCAGTTGAACGAGTTGGGGAAGGGCGAGCCTATATGCCTTCAGTTTATTTCTGTTGACATTTATTCGAATCTCTCGTTCTTCGCCACCAATTATATTCGTTTGCGCAACACCAGGAATTTTTGCCAGGTTCGGCTGAAGACGTTGCGTAACCAAATCGTACAATTCAGTTGCGTTCATTTTAGCCGAAATGCCAAGATTAATAATAGGCAGATCATCGAAAGAGAACTTTCCTAATGAAGGTGTCTTTACATCGTCCGGAAGACTGGATAGAATAGCGTTCACTTTTCGTTGAGCATCTTGCAACGCCAAATCAACATTTGCCTCGTTCCGAAGTTCAATAACAATCACCGACAGACTTTCATAAGAACTGGCGGTAATTTTATTCACATTCTCCATTGATGATATGGCATTTTCAATTTCCTTTGTTACAGTGTTTTCCACTTCATTTGGCGAAGCTCCCGGATAGATTGCGGAAATTGTTATGATTGGCGCACTGAATTTGGGCATCAATTCATAGCCCAGTTTTTGATAGCTGTTAAGGCCAAGAAATGTTAATGTTATAAAAAGCACCAATATAAAAGATGGCCTTTTTATCGAAACTTCAGTTATTTTCATATCAGTGTTGTGCTAATTGACGAATTAATTTTCATTGAGGACTGTTATTTTGGCACCTTCTGTCAAGTTGATTTGACCACTGGTAACAACCTTCTCACCTTCGTTCAAACCATTAACTACCTCGACATTATTGGAGAAAAGTCTCCCTATCGTAATCGCCCTTAACATAACGGAGTCCCCAGAAACAACATACACCTGAGCATTTTCAATGCTCCCCAAAAGGGCAGCCCGTGGAATCACCAGAGAAGTTTCAGATGCAGGCAATTCAAATGTGGCGCGACCAAACATTCCACCCCGAAGCGGTTTGTCTTTTACATTTGTGATTTGAAGTTCCACAGGAAAGTTCAGGTTGACATCAGCAGTCGCACCTACAAACTTTACACGGGCCTCGTAATTAACATCAGGATAAACATCTGCCGACACCTGAATTTGCCGGGCTTGGTTTACTCGCAACACTTGATTTTCTGTTACGTTCACAATCATTTTCATCTTCGTCAGGTCGACAATCTCGAACGCTTCTTTACCGGATGCGATATACTGACCATTTTCAATGAAGCGCTTATTCACATAACCCGCAAAGGGTGCGGTCAGGTAAGTGTCTTTCAATCGTTCTTTGGCATTTATCAACCTTGCTTCTCCGTTAGTGTAGTTCAAATTGATGTCATCAAGCTGAGCCTGTGTAACTCCACCAGTTTTTACCAGGTTCTCATAGCGCTCTTTATCGGTTTCTAACTTCTTAAGGTTTGCAGTGGCTGATTTGACATCCGCTTCAAGTGTTTCATATTCCATTCTTGCCATCAATTGTCCCTGCTGAACAAATTGTCCTTCGTCAACCGATATGTTCGCTATCTTGCCAGCCGCTTCTGTGGAAACAATGACTTGTCTGGATGGCGAGAAACTGCCGGTAGCAATAAAACTGCCACCCAAGGCTTCCCGCTTTGTTACGGCTATCTCTACCGGAATTGTTGCATTAACAACCTTTGCAAGTTCCGTCTTTTCTTTCATCCTCTCTTTATTGTTCCTGAGTACATAAGCACTAATCAATACCAGTGCAATGATGACAACTATGGCGATTATTGTTTTTTTCATATTATAATTCCTGAATTAGAATAGTTAGAATTTAGTTTAATAAAGATTTGATGTCACCGTTGGCTTTAAGCAGCTCTATTTCCGATTGTTTTACTTTTAACAACGCCTCGATTAGCTGGCTCTGTGCCATTATCCTGGCAGTTTCTGCTTGCAATAAGTCAGTTAGTGGACTGATTCCTTCGTTATAATTTTGCTCGGTTACATCGTAAATGCTGTTGGCAAGCTGAACATTTTGGCGTTGAGCCTGGAAATTTTTGTAATTCACTTCAAGAGACCTGGTAGCATTTTCACTGATGGCTGAAGATTGTTGCTTGACGAAAGCCAAATCTTTCTCCGTTTTAATTTGCCGGATACGGGACTGCTGCATTTGCGCAGGCTTTCGTAAACCATCAAAGATTGGGATGTTTAACCGCAAACCAATTGATGCGACATCAAACCAAAGCGGATTTGAATCACCTGACAGGAAAAACGAATTAGTTTGTCCCTGATAAGTGTAACTGGCAAATGCCGACAAGGTGGGGTAATAACCTGCTGAATAATTTTTGCGCTCCAGTTGATACAAGGAACGTTGGGTGGTTAATTGCTTATACTCAATCTTGTCTTCCCAAACGAATTCCGTATTTAATGTGCCCGGTGTATAATTAAAGAATGCAGAGTCTAAATCAGTGGGCAATTGGAAATCAATATCGAATGCAAAATCCTTGTTAAGGCCAATTAATAATTTTAACTGGCTTATCAACACATTGTAAGTGTCCTGCATACTGGCCAATTGAGTTTCGATATTGGTGAGGCTAACCCGTAACCTGTCGGCATCAAGCTTCCGGGCTAAGCCATTGTTAAAACGATCGTTGGTAATAGTGAGGCTCTTTTGCAGTTCTTCCTGATTAGTCTCCAAAACAACCTGCTGCGTCTTCAAAGCGGCAACACGATAAAATAGGGATGCTACCTGGTAGATAGTCTCTTCTTCTATACGTTCACGGTTAAGCCTGTAATAATCTTCGCTTACTTTTGCAGCCTTGATACCGGTAAACAGGCTTTGGTTGAATATCTGCTGATTAGCCTGCACATTTATGGATGCTGTATATTGAAGGCCGCCACGTAGCACGATGTAATCATCGGGGCCTGCATTCGGATCGCCCAGTGCTGCCGGAAAAACGAATGCTTGCCGCAGCACATTATCAATCAGTTCCCCGGTTGCATTTATCTGGGGAAAGGCAGTGGCTTTCACCTCCTTTGTTTGTTGCTTTCCTTCATCCTCATCCAATTGGGCTTTTAGAACGGAAACATTCTCTGTCATGGCTTGTTGAATGCACTGCCTGAGAGAATAGCGCTGAGTCTCCTGCGCAAAAAGCAACACAGGGAAGAGATTAAAAAGGACAAATACTAACTTTAGATTCTTCATACTTATTGATAAACTTTTATTTAGGGATTTAATCCAGATTTTGAAGCGTGTTTAACTTTAGATTCTTTAAAACACGTCTTCCTTTTTCGGTAGCAATTCCATTGACCAAACAATCGATTATTGTTATTGATTTGTAAGAATATTTTGTATGTGAGAAATGTTTTTCATTGCCAGGCAGTTGTACTACTTCAAGAAAAAGTACTACATAAACATTCACATCAAGTGTTGAGTTGAGGTATTGTTTCCTTATTCCCTCCGTTACAATGCCTTTTATCTTGTTGGCCAAAAAATCATCTCTGAATTCCTGTAACATTTGCCATTCATTCTCGTGATATTTTTGTAAATCATGAATCAATGAAGGGTTGGTTTCTTTTATCATGGATGTAATGCAGATGAACATCTTTATTAACCGCTCAACTGGATTGGCTGGTTTGTCAAAAATGGCCTCAATTAATCCTTCCAGTTTTTTTCGAAAGGCAGTAATGATCTGATATACGATTTCGTCTTTGTCTGCAAATGACTCATATATGGTTTTTTTTGACATGCTCAGGTGATGAGCCATGTCATCCATAGAAATACTTCTGGTGCCGTATTTTCTGAAGAGATTCTCGGCACAGGTAAGTATTTTTTCCCTTTTTTCAGAATTATACATAGCTATTAGAGTACAGGATCAATACCAATAAAACTATTTTGGACAATCAAGCCGAACGTTTATCATTCCTGACGTTACTAGGCATTGTTCCATAGATGTAGTCCCACAAAGGAGAAGAAACGCCAAAGACTGATTCACCATCCTTGTAATGGTGAATACTGTGGTTTACCCAAAGTGCCTTAAAAAAATTTCGAGGCGGTGAAAAGTCGTGAACGCTATAATGGATACCAAGATAAACAGAATGCCTCACTAAAAATCCCGGCAAAAATGCAAAAACATAGTCACCCAACACTAATCTTAAAAGCAAAAGCAGAATTGTGGAAATGCTTATGCTTAGTATTGGAGGCATGGCAAGCCTGTCTTTATCTTTTGGATACTCATGATGAACACCATGTATTGTGTATTGGATTTTTGATCTCAGTTTCGTGTATGTGCCCATGTGAAAAACATACCTGTGTGCATTGTACTCAACCCATGTAAATACAAACCATCCTGCAAAAAAAAGAAGGGTAGCGATGCCCCATGTTAGCGCGGTATGGGTGAGACTCCAGTAAAACAGAGCAACTGCATACAAAACAAGTATTGAGGTTGGAACAGCAATGTGCGTTCGTGTCAATCGCTCAAGCACGGGGCTCTCGAAAAGTTTTCTTGTCCCGGTATTCTTTGGCTTTTCATCTATCATTCTTTACTTATTTTAGTGAGCTTCTTTTTTATAGGGTACAACAATAACCGGCACAGTCGCGTGCCTTATCAAATACTCTGCGTTACTCCCCATAACCCAATGGGATAGTCCTGTGTTACCGTGTGTTCCAATAATCAGGTAAGAAATATCAAGCTTTGTTGCCTGCTCTATTATTTCCTTTTTTGGATCTCCAATTCTGACCATAACTTCTTTATCAACGTCACCATACTTTTGCGTTTCCCTGGTGAGAAATTCGATTGCGTACTGTTCTATTTCTTCCCAGTTCCAAACCTTAGGCAGTCCTGGAGCAAGATTGGAATATTGTGATGTATTGTCCACCACATGGATAATCCAAACAGCTCCGTTGAGTTGCCGCGCAAGCTTGACTCCTTCCTCAATCATGAGCAAAGAATTTTCACTCAAATCACTTGCAATCATGATTTTCATATCGTGTTCTAAACTTGTCGCCTAAAATCTTGACGGTGTAAAGATAAAAGAATAATTTTACTTTTAACAAGATTGTTAAAACACTATGTTAAAATCAAAAAAACATTGAAATGAATACGGAAACAAGCATTTCCACGGAGGAAGCGATTTTGGTGGCCGCAAGAAAGGTGTTTGAATCGAAAGGATTTGATGGGGCCAGGATGCAGGAGATATCAGATCGTGCAGGGATCAACCGGGCATTGCTTCACTATTATTTCAGGTCGAAGGATAAAATGTTTGAGCGGATTTTCGATGAAGCACTCGAACGATTCATGCCCCTGTTATCTACATGGGATCAGGATCCGGATGAAAGTTGGGAATTGAAACTGAAAAGATTTATCAGCACGTTCATTACTTTTCTCAAAGCGAATTCGATGTTATTCCTGCTGCGGGAAATCATTCGAAAACCTGAATTACTCACATCAAGAAGCAAAAAATACAGAAAGGGGCTCAACAAATTTGTGCTTTACTTCGAGAGATTAAAGCAGGAAAGACAGATTCGTTCTGATGTGGACTCTAAGCACATCTACATTATAATGCATTCACTTTGCTCATTCCCGTTGATGAATGCAATTGTTTTTTCATATAGCCTGCGAATTTCTACGAAAGAGTATGACGAACTAATGGCAGGATACCCGGAAATAGTCAGCAATTTATTGATCCAAATGCTAAAGCATCAAAATAACTGAACAAGCAAATGAATGAATTGAAACTTTCAGATCGTGAAGATTTTACCCCGTTAACCACCGCGACCAGCCCTCACAAGCAACTGTCACAAAACGGAACCCATCACATTCACAACAAACTTATGATTTGGGCACATACTATAAGTTTTGTAGAGATAAAGCCGTCAATAATATCAAAATCAGGAGCACAAGGGCTGTTTCTTTCCGAAACAGTCAGACTTATCAATCCTCATGCGGTAATAGAGCGGGAATTTTGTCACATTCATCCCTATCCCGATGGTAGCTTACATTTGTTTCTTCCGATGGCAGACGCTAAGGAAATTGTGGTAAAAGGTTGGGGAGAATTCCATCCGTTGGCTTTTTTTAAAGAGATACCATCAAACTTCATTATGCTTTACAGCCCACGTTCAGAGCGGGAACTGTCGTTGGTCAAAGAAATTATTTTACGATCGCATTCATTTGCAATTACATCAACTAATGGCAAGGAAAATACTCATGTCAATATTTGAATTTGATAGTAATCCATTAATTTTTGAATCCCGATTTTATGTTACCGGGTTGTTCAACCATTACCTTCCTGCAAACTGCAAGTTTCATACTATTCATCATACCCTTAATGTTGTTCAATTTTGCTATGAGCTTGGCGAACATTACCGGTTGACAAAGACTGATATGGAAAAACTTCTGCTGGCAGCCTGGTTCCACGATACAGGATACTGTTTGAATATTGACGATCATGAAAATGCAAGTGTAACCATTGTATCGACATTTCTTGATTCGCGAAACTTGACTGAAAACTACCTGCCCTCAGTTAAAAAATTGATCCTCGCTACAAAAAGATTGGGAGAGCCAGTAACGCTTGCTGAACAAATTATATGCGATGCTGATGCTCAGCATCTTGGGGCAGAAGATTATTTCAATTGGTGTGCGCTTCTCAAAGAAGAGTTAGAACTTAAAAATTGCCAGGAACTTTCTGATAAGGAATGGAGCCAAATGAATATTTGTTTTTTTGATTCTCATCGCTACTTCACAGACTATGCACAAAAAATGTGGGGAGGGCAAAAATTAAAAAATCTCAACCTACTCAAGGCAGGAAAGTAATTGAATAAATAGTGCTAAGAAAACTTCTACCAAAAACTAAATATCAAACTATGATAAACATTGATGGGGTTAATTGGTTACTGTCCGAAGGTACCAGGAACCTTGACTTTTTATGGAGCTTTTTCGATGTTTTAAAACCCAGATACTCATGTTCTTTGTATAAACTATACAAGGTATAGTACTATACTTTAGTATAGTGGCCATCTAAGTATAGCAATTTCTATCTTTCTTTGTGAAATCTTTTAAAAATAAAAACATAAAAGTATTATTTATGTGTTGCCTGGGTGAATGTTTGATCGGTTCTATTTTTAAGTTTCAAGTACGGCCAGACCGAGAATATCGGGGTTTGATTACTATCCTCGGAATTTAAGGTGGAACCAAATAGGCAAAGCCCAAGTTTGAAAACATATTATAATCTCTTGATGTTAAATTAATGTTTTGAACCTATGAGTCAATATTTACGCGCAAAAGTGGCAGGATTTAAGACCGCAAATCAAGCCAAGGAAAAAGGAATATATCCGTATTTCAGACCTATCGAATCTGCTCAGGATACAGAAGTCTATATTGGCCACAAAAAGGTACTGATGTTTGGTTCGAACTCGTACCTGGGTCTTACTAATCATCCGAAGATTAAGGAAGCGGCCAAGGATGCGATAACCAAATATGGTAGCGGCTGTGCGGGTTCAAGGTTCCTGAACGGAACACTTGACATACATATAGAACTGGAGGATAGAATTGCTTCATTTCTTAGCAAAGAAGCCGCTGTAATTTTCAGCACGGGCTTTCAGGTTAATCTTGGAGTGCTTTCATGTCTGACAGGCAGGAATGATTACCTCCTGCTCGATGAATACGATCATGCTTCTATTATAGATGGAGCCAGGCTTTCGTTCTCGCGTGTAATTAAGTACGCTCACAACAATATGGGTGACCTTGAGCTAAAGCTAAGTCGGCTGCCTGAGCAATCAATAAAGCTAATTACCGTAGATGGCATATTTAGTATGGAGGGCGATATTGCCAAACTGCCCGAAATTGTTGAGCTGGCAAAGCAGTATAATGGAACCGTAGTTGTTGACGATGCACACAGCCTCGGAGTATTAGGGGCGGGTGGAGCGGGAACAGCTTCTCATTTTGATCTTACCGATCAGATTGATATTATAACCGGAACCTTTAGTAAATCCCTGGCTTCGTTGGGTGGATTTGTAGCCAGCGACAGAGCCACCATTGAGTATCTGAAACATCATGCACGCTCGCTGATCTTCAGTGCAAGTATGACCCCAGCTTCAGCAGCAAGTGGGCTTGCAGCACTCGATATTATACAAACTGAGCCTGAGCATATGCAAAAATTATGGGCAAATACCCATTATGCCATACGGTTGCTAAAACAGGAAGGTTTTGATATTGGTGCAACAGAGAGTCCTATTATTCCAATTTATATCAGGGATAATAATAAAACATTCTTAATGACAAAACTACTTCAGGAAGAAGGCGTTTTTGTTAACCCGGTAGTATCACCGGCTGTTGCCTCTGATTCCTCCCTGATTCGCTTTTCGCTTATGGCTACTCATTCATTTAGTCAGATTGAAGAGGCGGTCGATAAAATGGCGAAAGTTTCAAAGCAAATTTCATCTATATCGCTCGTAAAGGCTTAGTAATGAGTAGTGTTAAGATTGTACACGTTAACTCCAAAAGGGAACTCCAGTCATTTATTGACTTCCCGCATGAGCTGTTCAAAGCAGATAAGAACTATGTTCCTGAGCTATTTGTGGCTCAACGCGATTTACTGACGCCAGGCAAGCATCCATTCCATGAACATTCTCAGGTACAGGCATTTCTTGCATATCGCAATGAAAAAATAGTTGGCCGGATTGCGGCAATATCAAATAGTAACCACAACATCTTTAATAAAGCAAATGATGGTTTTTTTGGTTTTTTTGATTGCGAGAATAACAAGGATGTAGCGGCCCATCTTTTTAGCGAGGCAAGCGAATGGTTAAAAAATAAGGGGGCAAATACACTCATTGGTCCAACTAATTTTTCAACCAATGAAACCTGCGGCTTGTTGGTTGATGGATATGACAGTCCTCCAACAATCATGATGACCTATAACCCATCCTATTATAGAGACTTGGTAGAGGGATTCGGTTTTAGAAAGAAGGCGGATTTGTTAGCATATGCGTTTGGAGTAGAAGGTTATGATGATAAACCTTTGAGACTGATTAATACTCTTCAGGCGCGATTAAAAAACAGGGGAGTTACTATTCGCAACGTGAGCTTAAAGAACTTTAATGAAGAGGCAGCCAAAATCCGTGAAGTCTATAATGCTGCATGGGACAAAAATTTGGGGTTCGTTCCAATGACGAACCATGAATTTGATTACCTGGCCAAGGATATGAAGCTGCTGTTGGATCCGGATTTTTGTCTGGTAGCAGAATATGAGGGGAAGTTTATTGGCTTTGCATTAGCGATCCCAGACCTTAATCAAATCCTTATAAAAATCAAGAAAGGCAGATTGCTCCCCTTTGGATTGTTCAAACTGCTCTTTCAGCGTAAGAAGATAAATGCTTTGCGCATTATTGCACTGGGTGTATTAGAGGACTATCGCAAGATGGGAATTGAGGCATGCTTTTATGGCCAAATAATAAAGTCCTACAGGGAGAAGAATTTTAAGATGGCTGAAGCCAGTTGGGTGTTGGAGAACAATGAATTGATGAACCGGGCTCTTTTGCAAATTAATGGTGTGCCCTACAAGCGATATAGAATATTCGAGAAATCATTATGAGTAAAAGGGTTCTAATAACTGGAGCGAGTGGTTTCTTGGGCTATCATCTGATACAAGCAGCCCTTGAACATAATTTTGAAGTATTTGCTGCGGTCAGGCAATCCAGCAAGATAGACCATCTCAAAACATCACAGGTCACTTTTACCTACCCTGATCTGAGCTGCCCAACCCAATTGGAAGAGAATTTCAGAACGAACAAATATGATTATATAATACACGCTGCCGGCTCTACAAAAGCAAGAAGAAAGGAAGAGTACGAGATGATTAATGCGCAGTATGCAAAAAATGTGGCCATGGCAGCACAAGAGTCGGGTTTGGACCTGAAGAAATTTATTCTTGTCAGTAGCCTTGCAGCGCTGGGGCCCCAGTCAGGGGCGAAGATTGAAATAAAGCCCAATCCAGTTACGTCTTATGGAATCAGTAAGTTAAAGGCTGAACAGTATTTGGCGGAATTCAACCTTCCTTTAATAGTAATAAGACCAACGGCTGTTTATGGTCCTCGAGAGCAAGATATATTCATAATATTAAAAGCGATAAGCAGGGGACTTGAATTATATATTGGAAATTCGTCTCAGCAATTGAGTTTTATTCATGTAACGGATTTGGCAAACGTTACCATAGAACTTTTGGAATCATCCTTAGTTCAAAAGACTTACAACCTCACAGATGGAGATTCCTATGATCGGTATGCGCTTGGAAATATTGCAAAGCAGGTGCTGGGTAAACGCACGCTCAAGATACACTTGCCATTTGGAATGATAAAAATTGTAGCAGGCCTGCTGGAGACCTTGTATTCCTGGAATGGTAAAACACCAGCCCTAAACAGGGAAAAGTTAATGGAACTAACAGCAGCCAATTGGTATTACGACATAGCGGAGCTAAAAAATGATATTGGATTTAAGCCAACCTATAAACTTGAAAATGGATTAAAGCAAACTTTACAATGGTATCAAAAACACAACTGGATTTAAATGTTAAAATTATGAAAGAACAAATACGTGAAGCAGAAGGAAAACTAGGTGTACTCATACCCGGCCTTGGTGCAGTGGCAACAACACTTATAGCGGGAGTAGAAGCCGTGAGAAAGGGATTGGCGCAGCCCATCGGCTCCTTGACACAGTTGGGCAACATTCGATTAGGAAAACGTACGGAGAACCGGTATCCAAAGATCAAGGATTTTGTACCGTTGGCCGACCTAAACGATATTGTATTCGGTGGGTGGGACATCTACAAGGATAATGTATATGAAGCGGCAATGAACGCCAAAGTTGTTGAGGCATCCATGCTTAGTTCAATCAAGTCTGAATTAGAGAAAATAATTCCTATGAAGGCGGTATTTGACAAGACCTATGTGAAAAACCTCGAAGGCACAAACGTTAAGAATGAAAAAACCAAATTGGACTTGGCATACGCAGTGATGGAAGACATTAGAATATTTCAAAGTAAAAACAATTGCACCCGAATGGTTATGGTGTGGTGTGGCTCTACTGAGAAGTATATTGAGCCCACAGCTGTTCATCAATCCATTCAGTCATTTGAAGAAGGGTTGAGAAAAAATGATCCTGCTATTTCACCCAGCATGATATATGCCTATGCTGCTATAAAGATGGGGATTCCTTATGCCAATGGTGCACCTAACCTCACCTGCGATATTCCGGCATTAATAGAACTTTCAAAAGAAACGGGTACACCCATTGGAGGCAAAGATTTTAAAACGGGCCAAACGTTGATGAAAACTATTGTGGCTCCAGGCTTACAAGCACGAGCGCTTGGTGTAAACGGGTGGTTCTCAACCAATATCCTTGGTAACCGCGATGGCCTGGTGTTGGACGATCCCGATAATTTCAAAACGAAAGAGGTTTCGAAACTGAGCGTACTCGAGCAAATCCTCCAACCCGAAAAGAACCCGGAGCTATATGGCGACCTGTATCATAAGGTGAGGATTAATTATTATCCTCCTCATGGAGATAACAAGGAGAGTTGGGATAACATTGATATTTTCGGATGGATGGGATATCATATGCAGATCAAGATAAATTTCTTGTGCAGAGACTCCATTCTTGCAGCACCAATCGTACTTGACCTCGCGCTTTTTATGGATTTAGCCAAGCGAGCTAATATGAGTGGTATTCAGGAGTGGTTGTCATTTTATTTTAAGTCACCACAGACTGCAGAGGGTTTGCCACCGGTGCATGATATTTTCAAGCAATTGATGAAGCTTCAAAATACCCTTCGTCACATCATGGGCGAGGATTTAATAACCCACCTGGGCTTGGATTACTATCAGGATCTGGTCGAGTCGCTGTAATGTCAATTCACAAACTGGTCAGTTCAGTACTGGGCATAGGCTACCTAAAAGGTGGCGGTACCTGGGCGGCTTTGGTTTGGTGTGTAGGTTGGTATGCCCTGGGCGTGGATGGATTTGGCGTTGGCGCATTGGTAACCACGCTTCTCATTTTTGTAGTTGGAGTATGGTCAGCAAACGTGGTCGAGGCGGATTGGGGGAAGGACAGTAGTAAAGTAGTGATTGATGAGGTGGCTGGAATGGCAATAAGTCTGCTGTTTCTTCCATTTGCTTTGAGATATATCGCGATGGCTTTTGTATTGTTTCGCTTTTTTGACATCGTGAAGCCCTTCTATATCAAAAGAGCAGAGAAATTTCCGGGAGGATGGGGTGTAATGATAGATGATGTAATAGCAGGCATTTGCGCCAATGGTGTTGTTCAAGGTGCTTTGGCTCTTAAACTGATTTGATGAAAGGCATATATAAATATATAAAAGCTCAGTTCGCCTCTTTCATTGCGTTTGGGGTTGATTTTGCAATGACCTTAGTGCTCGCTGAATTTTTTCAGGTTTGGTATCTCGCGGCCAGTATAGCAGGCAGCATCTCAGGTGCAATTACCCACTTTTTACTGGGACGTGGGTGGGTATTTGAAGCGACTAAAAAGAAAATTCCTGCACAGGTGTTGAAATACTTCATTGTGTGGATTGGCCATATCCTCTTAACTACAGCATGTATTTATTTTTTAACTCAGTTCGCTGCTGTTGACTATGCTTTGTCAAAGATTGTTGTGGCGGTATTTATGGGTATGAGTTATAGTTATTTCTTCCAGCGGAAATTTGTATTTAATTAAGATTGTATGGTGAGATCGAATAGAAGAGCATATTTAACTTTATTTTTTATTTTCTTGGCTGGGCACGTTTTGGCACAAGAAACTATTGTTACTGGGGTGGTGCGTGATAGCGAAACAAAAGAACCGCTACCTTATGTAAATATTTTTTTTACCGGAACTAATGTTGGTGTTACGTCTGACCCTCAGGGCAAGTATCGAATATCCACCGATAAACCATACACTCAAATACAATTTTCCTTCGTGGGGTACGAACCTGTGATTCGAGCACTGCGAAGAGGGGAAACCCAGGTGATCAACATAGCATTAAAGAGTGAATCTGTAATACTTGAAGAAGTTGTTGTGAAATCAGGTAGAGAGAAGGAGAAATATCGAAACAAAAATAATCCAGCAGTTGACCTGATCAGGAATGTAATTGACAACAAAGAAAAAAATCAAATTCAGGCGTATGACTATGTAGAATATGAGCAGTATGAGAAACTACAATTTTCACTGAGCAGTTTGGTTGAGAAACTGAAAGAAAAAAAATTGTATAAGAAGTATAAGTTCTTTTTTGAGAATATTGATACCGCCAAAATTGAAGGAAAATCCTTGCTTCCCATATATTTACAAGAGACGATTACAAGAAATTATTACCGCAAGAATCCTAAGGCAGAGAATTCGCTGATTGTGGCCCATAAAAAAGTTAGTTTTGAAGACTATATCGACAACGAGGGTTTAAGTACCTACCTGAATTACCTGTATCAGGATATTAATATTTATGACAACAATATTTCCATTCTTACTAACCAGTTTTTAAGTCCTATATCCGAGGTCTCCCCATTATTCTACAAGTTCTATCTTAGTGATACCGTGATGGTGAACAGTGTGATGCTCTACGAGCTTACCTTTGTGCCAAGAAATGATACCGATTTCTTGTTTCAAGGAATGCTTTATATAACCATGGATGACCGCTACGCAGTGCAGCGCGTGGAAATGGGTGTTAATAAAAATATAAACCTGAATTGGGTACGTGAGTTGCACATCATCCAGAATTTTGAGAGAAGCAAAGATGAACGCTATCATCTCACCAAGAGCACTATGATGGCCGACTTTTCCTTATCCAAGGGAGGTGGAGGAATCTTCGGAGAGCGAACTATATCCATAAAGGATTTTGAAATAAACTTACCGCTGCCCGATAGTATGTATCAAAGGGGTAAGGAGGTGGTATTGAATGAAGAACGGGAAAAAGATGATGAGTTTTGGGCATCAAACAGGCACGATTCATTGACGGTAGCGGAATCGAAGGTATATGCTAATATTGATAGTTTACAGAAAATCCCTTCGTTTCGCAGAACGATGAATATTGCTACCCTTCTGTTGGCAGGTTACAAGGGATTTGGACCTTGGGAACTCGGACCTGTTAATACATTTTATAGTTTTAACCCCGTTGAGGGTTTTCGGTTGCGCGTGGGTGGTCGCACAACTCCTAAATTTAATAATCGTTTGTACTTCGAGTCCTATGTGGCTTATGGATTTAAGGACGAACGATGGAAATATTATCTCGGAGGGACCTATTCTTTTACAAAAAGGTCTCCTCTGGAATTTCCTATAAGGTCCATCCGGTTAAGCTACCAGCATGATACAAAGATTCCTGGTCAGGAACTTCAATTTGTTCAAGAGGATAACTTTCTGCTTTCTTTTAAAAGAGGTGTGAACGATAAATGGTTGTATAACGATATATGGAATGTAGATTACTGGCATGAATTCAAAAATCACTTTTCTTACCGTGTCGGAGTAAAGAACTGGGCTCAGCAAGCTGCAGGAGGACTAAGCTTTAATATTGAGCAGCCAAATGGGGTCCAACCTGTTTCAGAGATAGTGACTTCTGAGGTTTCACTTGAATTACGCTGGGCTCCGAAGGAGCAATTTTATCAAGGCAAACTTTATCGTATCCCAATTCCCAATAAATACCCGATTATTACAGTTCGATTGATCAACGGTATCGAAGGAATGCTTGGTGGTCAATACAACTATCAGAACGTTTCGCTTAATATTTATAAACGATTTTACTTTTCACAACTTGGTTACACCGACATTGTTGCGGAGGGAGGATACATATTCGGAATCGTGCCATATCCCCTTCTTACAATTCACCGAGCCAACCAAACATACTCTTACCAGCTTCAGTCCTACAACTTGATGAACTTTTTGGAGTTTGTAAGTGATCAGTATGTGAGTATTCACTTCGATCATTATTTCAATGGTTTCTTCTTCAATAAGGTTCCATTATTAAAGAAACTCAAATTACGTGAAGTAGCTACCTTTAAAGTATTGTTTGGTGGTATTCGGCATGAAAACATTCCTACCGATTCTAATGGCCTGATGCAATTCCCTACAACAGTTGATGGAATTCCGGAAACGTATTCGTTGGAGGGGGAGCCCTACATGGAGGCCAGTATAGGAATTGCAAATGTTTTTAAGTTCTTCAGGGTAGACTTAGTGAAGCGGCTATCTTATTTGAACCACCCTAATGTTGCAGAGTGGGGAATACGAGCAAGATTTAAGTTTGACTTTTGACTTTATAGAATATTTCAAATATGCCTTTGCGTGACAAGCTACAGCAGATAATATATTTTATCTTAAATCCATTTGTAAGGCTGTTAATAAAAATGGGATTAACACCAAACATGGTTACTACGATTGGTTTTTTAATGAATATCGTAGTGGCCATTATATTTGTTTTTGGCGCGGAGGCGGGTAATCGGGGAGATTTGTCCTTTGTTGGTTGGGCCGGGGCAATGATCCTTTTTGCGGGTTTGTTTGACATGTTGGATGGACAGGTGGCTCGTATGGGAAATATGAGTTCAAAGTATGGTGCTTTGTTTGATTCGGTGTTAGATCGTTATTCGGAGTTGGTCACTTTCCTGGGTATTTGTTATTATTTAGTTGGGCATCACTATTTTTTAAGTTCACTATTTGCATTTATTGGTTTAATTGGTTCAATGATGGTAAGTTACGTAAGGGCAAGGGCAGAAGGGCTGGGCATCGAATGCAAAGGAGGGTTAATGCAACGCCCTGAGCGAGTAGTTTTACTTGGTGTTTCTGCTTTGCTATGTGGTATAATTGGTAATTACATTGGAGATTACAAACTTTTTATCCCAGGTATTCCCTTCCAGGTGTTTGAGTCGATTTCAATTTTTACAATCCCAATAACCGTGCTTGCCATACTCACAAATATTACGGCAATAAATCGCCTGAGAGATTCACGCAAGGCTCTTGAGAAAATGAGTTAACAAATGAAATTTTTTTTACTCTTTACAATTATACTTGTCAACCAACTGGCTTATTCAGGAATTGAAATGCCGCTGGGAAACCATTTACCAGAAAATGATTCTTTCCCAAAACCCACCGGTATTAAGGATATGTTGTTTTATATTCAGCGTACACCAAATATAAATACAATTATCTATGCCCTAAATAGGGAGCGTGATGGATCTTTAAATAAAGCGGAACCTGTTCACGTATTCTGGATTCGATTTGCAGAGGATGGTACTCATAAGGAGCTATCCTTAATTCAAAAGAATTATGCGTATGGATTAAAATACACAGAAATCAATAATGACCTTTACGAATTACGTTTTGTGTCTTACAAAAAGTATGTGTTTTATCTGAAGCGGTCAAATGAGGACAAGACTTTTAAAGCATACACCCTGATTGGGGATAAACTATGCATTTTGAATCGAGTATTTGTAAGCATTGAGGGTGGAACTTTTTGGTTTCCGCATGTGGTTTATGTGGAAATAACAGGCACAGATACTGATACGGGAAAGGAAGTAATCACGCGTTTTAAACCTTGAAAGATAGACTGGCAAGCCGAATTTCTTGTATGTGATCTAGTTCTCGCTATTTCGGATAATTGAGTACTTTACTAATAGATAAACAAGTAATGCGAAGAAAGATGGAAAAAAAATTTATATCTAATTCTTCTGAGTCGCAGCGAATGTTTAAGCGTGACTGGATGGAAGCCTTATCCAAAGTGCATTTTTCGGTCCCGTTGTTTATTTATGTTCCCGTAATTTTGTATTTCGGCTGGAAAGGCTTTGTTGTGGCTGCAATCACAGACTTTCTGCTGGCGATTGTGGGCGGGCTGTTTGTCTGGACTTTTACGGAATACATTTTACATCGGTTTGTATTTCACTTTGTACCTGCATCCAATTGGGGCCAACGGCTGCATTTTATTTTTCATGGTGTACATCATGATTACCCTAATGATTCCAAACGATTGGTCTTGCCTCCCTCTGTCAGTATTCCATTGGCAACCGGCTTTTACTTTTTATTTAATGCCATGTTACCAACTCAATATTTGTATCCTTTTTTTTCAGCCTTTATTTCGGGATATTTATTTTACGACATTTCGCATTATGCTTTGCATCATGCTAATTTTAAGAGTTCATTTTGGAAGAGGTTAAAACAACATCACATGCTTCATCATTATACTGATGCCACGAAAGGATATGGCGTGAGTTCTTCCTTTTGGGACAAAATTTTTCGATCAGACTTTTAATAGTTGTGAAACAGTCGTCTGTGGGTTCGTCCAAATCCCTGTTTTCAGTCAAAGATGTAGCAGCGGTAGCCTCAGGTTCAATAGCCTATTTGGTATTGGCTTATATTATTATTGGATTTAAAGCCGATCAAATTGTGCTCGTGGGAATATTCAATGCCCTCTATTTTTCATCATTTCAGACTCGGAAATTAATATTGGGCTTTCTCATCTTTATAGTGTTTTGGGTACTCTTCGACAGTATGAAGGCTTTCCCTAATTACCTCTTCAATACCGTACATATTGAAAGTCTTTACAATGCAGAAAAAGCACTATTTGGAATTCATAGAGAAGGTACCTTACTCACGCCCAACGAATACTTTAAAGCCAATGGCCGCCTATTCCTTGACTTATTGGCCGGACTGTTCTACCTGTGTTGGATACCAGTGCCATTAGCATTTGCTGTTTATCTCTTTATCCAGAACAGGCTTGCTTTTCTACAATTCTCGCTCACTTTTCTGGTGGTTAATTTAATTGGCTTTGTTATATATTATCTGTACCCCGCAGCCCCGCCCTGGTACGTGGAAAATATTGGATTTCATTTTATTCCACACACACCTGGTAATGTGGCTGCTTTATCGTCCTTTGATCAAATTACCGGAGTGCCGGTTTTTGCCGCATTATATTCGAAAAGTTCTAATGTGTTTGCAGCCATGCCTTCCCTTCACTCAGCCTATCCTTTAATTGTATTTTATTATGGACTGAAATACAAGATTGGCATGATGAACATCTTCTTTGGTATAGTAGCAATAGGTATTTGGTTTGCGGCAGTATACTCACGCCATCATTACTTACTTGATGTTTTTCTTGGAATTGGATGCGCTGTTGCTGGAATTGTTCTCTTCAATTGGCTTGAACTAAAAAGTACAATAGTTCAAAAGTTCCTTACAAAATACCACTCCCTTATCCGGTAGAGTATTGAGTTATAGAGCCTTCTCCTTTTTACCGATATACCTTTTTCGATGCTGTAAACCCCATTCAACCATTACCTCCAAAACAGTTTTTAGTGAATTCCCGGATTTGGTCAGTTCATACTCAACGGTTACGGGAATGGAAGCATAAACTGTGCGGGTTACAATTCCGTTGACTTCTAAATCCTTCAATTCTTTGGAAAGCATACGAGGTGTAATCTTAGGGATTTCCCTTTCCAATTCCTTGAAACGCTTCTTGCCATAGAGTAGCGAACCGATTATCGGGAGTTTCCATTTACCGTTCAACACATTCATTGTGTCGTTTACGGCTAACACAAACTCTCCTGAACAATTCTTGACCTGCTCTAATTTTGATAATCTGCTCATATCCTTTGTATTTACAATTACTATACAAGAGTATAGCGCTATACTCTTGTATATCGGTTACTAAAGTATAGCAAATGTAAGTATCTTTGTTCAATATCAAATAAACTCAAAAAAAAAATAAACGATGAACAAAGTATTGATAACCGGAGCAACGGGTCAGTTAGGCACGGCAACAATTGATTTCCTCTTGGCTAAGCATAAAAAAGACAACATTATAGCATTAGCCCGTAACGCGGATAAAGCAGCAACCCTCAAATCAAAAGGCATAGATGTAAAAATCGGGAACTATGACGATTACACCTCATTACTGCAAGCCACAAAAGGCGTGAAAACCATGCTACTCATTTCTTCAAGCGAAATGACCAAAAGTCGTGCAATCCATCATATCAATGCAATTAATGCGGCTAAAGAAAATGGCGTAAAGCACATTATATATACGGGATTCATTCGCACCCATGACGACCCAACCTCGCCACTTTGGTTTATTGCCAAAGACCATGTGGAAACTGAGAAATACCTGAAAGAATCCGGCATCAACTATACTCTTTTTGAAAACGGATTTTACCTGGACATGTTGATGGACTTCATAGGAAAGAATATTGTGGACACAAAAACCATTTTTGTTCCAGCCGGTAATGGTAAAATCAATTTTGTGCTACGTGACGAAATTGCCGAGGCCCTGGCCAATGTGCTTACCACAACCGGACACGAAAACAAAACCTATAATATCGGTATAGAGCAACCCGTGTCGTTTCATGAAATTGCCGGTTACATCACTGACATCACAGGGGTTTCAATCAGTTATGTTTCACCCGAACCTGATGTATATATCCAAACGTTATTAAAGTATGGTGTTCCGGAAATGTATGCCCGCATGTTCTCAGCTTTTGCTGTGGCTTTTGCCGCAAATACTATGAATGTGCCTACTACTGATTTGACGAAACTTCTTGGGAGAAAGCCAACTTCAGTAAATCAATTTTTAAATTCTTTTTTTAACAAAAAATAGAAAAATATGACTTCAACAAATAAGAGTAAAGCGCTCAACATCTCATTATGGATTGCACAGGTATTATTAGCACTTATGTTTTTAATGGCAGGTGCTATGAAATCAGCCCAACCTGTAGAAGAGCTTGCCAAATCCATGTCATGGGTAAATGATTTTTCCGCTGGGATGGTCAGGTTTATTGGTGCATCGGAGTTGTTGGGAGGTATCGGGCTTTTGCTGCCTTCATTGTTGCGCATCAGACCATTGCTTACGCCATTGGCGGCATTAGGACTTTTTATAGTTATGGTATTTGCTTTTATATATCATGTATCCAAAGGCGAATACGAGTTATTACCTGTTAATTCGATTTTAGGAACAATTGCACTTTTTATTGTATGGGGCAGGTATAAGAAGGTGCCAATTCAACCCAAGGCATAATTTATTTTAATGGAGCGCAACCAATTTATTAAGTCATTATTAGCACTAACCGCTATGGGAACATTGGCTGGATTTAAAAATTTTACTGATGCACTTCCTATCCAAAGCAGGAAGATGCCCGTGTTGTTTACATCGCACGGCAACCCGATGGATATTCCTGTTTCCAGAAGCGAGAGAGCGTTTTGGCAAAAGTTGTTTGAATTAGGACAAGACTTGCAAAAAAATTATGACGTAAAAGCTGCGTTAGTTGTGTCGGCTCATTGGTGTACAAAAGGAACATTCGTAAACATATCGCCCGACCAAAAACAGATTTATGATTATTACGGCTTCCCCGAAGAATACTACAAGGTATATTACAAAGCTAAAGGTTCGCCCGAAGTTGCTCATGAAGTAAAGCAATTAGCTCCCTCTATTTCCGAAACAACCGATTGGGGTTTAGACCACGGAGCGTGGCCTATGCTGATGCACTTATTTCCTGAAGCCAACATTCCCGTCTTTCAATTGAGCATTGACTATTATGCCAAGCCTGAATATCATTATGAATTAGGCAAACAGCTAAAATCATTGCGCAACAAAGGTGTGTTGATTATTGGCAGCGGAGCACTCATCCATAATTTGCCATTAGCCGGACAAAAAATGCGTTACAATGATAGGACCCCTTATGGTTGGGAAGTAGAATATGACGCATGGATTAAGCAACAAGTTGATGACCGAAACTTTGCTAATATCATTGACTACGCAAACAGCCATAAGTTAGGCAAGTTAGCTGCGCCCACCCCTGACCATTTCGTGCCTGTGCTATACAGTTTGGGACTTATGGAAAGTAGTGATGAAATAAAATATTTCTACGAAGCCGAACCAACCATTCCTGCTTTTAGTGAAAGAAGTTTCAGAGTTGGATAAAACATTTCAGAGTTTGAATTGTTGGATATATGGATTAATGAACTCTTACCAAAGATTATGAAGACGGAAACATTACTACAAAAGATACTGCGATTCTTATATCCGGTTGTGCGCAAACTTGGAAGAATCAGCAAAAACGGAACAATACTACACAACGAAAAAAGCCTGGAACCACCAAAATCCTTCTATGAACTGAAAGCCACTCTGAATAATGGACAAGAGGCTGACTTCTCAGATTTTAAAGGAAAGAAAGTTTTGGTGGTGAATACGGCTTCAAACTGCGGTTATACCGGGCAATATGCCGAGCTACAATCATTACACGAAAAATTGGGTAAAAAATTGACGATACTTGCATTTCCGGCAAATGACTTTGCGGAACAAGAAAAAGGTGATGACAAAGATATTTCACAATTCTGCCAGGTAAATTACGGGGTGACATTTCCACTTGCAAAAAAGGGGGTTGTGGTAAAAAACGAGCAACAGCAACCCATTTTCAAATGGCTTACCGATAGAAAAGAAAACGGCTGGAATGGACATGCACCGGATTGGAATTTCAGTAAATATTTAATTGACGAGCAGGGAAAACTCACTCATTATTTCGGGCCAAGTGTTTCACCGCTAAGTAACGAGTTTCTAAAAGCCGTACAGTAGCGGTTGCCACGCATACTCCCCCACACATTATTAGTCATACGGAAAAAGAGGGCTAATTCCCACCACTGCAAATTCAGGTTCAAAAAAATTCAGGAAGATTTGCATATACAAAATGCTCCATTTAGATTTGTCGACCAAAATACTGTTTTAGTCGAATAGTTTGATTATGGAAAAAGACGAAATCATAATTCAGGATATAATAAACGGGGCTAAAAAGTTAATGCAACAATATGGTTTAAAGAAAACCACAATGGAAGATATTGCCCAAACAGCGGGCAAAAGCAAAAGCACGTTGTACTATTACTTTAAAGACAAAGAAGAAATATTCGATAAGGTCATCAACCTGGAAATAGATGAGTTTTTTCAAGCTGTTAAAACTTCCGTAAATAAGCAGGCAGATGCTGTAAGTATGCTAAAGGCATACATTGTAACGAAAGTCAAAATATTAAGAGATAAAACCAATCTCTACAGTATTGCGATTAAAAATGATTTACAGGGAAGAGTTAATAAAGGATTTACCAACCTGCGAAACAGGTACGACAATGAAGAAAAACTACTGATAAGTTCTATTCTGACAAAAGGTGTTGAGAGCAAGTTGTTTACTAATGAAATAAAAACTGAGATAGACACGTTAAGCGAGCTTTTAGTAAGCTGCATCAGAGGGATAGAAATGGACATCATTACTCATAACAAGAACAAGGATCTGGCAGACAAAGCAGATTTGCTGATTGAAATATTAATAAAGGGCATTGGAAAAAAATCTTAAATCTATTTTGTATTCCTGGCACACTTAAATGAAAACATTACGATGTAAACAGTCTAAAATTTCATTTTTAATTAACAATAAAAGCAAATGAAAAATTCAACAAAAAATCAGAGACCAATCTTAGTAAAGGTTGCGGAACAGCTAGTAAAAGACCAACAAGAATTGGATTTATTAGCAGTACAATTGTCGCTAGGTAGAGCTGAAGCCAAAGACAAGGTAAATGAAGTTAAGGCGGAATTGAAACAAAAAATACACGATTTGAAAACATGGTTTGCTACAGAGTATGAAGAAAACAGCGAATGGGCAAAAACTACTATCCTTAAATTAGATGAACTCGACAGCAAGTTGAGGGAAAGCGCTGGGGATCTTTTTGAAACCAGTAAGCAAGATATCCTTAGTGCAGTAGAAAACGCAGAAAACCAAATAAGAAAGAACCCCGCTGCTCAAAATCTATCGATCTTGTTCTCAATTTATTCAGAAAAAGTAAGATTACAATTAGAGATACTTGAGCAAAACATAAAAGGTAAAAGATCAGAAATAAGCGAAAATTTTAAGGAAGGATTATTTGAAGCACGAAAAAAAATTGATTCTATAATTGAACCCCTTAACAAAAAGAAGGAAGAAACGGACTTAAAGCTGGAAGCTTTTAAAGATGAAATTGGTGTGGTATATGACCACCTGAAAAAAGCTTTTAAAGCACTCGGATAGCTCATTGCACCCGTAAGTAAGTCAATAAAAGTGTTTGTTAAAATTTAAAATTTTACTTTATGAATTTAATAATTAGTATAGCAACCACAGGAATATTGACGGCAATAATTCTTGGCGGCTGCGGAAGCGATTCCAAAAAGCATCTTGAAAATGCAAAAGAAAACCTAAACGAATCCGGCCAAGAAATAAAAGAAGCAGCGAAAGATACTCGTGAAGAAGTTATCATAAAAAGCGAAGAAGAATGGAACAAGTTTAAAATAGAATCTGACAGCTTAATTGATGAAACTCAAAAGCAGATAGATGAATTGAAATTGAAAATCGAAAAATCGGACAGGTCGCAAAGAGAAAAACTAAAAGCAAGGCTTGATAAACTACAGCAAGAGCTAAATGCCCAAAAGAAAATATTAGATCAGCATTACGACAAATTAGATAAAAATATGCAGCAGGTTGCAGACTCCATAGCGGTAACGAACGAATCGTTCAAAAGGGAATTTAAACAAGATGTTGAACGACTTAAAGAATCTGTAAAAATTTTATGGCAAGACAGTGAGAAGAAATAAATAGGTAAGGGACTGATTAAAAAGTAATTTGAAGCCTCTGGATTTGCATATACGCTAACTAACGCTGATAGGTACCCAAAAAAATAAGACGCAGTCTCGACTTTTTAGTCAGCCCGTTACTGTAGCCATAAAAAAACGTATTATGATAAGGGATTTCGATGCTTTTCCTGAAGCATTTTTTTTACAACAAACTTCGACCAATAAACCTTTTTAGTCCAATAGTAAAAAAAGAAGATAATGAACACGATAAATCACTTAACAATAGCAGGAATGCTTGTATTGGCAAGTTGTACCCATAGTGAAAATACATCAGTAGCCGATAGCAATGGGAAAGTAAATGTTGAAACAGAACAAGGAACCATTTACTCAGGGCTTGTTCAATCGAACTATTCTGGTGTGGTCGAAGCCCAAAAAACAACTGCTTTAAGCTTTGCTACAATGGGAACTGTAACTGAAATTTTTGTAGAGGAAGGACAAGAGGTGCGCAAAGGACAATTGCTGGCAAAGGTAGATGCTTTCACGGCTCAAAATGCTTATCAGGCGGCTTTGGCAAAACAGCAACAGGCGGAAGATGCTTACAACAGATTAAAGCCGATGAAAGAAAATGGCACACTCCCCGAAATAAAATGGGTAGAGGTAGAGACCGGTGTAACACAGGCAAAAGCAGCCGTAGCTATTGCTCAAAAAAGTGTAAACGATGCAAGCCTGTTTGCACCTGCAAGCGGTGTTATAGGCAAAAATTATGTGCAGCCGGGTATGAATGTTGTGCCTACAACAACAGCTATCGAGTTGTTAAACATACAAACGGTTTTCATTAAGATACCTGTTTCGGAAAATGAAATAAGTCTTTTTAAGAGGGGCGAATCTGCTAATGTAGGCATCACCGCACTTAATAAAACCGTGACAGGAATGGTAAAAGAAATCGGTGTTTCGGCCAATATCTTATCACATACTTATCCTGTAAAAATAGAGGTTCAGAACACGGCAGGTGATATAAAACCTGGAATGATTTGTTCAGTCGAAGCTAAGCTAAAAGATAACCGTTCAGGATTATTGGTTTCCAATAAAGCCCTTCAGAAAGATACAAACGGAGAGCAGTTTATTTACATCGAAAAAAACGGACAAGCCGAAAAAATATCAGTGCAAACTATTGCCTTGATAGACAACAAGGTTTTGATACAGGGCGATATACCTCAAAACGCTAACATTATTAGATCCGGACAACAAAAATTAAGCAGCGGCAAATCGGTTAAAATCATCGACTAATAATGGTAAAGAAAAATTCTAATATCATAGAGTTGGCTATGAAGCATAAGCAAATAGCCATCATTCTCACAGGTATTCTGGTAGCATTGGGCATATTCTCATTAATGGTGATGCCAAGAAATGAATTTCCTGAATTCACTATTCGTCAGGGCTTAATTATTGGTGTATATCCCGGAGCAAATTCTGAACAAGTGGAAGATCAACTTGCTACTAAAGTAGAAAGCTTTTTATATGGATTTCAGGAAGTCAATCGTGAAAAAACGTATTCCATTTCGAAGGAAGGAATGTTAATTGTTTTTGTTGAAGTCAATAATAACGTGAAGGATCCTGATGGTTTTTGGGATAAAATAAAATTCGGACTTAATGAACTTAAACTACAATTACCGCCCCAGGTTGTAGCGTTAATTGCAAACAACGACTTTGGAAACACTTCAGCGATATTGCTTACCGTACGATCGGATAACAAAACCTACAAAGAACTTGATCGTGAATTGAAAGTAATTGAAACCGAGTTGCGTAAAATAAAAGCGGTTTCAAAAGTTAATCGCTTCGGATTAGTTCAGGAACAAATTACCATCTATCCCGACAATGACAAGCTGGCTTATTATGGCGTAAAGCCATTGAGTGTGCTGGCAGCAGCGCAATTGGAAGGCGCTGTTTATTATGGAGGAGAATTGGACAACGGGGAACTCATAGCTCCTATACACGTGCCCACCACTTACAACACAGAAGAAGACATTAAAAACCAGATTGTTTATACCGATCCGCTTGGCAACATTATTCGAGTTAAAGATATAGCCAGGGTGGTAAGAGAATATCCAAAGCCCGACTCCTATATTAAAAACAACGGGGCCAACAGTTTACTGATTTCTTTGGAGATGCAACCTGGAAATAACATTGTTGCCTTTGGCAAAGAAGTGGATGAGACCCTGGAAATACTTAAAAGAAAAATTTCTCCGGATGTTCAGATGGCAAAAATTGCGGACATGCCGCAGGCCGTAGGGTACTCCATCACACACTTCCTGAAAGAATTTTTCATTGCCATCATAGCAGTAATCATAGTTACCATGCTTTTACTGCCTTTCCGGGTGGCAGCCGTTGCAGGCGCTACTATTCCGGTTTCAATTTTTATCACGCTCGGTATTTTGTATGGATTGGGTGTAGAACTACACACTGTATCGCTGGCAGCGTTGATTGTGGTATTAGGAATGGTCGTTGACAATGCCATTGTTGTATTAGATGGACATATAGAAAAATTAGACCATAATAATACCCCCTGGAACGCGGCATGGAAAAGTGCGCAGGAACTCTTTGTTCCGGTATTTACGGCAACTATGGCTATTATCGCCACTTACGTTCCCTTGGTATTTTTTCTGGAAGGAATGGTCTTTGATTTTGTTGGCTCTTTACCGGTAACCATTGCAGTTGCATTGATTACTTCATTATTGGTTGCGGTACTCCTTGTCCCTTACCTCAGTTATATTTTTATCAAGCATGGAATTAAAAAGGATAACAAAGAACAAGGACGCAAATCTTTGTTGGATTGGGCCCAGGAAATTTATGACACTACTTTAGAAAAAGCATTTCGTTTCCCAAAAATTACAATGTTGGCCGGTGCATTGTCTGTTGTTTTAGGCGTGGTAATTTTTGCGCTTCTTCCGCGCCAGCTTTTTCCGAAAGTGGAAAGAAACCAGTTTGCAGTAGAAATATATTTACCTGAAGGCAGCACACTTGAACAAACTGCTTTTGTCTCAGACAGTTTGGAACAGATGCTTATGAGAGATAAGCGCGTGATGAATGTAGCGGCATTTATTGGAACAAGTTCACCGCGCTTTCACACCACCTATGCACCCAATTTTCCGTCAAGAAATTATGCCCAGTTAGTCGTCAACACTCAAACCCAAGATGACGCTGTTGCCCTTTTGGGCGAATATGAAGCAAAGTATAAAGACCATTTTCCAAATGCGTATGTGCGAATGAAGCAGTTGGATATGCTCAGCACCACGGCCCCCATTGAAGTGCGTATTGGCGGAGACAACAAAGATACTATCAAAGCACTGGCTGAACAGGTGAAGGCAGTTATGGAAAAAAATGAAAACATAATCTGGGCAAGAACCGATTATCTGAATCCCCGACAGGGCATAAGCGTTCAGGTAAATGACGAAACGGCCAACCGCTTAGGACTGACCAAAGGCGTAGTGGCAACTTCACTTGCTGCGGCTATGTCAGGAATACCAATTGGTACGGTATGGGAGAGTGATTATCCGGTTGCCATCAAGCTGATGAATGAACCGCAACAAAAAAACAGCTTTGATGATATTGCCAATCAAAATGTAACATCCCTGTTAACAACGGCAACCGTTCCGGTAAGGCAGGTAGTATCGAAAATTAGTAACGACTGGAGCGAAGGACAAATTATTCGCAGAAATGGAACTAAGACCATCACCGTTCGTGCCGATGTGAAACGGGACGCGCTACCCTACAAAGTGCTATCGGACTTAAAGACAGAAATCAAAAAATTACCTAAATCCGAACAAGTTTCTTTAACCTATGGCGGAGAAGAAGAAAGCGAAGTTGAAAACTACATACCGTTAGCCAAAGCTTTATTTGCTGGCGTGGTGCTTATTTTTTTAATCCTCCTTTTTCAATTCAAAAAAACACGGCTGGTCATGCTGGTAATGATGACGATGCCCTTAAGCATCATTGGTGCAGCCATTGGCTTATTGATTACGGGTTACCCCTTTGGCTTGACAACTTTCCTGGGCATCATGAGCCTTATGGGTATTGTCGTCCGCAATGGTATTATCCTGATTGACTATGCAGAAGAACTGAGAACAAAAAATGGAATGACACTCCTTAATGCTGCCATTGCAGCAGGCAAACGCAGAATGCGTCCTATTTTTCTAACTTCTTCAGCAGCAGCCGTGGGTGTGGTGCCCATGATATTAAGCGGCTCCTCCCTATGGGGCCCACTTGGTTCAGTTATATGTTTTGGACTATTGGTATCTATGATACTCACACTGTATGTAGTTCCAATAATGTATAATCAATTACTTAAAAAGGATTTGGACTTAGCGTTACATGCTAATGATTGATAAAATAGGCGTTACACTTTCCGGTGGAGGTGTCCGAGGAGTGGCACACCTTGGTGTATTACAGTATCTGTCAGAAATGGGTATTCATCCAGATGAAATATCAGGGGCAAGTGCAGGAGCCCTGGTGGGTGCTTTTATTGCTGAAGGTTATGCTCCTGAAGAGATATTGCAATTGAGTAAAAAAGAGAAGTTTTTCAGTTACTCAGATATTTCTCCAAAAAATAGTGGCCTTTTCAGTACCGTTATTTTTGAAAGGATTATCAGAAAATATATTCGTCACGATAGCTTTGAAGGGCTTAAAAGACCCTTATACGTATCGGTTACAGACCTGACCAATGCAAGGTCAATTATTTTTAATGAAGGATGTTTATCACTTGCAGTAAAAGCTTCTTGCTGCTTTCCGTTGGTGTTTCAACCAGTACTCTATAATGACGACACCTATTTATGTGATGGGGGCATACTCAATAATTTTCCTGTAGAACAGGTTAGGAATTCATGCAATAAAGTGATTGGCATTAATGTAAACCCGGTTAATAAACACTGCGGAAATTTATCTTATAAAGATATTGTGAGACGAATTATCCGAATTACAACATCCAGAATATCTGCAATTCCCCAATCCACCTGTGACATTTATTTGGAACCAAGTGAACTCAATAATTATGGAACGTTCGACACAAATAGAATAGATGAATTGTTTCAGTTAGGGTACGATTACGCTTCAAAATTCGAAAGTGAATTTACAAAACTTAAAAAAGATGACTAACACATTAAAAAATATAGCATTACTGCTCCTTGCATTTTTTATGTCACCAGGAGCGTTCGCTCAAAACAACCTAACCCTGGAGCAAAGTAAAACCCTTGCGCTGAAGAACAACAAAGTTTTACAGAACAGTTTGTTGGAGATGGAGGCCGCCCAACAAGTGAAGAAAAATGCTTTTACTAATTACTTCCCAAAAGTAAGTGCTAATGTGATTAGCTTTTATGCCATTGACCCATTGATTGAATTTAACGTGCCAGGTGGAAACCTGCCAGTATATGATGGTAATCCTGCCAATTTACCAACCGCTACCCAGTTTGCTTATTTTCCCGGCATGGGATTAAGCATGTTTCAACGTTCTGCAATAGGCGTTCTGAATATTGCACAACCCATTTATGCAGGCGGAAAAATAAATACAGGCAACAAACTGGCAGCTCTTAATGTGGATGTGAAAGAAAAGCAACAGCAGTTAACCGAAAATGAAATCTTGCTTAAAACAGAGCAACAATATTGGCAACTGATTTCCCTTCAGGAAAAACAACGAACATTGGAAAAATACGAACTGTTATTAAAAGACATTCGCAAACAAGTTGATGACGCATTCAAGGCAGGATTAATTATTAAAAACGATGTGCTGAAAGTACAAATTAAACAAAGCGAATTGGAAGCAAACAAAAGCAAATTACTAAATGGTAAGAAACTGGCAACTATGCAATTCTGTCTAACGATTGGAATACCTTATGACAGCACATTGTTATTGCAGGAAGTGATTGATGTAGGCCAAAATCCAATCGAGTATTATACCGATAATCAAACAGCAATGAATAATCGGACAGAATATCAACTGTTAGAAAAATCTGTTGAGGCCGCACAGTTGCAAACTAAGATGAAGACTGGTGATTATACCCCCACCCTTGCGGTTGGCTTGGCAGGTTATCACATGAACATGTTGGAAAGTGGTGTAAAAAATACTACGAATGGATTGGCCTATGTTTCGGTTTCAATTCCAATATCGGATTGGTGGGGAGGAAGTTATTCCATTAAAGAACAAAACATTAAGCAGCGAATTGCAGAAAATAATTTTGAAGAGAACAAAGGCTTACTAAACCTTCAAATGGAAAAAGCCTGGACAGACGTAAACGAAGCATGGAAGCAAATAGCGATTATGCAAGAGACAACTACTCAAGCCGAAGAAAATCTAATGGTAAGCCAGACAGGCTATCAGAGTGGTGTGGTGACCTTATCGGACTTACTGGAAGCCCAAGCCTTAGTTCAGGAAACTACAGACAAGCTTTCGGATGCAAAGATGAATTATCGCATTGCAATTACATCTTATTTACAAGTAACAGGAAGGCATTCTCATAAATAAGATGAAGTCGCAAACTTCAGGATAGATAGATTAATGTAGAACTAAATCTAAACGTCATGAAACAAATTAAAGTGAATGTTTATCCAGAAACAGAATCTCCAAAATTATTCAAGAACAAGTTTTTGGAATTACTTACCAAAACACATCCCGTAGTAATTGACGGAATGTACGTTGTGCTTTCTTATTTTTCAATTTCTCACTTTTATAACACATATCATCCTTCTGTCTGGTTGGTGGTTGGATTATTTTTTACGGGGTTTTTCTCCTGGTCTCTTGCGGAATATTTGATGCATCGGTTTTTATACCACAAAATAGAAGATGCAACGTATGACACGGGTTTTCAATACATATTTCATGGCATTCATCATGAATACCCGAATGACAAAACTCGTCTTGTTTTACCTGTAATTCCTTCGCTACTGATAGCATCTATCTTTTTCGGCATTTTCTATCTTGTAATGGGCAAATTTGCCTTTGCTTTTAGTCCGGGTTTTGTAGCAGGCTACTGCGCCTACATGACGGTTCATTATACAATTCATAAGGTTGCCTCTCCAAAACGCTTTAATTTTTGGTGGAGGTTTCACAGCATTCATCATTACCAGCAACATGACCGTGCCTTTGGTGTTACTTCACCGATTTGGGATATTGTCTTCGGAACTATGCCGCAAAAGAACAGAAAAACGGTTAACATTAGTTACAAGAAACGACAATCCGAACCAAATTGATAAGGACATAAAGTCCAATAGAAATGAGTTTGGCTGTTCAAATTGTTCCCGGTGTTGTCCCGGATCAGACAGATTCATTCACAATGTTTTACAATCGTTCATAACCATTTAAGTACGCTGTTCTCGATCTATAAATTTACTTTCTCAACGCAAAACAAATTATGGAGGGAAAGCAAAGTGAGGAGCAAGTGAAAGAGGAGGTTTTCTTATTAAAGGCACTTACACATAAACAACTTGCTCAGATGTACGGAGTGAGTTGGTTAACATTTCAGAACTGGATCAAGAAAGTTGAACACGAGGTCGGCAGAAAGACAGGCCACTTCTACCACGTTCACCAGGTGAAAAAAATATTTCAAATCTTCGGATTGCCGAAGCAACTTGATCTTTCTTTGAAGGACTTGAACGAAATTAATAAGTCAATCTAATCGTCATCTTCGATCCCTATTGACGACAATTATAAGATAAAGTATTACCAAAAAAGTTGTTGCTGAAGTGAACAGGAATATGGACGATGACCCCAACGTCAACCACAAAAAACCTGCAAAAGAACTTGCTATCATGGTGAACACACTTTGAAAACCAGTATAGGTGCCTATGGCAGTTGCAATATCCTTCTTTTCGCTAATATTGCTGATCCACGCTTTAGCAACGCTTTCGGTGGCAGCAGCATAAATTCCATAAAGGAGGAACATAATGACGAATTCATGTAACTCATTGCTAATGGACATTCCCAGATAGACGAAAGCAAACACTGTAAACCCGAAAATTATCGTCCGCTTAAAACCAATCTTGTCACTTAGTTTTCCAAGTGGAAATGCAGCTAATGCGTACACAAGATTGTAAAAAACGTATACGCCAATAATGGTGGTATCACTTAATCCGGCTTCTTTTATTTTCAGTAACAGGAAAACATCCGAACTATTAATTAATGTAAATGCAAGCAGTCCTGCTACAAGCTTCTTATACGTTGACGGACTCTCTTTCCAGTACTGGACAAAAGAAAAAAACGAAACCGGGGTTAACTCGAATTTCCTTGATTCCCTCTTTGCTTCTTTTAGAAGAAACGTAAAACTTATGGCAACAATACCCGGAATAAAAGCGAGTAAGAAAAGTGCTTTATAGTTTCCTGGAAATAAGTAGAGATAGATCAAAGCCACTGAAGGGCCAATAACAGCACCAACTGTATCCATTGCCCGATGGAAGCCGAACACTTGCCCTTTTGTTTGAGGTGTAGCCTCGTCTGACAGCAGTGCGTCCCGCGCTCCGGTCCGTATTCCTTTTCCAAACCTGTCAATCGTGCGCGAAAACAAAACCCATAGAGGGTATACAAAAACTGCCATCATGGGTTTGGAGACAGTGCTCATTAGATATCCGATGCGAACAAACGGAAGTCGCTTACCACTTACGTCAGAAAGTTTTCCGAAATAACTTTTGCTTAGTCCAGCAGTTGCTTCAGCAACACCCTCTAAAACACCTATTAACAAAATCGAGAAACCTATTTCTTTTAGATATATCGGCATTACCGGATAGAGCATTTCACTTGCAACATCTGTGAAGAGGCTGACGAGCGATAATATCCAAACGGTTCGAGTAATAACCTTCATTTTTTCAAGTGCCTAAAGCACTTAGTTATTCAGTGGGGATTTTTTTAGTAGCTCCTTCATTAAAATCATATCTCCCTCCAGCGCATTTATTCTTTCGTACAAACCTGAAGGCTCTGGTGCCTGACGGGTGAGCTTGATTTTGAACTTCCAAACCTCTTTAATATTCTCAACTGGTAGAGGAAACGTTGGATACTGAGGGTCTTTGTTATCAGATTTACAAATAATCACGCCCCCTTTATCGAGGTAATTCAGGCAACGTTTCAATACTATGTTATCAACTTCCTGCGCATTGTTTACCAAAATGTAAACGAAGCCGTCTTTAATTTCTTCCAGTCTCTCAACATATTCACCAACCACAATATCTCCAGGAAAAAATCCGGTGCGATCAGCTAACATACTGTATCCGCTTACCTCAAAAGCTCGGTACGTTCCGTGATTCAGACCAGGAAGCCAGAAGGTTGGAAGATGCTCAATGTATTCAGGTTGTTGCGCTCCTTGAAGGTATCCGGCCTGTGCTTTAATCGGAACCAGCACAATATTATCTCTTCCGGTTTTATCCACCGTGGTGACTAAAGTCCTGACAGGAGATACCGCGATTTCTGATAGCTTTTTGGCCTTTGCCTGACCAACAAGCTTGTCCCAACTTGTTGAGTAATAATTAACTATCTTATCAATTGACTCAAGGGAAGGGTACATTTGGCCACTTTCAATCTGCGAAACGGCTGAACGGCTTAATTCTACGGGAGCGCCAAATTCCTCCTGAGAAAGCCCTTTTTCCAGCCTTAAGACCTTAATCTGGTTTCCTAAGACACTCTTTGTCAGCATAAATATATTTGTTTAGTAAAACTTGACAATACTAGTAAGCATCACTTAACATTGCAAACCAGAGCAAGAAATTAATAACAAGACAAATAATATGAGACGCGAAATCAGCAAAACCGAGGAAACCGGAAACAAACCAGAAATCTTTGTATTGAAACCCTACAATCACAAGCAACTGGCGGACTTCTACGGAGTATGCTGGTTAACGTTTCAGAGATGGGTGAAAAAGAACGAAGACCAAATCGGAAAGAAGACTGGACACTTTTACAGTATTAACCAGGTACTTATTATCTTCAAGATATTTGGTATGCCTAAACGATTCAGGGTTTCCCTTGCGGAGGTTGAGGAGATGTTTAAAGCTGCATAATGATTCCAAAGATAAGATATGAGCAATAATTATATTTGGTTAGCGGCAAGCACGGGACATGCAAGTTAGATTGTGTGGGCTAATTTGACGAAAGTATATATTTACATTTTTTAGTTACTCATGACAACCAAGAGGGTATGTAAAATAAACTGTGTCACTATTACAATTGACGATGTTGGAATGTGGGTAACTCCAAATGAGCAACGTTGGGATAAAAGTGCGCATAATCTTTTGGAGTTATCCATATTTCAATCATCTTTTTAAACGCGTTTCGCTCCGCTTTTCAAATTGATAATTTCAGTCGTCCTTCAAACCAGATAGAAAGCTGAGAGACTGTGATGCTCCAGTTTTGTAACGGGCTGGTCCATTTTTTCCTGATGTGCGTGTAGGCCAGGTAGATCAATTTCAACAGGGCCATATCCGACGGGAATGCGCCTTTGGTCTTGGTCACCTTGCGAACCTGGCGGTGAAATCCTTCAATCGTATTCGTCGTATAAATCAGTTTCCTGATGGCTGTCTCGTACTTGAAGTAGGCACTGAGCTTTGCCCAGTTGCTGCGCCAGGAATTGATGACGATAGGATACTTCTTACCCCACTTTTCATCGAGAAGATTCAGTTGTTGTTCAGCGAACTCTTTGGTGGTTGCCTGATACACCTCCTTAAGGTCGGCCAGGAATGGCTTTTGATCCTTTGTCGCTACATACTTGAGACTGTTGCGTATCTGATGTACGATACAGCTTTGCACTTCCGTCTTGGGGAAGGTGGCCTGGATCGCTTCGGCAAAGCCTTTGAGGTTATCTATACATGCGATCAACATATCCTCCAGACCTCGGTTACGCAGGTCAGACAAAACGCCAAGCCAGAAGTTAGCGCCCTCGCTTTCCGAAACATACATACCTAGAAGCTCTTTCCGACCTTCCTGATTAATGCCCAGAATATGATATACGGCGCGCGAAACCATCTTGCCTTGTTCCTTTACCTTGTAGTGCATGGCATCAAGCCATACAATGCAGTACAGCGACTCTAAAGGCCTTGCCTGCCATTCCTTAATGGCCGGAATAATACGATCTGTAATGGCGCTTAACGTTGCGTGGGATATGTCGGCATCATACATCTCCTTGAGATGTGAACTGATGTCGCGAAAACTAACTCCAAGGCCATACATTCCCAGTATCTTGCTTTCCAGCGTATCAGCCAGAACCGTCTCACGCTTCTTTACCAAATCAGGCTCAAATGTTCCGCTGCGATCGCGGCTGGTCTCGATCTCTACAGGGCCACTATTGGTCTGTACCGTCTTCCTTACCTTGCCATTCCTGCGATTGCCTTCGGCCCTTTCCTCTTCATCCAGATGGGATTCCATCTCTCCCTCAAGGGCTGCCTCTAAAAAGCTTTTCAGAAGGGGCGCAAATGCGCCATCTTTACCATAAAGTGACTTGCCCGAACGGAACTGCTCAAGCGCCTTTTTCCTGATCTCTTCAAGATTGAATTGTTCTTCCTTTTTCTCTTCCATATTTGTGTCAAAGTTGATGATTTTTCAAACTTTGACACAGTTCATTTTACAGTCTCAACCAAGACTAAGATTTCCAACATTGTATTTTCAATTTATATAGCTATTTCATTTTACGTTTTTGGCGGAAGCATGGTAAACTCACTTGTCGGTTATCAGACGTGGAGTTATGTTGGAGCAAACGAATTTGTCAAATTTCATCAAGTAGACAGCGCATTAATTAAGCCTGTCTTTGTAATTTTCTTTTTCATATCCTTCATTCCTCAGATATTGTTGCTTTGGTACAGACCTAAACCAATTTCCAAATGGCTTCTTGGATCAGCTCTGTTTCTTAACTTAGTCAATTTATTTTCAACAGTGATAATTCAAATTCCTATTCAAATTGAGCTTGATAAAATATATTCATTGGAATTAATTAAAAAGCTTATTACAACAGATTTGATTTACAGACGGACTACGATAAGTTTAATTGCAGTATTGAATTTTATCATGTTATATAAAGTAATGAATCATTCAAGTAATGAATAGATAAGCTCTTCGTAAACAGGTTTTAAGTTGGGATAGATTTAGCTCTAATACATTAAAAAGCTTGATAAATTGATTTTTGAAACTCACATACCGACATTTCCAATCAATCAGTTCATTGAGAGTTTTGTCTATTACAAGGGCTATAATCCCGACCATTCGGTGGACAGGTTTCTACCTGACGGGTACACTTATGTGGTTTTTGACCTGACCGACTATCCAAAATTCATTTATGACAATCATTCTTTAAAAGAAATACAGTCTTGCAGAAATGTTTGGTTTTCAGGCATCAGAGAAAAATACATTACCATTCCTTCGGGGCGTGACAGTGAAATGTTTATCATCTACTTTCTGAAAGGCAAAGCCTATCCATTTGTAGAAATGCCTATGAATGAACTGACAGATTTTGTTGTGGACGGAGAACTTGTAATGTCAAATGAGATTCTGAATATGAGAGAAAAGCTACTTGAATGCTTAACCGTTCAAGAAAAATTTCTGTATGCAGAGCAGTATTTAACAAAAGCCTTTTCAAGAAAATTAATTACAAATCCTTTTGTAGACTATTCCATAAACCAAATTTTGCAAAATCCATGTCAGTTATCTATCAATCATCTTTCTGAAAAAGTTGGGTACTCACAAAAGCACTTAATCAAAATATTTAAAGAACATGTTGGCGTAACGCCAAAGGTGTTCTTAAAGATTATTCGTTTTCAAAAGGCCCTGCAAGAAATTGAAACACATAAAACAGTCAACTGGACAAGCATAGCCTTTGAAAGCGGATATTATGACCAAGCTCATTTTATAAACGATTTCAAAGAATTTTCTGGCTTTACACCCAATCAATACCTGAAAATGCAAAGCGATTTTGCGAATTACATAGCAGTTGGGTGAGGTAAATTTTTTCCAATACCTATGCTTTCGTTCGTTTTATTTTTGAAATCAAAAACAGTATAAAAACTATGGAACAATTTTACATAAATCATTGGGCGGTGCTTGTTTGTGCCGTTGCCAACTTAGTAGTCGGTGCATTGTGGTATTCGCCAATGCTGTTTTACAAAGTGTGGATGAAAGAAAATAATTTCACAGAAGAAACGATAAAGCAGAAATTCAATCCATTAAAAACGTATGGGATGAGTTTTGTTCTTTCGCTTATTATCAGTTACAATCTTGCCTTTTTTCTTGGTGATGATAAAACCAATGCAAGTTGGGGGGCAACAGCAGGTTTTTTGGCGGGCTTTGGATTTTCAGCATTGATATTTGCTGTTGTTGCTCTATTTGAGCAGCGTTCGTGGAGATACATTCTAATCAACGGTGGTTACATTACCATTTATTTTACTCTCATCGGCTTTATTATCGGGGCATGGCGGTAACCAAAAATCAAAAAAATATGGCAAAGACATCAGGCGAAATAGAAAAGGAATTTATTGATACTGCAAAAGATAAAACAGGAAAATCGTTGCAGGACTGGCTCAAATTAGTCAAGTCATCTGGAATTGAAAAAAGAAATGACATTCTTGAATGGCTGAAAAAAGGACACGGGCTAAACCATTTACAGGCTCAACTCATTACAGGAATATTTCTGAACAATGGTAATCCAGTTTACATCAATGAAAACGCCCTATTAGAAAATCAGTTTGTAAAATGCCCTGAGATGCGTTCTATATTTGACAGTATTTCCGAGAAAATTATTTCATCATTTCAAGGAACGCAACTAATTCCGAAGAAAACATATTTGTCGTTTACAGCAGTCCGTGAGTTTGCCTCGATAAATGTAAAGCCAAAAGAAATCAGGTTAGGTCTTGATTTAGGTGATGAAGCGTTCACGGAAGAATTACAAAAATCAAAACTTATAGGGCCTATGCCTCGAATTTCTCACATGATTATACTCTCTGAGAGTAAGCAATTTGATAATAGAGTAAAGCAGCTTGTGCAACAATCTTTCAACCGAACTCACAAAAAATGAAAAACACATTATTCGTCATACTTGCAATTGGTTTTCTTGCTTCCTGTTCACAGGAAAAAAAGAGCACAGAAGAAAAACAATATACTATTGCCTATAATGTTCACGAACATGATACCATTCATAAAAACAACTATGAAGTTATCACTATGAATATGGATGGCACAAACAAAAAAAACATCACTAACAATCCTGATGTGGCATGGACATACTATGCATATGAAAATCGATTATTTTTTATAAGCGACAGAGATACGTGCAACCGCTGTTTTTTTCTCTATGAAGCTGATGTAAACGGAATGAACGTAAACAAAGTAAGTGATTTAATGTTGGAAGACAGTTGGATGAGTGGTAGAAAAAATGGTGGGGAACTTGTAGTTGCTGGAAGAATTGGAAAAGAATTGCGCTACCAACTTTTCATAATAAACACCAAGACTGGAACCTATAAGCAACTGACCAAGGAACCCGGTGCTAAGTATGGAGACCCTTGCTTTTCACCTGACGGCAAAAAAATAGTATTTTATTATCAAAAGGATAAAACAGATAAAACAAGTCATGAGGAATTGTTTTTAATGAATGATGACGGAACTGAAATCACACAATTGACACATTACCCGGAGGACAATCCGTCAGCAAAAGAATATGGTTATAGAGCTGGGGCAACAAAATGGCACCCAACAGAGAACTTTATCAGTTACGTGTCACTTCAAGACGGCAGGCATAGCATTTTTGCGGTAACGCCTGACGGAAAGAAACAATGGAAACTTATTGATAACGACCTTTCAGAAGGATATCATGATTGGAGTTCAGACGGCAAATGGTTAACGTTTAACATGTCAGACATCAGAGAAACTCAATATCATATTATGGTAATGAACTGGAATACCAAGGAACTAAAGCAGTTAACCGACACAACTTACAAATCCCAACTTTCACCAGTATTTATTGAAAAGTAACGCAGACAAACACTAAAGTTTCTAGTACTGAACCATAGTTTGTTAGCACCTGTAAGAAAGGCTTCCTCCTCTTTCTGATATTTGCATTCCGGGCATTTTATTATCGACTGATATCTGACCTGTACTTCCATTCGTGGAAGAGCCACCAATTGAGTAAAAAAGTTTTGAGTTCACCGACTTCCAAATTTACTCAACCAGCAACAGAAAAATCAGATACTCATAAATTGAATGTCTTTCTTACGGATTCGGAAGACAAAAGTCCTCGAATTGACTGGAGCCCGTCAGCACCTTTCAGAAAGGGATGCTGCTGATACAGCATTTTGTATTCTGACAATACCTCATTGCTATAACTTTCCACTCTTCGTTCGGCAACTTTATTGATGGCGGAAATAGCATCTCTCTGGAAGTGAAGATTTACGGGGTCAACGAAGCCCAACTTGATATAGCCTGCCGTTTTACGTGCGCAGCGGCAGGGATTCCTTTTGTTGATGAGTCCGCATTTGTTATCCATGAAGTTATATAGTTGCTGTTTTGCACGATGCAACTTAATGCGAAAATTTTCTTTCGTAATTTCCATTACTTCACTCCCTATCGCGTCTGAAAATTCGAACAGTTCACCAAGAATAAAAACCAAACGTTGTTCCCTGTCAAGACACAGAAGCATCGCCTTCATACAACTCAGTTTGGCTTCTTCGACCAGATATTTTTCCTCCACTTCAAAGGCGTGGTCAGAGAGCTTTTCATCCTGGATCTCGTCCAGGTCTTTCCCGAATTGCTCAAACGTCATTGTATAATGTTCATACTTGCTTCTTCGCATGTTCAAAAAATGATTCTTGATAGTACGGTACACCCATGTCTTAAAATCACTTTCGAATTTGAAGGTAACAAGCTTTGTAACGATCTTAACCAAGACTTCGCATCGTTTGGTTCAGCAACAAACGATAAGGCAGTGTTATACACCCAACCCTGATAGCGTTTCAAAATTTCTTCGAGGGCATTTCGATCACCGCTCGTTGCTTTGATAATCAGTTCTTTGTCATCCATAGTGGTTCAATGAAATTTAAGGACTTAGCCTGCCTTCACCAAGCAGGCTAATGTCAAGTTGCTTTGGATTTTTATTTTTTGTCGAGTAAGTGCTGTCTGAATGGATTATCGAACACCATAAGCCATTTGCCATTGAGTTGCTTTCGGAGTACCGCAACTGAAAGACCTGATTGCTTAATTTCCGTGCCGTCTGGAGCCTTACCTGTCATGACCCAGGGAGCAAAGTGAATGGCAAGATTTCCGTTAATAAATACTTCATGCCCCGAATATTCGAAAATCGGACTAACAGCAAAGAAGCCTTTGAAACCTTCAATGATGGCGTTTCGATCCGACACCGGTTTCTCGGGTTCAAAGATAATCACAGCTTGAGTCTCGTAACTGTCCATCACTCCATTAATGTCTTTCTTGTGAAATGCTGATGTCATTTTCAGAATGGCGTTCATTACCTCATTCTGCTCTGGTGTAAAGTTTCTGGTTTCCATAGATTTGTTTGTTTGGGCGTTTGCTGTCGCAGCCACTATTAGTAGAATGGCTGTTAGCGAAATCGTTTTACTGTACATAATGTTTGTTTAGAGTTAGACACGCTCAAAACGCGACTGTTACAGTTGATGATAGTTTTTCCGGATCAGATGGGATCAAAATTCGTTGCCGGGTTCCGTGGTAAGACATTTGATTCAGCAGTATGAAACTCGCTCAGCCAAGTCCATTTGCTTTCATGCTTTCCATGCAAGTATTAATCCTGGTCAAAAGTAGCTTGGATGTATTCGTTCCTGCAAAAGCTTACGGCATAAACGGTTCCCCCTTGCAGCTATCGCTTCCAGGAACCCCCAATTATTCCGTTTCCTTTTGCCTGCACGTACATCCAAGCCCGATGACGACCATAATTAATTCTTACAATTATGGAAAACACACATGAAAAGAAACAATGGGAAGTAGCCGAAATTCAGCTCTCGTACAAGTCTAATGTAAAGCCTTCACTCAGGCCGAAGATCACCAGCTCACGTGATGCACACGAAGTTTTGAAACGAGTTTGGAATGATTCAATAATTGAACTTTGTGAACAATTCAAAGTGATCTTCACCAACCGGGCAAACAAAGTACTCGGTGTATTTGAAGTATCAACAGGTGGTATAGCCGGAACAGTAGCTGATCCGAAATTGATATTCGTTGCGGCATTGAAAGCTGGCGCGACCAGTTTAATTTTATCACACAATCATCCGAGTGGAAATCTTACACCAAGCCACGCTGACATTGAACTGACAAAGAAAATAAAAGAAGGTGGCCGGCTACTTGAAATCCAGGTGCTCGACCACATCATTATCACCAGTGAAAGCTATTATTCATTTGCAGATGAGGGGTTACTATAAGCCCCTCTCTAATTTATTTATCGCTTTGAGAATGAATGATCAATCTGCAACAAGTTCGCGCATAAAATATTTGAAAGCATGCGGTATCCTTTAAAGAATCTCACCCCACATACAAAATATTTCAGATCACAATTCTGACAGAATTGTGAATAAGACCTGGTCACCTTAACGATCTTATCATCTGATGAGAAGGATTTAGGTCATGAGTAAGAGAACAAAAGATAATGTTGTACTAAGTATTGAATGGCTAAAGCAGTACGAAGGGTTTGAGAATTTTTCTGACCAACAAGCATTAGAAGCTCTTGAAACTATCCGTTCTTTTGCGTATCTTTTTATGAATGTTTACAAGCGAAAAAACAAAAAAGATCATGCAACCCTCCAGCAAAATGGAACACTTTCAAACCTTCGCAAAGGGAAAACTCAAGGAGAGTAAAAGTGCCCTTAAAAATGCCATTATTTATACGCGCGTATCCAGCAAGGAACAAACAGAAAACATGAGTCTTGATGTTCAACGCAAGGGATGTGAAAATTTTGCCTTGAAGAATAAGCTAAGCATTAAAGATACCTTTGGTGGCACATACGAAAGTGCACAAACAGACGAACGCAATGAGTTCAAGCGCATGGTAACTTTTGCCAAGAGCTCAAAAGAAGGAATCTCATACATCATTGTATACAGTCTTGAAAGATTTAGTCGCACAGGCGAAAACGCAATCTGGTTATCGCGACAACTTAGAGAACTCGGGATAACTATTCTATCGGTAACACAACCCATTGATACCAGCAACCCTTCAGGTGTACTTCAACAAAACATCCTATTTCTGTTCAGTCAATACGACAACGACCTCAGACGTCAAAAGTGCGTTGACGGAATGCGTGAAAAACTGCTCAGGGGTGAATGGGTTGGTGTTGCTCCAAAAGGTTATTCTTACGATCATTCCAGCAATTCACGTGAACAAAAAATAGTTATCAATGCTGACGGCAAGTATGTAAAGAAAATTTTTGAACTCAAAGCGTTTGATAAGTTATCCAACACGCAGATATGTGAAGTCATAAACAAAATGGGTTTCAAAATTACTATGCAGCGTTTGTGTGAAATGCTGCGCAACCCGTTCTACTGCGGATTGATTTCTCATAACCTTCTCAACGGTCAGGTGGCGAAGGGGAAACATCCGGCCATTATTTCAGAAGAGATATTCCTACAGGCTAACGAGCTTATGAAAAAGAACGCAAAGAATTTTCATGGGTATAAACAGAACAAGACTGAGGATAATTTGCCTTTGAAACAATTTGTAGTTTGTGCTGAATGCAATACTCCCTTCACAGGGTATATTGTGAAGAGGAAAAACTTATGGTATTACAAGTGTAACAGAATTGGTTGCAAGTGTAACAAGAGTGCCCGGCACCTACACCAAAAGTTTGAAGAAATCCTGGATCACTACTCTCTAAAAAAGCAGTATGTCAATCCGATCATTGATGCAATTTCTGAATTGTACTTTAAACGTTCTTCCGAATCTATTGACGAATCAGTTGGGATCAAAACAAAGATTACCGAGGTAGAACAGAACCTGGCAACCATTGAAGAACGCTACGCATTGGGCAAGATTAATGACGACATTTTTGAACGCACTTCTTCAAAGTTCAAAGCTGAAAAGAAGGCATTAGAGGATTCGTTAGACAACTCGTTTATAAATTTATCGAACCCATACAAAACCATCACTGAAGCTGTTGAAAAAGTGGCAAATCTTAAAGATTTGTGGGTTTTTCAGGATGCTTTAGAGAAGCAAAAATTCCAATTTCTATGCTTTCCGGGAGGGATTCAGTATGATCGGAAAATTGACCATTATCGAACCTTGAAAGTAAATCCAGCACTCGCGTTAATTGATTCAATATCAGGCAATTTTGACAAAGAAAAAGCGGATAAACCAAAAGCATTTCTTGATTTATCCGCTTCAGTAGTCCCGGCAGGAATCGAACCTGCATCTTCAGAATCGGAATCTGAAATACTATCCATTGTACTACGGAACCAAATACTAGCAACAAAGGTAACGGAAACATCGGCTTCCCAAAAACCTGATCAAGTGGAGCTGCAGGGAATCGAACCCTGGTCCAGAGAAGATGAACGTGTACGTTCTACATGCTTAGTTGCACTTTAATTGTCGGGAAGTACACGGCAGGCAACGGCCAAACACTTCCTTAGTTACTGTTGTCTTAACCTTGTTACGTAACCATAACAAAATCCAGTTTATGCTATCGACACTGCTCCCGATAGCTATCGGGATCCGGCACCGCTAAACAGAGTACCGGGCAATGATGGCCTCCACCGATCTTATCAGCGGATAAGCAAACCTAAACTCAGTTTAGATTAAGCAGCCATGGCGTAGTTATTCTCGCCACTTAAATTGTTGGAACTATCTTTCAAGGCTCTCATTCCACGAGCCTGCATGCTGGCATACACCCCCACACATCCTGTCAAAACCGGTCAGCCCCGATTTTAAAAAAGTATGCAGTTGGCAGTAAGCAGTTGGCAATTTTGGGCGGCTAAACCGGGCTTTCGGCACTCGCCAGTCCGGCCCTCATGCCATTTCGGGCTCAAACAAACTGCCTCAATCCCTGCCGCATCACTATCAAAGAACGTAAATCGGGCTGCAAATGTAACGGAAAAATAGTTCTCCGAAGCGTTGCTATTTTAATACCTTTAAGCAACCTAACTCCAAACCCTATGAAAAACCTAATTTACTTTCCAATGCTGCTGGTATTACTGCAATGCGGTCCCAACCCCGTGCAGCAAGACCTGCTCAACTACATTAATGTAGAAATGCCTAAAGTAGCCACACTCGAAACCGAAGCCATTGAAGCTTATGCCAGCATCAGTGGCGAAAATTATCAGGGCGATTCGCTCATGTATTTTACCATCACCGAAACGGTAGTTCCGAAATACGAAGAATTTTATAGCATTCTAAAAAATATAAAACCAGCTACTGCCGAAGTGGCCAACCTGCATAAACAATACATTCAGGCAGCAGCTGATCAGTTGGAAGCATTCAAACTAATTCTGGATGCCATCGAAAAACAAGATGCCACCATCATTACACAAGCCAACGATGATTTGGCCGAAGGCCGCGCCTTGTTAAAAATGTGGCGTACCAACCTGGACTCCGCCTGCGTAAAACACAATGTGGTGTTTACTAACAATGACGAAAAGTAAAATTGAACGATTAAAGGTTTGAAAGCTTAAAGCCAGAAGCGAACAACTTAAGGTTTTAAGCTTTTTCTATTCCTACCCGGTCAATTACCAGGTACTTTTTGGTAGATACCGATTGCCGGGCCAACAACTCGGCAATAAAGCCGGTAAGAAATAACTGCACGCCAATAACCAGTGCAACCAACGCCAGGAAAAAAATCGGTTGCTCGGTAACATCGCGCTTAAGCGGAATTTTTGAAATAAAAATGGAGTCGATTTTATCGTACAGAATCTTAACCGTAAAACCGAAGCCTATCAGGAAAGAAACAATTCCCCAAGCGCCAAAAAAATGCATGGGTCGCTGCGCAAACCTGCCTATAAACGTTATCGAAAGTAAGTCGAGGAAGCCGCGTACAAAACGCTCCCAGCCAAACTTGCTATAACCGTATTTGCGTTCGCGGTGTTCAACTACTTTCTCGGTTATTTTAGTAAACCCTGCCCACTTGGCTATTACCGGAATGTAGCGGTGCATTTCGCCATACACCGAAATATTTTTTACTACGGCATGGTGATACGCTTTTAAACCACAATTAAAATCGTGCAGGTTAATACCTGAGATTTTACGCGTAACGAAATTAAAAAACTTAGACGGTATTGTTTTGGAAAGCGGATCGTGGCGCTTTTTCTTCCAGCCGCTTACCAAATGAAATCCATCTTGCTTAATCAACTTATACAAATCGGGTATTTCATCGGGGCTATCCTGCAAGTCGGCATCCATGGTAATTACCACATCGCCTTGCGTAAGTTTAAAGGCTGTGTGCAGCGCGGCCGATTTACCAAAGTTGCGATTGAATTTTATGCCTTTAAAGGCTGGGTTGATTGCACCCATTTTTTGAATCTCTTCCCAGGTGTTATCCGTGCTGCCATCATCCACAAAAATAACTTCATAAGAAAAGCCGTGTGATTGCATCACACGGCTAATCCATTGACTTAGTTCTGGTATAGACTCCTGCTCGTCTTTAGCAGGGATAACTACCGAGATGTTTACCATCAGAAGTTAGGCTCAGGGTTACTTTTTTGAGTGAATAAAGAAACTATCGCACCCATTATCGCACTCATTATTAATCCAACAAAAATAATTCCTACCCACATAAATATTCTTCCCATTTTCATTCCCATTTCAATGGCTTCTTCAGTTTGACCCTGATCTCTCATTTGTTCTTCGGCCTTTACCCAAATTTCATCGTAAACTGCCGGATCGATTACAAATAGATAAACGAATAAAAAAATTGTACTAATGATGAAGGAAAAAAGTGTTGTTAAAAATCCGATACCAAATCCTTTACCATAACTCATAAAGCCATCGCCATTTTGTTTGTATTCGCGATGTGCCAGTACAATAATGATAACACCAATAACAAAACTCAACACACTCATTTTCCAGTCGCTCTCCATTGGGTTCGCTTGAAAACCAATGATTCGGATTAAAGAAATAGCGATTGAAATTATACCTGCTATTGCACCGTACTTTAGCGATACTGACATTACTGATGGTTTCTCTATTTGTTCTTCCATACGTTTTAGATTTTGGGTTGACGTCTTAAAATTACTGATATTATTAAGCTTACAAAAAAGCTGATCATCAGGCTTTTGATAAAATAGTCGAAAGCCAATGTACCGCCATTAGTAGCCGGAAGGGCCGATAAATTACGCTCATAGGCATCTTTTCCTATTTGCTCAATTATAACAGGATCTAACGACCTCAATTGGGTAGTCATCAAATTAATATAATCGCTAACAAAAGCTGGGTGCAATGCCGAAAAAATCCACACGAAAGCCATTACCAGTACGGCAAATACAAGCGTGAATAAGAAGGCACAAATCATAGCTTGCCCAAACGATAATAAACCTTGCTGATGGTCATCGCGCAATTCCTTTAAACTCATCACCACAAAAACACTCAGCATGATAATGCGAAAATCGAAGTAGATCGGAAACAGAAACGGATGGCGGCCCACATAGTATAACACCAGTAAAAATACAATACCCAACAAACCGGTCAGCAAGCCGTTGCGCACGGCAATAAATACCAACCGCGGAACTTGTTTAAACATCAATACTCTGCTTTGAATTATTAAACACCGCTACAGCCCGGCCTTTCAACGGCTGCCCCAGCCAGGGTGAGTTTTTAGATTTAGAAAAATTTTGATCCGAACTAAATGTCCACTCGCAATTGGGATCGAACAAGGTAAGATTGGCGCGGGTATCTACATCAATAACCACCGGTTGCAGTTTTAATAACCTGCGCGGTGCATCGGTAATTTTTTCAATCAGGTCGGCTAATTCTACTTCTTCGGCCAGTGACGCAAGCTGCGAAGCAAATGTTTGCAGGTTAATCAAACCAAATTCTGATTGATCAAACTCCAGAAATTTACTCTCATCATCGTGGGGAGTGTGGTTGCTCACCAGTACATCGATGGTTCCGTCTTTCAATCCCTTCAGCAATGCATCCTGATCGGCTTTTTCGCGCAACGGAGGATTGACTTTGTAGTTCGTATCAAAATCAACCAACAATGCATCGCTTAACAAGGGTTGGTAAGCGGCCACATCGCACGTAAGCTGCAATCCTTTTTTCTTTGCTGTGCGCACCAACTCAATCGACTTGGCTGTGGAGAGTTTACTTAAATGCAACCGGCCCCCGGCATACGTTAGCAACTCCAGGTTTTTACTGATGGCCACTTCTTCGGCTATGCGGGGCATTCCTTTTAAACCCAACATGGTGCTTTGCGCACCTTCATGCATTTGGCCGAATAAATTTAACCAGTTGTCTTCAGGGTGATCGATCAGTAAACCTTCAAACTTTTGCAAGTATTGCAGCGACTTTAAAAAAATGTCGGTGTGCCACACAGGCTTTAATCCATCCGTAAAGGCAACCGCACCGGCATGATGCAAATCAATCATTTCGGTAAGCTCTTCGCCTTTGCAATTTTTGGTTACGGCTGCGAGTGCGTGTATTTGCACCAACCGGTTATCGTTATTGGTGGTGAGGTAACTGATTTCGTTTTTGGTTTGTACGGCCGGCTGTGTGTTTGGTAACACCGCCACTTCTGTAAAACCTCCGGCTGCAGCTGCCTTGGCAAGCGATTGCAAATCTTCTCGTTGTTCGTGCCCCGGATCGCCCACGCTTGCGCCTATATCTACCCAGCCAGGCGAAAGAATCATTCCGGTGGCATCTATTACTTTGTCGGCCGAATAATTCTTGTCGCCAATCTCGGCAATGCGCCCATTGATGAGCAACACATTGCGGGTTTTAAGATGAAAGGGCGAACCTTTGGAAACTATTCTGGCAGATTGGATCAGGATTTTCATATTAACTGTTGAACATAGAATTAATTTGCTTAAGTACGATGCTCATCTTAGCAGGCAGCAAGCTACCTACTTTATAAACCACCATGGATTTCTCGATTGTAAAAATTCTATCTACCCGAATACAACTTTCTACCTGCAATACACCAACTTTAAAATCATTGCGGTTGAGATGAATTGAATAGTCGTCATTCCTCAACTTACTGGTGATTTGACATAAAACTAAATCCGGTCCGGGTAAGCTAACCAGCACTAAAGCTGGTCTGCGTTTCAAAGAAGATAAATTTGAGAAAGGAAAAGGAATTACAACAATATCACCCTTCACAAATTCTTCCATGCTTCATCATCTTCGGGTGATTCCCAATCGCGGGATAGAACTTTTTCGGAGGCGAGATGGGTAAGGAGTTTATCATTAGCATTACCCTCTTTTTGTTTCAGAAACATCAAAAAATCGTACAACTCTTTCAGAATGGCTTCTGGAGTTTTTTTGATTTCTTCCGTTAATATTTCACGGGTTGACATTTCTGACTCAAAATTACTTTAAAAACCTTATCAAAAGCACCTCCACCAGCAAAAACACCAGTGCAAGCACCAGCGCATACTTCCACAAAGGAATTCCCAAATATCTTGCTTTTATTTCGTTACTGAAAGCCTCGGGGCTATCGGCATCAAACACCGAAACCTGGCTGCTTCCAAAAGCGTTTTGAATTTCGGCTACGGTAAATGTTGTTAACTCCGATTCATTCTTTTCAAGGTTAAACGCAACCAGATCGAGCGTATCGCGCTGATGGATTACGCTGTAAAAACCGGGGCTCACTGCATAGCGCGGCAATTCCAGTAGTACTTTATTACTGGTCTTTCGCTGGGCTGGTACAATTTCCTGTTCGCCAATCATGCGCACCGGTTCCTCGCCTGCCAGACTATCGGCAGCTACTGAAACCAAACCGCTCGACAGATAGTGATAAGGTTTGCTGTCTTGCCGGTTGCCGGAGGCAGCCACGCGATACATAACCGGCACAAACAAAGCATGGGTTGCAAAGTCTGTAGCCTCGGTTGTTAAACCGCTTGCCGCGATGTAGATGTTGGCAAGCTTCGATAAATAAGGTTGGCCATTCTGAAAACTTAAAATGGCAGAACGATCCATTCCCCAATCCCACACGGGTTGTGCCGTTGGCATTGCCACAGCTGCGGTTCTTTCTTCAAACACATTTTCGAAAAACGGATTTTTGAAATCCGGTTTATCCAATGGCATACGGGCCGCAGTTTCTGTTTTGGTAAGGGCAGGTAACGTGAGCACATTTTGGTATGATCTTACATCGGGTTCGGTACCCGGAAACACCAACAACACACCCTGGTTATCGAGATACTGACGCAAGGCAGTGCCCAATGCCTGGTCAATGCTGTTAATGCCATTTAATACCAGCAGATTTGCATCCGCGAAAGCGCTGTAATCTACATTGGCGGTGGTATAACTTTTAAGATCGAACAATTGCTTGTTGCCATACACTTGCTCCACATGGGTAATGCCGGGTTGCGATTTAAGTTCAACCACCCGTAAACGACCCGCATAATTCAGTGTGAAGAAAAATTCATTATCGAAGCTTACCGGAAAATCGCTGAAGCTGAAAACTGCTTTGTTGTTGCCTTGCAGCCCGCCAGAAAGATCGAATGAAGTCTCTGCTGAACTATTGGGTTGGATGGTTACCGATGAAGTTGCCGCCTGCACACCATTAATCGCTAACCGCAATACCAACCCTTCAATTGCTTTAGAACCGCTGTTGCGTAAACGAACTTGAATGGAATTTTTTTCGCCCCCGATTATAAACGGATTGGTGAGATACACGGAATCGACATACACATTGGAGATGGCGTTGAATTCAACCGGCACCAGCCGGATATTCCAGGCCGAATCTAAAACCAATGGTTCACCAAAAGTTGATTGTTGAAAATCTGAAATCCAGAAAACAGTATTGTTGGCATCGCCAATGCGTTTGATAATTTCATTAGCCGTGCGGGCAGTAGATGAAAACCGGATCTGCGAAAGCTGATCGAGAATTTCCGCTTTTGATTTGAATGAGTTGGAGAACGGTGCAAAATCGTTGGTGAGTAGTTTAAACCGGGTTTCGGCCGGAAACAGTTCTGCAATCTCGCGCACGTAGGCAATGGCGGCATCTAACCCGCGCGTTTTCTCCTGTACTGGGGCCGACATACTGTACGAGTTATCGAGGTAGATTACCAAGCTGCGCTGCGAAGTAAGTTGTTCGCGGGCCGGCAAAAAGGGTTGGGCAAAAGCCAGCACCAGAAAAAGTAAAAACAACAACCGCGAAGCGAGGATGAGGTAGCGTTTCAGTTTGCGTTTTTGGGTGGTTTCCTGCTTTACTTGTTTGAGGAAGCGGGTATTCGAAAAAAAGATGCGGGTGGTGCGTCTGAAATTAAACAGGTGAATGATGATGGGTATGGCCAGCGCAGCAAGCGCCCAAAGAAACTGCGGATAGTTAAAACTCATCAGCGTAAAAATAAGGAAACTGTGGGGTTATTAACGCAGGGTTGGATGGGGTGTTGTGGCTAATGTATGGGCGGTTTTTATAGATTATCTATTTTCTTGATTTGGTTCGATGTGAATAAGTACGTGGCCGAGTTGAGGAATCTCGCGCCTGAGGGTGTCTTTAAGTTTGTGAGCAATGTCGTGGCCGGCCTTTACCGAAATAGTGGCATCAACTTTAGCGTGCAAATCAACATGGTAAATCATTCCGGCTTTTCGGATAAAGCATTTCTCAGTGGCTATTACACCATCTACTGTTAAGGCTACTTTACGGATGTTTGCCACAAGATCATCATACACATGCTCGTCCATAATTTCGCCCAGTGCAGGCCGAAAAATTTTATAGCTGTTGTATAAAATAAATATTGAAGCAAAGAGCGCAGCCCAATCATCGGCTGCCTCATACCCATCGCCAAAGTATAACGCAATAGATATTCCAATAAAAGCTGCCACCGAAGTAACGGCATCGCTGCGATGGTGCCAGGCATCGGCTTTAAGCGATGTGCTGTTGGTTTGCAAAGCCTTGCGCATAACAAGTTGGTAAGAAATTTCCTTCCAGATAATAATAGGCGCCAACACAAAAAGGGTAAAAGGCTTTGGCAACTCGTGCGGTGTGTGGATGTTCACAATACTTTCGTGCGCAATAATTACTGCCGAGATAACCAGAAAGGCTACAACTATAAATGTAATCAGCGGCTCCAGCCGACCGTGGCCGTACGGATGATTTTCATCCGCTGGTTTATGGGCAATTTTAAGTCCGAATAAAACCAGCAAAGACGAAAAGATATCGGCTGTTGATTCGATTGCATCGGCAATCATAGCGTATGAATTACCAAAATAACCCGTAAGCCATTTTATAACGGCCAGTAAAGTATTGCCGACAATACTAAAGTACGTTGCTTTAACTGCAGTTTGTTGATTGGATGGGGCAGTTGAGGGCATTAGTTAAATTAGTTCTTAATCAAGATCCAACACAATCTTTAAATTCTCCTTCATCTTTAAGGATGTGTTTGTATCCGCAACTCCTACCTTTTTGATCAAACGTTTATTATCAATAGCTCTTACCTGATCAATCAAAATATCACAATCCTCTTTAAGTCCTGACTTCGATTTTCGGAGATGAACCCGCAATATTTCTGCCTCAGGTTTTACGTTTGTTGTAATCGGGCACACGATGGTGGAAGGATGTTCTGTATTGAGTAAATCTGTTTGAACAACAATAACTGGTCTGATTTTTCCGGTTTCAGTACCCATGCGTGGATTAAGGTCGGCAATCCAGATTTCAAACTGCTTAATCTTCATTATGAAGTTTTTCAAATTCGGCCAGAATCTCTAATGAATCACTGGCCACCATTTTCGACTCTTTGCTTAATTGTTTTGAAAGTAGTCTTCGTTTGTGAAGTCGGTTATAGAATTCGATAGCCTCGTTGATATACCTGTTTCGGTTCGTATTAACTTTCAAGACGATTTTTTCTGTTTCCTGAAAAATTTCGTCCTCTAATTTTAATGAAAGATTTTTCATACTATTTGTTTCACCAAAGGTATATACTTTTTTGATATACTTATAAAAAAAGCCCCGGCTTTCACCGAGGCTTTCCCTAAACCAAATCATTAAAAATTTTACTTCTGCTTGGCACCCAGCATCGCCAGGTCGTTTACATTAATTTCAGTAACGTAGCGCTTCTCGCCTTTGTCGGTTTCGTACTCGCGGTGGGTTAGTTTGCCTTCCACGGCAACTTCGGCACCCTTCTTTAAATACTGGCCCGCAACCTCGGCCAGTTTGCCCCAAATCACCACGTTGTGCCATTGCGTGTCATCCACTTTTTCGCCTTTGGCATTTTTGTAACTGTCGGTAGTAGCAATGCTAAACGAAGCCTTCTTCCTGTCGCCAAAAGTTTTCACTTCAGGGTCTTTACCTAACCGTCCGATTAACTTCACGCTGTTTCTCACACTTGTCATAATTGTAGTATTTAATTGTTAAACATTTATTTTTCTGATGCTGCAACCGGTGTTTGTGCCGATTGATGATGCAAAGGTGTGGTGGTCTCCAAACGTTAGTCGTTTATTAATCAATTAGTTTCGTTTATATTCGTTTATAAACGTTTATAAACGGCTACGAAATCCCCTAAAAACGCTGAAATCATGGCAAAAATTCAGGAAAAGGTGTGCTTGGAGTGCGGTGGAAAAATTAGCGGCCGGGCCGACAAAAAATTTTGTTCAGACCAGTGCCGGGTTACCTACAACAACAAATTGAACCGGGACGAGACTACCTACATGAATAACGTTACCAATATTTTGCGCAAAAACCGCAGGGTGTTGCTGGAGTTAAATACCACCGGCAAAACCAGAGTTAATCGCGATAAGCTAAACGATAAAGGCTTTGACTTTAATTACTTTACAAGTCAATACAAAACCAAAGATGGCGCTGTTTATAACTTTTGCTACGAACAAGGCTATTTGCCATTAGAGAATAACTGGTACCTTTTGGTGGTAAAAGGCGAATCACCCAAATCACAACCCCAATGAGCTGGACCCTGCAAGGAAAAAAAGTTTTAGTAACCGGAGGCACCAAAGGTATTGGCCTTGCCATTACGCGCGAGTTTCTGGAACTCGGTGCCGAAGTGTTAGTAGTAGCCCGTAATACCAAAACCATTCAAGGCAAAGTAAAACACTCGGCCAATTTGTTTACCTACGAAGGTGATTTAAACAAGACATCTTTTCGCAACGACCTTGTGAAAAGAATTTCAGAGAACTGGGGCAAGCTGGATGTGTTGGTGAACAACGTAGGCACTAACCTGCGCAAAAAATTTGTTGACTATTCTGAAAGTGAAATCCGCGAGTTGTTTGAAACCAATTTGTTTAGCATGATGCAACTGACACACGCATGTTATCCGCTGTTACAGAAATCAAGCAACGCCAGTGTGGTGAACATGGCTTCCGTAGCTGGTTCTACCGATGTGCAAAGTGGCCCGCCTTACGGGATGACAAAAGCAGCCATTATTCAGTTTACCAAACATCTGGCTGCTGAGTGGAGTGTATACCACATTCGCGTTAACGCAATTTCACCGTGGTACATTGAAACACCACTAACCGAACCTGTACTTTCCAACCCGGAACGACTTACTAAAATTCTGGATCGCACCCCCATGGGCCGCGTGGGCAAACCCGAAGAAGTAGCCAGCCTGGCTGCGTACCTGGCAATGGATAAAAGCAGCTACATTACCGGACAAAATATTGCCGTGGATGGTGGCTTTAGTGTGAAAGGACTTTAAGATTGTGGGATTAGTGATTCTTGATTTAAGATTTGCGATTGATCACACCAGGAATAAACATCAATACCATGAAATACATACTCGCTTTGCTTTTGACTACGATTTGTTTCGGTTCATTTACGCAAACCCTTACTCCTGGCAAACCCGAACAAGCGGGCCTGTCTCCGGAAAGATTACAACGCGTAGATCAAATGGTTACCGGCTTTGTTACCAACGGACAAATACCCGGAGCGGTAGTGCTGATTGCGCGCCATGGAAAAATAGTATATCACAAAGCATATGGCTATAGTAATCTCGAAAACAAAACTCCACTAAAACCCAACGATATCTTTCGCATTGCTTCTCAATCAAAAGCCATTACCAGCCTGGCGGTGATGATGTTGTTTGAAGAAGGAAAATTTTTGTTGGACGAGCCAGTATCCAAATACATTCCAGAGTTTAAAAATCCACGTGTGTTGGTAAACTTCAACGAAAAAGATTCGAGCTACTTTACGGAGCCGGCTAAAAGTGAACCCACCATTCGCCAGTTGTTAACGCATACTTCGGGTATCGATTATGCCGGCATAGGAAGTAAAGAAGGAAAAGCCATCTTCGCTAAAGCGGGTGTACCCAGTGGCATTGGCAATCATGAAGGTGTGTTGGCCGACAAAATGAAAACCCTGGCTAAGCTTCCGCTGAAACATCATCCGGGTGAACGCTACACGTATGGATTAAATACCGATGTACTCGGATACCTGGTGGAAATCTGGTCGGGTATGTCGTTAGATCAGTTTTTTAAAACCAGAATTTTTACTCCGCTGGGTATGAACGATACGTACTTCTACCTGCCAGCCGAAAAGCATAACCGGTTGGTAACACTTTACGAAGCCCGCGATGGTAAACTCGCAAAACCAACAGGTAAAATTTACGATGGCGTTTCACCTGAATATCCAACACTGGCAGGCACGTATTATTCCGGTGGGGCCGGATTGTCTTCTACTGTAGAAGATTATGCAAAGTTTTTGCAGTTGTTTTTAAATGGTGGTGTGTACAATGGCAAACGTTTACTCAGTCGCAAAACAGTTGAGTTAATGCTTACCAGCCAGGTTCAGCCACCGCTTACCAATCAAATTGGCTTAGGCTTTGGATTAGAAACGGTGGCAAATGATTATCAATCTATTTTTTCCATTGGAAGTTTTTCGTGGGGCGGTGCATTTAATACACATTATTGGGCCGACCCTAAAGAAAAATTAGTAGGGTTGATTTTTACCAATATGTATAACTCACCTGTGTGGGCTATTGGCGATAAGTTTAAGATCGCCACTTATCAGGCTATTGCCGATTAAGGAATCATAACCAATTGAAACGTTGTTGCAGCAACCGCGCATTTTTATGTAGCTGCGTTGCAACAACTTTAGTTTTTGATGAATTATTTTTGATGTAGTTGCTCCTGCTACTACATTGCTTGCATGGATTCCATAGCCTTAAATTCAGTAGAAGAAAAAAAGTGGTATGATCTCGCGTTGATTCTCGGCATCTTCACCATTGTCTATAATCTAACCGAAGGCATAATAGCTACGTGGTTTGGCTTTGAAGACGAAACGCTGGCTTTGTTTGGTTTTGGTGTTGATAGCTTTATCGAAATGATTTCCGGAATCGGAATTGTATCGATGGTGTTGCGTATTAAAAAAAATCCGCATAGCAACCGTAGCGAGTTTGAGCGCACTGCTTTAAGAATCACCGGATACTCTTTTTATGTATTATCAGCCGGATTAGTTATTTCGTCAGCATTGGTTATCTACCTCGGTAAAAAGCCAGAAACTACTTTTTGGGGCGTGGTGGTTTCCCTTATCTCAATTGTAGTTATGTTATTTTTGATTTATGGAAAAATCAAAACAGGAAAAATATTAAAGTCAGATGCAATACTGGCCGATGCCAATTGTACAAAAGTTTGTATTTACATGTCAGTAGTATTATTGGCTTCCAGTGCCATCTATGAATACACCGGCTTTGCTTACGCTGATGCGTTAGGAACGTTGGGCCTCGCCTGGTTTTCTTTTAAAGAAGGAAAAGAATGTTTTGAGAAAGCTGCCAACAAGCACTGCGGGTGCGATCACTGATCTTTAAAGCGCAGCTTAAAGAATAAAATAATCAAGGCCAGCATTAGCGTAATAATGTTCCAGAGAATTACCGGCAACTCATTAATCATAAAGCCGTAAATCATCCACAAAAAAACCCCAGCACAAAAAAGAGAAAACATCACCAACGAAAGATCGCGGGCTGATTTACTACGCCAGGTTTTTACAACTTGCGGAATAAAGGCCACAGTGGTCAGAAATCCTGCCACTAACCCTAAAATTTTTGCAGCGTCCACGAAAATACTTTTTAACAAAAGTACTACTCCTGCTTACCTTCGCAAGGTATGAAAGCACAAATACTGGAGGCCACCACGTTGCATGCCGAAGCAATAACCCAACTGCTTATTCAGATGGGCTATCCCGATCAGGTTGAAGTGGTGGCACAACGCATAGAAGAAAATCAGCGGTCAGGCTATAAAATTTTTGTAGCTGAAATTGAGAAGCAAATAGTTGGATTTATATCTGTACACACCTACACCTATCTGCATGCTGCAGGTTTAATGGGCCGCATCATGACCTTTTGTGTGGATGAGGCCACACGTAATACCGGCATCGGCACTCAGTTGTTAACACATGCCGAAAACTACCTGGTTAACCAGGGTTGCATAAAAATTGAACTGAATTGTAACAACAGGCGTACCGAAACACATCAGTTTTATAAACAGCGTGGCTATACTCAAACCAGTTTACACTTTGTAAAGAAATTGATCTGAAATTAAATATCAGACTTCTTTAATTTAAGATAAGAAAAATAATTGAAAAGGAATGTCCAGCCCGCTGCAATCAATACGGCAGTAATGGAAACATAATCTTGTATTTCCTGCAAGGCATAGCGGGTAAATGGAAGCGGAACGAGATTGGTGATGGATTCTAAAGGAAAAAATTGTTGCAACCACCCAATCTGGCCCGACCAATTTTCTCTGAAAAGATTTACTTTAATTATAACTTCAATCATGTGCGATAGCATGAGCAATACAATGGTTAATCCTGAGCGTTGCACTAATACACCTAACATTAATGCATAGGAAAGAAAGGCAAATATTTCTAAAAAGTATGCCAGGAAAAACTCTGCACCCAAAAAGAAAAACTCCCATTCAATTTTTGGTGTATAAATAAAACCGGTCAGCAGTGCGATGGAAAGAATCATAGCTACACTTACTAAACTAAGCATTACGTTGGTAAAAATTTTAGATTGTAAAAATTCCCACCGGCTTAGCCCGTCAATTACATTCTGACGCAGCGTACGGTATTGATATTCGTTGGTGATGGAGATAACCACCATTACGGCCAACACAATTTTAAACAAACCACTAATCCAGATCAGGTTTTGCCAGATATCTGGGAAATGATACAACGGAATTCGGTTGATATTAATCGAAGCACCAAACTCTGAACTTTTATTGGCAATCCATTTTAAAATTTCCATACCACTGGCAGTGGTAAATCCTAAGGTTAAAAAATACAAGCCGCAGATTACCCAAAAGGTTCTGTAGCTGGTCATCTTCTTTAAATCTATCTTTAATAGGTGAAGCATGAAATTCGGATTTAAGATTTTAAAAATTTCGGATTGATGACGCTAGGCTCGTAATAATTTTATCCATTTCGAAATTTCAAACTTGAAATCCGAAATTCTAAATTCGAAATCATTTCGCATCAGCCAGAATTTCAAGAAACTGTTTTTCCAAACTCTTTTTGCGCGTAGCCAGGTGCGAAGCCACAATTCCTTTATCAAACAAAAACCGGTTGAGGTCTTTGCTGTGAAAGCCTTCTTTCATCATCACCTGGAAAACTCCGTTCTCTTTTTTAATAATGCCGCTACCTGCAAATTCCTGTAACAAAACGCCCAGGTCATCGTGGTAAGCTTGCACTTCCACAATCTCTTCGCCTTTGCCCACATCATCCACGGGGCCCATGTGCATGAGGTTACCGCGTTTTAATACGGCAAAGTGTGTACATACTTTTTGCACTTCATCTAACAAGTGGCTGGCCAGAATAATGGTTTTACCATCGTTGGCAATTCGTTTAATGATTTCCCGAATCTCCGCTATACCCATTGGATCCAGGCCGTTGGTGGGTTCATCGAGAATAAGAATAATCGGATCGCTTACCAAGGCCGAGGCAATGGCCAGGCGCTGTTTCATTCCTAACGAATACGTTTTATACTTATCGTCTTTGCGTGCCGTGAGTTCTACAATGTCCAACACGTTGGCAATGTTGTTCGGATCGGCTCCTTTAATCATTGCATTCAATTCCAGATTTTTCTGGCCGCTCAGGTAGGGATAAAAAATCGGATGTTCCAACACGGCACCAATTTTTCTGCGTGTAAGGTGTGTGGCTGGTTCACCAAACCAACTAAAACTTCCTGCGGTGGGATTTACTACTCCCATCAACATACCAAGTGTAGTAGTTTTGCCGCTGCCATTCGGCCCCAACATACCAAACACCTGGCCGCGTTTAACTTCAAGGTCCAGCTGATTTACGGCACAGAGCTTTCCAAAATTTTTGGTTAGCTTATTTACGGATAAAACAGTTTCCAAATTTTCTTATCGATTAATGATCGCCACTTGTCTTATTTTCTTTTTCCTTCTTCTTATCATCGTCACTCATAAAGTCCTTAATCTTTCCGCCAATATCGGTGCTGTTATCGATGGCATTAAAAAATTCAGGCACTTTATTAATCGCAATCTTACCCAAAATATCCAACACCATAACCGATTCATCATCCTTTGCCAGGATTACAGTGCCTTTTACATGGCCATTGGATTCGCGCAGGTAAACGGTGAAGGCACGCCCGGCAGCCCGGCCGCTCATCATTTCTTCATACGATTCGCTCTTGTAACTATCCAATAATTTTTTGTAGTCAGCATCCGTAAACTTCGATTCGGCTTTGTTGATCATCATAAAGCGCATTTTCTCAATGTCTTTAATCAGTTCATCAAAAGCCGGATCGTCTTTTTGATTGAGCATGCGCAACGTATTGCGATAGAAAAACAACGAGAGTCCATCGTATTTTTTGTCAAGTTCCTGGGTGGTTTTGGTTTGTGCCTGTGTCAGAAAGGCGACCATTACCACCAATAGTGTTACCAATACTTTCATACTACTGATTAATTATAACTTCCGAATTTTCGGACGGTACCAATTTAGAAGGATCTATATAGCCGGTTAGTTCAATTGCTACAATTTCAGAAGGTTCTTCAATCAACATCAGGTACCGGTTATTCGTTTTGGATTTTCCTTCTTGAATATATATCGACACCACTTCGCCATTGTCCTTAATTTGGGCCAGGTCTTCAAACCCATCTTGCCTCATCAGCGACTTAAATCCATTAACGGATAAATTACGATTGTTGAATTCGTGGCGGGGTATGGTTATCAGGCGCACGTGTTTTAAGTCTTGAATGGCTTGCCTTACTTCGCTCTCACCTGCCATATTTAAAATCATACGACCGAACCAACCATTTACTGAAAAGCTGTGTACATCGGGCTGCCCTTTGAAATTATCTTTTAATGCATTGTAGCTACGGCTTTGTGCCATCGAACTCATACTAACAGCCACTACTACCAGGGAGAGTAAAATTTTTATTTTCATAAAGTGTGAATTTGGGGTGTAAGGAACTTATTACTTAGACGTAAGCAAAAAGAAAAAGGATGCATCCCGATGCATCCTTTTATTAATCATTTGAAAATTTAGTTCCTCTTATCTTTAATGTTATCGAGGTTTTGCAAGCCTTCTATGTTCATTTTCTTACTGATTTTAGAAACCTGCTTTAGGTCAATCTCGCCAAATAAACTTAACACCATAAACTCTTCATTACCTCCGGCTACCATTACCAATTCACTGATTTTACCTCCGGTTTCTTTAATAAAAAATTTCATGTCTTTATCTTTATCGCGCACGGTCATCAATTCTTCAAAATCTTTTTGCGGAATCATACCCAAAGCCTCTTTGTACAACTCGCGGGAATTACGAGCGCCCTCTTTAGCCAGAATTCGTAACCCTTTAATTTTACTGATCATGTTCACTACTTCCTGATCTTCCGAACTTTCAACATCCAGATTTGCCATCAGGCTAAACATTTTACTGCTAATGTTTACCTGGCTGAACGATTCATCATTCTGGTATTTGGTAAAGAACTTTGACACAGCATCCTGAGCTTGTACCGCAAATGAAGCGGTCATCACCATCCAAACAACTATTATCTTTTTCATAGTCTTTATTTTTAAATTTTTTCTTCTACTTTCTTCTTTTAAATCTGACCTTCTGTTTCGGTGGTACTATCCACAACCGTGCCTTTAATTTTTTGCTCGGCTTCATTAAAAACTTTTAGTTTGCCGGCTTCTTTCTGTGCTTTGTTAAAACCTTTGGATAGCATAAGCAATGCTTTTTTAGTTTCTTCAAGTGCCAATTGCGGATCGGAATAAGTATCGGCCACTTCTGCCGAGTATGACTTTCGTACCTCAAGCCGCACAAAGTAGGTGGCAACCATTACCACCACCAACCCCGCGGCAATACGCAACGCAAAAGCCAGGTTTATTCGTTTACCTTTCGGCCGGTTTTTCTGGATTTGTTGCTTTACATGTGCATCAAAATCCGGACTGTTGATTTCTTTCTGTTGCTGACTTTCAAAGTACCGGAAGAGGTTGGCAACTTCGCTCATGTTTTCGGGCACCTGCCCGCGGAAATATTCGCGCAAGACGCGCTCATCTTCCAACGAAGTTTCGCAGTTCCAATACTTCTCCAGCAACTGTTCTACTTGCTTAGAGTCCATAGGCATTAATCTTTACAAATTTTTCGCGCACCGTATTTCGGGCCCGAAACAAATTCACTTTTACCTGGTTCATGTCCAGTTCCATAATCTCACAAATCTCGTTGTAGCTATACCCCTCCACATCGCGGAGGTGTATCACCTGGCGTTGTTTCTCCGGCAACGCGGCAATCATTTCAGTTATTCGTTGCATGTGCTCATGAATTTCTGCCCGCTCATGAGGCGTTAGCGATTCATTTTTTATTTCTGCTCCTTCCTCTATCGGGTTGGTTGCCCTGCGTTGGCGCGAGCGAAGGCGATCAAGGGCAAGGTTTTTGGTGATGCGCATGCACCAGGCCTCAATATTCTGAATGGCCGTTAAATTTTCGCGTCCATTCCACACCTTTATCAACACTTCCTGCACTACATCTTTGGCTTCTTCGCTGCTCCCCAAAAGCCTGAACGCAAAGCGAAAAAGCTTATTTTTGGTTGGCAGCACCCGGTTTTCAAAGTCTTCGAGCATCATTGTTTCAAAGGCAAGACGGGTTGGGTGTAAAGTTGTTACAGCCCGCCAGCATTTATTTTCTTAAAATCTGAGGGGGTTACGCATTTATCTTTTATTAGAAACAAAAGTTGAATGCTCGCTTAAATGTAGTGCTTTTCATTTTTTGCTCTGAATTGCGCATTTCAAAACCCCATGAGGATATTTGTTTTGAAATACTGTTTTTCAATACATTTACTTCAACCTAACCTTAATCTGTATGAAGTACTTAAGCCTTGCCTTACTATTTTTTACTTTAACCGTTTCGGCCCAAAAGAAAAAATCCGATCCAAAAGCACAACAGGAGATCATTAAATCGATTGATGCGGAGTATGAAAAGTATGCAGTCATAGCACATAAAATCTGGGAGTTTGCCGAGGTAGGCTACCAGGAAGTGAAGAGTTCGGCCTTATTACAGGAAACGCTAACGCAAGCTGGGTTTAAAGTGGAGGCAGGAGTGGCCGGTATGCCCACCGCGTTTGTAGCATCGTTCGGATCGGGCAAACCCGTAATCGGAATCTTAGGTGAGTTTGATGCTTTGCCGGGTGTATCGCAAGATGCAACCCCGGAATTAAAAACCGTGGTCGGCCGGCCGGCTGGCCATGCCTGTGGGCATCATTTGTTTGGAACAGCTTCAGCAGCAGCAGCCATTGCAGTTAAAAACTGGATGATAGCAAACAATAAATCAGGCACCATTCGCTTTTATGGAACACCAGCCGAAGAAGGTGGTTCCGGAAAAGTTTACATGGTGCGCGAAGGTTTGTTTAAAGATGTTGACCTGGTGTTTCATTGGCATCCCGGTGCACAAAACAGTGCTGGTGCGCGTAGTTCATTGGCAAACAAAAGTGGTAAGTTCCGCTTTACAGGCGTTGCCTCACACGCAGCAGCAGCACCCGAACGGGGTCGCTCGGCATTAGATGGTGTGGAAGCCATGAACAACATGGTGAACATGATGCGCGAGCATGTGTCCTCCGAAACACGCATTCATTATGTTATTACACGCGGTGGTGAAGCACCCAATGTGGTACCCGCTTTCGCGGAAGTATATTATTATGTACGCCACCCGAACCGCGAGGTGGTAAAAGAAGTGTGGGAGCGTGTAACGCGCGCAGCACAAGGCGCGGCATTGGGTACCGATACCAAAGTAGAGTGGGAGATAACCGGAGGTGTTTACGACTTATTACCAAACGAAGCATTGGCCCGCGTAGTAGATAACAACCTGCGGTTAGTGGGCGGTTATACTTACTCCGAAAGTGAAAGGGTGTTTGCAGAAAAGATTCAAGCCACTTTTACCAACGCACCGGCACTTACCAGCACCAACACTATTGCCGAGTTTAAGATTTTACCCGGTGCGGGTTTTGGTTCTACCGATGTAGGCGATGTAAGTTGGGTAGTACCAACTGCAGGGTTATCAACGGCTACATGGGTGCCGGGTACAGCCGCGCATAGCTGGCAGGCCGTGGCAGCCGGTGGTACATCCATCGGCCACAAGGGTATGATGATGGCAGCTAAAACATTGGCACTGAGCATTACCGATGTAATGAGCAACCCCGTGTTAATTGAAAATGCCTGGAAAGAATTCAAAGCGGCTACCGGAACAAACTTCAAGTACGAATCGCTGATAGGAACACGCCCACCAGCTCTGAATTACCGGGAGTAAAATGGGTAATCAGGACGCGTGAAAATTGAGATGCCACCTCAAAGGCATTTGAAACTGCACTAATGCTACCTCAACTTCGTGTAAGAAGGGTGAGTAAATAAGCAATTGACAGTTGGCAAAAGGCATAGATGCCTAAATTGCACTTTTACAACTGTAGTTGATTTGAGAGATTATTCACTCTTCAGAACTTCAGCCGGATTGCTTCGTGCTATCTTCCACGATTGTGTTGTTATCAAAACCAATGCAATTAGTACGATACAGGAAACTCCAAGTAGCATGTCGCCAATACCAATCGGTGCATGATTGGCCATTTCAGGAAATGCAACCTGTTCAAAGAAAAGATAAGTAAGTGGTAGTGCGATGGCCGCTGCAAGGGCCAGCATTAAAATGAAATTCTTACTCATTAAATATAAAAGCAGAACTTCTTTGGCACCCAACACTTTCCGAATGCTGATCTCCTTCAATCGGGTTTCGGTTGTAAACACGACCATGCCCAGGAGTCCTAACGAAGCAATACCAATAGCCAGCACAGCCAACACCCCAGCTACACTTACACTGGCGCGCAAACCGGCAAATGCTTCCTCAATCTGTTCATTATAAAATTTGGCTTCAAAGGGATGAACCGGATCAAGTTGCTTCCAGATGGTTTCAATTTTAGCTACCGTGCCAATAAGATCGGATGATTGAATCTGAACATTCAACATGCGTGTATTTGTTTTTGAATACCGAAACAGCACTTCCTTTTTTTGATTAACATCATTCGATCGGCCATAGACAAAGTTTTCAAGTACGCCAACAATTTGTAGTTCTTTGCCATCTACAATCAACGTTTCGTCTAATGCTTCTGCCAGATTAATGTTATACTTCTTAAGGATTTGTTCGTTTACAATCACTTCGCTTTCACGGGCACTATCGGGTAGGGGTGTGAGGTTTCTTCCGGCTAAAAGTTTGTGATTATGCAGGGTTAAGTAATATTCATCAATATAATTATAAGCCATCCAACTCGAGTCTTCCAGGTTAGAAGGATGTTTAACCGGAGTGCCCCAATAATTTCCAATGCTGGTTACCATGGCCGATTGTGAAATACCGGTAACTTCCGGTAGTTCCAAAAGTTCTTTTTTCAACAGCTCGGCCTTATTGCCTTGCAATGAAATGTTCAGCACATTTTCTGTATTGAAGCCTAGGTTAAAGCCAATATAATTTTTGTATTGCTTATAGCTGATAACTGTGGCCGTAATAAAAATGATGGATATCGTGTATTGAAATACGATGAGCGCTTTGCGGATACCTATTTTCCCCAATCCCTTCACAGGATACCAACGTTTCAGCACTTCAATGGCATTTACGCGCGAAAAGAATAGCGCAGGAAAAAGTCCAGCCAACAACCCAACCAGAAGGGCAAAGCCAATAAAGTAAAGTAGTAGGATCGGAGTAAGCTCAAGCTTAAAGAGTTGCTGAATCTCGGGTTCAATTCCAATGAAGTAAGGTTTTAAAATCAGGAACAAGATGATGGCAAGCCCTACTGCTATGAGTGAAATCAGAATAGCCTCTACTATGAATTGTCCCATTACATGACTTTTCATTGCCCCGATTACTTTACGAATGCCAACTTCGCGGGTGCGCCTGAGCGATCGGGCAATGGATAAATTGGTATAGTTAAATCCTGCTGAGAGCAAGACAACAAAAGTTAATCCGCCAAATATCCACAGTGTGAGGTTTCCGATTACCGGGCCAATCTGATTGCCGAGGTCATCTGTACCAGCAATGATTTCACCGAGCGGTTGCAAGTCAAGTTCTATTCGGGTTTCTTTTACCGTGGAATCTTCTTTTATACTAATACGATCGAAAGTTTCTTTTACTATTTGCAAATCTGTTTCAGGCGGCAATCGCAGGTAAACCCATGCATTCCAGATATTATCCCACCTGGCATCTTCTTTAATTTGTTGCTCGTTGGTTTCGCGCGAACTAAGTGAGCCCAATACATCAAAGCGCATGTGCGAAAAATGCGGAAGATCCTGCAGTATTCCGGTAACGGTGTAATCGCGATCATTAAACTTCACCACTTTACCAATGGGCTCTTCATCAGCAAAAAGTTTGGCGGCTGCGCTTTCGGTAAGCACTAATGAAAAGGGTTCTTTCAAAGCTGTTACCGGATTTCCTTTTAATAGCTTAAATGAAAAAACTTGTAACAAACCCGGATTGGTTTGATAACCCTGAAGCGGAATGGTTTTATCACCGGCAGTAAAGTCACCTTCAAAATCTCTGCGCAAAATGGCAATGCCATTGGAGGCGGCCACACTTTCTTCAATAAGACGCGCAGCCCGCAAGGATGTAGTGGCCATAAAATTATTGTCTTGATTACCGCGGTAGCTGTACCGGCTGATTACCCGATAAATTTCTTTTTTGTTGGTGTGAAAAGTATCGTACGAGAATACATCGTTTAGCACAGCAATCATAATCAGGCCTACAGCCATACTGATGGCCAACCCAATAATATTAATGGTTGAAAAGAGTGGGCTCCGCCTGATGCTGCGTGCCGATGTTTTTACATAACTACCCAACATAATCCAATTAATTAACGTGTTTACAAATTCAGGTTTGCGAATGGTATAAAGCCGCATAAACTTCAATACATCGATGATGTAAATAAACTTCGCACGTCTGATTCCTTTTGATTTGATATTACGATAAAAATATTCGTTCAGGTCGCCTTGTAAATCTTCCAGCAGTTCTGGCTTGCAGTACCAACTCAGAAATTTTTCTGCGAGGCGGGGAGGTTTTCTGTTAGCGACTTTCATTACCAATTTATCCGGTTATTATATAGTAGGCAGGAATACTGCATACTGCCTCCTGCTTACTGCCTACACTTTCGATATTCTTATTCAAAAAGAATTTCCTCATACAATCAAATATTCTTCAACGCCATGCCCGGTATCATACTCCACAAATTATCGCGCACTTCTTTGGCTTTTAGCAATGCAGCTTTGCCGGCATTGGTTACCGAGTAGTATCGTTTGCGTTTTCCGCCTCGCGTGTTGGTAGCTTCGCCCAGTTTACTTTTTACCAATCCTTTTTCTTCCAACCGATTGAGTACGGCATGCACAACACCCAGCTTGGCCGCACGGCCCGTGTTCTTTTCCAATTCATCGCAAATGGCTACACTGTAGGCATCGTTTACCAACGCGGCAATCGTCAGCAATACGAGTTCTTCAAACTCGCCCAGGTTTGTTCCTTTCATAACAATGATTAATTACGTAAATGTATGTAAAATAGTTTAACATTTGCCAAAGTAATTTTAGTATTGATTCAGGCCATTGAAATCTATTCGATTACTCTCTAATATTGTGTTTTACCCTTCCACTTATGATTAGATCATTTTTCTTTCTCGTGCTGCTGCTGATTTTCGCTATTGCCGTTCGCGCCCAGCAACTTCAGTCGCCCAACGACCAGTTGATTATGTCGTTTGTGTTGCAAGCCGATGGCACACCAACCTATCAACTCAACTATAAAGGTCAGGCGGTTATCAAGCCGAGTAAACTGGGTTTGCATTTGAAGAACGATGCGAAATCTTTATTGGATGGCTTCAGCATCACCAACACACAAACCACTTCGCACGATTCCAGTTGGGAGCCCGTGTGGGGCGAGGAAAAAATCATTCGCAATCATTACAACGAGTTGGCTGTAACGCTTACGCAGAACGGAACCAATCGTCAGTTGATTATTCGCTTTCGGTTGTTCGATGAAGGATTAGGTTTTCGATATGAGTTTCCGGCACAACCGAACCTCGTGTACTTTGTTATAAAAGAAGAGCGCACCCAGTTTGCGATGGCGGGTAACCACACCGCCTTTTGGATTGCCGGTGATTACGATACACAAGAGTACGATTACACCACTTCAAAACTTACCGAGATCCGCGGGTTGATGAAGAGTGCCATTCAACCCAATGCTTCACAAACTCCATTTTCCGATACGGGTGTGCAAACCGCGTTGATGATGAAAACCGATGCCGGACTTTACATCAACATACACGAAGCGGCATTGATTAATTATTCGTGCATGCATTTAAACTTAGATGATAAGAACCTCGTGTTCGAATCGTGGCTTACGCCCGATGCACTTGGCGATAAAGGGTATATGCAAGCACCCACGCAATCGCCCTGGCGTACCATTATGGTGAGTGACGATGCGCGTACGATCTTAGCTTCGCGCATTACTTACAACCTGAACGAACCAAGCAAGATTGAAGATACCTCGTGGATCAAGCCAACAAAGTATGTAGGCGTGTGGTGGGAGATGATTACCGGAAAAAGTTCGTGGGCTTATACCAACGAAGTACCTTCAGTGCAATTGGGTAAAACTGATTTCACAAAAGTAAAACCGAACGGCATACACGGAGCGAATAATGCCAACGTAAAAAAGTTTATCGACTTTGCTGCACAGCATGGCTTTGATGGCGTGTTGGTAGAAGGTTGGAATATTGGTTGGGAAGATTGGTTTGGTAATTCGAAGGATTATGTGTTTGACTTTGTTACACCTTACCCTGATTTTAATGTGACTGAGCTGCGCGACTACGCCAAAGCAAAAGGAGTGAAGTTGATCATGCATCATGAAACCTCGGGTTCAACGCGCAATTACGAACGCCATTTGGATAAAGCCTTTCAGTTTATGAAAGCCAATAACTACGATGCGGTGAAGACAGGCTATGTGGGTTCTATTCTGCCGAAAGGATTTTACCATTACGATCAATGGACCAACAATCATTATCAACATGTAGTAGAGAAGGCAGCCGAATATAAAATTATGGTGAATGCACATGAAGCGGTTCGGCCTACTGGTATTGCACGCACCTGGCCTAACATGATTGGCAACGAATCGGCACGCGGTACGGAGTTCCAGGCCTTTGGTGGTTCGAAACCGAATCATGTTACCATACTTCCGTTTACACGGTTGATTGGTGGCCCGATGGATTACACACCGGGTGTGTTTGAAATGGACATCAGTAAAATCAATCCCAACAACAACTCGCATGTTAATAGTACACTGGTAAATCAATTGGCATTGTATGTTACGATGTACAGTCCGTTGCAGATGGCGGCCGACTTGCCCGAGAACTACAATCGGTTTTTAGATGCGTTTCAGTTTATTAAAGATGTTGCACTGGATTGGGATGTAAGCAAATATCTGGAAGCAGAACCCGGACAATACCTTACTATCGCGCGTAAAGCGAAAGGTAAATCAAGTTGGTTTGTAGGAAATGTAAATGGGGAAACGCCTCGTACTTCTACGATTGCTTTTGATTTTTTAGATGCAACCAAAACCTACATCGCTACCATTTATGCCGATGCAAAAGATGCACACTACAAAATCAATCCGCAGGCTTACACCATTCGCAAAGTAGTAGTTACAAACAAATCAAAACTCACACAACTCTCAGCGGCAGGTGGCGGGTATGCGATAAGTATTGTAGAGGCGACTAAAGAAAAGATCAAAGGGTTAAAAAAATTATAAGCGCAGTTATGATGGATAAAACTTGCGTGTATCCATCCCTTTAGGGTGGATATGTGCAATAGAGATGCGTATATTTAGGAGTTACCAGCAAGCGTAGGACGACCGACACGACCACCAACAGACGACCTTAACTCGACAGACAATTTCGCTGTAATCTGACACAAACTGACCTGACTTTGCTGACACTCAAAGCCGACCCGAATGGTTTTAAAAATTTTTCCCACCGCACATTTTAAAAAATAATTTTATGCCTGCCCGCATTGGCACATTTGGGGTTTGCCCCACCGCACGACCCGACCCACAGCAAACCCCAAAAGAGCCAATTTTGCCGACCCGCAATAAGGATGTTGAAAAGAATTTGACTTTTTTAGAAGCTAATAAAAACCATCTTCATATATTTGACACGATTGTCAAGAAATACAATTCAAGATGCAAACAGAAAATTTAGGCGACTTCATCAGACAGCTAAGAGAACAGGCAGAAATGCCTTTACGCAAACTTGCTGCATTACTCGACATTGACCAAAGCACACTAAGCAAATTAGAGCGTGGAGAACGACCTGTAAGCCGACAAATGTTGCCAATCATTGCTAAGACTTTTAAAGTGGACGAAAAAGAACTTGTGATAAAGTTTATGAGCAAACAAGTGGTTTATCAACTGGCAGACGAGAAATATGCCAAAGACATTTTAATTGCGGCAGAAGAAGAAATAAAATACTTAACCAAGAAGAACGGTAAAAAGTAATGGAATTACAATTAGAGAGTTTAAAATATCAGGACATTGCCGTTCAATCGGTGGTGAAAGTGTTTGACGGAACAGAGAAAAACACTTTTGACAATGCTTGCATTGAGGGCATCCGCTCCAATGTTTGCAAACTGACAGCAGAGCAAATCAAAGAAAATATTAAAGGTGTTTTGACTGAAAACGGAATTGACGAAGAAACCGCCAAACTTTCAGCAGACAAAGACCTTTGTATTGAAATGGAAACAGGAACGGGAAAGACACTCGTTTACATCAAAACCATTTATGAACTATACAAACATTACGGTTTTACCAAGTTCATCATTTTAGTTCCTTCGGTTGCCATCAGGCAAGGTGTTTTGAGTGCTTTTAAAATTTTTGATAAGCAACTTGAAAATATTTATGGGTTCACTCCCAAAGCATTTGAGTATGACAGTAAGCGACTGAATAAAGTAACCAACTTTATTGAAGAACAACATCCGCAAGTAATGGTAATGACACTTGCTTCGTTCAACTCGGAAGACAAAATTTTAAATCAGGCACAGAGAGAAGATTTGTTTGCAAACATTCCTTTCATTGATGCAATCGGCAAAACAAACCCGATTATCATAATGGACGAGCCACAGGAAGGAATGGACACAGAAAACTCAATAAAGCAAATCGCCAAATTAAATCCATTATACAAACTTCGTTATTCGGCTACACACAAGGTTTTGAAAAACTTGGTTTACCGCTTAACGCCTTATGACAGCTACAAACAAGGACTGGTAAAGAAGATTGAAGTCCTTACAGTAACGGAGAAAAACGATGAAGCCACTATAAAAATTGAACTCACCGAAACGCAAAACGGAAAAGGTGACCCAAAAGCCAAACTGAAAGCGTGGAAAATGAAAGGTGGGAAATTTGTATTTGAAGAAACCAACTGGCTAAAAGTTGGCGACAACTTGGGAGAGAAAACAAATAACCCAAGTTATTTGAATTACAAAATTACACGCATCAACAAAAGTTTAAAGACTGGAAAATGGTCGGTTGAATTTTCAAATGGCGTAATCTTAGAAGAAAAACAATCGGCAGGAAACTTACAAAGCATTTGGGCATTACAGTTAGAATGGCTCATTCGCAGACATTTTCAAAAAACTCAAAAATTTGCAGAGCAAGGCATCAAATGCCTTTCACTAATCTTCATTGACAAAGTAGCTAACTACATTGGCGAAACGCCAATCATTAAAGACCTTTTCATTGAAAAATACAAATTGGTTTATGCTGAAATGAATGAAGGTAAACAACCGACAGACGAACACATCAACCAAATTCAAGGATATTATTTTGCTCAAAAAGCAAGCGGAGAATTTGCCGACAATGAAGGAGGGCAAAAAGAGCAAAAGAAAATTTACGAACTCATTTTAAAAGGCAAAGAAGAACTTTTAACGATTACAAACCCTGTTCAGTTTATTTTTTCTCACTCAGCATTGGGTGTTGGTTGGGATAATCCGAATGTTTTCAATATCGCAACACTCAACACAGCTTATTCTGAAATCCGCAAACGTCAGGAAATTGGTAGAGGTTTAAGAATTTGTGTAAACCAAGACGGACACAGAATTTATGATGCTTTGAATGTAGAAGATACAGAACGTATCAATCAATTAACCGTAATACCGAATGAAACCTACGAAACTTTTGTAACGCAGTATCAGGAGGAAATCAAAGAGGTTTACGGAACAACCAAAGCAGGTGCGGGACTTACACATACACACAAAGGAAAACCGCAAAATGAAGTTCATTTTAAACGCAACACAAGTGAACCGATTGATGCAGCTTTCAAACGCTTCTGGAAATCGTTAGCCAAGAAAACAGATTATCTCATTTCGTTTAAAGAAGAAAACCTCATTGAAAGATCAATTGAGGAAATCAACAAAATAAATATTGCCGATTATGTGGCAGAAGTAAGCAGCCGTTCCATTGGTGAAATTACGGAAGAAGGAATAAAAGACGATTTTGGAGGAACGGAAACTTACGCTTTGAAAGCCTACTTCACACCTTTAGATTTAGTAGAAGAACTTAGCGAAAACACAGGACTCAGTTACCCGACACTTTTCAAAATAGTGGTAGGAATTACCAATCACGAGCATTTTGTAAAAAATCCACCGCAATTTATTCATCAGGCAGCAGCGATTATTCGCAACATTGAATTGGACGAAATGATAAGAGGACTTGACTACCATTTGACTGGTGAAGCTTTTCCTTTTTCATTTGATGATTTTGTAAGAAACATTGCACCACAGGCGTATGTGGACACACCTAAAAGAGGCGTTTTTGATAAAATGCTTGTGGATAGTGATGTAGAAAGAACTTTTGCAAAAACAGCCGACCTTGATGATGAAATAATTTGTTTCCTCAAACTTCCAAGCTATTACAAAATAAAAACACCAATGGGAGAATACGAACCCGACTTTGGTTTAGTAATGAAACGTAAGAGTTTGAAAACAGGAAGTGAAAGCGAGTATTATTTTGTAATTGAAACCAAAGGAACAAACGACATCAACGATAAAAAGTCGTTGACAGAAAGTGAAGTTTACCGCATTAAATGTGCAATGAAACACTTTGAAGCCCTTGGCGTGGAAGTGCATTACAAAGCACCGGTAAAAGAATACAGCTACTTTAAAACAGAAGCTACCAAAACCATTAATTCAATAATTGAACAAGCGTAAAAAAATGGAAAACATTAACGATTATATGCCATTGAGCAACGACTGGAACAAAGAGCGTTTGGAGACTTTGAAAAAAATGTTTCCTGACCTTTTTAGCAACGAAGGCAAATTGAATATCAATGAACTGAAAAAACTTGTCGATGCTGATAGTGTGAATGAAACTGAACGCTATGAGTTTCGTTGGTTCGGAAAAAGTGCAGCCAAACGCAAAGCATTTTCACCAAGCAATGCCACACTAGTTTTTGACGAGAAAAGAAGCGTAAACCCAAGCGAAACAGATAACCTAATTATTGAAGGCGAAAATTTGGAAGTGCTGAAATTGTTAAGCACCGCATACAGAGAAAAAGTAAAGTGCATTTACATTGACCCGCCTTACAACACAGGCAAAGACTTTGTGTATTCTGACAATTATTCGCAAGACAAAAAAGCATATTGGGAAGACGCAGGCGTAACCGAAGAAGGATTAAAAATTGACACCAACACCGAAACAGACGGACGATACCACAGCAATTGGCTGAATATGATGTATAGTCGTTTGTTGATTGCAAGGCAACTTTTGCGTGAAGATGGAGTGATTTTTATTTCCATTGATGATAATGAAGTTCATCATTTAAGGAAAATGTGTGATGAAATTTTTGGAGAGGAAAATTTTATCTCTGAATTGGTAAGAAGAAGAAGAAAAACACAAGCCAATTTAGCCACACACATAGCACCAGTTCACGAATATGTCGTTGTTTATGCAAAAAGCAAAGAAAATCTCGTAATAAATAAATTGCCCTATACTCAGGAATTTATTAATCAATCTTTTTCAAATCCTGATAATGACCCAAGAGGAGTTTACCAAACAGGACCTCTTGCAAGACCAGAAAGCTCAACTAACCCTGAATGGGAATTGACATTACCAAATGGCAGAAAAATTACTGCACGTTGGAGTTGTTCGCCTGAAACTTATGAAAGATATGTAGCAGAGAATAGACTTGTTGTTCCGAGAAATGGTGAAGGTATGCCACGTATTAAAATATTCCTTTCCGAATTAGAAGGACAGCTACCCAATACTTGGCTCGATGATGTTGCAAGTAATGACGAAGCATCTACTGAAATTGAAAATATCTTAGGTTCACTTTCTATTTTCACTTTTCCGAAACCGACAAGTTTAATAAAAAGAATAGCACAGCTTGGAATGGGAAAAGATGATGTTATTCTTGATTTCTTTGGAGGTTCAGGAACAACAGCCCACGCAATTACAGAGTTAAACAAAGAGGATGATGGAAACAGAAAATATATTTTAGTTCAGATACCTGAAGCAACTGAAGAAAAAAGCGAAGCATTCAAAGCAGGTTACAAAAAAATCAGTGACATTACCATAGAACGCAACAAACGAGTTGTAGAAAAAATTATCAAAGAAAAGAAAAAAGAGCAACCCGACTTATTTACAAACGGACACAAAGAAGACGCTTTAAAAGGCTTGGGCTTCAAGGTTTTCAAACTAGTAAAATCAAACTTCCCAAGAGTGGATTTTGCACCTGACCCTGAAAAATCAACCGAAGAAAATGTTGAGTTGCTGAAAAAATACATCAGAGATAAAGAAGCACAACTCATTACCGCTTTCAATCGTGATGAATTAGTAACCGAAATTTTAATCAAAAACGGTTTTACACTCAATTACACTTTAACCAAACAAGATGAGTTTAAGAAAAATGAAATCTTCTTTGCTACAGATGGAGAAAAAGAAACCTTGATTTGCTTAGACGTTTCTATTGATATGGAAACCGTAGAGCATTTCAAAAAACACAACACTCAAAAGTTCATCTGCCTTGAACGTGCCTTAGACACCACTAAAAAATGGAATTTGAAGCATTATTTAGGCGATAAGTTTAATGCGTTTTAGATATGGCAAAGAAAGATGTAAAAGCAAACCTGCTCAATCATTCGGAGGCAAAAGTTCGGTTACTTGGCGAATATTTAAAACGCTATCTGAATATCATTTGTAATGATGGCTATACAAAACGAATAAAAATTTACGATTTGTTTTGCGGAGAAGGACTTTATGAAAACGGTGGTGAAGGCAGTCCGCTTGTGGCATTGCGACAAGTAAAAGATATTCATTTCGTTAACGTGGCAAAATCGGTAAGCATCCCGAAAATTGATTGCCACTTCAATGACATTGACGCTAATAAAGTAGAAAAGGTAAAACAAGCGGTAAAGGATAAAACACTTTACTATCCTGAATTTGGAGAAATTGAATATGCAACAAACGATTATCAGGTAGAATATGATAATCTGCTTACGATATTACCGAAACTGAAAACACAAACTCAAAAGGCATTTATTTTTATTGATCCATACGAATACAAGCACATAAAGACCAATCAGATTAAAAATCTGATGGCGAAAGGAAATGCAGAGGTTTTGCTATGGCTTCCCACGCAATTTATGTATCGCTTTTCAAATAACGGAACGCCCGAAGCATTAAAGGATTTCATCGAAGAACTGGAATTATTTAAAAGTTGGAAGCCAAGTAATAATGTTTGGGATTTTGTGCATCAACTCAAAGATGGGTTTCAAGCGTTTTTAGGCGACAAACTTTTTGTGGACACGTTTACAATTCAAAAAGATGTAAGCACTGTTTTTTGCCTGTTCTTTTTTACATCACATATAAAGGGATTTGAAAAAATGCTTGAGGCGAAATGGGAGATTGATACCGAACAAGGAAAAGGATGGGATTATGCAGGAAACCAACCGAGCTTATTTCACGACCAAAAGACAAATCCGCTTGAAGAAAAGTTGAGAGAATATTTGAAATATGGCAAAAGACACAACGGAGAAGTTTACGAGTTTACTTTAAGACAGGGTTTTCTACCGAAGCATACAAACGAAATACTTTACAACTGGCAGAATAATGACAGAATTGAAGTAATTACGGCAAGTGGAGAAAAGGCACGAAAAAAATCATTTTATGTAGCATATAACTATTTCCGAGACGATAACAAAAAAGTGAGTTTTAAACTTAAATAAAATGGCACAATCAAGCATTGAATGGACTGAAATGACCTGGAACCCGACAACGGGTTGCACCAAAATTTCTGCTGGTTGTAAATTCTGCTACGCAGAAGTTATGTCAAAACGCTTGAAAGCAATGGGGGTTGACAAATACAAAGACGGCTTTAAAGTTCGTGTTCACCCTGAAGCATTGAATATTCCATACACTTGGAAATCTTCAAAAGTTGTTTTTGTAAACTCAATGAGTGATTTATTTCATAAAGACATTCCGCTTGAATTTATTAAGCAAGTGTTTCACGTAATGAATGATAATCCGCAACACGTTTTTCAAGTATTAACAAAGAGAGCAGAGCGACTATATGAACTACACAAAGAACTAAAGTGGACACATAATATTTGGATGGGAGTATCAGTAGAGGACGACAAAGTAATTGACCGTATTGACTTTTTAAGAAAGACAAGAGCCAAAGTAAAATTCTTATCCCTTGAACCACTTATCGGACCTTTAGAAAAATTAAACCTTAAAAAAATTGACTGGGTTATTGTTGGCGGAGAAAGCGGACACAAACCAAGACCAATGAACCCTGACTGGGTTTTAGACATACAGGAACAATGCGAAAAAGCAGACGTAGCATTTTTCTTTAAACAATGGGGCGGACGAAATAAAAAAGCAGCCGGACGACTTTTAAACGGTCGGACTTATGACGAAATGCCTGAAATTATGGAAATAGAAAAAGGAGCAAGATAATGGCAACCCACAGGTGTAAGCACATTTGCAAACCGCTACAAGCCGACCCGCAGACCAAAGTTTGCAAAAGAGCTTCCACCTCTCCCACCCAAGAAAAATTATTTTTTAAAATTTCCTTCCCTTCAAAAATTTTTAAAACCGCAACCGCACAACCGACACATAAAGACCAAAACACTAACTGGACAATGACAGCGAAACCCTTATCAGACCTAACTTCCACGACACGACAGACAGAACGCCAGCTGGTAACAGCGTGTTGCCTCAATTGGCGGTGCAGTGCTTCGTATGACAGTTTTGTGGGTAAAGAAACTTTCGTTCTTCGTATGAACTTTAGTGGTGAAAATCGCCAACTGCGGCAACACGCAAACCGTTGGCAGCAAGTGTATTAGGACAGCGACTCGACAAAAAAGAAACGAACTTAAACAGAGAAAAAGTAAACCATTTTGACAGGTGAAAACAGACATAAAACGATACAACAAACGGACAACGAGTAAGCCGACACTCATTGCCTACCCTTCTGTATTTTTTATTTTCCCCACCGCACATTTTTTTTAATTCAATTTTATGCCAGCCCGCAAATGGCACATTGGCTTTTGCCCCCACCGCACAAGCCAACCCTTCGGCAAAAGCCAAAGAGCCATTTTTTAGCCAACGCACAAAGACAACTATCAAGACATTAAACAAGGTTATTTTCTTTAATTTAACCGACTAAAATTATATTGTGACACAATGCCTAAGATTTACGATAATATTGAAAACCACTTAACCAAAGGACTGAATGAAACGCTTGAACTTTCACAGCGAACAGACTTTTGTGTGGGTGATTGCTGTTCTGAGTTCAGACGTTTGGTGGTGGTATTACACTTTGCATTTTGATATGTATAACTGCAAGGACTACATGATGTATAGTTTTCCATTTGACTATGATAGTTGTAAATACATTGCTGAACTTGAAAAATTAGGCAAAGAACTTAGTGATGATATGTATGAAAATGCTGAAAAGAAAATTCAATCATATGCAACTACGGGGAACAGAATGCAACTTATTTTTCGCCCTACGTTATCAAAACCAAAAATAGAAAAAATTGACGCTGTTTTGGCAAAGCATTATGGCTTAGATGAAGAGCAAACAGAGTTCATTAAATCTTATGACAATAAATATAGATTGACAAAAGATAACGAAGACGAAGAATGATTAAAGAAAGCCTTGGCAATACCGACCTCTTAAAGCTACCCAAAACAGCTTTTTTATGCAGCCGACAAGTTCCTGCTTCGGTGGCATTGAAATGCTATGACTGGGCAATGGAGCGAAGAGAAAATAAAAAATGAAAGAACATCTAAAAATATCTATCCGTTTTTTCAACGATCGAGAAGTTCGTGCGGTCTGGGATGATGAAAATGCCCAATGGAGATTAAGTGTATTAGATATTGTAGGTGTGCTCAATGAAGAGCCCGATTACACAAAAGTTCGCAACTATTGGAAATACCTGAAAGCCAAGTTGAAAAAGGAAAATAACCAGTTGGTTAGTGCCACTACCCAACTGAAATTAACTGCTGCTGATGGGAAAAAGTACCTGACAGACACATTGGACAGCAGTGGGGTTGTAGAATTAGCCAAACATTTTCCCAACAACAGGGCAATGAAGTTTTTGGATTGGTTCTTATACAGCGACACGAGCATTGACGGTCAAAGTAAGAAAAAAGCCTACACCCTTTTTGAAAGTAATTTAATAAACGAGTTTGAGGTAGGAACAACCAAAGGCCTGCAACAAATACACGCTTATTTATTTGGAGGTCTGTATGATTTTGCAGGTCAAATCAGGGAAAAAAGTATTTCAAAGGGAGGGTATCAATTTGTTTATGCACAGCATTTACAAGCCACTTTAGAACAAATAGATGCCATGCCGCAAACCACCTTTGAAGATATTATTCAAAAGTATGCCGAGATGAATAAGGCACATGCTTTTATGGAAGGCAATGGCAGAAGTACCAGAATATGGCTGGATTTGATGCTCAAAAAAGAACTCAAAAAATGTGTGGATTGGAGTAAAATCAGCAAAGAAAATTACATGAACGCCATGATTATCAGCACGGTTGATTATAGTGTGTTAGCTCAGCTTTTAAAAAGTGCTCTCACCGATAAAATTAACGACAGAGAAATGTTTATGAAAGGCATTGATTATTCATATTACTACGAAGAATGATTAAAGAAAGCATTGGCAATACCGACCTTTTAAAGCAGTCCAAAACCGCTTTTTTATGCAGCCGACAAGTTCCTGCTTCGGTGGTATTGAAATGCTATGACTGGGCCATAGAGCAAAAAAAACAAGGTAATTGCGTTATCAGTGGTTTTCACAGCCAAATAGAAAAAGATGTATTGCATTATTTGCTCAAAGGAAAACAGCCCATCATTCTGGCCTTAGCAAGAGGACTGAAAGAAAAATTAGAACCTGAATTTGTAAAACCGTTAGAGCAAGGCAGGCTGTTAATCATCACACCGTTTGACAAATCGGTAAAACGAGTAAGCAGCCAAAACGCACAGACCCGCAACCAACTCATGACAACCCTGGCAGACCAAATCACCATCGGTTACGCAAGCCCGGGCGGACAGTTGGAAGAACTTTTAAAAGGAATTGAGAAACCAATAAACAAAATTGTATGAGCCAATGCTATTTGCAAGCACATTGACAAGCCAACCCGCAAGGCAAAGCTTTGTCAAATGGAGCGAAGCGGAATTCGTGAACACCTTTAAAAATAATGATACCGTGAACAAAGAGCTTGCAAAGCCAACCCATAGAAAAATTGAATTAAAAAAAATCTCCTACCCTTCTGAAAATAAAAAATACGCAATCGCACAGACCAACACGACACAAAAATTGACAGCTAAGCTCAAAATAGAAAATGGTTTACAGACACGGACGACAGAACACCAGCTGCCAACAGCGGTTTTGCAAAAGTGGAGGTTCAGTGCTTCGTATGACAGTTTTGTGGTAGGTTCAAGTTCAGTTCTTCGATTGAAATTTAGTGGTAAAAATCGCCACCTTCGCAAAGCCGCAAAACGTTGGCGGTCATGCCTCCGGACGACCCAAAAATCAAGAAAAAATATTCAAAATAACACTTCCCAATACGGGAACTTTAGCTTACCTTTGACAAAAGATTAATACTTGAGAGTAATTGCTAAAAAGGTACTCCGAGAGTTTTGGACTAAACATTCGGACTGCGAACAACAACTTAAATCCTGGTATCGAGAAGCTGAAAAGAGTGAATGGAAGAATACCAATGAAATCAAAAAGGAGTATCCGACAGCAAGTATTCTTGGGGACAACAGAGTTGTTTTCAACATAAAGGGGAACAACTACCGACTAATTGTTAAGATTAATTTCCATTATCAAATGATGTGGATACGATTCGTTGGGACTCATAAAGAATACGACAGGATTGACGCAAATAAAATTTGACGACTATGAACTTAAAACCAATAAAGACTAAAAAGGATTACCAACAAGCATTGGACAGACTTGAGTTAATTTTTGACGCGAAAAAAGGAACTAAGGAAGGAGACGAACTTGAAATATTGGGAATATTGATTGACCAATACGAAAACGAACATTTTCCAATCGACTTGCCTGACCCAATTGAGGCTATAAAATTCAGAATGGAGCAACTTGGATATACTCAGACAGATTTGGCAAAAGTAGTTGGACTGAAAAGCAGAGCAAGTGAAATACTTAGTAAAAAGAGAAAGCTATCGTTGGACATGATTAGACAACTCCATGAGAAATTAAATATACCGACAGACGTTTTAATACAGACCTACTAAACGGCACGAACCGCCAACACCGTGTTTAAATAATTGCGGGGTTCGGTGTTGGTATTCAAATTGGTTTTTTAATTTCGTACTTAACGGTGGAGAGTTTCGGAGCAGGCCGGGCTTAACCATTCCGCTGCGCTTCATTTTTAAGCCCTCCTATTCCCCACACTGCATAAACACAAACGTTGCACTGAAAAGAAGCGAGAAAATCTAATCACCAAAAAAACCTGCCCAACACGGACAGGTTTTTTCTTTAGGCGAAATCGAAATTTTACTTCATCCTCATTCACTTCTTAAACTATTCACCGGATTAGCCATAGCTGCTTTGATAGATTGATAACTCACCGTAAGTAACGTAATCGTGAGCGAACCCACTCCTGCGGCTACAAAAATCCACCAAGCTATGTCGCTGCGGTATTGATATTTCTGTAACCAGTTGTGCATTACATACCATGCAAAAGGCATTGCGAACACCAACGAAATGATCACAAGAATTAAAAAATCTTTTGAGAGCATGCCCCATAAGTTTACCACACTCGCGCCCATTACTTTGCGTACCCCAATTTCTTTAGTGCGTTGTTCTGCCACAAAACTCGCCAAACCAAAAATGCCGAGGCAACTGATAAACACGGCAAGTATGGCAAAGAAACTTGCCAGTTTACCCACACGTTCTTCATCGCTGAACTTGCGCGCGTATTCAATATCTACAAACTCATAACTGAAGGGCGACTCCGGGCTGTAGTGCGTAAAAATTGTTTTGATTTTATCCAGCGCATCGTGCGAACTCATTTCCGGATTTAGTTTCAGAATAACGAGGTTCGCATTGTTGTTACGATCAATGTGCCACAACGAAGCCCGCACCGGCTCATAAGGCGATTCAATGATCATGTCTTCAATAATGCCAATAATTTTGTAGGGTCTATCGTTCCACGTAAGTGTTTCGCCAATCGGATTTTCCAGCGCCAGGAATTTGGCCGCTGCTTCGTTTATTACAAATGCATTCGAATCGCTCGCAAATTCGCGCGAGAAATCGCGGCCTGCTTTAAATTTCCAACCCACGGTTTTGCCAAACTCATGACTCACTCCGTTGTTCGGAAAGTCAACCGCCAGTGCGGGGTCTTTACCTGTCCAGTTAAAACCACCGTTGCTGTTCCACACCTGCGTGGTTGGGCTACCTGCTTCGGTCATTTCTAAAATTGCACCCTGACTTTTCAATTCGTTGCGCACTGCTTCGAAGTGTTCGTGTATGTCGGGTGTTTGCAGATAGATATTGATTAATCCATTGCGTTCGTAGCCGATGGGCCGGTCTTTGGCAAACTCAATCTGACGAAAAACTACAATGGTGCCGATGATCAAGATTACCGAAACTGTAAACTGAAGGACCACCAATACTTTGCGTGGAAGCGAAGCAAGCCGGCCCACACGAAACGTTCCTTTCAATACCTTCACCGGTTGAAACGATGAAAGGTATAAAGCCGGATAACTGCCAGCCAGCAGGCCGGTAATTAAACTGAACGTTAAACCGATAAGCCAAAATGTTGGGCTATGCCATAATAGCGAAAGTTTCTTGCCGGCCACATCGTTAAATGCAGGTAAAGCCAGGTAAACCAATCCCAAGGAAAAAATAAATGCCAGAACTGCTACAACAATCGACTCCGAAAAAAATTGATTGATCAATTGCGCGCGCATCGAGCCAATCGATTTGCGAATGCCCACTTCTTTGGCACGCTTTTCAGAACGGGCTGTGCTCAGATTCATGAAGTTGATACATGCCAGCAACAACACAAATACACCAATAATACCGAACATCCATACAAATTCAATCCTACCACCCACATTCTGGCCGTTTTTAAAATCAGAATACAAGCGCCATTTGCTCATAGGGTGCAGAAATACTTCGGGCTTATAGTTGCGCCCGCCCTCATCTACCTTATTAAGTTTAACATCAATAATTTTGGCCGATACCTGTTCCAGATCGGCATTCTCGGCAAGCATGGCCCACGTTTGCGTAAAGTTGCTGCCCCAGGGATTGGTCATGGTTTTAATCCATTCATTTTCGATTATGTACAAATCCCACGGCATTATAAAACTCATATCGCGGAACTTTGAATTATGGGGCATATCTTCATAAACACCAGTAACCTTTACATCGTGTTTATTGTTGATGCGCATGGTTTGCCCGATGGGATCGCCATCATCGAAGTAAGCTTTGGCTACGGATTCGGATAATACAATGGAGTAGGGATCTTTCAATGCTTGATCCGGATCGCCCTGCAATAATTTAATGGAGAACATATCAAGTACCTGCGGTTCCCAATACATGCCGCTCTTATTGAATTTTCGCTCGCCTACTGTAAGGATGCGCCCGAAGTTCCAACTGGATTGTATCACATATTTAAAGTCGCTGCCGTAATTATTGCGAATTTCTTCCGCCATTACATACGGATTCGAAACCTGCGAACGCTTTTCACCATTGTATAAATTATGTTGCCACACCTGTGCAATGCGATCGTAGTTCTTGTGATTTTTATTAAAGGTTAGTTCGTCCCAGATCCACAACCCGATAAGCAAGGCTACACCCATCCCGGCTGCTAATCCGGCAATATTGATGAAAGTATAGCCTTTGTTTTTAAGGAGATTACGAAAAGCGATTTTGAAGTAACTGCGTAGCATGTGTTATCGGGTTTTGGGAATACCCATTAGATACTGCGCTCAATCCAAAAAGTTGCATCAATGATATACTTATTTATAAACGGCTAAAGGTGTTGTTCGCTTTTGGCCATCTCCCAACCTAGGATGCTCTTTTTTCGAACACTTTCCCATCGGTATTCGCCTAAAATACCATCCTTGCGAATTACCCGATGACACGGGATGAGGTACGCAATATGATTGGCGCCCACTGCCGAACCCACCGCTTGCAATGCTTTTGGATTCCCGATTTGGTTTGCAATGCTTTGGTAGGTGGTAACGTGCCCGATTGGCAACCGTAGCAATGCTTCCCAAACTTTTATTTGAAAGTTGGTGCCTTTGATGTACAGGTGAAGTCTCTCACCCTTGTCCCTCGCTACCGATAAGCTTTCGGGAGGAGGGGTGTTAGCCTTGTGCTGACGGGGTGAGGTAAAAATTCTCAAAGCATATTCCTCAACCAATTCGCTGTTCTCTCTGAAAACAGAATTATGCCAATACGTTTTCATTTCTTCCAAACTTGCAAATGCATCACCATCTGTTTGAATAAACGAAAGCCAACAAATACCTCGTTCGCTTATGCCGAGCAATGCAGTACCAAAGCGCGTTTCGGTAAAACCATATTGTATGGTAATACCACCGCGTTGTTTGTATTCTTGCGGAGTTACGGCCTCGAGCGTAGTAAACAAATCGTACACGCGCGATTGACTGGATAAACCTGCGGCCTCGGCAGCTTCTACTACGGTTGTGGTTTCTTTTAGTTTTGATTTTAGAAAATCTACGGTTAAGTATTGTAAAAAACGTTTAGGACTAATACCTGCCCATTCGGTAAACAACCGTTGAAAATGAAATGGCGAAACATGTACCTGTTCGGCAACTTCATCCAACTCAGGCTGATGTTGAAAATTTTTTTCGAGGTATTCGATGGCCTGCGCAATGCGCTGATAATTGAGTTCGGCTTGCGTTTGCATGATCATAAAACTAAAGTTTTTGTTGCTGTAAACCTCGCCTGCCGTGTGTCTCCATTCAACCCGTTTCTTGCGGTGTACTCCAAAACGCAGATAAAAGATAACCTGGTAAGCAAAGTGCACATTCGGCCAGGGATAGAAGTGAAAAGCCCGCTAAGGGTTGTGTTGCGCGTGGGCGCGGACTTGCAACGGATAGCCCGGCCGAGCGGAGCTGTGCATGGTGGGTAGGGTGAGGGGCCGCCAAAAGAACTGTAAATGTTGTATGCTCAAGGAGGTTGTCAACCTTATAAAAATCACTAAATTTCAATTCATAATCTTTACGCTGCATGAATCTTAACCTGAAAGCCGAACAACAAAATACCTATGATGCCATTGTGGTGGGCACGGGCATTAGTGGTGGCTGGGCCGCCAAAGAACTTACTGAAAAAGGATTGAAGACATTGGTGCTGGAACGCGGTCGCCCGGTTAAACACCAGGTCGATTATCCTACCATGAACAAAGACCCGTGGCAACTTCCATTTGGCAACCGGCTTACGCCTGAGGATTTGAAATTAATTCCGGTGCAAAAAAGAACAGGTTGGATTAGTCAGGCAACCAAACACTGGTGGGTGAATGATCTTGAAAATCCATACACGGAGGTAAAACCATTCGATTGGATTCGCGGCTATCATGAAGGTGGCCGTTCCATTATGTGGGGCAAGCAAACGTATCGATTATCTGATTTGGATTTTGAAGCGAATGCAAAAGAAGGTATTGGTGTGGATTGGCCCATTCGCTACAAAGATATTGCACCGTGGTACGATTACGTGGAAACGTATATAGGTGTAAGTGGTCGCGCGGAGGGATTAGCGCACGTACCCGATGGAAAATTTCTTCCACCGATGGAGTTGAATTGTGTAGAGGAAGTATTTCGAGACAAAGTAGCCGAAAAATTTGGTGGACGTAAAGTTACCATTGGTCGCGTAGCGCATCTTACTGCACCGTTACCACACGATCCTTCGCGTGGTGTTTGTCAATCGCGTAATTTGTGCGATCGTGGTTGTCCGTATGGTGCTTACTTCAGCAGCAACGCATCCACACTTCCGGCTGCAGCCAAAACCGGTAACATGACGTTGCGACCGCATTCTATTGTGCACTCTATTATATATGATGAGCAGAAAGGTAAAGCGGTTGGCGTGCGTGTGCTGGATGCTGAAACAAAACAAGAGGTTGAGTTCTTTGCAAAAATCATTTTCCTGAATGCATCGGCTTTGGGAAGCACGCATATTTTATTGAATTCTATTTCATCCCGTTTTCCGAATGGCTTGGGTAATGGCAGCGATCAGTTAGGGCGCAACTTGATGGATCATCAATACCGGGCTGGTGCCGATGGTGCCATGGATGGTTTTGAAGATAAGTATTACATCGGGCGTAGACCCAATGGCATTTACATTCCACGCTTTCGAAATGTAGGTAATGATAAACGTACTGATTACGTGCGCGGCTTTGGTTATCAAGGCGCAGCCAGCCGACAAGAGTGGTCGCGTGGAGTAATGGAAATGGCGTATGGCTCGCAACTAAAAGAAAAGTTGGAAACACCCGGCCCGTGGCGTATGGGTATTACTGGTTTTGGTGAGTGTTTGCCATATCAGGAAAATCGGGTAATACTTAATACAGAAAAGAAAGATGTGTATGGCTTGCCTACATTAACCATAGATGCCGAGTGGAAACAAAATGAAAAAACAATGCGCGAAGATATGAAGGCTTGCGCGGCCGAAATGTTGGAAGCAGCCGGTTTTAAAAATGTAACTACGTTTGATGCGCCTAATAATATCGGCCAAGGCATTCATGAAATGGGAACTGCCCGCATGGGGAAAGATGCCAAAACATCAGTACTTAATAAATGGAACCAGGTGCACGAAGCTCCCAATGTATTTGTAACCGATGGTGCTGCCATGACTTCTTCGGCTTGCCAGAATCCATCGCTTACCTATATGGCGCTTACTGCGCGTGCAGCCGATTATGCTGTTAATGAATTAAAGAAACAAAATCTGTAACCCATGGATAGGAGAGAAGCAATACAAAAAGCAAGTCTGATTTTAGGCTATGCCATTACTGGCCCAACCTTGGCCGGAGTGTTAAGTGGATGCAAGGCTACACCCGAAGCAAGTTTTACACCGGTATTTTTTTCGAACGAACAAGGTGTGTTGATTGAAACGCTGGCCGAGATCATTATTCCAAAAACAGATACACCCGGAGCGAAGGAAGCCGGAGTACCCCAGTTTATGGATACGTTGATTGCGAATGTGTATTCAAAAGAACAACAGGAAAAATTTGTTGCTGATCTGATTGCATTTAATGCTGATGCAAAAGCAACATTTGGAAATTCTTTTATTGAATGCGGTGCAGAAGAACAACTACAACATTTTGAGAAACATCATGCGCAAGCCATAAGCGATGCAACCGGTGGTGGCCCTACCGGTTGGTGGAATGCCGGCACAGGTAGCGATAAACCTTTTGTGTTGAAAGTAAAAGAGTTGGTGTTGGCTGGTTATTTCACCAGTGAAGTTGGTGCAACACAAGTATTGCAATACAATCCGGTACCCGGACCGTTTAAAGGGTGCGTGCCATTGGCGGAGGTAGGTAAGGCCTGGGCGACCTGAGCTAGATGATACTTGGTGAAAGCTTTGTGTTAACTTTGTGTCTTTGCGGCTTGGTGGTTTAGATTCAAAATCTTTTTGAACCACGAAGATACTAGGCCACAAAGTCCACAAGGATGTTGCAACATCAATTACTTCCTCTTACTTTTCTTCTCCACCTTCGGAACTTCCAACAGCTTCGCTACTTCTTCATCATCTTGCAGATTGTTCATCTGATTTAAAATCCACGAAGTGCGCCTCGCTACATATGGTGAGGCTGGTTCGGCTTTGTACTTTTTTGGATTGGGGAGCACAGCGGCAATGCGTGCCGCTTCGATGCGGGTAAGTTTACTGGCAGATTTCTTAAAGTATTTCTGTGCGGCTGCTTCTACACCAAAAATTCCGGTACCCATTTCTGAAACATTCAAATACATTTCCAGAATGCGTTCTTTACTCCAGAGCAATTCAATCATAAATGTAAAATATACTTCCAGTCCTTTGCGGAACCAACTACGACCTTGCCACAAAAAAACATTTTTGGCTACCTGCTGACTAATGGTAGAAGCACCACGAACGCGCTTACTTTTTTTGTTACTCTCCAACGCTTTCTTAATGCTTTTGATATCAAACCCGTTGTGGTCAGGAAATAACTGATCTTCCGAAGCCATTACCGCCAGCCGGATGTTGGGGGACATATCTTCAAAATCAACATAGTCGCGCTTGAGACCATGGCCTTCTACCCAGTTGGTTAGTTGCGTAATGGTAATGGGTGGATTAACCCAACGTAACATAATTATATAGAAGAGGTGTATTACAAAAACCCAAAGCGTAATCCGCTTCAGTTTTTTCCATAGCAATAAAAAGTTATTTTTAGCCATCTGAATACAACAGGCAAATTAGCAACATGGCGCGAGTTGAATTAACCCTTCCCAATAAATTTATTTTCGAAACGCAGTTAACGGTTAGGGCTTCTGATCTCAATTACGGAAACCATGTTGGTAACGACCGAATACTTACATTGATGCAGGAAGCGCGGGTTTTATTTTACCAAAGTCTCGGCTTTAAAAACGAAATGAGTTTTGAGGGCAGTATTGGCCATGTAATTGCCGATGCCGTGGTGGTTTACAAGTCTGAATCATTTTTAGGTGATGTATTAAAGATTGAAATCGCTTTTACTGATTTTAGTAAATACAGCTTTGATATTTACTACCGCATAACCAATCAACACAACAAAGAAGTAGCACATGGCAAAACCGGGGTAGTTTGTTTTGATTTTGAGAAGCGCAAGGTGGCTCCGGTACCTCAGAAGTTGTTGGAGAAGTTGGTTGGTTGATTATGCTATGTGTTCTATGTTTCTATGTGGTTAATTTTTTACCACATAGAAACATAAGTCACATAGGATTTACTTCAAGGATTTCAAAAATTCCAAACTCTGCGGAATCTGTTGTACTGAGCGTGAAGATTCATCTTCAATAAAAAAGTGTTTAACACCATACTTCTTTGCCACTTTCATAATGGCGGCAATACCCACATCGCCCTCGCCCAATACTACATTCGTCTCCACATCGGCATGCCCGTTTTGATTTCCTTCTGTGCCTGGCTTGCGATCTTTCAGGTGCATGAGCGGAAACCGGTTTTTATACTTCTTTAGAATCTTTACCGGATCTTGTCCCGGATGTTTGATCCAGAATACATCCATTTCAAAATTTACATACTTGGGATCAAGTTTGGCCATCATCAAATCGAAGAGAGTTCCTTTTCCATTTGGTCGAAACTCATAGCCGTGTGGATGGTAACAAAATGAAATTCCTTGTTCGGCCAGAATTTTACCTGCCGTATTAAACACATGGATCGCATTTTCAGTATCTGCCAACGTAAAATTGTCACCATGGTGTGGAATCCAATAGCACACCACATAGGTAACACCAAATGCTTTGGCGCGTTGTGCCACAGCCATCGGTTCTTTTTCCAACTCCGCAAAGTCGGCCCCGATGGCTATCAGTTTTAATCCGGTGTTTTTGCTGAGTGTATTAAATTCTTCAACAGTCATTCCATATGTGCTACCACCTTCAATTTCGGTAATGCCCCAATTTTTAATTTGCTTCAAAGTTCCGGGCACATCTTTCGGAATCTCATTGCGCAAACTGTAAAGTTGTAAACCAATTTCCTGTGCGGAACTTAGCGTTGTGGTTAATGCTACCAGCAGCAACCCTATTAAATTAAAAAGGCTCTTCATAGAATAAATCTACAAAAAGCCTTTTGCTTTTAAAAGATATTGAGTTTATGGCTTTGCCAATACAGGCATGCTGGAAACGATCATGATCAGGTCTCCGTCATTTACTTCTTTCTTTTCATCGGCTACCACCAGAAAACTTTCATACACGGTATTGAGGTCCTCACCAGCAACCGAATACCCCAATAACTCCAAACGATGTTTTAGAGCTGCGCGTCCGCTGCGGGCAGTAAGCACGATAGAAGAGGAGGGTACCCCCACATCTGCAGGATTCATGATTTCATAATTCTCAGCATGTTTCAAAAAACCATCTTGGTGAATTCCGGAAGAATGGGCAAAAGCATTTTTACCGACAATGGCTTTATTAGCCTGCACAGGCATGCGCATCATGCTTGATACCAACTGACTCAACGCATAAATTTTATTGGCCTTAATGTTGGTGTGCAGATCAAGGTCTTTGTGGGTTTGCAAAATCATAGCTACTTCTTCCAACGATGTATTGCCGGCACGCTCACCAATTCCATTAATGGTTACTTCTGCCTGACGCGCACCGTTTATTAATCCTGCTATTGTATTGGCTGTCGCCAAACCAAGATCATTATGGCAATGCACCGAGATCACAGCTTTATCAATATTCTTTACATTTTCTACCAGGTACTGAATGCGTTTACCATACAGATGCGGCAAACAATAGCCAGTTGTGTCTGGAATATTTACTACATCGGCACCAGCTGCGATAACAGCTTCAATTAACTGAGCCAGGAAAACCAAATCTGCACGTCCGGCATCTTCGGCATAAAATTCAACTTCATACCCTTTATCCTTTGCATACTTGGTAGCCCATACACCTTGCTCCAGAATCTGTTCGCGTGTGCTGCGGAATTTGTGTTTGATATGAACATCGCTGGAACCTATACCGGTATGGATTCTTCCACGTTTGGCATACCGCAATGCTTCTGCGGCTACATCTATATCTTCTTTTTTCGAGCGGGTTAATCCGCACACTACGGGTTCGCTTACTGCTTTTGAAATTTCTACTACCGATAAAAAATCACCAGGGCTTGATATTGGAAAGCCGGCTTCGATCACATCCACACCCAATGCTTCCAATTCGCGGGCGATAATAGTTTTTTCTTCTGTCTTTAACTGACAGCCCGGAACCTGCTCGCCATCGCGAAGGGTTGTATCGAAGATTTGAATTTTTTTACTCATAAATCAGAAATTTAGAATATAGAATTTAGGAGTTGGAATTGTTGCCTACTGCTAACTGCCTACTGTTTACTTTTTGAAGTTGATTCACTATTTGTTCTCCCATTTGCTGGGTATTCAGAATTTTTTCTTTTGCGGTTTTAGCATCTGCAATGTCGGCCGTGCGATAACCTGCCTTTAATGTTTGTTCTACGGCTTTGATTACCACTTCTGACTCTTCTTTCAGCCCTAAAGAAATATCCAACAACAATGCAGCCGATAAGATAGAAGCCAACGGGTTGGCAATTCCTTTTCCGGTAATATCATGTGCACTTCCGTGGATGGGTTCATACAGTCCTACTTTATCACCGACCGAAGCCGAAGCCAACATACCCATGGAGCCTGCTATCTGAGAGGCCTCATCGGTAAGAATATCGCCAAACAAATTTCCGGTAAGGACGACATCAAAACTCCTTGGGTTTTGAATCAGCTTCATAGCAGCCGCGTCAATAAACTGATGTTCGAGAGTAACATCCGGATATTGCTTGCTTATTTCGTTTACTACTTCTCGCCATAAGCGTGAACTTTCCAATACATTCGCTTTATCAACAGATGTTACTTTCTTTTTGCGGGTACCCGCTGCCTGAAATGCTTTGTGAGCAATGCGTTCAATTTCATACTTCTGATAGATCATCAGATCGTATGCAGTTGCACCATCATCTTTTCTTCCCTTCTCACCGAAATACACATCACCGGTTAATTCGCGGAAGAAAAGAATATCCGAACCCTTCAGGATTTCAGGTTTAATGCTGGATGCTTCGAGTAATTCATCAAATAGTTTAATTGGACGCAGGTTGGCATACAGGCCAAGTTCCTTACGCATTTTCAACAAGCCTTGTTCAGGCCTTACTTTCAGGGTTGGATCATTATCGTATTTGGGATGGCCGACTGCTCCAAACAATATAGCATCGCAATTTTTAAGTTTGGTTAACGTTTCATCAGGCAGTGGATTGCCGCTGGCTTCAATGGCATCATGTCCAATGGTAGCCGAATCAAATTCAAATTGATGATCGAACAACTCGGCAATTTTTTCCAATACTTTTTTGCCTTCGGTTGTTACTTCTTTGCCGATTCCGTCTCCGGGGAGTATGATTATCTTTTTCTTCACTTTGTTTTCCTTTTTGTTGCCAGTTACCAGTTACCAGTTGCTGGCAACAGGAAACCGGAAACCAGTTAGTGTGCTAAATCAAATTCTCTGATCTCTTTATTCAAACTCAACAGGTAATCGATGTCATCGTACCCGTTAATCAAACATTCTTTTTTATATGCATTGATCTCAAACTGTTCTGATTTTCCATCAAAACTGATTTGCTGATTGAGTAAATCAACTGTTACTTCTGTTTTTGGATTTTGCTGAATAGTAGTTAAAAGAGTTTGCAAAAACTTATCAGAAACCACTACAGGTAACACTGCATTATTTAATGCATTGTTTTTAAAAATATCAGCAAAGAAACTGGACACTACTACGCGAAATCCATAATCGTAGATTGCCCATGCGGCATGTTCGCGACTGCTTCCACAACCAAAGTTTTTCCCGGCTACCAGAATCTTTCCGCTGTATGCCTCATTGTTCAAGGCAAACTCTTTAATCGGATTATTCTCGCCATCAAAGCGCCAATCCCGAAACAGGTTATCTCCAAAACCTTCGCGGGTAGTGGCTTTTAGAAAACGTGCAGGAATAATCTGATCGGTATCAATATTTTCTACCGGTAATGGTACTGCTGTTGATTTTAATGTTATAAATTTTTCTTTTGCCATTGTAAATCTTAGTTACGCTCCCCGCCTTTAGGTCCCCAAAAAATTGCCCACACCACAAAATCATCTGAAAAATTTTCAAAGCGATGATTTTTTAAAGCCGGAACAAATAAGGCATCGCCTGTTTTGCAAGCTTGGGGTATGCCTTCAATAATCAGGTCAGCTACTCCTGCCATCACAATATAAAGTTCATCTTGTTCGTGCGTGGTCTGAAAATCTTGCACGGTAGGTTTGTATGCAATCAACGACATAGTGCCATGCTTCAGCACTTCAATATCCCAAACGCCATGTGGCCATTTAGGTGTTGCCGGTAATGGTAAATTCGATAATGCGTTTTGTAATGAAATCACCATGTTACATCAGGTCTCGTACATCTGTTACTTTACCGGTAATAGCAGCTGCTGCAGCGCTTAGCGGACTGGCCAAAAACGTTCTCGACTTTGGTCCTTGTCTTCCTTCAAAATTTCTATTGCTGGTGCTGATGCAATATTTACCAGGTGGCACTTTGTCTTCGTTCATACCTAAACAGGCCGAACAACCGGGTCCGCGCAATTCAAAGCCAGCTTCTTCAAACACTTTATTCAATCCTTCTTTTAAGGCTTGCTGCTCAACTTGTTTCGATCCTGGGATAACCCACACTTCTACGTTATCAGCTTTCTTTTTTCCTTTCACTATAGAGGCAACCAATCGCAGGTCTTCAATGCGGGCGTTGGTACAACTTCCGATGAACACATAATCCACCGCTTTTCCAATTAAAGAGGAGCCGGCCTCAAGCCCCATATAATCCAACGATTTTTTAAACGAAGCCTGCTCGTTCAACTCTTTTAATTCTTCAACCGTAGGAATGCGATCAGTAACCTTCATGCCCATGCCAGGATTGGTTCCATAAGTAATCATGGGTTCTATATCGGCAGCATCGTACTTTAATACCACATCGTATGCAGCGCCTGCATCAGATGGTAGTTGTTTCCACTGGGCAACAGCTTTATCGAAAGCTTCGCCTTGTGGAGCAAACCTGCGACCTTTAATATAATTGAAGGTTGTTTCGTCAGGAGCAATCAAACCACCGCGTGCACCCATTTCAATACTCATGTTGCAGATAGTCATGCGGGCTTCCATCGATAAATTACGAATGGCATCGCCAGCATACTCCACAAAAAAGCCAGTGGCACCACTGGCTGAGATTTTTGAGATGATGTATAAAATAATGTCCTTGCTGACCACACCCTTACCCAACTTACCATTAATTTCGATCTTCATGGTTTTGGGTTTGTATTGTAAAATGCATTGGGTAGCCAATACTTGTTCTACTTCGGAAGTACCAATGCCAAATGCCACGCTGCCGAATGCGCCATGCGTGGAGGTGTGGCTATCACCGCATACCATCGTCATGCCGGGTAATGTTAATCCCAACTCCGGACCAATGATATGCACGATACCCTGAAATGGATGCCCCAGATCATACAACTCAACACCAAACTCTTTGCAGTTTTTTCGCAGTGTTTCTACCTGGTGGCGCGACAATGCTTCTTTTATCGGAAGGTGTTGATCTTTGGTAGGTACGTTATGATCGGCCGTTGCTGTGGTACGGTTTACATTAAAAACTTTTATACCACGCTTGCGCAAACCATCAAATGCCTGCGGGCTTGTAACTTCATGAATATAATGACGATCAATAAATAAAGCATCAGGGTAACCAGTGGCACGTTTTACAACATGTGCATCCCAGATCTTTTCAAAAATTGTTTTCGGTTTTAGCTCGCTCACAACAATCGTTAGTTTGTTCCCGACTATAAAAAACGAAACCGTCCCACCAGAGGCGGGACGGTTTACATTAGGTTTAGGTTAGGTTATTGGGTAATCATTTCGATTCGCTAATAACTTCTCAAATATGAGTAATGATTCTGTATTACTCAAGAAAAATCAGGAAGATGTTAGGACTAGCCTTACGGTTGTTTGGTCTACCACCACGGCAATGGTAACGTAATTTCATTTACAGAATCTACCACCATATCGGGTTTATATGCATAGCGAATGAGGTGCTCTTTTTTTGTAATACCACTCAATACTAATATAGTTTTGTAACCCATCTGCACGCCACCGCGGATGTCGGTATCCATCGTATCGCCAATAATAGTTGTCTCGGCAGTTTCCAATCCTAACGCTTTGCGGGCACCGCGCATCATTACCGGACCAGGTTTACCAACCACAAATGCTTTGATGCCGGTAGCTTCTTCAATCATAGCAGTGGTGGAAGCAATGCCTAAATTATCCCAACCTTTTTTCTTAGGCGATGGGTCGCGATTAGTAGTTACAAATTTTGCCCCAGCTAAAATCATATCGACTGCGCGTTGTACCATTTCTAAGGTAAAATTTCTTCCTTCACCCAACACCACAAAATCCGGATCGGTGTTTACCAATGTAATTCCATTTTCGTGCAGCGATGAAATCAAACCTCCTTCACCCAACACATAGGCAGTTCCATTTGGAATTTGACTGGCGAGAAATTTTCCTGTGGCCATGGCGCTGGTATATACATGATTCTCGGTAACGTTTATTCCAAGTCGGCCTAATTTGCGTACAGCCTCAAGTCGTGTACGCTGGCTGTTGTTGGTCATGAAACTAAACGGAATGCCGTCTTTCAATAGGCGGGCAATAAAGATGTCGGCTCCCGGAATCATAATATCCCCGCCATAAACCACGCCATCCATATCAATTAGTAAACCTTGTGCCATATTTCAAGTAATTGTGTTACAAGATAGCCGTTTGGAAGGAGAATTTCAGACAGCTTTAAGTAAGAATAATTATTTGATAAAGATATTTTTCAGGTAACGTTTGCGCACATCCCGATAGATGTAAAAATCGGAATCGATTGTTGCTATCTGCTTGATGTTATTTGATTCGGCCGCCACAATCAATGTGGCATCGGCCAGATCCATGGGCACGTCCTTAAATTTTTCGGATAGCTCGATTAAACGAACAATATGGTAAGATTCTATTTCGATCATGTACAAGCCACCTCGGTTTATCCATTCCAGCAACGCGATTTGTGCCTTAACACTGAAGTTTAACAAATGCGAAGCTTCGGTTATTACCGGCCAGGTGGTAAACAATGTTCCTTTATAATTCTTTATGAATGAAACAGCCTGATTATGATAACTATCGCTCTTATCGAAAAGCGCAATGAGTGGGCCGGCATCAATGAGTGTGCTTTTCACGCAGTAATTCTTTTAGCTTCTTTTTATAACTAACGGAATTATTTTTAGAGCCGCTGCCTTCCTGGCCAAACAGATCGGCACCAGCCTCGAAAGGGCTTTTATTTTTTTTACGTTGGGTAAGGTAAAGTTCAATCGCTTCTTTCACCACAATGGATTTGGAGACACCCTCCCTTTGGCAATAGGCGTTTAATTGCTCTTCCTCATCTTCTGATAACCGCACCGTAAGCATACTTGTACATTTGTAATACAAATGTAATACAAATGTAATACAATCCAAGGTCTAACTGGAAAAACCCGTAATCAGCAGAAATTTTGGGTTTTTAGAAGGCTACACCAAATACTCAAACAAGTTCTCGTTTTGATTAACGAGCGTATAATTGAGCTTGTGGCTATCCATGCGTTCAATCAGCATAGCAAAATCTTCGCGCGATTTTACTTCGATACCAATCAAAGCTGGTCCGGTTTCTTTGTTGTGTTTTTGTATGAATTCAAACCGAACAATATCATCATTCGGGCCAAGAATATGGTTTACAAATTCTTTCAATGCACCGGGCCGCTGTGCAAAGCGTACAATGAAATAATGTTTTAGACCTTCGTATAACAACGATCGTTCTTTGATCTCGTTCATCCGATCAATGTCGTTATTGCCACCACTTACTATACACACTACTTTTTTTCCTTTAAGATGTGCGGCATATTGATCCAAAGCTGCTATGGCTAATGCTCCGGCAGGTTCAGCAACAATTGCATCTTCATTATAAAGTTGCAGAATAGCAGAACTCACCTTGCCTTCTGGCACAAGCAACATATCTGCAATTTTATCTTTACAAATACTGAAATTTAAATCACCTACTTTTTTTACGGAGGCACCATCCACAAAACGTTGAATACTATCCAACACAACCGGCTTACCCGCTTTGAGTGCTTCTTTCATTGATGGAGCACCACTGGGTTCTACGCCAATAATTTTTGTTTGAGGTGAATAAGTTTGGAAATATGTTGCCATACCGGCACATAATCCACCACCACCAATGGGAACAAAAACATAATCAATATTTGATTGCTCTTCCAGAATTTCTTTTGCTACTGTTCCCTGGCCTTCAATCACTTTGGGGTGATCGAACGGTGGAATAAAAACCATTTTATTTTCTTGCGTGAATTGCAGCGCATGGGCCTGGCATTCATCAAACGTATCGCCAATCAATACAATCTCAATGTTATCACCACCAAACATTTTTACCTGGTTGATTTTCTGTTTGGGTGTAATGGCGGGCATGTAGATCACACCTTTTATATCCAACTCGCGACAAGAAAATGCAACACCTTGTGCGTGATTGCCTGCACTGGCGCAAACCACTCCGCTTTTGCGTTGCTCTTCCGTTAAACTTTGAATTAAATTATAAGCACCACGAATTTTATACGAACGAACCACCTGCAAATCTTCCCGCTTCAGATAAATTTCAGCACCAAATTTCTCTGACAGTTTGCGATGATATTGCAAAGGCGTTTTAAGCGCTACGTTTTTGAGCACGTAAGCTGCTTTGTTGATGTCTATTTGATGTTGTGCTGATTGTACCATTTTTTATAAAGAGTTGACAATTGGCAATAAGCAATTTTGCGCTAATGCGATTTGCTTATTGCCTTTTGTCAATTGACTATTGATTTCAATTGATCATAGAAGCTTCCACCTGTTGCTTTTCGGGGCGGAGTTTGCGCACCGCTGCACCGGCCTGCCATAATTCGCTTTCGCGGACTTCTTTCAGTTCTTCTGCCAGCTTTTCGCGATAGTCAGGCTTGCTACACGTATCGATTGTACGTTTTGCCTCAGCACCTGATGCTACACTCTCATAAAGTTCTTTGAATACCGGAAGAGTAGCCGCTTTAAATTTCTTTTTCCAATCTAACGCACCACGTTGTGCTGTAGTAGAACAGTTGGCATACATCCAGTCCATACCATTTTCAGCAACTAATGGCATAAGCGATTGCGTAAGTTCTTCTACTGTTTCGTTGAAGGCTTCAGAAGGTGTATGACCTTTTGAACGCAACACTTCATATTGCGCTTCAAAGATTCCGGCAATAGCGCCCATTAAGGTACCACGTTCGCCAGTCAAATCGGAATAAACTTCTTTTTTGAAATCAGTTTGGAATAAATAACCAGAACCAACACCAATGCCTAAGGCAATGGCTTTTTGAGTAGCATTGCCGGTAGCATCCTGAAATACAGCGTAACTGGAATTAATGCCTTTTCCTTGCAGAAATAATCTCCGTACAGAAGTACCTGAACCTTTTGGTGCTGCCAGTACAACATCTATATCAGCAGGTGGAACAATTCCGGTTTGTTCTTTGAAGGTAATACCAAAGCCGTGTGAGAAGTATAATGTTTTTCCTTTTGTGAGGAATGGTTTAATGGTTGGCCACAAGGCAATTTGTCCGGCATCGGAAAGCAGAAATTCAATAACGGTTCCCCGCTTGGCGGCTTCTTCAATATCGAACAAAGTTTCACCGGGTACCCAGCCATGTTCAACGGCTTTGTCCCACGTTTTGGAACCCTTGCGCTGACCTACAATTACTTTAAATCCGTTGTCGCGCAGGTTGAGGGCTTGTGCCGGTCCTTGCACTCCGTATCCGATAATTGCTATGGTTTCATTCTTGAGTACATCCAATGCTTTCTCCATGGGGAATTCTTCGCGGGTTACCACTTCTTCCCATACACCTCCGAAATTGATCTTTGCCATTTTTAATAGTATTTAGTAGTTAGTATTGAGTAATTAGTATCGAGTAGTTAGTATCTTTTAATCTTAAATTTTGAATTTTAAATCGTTTAGTCCACATCAACAATGCGTTCACTAAGTTCCAGGTAATGATCGCTGCCTGCAGTGTAGTTTGCATATTCAACTTCAATTAGTTTTTCCAATTGATGTTTTACTTTTTCCATTAAATCGGGAGTAGTGTGCAACAACAGAACAGCACCGCCTTTGCGAAAATCATTTTCGTTTTCGTGGGCCATTAATTTTTTTATTCGAACGCGCCTGCGGTTCAATACATTCACAATCCGGTTAAGGATAGAGAAGTTGTTTTCGGCTACGAGTTCTAAGGTATAGTCTTGTTTCATATTAGTTACCTGTTACCAGTTTCATGTTACCGGTAACCGGGAACTGGTAACGTTGAAAGTTTATTTTAAAAACAATAATCATCATTTGGGTATTTCTAGTATCACTTCCGCCACTCCTGCCCCAGCCGGTACCATCGGGAACACGTTGTCTTCTTTCTCTACTACTACTTCCAGAAAGTAAGAAGTCTCTGAAGCGAGCATCTTTTTCAACTCAGCTTCCAGGTTTTTTTGTTCTGTAACTTTTGCTGCCAGTATGCGGTAGGCTTCCGCAATTTTTACAAAATCAGGATTCTGCATTTCGGTAAACGAATAGCGCTTGCCATGAAAAAGTTGCTGCCATTGGCGCACCATACCCAGAAAATTATTATTCAATACCAGAATTTTTACCGGAATATTATACTGCATAATGGTTCCTAATTCTTGTACCGTCATCTGGTAACCACCATCGCCAATTACAGCAACAACCTGTTGCTGTGGTGCTGCTACTTTTGCACCCATAGCCGCGGGCAATGCAAAACCCATCGTACCGGCACCGCCAGAGGTAATATTGGTGCGCGGATTTTTGTATTGATAATAACGTGAAGTTACCATCTGATGCTGACCGACATCGGTTACTACTACTGCCTCGCCTTTGGTAAGTTCAGAAAGCATATAAATCACTTCGGCCATTTTAAGGCTTGCGGTGTTTTTGATTTCTTTCGCCACTACTTTTTCAAACTCTTCCTGATTAAGTTTTCGAAAACTTTCGATCCATTCCGCAAAGGAATTTTTTACACACAATTTAGTTAATGCACTTAATGCTTCTTTTGCATCAGCATGCACATACACGGTAGGTGTGATGATCTTGTTGATCTCGGCTTTATCAATATCGATGTGAACTACCTTGGCTTGTTTGGCATACTTACTCACATTACCGGTTACGCGGTCATCAAATCGCATCCCCACGGCAATCAACACATCGCATTCATTAGTGTTAATGTTTGGTCCGTAGTTACCATGCATACCCAGGTAGCCAACATAATTTGGGTGGTCAGCCGGAAGCGCTCCCAATCCCAACAAAGTACTAGCCACAGGTATCCCTGTTTTTTCAACAAAGGTTTTTAGTTCATTACTGGCTCCGGATAGTAGCACACCCTGACCTACCAAGAGGTAAGGCTTCTTAGCCTGATTGATGAGCGCGGCAGCAGCTTCAATTTGTTCAACCTGAAGTACCGGTTTTGGTTTGTATGTGCGCACGGTGTGGCAGGCTTCGTATTCAAACTCCTCAATAAATTCATTTTGTGCATTCTTGGTTATATCAACCAAAACAGGGCCGGGTCTTCCGGTGGCTGCGATGTAAAATGCTTTCGCGATAGCAGGCGCAATATCTTTTGCTTCCGTTACTTGTACATTCCATTTGGTTACAGGTAAAGTTGTGTTGATTACATCGGTTTCCTGAAAAGCATCGGTACCTAACAAATGTGCAAACACCTGGCCGGTAATACAGACTACAGGGGTTGAATCGATCAATGCATCGGCCAAACCAGTTACAAGATTGGTTGCACCAGGGCCTGAGGTAGCAAATACAACTCCGGTTTTTCCGGATACGCGTGCATAACCTTGTGCAGCATGAATAGCACCTTGCTCGTGGCGAACTAATAAATGCGTTAGCTTATCGGCATAACCATACAGAGCATCATACACGGGCATGATAGCACCACCCGGATAGCCAAAAATGTGTTGCACTTTTTCAGCTACCAGACAACGCAACAAAGCTTCTGAGCCTGTAATTTTGGTTGTGGTTTTAACTGCTTCCGCCTCTTGTTTTTCGATCTTAGTTGCTACCATCTTTTTCTTATTTACCTGCTTCTCTTTTTTGTCAATTGCTTATTTGACCTTTGTCAACTTTATTCTTCATCCGTTACGCATCCGTCCGCAGCAGTTTTTACATGTTGGGCATATTTGTAGAGCACACCACTCTTTACCCGCAATGCCGGAGCTTTGTAGTGCGATTTTCGGATCGCGATTGTTTTTTCATCCACCAATAGATTGATGGTATGTTTTTTTACATCGATCTCAATCCAATCGCCATCTTCAACAAGTGAAAGTAATCCGCCATCAAATGCTTCGGGTGTGATATGACCAATTACAAATCCGTGCGAGCCACCACTAAATCTTCCATCGGTAATTAACGCTACGCTTTTACCAAGGCCGGAACCCATAATTAAACTGGTTGGCTTTAACATTTCGGGCATACCCGGTGCACCTTTCGGGCCAACGTAACGAATTACCACTACATCGCCTTCTTTTATTCTTCCGGATTTAATACCATCTACCAATTCAAACTCACCATTAAACACGCGCGCAGTTCCTTTAAAGCGTTCGCCCTCTTTGCCCGTGATTTTTGCAACCGATCCTTGCGGAGCGAGATTTCCGTAAAGAATCTGCAAGTGCCCGTTTTTCTTAATGGGTTTTTCAAACGGCAGAATTACATCTTGTTTTTCGAAGTCGAGGTCTTTGGCGTTGGCAACATTTTCAGCCAATGTTTTCCCGGTAACGGTTAAACAATCGCCATGCAAGTAACCTTTGCTTAATAAGTATTTGATTACAGCGGGTACGCCACCTATTTTATGTAAAGCCTCCATTAAATATTTACCGCTGGGTTTTAAATCGGCAATAAGCGGAGTTTTATCGGAGATACGTTGAAAGTCTTCTTGCGTGAGTTTAAGTCCTACGCTCTTTGCCATCGCAATTAAATGTAGTACGGCATTGGTCGATCCGCCCAACACCATCACAATGGTAATTGCATTTTCAAATGCTTTAAACGTCATGATGTCGCGGGGCTTAATGTCTTTTTCCAACAACAACCGCATGGCTTTGGCGGCTTCGGTACATTCGGCCGATTTTTCTTTACTTAAAGCCGGGTTGGATGATGAGTAAGGCAATGCCATACCCAAGGCTTCGATAGCGGAGGCCATTGTGTTGGCGGTGTACATGCCACCACATGCACCGGCACCCGGACAAGAATTCTGGATGATACCTTTATAATCTTCATCGGAAAGTTTGCCTTGAATTTTTTCGCCCAACGCTTCAAATGAAGAAATGATATTTAACTCGCGGCCTTTGTAATGGCCACCGGCAATGGTACCACCGTACACCATAATAGCCGGACGGTTTAATCGACCCATCGCGATAAGCGAGCCCGGCATATTTTTATCGCAACCAACAACGGCAATCAAGCCATCGTAATATTGTGCACCGCATACCGTTTCAATTGAGTCGGCAATAACTTCGCGGCTTACCAATGAATAGCGCATGCCTTCGGTGCCATTGGCAATACCATCGCTTACGCCAATGGTATTAAAAATCAAACCCACCAGTTCCTGATCCCATACGGCTTGCTTTACTTCAGCAGCCAATGCATTCAGGTGCATGTTGCAGGTGTTGCCATCGTAACCGGTGCTTACAATACCAACTTGTGCTTTTTTAAGATCATGCTCCGTTAAACCAATTCCATACAGCATGGCCTGCGATGCGGGCAGCGTAGGGTCTTGGGTGATTGTCTTACTATATTTATTGAGTTCCATTCTGGTTACTGGCTTCTGGTTACTGGCTTCTGGTTGTTTGCTACCAATTTACCAGTAGCAAGAAACCAGTGACCAGCAACTTCTTTAAACAATTACGTACGAATAACTCTTATCCAACACAATACATTTATAGGCTTCTTGTACCACAGCCCCCATGGATTGTTTCCAGGGTTTAGAGAACAGCTGGCCTTCGATTGATTCGATGGCTACTACTTCGGCAGCTGTGCCACAGAAAAATGCGCTATCAGCTTCAAATAATTCTTCGGGGCGGAAAAACTTTTCAACTACTGGTAAATCCATCTCGCGACAGATTTCAAAAACGGTTTGACGGGTAATGCCGGGAAGAATGTTTCCAAGTGGAGGCGTGTAAAGCACACCATCCTTCTCAAAAAAGAAATTGGCTCCGGGCCCTTCCGCCACGAAGCCATTTATATCGAGCATCAATGCTTCATCATAGCCACGTTTTTTTGCTTCGTTGGTAGCCATGATGGAGTTTACATAATGACCACACACCTTGGCTTCCATCTTTACCGATTTAGGGTTGGGCCGCTGGAAAGAAGACACGCAAACCTTAAGCGATTGATGACTGTGGTATTTGCCCCATTCCCACGCAGCTATCATAACCGATACTCCGGTAGGTGCCGATAACGTCATGTTGGGCGCGCAATATACCAGCGGGCGGATGTAAGCATCTTTCAGATTGTTTTTTTCCAACACCTGGTAGGAGAGTTGGGTAAGTTCTTCTGTTGAGTAGTTGAAAGGGATGTTCACCAGTTCGCAACTGCGCTGAAGCCGTTCGAAGTGTTCGTGGGCTTTAAAAATTTTTACACCATTGATAGTTTGATAGGCACGAATGCCTTCGAAGGCGCCATAACCATAATGCAAGGTTTGACTATACAAATCGGTGGTGGCATCTTTTGCCTTTACAAATTTTCCATCGTGGAAGATGATGGTGTTATCGGAGTAGTACATAAATTATTTTTAGAACAATCGTTAGTTTGCGGTTAACACTATAAAACAAAACCGCCCCGAGTTTGTCGGGGCGGTTCCAATATCTTAACAATATCGTTACAACCCCGGTTTTCGGAGAATAATGACATTGAGCACGAGCACACTGATTACTGCCAGCGTGCGATTGATTTGATTCATGTTACTTGTTAGATTCATAATCTTATGCGTGTGTACAAGATTCAAAAATTTTCTAATGAGTTTCAACGAAACCGAGATAAAAAGTTTCAAAAAATGGATATAACGAATGTTAGGTGGGATTAGAATACGTTTCCACCCCAGACAAAGTCAGCGTAATTACTGGGAGTATTTCCTACCAGCAATGTCTTGTTGAGGTTTACCAACTTCGCTCTCGACTTTAGCGCAGCGAGATCAGATTGAGTAGGTGTGGTTTTAATTTCAATAGCGGTATTTTCCTTCCAAATCAAATCAATTTCCTGACCGGTTTTCTTTTGATAAAAGTTAACCGATCCACCCTTACGTTTGAATTGATTGATGATTGAATTCTCGAAAAGCTTTCCTACCGGCACCTCGCTGGTAAGGTTTAATAATCCGGAATCAGAAAAATAATACTTAGCCTGTTGACTGATTTCTTTATCCACATTGTTGGTGTGCGGGGCAAGCCTAACAAGAAAGTAAGTCTGCTCAAATAAGTTTATGTAATTGGTAATCTTATTCCTATTCAAACCGGCAACAGACGCAAGTTTACTGATATCAACTTTACTACCCACCCGCGTGGCCAATAGTCGAATGAGCTTATACAGTTCATCGTTTAACGAATAATCTGAAAGGATTTTAACATCCATATCAATGTAAGCATTCAGGATATCCTCCAGCATGGCTACTTTTGATTTATTCTTGTCCATTAAGCTTACTTCTGGAAACCCGCCATACTTTATGAAGTCATCGTAGTGCTTTTTGTACTGTGTATAAAAACCTTCGCTAAATTTTTGCAGGCTAAATTTTTGGAAGGTTTGTTCTTCAAAGCCTTTAAACCGCAGGTATTCGCCAAAAGTAAGTGGTTCCAAATCAAAGATTTTTTTCCGGCCAGCCAAACTTTCCGAGAACCGGTTCTTCAGGTAAAATGAACTTGAGCCAGTAACTATAAATTTTACATTGTATGTGTCATACCAATATTTAATAACACTTACTATTTCAGGGAGTAATTGAATTTCGTCTAACGCGATAGTACACTTTTTTGTAAGATCAAGACCCCGCACTTCAAGAAATTGTTCCATTTCCTGGTAGGTAGCTTGCTTAAAGATCAGCCGGTTTTCAATTCGCTCCAGATCCAGATAAATTTTGTTCTTGCCGGGAATCATATCCAGCAGGGCTTTAGTAAGTGTGGATTTTCCTACCCTGCGCATACCCGTAATTACAGTTGCCGGCCTTTCTTTTAAGTGGCTTTTGAGGTTGGCAAACAGATCGCGATGAACGAAGGGCATACTTACTATTTGCACAAATATAGTGCATAAAGTATTACTATTTGCACAAAATTTGTGCAAATAGTAAGGTCTAACTTGCCAGATACTCCACTATTCCATCGCGGATAGCTGTAAATGTTTTTACCAGAATCTCTTCATTCTCTTCCAACAGCGTAACGCGGAAACCTTGAAGCTCGGAACAGAAAGAAGAAATGGGAACCACACAAACTCCCTTTGCGCCAAGCAGGTAATACACAAAACGTTTGTCGTGCGGAATCTCCTGGTTAGTCCATTCTTCTACCAACTTGCGCACGTGCTCATGATCAATATGAATTTTCTGTGCGGGTTTTAAGGTGCCTTCACGGAAGATGATGGTGTTATAGAATGCACCAAAGGTTTCGTTGAACGTAAGTTGCGGAACGGTTCGTAAAATATCGGCAATGATTTTACTACGCTTGCCAATATTGCGATTGGTTTCCTCGCGATAGGTTTTGAAGCGGACATCGCCTAAAATTTTTGGAATGGCTAGTTGGGGTAGTTTGGTAGAACACACTTCAATCATTTTGGCATTATCCAATGCCTGGCAAAAGCGGTTAAAGTCCGCATCTTTATCGCGGTTGTAGTATTCCATCCACCCGCAGCGTGCTCCGGGCCAGGGCAATTCTTTTGAAATACCTTTCATCGAAATGCCCGGTACATCTTCAATCACTTCGGCCAGCGACCACGCTTTGGCACCGTTGTAGGTAATGTTAATATAAATCTCATCGCAAATGAGAAAAAGTTTAAACTCTTTCGCGATTTCAACGAACCGTTTCAATGTTTCATACGGATACACCATGCCCGTTGGGTTATCGGGGTTGATGATGAGAATACCTACCACGTTTGGATTGTACTTTACTTTATTATACAAATCATCCAAGTCGGGATACCACTTGTTGTCGGGGTCTAACTTATAGGTTAGTGGTTCATGCCCAGCATGAGCGGCTTCGGCACTGGAGTGCGTGGAGTAGGCAGGCGATGGTCCGATAACACGCGAGGTTGGCGTGATGTATTGATATACTTTGGCAATGGCATCGCCCAGGCCATTGAAGAAACAGATATCGTCAGGTGTAATCTGAACGCCTCCCAGTTGATTGGTTTGCGCAGCCAGAAATTTTCGGGTATCTAAAATTCCCTTGCTCGGGCAATAACTATACGCATCGTTTTGCAAGGCGAGGTCGGCAATAATTTTTCTGATCCACTCCGGCAGTTGATGATGTTTTTGAATCGGGTCGCCAATGTTTTCCCAATGTATTTCTTTGCCGAGGTTTCGGATCAGTTCGGCTTTCTTTACGATCTCGCGAATTTCGTAACTAAGTTCTTTGGCTCCTTCGCTGAGTAGTTGTTGACGCATTTTGAAATAGAAAGCACCAAAGTTGATAACTTAAAAGATTATTTTGTAGTGAATGGTTATAAAATGATACGATTCTTAACGTTAGTTTGAATGCCAAACGCTGGTTAGTTATTTTAATAACTCATCATCCAGTAAGGCAATAACCCGATCAATTTGAGAGGTAAGCAATTCGGATTTATCGGCTGGTATTTTTTGTTCGGTTTTAATTTGGTTGCCAATTTCCTCCAGCGTGGTGGTTAATTCAACTGAGTCGATCATTCGGATAGTGGTAATAGCCTTGTGCAACGATCCCAGAAATAAATCCGGAGTATCTTTTTCGAGGGCCTCGAAAAATTTTTGTTGTACCTCCAACAGGTTATCTTTAAACAATACAATCAGTTGTTTTTTTAGTTCAACGTTTCCTTCTGTGTATTGATCAATACTGTTCAGGCTGGAATTTTCAGCTAATGAACCTTCCATAACTGAATAGTGATCAACTATTGATTTAAAATCTTCGGGTTTAAAAGGCTTTGATAAATAGCCATTCATACCATGGGAAGTAACACGTTTCAGTACTTCATTTGAAGCAGAGGCCGTAAGTGCTACTATTGGAATATTTTTGAAATAATTTTCTGACAATTGCCGGATGGTATTGGTTGCCTGGTAACCATCCATGGTGGGCATCTGTAAGTCCATCAACACCAAATCAAATTTTTTAGTCTTGATTTTTTCAACTGCCTCCAATCCATTGGAAGCAAGGGTAACAACGTGCCCCCATCTTTTTAAAAAACCTGCGGCTACTTCCTGATTCACCGGATTATCGTCCACTAACAGTATTCGCAACGAGTGGCTGGTTGCTGTAGGACTGGGTGCGGTGGCAGGTTCCATAAATGCTTCCGGCATGACCACCTCGAACGAAAAAACGGAGCCTTCACCTACTTTACTTTCTACCTGAATGCGTCCACCCATCAACTCTACCAGGTTTTTTGTAATGGCAAGTCCCAAACCTGTGCCACCATATTTCCGTGTAGTGTCGCTGTTGGCTTGTGTAAAGCTTTCAAAAATTGAATTCAGTTTATCGGCAGGAATTCCGATACCTGTATCTGTTACGGTAAATCGGATAGTGTGTATGTGGCTTCTTTGTTGTATGGATTTTATTTCGAGGCTTACACTTCCAACTTCTGTAAATTTAATAGCGTTGTTAACAAGATTATTCAATACCTGGCCTAATCGTACGGAGTCGCCCGTAAAATAGCGGGGTAATTTTGAATCGAGCGAAAGTCTTAACGTAATACGCTTTTCATCGGCTTTAAGTGCCAGTACAGTTGTTACATTACTGGCCACTTCGTGCAAATCGAACGGTATAGTCTCCAAAACAATTTTACCGGCTTCAGCTTTACTAAAATCAAGCACATCGTTAATAATGGTAAGGAGATTTTCGCCCGAAAATTTTAAAAGGTTAAGCCGCTGAAGTTGATCCGCGCGCGGGTTTTCACTTATCATCAAGTTTGTAAGTCCAAGAATACCATTAATGGGTGTTCGGATTTCGTGGCTCATCATACTTAAAAACTGGCTTTTAACTTTGGTGGCGTTCTCAGCCTTTTCTTTGGCTTCCTGAAGGGCGGCTTCATAGAGTTTACGAGCCGAAATATCGCGCACGGTAGATTGAAATCCGGTTAATTCATTATTGGTATAAACTGGTTTGATAACATTTTCAACCCACACCAGGCCGCGGTGTTTGGTGGCAATCCGAAACTGCATGGGTTCGATTGCTTCACGATTTTGCATTTTTACAAGGAGGTCACCTACCTTACTCAAGGTTTGCGCAGCATCGTCAGCATACATAAAATCAGTACCGATTCGGCCAATCATTTCTTCAGGTGAATAGCCGTGCAGATCAAGACAAGCAGGAGAAATATATTCAAAAGTTCCATCCAGTTTGTGCAGGCTAACGACATCGCGCGAATTTTCGGATACAAGCCGATACAGTTTTTCCTTACGAGCCAATTCTTCGCGCGCAAGTTTTGATGCTGTAATATCGATACTGATACCGACCAGTCCTATAATTTTTTTATTCTCATCGCGCAATGGAACTTTAGAAATTAAAAACCAACACTCGCTTCCATCTTTGCGTGTATTTAGAGTTTCAACGTTAACAATACTTTCCCCTGCGAACACACGTTTATCTTCTGCTATTGAAAGCGCGGCCGATTCAGATGGGTATAATTCGCTATCACTCTTTCCTAAAATTTCTGACTCTGTTTTTACGCCCATGTACTCATACTCGGCTTTGTTGGCAAGAATTTTTTGTGATTGCAGGTTCTTTACATAAATGTTTTCCGGAATGTTGTCAATGATGGTTCGCAGTAAAAGCCGTTCGCGATACAATCGTAATTCTGCTTCTTTTATTTTTGTGATATCGCGGGCAACTGCATTTACCCGGTAGGCGGTTTTACCGGCAAATTGAATTTTTACATTTTGCCCAATCCAAATATTCTTACCCGATTTGGTTTTGATGCGTAATTCCTGATAAGAGCTTTTGTTAAAAGTAGCTACCTGGTTGCGATAAAATTCTATCGAGGCAGCCCGATCATCAGGATGAATAACTTCGGCATAGTTTTTTGCAAGCAATTCTTCGCACGTGTAACCGGTAATGGTTTCAACTCCTGGATTAACAAACGAGAATTCTCCTAATTCATTCAGTTCGTAAATCATATCCGAGGCATTCATTACTAACTCGCGGTATTGTCGTTCACTTTGTGTGAGGTTATCTTTAAGTGCTTGCACATGGGTAAGGCTTTGCTGTAAATCTCTTTCGCGAGTTTGTAATTGACTGTTTAGTTCCGATAGTAATTTGTTTTGACTGGCCACCCGCATTAAGGTGGGGTAGAAAATGTAGATAAACTCAAGAATTAAAATTATCAAACCCATTACAGCCAATAGATATTCTATCTTTTTAAGATTATTCAGTTTGGCTTCAGCTTCTTTTTGATATTGATCTACCGTTTTTTCCATGGTAAGCAGGTAGGGAAGCTCCACTTCGGCAATCAATTGAATGGATTTACGAATGGTTTCGGGTTGTTGATTAGCCAGAATTTGCTGAACGGCACTGTCAATCTGTTTTATTCGTGGTGAATTTAAAATTAACAATGAATCGATTTTTTTACTTTGTGGCCCGGCATTATTATGTTGTAGTAAAGTTTGATGTGTGGCTTTCCATTGTTGAGTAAGAACCCGTAGTGTATCCAGGCTGTACGAACCTGAAACCATTTCAACATTCCGATTATAAAAAAGGAATGAAGTAAGTTTGGAAATTCGCTGGCTAAGCATGCGCTGCCGCCCGGCCAGATTAATTAACTCGGCATCCTGGTTTTGCTGGCGTAAGTCGTATTGAATAATCGCTTGCGATACCACCAGCGTAAGTACGATAGATGCAATAAATATACTATACCGTCTTTTGAGGCGCGAGGAGCTGTTTTCCATCAAGTGAAAATAGCAAATTCAACGGCTTGCTTAGCACGCGAATGATTTTTAACCCACTGGAATAGATTTTATTTAAGCGGTTGCTTCTGAACTTTTAGTGTTTGCGCCAGCTTTACGGCCTCGTATGCATTTACCAGCCCTCCGGTGCTACTAAGCTGGTCAAGTTTGGCTTTTCCGCCACCCGGTTTTTTAACCTGCAGGTTGTCGAACTTTCGGGTTGATTTCATCAGGATATCTTTAACTTCGGTAGCGCTAAACTCTGGAAAATAAGACATAATGAGTGCGGCCACACCGGCTGTGCTGGGACTTGCCATACTGGTACCACTCTCATTTTTGTATTTGCTACCTGGTACGGTTGAATAAATTTCAACACCGGGTGCAAAAAAAGCCACCATCTTTTTACCGTAGTTGCTGAAACTGCCCACCAGTTCATCACCACCCCAGGCCGATGCGCCTACTTCAATCCAGTTTTTGGCTTCCTTACCATCCGCATAAACGCGCGTTGGAAAATTTTTTTCTTCATCGATGTTTTCGCCATCATTGCCTGCAGCATGGATCAGCAACACGCCTTTTTGTTCGGCATACCGCACAGCTTTGTCAACCGCTTCTTTTTGGGGCGAGAATGATTTGCCAAAACTCATATTAATAATATGGGCACCGTTATCCACTGCATAAATAATGGCATTGGCTACATCTTTGTCGCGCTCATCGCCATTGGGTACTGCACGCACAGCCATAATTTTTACATTATTGGCAATACCTTTAATACCCAGATTGTTGGTTCGGTCGGCCGCAATAATACCGGCAACGTGGGTACCGTGGGTAGCATCGGGTCCGGTTACATCGTTGTTGCCATACCCTTTTTCGTACAGGTTATTAATATCATCACCTACAATCGTGCGCGAGTCGAACGTTTCGTTGTAGCCATACTTCACAATAACCTCATAGTAGTTCACTGCTTCTTTTAATTCACCAATGTAATCTTCTATGTTTTCACCTTCGCTCATATTTTTGTACATGCTCAACAGAAATCCTTTTGCAAAAAGTAGAGCCGGCTCTTTGGTTTCAAATTTCTGCACATCTTCGGCTGTAAGTTTTTCAACTTTCATAATCGACTTAATGGTGTCGATGCTGTGATTAATATTGCGGTAGATATTTGCGTATAGTTTATATTGTTGTTCGTTTTTAGCTTTTAATTTTTCAAACTTGGTTTTAATTTGTTTGTAGGTATCATATTCAGCTTTTTGCTTCTTGTTTACTTTGTTTTCTTCTACGGTTGCATATTTGGCCTGCAGCCGAATGTATTCGCGGGTAAGCTCATAGGTATCAGCATCTACGTTTCCATTTTTTCCACCAATAAAATTCCAGCCGTGTACATCATCGATGTACCCATTTTTGTCGTCATCAATACCATTGCCAGGAATTTCTTTTTCGTTTGTCCAAATTACAGCTTTCAGGTCCTCATGTTCTATATCTATACCTGAGTCTATTACGGCTACTATTACCGTTCGGGAAGGTTGCCCCTTCAACAAGGTTTCGTAGGCACGCTCAGAACTTACACCCAGCAAGCTGTCCAATTCAGGATCGCGTAAAAACCAATCGGGGGGTATTGATTTGATAACTGGGTTTTGTGAAACGGCAGGAATCAGAAATATGAGTGAAAATATTACACTCAGGAAGCTCTTTTTTATCATACAATTGGATGGCTAAAAACTATGCCAAGATACACTTAAACCGTTTTCGATATGTAATTATTTTAAAAGCACGCCTGCAACTTCTGCGGCAGGTATAAATTTTTCGGAAAAAATGAGCGAGAAATTACGTCCGTACGAGTAAAGGCCTGATAAAAAATATCAGAAAAGATAGTTTTTTCATCTTTGAATGAAATAAACGCAACCACTATGATTCTTTTTTGTATAACGGCTGTTTTAACTTTCTTTCTCGTGTTCTTTTCATCTGTGGTAAAACTCCATAACGAGTTGAAGCCAAAAGCCAGCGTGTGGGGCCGTAAAGAAGTTGTGGCTTAAAACCGTAACCGATTTTTCAAGTAAGGTCATCCGAAGGGTGACCTTTTTTTATTCTCATACAGATGATTTTTCCGGAAAGGAAACCTGCGTATGCGATGGTGTTACCACTTCTGCAAAAGCATGGTCGGCCCGTTTGCTTACCATGGGTAACTTTTCCATGCGAGCTACATCAATAGCAAACACACCAAAGTCTTCGGTAACTTTTCCATGTAGCTGATAAAATCCGCGGCCCCGAAACGGAAACTTTGAAGCTGAACCTGGGAAGTGAACGGTATCAAACACTTCACCTTTTACATCATAAAAAGTTCCAAAGCACATGTGGTCGTGATTTTTCATAGTAAAAGCATCTTTGGTGGTAACCACATAACCCACTATGCGCACGGATTTTCCTTTTTTAGAAGGTAACTCACGCGCAGTAGTATCGCCATAATCCTGCGTAAGCAACAGATCAAACGGATTGCACAGCGGAAAGCCAAGTAACTCTAATTCATCAAAAGCATCCTCCAGATTATTGCGTTTTAATACCGGCAACGGAAATGACTTGGGCTCGGTGTCAAACAATTCTTCCACGGAAGTAGGGCGCGAACGGGTTTTGTTAAAGAACAACATCGATTCCCACAACAATTGTTGTTTGGTTTTTCCGGTAAACCGGAATGAACCCAGGCGGATGAGTATGCGCAACTGCTCTAACCCAATGCCGGGGGTACGTCTAAGAAAATTATCAAGACTTTTATAGGGCCCATTTTTATTTCTTTCCTGTTCAATGTGATTCCCGATTTTTTGTTCCAGACTTTTCAGGTGAATAAACCCAATGTAAATCTGCGTGCCGTAAATAGTGGTGAGGTAGTTGCTGTGATTGACACATGGAGCCAGAATGGTAGCCCCGTTCATTCGGGCTTCATGAAAATAAAACTCGGTGCGATAGAATCCACCAAAGTTGTTGATCACACCTACCATAAACTCTAATGGATAATGCGCTTTCAGAAATAAGCTCTGGTAGCTCTCTACTGCGTAGCTGGCCGAGTGACCTTTAGCAAACGAGTAACCTGCAAAACTTTCAATCTCAAACCATACGCGATCAATTACTTTTTTATCGTAGCCAATCTTTTCGCAGTTTTCAAAAAACTTATCGCGCACACGTTGAAACTCTTCGCGCGAACGATACTTGCCGCTCATACCTCTTCGCAATACATCGGCTTCGGTTAACGTAAGCCCACCAAAATGATGCGCTACTTTAATCACGTCTTCCTGGTACACCATTACACCATACGTGTCGTGCATGATTTCATCCATCTTCGGATGGATGGATTCGTACTTAATATTATTACGATGCATGTGGTAGCGCTCGATGTAAGCCTTCATCATACCCGAACTGGCCACACCCGGCCGAATGATGGAACTGGCTGCTACCAGCGTGAGGTAATCATCGCAACGCAACTTGCCCAGCAACATGCGCATGGCGGGCGACTCCACGTAAAAGCAGCCCATTGCCTTGCTGTTGCGCATCAGGTCTTTTATTTTTTCATCGCTTTTAAATTTTTTGAATTGATAAATATCCACATCAATTCCCTGGTTGCGCTTTACATGCTTAACTGTTTCTTTAATGTGGCCCAAACCTCGTTGACTTAAAATATCGAACTTATAAATACCAAAGTCTTCGGCTGCGTGCATTTCAAATTGCGATACGGGTAAACTCTTTGGTGGATATTCGGTTGCGGTATAAGCATAGATGGGTTTGTCGGTAATGAGTACACCACCGGCATGAATGGAAATGTTGGCGGGTAATTCTTTTTGTTCAATGTATTCTGCGAAAGCGATAATTTTGTTGGCGATGTGATCGCGCGGTAACGTTTCTTTCCGGCTCTCTACCAACGTATCAATTTCTTCTTTGGGTAAGCCAAACACTTTTCCCAATTCGCGCAAAATAGATTTTGCTTTGTAGGTTACGTGTGTGCCCAGCAAACAAACATGATCGTAACCATATTTACTAAACAGGTATTCGTAAATGGCATCGCGGTTATCCCACGAAAAATCAATATCGAAATCGGGTGGCGTTACGCGCTCTTCATTCAGAAAGCGTTCGAAGTACAAATCAAGTTCAATCGGATCGACATTGGTAATGCCCAGGCAATAGGCAACAGTACTATTCGCACCACTACCGCGTCCCACAAAATCGTATCCCTTTGAACGGGCAAACAAAATTAAATCGTAGGTGATGAGGTAATACGAGATAAAACCTTTATTTGAAATAATGCGCAGTTCTTTTTCGATGTGTTTGTTCCAGATAGTGCGATCCGTGCCATAGCGCAACGCATAACCCTTTTCCGTTTCGGCACGCAGGTATTCCATATCTTCTGCTGCATTACTGCGCAGGTATTTTTTGTTTTTATCTTCTCCCGGTTGGCACTCAATTGAACATTGATCTAACAGAAAGCGTGAGCGTTCCAGCAAATCCGGAAACTGAGCAAACCGGTTTCGCAATTCGGGTTCGGGCAACATGTATTCATCTTTGCGCGCCTGTTGGTGTTCGGGCAATTTGCTCAATAATGTATTGTGCGCAATGCACCGAAGCAGCCGATGTGTGTTGTGATCGCGGTAGATGAATTTATCGCAACCCGTTTTGTCTTTGTTTTTTTCGGGTGGTAAAAATGTAACGGGATGCAGCGCTACAAATTTAGATGCAAATGCTTCGCGCGATGGATCGGCTGCATAAGCTACCAATTGATGACTGCCTACACCCATAAATTCATTATCGCGTAATTCTTCAGGTTCAATTTGTTGATAAGGATAAATCACAAATGTGTTTTCCAAAACCGGTGCGCGCACAGGCAGCGGTTTGTCTTCGCGATTATGGTAAGAAAGAAACCGGTTTAGTAATTCAAAACCAGTATTATTCTTAGCAATAATAATATAAAGCAGTTGCTGACTTTTATCGCGAAACTCGATACCTACCGCTAATGTTAATGGATATGCTTCTTTGCCATATCGGGTAAGTCCGTTGGCCTGCGGCTGATTTTCGTAACAGATGCGGAGTAATTCAAGATAGGAAGCGGTGTTGTTTATTTCCGTTAAGGCAAGTTTATGAATGCCGCAGCGCTTGGCTTCTTCAAAAAGAGTTTTAATAGGCAAGGTGCCGTACTTAAAACTAAAACCGGTGTGGCAATTGAGGTACATAATCTTTATGGTCTGTGAGTACACAGACCATCCATCTTCTATTTATGACTATCCATGGCCTGTGTCCTGACTATCATGGCCTGTGTCCTCACAGGCCATTCAACTAATTTTTTTCGTTGGACTTTGGTGATTTTTCATTTCGGTCTGTGAGGACACAGACCGATGTAAGAGATAAATTTTGAGTAATCGTTATGGATATTCACATTACTCGTATTCAAAGATCATTCTCTCCTCTTCCCAGGTTTCTATCCTCACAGCCATTTATCTCTTTCAAAATCGTTCCCGATAATCTGTTATAATTCCAAACTCATCAAAACCTGTTTCGTAAAAACGAGCAGACGACCACCTGTAATCTTCTGGTTTGGAAACAAGATTCCAATGCTCTTGTAGCGGATTAAAATGAATGTAATTAATGGTTTGTTCAACTGTTGATTTAGAATTCATTTGAATTGCTAAAGGATCGCGCTGCCAGAAACGGTGTTTGCGCTCGCGATCATGTGAGTCCTTTAAAGGAATAATCTGTGGAGTTAGTCGTACTCGCTCTAAAAACTGATGGCTGGTAAATTTGTTAAAACTGGCATAGGGCATTTCTTTCCCATTCATATTCATCATCTCCCAGATAGCATGAATATGATTAGGCATAATTACAAATGCATACAACTTGATTTTTTCACGGCTGATAAGATTCCTCCAACAATCAATAATGATGTACTTGTTCGAATCGTGTTCTAATAACTTGTTCCAGTTTTTAATAGTATCCGTCCAGAAATAGACTTCGTTTAAAATCATTTCTGATTTACGGAATCCATATTTTAATTCAGGCTGAATCATTTTGATGTTTATTATTTCGGTTCATTGTTTAGGAGTGTTTCCGGATAAGGACAAGCCATGATTTAAGATTTATTTTATTCATTTTTCATTTTCGGTCTGTGAGGACACAGACCGAGGTTAGTTTTATTTTAATTTTTTATCTTCCAAATGTTCTTTCACTCAATGTTCTGTTTCTCCGCACGGAACATCTATCTTCAAAACCACTCTTACATCTTCTCACGGTCCCCTTCCCCTGGTCTGTGTCCTCACAGACCATCTACATCTTCATCAAATCCTTTCTGATCTTACCATTAAACACATTCATTTCCATGCGCACGCGTTTGCTTACACCCAGCGTGGTGGCGCGCACCAGTTTATCTACTCCATGTTTATGTTTAATAATATCCATCGCTTCGTACAGGTTTACATCTTCTTCGGTTTCGTCAAACAAGCTAATCTGATGATTGCCCTGCACCAGGTTACTTAGGCGTACACCCACTAATCTTATCAGCATTCTGCGATTGTAGAGTTTATCGAACAGCTCTTGTACTACGCGTAAAATCACATGATCGGAAGAAGTATAGGGAATGTGTACTTGTTTGGTTTCGGTATCGAAATTGGAGTATCGGATTTTTACCGTAATGCATGAAGTAAGTTTTTTCTGTTCGCGCAGTTGAAACGCCACTTTCTCTACCATCGCAATCAGAATAGATTTTAATCGCTTTACATCAATCGTGTCCTGATCAAATGTCGATTCGGTTGAAATCGATTTTTGTTCGCTGTACGAAACCACGGGCGAGTCGTCCAAGCCGCGGGCTTTATTCCACAAACTCATGCCATTTTTACCAAACGCACTTACCAGAAAAGGCAGTGGCATTTCCCGTAAGGTAGCTACCGTGCGCACGCCCATGTCGTATAAGAAGGAGGCGGTCTGTTTTCCGATCATCGGAATTTTATCAATGGCGAGCGGATCGAGAAACTGGTTTACCTGGTGTAATGGAATTTGTATTTGCGCCTGTGGTTTGTATTCGCCTGTGGCAACTTTGGATACTAATTTGTTTACCGATAGTGCCATGGAAATAGGCAGGTCGCTCTCTTTAATAATTTTGTTTTGAAGTTCGATAGCCCACTTGTACGTGCCTACGTAGCGATCCATGCCGGTAGCATCGATATAAAATTCATCGATGGAAGATTTTTCGAAAGCCGGAGCTTTGTCGGCAATGATTTCAGTAACCAAATGTGAGTATTGACTGTAGGCCTCCATGTCGCCCGAAATCACTTTGGCATCGGGGCAAAGTTGCAGGGCCAGGTACATGGGCATGGCCGAGTGTACACCAAACTTGCGTGCTTCGTAACTGCAGGCAGCCACCACGCCTCTGCGGCTACTACCACCTACAATAAGGGGCAATCCTTTCAATTTTGGCTCTTTTTTGCGCTCTACCGCAACAAAAAAGGCATCCAGATCTAAGTGTATTATGCTCTTCTCCACAGAGCAATAATACTAAAATATTTAGTATTAACTAATATTTGTAGGTTACTGAGATTAAGAAAATTTGGCTCTGAAAATCAGTAAGGTTGGTAGTTTTTGCTGGCGGCTTTTAAGGCAGGTTGGATATCGGCTGGTTTAATGGTTGCGGCTTTGTTGCCCCAGGTGTTGCATATATAATTAAGTACATCGGCAGTTTCCTGATCGGAAAGTGAAAAGCCCGTCATCTCACCATTATAATCTGTTCCGTTTATGTTCATTTCGCCACGTACACCCTGTAACACTACTTTCACCAACCGGTTTTTATCGGCCAGGTATTCAGCTTTGGCTAATGGTGGAAATACGCCCGGAATACCTTCGCCTTCGGCCATGTGGCAGGTAATGCATTGGGCTTCGTAAATACTTTTACCGCGTTCCATGCTGGCTTTTAAATCGAAGGCTTGATCGAACGAAAGCAATGAGATGGCAACCAGTAGAAACAGAATGGATGTAAGCTTCATGGTTTTGTGTTTTGAAGTACAGTTTTATCCAAACAATATGCCGAAAGCAATTAAAAATGGGATGGGTGCAAATATAAAAGTCATCCTCGTTTTAGCGGATGACTTTTATATACGAATGCGTTCCGATACTTATCGGGAGAATCCGCCCATCTTTTACCGAAGGCGTCCCGATAAGTTATCGGGAGAAACTCCATACCATCTTTTTTAGTACCGAAGGCGGGACTCGAACCCGCACATCTTGCGACACACGCCCCTGAAACGTGCGTGTCTACCAATTCCACCACTTCGGCTAATTCTTAATTCAAGGTTTAAAAAATTCCGAATTCAACATTTTTGAATTCGGAATTTTAGTTGTGCCCAGGACTGGACTCGAACCAGCACACCTTGCGGCACTACCCCCTCAAAGTAGCGTGTCTACCAATTTCACCACCTGGGCTTTTCTTTTTACCAATGCTTTGGGCATTGGTAAAAACTGAGGGACGGCAAAAGTAAAAAGGTTTTGGAATTTTACCAATGCACTTAGCGGACTGCTTCCGGCACCTTTTTACCCGCAATTTTTCGTTGCAGGTAGTGTACCAACTTATCGTATTCGGTGTGTTCTTTTTGCCCAATGGTTATACGCAAGTGGTTATCACACTGTATTTCAAGTTCTTTAAACACAGAGTTTTTACCGGTTTTTACCACGCTCTCGCGCCAACTTATTATTTGTTTGATGTTATAGCCATATGTTCTTTTTAATACGGGGTACGTAATCTCTAATCGGTTATCGCCAGCCCTAATTATTTTATACCGAATAAAAATCCGATACAAAACAAAAATGGCAATGGGTAAAAGAACTATTACTATGGCCAGGTTATACCAGGCGTATGTGTTCTGTACAATAGCCATTACATTAAAACCTAGCACTGTAAATGTTAGCAACAGGAAAAGTATGAAAGAGAATAAAGTTTGGGAGCGGGGTTTTGATATAATCACAACAGGTAAAATATAGATGAGAGCCGAAGATGAGATTTGAACTCACGACCTACGGTTTACGAAACCGTTGCTCTACCCCTGAGCTACTTCGGCAGGTATATCAAGAGTAAAATTATTCACAAAAAGCATATCTTGGCGAAGTCATGCTTTCAAAGAAGTGTAAATATGCCATTCACGCCCTTGTGTATTTAGCTGAGCGCTATCAGCAAGGGCCTGTTCATATTCAGGAAATAGCTGAACGACAACATATTCCTAAAAAATTTCTGGAGGCCATCTTGCTCGAATTGCGTAATGCAAAGGTACTTAACAGCAAGAAAGGCAAAGGTGGTGGCTATTACCTTTTTAAAAAACCAGAAGAGGTAAACCTGATGGAGATTATACGATTGATGGATGGAGCCATTGCCATGCTACCTTGTGTATCGCTTAATTACTACGAACCTTGCGAAGAGTGCCGCGATGAAAAAACCTGTGGTATTCGAGATAGTTTTCTGGGTGTGCGTGATGAGACTTTAAAAATTTTACGAGAAAGTACCCTCGCCAAAATTGTAAAACGTGAAAAAGCGCTTAGCAAAAAGTAATTTTTTTTAAATAATGTCTATTAAATCTATAGACATATTATATTTGATTCATTAAAAATACCTTATGTCAATACGATTAGGAGACGTTGCACCTGATTTTAAAGCCGAAACAACTGAAGGCACCATTCAATTTCATCAATGGTTGGGCAATAGCTGGGGAGTTTTATTCTCGCACCCGGCCGATTTTACACCAGTATGCACAACCGAACTGGGGGCGGTAGCCAAGTTGCGGGCAGAATTTGATAAACGTAATGTGAAGGTGGTGGCTTTAAGTGCCGATCCGTTAGAATCGCATACAAAGTGGATTGGTGACATAAACGAAACTCAAAAAACAGAAGTTAACTTTCCATTGATTGCCGACCCGGACTTTAAAGTAGCCAACTTGTATGATATGATTCATCCACAGGTAAGCGATAAGTTTACAGTGCGTTCGGTATTCGTAATTGGCCCCGACAAAAAAGTAAAACTTACTATTACGTACCCGGCATCAACCGGTAGAAATTTTGATGAAATTTTAAGAGTGATTGATAGCCTGCAATTAACAGCCGGTTATAGTGTAGCTACACCAGCAAACTGGAAGCAAGGCGAAGATGTAATTATTACAGCGGCAGTAAAAGATGAAGATATTGCCGGAAAATTTCCGAAAGGACATACGCGCATTAAACCTTACTTGCGTACTACTCCTCAACCTAATTTGTAGTAGCTTATAATTTATTGATTTGATTTTTCAGAATCGTATTGAAAGTGAGCCGCGGTATTCTTTGTTAGAGAATTTAATTACATAATAATAGACACCGGCTGCCTGGTTGTGTGCATACCATCGAAACTTCCGGTCGTAACTCTCATACACAGGCTTACCCCAACGATTAAAAACTTTAATCCACTCAAACCGGCCCTGGCAATTATCAGGCGGGAAAGCCACCCAGACATCGGGGTTTTGATCAGGATCAGAAATTAACGGGTCAATTCCTTCTACGGCAAAGTAATCGTTATAGCCATCGTTATTAGGTGTGAATACGTTTGGTGGTGTAAAATCTTTTTCAAAGCCAACAACATCTTTTAGTTTAATATAGATGGTAGCGGTATCGGCTTTAACGTTGTAGCATCGGTTATCACTTACCCGGAATGTGAACTGATAATCATTCTCATAAATGCCATTGCTAAATATGGTGCAATCGGGTGTCCAGGTAAATGTGGTTTGCACCAAACCTTTATTTTGCACCGGTGTAAACACATAACCTTCCGGTTTAATTTTTCCGGTTGCATTTACCAGTTGCAGGGTAAGCAGGTCTGGTTCTGGCAAGGCATCGGCATCGGTTCCGGTTAGGGTTAACAAAATAGTATGGCCGGTTTCGTAAGTTAGCGTTTGTTCATTAACCGTTTCATTTTCCCGTTCAATTGTAAGCAAAGGTTTAGTATTTAGGGGGGGCAGAATTTTTACATACACATCCACGGTGTCGGCTTTATAAATGCGGCATTTGTTTGTTTCATCTTTTACAACAAAGGTAAACACAACTGTACTGCGCTTGCTCAAATCAAAATTTGCGCACCGTATGTCCCACGTAAATAATGAGTTGATGTTGCCACTACCACTTGCGGCAGCAAAGGTGGCTCCGTAAAATGTCAACGAATCTCTTTTTAAAATGTCGAGTGTTAAAAAATCATGATCCACCAAATCGGTACCGGTAACGGTAAAGGTTAACGATTCATTTATTCTGCGTTGAATATTAAGCACTGTTCGCTCTTGCGGATTGGTTGTAAGGTCGGTATCAATAACCGGATCGGCATTTCCGGGAAGTATAACCTGAAATTTAAAAGCAGCGGCAGTAAGGGCCTGGTTATCGCAGATATCTTTATCGTTAACCAAAATTTTTACTTCAAAGAAAGTGCGGTTGGTAAAGTTGAAGATGTTGCAGAAGGCATCCCACCGTATTTTACCAGTAAGTTTTCCGTTTACCCGTGGTTCATCAATGGTAACAGTAAATCCGGCTTCGGCTAATATAAAACCATCGGTCGTAATAAAGGGTATTAGTTCATCATTTTCATCATCGCGTATTTCAAAATCGGCTTCGTACACTGCGCCTTCTAAAAGTGTAACCTGGGTAACGGGTAAGGTGGGTTTTACAAAATACGGAGCGGAGTTGAATGGCGGTTGGGTGTTTACAATTACTTTTAAGGTATCTGTTAAAGGTAAACTACAGGCATCGTCAAACGCAATTACACCAATCTGATACGGTCCATTAATAAACGGGCACTGCGGAAAACAAATTCTGAAATCGTAAGTGCTGCCGTTGGTAAGCAAAGCCGTAGTTACTGCTGGCAAAATTCCACTTATATCTTTTTTGAAGTTAAGGGGTACCACCCGAATGGAAACGCGTTCTGAAAAATTGGTTTCAAGTTTACTGGCATCCGGATCGCTTACGCGTACATCAATACACCGATCGGCATTGGCAATGGTATTACTAAATGAAACCGACATATTTTCAGCATAGGTGAATGTTGCATCTGTAATTTTTTTTCCGGTGATAGATGGTGGTTCGGCTTGTGGGCATGCATCTACAACCAACATCTGAAAATCGCGCCTGCTTTCTCCAATCTTCACGCCACTTCGGAATTCATCAATTTTTACCGCAAATACAAATAGTCCTTGAGTGCGCGGGGTAGCGGTTAACAGTCCTTCTTTACTGATGCGCAGATCGGGTTGGCCATTGATTATATTGCTTAGGCTATAGCCCGGACGCCACACCACGGGCGGATAAGGACCGGCTGAAACCGGAGGCAACGCATCGGCAGTGGTTGTATTAAGAGGAGTAGTAATAGAATAAACCAATGAGTCGCCATCATCATCTATTCCGGCAAAGTCAACATAATAGGGCCTGAAGGGGCAGGCAAAATCATTTAATGGAGGAAACAACCGGGGTGAAGAGTTGCGAAAGGGTTCACCGTTTTTTACAACCGGAGGAAATTCAAGGTAAAAAGTTTGGCCAGCGGAAATATTGGCTCCACCCGGCACTTGACTGAAAATATTGGTGATGCTGTAATTCCGGCAGCATCTTTCCCACACTACAAAATATCCTTGCGGATCATTAAACTGGGTTGGTAATAGTGTAATAACGCTTGTATATAAAAGTTTGCTGGTTACGATTTCGCCATTCGAGCATTCGGGTTGGGTATAGGGCACATTGGTTTCATCAACACGGGTAAGTGTAACGGAACTCATTAATACTTTATCGCGCTTACGAAAAATAGAAACGGTAGCCGAAGGGTCTTTGGCACCGGGGGCGCCATTTAGCTGATCAAAATAAATAATCAGGTTTAGCCGATATTGATTTCCGGAAAGGTGAATCAATTCGAATTCGCCACCTACGATGTGCGAGGCAAACACCGGAAACACAATCAACAATAAAAGCGTGAGTAAAATCTTTCTCATACCAACGGCTCCGAACGAAGGTAAACAAATTTAAGCGGCTGCGGAAACCATCAATTCTTGTAATTTCGCACCCACGTGTATAGTTAGATGATGAAAAAAGGCGACCGGTTGGAAAACATTACCATCGAAACGATGGCTGCTGAAGGAAAATGCATTGCTAAAGTAAATGGGCAAGTTGTATTTATTCAAGGTGGTGCCCCGGGCGATATAGTAACAGTGGAGCTTACTAAAATAAAAAGCAATTTTTTAGAGGCAAAGGTTACTGCTATACAAACGCTATCGGCTCAGCGGGCTACTCCTTTTTGCGAACATTTTGGATTATGCGGTGGTTGCTCGTGGCAGCATATTAATTATGAAACACAATTAAAATACAAACAGCAGCAAGTAATCGATAACCTGGAACGATTGGGTGGATTAGTACTTCCAGCGGTTTTGCCTATTATTGGTTCAAACCAAACTCAACATTACCGGAACAAACTTGACTTTACTTTTACTGCCGGCAGATGGCTAACCTCCAATGAGCTTGCCGAAAAAAAGAATAATGGTATTGAGCCTCTTCCCAGTGGCAGGTTTCCGGATGAGCCAGGCCTGGGCTTTCATATTCCGCGCATGTATGATCGTGTTTTTGATGTGAATACCTGTTACTTGCAACCAGAGCCCTCCAACGGTATCCGCTTGCTCGCCCGCAAAATTGCACTTGAAAACAAAATACCCTTCTTTGATCTGCGCAAGCAGATTGGTTTTTTGCGTACCCTTACCATACGTACTGCCACAACAGGCGAAGTAATGGTTATTTTACAAATAACCTACGATGAACCAAAGTGGATCGACTTAATACTCAAAACACTTACCGATTCATTTCCGCAAATTACATCGGCTAATTTTATTATTAATGGAAAGCGTAATGATACGTTTGCCGATCTGGATGTGGTATGCTGGAAAGGAAACCCATACATAACTGAACAAATGCCTAAGCCGGATGGAACCGGATTGTTACACTACCGAGTGGGCCCTAAATCGTTTTATCAAACTAATTCGCAACAAGCTTTTACTCTTTACAAAGTCGCCTGGCAAATGGCCGGGTTAAAAGGTGAAGAACTGGTTTACGATTTATATACCGGCACGGGTACCATCGCTAACTTTGTTGCGGCAAATGCCAAAAAAGTTATAGGCTTGGAATATGTTGCTGCCGCAATTAACGATGCAAAAATTAACTCACAGATCAATTCTATTACCAATACCGACTTTTATGCCGGTGATATAAAGGAACTTCTAACGGATAGCTTTCTTTCGGTACATGGCAAACCCGATGTAATTATTACCGACCCGCCCCGCGCGGGCATGCACGAAGATGTAACCCGTATGCTGCTTGCGGCAGCACCCGCACGAATTGTTTATGTAAGCTGTAATGCTGCCACGCAGGCTCGTGATCTAAAAATGCTGGTGCAGCATTATACGATAACTGCCGTGCAACCGGTAGATATGTTCCCGCAAACTATGCATGTGGAAAACGTAGTGTGCCTGGATCGGATCGGGTAATAAGCCCTGCCGGTGTTTACATTTACTACTTTTTTTCAATTGTTCTTTTAATCTTCCAACTTGGCTACCAACAATAATCTCCTAATTTTGTGAGCTAACCTATTTTTGCTATGAGTGTACTTGTTAATAAAGACTCCCGTGTAATTGTGCAGGGCTTTACCGGCTCCGAAGGTTCTTTCCATGCAGGCCAAATGATTGAATATGGAACTAACGTGGTAGGTGGTGTAACCCCAGGAAAAGGCGGGCAGGTTCATTTGGGGCGCCCCGTGTTTAACTCCGTAAAAGAAGCCGTTGAGAAAACCGGTGCCGATGTGTCGATCATTTTTGTACCACCAGCATTTGCTGCAGATTCAATTATGGAGGCTGCCGAAGCGGGCATAAAAGTTATAGTTGCTATAACTGAAGGTATTCCTGTAAAGGATATGATGACGGCTAAAAAGTACGTGAAAGAGAAAGGAGCCAAATTAGTTGGCCCGAACTGCCCGGGTGTAATTACACCGGGTGAAGCAAAAGTTGGTATTATGCCAGGGTTTGTTTTTAAGAAAGGTCGCGTGGGCATTGTATCCAAATCCGGAACCTTGACCTATGAAGCGGCTGATCAGATTGTGAAAGCTGGGCTGGGAGTTTCTACTGCCATTGGTATTGGTGGCGATCCGATAATTGGAACCCCAACAAAAGATGCCGTTGAATTATTAATGAACGATCCGGAAACGGATGCCATTGTAATGATTGGGGAGATAGGTGGTAACTACGAGCCGGTAGCTGCACGATGGATAAAAGAGAACGGAAACAAAAAACCGGTTGTTGGTTTTATTGCCGGACAAACAGCCCCTCCGGGAAGACGCATGGGTCATGCAGGTGCCATTATTGGTGGAGCAGAAGATACCGCGGCAGCTAAAATGAAGATTATGCGCGAGTGTGGTATTCATGTAGTAGAATCCCCTGCGCTAATAGGTGAAACCATGCAGCAGGTACTTAAGAAATAATTGTTACTGCATGCTAACTATGAAGAGCCATCGCAATGATGGCTTTTTTTGTTTCTTAGTTGTATTTGTTTGTAGTAGCCAAATATTCTTGAATTGGGCCGCTTATCAAAAATTTTTCGGGTAAGGAGATTAATCTAAATAGCATTTTACCTTTATTTCGCTCAGAAAATTTTAGTGAAAACAATTGAATGTCTGGTGCAATTTAAATTACAATGATATTCTAAGTGTAGAAAAATTCAACAGTCAACGAACGTTACCACTCACATTATTTTCTTTTTTATTGAAAAATTCTAATTCACTTAATTAAAAACCTAAAATTCATTTTTTTTCACAACTGTTTATACTGAATAATTATAACAAGGCCATTCGTGTAATTTTTTTTGTGCTAAATTTTTTTGAAAGTGGAATTTAATCCGTTTTCAATTGGGTACTTAGAGTATATACATATAATGTTGTTTTCAACTCAGATCATTTGCCATCGGGAAATAGTTTAACTTAAAACTACAACCATTTATATAAACCAAATGTTACGCTCATGTAACATAAATTTGGTTTTATAGCCATTCCTTATACTTTGCCTTTTTAAATATTTAACCTAAACTAAAAATCTATGAGGAAAATTCTTCTATTATGTATGCTTCTTGCTGCATGGGCCACCGTCTCGGCTCAGGATCGGGAAGTATCCGGAAAGGTAAGTTCATCCGATGATGGAAGTGCCTTACCCGGTGTGAATGTGGTTCTGAAGGGAACCTCGAACGGAACGGTTACTGATGTTGATGGTAACTTTCGATTAATTGTTCCATCGTCAGGTGGTAGTCTTGTGTTTTCATTTATTGGTTTTAAGACTACAGAAGTTGTAATTGGAGACAGGTCTTCAATTACTGTTAGTTTGGCACAAGATATTGCTGAATTACAGGAAGTTGTTGTAACCGCTCTTAACATCGAGAGAAGTAAGAGTTCATTGGGTTATGCCACACAACAAGTTAGCGGAGATAACATCCGTGTTGCGAGAGAGCAGAATGTAAATACAGCCCTTGCCGGTAAGATAGCCGGGGTTCAGATTGTTTCCGGATCAGGCGCTAAGTTTGGTGCTCCTGCTGTGCGTATCAGAGGTATAAGAGGTGTTAGTGGCGGTACTCCTTTATACGTATTAGATGGTATTGTAATTGATGATCCTACTGCAGTTAACATGGATAATATTCAAAATATTAACGTGTTAAAGGGTGCCAATGCAGCGGCCCTTTACGGAAGCCGTGCACGCGATGGTGTGGTGGTTTTAACATCAAAAGGTGGTAATCGCTCTGGTAAAATGTCTATAGATATAAATCAGACAACTACCACAGAGCGTGTTTACATTCTACCTGAATACCAAAACGAATATGGTGGTGGATACGATCAGGAATTTGATATATTCACCTATAATCCAGCAATTCATGCTCCTCAACTTTCTAACTTAAATGGAATGCCCTATGCTTATTTCAGTGCGGATGAAAGCTGGGGGCCTAAGTTAGATGGCCGTATGGTAGGACAGTGGGATTCGTTTACACCGGGTACCGCCAATTATGGAAGAGCGCACGCTTGGTCACCGCAACCTGATAACATTCGCGATTTTTTCAGGACGGGTGTAATGAACAATACCAGTGTAAATATTGGAAAGAGTGGTGATGGGTATTCGTTAAATACAACCCTTACCAAGTCTTCCAGAACAGGCGTAATGGAAAACACAAACCAGGATAAAATCTTCCTGAACATTAACTTCAAAGCCAAACTTTCAGAAAAATTAGAAGTACAGGCTTTTGCTAACTATAACCAATCCTATACAAAGGGTAATCTTTTTGAAGGCTATAATAGTATTGGTTCGAACTTCAACCAATGGTATCAGCGCCAGCTAAATACCGATGACCTGAGAAAGTATTGGAAAATTAATGGCAATTATACTTCGTGGAACATTACATCACCAACTAATCCAACTCCATTATATTGGGATAACCCATTTGCTTATTTGTATGGAGCCTATAGCGAAACAACCCGCGATGTATTAAGCTCAAAATTTGCAGCTACTTACGAAATAATTCCCGGCCTTAAGGCTTCGGTAGATGTAATGCGAAACAGCCGCAATGAAGTTTTCTACGATAGAAGAGATGCCAACCTCAAAATTGGTCCGGCATTTTTCAGAACCTATAGTGATAAGCGGATAGAAGACAACATTCAAGGAATGTTAAGCTACAACAAACAACTGGGTGATTTCTCATTAGTAGCCTATGCAGGTTTGAACTATCGCACCAATACGCGTGATTATATCAACGCTCAAACATCGGGTGGTCTTGCGCTACCTGGCTTGTACAACGTGCGCAACTCGCTGGATGCTTTCCCGCCTGAAAACTTCTGGTCAAAATATAAAGTGAACAGTTACTTTGGTTCAGTGTCTTTCGATTGGAAACGAATTGCATTTATTGATGCAACGTTGCGCTCTGACTATGACTCCAGACTACCGAATGGAAACAACGCTTATGTGTATCCATCCGTTTCAGCATCATTTGTATTCTCTGAACTTACCGAACTTCCCTGGCTTTCATTCGGTAAGGTTAGAACAAGCTTTGCAAGTGTGGGTAATGAGCTAAATGTATATCAAAGTACACCTACTTATTCATTGGGTATTCCTTACGGAAGCAACCCTATTACATCTGTTCCTAATGGTCTTATTGATCCAACACTGCGTCCGGCAACAACCAGTTCGGTTGAGGTAGGTATTGAGTTAGGATTTTTGGACAATAGAATTAACACTGAATTTTCGTACTACAACCAGGATAACAGCAATGAATTGTTAAATGTTGCAATTCCATCAGCTTCTGGTGGTAGCACCTTCCTTACTAACTCGATTAACTCTTATACAAGAGGTTGGGAGTTGTCTATTGGTGGATCACCAGTTAAGAATGCCCGTGGTTTAACCTGGGATGTTAACTTCAACATCGCCAAGAATACAGTGTTTATTCAAGACATTGGTTATGGTGTTAATTCTTTTGCCTTGGGTAATGGTTTCCGTGGTACATCAACTTCTGGTGGATGGGATGGCCAGGCTTTAGCACGTGCCAATGAAGAGTGGGGTGTAATTGTAGGCCGTAAACTGAGAAGAGACGATAATGGTAATGTGATTGTAAATGCTTCGGGATTACCATTAACAGATGCTAACCAGGATTTAGGACACATCCTTCCTGATTTTACAGGCGGTATCTTTAACAGATTTACCTACAAGAATTTTGAAGTAGCCTTTACGATCGATTATCAGATAGGCGGTAACTTCATGTCCATATCACGCATGTTTGGTGCCTATGCCGGGTTAACTTCCGAAACCGTTGGAAACAATGATAAAGGAAACCCAATGCGTAATCCGCCTGCTGAAGGTGGTGGTTTAACCTTTGGAGGCGTATTTGCAGACGGTACACCTGCTAATGTATATATCGGAGCCGATCAGTACTGGAAATCTTTGTTTGGTGTTTCTGAGCAATGGATTTATGATGCAACATTTGTTAAGATGCGCGAGTTACGGATAGGTTACAACATTCCGGCTTCATTCTTAACAAAAACCAAGTATCTGAAAGCAGCTTCGGTAGCACTTGTAGCCAATAACCCATTCCTGATTTATTCAAAAGTTGATGGAATTGATCCAACCGAAATTGGTGGTGATTTGGTGGAAGCCCGGAACAACGGTTCGTGGGTTGAAAGCGGTAACCTGCCTGGAACAAGAAGTCTTGGTGTAGATATAAGACTTAAATTCTAATTGATTATGAAAATGAAGAAGATACTATCAATAACGACACTCTGTTTCACCCTTGTAGTTACAGCATGTAATTGGGATGATTTCGGAGATATGAATGTTAACCCGAATGCAACCACTATACCAACCACCAGCACACTGCTTACCAACAGTATGCTGTCGGCAGGGGGAGCAATACTTGCATCGCAAGGAGCGTTATACGCACAACATTTAGCCAACAAACAATATACCTCTTCGGATAATTATCAAACGATAAATTTCTCTACAGACGGCTGGTATAATGGCCCGCTGATGGATTTAAAGAAAATTATCGAGTTGAATACACTTACACCAGAGGTAACCATTGTTAATGGCGATGTACAAAATCAGATTGCCGTAGCTCAAATTTTAATGTGTTACTACTATCTGCACATGACTGATCGGTGGGGCGATCTTCCATATTCCGAAGCGCTTCAAGGTGTGGATGGGTTGCTGTTACCTAAGTTTGATTCGCAGGAGTCGATTTACAACAGTTGTTTCGAAACACTTAAATCAGCAGCAGCCGCTATTAATACCGCAGTTCCAAACTCTAATTTGAAAGGTGATATTATATTGGGCGGAAACATGAGCCGATGGGTGAAATTTGCAAATACCATCAGGCTAAATGCAGCCTTAAGGTTATCAAAAAGAAACCCTACAAAAGCTGCTACTGAGTTTGCAAGTGCCTTTAATGATGGAGTTATTGCTTTAGATAACTCTGAAAATATCCGGTATGCATACCTGAATGTACAAACCTACGAAAACCCTTATTACAACTCGTTTGTAACCCAGGGAAGGGCCGATTGGGTATTGGCTGATCCCCTAATGAATTTAATGCAGTTGGATACGTACACAAGCCCGCACCTTAGTTTCTATTCTGCGGCTCATCCGTACAGAACAGCAACTGGAAAATTAAATGTAGTAGCAGATCCTCGCTTGCCCGTTTATGCAAACCCTATCGAGAATACTACCAATACCTTTATTGGTATGCCGTATGGTTTAAGTGAAGCTAACGCGGGCTCCATTTCTGCTGCGCAGGTTTCATTTTTAGGCAATGCTTTCAGGCAAAGAAATACTGGTGCGGATATTTTCACATCGGCACAGGTAGCTTTTATACTGGCTGAAGGAAGATTGAATGGTTGGATAAACGCTGCACCTTTAACTGCACAGCAATATTATGAAGCTGGCATTCAAGCGTCCTTAAGTCAACACGGTGTGGCAGCTGGCTATGCCAACTACATAACCAACACCGAAGTTGCTTATAATCCTGCTCGCGCACAAGAGCAAATTATAACTCAAAAGTGGATTGCTCTTTTTCCAAATGGTTATGAAGCATGGGCCGAGTGGCGAAGAACAGGTTTTCCAAGCCTTGCCCCTGGCGATAATGCGTTAACACCAAATAGATTAATACCAAGACGCCAGGCATATGGAACAGCAGAAGCAAATGCTAACACTGCTAACCATGCTGCAGCCTTACAAAATCAAGGGTTTACGGCCGATGATTTGACAGGCAGAGTTTGGTGGGATGCAAACTAATTTTAGTAATTATTAATCGAAAAAAGGCGCTCAGATATGAGTGCCTTTTTTTTGCCTTTTAAATAACAACAGCAACTCTGATCAAGTAATCGTTGAATAGACAAGCATGAATATTTAAACTCGAACATTAATTGGTAAATTTTGAGAATAGTTTTTGTAACCTCGCTCATACTTTTAACTGCTCACGTAGTTCGGGCTCAAAACAGCACCCTGGCTCAAAGTATAGTTGTAAATAAAGATCAATCGCTTATTGATTTATTGGCGGATTTAGAAAAAGAATCGCATTTACGATTCTATTACCTGCAGGATTGGATTGAGCACATTACCGTAAAAAAAGAACTAAGTGGTACATCGCTTGATGATTTACTAACCACTTTACTGGGAGGCTCAGAAGTAGGGTATGTTTTTTTATATGACTATGCGGTTGTATTTTATAAAAATCCAGGAGCAGAACGCGTGCGAAGAGAAATAGTTAATTCAGCAAAAAGAAAAAATTTAAAAGTTGAAAGTGTAACAATTGGAGAAAAATCTTTTACGAACGTGGGTAATCAGATAACATTAAAAGGTAAAGTTATTGACCAGCAAACAAAACGTGCACTACCTGGGGTATCGGTAATAATTGATAACTCAAACATCGGAACCAGCACAAATGCCGCAGGCGAGTACCTATTCGAACTAAATGCAGGTGAATATGTGCTTACGTATCAGCTGGTAGGTTACGAAGAGGGGTTACAGCAAATTTCAATATACACAACTGGTTCGGTTTTATTTGAAATGGATGAAGCACCTACTACACTTGAAGAAGTGGTTATTCAAGATACCCGTATAGTGGAAAGATCGGTGGGGCAAACTTCCATTAGCATTAAAGACTTAAGCCGGGCACCGGCATTTTTAGGACAACCCGATATAATTAAAGGTTTGCAAGTGCAGGCTGGTGTTACTACCGTAAGCGAGGCAAGTTCTGGTTTTAATGTAAGGGGTGGAGGAGTAGATCAAAACCTGATATTGTTTGATGGTGTGAGTATCTTTAACTCATCGCATGCATTGGGTTTTTTTACAGCATTTAATTCTAACTCAGTAAAAGAGGCCACACTTTTTAAAGGTGGTATTCCCGCAATTTATGGCGGAAGAGTTTCGTCAGTCTTGGATATTTCATCCACAGAAGGTAATTACAACCGATGGACTGGTAAAGTGGGTGCGGGATTGATAGCAGGCGATATTTCAGTTGATGGCCCTATTAAAAATGACACAAGTTCCCTTGCTGTTGCTTTTCGTACCACGTATTCTGATTGGGTACTTAACTTACTTCAAAAACAATATGCGGGTATTGAGCAAAGCCTGGTTGCATTTTCTGACGGCTCATTTAAGTATGCTCAAAAACTAAAATCGGGGGCAAAACTAACCTGGTCGGCTTATGCAAGCCGCGATAAATTTCAATTAGCAACCGACACTATAAATTTCTGGAGTAATATGGCAACCAACCTGCGTTATGATAACAGGCTGGGTGAAAAGACATACTATAGTATTACCTTGTCTTTGGGTAGATATGATTTTAAAATTTCAGAGTATGATCCGGCCACAGCATTTAAACTATCCTATCGGATTTTATATCCTGGCTTTCGTATTGATTTTAACAGTGATGGTGCACATAAAATAGCGTATGGTTTTCAAACCATTTATTATAATTTTAATCCGGGCACACTAAAACCTCTCACCGCTCAATCCAATAGCACTACACGTTATATGCCTAATGAAAACTCGAATGAATCTGCATTTTATTTTAGCGATTCATTTCAACCTGTTGATAGAGTGAATGTAGAGCTGGGCATGCGGGTACCGATATTTATTCGGTTTGGGCCGGGCGTGTTGTATAAATACGAGGCTGGCTTACCACGCGAACCCCGCAACATTGTTGATTCAATAGACTACAAAAGTGGTGAATGGATGAAAACATACGCAGGCCTGGAGCCACGTGTATCAGTTCGCTACCTGCTTAATAGAACTTCATCCGTTAAATTGGGCTATAACCGAATCAACCAATTTCTTCACCTGATTACAAATACTGCCGCAGTAACACCGGTTGACATCTGGCAATCAAGTAATTCATTCTTTAAACCTCAGGTAGCCGATCAGATTTCGGTCGGGTATTTCTGGAGTACACATAATACGAAGTGGCAAGGTTATGTAGAAGGGTATTATAAAACTATAACGAATATTTTAGATTTTAAAGATGGAGCAAATCTGATTCTGAATCCGCACCTTGAAACTGCCTTAATTCAAGGAAAGGGTAAATCATACGGAGTTGAATTTTCCGTAAGCAAATTGACAGGAAGAATGCAAGGAGAATTGAACTACACCTACTCTCGTTCACTCCGCCTTGTAAGCGGTGCCTTCGATACTGAAAGAATAAATGATGGAAACTGGTATGCTGCCAACTTTGATCAACCACATGTTTTAAATATTAATTGGCGATATTCCGTAGGACGCAAAGTATTTTTTTCAGGCATTTTTACCTACCATACCGGCAGACCTATTTCGATGCCCATTGCTGCCTACGATATTGACCACAATCCGGTTATAGATTTTTCCGAAAGAAATAACTACCGGTTGCCGGATTACCATCGTTTAGATTTGGCACTGATTGTAGAGGGTAGCAATAAAAAACAAAAGTTTGAAAGTGAGTGGACTATTTCTGTTTACAATGTTTATGGAAGAAAGAACCCGTATTCAGCTTTTTTTGATTACAATCTGGCGGGCTCTGTTCGCTCAAAACAAATTGCTTTAATAGGAATACCCGTGCCCTCGGTTACCTATGCAATAAAATTTTAAACAGATGCGTAAACTTTTTTCGATACTAACCATAGTGTTAACGGCCTGCATAGACCCGCTTTCGGTAAAGGTAAATACACAGGCTGCCCGAAGGTTGGTTGTGGATGGGTATATTCTGGAAGGAAACGGATTAAATTCGGTTAAGCTGTTCTATTCTAAGCCTTTGTCCGTATCAAGGCCAATGGCATTTGAAATGGTAACCGGTGCTACGGTAGAAATAAAAGATAACAACGGTAATAGCCATTATTTGAATGAATACAAACCCGGATATTATGCATCAGCCGCATTAACAGCAATAGCTGGCCGTACTTACAAAGTAGTTATTTATGTGAATGGACAACAGTATGAATCCACACCCGAGCTAATGACAAGTGCAGGCTTGATAGATGAGGTATATTTCGAAGTTGCATCACCACCCGTAAACGGTACAGGCACACTCGCGCTTTATGTCAATGCGCGTGGCATTTCGGGTTTAGATAATTTAATGCGGTGGCGCTGGACCACTACACATAAAGTTAAATCCAATCCCGAATTACATGTTACACCAACTCCAAGTGGTGACAGGCCTACACCTGAACCTTGTAGTGGTTATATATTTCAGCAAGGACAACTGAGGCAGGTGGGAGAGTGTACTTGTTGCATCTGCTGGTCATACAACTATAATGAACAAGTATATGTTTCTAAAAATGAGTTGGTAAAAGATAACCTGTTCAATCGCCAGTATTTAGGTACAATTCCAGTAACAGCCATGCATTTTTACGATAAGTATTTAGTGGAGGTACAGCAACTCAGCCTTTCGCAGGAATCATATAATTATTGGGACCTGGTACAAAAACAACAACAAGGCAGTACTAATCTTTTTCAACCTAATGCAATCAAAATAAAGGGTAACATAAAAAATATAAACAACCCGGGCGAAGAGGTATTAGGTGTGTTTAGTGTTTCGGGTGTAACATCAAAATCTGTATATGTAGATGTTTCAAACTGGCCCTATCCAATTCCACCTTTAGATACTGTGCGGTTTTCTTGTCTCGACTATTTCAAAAATCCTACCACGACTAAACCCCTGTTTTGGTAATGAATCGCCTACACCAACCATCAAACCAAAAACCGGGTATCAGGTTCTGGTTATTAAGTTGTATCATCATGTGCTTTGTATTTGGTGAAACATGTGCCTATGAAAACACATGGCGTATTGTTTTTAACCAACCCCAATATGCAGCAGGCGATACAGCCCTTTTTGCTATGGTTGGTTTAGGTAATAAACAAGTATCAGAAAAGACAGTGTTTACAGTAAAATTGTTAGATAAGGAAGGAACTATTGTTTTTAATAACCGGATTTTATCAACAGCGGGTTTGGCCTCTGGTTATGTGCTATTCCCGGAAGGCATTCCTGCTGGAGTATTAACCATGGTAATCATTCCTGAAGTACGTTCCGAAGACAATAATTTTGGCTACACTGTAAATTGGTGGATTTCGGAGAATGGAACCATACTATGTCTTAACAACAAACAGATAAACGATACGTGTACAAAAACAAAAATTAGTGTGGATAGCCTGTTTGGAGTGCGCGATAAAGTTACCGTTAAGGTTGTAGGTGAGCGTATTAATAATCTTGTTGTGGCGTCTTATAACAAACAGGTATTTACCGATTTTGATAACGGCATCTATGTGGAACCGGATACTGTAACTGTTAATTCCAATCTTAACACAACTGCCCGGTGGCCCTATTATTTCAGAGGCCGCGTAATACCGGAAGTAAAAGAAAAGACCAGGCTAGACTCTATTGCAATTACCGTTTATTTGAGTAAAAGCAATTTGATTTATAAAGTATATACCAATAAAAATGGTCTTTTTGAATTTCCCCTGTTTATGGATTTTGAAGATGATTGGGTTTTTTACAAGATTACCCGTAAAGAGCAAACAATTATTGCAACAATAGAGTTGGAGGACGTAACAATTGCACCTACACAGGTAAAAGTTGACACAGCAAAATTAAGTCTGACATATAGTGCTTACAATAACATCCGAAAATCTGTAGAGAGTTCGTATCATTTTTTTCAACATAAAGAAAACACTGCGAAGGCCTCACCACCACAAGCTGATATCATAGCCGATATAGACGTAAGCATGGAGAAGTACGAACCATTCAATACGGTGTATGATATATTCCTAAACGTTGTACCCATGGTTAAGTATCGTGTGGGCGAACCCGATCAGGTAAGGGTTTTTTTAAAAAAATCGGCAGGATATGCTATGACTGATCCACTCTATATTGTAAATGGTTACATGACAGATCAAACCGAGTTAATTGCCAGATTAGATCCTAAATCGATTAAAAGAATAGGCGTATTACGCACAGAAAAAACATTGGCTCGTTTTGACAAATTAGGTAGTAATGGAATTATTGTAATTGAAACAACAATTCCTGTGGCACTTGTAAGTAAAAACTCTTTTTTTGTTAGGGGTGTTACAAAGTATCCAATCACAAGTACGGCTGTTGCGCTGGATTCCAAAACTCCCGATTTAAGGCCATCTGTTTTTTGGTGGGCTGGAAAATTACCTGTGGAAGGTTTTTCGTTTTATACCAGCAATGCACCGGGGCAATATATAATTCATACGTTTGTAACTGGTTCCGAAAAGCCATGCAGTATTCAGCAAGCAATACGGGTTTCAATCAGCAAATAACTTTGCCGGATTCTACTTATTTGAAATGGGTTGGTTCTTAAACATTGTTAATGCGCAATCCTATTAAAGCAACTCATTAGCCAGATTTGCCAATTCGGAGCGTTCGCCTTTTTCTAACGTTATATGTGCATACAACTCATGGTCTTTTAACCGATCAATCAGGTAGGAGAGACCATTACTTTGTGCATCCAGGTAAGGTGTATCAATCTGGTGAATATCGCCCGTAAAAATAATTTTAGTGTTTTCGCCTGCACGTGTAATAATTGTTTTCACCTCGTGCGGTGTTAAGTTTTGGGCTTCATCCACAATAAAACAAATGTTGGATAAACTTCTGCCCCGAATGTAAGCGAGCGGTGTAATCACCAGTTTTTCGTTTTGTACCATCTCCGTAATCTTCGAATACTCTTTATCCGATTCGCTATACTGGTTTTGAATAAACTTCAGGTTGTCCCACAACGGTTCCATGTAGGGATTCAATTTTGATTTGATATCGCCTGGCAAATAACCAATGTCTTTGTTGCTGAGCGGTACGATGGGGCGGGCCAGATAAATTTGTTTAAACTCTCGTTTTTGCTCTAATGCTGCTGCCAACGCAATTAAGGTTTTACCAGTACCAGCTACGCCCTGCATGGAAACCAATTTTATTTCAGGCTTCAATACCGCATGAATGGCAAAAGCTTGTTCTGCATTGCGCGGTTTTATTCCGTACGCATTTCGTTTTTCAACCTGCTCCACCATTCCGTTGGCCGAATTAAAAAACGCCAGCACTGATTTTTTACCACTTTTCAATATATAATAGTGGTTTTTCATGGGTTTGTCTTTACCCAGCACATCTTCGGGTGGGCAATATCCTTTTTCATACATCAGGTTAATAATGGCCGGGTCCACTTCTTCAATAACCGTGCGCCCCGTATGCAGCGAACTAATGTTTTGAATTTTTCCAGTGGTGTAGTCTTCGGCTTGGAGGCCGAGCGCTTTTGCTTTTAATCTTAGGTTTACATCTTTCGAAACCAGTATTACTTTTCGCCCTTTCTCTTCTTTCTGCAAAAGCAAAGCAGAGTTAAGTATGCGATGGTCGGCTTTATCTTCATTGAAGATTTTGTTGGCATCCATTAAGGCAGTACCACCGGTATCCATCACCACTTTAAAGTTTCCTTTACCTTTTCCGTTTATCGGATTCCAGTGGTGCAACATCTGGTCTTTAGCCAGTTTATCGATCAATCGGATAAACTCGCGGGCTTCAAAATTTTTGGTGTCGTTCCCTTTTTTGAAGTTATCGAGTTCTTCCAACACCGTAATCGGTATGCCGATGTCATGCTCATCGAAATTGAGAATGCTGTTGTGTTCGTAGATGATTACCGAGGTGTCGAGTACAAAAATTTTCTTCTCCTTGTCTTTCTTACTCATAGAGGCGGGTTAAAAAAAGCGAAGACACGTTTCTTACAATAGCACTAAATAAGCCTGTAAGTATGAAACGTGTCTTCGCAAAGTCAAAATCTATATCGAAATCTAATAAAACGAAACGACAAAATGCAAGCGTTGGCTTGTAAACTTTTTGTTACCAATCATTCAGTCGTTCTACACAAGCTATTTAAACCCTTGAATACAAATCGCCTTTTTCGGAAGCCGTAATTTTAAGCACGTTGGCCAATACCAGCAAAATCAGTTTTCGGCTTGCGCGAAAGCGATTAAGGCCGGCAAACTGCATGTATTGCTGCAGTGAAATTTGTGCATTTTGTTCCAGGTAAACCATCAGGTTTTTTTCTGCTTCGGAAAAGGTAAACCGAATATCGCGTTTCTTTTTCGATCTGCGTAAAATCTCCTGCATTTCGGCACTTGCCTTTATGCTTTTGTCATGCACCCGCACAAACGTCTCGCGCGTTTTATCGAATGTTAAAAAATGCACCTTCTCACTTGGTGAGATATCATACCGTACCACGAATCGATTTTCTGAAATAGGAATAACATCTTCCTGGTACACAAGCTGAGGTCTGCAATGTTTACTTAATGCTTCGCTTATAACATGAATTTCTTCTTCCGGGTATTTTACTCCAGGTATGGAGCCATCGTCATCAACACCAATCAGCAAGGTGCCTCCATCGGTGTTGGCAAACGCAATAAACTCGCGCACAATTTTTTCAGGGTGCGCGGCCTTGCGTTTAAACTCCAATTGCTGGCCTTCACCTTCCAGTACCAGTTTCCGAATCTCAAAGAGGTTTTGAGCCTCAGCGCTGGCCGGTGCCGAAGTCTTCATCGTCTTCCGATTGCTCTTCATCTTTCGGCAAGCTAAACATACTGCTCAGTAAATCCTTAAACTGCAAGCCCGAAGTAAGCGTGTGTTTGCTGATAAGGCTAAACTCGGCCAGTCCGTGTAACGCAAACTCCATTAAAAAAAGTTTTAAGCTGCTATCTCTGCCTTTGTGGTACTCGTTTACTAAATCGACCAAACCGAGTACCGATTTCAAAGCTTTCTCATAATCGGCTTGCGTAAGTTCATGCAACAAGTCGAGGGTGTTGCCATCGCCAAACCAATTGGTAATTTTTTTATACGGACTTTTTTCTTTTTGCTTCCGGAATTTATCCGGATCAGGAAAGTAATTCAAGAATTGTGTGCGGATTGCTTTGCCTACTAAGTTTTGCGCAACAATGCCTGGCCCTTCTTGCTGCCCTTCATACACTAACTCTACTTTTCCGGTAACGGATGGCACTACACCCACAAAATCGGATACGCGGATGCTGGTACTTTTTTCTTTGTTCAATAATGCTCTGCGCTCGGCCGCAGCCACTAAGTTTTCGAAAGCAGAAATGGTTAATCGAGCAGACACACCACTTTTGGCATCCACATACTCGCTCTTGCGGGCCTCAAAAGCAATTTGCTCTATCAGGTCTTTGGCAATTTCGGGCACCGCTATTAATTGCTTTTGTTCTGTCCGTACATGCGCTTCTTGCTGCGTTATTTTTTTACCGATTTCTAAAGTTTTAGGATAGTGCGTAATAATCTGGCTGTCGATGCGATCTTTCAGTGGTGTAACAATGCTTCCGCGATTGGTGTAGTCTTCGGGGTTGGCCGTAAATACAAATTGAATATCTAAAGGCAGTCGGATTTTAAAACCACGAATCTGAATATCGCCTTCCTGCAAAATATTAAACAACGCAACCTGAATGCGGGCCTGCAAATCGGGCAGTTCATTAATTACAAACAAACACCTGTGCGAGCGTGGTATCAATCCAAAATGGATTACGCGTTCATCGGAGTAAGGAAGTTTAAGTGATGCGGCTTTAATGGGATCTACATCGCCAATCAAATCGGCAATGCTTACATCGGGGGTTGCAAGTTTTTCAGCATAGCGTTCATCGCGATGCAGCCAGGCAATGGGTGTGTTATCGCCTAACTCGGCAACTTTGTCTCTTCCATAACGCGAGATGGGATGCAGCGGATCGTCATTCAACTCCGAACCTTCAATAACCGGAATGTATTCGTCTAACAAGTTTACCATCAATCGCGCAAGCCGCGTTTTAGCCTGGCCGCGCAAACCCAATAAGTTTATATCGTGCCCGGCCAGTATGGCGCGTTCCATATCAGGGATTACCGTTTCTTCATAACCCCAAATACCAGCAAACACGCTTTCACGTTTTTGTAATTTGGTAATCAGGTTTTGACGGAGTTCTTCTTTGATTGTTTTATACGTATATCCGGAACGCTTTAGTTCTCCGAGGGTTTTTACTTTTTCTATCATGGTAATTAGTCAATGGCTGTTTGGTCGATAGTCAATAGCTCATGCCTGTCGACTTTCTTTTCCTATAAGTTCTTTGTTCTGTTACGCTTAAAATCTTCAAAAACAAGATTACCCAGGCCTTGCAAGCTACTGTAGTATGCATTGCCATTGTTGGCCTTGGTAAACTCGCGCACAAATGCTTTCAGGTATGGATCGGTAGCAATCATAAACGTGGTGACCGGAATTTTTATTTTTCGCAATTGCGAAGCGAGGCTCAGCGTTTGATTCAGAATTTTCTGATCTAACCCAAAGCTGTTTTTATAATATTTAATTCCTTGTTTGATACACGTGGGCTTGCCATCGGTTATCATAAAAATCTGCTTGTTGGAATTTTTTCTGCGCCTTAAAATATCCATTGCTAATTCCAATCCGGCAACCGTGTTGGTATGGTACGGCCCAACCTGTAAGTAGGGTAGGTCTTTGATTTCAATCTGCCACGCATCATCGCCAAACACCAAAATGTCTAAAGTGTCTTTCGGATATTTTTTGGTGATGAGTTCGGCTAACGCCATCGCCACTTTCTTAGCAGGCGTAATCCGATCTTCGCCATATAAAATCATGGAATGCGAAATATCGATCATCAACACCGTAGATGTTTGTGTTTTGTATTCGCGTTCCAACACTTCCAGGTCTTCCTCCGTCATGAAGAAATCATCTACCCCGTGGTTGATTTGTGCGTTGCGCAACGAATCTGTCATCGAAATTTGTTCCAGCGTATCGCCAAACTCATAATCGCGTCTGTCGGTAGTGGGTTCATCGCCCCGGCCGCTGTGTGTGGTTTTATGATCGCCCGATTTTGTTTTCTTTAGCTTACCAAAAATTTCTTCCAGTGCAGATTGCCTAAGATTTTGTTCGGCTTTGGGTTTCAGTTTAAACTCTCCGTTGGGGCCGGTATCGGTTATATAACCATTGCGTTTCAGGTCTTCAATAAAATCGCCAATACCATAATCTTTGTTGGTAAGGTTGTATTGCTTGTCCACTTCGGTAAGCCATTCCAATGCTTCGCCTACATTGCCGGCCGTTATCAGAATCAACTGCATAAAAATATTCAGCAGTTTTTCGAAGTCGCTCTTCGCGCTATCGGGTGGAGGTGTGTATTTTGAAAACCGGTGACCGAGCATGTTTTGATTTCTATATAAGTGCCTGAAGTAATAACTCGCCTTGCTTCGTTAATGTTTTAAGTATTCGGTATTCAGTAACCGGTTTATGGTAATGGGTTCTTAAGGTTAACCTTTACTGCTTTAGCCTCTCAAGGTTACCTTAAGACGTTTGTAAACCTTTTAAAGCATGTGCTTTTTCCAAAACCCGTTCGTAGTATTTTTCATACAACGGTAAAATGTTAGTAATATCAAATTCGCGGGCACGTGCCAATGCATTAGCTTTAAATTGTGGTAGATTATCCTTATCCAAAATAAAAAGCGCTTTGCGGGTCATGTCTTCCACATCGCCCACGTTGCTCATAAATCCTGTAACGCCCTGTACGTTTAATTCTGGAAGGCCACCCGTGTTAGAAGAAATTACCGGTACTTCGCAAGCCATTGCTTCCAGTGCTGCCAATCCAAAACTTTCTTTTTCAGAAGGCATCAAAAATAAATCGGCAACTGAAAGCACTTCTTCTACTGCTTCGAGTTTACCCAAAAAACGAACCGCATCATTTATTCCCAGCTCGCGGGCGAGTGCTTCTGCAGGTTGGCGCTCGGGTCCATCACCAATCATTAAAAGCTTAGATGGAATTTCTTTGTGAATATTGTTAAAGACCTGCACCACATCCATAACTCGCTTTACTTTGCGGAAGTTGGAAGTGTGTACAATCAGAGCTTCGCCATGTGGGCAAATAGCTTTCTTGAAATGATCTTTCTTTTGCTTCTTGAATTTTTCTAAGTCGATGAAGTTGGGTATCACTTCAATCTCGTTGGTAATCTTAAACGAGTAATATGTTTCGCGTTTCAGGTCTTCGGATACACTGGTTACACCATCCGATTGATTGATGCTAAACGTAACCACCGGTTCGTAACTCGCATCTTTGCCTACCAGGGTAATGTCGGTTCCGTGCAGGGTAGTTACTACCGGAATGTAAATACCATGCGTCTTTAAAATTTGTTTAGCCATATACGCAGCCGAGGCATGCGGAATGGCATAATGCACATGCAATAAATCAAGGCCTTCGTTTTTAACCACACTTACCATTTTGCTGGCCAATGCCAACTCATAGGGTGGGTATTCAAACAACGGGTAAGAACGAAACTCCACTTCGTGGTAAAATAAATTCTCGTTTAGAAAGTCCAACCGGCTGGGCTGACTATATGTAATAAAGTGTACCTGATGGCCTTCTTTGGCGAGTGCTTTGCCCAGCTCTGTTGCAACAACACCGCTACCACCAAAGGTAGGATAACACACTATTCCTATTTTCATCTGTTAAATACTGTTTTAAAGTGGTAAGACGGAACAACCCCTGTATTATTTTGATGAGTAGTTTTTAACGGGGATAATTCCATCGGGTAGTGTTACGTGGTTGGTTTGAAGATAAAACAAAATCCTAAAACCTCTTCACTAAACCCCTTAACCGGTCATTTAGTTTCAGCAATGGGGTCAATGGGGTCTATTAACGTTTTTTTAATACTGCTGGTAACTAAAGATGGCTTTGTAGATAACCTCTTGAATGCGGGGCCGGATGTTGGCATTCAGTAGCTTATTATTATTCATATCCGGATGCACCCGGTTTGATAAATAAACAAATACCAGGTTAAACTGAGGATCAACCCAAATGCAGGTACCGGTAAAACCGGTATGACCAAATGTAAATGGCGAGGCATATATGGTTGTAGGCCCGGCCCAATCGCTTATGGTTGGCTTATCCCAACCCAGGCCGCGCCTGCTGGTTTCATATTGTTTGGTAGTGAAAAATTCAACCGTTTCGGGTTTGTAGAATTGATGGCCACCATAACTCCCTTTTTGCAATAACATCTGGCCTAGTTTAGCAAGGTCGTTTGCGTTGCCAAACAACCCCGCATGCCCGGCAATATTACCATGCATGGCGGCACCCTGGTCGTGCACATAACCGGTTAATAATCCGCCCCTAAAAAGTTTATCATTTTCGGTTGGTGCAATCTGGTTAGCAGCAAATTTTTGAAGTGGCAGGTAGCCAAGTGAAGAGGCGCCCAAAGGTTCGTATAGATTCTGTTCCAGAAAATCTTCCATAGGCTGATTTAAAATTTTTTCGGCCAGATGCTGTAAAATGTAAAAGCCCATATCGCTATACCGATAGCCATATACCGTGCGTGCTGGTTTTTCCTGTACACGTGCTTTAATTATCCATTGCCACAAACTGTCTTTCATGGCTTTGGATGCAAACATCTTTTCCGTTACCGGGAAGGGGTACTCAGCACTGGCAGTGGTGCTGTAGTATTGCGGTAAGGGTAGATTATCTTTTACAGTACTACTCCAAAACGGAAGAAATGGCCATAAACCCGCCTGGTGGGTAAGTATATCTTTTATCGTAAAATCTTTTTTGTTCGATTTTTTTAATTCGGGTAGATACACAGAAGCTTTTTTATGAATATCGATCAACCCCTTCTCGTACATAAACATAACGGTTTGCAGTGTAGCTGCCACTTTGGTTACCGAGGCCAAATCGTAGATAGTATTTTCTGTTACAGGTATTGTTTTGTTATACGTTAACCAACCGCTGGCTTTATCATAAATTACTTTGCCATCTTTTACTACCATTACATAGCTGCCGGGTGTGGCACAACTATCAATGGCTTGCTGCGCAATTTTTTCTATTTGCGCTAAGATATTGCTATCCACTCCGGCAGCTTCGGGTAGCGAATAGGAAAGACGGTTGAGTGTTTTGGTTTGAAGCCCCGTGCCGGCTTCATAAAAGTTGGGTACTGTAATGGGTAGCACACCACGGGCAGGCATACCACCAAAAATAATCTGTGCGGTTATCTTTTGTGTTTCGGCTGCCGGGGTATAGGCGGCCAGTAAAACCGGAAAGTCTTTCAAACCAATTAGCTCATGTGCGTAGCCAAAGTAACAAATAACAACCTGTTGTTTTTGATTTATTTTTTTTAAAAATGAAACGATTGCCGGATCAGGAACTTCCAGAAGCGCCACCACCACTACATCACTTTCGGTAAATTCTTTTGTTAGTAAGGTGGTATCATTAAGGTGCATTATATTAAAATGACGGAAGGGTGCGTACTTGCCGAGGTACCGTACAAAAGTGTTTGGGTATGTGGAACCGATGGAAATTGAAGCAAACTTTCGGTTCTCTAACTGAGCAACCGGCACCACATTGTTAACATTAGAAAGTAATGTTACCATGGCTTCAGCCAACTGGTGCCTGAGTAGCTTTGCTTCCGGGTTGTGCAGGCGCGCAAGCAGATTATCAGTATTAATATGTTTGGTTACACCTAAGCCGGCATCGTACTTTATACTCAATAATTTTTTTACGGACGCATCAATGCGTTCTTGCAATTCCTTATTCTTGCGTAAGGCTCGCAGTATTTTGCGCAAGGCAGCGGCCACATCATCGCTACCTATAATAACATCATGGCCCAGGTGAAGCGCTATTAATTCAACTTCGCCTTCTGGCTGTTTCCCGGCCAATTGTTTCAAATGAGGTATGTCAGCAATTAAAATTCCATCATAGTCGGGTCGCGGTATCAGTTCTTCATCTTGCTTGCCACGATCATCCGCTTCCAGATTAATTATTTGTGTGTAAGACGATACAGCACCGTTTGTGTGTTGTAATAAATGTTTGGTCCAGTCCATATCAGCATCGGGCAATCCATTAAGCCCTGTAAAATTGGAGGCTGTGTTTAACCCTTTTAAATAGTGGAGGTATGCAGATTGCACCCGTGAACTGCTATAGGCGTGAGTAACGGGTTTTTCTGAATATGGTATTGAAACAAGGTTGGCGTGAATGCCCAGCAATTGCTGTTGCCGAACAGTTTCTGCACCGGCTTTCTGTATCAGTTCGGGTTGCGTAATGGCGGCCAGCAACCAGGGGGCTTGCAAGGGTAATAAGCTATCGATGTTAATTTCTGCTTCCCATCCCCGGTTTACTACCAACAGTGGAACATCTGAGCCTTGCTGCAGTTTATTTAATCGCCTGGCGTGACTGATCGGTCCACTTTGCGTTAACAGTACACCACCGGGTTTAAATTTTAAAAAGTCGTTTTCTTCAGGGTCGGTCGGTAACTGTACCCAGAACAACTGGCTGATTTTTTCGGATGGAGTAAGAGTTTGAAATACGCTATCAACCCAGCGTGCTTTTGATTCTTGTGCAAGTGTTGTTAACTGAATGAATATGAAGAGAATAAAGAAAAAAAATTTCAACATCGGCCTGATCGATTTTTGTACTTTTACCTTTCTTTTAGAGTTAAAATCTAAACTATAACGAAAGAGAAAGATTTATTCTATGCGAAGCTACGTTTAGATTAAAAGAAAAACTATGAAGTTTATATCGTTATTTACAAAAACACCCCAACATCAACGCTTTGTTTACAAGCCTCGGTTTTACGATGAACAAAAAGAAGAGATGATGGAGCGTGAAAACCGAATTAGAAAAGAGATTGAACGCGAACGGGGTATTGTAAGCGAAACAGATGGTACCTATCGCTCGCGCATAGCAGGATCGTTTCAGGCGGCACGTAAGCGAAGCAAGCCCTCGGCTGCTTCCAATGCAACGCTTATTCGGTTAGGAATACTGTTGTACTTAACAGTTTTGATAATTGCTTTTTTGCATTGGGGCAAACCCGCGCTTTATTCCATATTCGTATTTATTCCGGTTTACATCTATTTTAAGCTTAAAAAGTAATCCGCTCTTACACTATTTCATGCCCGACATTATTCACTTACTTCCAGATGCCATTGCAAACCAGATTGCCGCAGGCGAAGTGGTTCAACGCCCGGCATCGGTCGTTAAAGAATTGATAGAAAACTCACTCGATGCCGGGGCCACGCAAATCCGACTTTTCGTAAAGGAAGCAGGCAAAACCCTGATTCAGATTATAGATAATGGCAGCGGCATGAGCGAAACCGATGCGCGCATGAGTTTGGAACGACATGCTACTTCTAAAATTCGTACAGCCGATGATTTATTTCGGTTACGCACGATGGGTTTCAGAGGCGAAGCACTGGCATCCATTGCTGCGGTATCGCAGTTTGAAATGAAAACGCGGCAAGCGTATGCCGACCTTGGTACTCATTTAATTGTGGAGGGCTCTGAAGTAAAAAGTCAATCGCCAGTTGCTTGCGAGAAGGGAACCAACATCAGCGTTAAGAATTTATTCTTCAACATACCGGCTCGAAGAAATTTTTTGAAATCGAACCCGGTAGAAATGCGGCATATCATAGAAGAATTTCAACGGCTTGCTTTAGCGCATCCGCAAGTAGCATTTCAACTGCAGCACGATGAAGAACTGATTTACGATTTACCGGCTTCAAAACTTAGCCAACGCATTGTAGCGATTTTCGGAAAATCATTTCAGGAACAACTTGCGCCATGCCAGGAAGAAACCTCACTCTTAAAAATAACCGGATACATTGGCCGGCCTGAATCGGCCCGTAAAACCCGGGGCGAGCAATTTATTTTTGTGAACCAGCGCTTCATCCGCAACAATTACTTAAACCACGCTGTAAGCAGTGCATTTGAAGGGTTGATCCCGGAAGGAAATTTTCCTTTCCATGTATTGTTTATTGAAATCGATCCGAAGCATATTGATGTAAATGTACATCCCACCAAAACTGAAATTAAGTTTGATGATGAGCGTGCGGTGTATGGTGTTGTGTGGGCTGCTGTGAAACAAGCCCTTGGTACGCATAACCTCGCACCGGCTATTGATTTTAAAGCCGATGTAAATCTGGTGGGAAAATTAAATCAGCAACTTACCAAAGAACAATATCTGGACGAGCAGTTTTCGAACTCACTTAATCGCAATAATCTGAAAAACTGGGAAACACTTTTTGAAAACGAACCCACTTCTAAACTCTTTCAGAAAACAAAATCTGAAAATACTGTTCTGCGTTTTGAGAGTTCTATCAATAAAACGGATGAAACTGAAAAAACCGAGGAGCAGGGATTATTTCAATTTCAACAGAAATATATAATCCGGGCCTCCAAAACCGGACTCATGATTATCGATCAGCAAGCTGCGCACGAACGGGTTTTGTTCGAACGGTTTCTGGCGCGCCAGAAAGGCAATGCCGGTAACAGTCAACAAAGTTTGTTTCCGCAAAGCGTAACCTTAACAGCCTCTGATTATGCGCTGGCAATGGAAATTGAACAGGAACTTTTTGCATTGGGCTTCCGGTTTGAAATTTTTGGAAAGCATGCGGTGCTGGTAACCGGAATACCTACCGGGGTAACGGGCACCGAAAAAGAATTATTTGAAGGATTGATTGAGCAGTTTAAGAAAAACCAGGCTGAATTGCAGTTGCCGGTGCGCGATAATCTGGCCTTGGCGTTGGCGAGGCGCGCAGCAGTAAAATCAGGACAAAAATTATTGCCCGAAGAAATAAAGGCAGTAGTGGAGGGTTTGTTTGCCTGCGCTAAACCTAATTTTTCTCCGGATGGGCGCCCAACATTTTTTACCTTTGAAACGTCTAAGATAGAAAGTTACTTTACCCGATAATCCGAGCGCATGTTTCGAGTTACTCCTTTGGTCAGAAATCTGATCATCATCAACATAGTGGTTTTTCTGGCCCAGAATTTATTGAGCAATCTTCACATCACAGAATATTTATCGTTGTGGAGCGTAAACTCACCTTACTTCAAGCCCTACCAGTTTTTTACCTACATGTTTGCGCATGGAGGCATGGGTCATATTTTCTTTAACATGCTGGCATTAGCATCATTTGCACCGATTCTTGAAAGCTATTGGGGCGATAAGAAATTTTTGGTTTTCTATCTCGCTACCGGTATTGGGGCGGGAATCATTTATGCTGCCGTTAACTACTTTTTAGGTGGCGGTGGTGGAGGCATTATGTTAGGAGCCTCCGGTGCCATCTATGGAATATTGATGGCTTTTGGAATGAGTTTTCCCAACATGGAGATAATGTTATTATTTCCACCCATTCCCATTAAAGCCAAGTACATGGTTTTTATAATGGGCTTTATTACATACGCTTTGGATAGTAGCGGTACAGTAGCGCACATGGCGCACTTTGGTGGGGCGTTTGTTGCGTTTATTATTATCTCTATTTGGCGCGGACAAGGCAGCAACCGGGGTTGGTAGCGTAACAAATTAAGTTTTATCTTAGTTAGAAATTGAAGGGTTGTGTTTGACGAATTTAAAAACGCTTTCAGCCGGCATAACAATGCACACGTTCAGTTAATCATCATTAACGTGGTGGTTTTTCTGTTGCTGGCTGTTATAATGGTAGCAGCTAACATTACCGATTCTCAAAGTATCTTTAACTGGATACATGCACAAGTGGCTATTCCGGCCCGGTTAGCAGCCTTTATTCAAAAACCATGGACAATCATCACCTATTCGTTTGTACACGATCTTTCCAGCATTTGGCACATCCTTTTTAATATGCTGGTATTCTATTGGTTTGGTAGAATTTTTATCGAATACCTGGGCAGCGATAAGCTTATTGCTTTGTATGTGTTGGGGGCTTTGGCAGGTGCATTATTCTATTTGCTGGTTTACAATACGATTCCATATTACCAGGCTCAGATACCGGCTTTGGGTATGGTGGGCGCTTCGGCTGCTGTATATGCGGTGTTGGTAGCAACAGCAACGCTCTTGCCTGATTATACCATTTTCCTATTATTCTTCGGTCCGGTTCGCATTAAATACATAGCGTTGGTTTACATTGTAATTTCCTTTTTAGGAACTGTAGGCCTGAATGCGGGCGGAAATATTGCACACCTGGGCGGTGCGCTAATTGGGTACATCTACATTAAACAATTGCAAGCCGGAGTAAACTGGGGTGGTTGGGTAACAACCACATTAGGTTGGTTTAAAAGTTTATTTGTTCCCTCCTCTAAGGTGAAGGTTACGTATCGAAAAACAGAGCCACGGGCTTCTTCATCTACACCAAATTCAAAAATGAGCAAGGCAAGCCAGGATGAAATTGATGCTATTCTGGATAAGATTTCGGATCGCGGTTATGAAAGCCTGAGCAAAGAGGAGAAAGAGAAACTCTTTAATGCCAGTAAAAAATAAGCTTAATCTTTCAACGCAAAAAACTGAATCATCATAGTGATGATTTCCTGCGAAGAGGTTAGGTAAAAAACATCAGGGTTTTCTTCGTTAAAACGCTCCAACTTTTTATTGTATTGCTCTTCCGAAAGACTATACAGTTCAATCAGTTTCTTTTTAGTTTCAGGATCGCTAATGGTTTTTCGATACGTTTCCGTGCGACTGAGTTCATCGCGTTTGTTTTTGGTTTTATCTTTTCCGCCAAGGCCAATAGTAATACCAGGGCCAAATACAGCAACCTCGTTGGGTGGAGGTTCCAACGTTTTATTTAAAGTCTTAACCTGTTTATTAGGGGGCAGATCTTTTTTCCAATCATCAATTCCTTTTATATCATAATCGCCATACACGGTTACATCTTTCAGCATGCGGCTGTCTTCGGCAAGTAAAATTCGCAGCCGATCGCCAGCCTTATTTACGCGATGTAAATGTGGCTTATGCCCCAGGCGTGTAAACACCAATGTATCGCCTAGCGAACAAGCAATGCGAAACGTTCCGCTTTCGGAAGTAGAAATGCCAATGCCTTTGTTTTTAACCTGCACGGCTACAAAGGGAAGTGGTTGAAATGTGGCGGAATCCTGAACGATGCCTGAAATACTAACCTGGGCTTTGCAACCCACGGAATAGATTAATGCCAAAATAAATAGCTGAAAAGTGCGCACGATAGTCTATAGATGATTCTCAAATTAATTTAGTTTTAAAATAAGCCGTTGCAGTTTTCGCAATAGGTCTTTTTAAGGGTTGGATCTTTTAAAAGTTGAAAGGAAATACCTTCTTCGAATGAAGAATTGAATTGACTACAAAATCGAAATCGGTTTTGATTAACTGCATTTAGCATAATTGTTCTGTAACCTACTGATTGCAAATTTCGGGTATTGTAAATGGTAAGACTTAAATAATAGAACACCAGGTCTTCACTAGCCTGAATAGACTTTACGCGCTGTTGCAGCAAGCGGATAGCCCAATCGAACATACTATAATGCGAAAAATATTTGGCAAGGTTAACAAGATCAGCATCGTTTAGCTTAAGAGGTGTATAGGTTTGATAGATAAACTGCAGGGCTTTATCCTTGGCTGTGTAGTTTTGGTTTCGATGATGCACTTCCGATAAAATTATATGGTAATTTATTAACAAGCGCCTAACCAACGGATCAGGGATTTTCTTCGCCCGTAAGGCTTCAATTTGCTTTTTGAGATTGTCCAGCGGTTGCAGTAAGTCGGTATAGAGCCAGGCTTCTAAATGCAACGAGCATAGGTTATAATCTATTTTGGGATTACCGGGTAAAATTGTTTTTAACTTCTCAAAAACCTGAATAGCCTCGAACACATCGGTAGCGCCTATATCGTAAAGAAACGAAGCCCTGTTTAAAAGTAAACCACCCATTTCATTTGCTTCTGGAATAGTTAAGTCATGAAGAACGGAATCAGGTAACTCGCGTTTCCGGATTTTATAAAAAATAATTTGCTGCAAGTAGCGCGCTTCGTCTAGGTTTCGTTCCAGAATAGCTTGCTCAAAAAATTTTTTCAATTGTTGAGGGTCACTTTCGCGCATCGAAAGTCTTTTCTCTAACTGAATTACTACAATTGCTTTGCGGTGATTTTTCAGAATGGGCTCCAGTTTGCTTTCCAGGTTATTCCGTGTAAGCTCTTGCTTCACTTCTTCTTTGGTAAGGCCGGCTAAATATTTGTAGGGCGATAGTTGAATGTCGTTTAAAAAATCAACCCAGTTTTCAAACGTAGTAACCTGCGATTCTATTTTCTCTTTCTGGAAAGCCTGCAAGGCGCCCACCATACTTTCGGCTCGCTCTTGCTGCAGCTTTAAATTACGTTGATAATCGCCTTCAATTGACGTGTAGGCTTGAATGGAAATTTTACTGATGGCATAGTCCGTTATGTTTAGTGAATCAATCAGGGGCTGAACATCTTTTTGATTATAAATGCTTTTATTCCTTTCGAAAGGAATAGAAACTCGAATGGTTTTGTATAGTGCCTTGTGCTTTTCTGTTAGCTGCGATTCGGTTAGGGTATCATAATACAAGCCTGTTTCCAGTAACTTCCAGCCGTGAAAATCTACGTTAACCATGCGGCCCGTGTAGCACAGGTATTTATCCTGCAGCAACAGGTAATTCGCCTCCAGCGATTGGCCCGCTAAAACATCGGGTATGGTTCCGATATTAATGGCGGCATATAGACCGGGACTTTCCAACATGTTCTTTCGGATGTCATCGCGATACAAAGGTTTTAGTAAATAACCGGTGTGCGAAAACCATGTTGAGGCCGGAGCAGGCTCGCACCCAAATTGCGACTTTTGAACCAGGTCTATGGCAATGCCATCATTTTTGTCTTTGAATAGTTCGTCAAACCAATGCCTTCCGTTTATATACACCCATACATCGTTGTTTTCAATACGGGGGCTTAACCGCACCTCTTTTGGAAACAATGCCAGTGAGGTTAAGATCTGGCGGCATTTATTTGCATCGCCTCGTGGGTCTTTTATATCGTAATTTCCTTCACTTACCCGTTGGGCCGAAATGTTTTGTATTACCGCACCAACAAAAATGATTAATAGCAGGAATCGCATCGGTTTAAAGTTTGTACTGTAATCAACCAAACAAAAAAAGTCACGATTTATTCGCCAACTGCCCGCACGCAGCGTCAATATCTTTACCCCGGCTTTTCCGGATACGCGTAGTGATGCCATTTTTTTCAAGCAGATCCATGTACATATTCAGCATGGCTTCATCTGCTTGTTGAAACTCGCCATCATCAATCGGGTTATATTCAATCAGGTTAACCTTGGAAGGAACAAGCTTTGCAAACTTTAACAAGGCCTGGGCATGTTCAGGAGTGTCGTTTATTCCCTTCCATACCACATACTCGTATGTTACTTTGCTTTTTGTTTTTTGATACCAGTATTGCAAGGCCTCGGCTAATTCTTCCAACGAATTCGTATCGTTAATCGGCATTATGGAGGACCGCGTTTCATTTAATGCTGCGTGCAATGAAACCGCCAGGTTAAACTTAGGATTATCATCTGCCATCTTTTTAATCATCTTGGCTACACCTACCGTAGAAACGGTAATGCGCCTGCTGGCCATGTTCAAACCTTTCGGTGATGTAATTTTTTCGATGGCGGCCATTACGTTGGCATAATTCAACATGGGTTCGCCCATGCCCATAAATACTATGTTGGTAAGCGGGCGTCCAAAAAATAATTCGGATTGTTCGCGGATAGCAGCCACTTGATCATAAATTTCATCCACGCTTAAATTCCGTTGTCGTTTTAATCGCGCAGTAGCGCAAAATTTACAAGCCAAACTACAACCCACCTGCGATGAAACACAGGCCGTTATTCGTTTATCAGTTGGAATAAGCACCGATTCAACTACCAGACCATCGTGCAACGTAACCGCATTTTTTATGGTGCCATCGGCACTGCGTTGCATGTTATCAACCTTAATGTGATTGATCACAAAGTTGGTCTTCAGCATCTCGCGGGTTTCCAGCGAGATGTTGGTCATCTGGTCAAAATCCTTAGCCGATTTTCTCCATAGCCATTCATATACCTGTTGGGCACGAAAAGCCTTGTCGCCCTTTTCTACAAAGAATGCTTTTAACTCTTCTAACTTAAGTTTGCGGATATCTCGTTTGGTATTAGCCAGATCAATCATGGTATTACTTCGATAGTTGAAAGTATTACTGATATTAGCGAAAGATAACTATAGTTAGCTCTTGTAATATTTGGCTTAAAGTTACAACCTTTTAAATTTATGAGTGGGTAATTTACTCTTACCTTGAAGGTATCAACAAAATCAAAAAAAGTTATGAAAAAGTTTTACTCCACTCCGGTACAGTGCAATTGTGATTGCATTGTTTTTTGTAGCCTGCGAAAGCACTTCGGTTGAAGAACCCACACCAATCAATGAGTTTGGCGTTGAGTTTAAAAATGGGGCGCTTCGATTCCCGACCACAGAGAAATACATTGATCTGGTAGAAACAGGAACCGATGCAACTAAATCGAAACTTGTAAGTTTTCTTGATAAAAAGGAAGATTATGTCTCTTTAAGAAAGTCGTATCTTGGCTTTAAAAGATCAGCAAGCGGCCGTACACTAAGTTCACAGGAAACTAAATTAGCGGAAAGCAATGAATTCTTGTCATCACTTCTAAATGAAGATGGTTTAATCTTAATTGGTGATAACTACTTTAAAGTGAATTTAGAATCAGAGAAGGTCTATGTTTTAAGTTCCAAGTTTGAGACATCCCAAAGTGATCTAAAAAATGAAAATTCCAGTAATGGAAACATTATGGTTTTCTCAACCCATGATGATATCCTTGATTTAATTGAGGAAGGCACCAAAGGTACAATCAACGGTCGAGCAGAGTTTCTTTGCGGTGAAAGCGGAGCTCCCAGCAAAAAAGCTGACGGTTTCGATTACGAACCTATTTACTATGATTATCGTCAAGATAACAAAGTTGTTTATCAAAAGGCAGGTATCTATTTCTCTTTGCAGTCAAAAACAAAAATGCAAAACAAAAGCCTTACCGGGTTATGGGAAGATGCAGGTGCAACATATAATCAACAGCTCAATTATTACGTAAAATATGAACCCAAATGCAAGGGAGTAACGGAGCGTACAAATAATAAGACTGATGACGGTCCATCTAATGAATTAAATTATAGAGCTTACGAATCTACCCGCGGGCTACACAAATACAGATATGAAGCTGATTTCTTTGGACAAGGCTACTGGAGTCGTATTTATAGCATAGCCGATGGTTTTAGAAATTGTTTTTTTCTACTCCTACTCATTGTCTTTGCCCATAACCTTCATGGGCAAAGGCAATTATTTATTACTCCATCATTGGGTATGAATTTCCCGCTCAGCTACACCATTAACCCGGCTATTGGCGATGCTGGTTACCGTGCTAATGCATTCGATTTTGGAGCTTCTTTTGACTTGAGTTTACAATATCAGCTTAACCCAAAATGGATTTTGTTTGGCGGGGTTAAGGCCAGTGAAAATGTAGGATTTAGTTTTAAGTATGGCGATAAACAACAAGATAGTTTCTACGGTAAATTGAGTGTAGCAAACTACACCCCCAGCATTCCAATTGGTTTTATGCGGCACCTGATCACCCAAAAATGGGTTAAGCTGAAGAGAAGACATGCCATCATCGAGAATATTTCAAGTGAAAAAAATGAAGATGTTTTGTATTTGATACTGTTCAGGCTTCGCCTACTTGGAGGAGTAAGTTATAGCTATGTGATGCCTGCTACTTATGACAATCAATTGGATAGTTTTTCTGCTGGCACTTTTTTGAAGAGAGTTAATGACAGGAACTATTTTTCACCTTTTCTCGGCCTTAATTTTCAATTTTTCAACTATCATAAAAATCATTTTCAAATTACGTTACTCTACAGCCAGGGACTAAGTAATATAATAACCGCAGATGTTGAATACCAATTAATGAGTGGCAATTACCAGGCTACTTTAGGCTCGCGGGGCTCTTACATTTCGTTGCAACTCGGCTACCCCATTAAGATTTATGATGCCTCAAAAAAGAAGCATTAGAAAAGCGCAGGATTAGGTTGTAGAGGCTGGCACGTATTCGGTAGATGTTAACTGGTGATTAGTTAATGGTTGCCATGAGTCTGCTGTTTGCAGAATTCAAATTTATCATCGTATTTTTCACATCCGAAATTTATGTATGGAAAAGAGCAACGCAATTGTAATTACGGCCGGATATTTAGACAGCAACAACGGAAAAACTGCCCACGGTTTGATTCGGGGTACCGACAGGTACAACATTGTGGGCGTAATCGATCAAAATCATGCCGGCAAAGATGCCGGTGAAGTGTTGGATGGAAAACACCGTAACATTCCGGTTTTTGCTTCGATTGAAGAGTTTTCAAAAACATCCAAGCAACCCGCTAAGTATTGCATTATAGGTGTAGCCACCAAAGGCGGAATAATTCCGGATTCGCTTCGCGCAATTCTAAAGGATGGGTTGATACATGGTTATGGTTTAGTAAATGGGCTGCACGAATATGTTTCGGATATTCCGGAGTTAGCCGATTTTGCACGGGCCCGCGGACTCGAAATAATTGACGTACGTAAGCCTAAAAAAGTGAAAGACCTGCATTTCTGGTCGGGTAAAATTAAAAGTGTGCATTGTCCTAAAGTGGCTGTGCTGGGTACCGATTGTGCGTTGGGGAAAAGAACTACAACCCGGTTCCTGGTGGAGGCTATGAAAAAAGCTGGCTATCGGGCCGAAATGATTTACACCGGACAAACCGGATGGATGCAAGGTGCGAAGTATGGTTTTGTGTTCGACAGTACGTTAAACGATTTTATTTCGGGCGAGATGGAACATGCCGTAGTGCAATGCTGGGAAGAAGCCAAGCCTGATATTATTTTTATTGAAGGTCAATCTTCGCTGCGTAATCCAAGTGGCCCGGCTGGTGCCGAATGGATTGTTTCGGCTGATGCGAATGTGGTTGTGTTGCAACACAATCCGGCTCGCAAAAAATTTAAAGGTTTGGAAGATTATCCGGCTGACATTGCGCCAATAAAAGACGAGATTGACCTGATCAAAATATATGGTGCCACAACGATAGCACTAACGGTTAATACCGATAAGATGACCGAAGCAGACGCGCGCGCTTACACGAAAGATCAGGAACAGGCATTGGGAATTCCGGTGGTGTTGCCGTTAGAAGATGGTATTGACAGGTTAATACCAATCTTCAAGGACCTGATCGATAAATCAATTGCACAGGTTTAGTAAGAAATAAGATGAAAATAAAAAACATAAAAGTTTGGTCGGCCGATCTGGGCAATACAAAACCCTACACCATTGCTTTTAAAACAGTGGATGAGGTTTTAAATGCGTTTGTGGAGATTACACTTGATAATGGTTTAACAGGTATTGGTGCCGGTAATCCCAGCGAGTATGTTACCGGTGAAAGTTTCGGGCAATGTACAGAAGCACTTCAGGAAAAGAATATTCAGTTTTTGGTAGGTCGCGATATTCGTGAGCTCAATCAACTTACATTTGAGGTTTGGCAGAAACTACCCAAGAACCCCGCTGCACGGGCTGCGCTGGATATTGCGCTTTACGATGCGTTTACAAAACACCTGAATATCCCCTTAGTAAAATTCTTAGGCCAGAAAATAAAATCCCTGCCTACATCCAACACCATTGGTATTAAGAATGTAGTTGAGACTTTGAAAGAAGCAAAAGAATACGGTGAACGAGGATTCACTATTCTAAAAGTGAAACTCGGAAGAGATCTGGAAGAAGACATCGAGCGCATGGTAAAACTACGCGAAACCTTTGGTAAAAAATTTGTGATTCGTATTGATGCTAATCAAGGGTATAATGTGGCGCAAACAATCGAGTTTTATAATCGCACTAAAGCGCTGGATATTGAGTTGATTGAGCAACCCCTTAAGGCTAAAGCCATAGAAGAAACGCGTACACTTCCGGATGAGATCAGAAAGGTTATCGCAGCCGATGAATCTTTGTTATCACCTCATAACGCCCTTGAGCTTGTAAAACCCCCCTTAGCCACAGGTATTTTTAATATTAAGTTAATGAAATGCGGGGGTGTAAGTCAGGCATTAAAAATTGCAGACATTGCCCAGCATGCCGGTGTTGAATTGTTCTGGGGCTGTAACGATGAAAGTATTGTGAGTATTACGGCAGCCCTGCACACAGCATTTGCAAGTGCCAACACAAAATATATCGACTTGGATGGCAGCCTCGATCTTGCAAAAGATGAAGTAACCGGAGGTTTTATACTGAAAGATGGTGTAATGTATTGTTCCGATAAACCAGGTTTAGGGCTAGAAAGAATTTAAAGTATGAATAGTGCCAGGTTGATTTGGGTATTAACGTTCATATTGAATTTGAACGGCTTTGGTCAGAGCCATTCACATGGTAATGAAGGCTTACAAAAAATTAATCCGCCCAAAAGTATTGTAGTTTTTATGGCTGTAGATTGCCCGGTAACTCAAAAGTATATGAGTACGATCAAGGCTTTGGCATTGCAATTTCAAAATAGGATTTCAGTTACAGGTTGTTTTCCGGCTGGGTTAACCAGGCAACAAGAAAAACAATTTCGAAGCGAGTATAACATTCCGGCTTTAATAAGATTGGTAGATGACAAATCTCACCGAATAACGAAGAAATTAGCGGCCACCATTACGCCCGAAGTTTTTTTGCTGAGTGGGAGCGAAGAAGTTCTTTACTCCGGAGCAATTGATAACTGGTTTTTTGAATTGGGACGATACCGCCCTGAAATAACCGAGCACTATTTACTGGATGCAATAACGGCTACTTTAAATCAAACAACTCCGGCAGTCACCAAAACAACCGCTATTGGTTGTTTTATACAACAAAAGAGAGACGATAAAAATCATCACCAACACTAACTATGCTACAAGTGTTTTTGATTTTGGTGTTCATACTGTGTAGTGTGTTTTGCTTGTCTCAACCCGTCACCTATTACCAACATATTCAACCATTAATCGAGAAGAATTGCGTTGGGTGCCACAAGACAGGCGGTATTGGCCCGTTTAGTTTACAGACATATGAAGCCGTTTCGGCTAAGGGAAACTTTATTGGCCACGTAACCAAAACCCGGTACATGCCGCCCTGGAAGGCTGACCCAACGTTTCAATCGTATAAAAATCAAACCACTTTACAACCACATGAAATTGACCTTATACAAAAATGGCTTGCAACAGGAATGCCTAAAGGTAAAAAGCAAAAAACAAAGTTAGCAGTTCAAGCTGCACACGCTGTTAAACCCGATTTGAGCTTACCCATGCTACAGAGTTATCAACTTACCAATCTGGCCAAAGAAGATTTTCGGTTTTTTGTGATTCCAACCAACCTGCCAAAAGACACACATCTTTCCGCGGTGGAGTTTGTACCCGGCAATCGCAAACAAGTGCATCATAGCCGTGTAATGATAGACTCAACGCAGAAAATTAGAGGTATTGATGGTATGAGCGAATTTGATCCTCGCGTTAAAGAGTTTCAGACAATTCCCTTGGCCGATGAGTTTCTGTATGGCTGGGTACCCGGAAACACTAAAATCTTCTTTCCACCAACAACGGGTAAGTTTATTAAAAAGGGTGCAGATTTAATTTTAAATATTCATTATTCACCAACCTCCAGTTCTCAGAAAGATCAGTCGGTGGTGAACTTATACTATGTTAAAACTCCGGTAAGTCGCGAGGTAAAAACCCTTACTTTAAAGGAGAGCGACATTTTGAATCAACCGTTTTTTATTGAGGCTGAACGCAAACCAACTTTTTACATGGATTACGAGGTGCGAAAAGATATTTCACTAATCTCAATCATGCCACATATGCATTTTATCGGGAAATCATTTCTTGCTTACGCGATTACTCCAACAAATGAAAAAATTCCACTTATTAAAATCGATAATTGGGATTTTAACTGGCAAACAACCTATCAGTTTAAAAATCTGCTAAAGATTCCGGCCGGATCACGCATCCGCGTTGAAGCTAAATTTGACAACACTTCTGAAAACCCCATGAATCCCAACAATCCACCCCGTAACATTGGCTATGGATGGAACTCAACTGACGAAATGTGCGACCTTGTAATTTATTACCTCGATTATGAAGAAGGCGATGAGCAAATTGAATATTAAGCCGAAGGCATACTTAATTTAAGTAGCAGTTCTTCAATCGAAAAAAACTGTTCGTGCCGATTATTCGTTTCAATTTGAAATGTTACACTTCCTTCAATTGATGAAACATTAACTTTTAGGGTTGCATCAGTTACAACTTCAAAACCATTTCGTTCCAACGCATTTTTGGTCCATAAAAATTCGGGCCCGTTTCCGGTAAGTTGTATCCCTATATTGCGATAGGGTGTATGTTGTATTTTACCGGTTTTCAAATCAAAACCTTTTAACTGAAACACCCGATCAAAAGTGCCATTCAGCACCAGGTCTTCCGGAATACCGGTTACAATTGTTTGCTCCGGTGTAGCAAGCCATATCTTATCGGCTGTTTGCAAGGCCAGATCCAACTCATGGGTTGCAACCAGAATTGTTTTACCGGCTTGCGCAAGCTTGCGCAACAAATTCATTATTTCAACCCGGTTGTTAAGGTCAAGATGTGCTGTTGGTTCATCAAGCAAAAGTATATTTGCATCTTGGGCCAAGGCTTTCGCAATCATAGTCATTTGAAGTTGACCGTCACTTAACTGATTTAAAAGTTTATCAGCAATTGGCTCAAGGTGAACTTGCCGTATAGCATCATCAATCACTTGCCGGTCGCGGTCATGAAGTGTCAACCACCAATTCAGATATGGATAACGCCCGTAAGTAACCAGGTCGCGTACCGTCATCAGGCCAGCTGAAATTTTATCCGTTAGTACTATTGCTACAGATTGATGGCGCTTTATTGTACCGCTAATGGGAGCCTGGATGCCTGCCAGGGTTTTTAATAATGTAGTTTTTCCAATTCCATTTGAACCCATAAAGCAAACCAATTCACCACTTGTCAGATTGATGGAAATCGGTTCAAACAGCACACGATTTTGTAGCCTTGTTTTAAAGCCTACCTGCAGGTTGGAAGTTTGAAGCGCTATGTCTATAGAATCAAACACTAATTCTTTTTGCTTTTATAACCATCCAGATTACGATTGGCGCCCCAATTAACGATGTGATAGCATTGAGTGGAAGAACGTGTGTGCTTCCCGGAAGTTGAGCAAGTAGATCGCATGCCAGCAATAAAATGGCTCCGCCCAACATAACTGCAGGTACCAGTGTTTTATGATCTGCTGTTGGAATAACTAACCGAACGAGATGCGGTACAGCAAGACCTACAAAGGCAATGGGTCCACAAAAGGCTGTTACAACCCCCACCATCATCCCGGTCGTCACCACAATCATCACCCGAGCCTTTTTTATATTAATCCCAAGGTTTAGCGCATAACTCTCACCCAATAATATTCCGTTAAGATCTTTTATTAGAGCAATACTTAGCACCAAACCTACACCTATTATAGAGGCAAGCACTATTAACTCAGACCAATTGGTACCACCCACACTGCCCAACATCCAAATCATAAAAGTTTGCAGATCGTCAGCCTGGCTGGTGAATTGAAGCACGCTTACAAATGACGAGGTAGCCGCGCTGATCATTAACCCAACAATTAACAACGCTGTATTGTCTTGTACATATCGTGCTATGCTTATTATTACCAGAAATACCATGGCACCGCCCATACTGGCAGCAATAGCCACACTCCAGGTACTTTGAATTAACAGCAGACTACTGTATCGACTGGCCAACAGTAACACGGCTACAAACAGGCTCGCTCCTGAAGTAAGCCCTAGTACATCAGGGCCAGCCATAGGATTGCGAAAAAGGGTTTGCATTAAAAGTCCGCCAGTAGCCAGGGCACCTCCAGCCAGCAGGCAAGTTAAAGCTTTGGGTAATCTGAATTGCCACAGAATTTCTGATTCAATACCCGTGTGATAGAACAGCCCCTTGATAATAGCCGTAAAGGGAATCGAGACACTGCCAACCGAAACATTGACAAAAAATAGTACACCTAAAACAAGCGCAAAAATAAATACCACCCAACCCGAAGGAGTCCTCTTCATTTCGTAACCAAATAACAATTACCCGAAAAGTAAAACCTTTTTAAGGTTGCCGAAAACCTGCCAGCCAAGGTTATCAATATTTCGTTTTGAAGAAATGCTAATAATTTCTATCGTATTGATAATTAGCTTGTTAAAATAGTTTCTTTTCATTAATCACACGACTTATTACCAATTCTATTAATTTTTTGAAACCCCCTCTTGGTAGCTACACTTTAGTTCCTATCTTTGCAGTCCTTTTTGCAGAACAAAACCCGCAAAACGGATTAAAAACAAGTAAAATAGGTTTCAACCATGCCTGGAATAATCGGACGAAAAGTAGGAATGACCAGCGTTTTTGGCGCAGATGGCCAGAATATCGCAGTAACGGTCATTGAAGCAGGCCCCTGTGTTGTCACTCAGGTTAAAAACCATGAGACTGACGGCTACCGGGCTGTGCAACTTTCCTTCGCAGAGCGTAAGGAAAAGAATACTCCCAAGCCGCTGGTTGGTCATTTCAAAAAAGCCAACACCAGCCCTAAAAAATCTACAGTTGAATTCAGAGACTTCCGTGCGGAGTTTGAAGGTGTTGTAGAATTAGGTAAGGAGATTAAAGTACAAGATGTATTTGCAGAAGGAGACTTCGTAGATGCAGTGGGCACCTCGAAAGGAAAAGGCTTTCAGGGTGTAGTAAAGCGCCACGGTTTTAGTGGTGTTGGTGGTCAGACGCACGGTCAGCACAACCGTCTCAGAGCTCCCGGTTCCATGGGTAATGCATCCTTTGCATCTCGTGTAATCAAGGGCAAGCGTTTACCCGGCCGCATGGGTAGCGATCGTGTTAAAGTTACCAACCTGAAAGTGGTAAAAATTCTGGCTGATAAGAACCTTATTTTGGTTAGCGGTTCAGTACCAGGTGCAAAGAATTCAACCATAATCCTTCAGAAGTAATGGAAATAGCAGTTGTAAAACAAAGTGGTGAAACTACAGGCCGCAAGGTGAGCCTTACCTCAGAGGTATTTGGCATAGAACCGAACGATCATGCTATATGGTTGGATGTAAAAAGCTTCTTGGCCAATCAGCGCCAGGGTACTCATAAATCCAAGCAGCGTAATGAAATCTCCGGTTCTTCTAAGAAATTGAAAAAGCAGAAAGGAACTGGTGGAGCCCGTGCAGGTAATATCAAGAACCCACAATTCAAAGGTGGTGGTCGTATTTTTGGCCCTACTCCGCGCGACTATTCATTTAAGTTGAATAAGAAAGTAAAAGATCTGGCTCGCAAGTCGGCACTTACGTACAAGGCAAAAGATAACCAGATCGCTATTGTAGAAGACTTCAACTTTGAAGCGCCAAAAACAAAGCAATACATCAGCTTACTCAAGTCCCTATCGGTTCAAGATAAAAAGACACTAGTAGTGTTACCGGAAGTAAAGAAGAACATTGTTCTTTCAGGACGTAACATTCAGAACTCCAAAATCATCACAGCCGATCAAATCAATACCTACGATGTGATTAATGCCGAGCAGATTATTTTGGTTGAGAGTTCATTACCTAAGATTGACAACCTTTTAAATAAGCAGTAATCCCATGAGTATCTTAAAACAACCCTTGGTTACTGAAAAAGTTTCGGCCCTAAATGAAAAAGGCAAATACGGTTTTATTGTAGAAGCCGCAGCCAACAAGGTTGAAATTAAAAATGCAGTAGAAAAAATGTATGGTGTTAATGTAGAAAGCGTAAACACCATAAATGTGTTGGGTAAGTTCAAAAGCCGCTTTACCAAAGCCGGTGTATTATCAGGACGCAAGCCCAGCTACAAGAAGGCCATTGTTACCTTGGCTGCTGGTGAAGTAATTGATTTTTATAGCAACGTATAATTACCTGAGCAATGGCGTTGAAAAAACTTAGACCTATAACCGCAGGCACACGGCACAGATTGTCGCCCGGTTTTGAGGATATTACAGAAAGCAAACCTGAAAAATCGTTGGTGGTTACCATCAAGAAAACAGGTGGCCGCAATAGTAACGGTCGTTTAACGATGCGTTACATTGGCGGTGGACATAAGCAGAAAATCCGGTTGATTGACTTTAAGCGTAATCGCTTTGGAATTCCTGCCATCGTAAAATCGATAGAATACGATCCAACCCGCACAGCGCGGATCGCCAAACTATTTTATGCCGATGGCTTTAAATCTTACATTCTTGCTCCGCAAGGAATTAAAGTAGGACAAACCCTACTGTCGGGCGAAGACATTGCTCCGGAAGTAGGTAATGCTTTGCCACTTTCTAAAATTCCTATCGGTACCATTATTCATAATGTAGAAATCAAACCGGGATCGGGCGCTGCTATTGCACGCAGTGCAGGGGCATTCGTTCAGTTAGTAGCTCGCGAAAGTGGTTACGCGACACTAAAAATGCCTTCAGGCGAATTGCGCAACGTATTGGTAAACTGCCTGGCTACGGTTGGTGCAGTTTCAAATGCCGAGCACATGAACGAAAGTGTAGGGAAGGCCGGGCGCAGCCGGTGGAGAGGCATTCGTCCTCGCACCCGCGCGGTAGCGATGAACCCGGTAGATCACCCGATGGGTGGTGGTGAAGGTCGTGCATCTGGTGGTCATCCAAGATCGCGCAAAGGTTTACTTGCAAAAGGCAAGAAGACCCGTCACCCGAAGAAGTATTCTGATGGTTTAATCATTGCAAGAAGGAAGAAATAATTATGGGAAGGTCAGTAAAAAAAGGTCCTTATTTAGACGCCCGCCTCGCCAAGAAGGTTGTGGCCATGGAGCAATCAGGTAAGAAATCAGTTATCAAAACCTGGTCACGCAGATCAACCATTACTCCGGATTGCATCGGGCACACATTTGCCGTGCACAATGGTAATAAGTTTATACCCGTGTATGTAACCGAGAACATGGTAGGGCATAAGTTAGGTGAGTTTGCACCTACGCGCACGTTTAAGGGGCACTCAGGTAACAATAAAGCTTAAGTAATCAGGTTAACACAAGATTCCTGAACAATGGAAACAACAAAGAAAACGAAGAAGTCAGTAGTAAAAAGGGCTAAGATTAAAGCAGTGAAAGAAGCTGCCAAGCAAGGTCCCGCTACTGCATATTTAAAAGATGTTCCTTCCTCGCCCCGTAAAATGCGCCTGGTGGCGGATATGATTCGTGGCGAAAGAGTTAGCAAAGCTTTAAACATGCTGAAGTACGATGCGAAACACCCATCAGCTAAAATGGAGAAGTTATTACTTTCTGCCATCAGCAGTTGGGAAGCAAAAAACAGCGATGTAAAGCTTGAAGAAGCTGATCTTTTTGTGAAAGAAGTATTTGTAGACGGTGGACGCATTCTGAAGCGCTTAAGACCCGCTCCGCAAGGCCGTGCGCACCGCGTACGCAAAAGATCAAACCATGTAACATTAACAGTTGACCGCATGCCCGCAAAGGTTGAGGCGGCTAAATCAGAATCTAAAGAAACGAAAGAGTAATGGGACAAAAGATTAACCCTGTAGGTTTCAGATTAGGCATCGTACGTGGCTGGGATTCCAGTTGGTTCGGTGGAAATACGTTTTCTGATAAACTGGTTGAAGACCAGAAAATAAGGAAGTATGTCGATGCCCGCATTCAAAAAGGCGGCATCTCCAAAGTTGTTATTGAGCGTACACTCAAGCGCATAACGTTAACTATTCACACGGCTCGTCCAGGTGTAGTTATTGGTAAAGGCGGTAACGAAGTTGATAAAATCAAGGAAGAGCTCAAGAAGCTAACAAACAAAGATGTACAGATTAACATCTATGAAATCAAGCGTCCGGAGTTAGATGCACGATTAGTAGGTGAATCGATTGCCCAACAGTTGGAAGCCCGCATCTCTTACCGCAGAGCCATGAAGCAAGCTATTGCTTCTACCATGCGCGTAGGTGCCGAAGGTATCAAAGTAAAATTATCCGGTCGTTTGGCTGGTGCCGATATGGCCCGCACCGAACAATATAAGGAAGGTCGTATTCCGTTGCACACGCTGCGTGCGGATATAGATTATGCAATTTCTGAAGCACAAACTGTGTATGGAAAAATCGGCATCAAGGTTTGGATATTCAAAGGGGAAGTTTACGGTAAGCGCGACCTATCGCCAAACGTAGGTATGGTAAGCAATACCACCGGTGAAAGTAAACCCAACCAAACTGGTGGTGGCGAAAGAAGAAGAGGTGATCGTAACGAACGCGGTAGCAGAAACGAACGCGGTGGCGAACGTTCAGAAAGAAGATCAAAGAAATAATTTCAGGACAAGTAAAATTTTAGGAAATCATGTTACAGCCTAAACGGACGAAATTCAGGAAAATGCAGAAAGGTAAGGTAAAAGGGTTGGCTACTCGTGGCCACCAGATAGCCTTCGGATCATTCGCATTAAAAGCCCTGGAACCTGGATGGATTACAGCCCGTCAATTGGAAGCTGCACGTGTGGCCGTTACGCGTGCTATGAAACGCGAAGGTCAGGTGTGGATCCGGATTTTCCCAGACAAACCAATTACTCGAAAACCAGCCGAAGTGCGTATGGGTAAGGGTAAAGGTGCGCCTGAATATTGGGTAGCAGTTATTAAACCCGGAACAATATTATTTGAAGCGGGTGGCGTTACAGAAGCAACTGCTAAAGAAGCGCTGGCATTGGCCGATGGTAAGTTACCAATCAAAACACGCTTTACAGTTAGAAGAGATTACGTAGAACAAGCAGCAAAATGAAAAACGGAGACATCAAAGCATTAACTCTTGCCGAGTTAAACGAGAAAATAGGTAGCGAAAGCGAAGCCCTGCGCAAACTAAAATTTGCACATCAGGTTTCGGCTATTGAAAATCCTATGCGGATAAAAGAAACCCGCAGGCTGATTGCGCGCTTGAAGACAGAATTGAAAGCAAAAGAAACACAAAAATAAGTTGTCATGGAGACGGCAAGGAATTTAAGAAAAGAGAGAATCGGTAAGGTGGTAAGCAATAAAATGCAAAAATCCATCACGATTGCAATCGACCGTAAGGTAAAACATCCGATCTACGGTAAGTTCATGAATAAAACAACCAAGTTCATGGCCCATGACGAGAAAAACGAGGCAGGCATTGGTGATACCGTGCGCATAATGGAAACCCGCCCGTTGAGCAAAAGTAAAAGATGGAGATTGGTTGAAATTATTGAAAAAGCGAAGTAACCATGATATCTACAGAAAGCAGATTAGTAGTAGCCGATAACAGTGGAGCCAAAGAGGTGCTTTGCGTACACGTATTAGGCGGAACTAGAAGAGAATCGGCAAGCGTTGGCGACAAAATCGTTGTAACGGTTAAGTCTGCCATACCCACCAGCCAGATTAAAAAAGGAACCGTATCCAAAGCGGTGATTGTACGAACCAAGAAAGAGGTTCGTAGAAAAGATGGTTCTTACATTCGTTTTGAAGATAATGCAGCTGTTCTTTTAAATGCACAAGATGAACCTCGTGGTACCCGTATTTTCGGCCCGGTGGCTCGTGAGTTGCGCGAAAAGCAGTTTATGAAAATTGTGTCTTTGGCACCTGAAGTATTATAAGTTATGGAAAGAAAGTATAACAAACAGCCTAAGTTGCACATTCGCAAAGGCGATACCGTGCTGGTACTGGCTGGTGATGATAAGGATAAAGAAGGCAAAGTACTGGAAGTATTTGCCGATAAGAACCGCGCAATTGTAGAAGGTATTAATATGGTGACAAAGCACCAGAAGCCTTCTGCCGGCAAGCCTGAGGGTGGTATCAAGAAAATGGAAGGAACCATTCACATCAGCAATCTGATGTTGATTGAACCTTCTAATGGAAAGCCAACCCGCACAGGTCGTAAGCTTAACGAAAAAGGAAAGCTGCAAAGATTTTCAAAGAAAACCGGAGAATTTATTAAGTAATGGCAACTCCAAGATTAAAAGAAAAGTACCTGAAGGAAGTAGTCCCTGGTCTGAAGCAAAAGTTTCAGTACTCATCAGTAATGCAGGTACCCAAAGTAGAAAAAATTTGCATCAACAAAGGTATTGGCGCAGCTGTTGCCGATAAAAAATTGATTGATGTAGGGGTGGAAGAACTAACCATCATCACGGGCCAGAAGGCTGTGGCTACTCGTTCCAAAAAAGATATCTCAAATTTTAAGTTACGCGGCAACCAGGCAATTGGTGCCAAAGTTACGTTGCGTGGCGATAGAATGTATGAGTTTATGGATCGCCTGATGAGTGTGGCTTTGCCTCGCGTACGCGATTTCAAAGGGGTGAGCGATAAAGGATTTGATGGACGTGGTAACTACACCCTGGGTGTAAAAGAGCAGATCATCTTCCCTGAAATATCCATCGATAAAGTGAATAAAATTAATGGAATGGACATCACGTTTGTTACGTCAGCATCTTCGGATGAAGAAAGCTACGAGCTACTGAAAGCGTTGGGAATGCCATTTGTAAATAAAAATTAATTGACTCCATGGCAAAATTATCAATTGTTGCAAGAGACAAGAAGAAGGAAAAACTGGTAGCGCGCTATGCTGCTAAGCGCAAAGCTTTAAAGGAAGCTGGCGATTGGGCGGGATTGGACAAACTCCCAAGAAGTTCGTCAGCGGTGCGATTGCGCAAACGTTGCAAACTTACCGGGAGGCCACGTGGCTACATGGGTAAGTTTGGAATCTGCCGAAACCAGTTTCGCCAAATGGCCAGTGACGGTAAAATCCCCGGACTGACCAAGGCAAGCTGGTAAGAGTCTTCCAACACATATTTGGTTGCTGAGTATCAAGGTCGGGGCACCCTCTAAATCAGGCTAAACCGAAACCCGATAACAGTTTGGATAACAGAAATTGTTATATATCTTTGCAGCCCGTTCAAAAAAACGGGTTTGCTTTTTAAATAAGTAAAATGAAAACAACGGATCCAATAGCAGATTATTTAACCCGGTTGCGAAACGCCATCAAGGCTCGCCATCGCGTGGTAGAAGTTCCTGCTTCCAACATCAAAAAGGAAGTAACTAAGGTGCTCTTTGATAAGGGCTATATTCTTAATTACAAGTTTGAAGAAACTTCCAACAAGCAAGGTAACATCAAGATTGCACTAAAGTACAATCCAGAAACCAAGGAGTCGGCTATTACCAGCTTGCAACGGGTAAGTTCACCAGGTTTGCGCCAATACAAGCCCGCAGGCGATTTGCCGCGTGTTTTAAATGGGTTGGGTATCGCTATCCTTTCAACCTCTAAAGGTGTAATTACCGATAAAGAGGCCAAGGCTCTTAATGTAGGTGGAGAAGTATTGTGTTACATCTATTAAACGAAGCAGGTCATGTCACGTATAGGTAAATTACCCATTGCACTTCCGAAAGGAGTTTCGTTCACTTACTCAGAAGGTGACCACACGGTAAGTGTAAAAGGCCCCAAAGGAGAATTGAAGCAAAAAATTGATTCGGATTTTAAGGTGGTGTCCGAGGAAGGTTCTATAGTAGTACAAAGACCCACTGAACAAAAGCGACATAAAGCTATGCATGGGTTATACCGTGCTTTAATAGCAAATATGGTTAAAGGAGTAAGTGAAGGCTACAAGGCTCAATTGGAGTTGGTGGGTGTTGGTTACAAAGCATCGGCCCAAGGCAACGTGCTGGACCTTAGCTTGGGTTACTCACATAGTGTAATTGTAGGTATTCCATCCGAGTTAAAGGTGGTAGCCACTCAGGAAAAGGGTCAGAATCCTACCATTACATTAGAAGGTATAGACAAACAATTAATAGGTCAGGTGGCTGCAAAAATAAAGTCGTTACGCCCTGTTGAACCCTATAAAGGAAAAGGTATTCGCTTTATTGGTGAGTATGTTCGTAGAAAAGCTGGTAAGGCAGCTGCAAAATAATAATTAGGCATGGCAAACATAAAAGACAGAAGAGTCCGCATTAAGAAGGGCATTCGTAAAAAGCTGGAAGGCACATCAGCAAGGCCGCGCTTGTCTGTGTTCCGAAGCAATAAAGTTATCTATGCACAAATCATAGATGATTCAAAAGGACATACGCTAACCGCTTCCTCTTCGGTAGAAGTGGATAAAAAGGGTGGCGTTAATCTTACCATTTCGAAAGGTGTTGGTAAGAAAGTAGCCGAGAAGGCAGTTGCTGCAGGGATCACAGAAATTGTGTTCGATCGCAATGGCTATCTCTATCATGGTAACATCAAAGCTTTGGCTGAAGGAGCCAGAGAAGGAGGTTTAAAATTCTAATTCAGCATGACACAAAGTAACGTCAGCGCAGTAAAGGCAAGCGAAATCGACCTTAAAGAAAAGGTGGTTGCTATTCAGCGCGTAGCCAAAGTTGTAAAGGGTGGTAGAAGATTCAGCTTTGCTGCCATTGTGGTAGTAGGTGATGGAAATGGGGTAGTTGGGTACGGGTTGGGTAAAGCCAATGAAGTAACAGATGCCATTACAAAAGGTATTGATGATGCGAAAAAGCATCTGGTAAAAGTGCCGATTATTAAAGGTACCGTGCCTCATGAATCGCTTGGTAAATTCGGTGGTGGTTTTGTGTTGCTGAAGCCTGCATCGCCTGGTACGGGTGTTATTGCCGGTGGTGCAATGCGTGCCGTGCTGGAGAGTGCTGGTGTTCACAATGTATTGGCAAAATCCAAGGGCTCATCTAACCCGCACAATGTGGTAAAAGCAACTTTTAAGGCTTTAACTACCATGCGCGATCCGCAAAGTATTGCCCGCAACCGGGGTGTCTCATTATCGAAAGTATTTAACGGATAAGAGTTATGGCAAAAGTTAGAATTACTCAAACCCGCAGCACCATCAAAAGACCTGAAACTCAATTGAGAACTATTCAGTCTTTAGGTTTAGGAAGAGTACATCGTTCTGTTGAAGTGGAATATACCCCGCAGATTCAGGGCATGGTAAAGAAAGTAAAGCATTTAGTGTCGGTAACTGAATTATAAAAGATGAAACTGCATACACTTAAGCCGGCCGAAGGTTCGGTAAAAACAAATAAGCGCCTCGGAAGAGGTCAGGGCTCTGGCGGTAGCACTGCAGGCCGTGGACATAAGGGTGCTCAATCACGTTCGGGTTACCACAAGAAATTTGGTTTTGAAGGCGGACAGATGCCGTTGCAAAGACGTATTCCGAAGTTTGGTTTTAAAAACAACGAGAAAGTGTTTTTCAAAGCCATTAACCTGGATACGCTCGAAGAGTTGGCGCAGAAGACAAAAGCATCGGCACTTACTGTTCAGTTAATGATTGATAATGGAATTGTTGGCAAAAAGGACAGTGTTAAAATTTTAGGACGTGGCGAATTAAAAGCAAAGGTTAGCGTAGAAGCACATGCCTTCTCTGAAACAGCCACTAAAGCAATTGAAAACGTAGGCGGAACAGCCACAACTATTAAGTAATGAAGCGTTTCTTTACTACCATAAAGAACATTTTTTCGATCGAAGACCTTCGTGTTCGCATATTGAATACAATTGGATTTCTGATCATTTTTCGCCTGGGTTCATACATTGTATTGCCAGGAGTGGATGCAGTTGCACTGGAACAATCGGGAGCTAACCAAGGGGGCATTTTCGATTTATTAAATACATTCCTGGGCGGTTCGTTTAGCCGGGCCTCTATTTTTGCATTGGGTATTATGCCGTATATCTCGGCATCTATCGTGGTGCAATTGTTAACAGTGGCTGTACCGCATTTTACCAAACTTCAAAAAGAAGGTGAGAGTGGTCGTAAGCGTCTCAATCAGTTTACTCGAATTTTAACAATCATCATTACTGCAGCTCAGTCTTATGGCTATATCCGGGCTACAATCCCCAATGAAGCGATAGTAAATCCGGGTATGTTCTTCACCCTTTCATCAATCATCATTCTGATTGCAGGCACCATGTTTTGCATGTGGTTAGGCGAACGCATTACTGATAAGGGGATTGGTAATGGTATCAGTATGCTGATTATGATTGGAATCGTGTCTCGTTTCCCGGTAGCGATTTATCAGGAGGTTGACACCAAGGGAATGAATGGTATGTTGTTATTTATCTTGGAGGTGTTAGCCCTGTTCTTTGTAGTGGTTGGCGTTATTGCATTAACACAAGCTACCCGCAGAATTCCGGTACAATATGCCAAGCAAGTAGTAGGCAATAAATTGTATGGTGGCAAGCGCGATTTCATCCCATTAAAATTGAACTCTGCAGGGGTTATGCCAATCATTTTCGCGCAAGCGTTGATGTTTATTCCGCCCTTGGTAGCGCAGATCTGGCAAGACAGCGATATCGGAACATATGTAGGTTCTACATTTGCCGACTTCACTTCATGGCAATACAATTTATTGTTCGCGACACTCATATTGATTTTCACATTCTTCTATACGGCTATCACAGTTCCATCAAACGACATTGCTGATAACCTAAAGCGGAATGGCGGTTTTGTTCCAGGTATTAAACCCGGAAAAGAAACAGCCGAATTCATTGATAGCATTTTATCAAAAATAACTTTACCGGGCGCCATCTTCCTGGCTGCGGTTGCCATTTTACCTGCCTTTGCAGTAAAAGCTGGTATTACGCAGAACTTTGCTCAATTCTACGGTGGAACTTCCCTTCTGATCTTGGTAGGTGTTGTGTTAGACACACTCCAGCAGATTGAAAGTTACCTGTTGATGCGACACTATGAGGGGATGATGAAGTCAGGTAGAGTAAAAGGACGTTCTCAGTTTGCTGCGGCTTGAAGTTGAATGATTCGCTACAAGACGGACGAGGAGATTCAGTTAATGCGGGAAAGTGCACAGCTCTTGGGCAAAGTGCATGGTGAAATAGCTAAACGGGTTAAACCGGGAGTTAAGACCAAAGAACTGAATAAACTTGCCGAAGAGTTTATAAGCGACCACGGGGCTTGGCCATCGTTTAAAAATTACCACGGGTTTCCGGCTGCCTTGTGCATCTCGGTAAACGAAACCGTAGTGCATGGTTTTCCTGGCGAGTACGAGTTGAAAGAGACAGATGTTGTTTCAATTGACTGCGGTGTGAAGTACAAGGGTTACCACAGTGATTCAGCCTACACGTATCCACTTGAAAAAGTAAACTCGGAAGTGCTGAGACTCTTGGAACGCACGTACGAATCGTTGGAGATTGGAATAGCGCAAGCACGTTCGGGCAACCGGATGGGCGATGTAAGTTTCGCCATTCAACAGCACGTAGAACAGTTTGGTTACGGAGTGGTTCGGGAGTTGGTTGGTCATGGTGTAGGTAAAGATTTACACGAGGACCCTGAAGTTCCAAACTACGGTAAACGTGGTAAGGGAGTAAAGTTGGCTCCGGGAATGGTGTTCGCTATAGAACCGATGATAAACATGGGAACCAAAAACGTGGTGCAAGAAAAGGATGGCTGGACTATCCGCACTTTGGATCGTAAACCTTCGGCCCATTTTGAGCATACGGTGGCGATTCATAAGGATAGAACTGAAGTCTTAACGACTCATGAGTATATAGAACAAAACTATTCGTTTAAGTGGCGAAACAAAAGTCGATAGAGCAGGACGGAACTATTTTGGAGGCGCTTTCCAATGCCATGTTCAGAGTGCAATTGGAAAACGGCCACGAAGTGTTGGCACATATTTCAGGAAAGATGCGGATGCACTACATCCGGATTTTACCTGGCGATAAGGTTAGGCTGGAAATGTCGCCTTATGATTTAACAAAGGGAAGGATAACGTTTAGATATAAATAGAAAGACTATGAAAGTCAGAGCATCTATAAAGAAACGCAGTGCCGATTGCAAAATCATCAGGCGCAAGGGCAAGCTGTTTGTTATTAACAAGAAGAATCCAAGATATAAACAAAGACAAGGATAATTATGGCACGTATTGCTGGTGTAGATATTCCGGATAATAAGAGAGGCGAAATCGCTCTTACATACATTTATGGCATTGGCCGCAGATCGGCTCAGCGTATTCTCACCAAAGTTGGTGTAAACTGGGACAAGAAAGCAAAAGAGTGGAACGATGAAGAATCGAACGCCATTCGTGCAGCTATTGCTGAAGAGTTTAAGATTGAGGGTGCTCTTAAGTCAGAAATTCAATTAAGCGTTAAGCGCCTAATGGATATTGGTTGTTACCGTGGTCTGCGTCATCGCAAAGGCTTACCAGTACGCGGACAAACCACTAAGAACAACGCCCGTACACGCAAAGGAAAGCGTAAGACGGTAGCGAATAAGAAGAAAGCAACTAAAGGATAATAAGATAGTAGTGAGTAGATAGTAATGAGTTTGTTAAAGACTAATTACTAATAACTAAAGACTGAAAAATATGGCAGCACCAGTTGAAAAGAAGAAGGATAAGAGTAAAAAACGCGTAGTAGTGGTAGAGGCTATTGGCCAGGCCCATGTTCGCGCCACCTTTAACAACATCATTATTTCTATGACCAATTCAACCGGTCAGGTGATTTCCTGGGCTTCTGCAGGAAAGATGGGTTTTAAAGGTTCGAAGAAGAACACACCGTATGCGGCTCAGGTAGCAGCACAAGAGTGTGCTGTGAAAGCCTTTGAATTAGGTTTGCGCAAGGTAGAAGTATTTGTGGTTGGCCCGGGTGCCGGTCGTGAATCTGCTATCCGTAGTATTCAGGCTTCTGGCATTGAAGTAATGGTTATTAAGGATATGACGCCAATTCCGCACAACGGTTGCCGTCCGCCAAAGAAAAGAAGAGTTTAATAATTAACGACAACGTAACAATAACATGGCAAGATACACAGGCCCCAAAGCTAGAATCTCCAGAAGATTTAACGAGCCTATTCTTGGTGAAAACAAAGCGCTGCAAAAGAAGAACTACGCTCCTGGCCAGCATGGAAAAGGAAAGAAGCGTAAGCAATCGGAATATGCAGTTCAATTAGCTGAAAAACAAAAGGCAAAATACATCTACGGAGTGCTGGAGCGCCAATTCGAAAACATTTTTGATAAGGCCTCTCGCAAGAAAGGTGTAACCGGTGAAGTGTTGCTGCAAATGTTGGAGTCGCGGTTAGATAATACTGTATATCGGTTAGGCATTGCGCCAACCCGCAGAGCGGCACGTCAATTGGTAGTGCACAAGCACATTACGGTTAATGGTGAGGTAGTTAATATTCCATCCCTAAACCTTCGTCCGGGCGATAAAGTTGCTGTGCGCGAAAAATCAAAATCATTGGAAACAATCAGCAATTCCCTTTCAGTACAGGGAGCCAAAAAGTACAATTGGTTGGAGTGGGATAACACTGAACTTGAAGGTAAGCTTATTAACCTGCCTTTGCGTGCTGATATTCCTGAAAACATCAATGAACAGTTAATCGTTGAATTGTACTCAAAGTAATTCTTAACACATTAATCAAAGTTGATATGTCAATATTAGCGTTTCAAATGCCGGAGAAAGTGGTGATGGAAAAATCAGATGATTTTCATGGCCTCTTTACTTTCAAACCGTTAGAAAAAGGATACGGAGTTACAATCGGCAATGCTTTAAGACGAATTTTATTGTCTTCATTAGAAGGCTATGCAATTACCGGAATTAAAATACCGGGTGTATTGCACGAATTTTCCACTATCGAGGGCGTAGTTGAAGATGTAGCCGAAATCATCTTAAACCTGAAACAGGTTCGCTTTAAAAAAGTAAGCGACAATTTTGACAACAAGATTGTGGTTAACATCAAGAAGCAAAAGCAATTTAAGGCTGGCGATATTGCCAAGTTTACCACGGCATTCGAAATTCTAAACAACGACCATGTTATTTGTAACCTGGATGAAACAGCGCAGTTCGAAATTGAATTAACAATTGAGAAAGGTCGCGGTTACTTACCGGCAGAAGAAAACAAACCTAATGAGCAGGTATTCGGGTTCATTCCGATTGATGCCATTTTTACGCCTGTTAAAAATGTTAAATACAGCGTTGAAAATACACGTGTAGAACAGAAGACTGACTACGAAAAACTTCTGATCGATATTGAGACGGATGGCTCTATCCACCCAGAAAAGGCATTGGAAGGTGCAGCCTTTATTCTGATCCAACACTTCCGTCTATTCTCCGACAAGTCTATTGAGCTTGAAACCGGAAAAGACAGCGAAGTTGAGCAGGTGGATGAGGAAATGTTGCACATGCGCAAGTTGTTGAAAACACAATTGCATGATCTGGATTTATCAGTTCGCGCTTACAATTGCTTAAAGGCTGCTGATGTCAAATCATTGGGCGACCTGGTGCAGCTTGATATTTCAGATATGATGAAATTCAGAAACTTCGGTAAAAAGTCATTGGCTGAACTGGAGCAACTGGTAGCGGAGAAGAACCTGACCTTTGGTATGGATCTCTCTAAGTATAAACTCGAAGAAGATTAAACAATGAGACACGGTAAAAAAGTTAATCACCTGGGAAGAACCTCCTCACACCGCGAGGCTTTGCTGTCAAATATGGCGTCATCGCTTATTTTAAATAAGCGCATTACAACAACAGTGGCAAAAGCCAAAGCGTTGAAACGTTACGTAGAGCCTCTGATTACCAAGGCTAAGGACAACACTACCCATTCGCGCAGAACAGTAATGTCGTACCTGCAAAACAAGGAATCGGTAACCACTTTGTTTGGTGAAGTAGCGGGCCGTATTGCTGATCGTCCGGGAGGATACACCCGAATTATCAAATTAAGCGCACCCCGCTTAGGTGATGCTGCAGATATGTGCTTGTTGGAGTTAGTTGACTTCAACGACATCTACAAGAAAGATGGAGCTGAGAAGAAAGGTAAAACCCGCAGGGGCCGCAGAACGAAGAAATCTGAAGCCGTACCGGCTGCTGAGGAAACTTCTGCGGAAGTAAAGGCAGGCGAGGAGGCACCCAAGAAGGCATCAAAAAAGGCTAAGAAGAAAGAATAAGTGGACTTAGCAGTAAATATTCAAGGGATTGAATTTCAGAGTTCAATCCCTTTTTTATTGCCGTAACCGTTTGAAACCGCGTATTGAAAATTTAAAGAAATTAAAATCTTTAAAACCCTTAATACCAGTATTTTTGTTAACCAAAACCAAATTGAATTGAGTACAAAAGCCTACTTACTCCTGGCCGATGGCCTCCTGCTGGAAGGAAAAGCAATCGGAAAACGTGGTACATCTGGTGGCGAAATTTGCTTTAATACCGGTATGACCGGCTACCAGGAAATCTACACCGATCCATCTTACTACGGCCAAATAATTGTTAACACCACCGCCCACATTGGTAACTATGGAACTGTTGTGGATGAACAGGAATCTGCTTCTCCCAAAATAAGTGGTATTGTGGTAAACGAATTCTCAGATGAGTTTAGTCGTAAAACAGCTAAAGAAAGTTTGCAGGCTTACTTAGAGAAAAATGGTGTAGTGGGAATTGCAGATTTAGACACGCGGATGCTGGTGCGTTATATTCGAAGCAAAGGTGCCATGAACGCCTTAATATCTTCTGAATTAACGCCTGAGCAAATGAAGGCCGAAATTAAGAAAGTACCATCTATGGATGGGCTTGAGCTATCTTCAATAGTAAGCACCAAGGCTCCTTATTTTGCCGGTAACAGCAATGCATCAATTAAAATAGCGGCTCTTGATCTTGGTATTAAAACTAACATTTTACGAAACCTTATTTCGCGCGATTGTTATGTGCAGGTTTTTCCGGCAAAAACTTCTTTTACAGAAATGGAAAAATGGGGACCGCACGGATATTTTATTTCGAATGGCCCGGGTGATCCGTCTGTTATGGATTACGCCATTAAAACTGTAAAAGAAATTCTTGCTGCCGATAAACCAACCTTTGGCATTTGCCTCGGGCATCAGTTACTTGCATTGGCAGCCGGGTTATCAACTTATAAAATGCACCACGGTCATCGTGGGTTGAATCACCCCGTTAAAAATCTGATTACGGGCCTGGGCGAAATGACTTCTCAAAATCATGGCTTCGCGGTTAGTGAAAAGGAAATTGAAAAGAATCCGAATGTAGAGGTTACACACCTGCATTTGAATGATAACACCATCATGGGTATTAGATTGAAAAACAAGAAAGCCTTTTCAGTTCAGTATCACCCGGAGGCTTCACCTGGCCCTCATGATTCACGCTATTTATTTGATCAGTTTGTGGAGCTGGTGAAGGAGGGGAATATGGTGAGTGCTCACTAAAAATTAAGCCCATGAAAAAAATCTCATTCCTTATTCTCTTCATAACAATGGCAGTTGTAAGTCCGGCACAAGAAAAAATGCTACAACATGTAGTGTTGTTTCAATTTAAATCATCTGCAAAACCAGAAGATGTAAAAAAGATTGAAGCTGCTTTCAAAGCACTATCAACAACTATTAAAGAGATAAAGAAATTTGAATGGGGTACAAACAACAGTCCTGAGAATCTTAATCAAGGATTTACGCATTGTTTTATTGTGAGTTTTGCATCGGAAAAGGATCGTGATATTTATTTGTCGCATCCGGAACATAAAAAATTTGTTGCCTTGGCCGGTCCTTTATTTGAAAAGGTACTGGTGGTTGATTATTGGCAAGAACAATAGAAAACAGTTTTTAAAACAACTTTCATTTTAACTAAAAGAATATGAGCTTAATCGAAGGAATCCACGCCCGCCAAATTTTAGATAGCCGCGGCAACCCAACTGTAGAAGTAGATGTAGTTACTGAATCGGGTGCGTTTGGTCGCGCTGCGGTTCCTTCTGGTGCTTCAACCGGTACGCATGAAGCAGTTGAATTGCGCGATGGCGACAAAAAGACCTATCTGGGCAAAGGAGTTTTAAAAGCAGTTGATAATGTGAATAACAAAATCGCTGCCGAGATAGTGGGGTTAGATGTTTTCGATCAGAACTTGATTGACAAAGTTATGATTGAATTAGATGGCACAACCAATAAAGGCAAATTGGGTGCCAACGCCATTTTAGGAACATCATTAGCAGTGGCAAAAGCTGCGGCTATGGAAGCTGGTCAATCCTTGTATCGCTACATTGGTGGTGTAAATGCGAACACACTTCCGGTGCCGATGATGAATATTTTGAATGGCGGAAGTCATGCCGATAACTCAATCGACTTTCAGGAGTTTATGGTAATGCCGGTGGGTGCTGATACTTTTTCTGAAGCGTTACAAATGGGGGCTGAAGTGTTCCATACTTTGAAGAAAGTATTGCACGATCAAGGCCTTTCTACAAACGTTGGTGATGAAGGCGGATTTGCACCAAACATCAAATCAAACGAAGAGGCGATTGAAATTGTGATTAAAGCAATTGAGAAAGCAGGCTACAAACCAGGTGTAGATATTTTTATTGCCCTCGATCCGGCAGCTTCAGAATTCTATGATCCAAAAACAAAATTGTATCACTTCAAAAAATCATCAGGCAAAAAATTAAAGCCCGAAGAAATGGCTGCGTATTGGACCAACTGGTCTAAAAAGTATCCAATCATTTCATTAGAGGATGGTATGGCTGAAGAAGATTGGGCTGGATGGAAAACCCTCACCGATAGCATTGGCGACAAAGTACAATTGGTTGGTGACGATTTGTTTGTAACCAATGTTGATTTCTTGCAAAAAGGAATTGATAAGGGTGTAGCGAATGCAATTCTGGTAAAGGTAAACCAGATAGGATCGTTAACAGAAACAATCAATGCCGTTAATCTTGCAAAACGCAACAGCTACAAGAGCATCATGTCGCACCGCTCAGGCGAAACTGAAGATAGTACCATAGCTGATTTGGCAGTAGCGTTAAACACTGGCCAGATCAAAACCGGTTCAGCTTCACGTTCAGATCGGATGGCGAAGTACAATCAACTTATCCGCATAGAGGAAGAACTTGGCGAAACAGCGTATTTCCCAGGCAAGAAGTTTTAATAAGTCCGGTTTCTCAACCACGAAAAGCCTTCAAGTTTTTGAAGGCTTTTTTTGTTGCCCAATTTGGGAATACAATACCGAGCCAAGCCATTTTTGGGATTAATTGAATCCTTGAATTTTAAAAATACTTGATTTTTTTTGATCTTTTAGGCCTTTTGCTAGCCCTGCCTGGTTTTTGCCAAACTATGCCAAAAGGTTTCCATCTAATTGGAGCCTTCAGGTTATGGAAGCAAATATGATGATGGTGTCGTTCGTGTTGTTGGTAGTAGCAGGTGGCTTAATCGTGTTCCTGGTGCGCGAGCAGTTTCTGGGTGCCGATTTTCAGCACAACCTGGTGGGAGTGTGGTTTAATGAGCACATGAATGTACGCGTTTTAATCTACGATGTTGATTCTGTGTTTCAGGGTTCAATTGTGTGGGCCGATAACATGAACAACTCTATATTGGGTACCCGGGTTCTTGAAAATTTAAAAGTTGGAATGTTTAAAAAATGCAAGGGCACCTATATCGAACCGATTTCGGCCAAAGAGTATGATGTTACCTTACAACTCAAAACCAAGTCGGTACTGAAAGTAACAGCCTTCCATAAGAATACACAAAACCAGGCGTTCGCCCAGGAGTGGAAGTTGATAAAGCCATAATCTGAAATTGTTAAGACCAGCGCTGCAAATCGGGCGTAACGGCCCGATTTGCTATTTAAGCCAGTAAATCTCTATCTTCGTACATCCATTTTTTAAACTTATGCTCAAGAAACTTCCGCCAGCATTTCGGAATTTTTATGTAGTAACCGGATCGCTCTTTTTTGTCTGGCTATTGCTACTGGATTCTAACGATTTGATTTCCCGTTTTAAAATGACAGCCAAGGTAAATAGTCTTGAAAATGAGCGTGAATTTTACATGGAGAAAATCAGTGAGGTAGAGAAAGATCGCAAAGAACTACTTACCAATAAAGAGTTGCTTGAAAAATTTGCGCGCGAAAAATACCTGATGAAAAAGGAAACAGAAGATATTTTTATAATTCAGGAAGAGTGAGACTAAATATTGAAAGTATGAAAAGTGTGGTGGGTGTAATTCTTATATTCTTATCAGTACCATCATGGGCACAGCGTGAAGTGAATGAGAATACTAGTTGGGGTTTGAAAGATAGAATCTATACAGGTGGTGGCCTCGCTTTGAACGGTGGTACGGATGGTTTTGGAAACCGCTATTTTTATTTTGCCGTTAACCCGATTGTAGGCTATATGGTTACCCCTAAATTTTCGGTGGGCACCGGAGCAACCTGGCAGCGCTTTGCCTACACACAGCCCATTAAACTCAATATCGATCAGTACGGACTAAGCCCCTTTATGCGCTACAACTTTAATCAGTTGTTTGCTTATGGCGAATATAATCTTATTAATACACCTGTTTTTCTTGGAACAGGAGAACGCAGGAATTTCGATCGGCTACTCTTGGGATTGGGCTATACCCAACCATTTGGTAAACGTAGCGCTATAAACCTGATGGCTTTGTACGATGTTATCTACGACAATCAGGAACGCGCCTTTGCCTCGCCCTGGGTGTTCAGGGTGTTCTTTACGCTATAGGAATTCGATCAATTTTTAGTCCGTCCTACCTACGGGTTAACCATTTGTCTATTTTTTAGTCAGGAACAGTTTAGAGTCTTATAATTTTAGCAAGAATTCAATTTGTATTTATTTATATCAATTCAATTAATATGAAATCAACTGTAGCACTATTAGTTGCACTGGCCTTGTTAACTGCAATGAGCTTTGGCCAAACTGTAACCGATGAAGCTTTGATTAAAAAAGCAAAAGCTATTCACGAGCGCGTGATTACGCTCGATACACACGATGATATTGATGTGTCTAATTTCACAACTTCAGTAAACTACACACAACGGTTAAATACGCAGGTTAATTTGCCAAAAATGGTTGAGGGCGGCTTGGATGTAGCCTGGTTTATAGTTTATACCGGGCAAGGTGAACTTACACCGGATGGTTATGCCAAAGCCTATGAAAATGCGGATGCAAAATTTAACGCTATTCATAAACTATGTAAGGAAATTGCACCCGATAAAATTGAGCTGGCCCTTACATCAGCCGATGTGCGCAGAATTGTAAAGGCTGGAAAGAAAGTAGCAATGATTGGTGTTGAAAATGGTTACCCGATTGGAACGGACATCACCAAAGTAAAAGAATTTTATGATCGTGGAGCCCGCTACATGTCATTGGCGCATAATGGCCACAGTCAGTTAGCCGATTCCAATACGGGCGAACGCGATAATGTTTGGTTACACAATGGATTGAGTCCGCTGGGGCGTGAAGTAATTAGTGAAATGAACAAGTGGGGTATTATGGTCGATCTATCGCATCCATCCAAAGCGGCCAACATAGAGGCAATCAAATTATCTAAAGCTCCGGTTATCGCTTCGCACTCATCGGCTCGTGCATTAAATGATGTAAGCCGTAACCTGGATGATGAGCAACTGGAGTTAATTAAAGCCAATAAAGGTGTGGTACAAGCCGTAGCGTTTAAAAGTTATGTAAACACAAAAAAGAATGACGCAAACGCGGCCAAAGTAAATGAGATTGTAAAGGCAGTAGCTGTTGAAGAAGGATTTACCATATTGGAGCGATCTGCCATGCGCGATCTATCAGCAGAAGAACGGCAGGCTTATTTTAAAAAGTATGCTGAGATAACCGCCAAGGCAAAGCCACGCATTGAAAAGGAAGTGAACCCGGTAGCGCCACCGGTTAATGTATCTGATTTTGTAGATCACATTGATTACCTCGTAAAAAAGATTGGTATCGATCACGTAGGCATCAGTTCTGATTTTGATGGTGGCGGTGGCATTGAGGGCTGGAATGATGCTTCTGAAACATTTAACGTAACATTAGAGCTGGTAAAGCGCGGTTATACCGAAGCCCAGATCAGCAAACTGTGGAGCGGAAATTTGTTGCGGGTACTGGATGAAGTGCAAGCAGTAGCCAAAAAAATACAGGCTGGTAAGTTGTAATATTTCTCAAGCGTTTTTATAGGAAGGATGGTGTGAGTCATCCTTTTTTTGTGTTGTTGCAAAAATACGGGCTGTTAGCTGCAGGTGTCTGCCAAGGTTCGTGCTTCACGAACCATGAAAAATCTTATATCTAAGCCTCGTTAGAGGCGAAATATCGGTAGAATCAAATTTTCAAATTGGTTTAAGTGCCGTAGGTACGAGATATATTTCGTCCTTACAGGACTTAGATTTCCTATTTATAGATTATTACTACCAATATTCTGTTCCTACGGAACATCATTGCGCTTAAGTTAATGACCATGGTGAATAGACGAACCTTTGCAAGAAATCTTGATTGGTTAGATTTTGTGAAATGGTTATTTTTAAATATGAAGATAACCCTCCAAGACATATGTAAAAGAGTATTGTTAATATTGACAATAAGTTCTTTTTCCTTTTCCGTTAATGCTCAATTTTCGAGCTCCAAGTGTGGGTTTTATTCGAGAGATTCTGTGGCACTAAAGAAGGACTATCTTAACTATTATCAATATCTTGGTGTCAAGGAAGGTGAGCAGGTAGCCAGTGTTGGTGCTGCGAGTGGCTATGTGGAATTAATCATCGCTAGCTACGTGAAAAATGTCAAATGGATGCTTCAGGATATTGATACTACTTGTTTGAATCTACGTGTCTTTAATCAGTTTAAAAATCATGATGAAGAATTGCTACAACGTAATATAGAGAGTGACTTCGATTTTTTAATAGGTACTCAAAATGCGACTAACTTACCACGCATGCAGTATGATCGTATTTTGCTTGTTAATGTGTATCATGAGTTAACGCAACCTGAGGCTATCATGAAAGATTTATTTGGAGCACTCAAACCAAATGGCGTTGTTGCTATACAAGAACGTATGGCAACCAAACGCGGTCAAAAACATCGTGACTGTGGACATAGAAAGCTGTTTGAAATGGATTTCATTCAGAAAATGAATGAATATGGATTTAGACTTGAGAAAAAGATTATAGCTGAGGAACTTAGTCAATTATGTTATTA
>JAHBTY010000002.1:0-67500 GCA_019638355.1 Cyclobacteriaceae bacterium
CGACAGTTCGCAGACGATAGACAAATTAAAATAGTGGGTGGCTAAAACACCAGCGCACAACAAAAGCTATAACCAATGGCGGGGTTTAGTGTAAATTCGTAGTTTAGTTTTCAAAATACGTTTGGTGTAGTGGGACAATGACGCGCTTCAAAATCCCGCCACTGGTTATAGCCAAACGATATCTATGATTAAAACTAACGTTTCATAAATTATTTTTCAGGTTCAATTCATAAGGTGTTCCGCGTTTTATAACAGCCACAATCCGGTGTAGTAACTTGTTTCTTACGGCATTAATAACAGACATTTTATTTTTGCCTTCTTCCACCTTTCGTTTGTAATAGTCGTGTAATTCGGGGTTGTGTTGTACACTGCTTACAGCAGCCATGTGCAAGACTCGTTTAAGCTCTCCATTTGCAAATTGAGATACACCTGTCTTACCTCGTATGGATGTACCGCTTTCGTAGGTAAAGGGTGCTACGCCACTGTAACAAGCAAGTTTTCGGCTATCGGCCAGGCGGTTGAAACCATGTGTGTAAACCAACAACATTGCAGCCAGTACCTTGCCTACGCCCTTTATTGACAACATCAGATCATACTTCTGTTTTAAAGTTTCGTCTTCACCGATGAAAGTGAGGATTTGTTCATCTACTTTATCCAAACTCTTTTCCAACCCGCGAATAGCTTCCCGGTTTATCTTGTCCATTAATTTTGCTGTTGAGGTATCAAATTGTTTTAACTCTTCGGAGCTTGTTCGAATGGTTTGTAATGATTTGAGCAGGCGTCTTCTGTTAGCCTGAAGATCTTTCAGTTTTTCCAGCGTTAATACACTTATTTGCATGATCTGGGCTTTATCCTAATACAAACGTGCATATCGGGCGATACGCTGGGCATCAATTTTATCTGACTTTCCTCTTACCAGCCCCTGGCTGCGTTTGATCTGCAGGGAGCTTTCCAGCCAAACGTGTACATCACGGCTGAGCAGGTAGTGTACCAGCAGGCGTGTATACAAGCCAGTGTGTTCCATACAACAAAGAGTGTGATGGTCGCATTCACATTCCATTTGTTTACACCAGGCTTTGAGGTGTTTGAATCCCGATACGTTGTTGTGAAACTTGTTCTCCAACAGCTGCCCATCTTGTTGACGGATTAGACAGGCATCTATACTTTCTTTGGATACATCAATACCGAGTATCCAACAGTACGGTTGATTTTGGTGATGGTTTTCCATAACTTTTGGTTTAGGTAATTAAACTAAAGTGAGCATCGGATCGAAACCTTTATAATAGGCCCGCAGCCTTGAATATCTATTTGATCCCCTCTCACAACTTAAATTAGCAGCCGGACTGAATCGTTTGATAAGCCTTCAACCTGGTTGGCGGCATAGTGCTCCGGCTGCTTTTTTTGTGGATAAGCTGGATAACCGAAGCGGTTACCCACTTACCCACAAAAGTTACGATTACTACGATAAATTATGTTGAAGTAAATCTAAAGGTTGTGGCCCATTGCCCGACCGAAAATGAAAGAGTAAATTTTAGTAACTTAGGACTGAAATAACGCAGTTAAAAATGACAACCAAAGATATAAAATCTGAGATACAGAAATCACTTGACAAAGTGCCTGAAAGTGTGCTTCAAGACGTTCTTGACTATTTAAAACAAGTTGAAAATCAACCAATAGAGAAAGTGAACCTCACAAGGAATCTAAGGGACATCTTAACTGAAGACAAAGAACTCCTAGAAAGACTTGCTAAATGATTGACATTAACGAAGTCGAAAAAATACACGACATTCTTATAGACAAGTTTGGTGGAGCAAAGGGCATTCGAGACAAAGGACTTCTTGAATCATCCATAAATAGACCTTTTCAAACTTTTGACGGACAAGAATTATATCCTAACCCGGTAGACAAAGCTGCAGCGATTTTTGAAAGCATAATAACAAATCATCCATTCATAGACGGTAACAAGCGGACAGCTTACGTACTCATGAGACTGATGCTTAAAAATCATAACATCGAAATTAACTTAGGCCAAGACGATAAGTATGACTTTGTTATAAAAGCAGCTAGCGGACAATTAACATTTGACCAAATTAAGACCTGGATTAATAAGAATTTAAAGTAAGGCAACGTGCCACAACACCGGGTTTGTTTAATGGCGGGCGACACAGTCGCCCGTAGTGTCAACAAGTTTATTATATTCGTGTAGGCGGACAAACCCTCCGGATTTATCCGCCACTAAACAAACCCAAAACGTTAGCGGGCATTGTAGAAAGACACATTGCAATCTTTCCTTGAAACTTTTACCTACCACCGCACCAACCTTTTAACCAACTGACATTGATTTTGTTCATGATGGGCTTTTCCAAGGTAAATCCTTCCGTTGTTTTAATGTGCTGGATGATTTTAACCGGGAGGTGCTTACCATTAGTATTGATACAAGCCTGACCAGTTTACGGGTAATCCGCGAATTGAATCGATTGCTGGAATGGCGAGGTAAACCTATGCAGCTTCGGGTAGATAATGGCCCGGAGTTTATTGCACAAGCCATGGAAGATTGGTGTAAGCAACATGGTATTGAACTGGTATTCATTCAAAAAGGCAAGCCCCATCAGAATGGATATATCGAACGCTTCAACCGTACATTCCGCGATGAAGTATTGGATGTGTTTGTTTTTGAAAACCTAAATCAGGCGAGATTATATGCCAGGGCATGGATGTGGGTCTATAACAATGAACGACCGCACAGTTCGCTTGGCTACTTAACACCTATGCAGTTCCTGTTGAAATATGGAAAACTCCACCACCCGCAGTGACTAACTGAGGGAAGCTTTCAGTTTAACCGTTCAAATCGCAAGACAATTAAAGAGCGATAATATATTGGTCAACGCTGTTAATCCCAGATTTGTGGCAACTGCCGAAGGTATGACAGCAATGGGTGCCAGGCGAGACACCATGTTTGATTTACCTTGCTAAATAACCCGTATTTTTGTTGCATGATTCAAATTTATACTGATGGCGCGGCACAAGGAAATCCCGGCCCTGGTGGGTATGGTATTATCCTGAAGTTTAACGGCCATGTAAAAGAACTTAGTCAGGGGTATCGGCTTACCACCAATAATCGCATGGAATTATTAGCTGTTATTGTGGCATTGGAGGCTATTAAAAAATTTGGCATAAACATTATAGTTTATTCAGATTCAAAATATGTAATTGATGCTGTTGGAAAAGGTTGGTTGTGGGGTTGGCAAAAAAAGAACTTCGTTAAAAAGGCCAATGCCGATTTATGGCAACGTTACATTCCGTTACACCATCGCTTCCAGCCCAAATTCACTTGGGTAAAAGGTCATGCCGGACATCCTGAAAATGAGCGTTGCGATCAATTAGCCGTATCAGCCGCCTTGGGAAGCGACTTACTTATCGATAGCTGGTATGAAGAAAACCGCACAAAAGAAACAGATTGATTGCGAGTTATCAACCATACTAAATTCTAATTACTACCTTATAAGTCCTTCCATTTCTTAACTTTAAGAATCAGTTTTTGATTGATCCCTATATATGCCCGAAACCGCCATTCAATTTTCGGAAAGCAGTCTTACAGTGTTAAACATATGCTTGGGGATAATCATGTTTGGTGTTGCATTAGATGTACGCTGGACACACTTTACTAAATTGGCTTACCAAAAGAAGGCAATTGCTACCGGTTTAATTTCGCAAATTATTTTACTGCCAATTATTACTATACTTTTGATTTCAGTGTTACCTATTTCACCGGGCATAGCGTTAGGAATGTTGCTGGTGGCTTGCTGCCCAGGAGGCAATGTGTCGAACTTTTTCACACAACTTACTCGTGGAAATGTGGCTTTGTCCGTAACGCTTACAGCGTTTTCATCGTTGGGTGCATTCTTTATCACACCAATTACATTTTTTTTGTGGGGATCAGTCATCCCATCTGTATCAACAGAAATAAAGCTATTAGAACTCGATCTTGCCTCGTTGTTCTTAAATATGATGGCAATTCTTTTGCTTCCACTCATTTTGGGAATAGGTGTAGCCACCCATTTGCCTTACTTGGCACAAAAAATTGCACAGCCGGTGCGTATTGCTTCCATGTTTATGTTAATCGGGTTTATTATAGCGGCTGTGCTAAATAATCAGGATGCATTTGCCGTGCACCTTGGCAAGGTGTTCTGGATTGTATTGCTTCACAATAGCTTAGCGTTGATTCTCGCCTATTACTTTAGCAAGGTCTTAAAAAATGATGAAGCAGTTAACCGAACGATAGCAATTGAAACCGGCATCCAAAATTCTGGCCTCGCGTTGGTTTTGATTTTTACATACTTTGAAGGCAACCTACCGATGGCAGTGGTGGCAGCATGGTGGGGCGTGTGGCATCTTATTTCGGGGTTGGTATTTTCATCCATCATGCGTAAGCGACAAGCAACCCCTGTTATAAAGCTGTGATTCAAAAAATATTTTATCATGCACTTAAGTTTTATTGCCGGGTGGTACTGCGCTTTTACTTCCGCGAATGGCAAGTACAAAAACAAACAATTATTGCCGATGGCCCTGTAATTTTTGTGGCGAACCATCAAAATGCGTTTCTGGATGCGGTGCTGATAATTTGTAGCTCACATCGCAACCCGTGGGCATTGGCGCGCGCCAATGTGTTTAAAAAAAAATGGGCACGTACACTGTTAACTTTTATCCAGATGATGCCGGTGTATCGCTTCCGCGATGGTTTTGATACGCTGCGAAAAAACGAAGCCATTATGGAGCAGTGCGCAGTTCTGTTAAAAACAGGAAACTCCATTTTAATTTTTGGCGAGGGCAATCACAACGAACATTATAATTTACGACACCTGCAAAAGGGTTTTGTGCGAATCGCGCAAGCTGCGTTGCAGCATTTACCAGCTATAAAGATTGTGCCGGTAGGTTTACATTATGAAAATCACACTGCATTTCGGTCGCGCGTGCTGGTTAGTTTTGGCAAACCAATCACCATCACTAAAAATTATTTTGATTTGAACATAGTGCAGCAAACCGACTTGTTGTTAAAAACCGTATCGGATGAAATTACACCTTTAATTCTTTCCATACCGGAATCCACTTATGAAGCCTCGCTGCAATATCTGCAAACAAATCGGAAACAGCAGGCCGACATAATTAAGCAGTTACAGCATGAACAGCAGTTGGTGAAATCGCTTGCTGTTATTTCAGCCAAAGAAACTGAAACATGTTTTAATAACACGGCAGGTTTGCACAAGGCACCAGAAGGATTATCTGAAAAAGTTTTTCAAAAAATAATCCGTGCTTATTACACACTTAACCATTGGCCCGCGCGGTTAATTGTGCGCAGCGTTACTGGCAAACCAAACCTTGATCCCCAATTTATCGCTTCCTTAAAATTTGCGTTGGGTATGGTAACGGTGCCATTGTTTTACTTTTTACAGATTGGTTTAGTGGCTATGATCGGTAACCTTTGGCTTACCATCGGTTATGCCATAAGCCTGCCTTTAAGTGTGATTTTATTGGGTGAAGGAATAACATACTTTAAGCCAAAACAATCATGAAATAACCGAGCGCCCGCTACAAATTTAAATTCGCTACTTCGCGCTCATGCAAAGCAATACCGTACGCATTCAGTTCTTCCAGAATGGGTGAATAGAATTCGAATGTAACAGGTATAGTTACACCTACTGCCAGAAATTTATTCTGTAATAAGAGTTTAGCGGCAATTCCGAGTGGCAAGCCAACCGTTTTGGCCATTGCGGTTTGCACTTCATCAGTACCGGTAGCGGTAAGGTATGCCTCTACACATTTTTGCACGCCTTGCAATGTATAATGAAACCGATGCCACATGACAACAAAATCTTTATCGCCTGGTTGTAATTTCCATCGCTTATTCAGAATGTGTTCCAGTATTTTTGCCGGACTACCCTCGGTTAATCCAATTGTTTCATTCGAAAACAAACCACTCCAGGCAAGTCGTTTTAATTCTTCACCATCAACATTCAGATTAAAAAGTTCGGCCACAACTTTTTCGGTTGGCTCGCTGGCCGATAGGAATGATTGCAGAAACTCCCGATGCGTCATCGAAGCAATATCTTCCATTACATAACTATCATCGCAACAACCCAATTGCACCAAAACATTCCACGCGCTGCAAAAACCCTGGTTGCGCAGTGTACCCCGCACCATTGTTTGAATATTCTGAAGCCGATACGTTTCCAAATACTTCAACGAATCGCGATTGGCATAACCTTCGTATGCACCCAAACCCGGTACTACTACCGGTGTTGTTCGTAAAAACAATTGCTGATACGGAATGTACCGGTACTTACCGGCCTGTAAAAATTTTGCTGTGCCCTGCCCTGCCATTACAACGTTACGTGGGTTCCATGTAAACTTATACCGCCACGGATTTTCCGGATCGGTTTCGGGTGCAATTAACCCACCGGTAAACGATTCGAATGAATTTATTTCAGCACCGGTTGCTTTTATACGATCCACCAGTTGCATAGCACTCATGTGATCTATACCCGGATCAAGGCCGCACTCGTTCAAAAACAACAAACCCAATTGCTTTGCCTCGGCATCAAATTGTTTCATTTCGTCCGAAACATAACTGGCCGTAATCAAATGCTTACGCTGCCGAATACACAAGGCGGCCGCTTTAGTATGCAGGTGTGCAGGCATTAACGAGATTACCACATCGGCCAAAGCGATAGTTGTTTGACTGGCTTCGGTATCATCAATCGAAAACAAAATGGCTTCACCATGCGGATGATTGCCTACATGTGTTTGTGCATGTTTCAAAATTGCATCGCCCACCGTAATTTTCCATCCATACTGCGAGGCTTGTTGCAACAAGTAAGTAATTAAAGCTGCTGACGAACGCCCGGCACCCAACACCAGAATAGTTTTACTGAACATTATTTCGAATTTGTATGAAGTGCCAATTTAGTAGAAATTGCAGGTATATTTCGTTTGCAGGGTCGGGTTTACTATCTTACTACTTGTTTAAACCGAAAACGATATGAAGGGCTTTGAAACTTTTAAAAACCTGGAAGAACTAGACAACGAATCGAAATACCTGGTACATAAAGCCAAAGAAGCTGCCCATCATGCCTATGCACCTTACTCCAAATTTCATGTAGGCGCTGCTCTTATGCTGGAGGATGGCACAGTGGTTACAGCTTCTAATCAGGAAAATGCATCGTACCCGTTGTGTATGTGTGCCGAACGTGTAGCACTTTATGTAGCAGCCACACAGCATGGAGGCAAACGTATTACAAAAATGGCGGTGGTAGCACATAAGAAAAACCATAAAGAACTCGCACCTGCCACTTCGTGTGGAGCATGCCGGCAGGTGATGGCCGAGTTTGAAGAACGTCAGCACAAACCCTTTGAAGTAATTATGCACCATACCGACAGCCAGTGGATTAAGTGTGCCTCGGCCAACGTGTTATTACCATTTGTATTTACCAGCGAAAGTCTGATCGATTAATTTAATTCTTCTACCAGTGCAAAAACTTAGTATTGACGCAACTGATTTAACTCCAGCTGTAATTTTGGATGCAGCCACACGTACCTTCAAATTTGAAGGACGATCGTTAACCGATAATCCGGGAGAATTTTTTAAACCCATAAAAGCCTGGTTTAAAGAGTACGTTAAGAAGCCAAATCCAGTAACTGTACTAGTTACCCGGTTTGAATATATCAACACGGCCACACAACGCGAACTGCTGGATATCATTAAAACACTTGAACCTGTTGCAGGATCAAAAATAGTGTGGCAATTTCTGGAAGATGATGAAGACCTGGAAGAATGCGGACAAGAGTTGGCTCAATTGACTTTCTTGCCCTTTGAATTTCAACCATATTAATTTAATTAGCAGGTAAACCCGGAGTTTCCGTTTTATGAGTGAAGAAATCCTCAAAGCCCTCACCCAGCTATTTGCCATTATAACCAAACAAGATGGCGGAGTATCAGAGAATGAACGCCAGTTTGTAATCGATTTCTTTCAGCAGGAACTTGAAAAGTCGGCCATTGAAGGCTACTTACAGCTGTACGATACCATGTCGGGTTACAGCGAACAGAAAACCCCACACGTTGACGACAAAAATCAGAATTTAACATCCGTTAAAGACTCCATCAAAACGCTTGCGATCTGTAAAAAGATTAACAAAACACTCACCCAAAAACAAAAGGTGATTGTACTCAATAAAATTCTGGAGCTGGTCGGATCGGATAAGCATTTTACACCACAGCGTATGGAAATTGTAAACACGGTTTCAACTGTGTTTAATATTGTGCAGGACGAGTACAAGTTGATTGAAACTTTTGTTATCTCAGAAGATGCGGCCAGACTCAACTTCAAGGATATTCTGGTTGCTGATGAAGGTACCCAAAAACTCGCACCCCTTCAAAAGCATATTCATACGCATGTACACGGACACTTGATCTTTCTGCGTGTAAGTAGTGTGGGCATGTACTTTGTAAAATACCTGGGCACCGATGCGAATGTACTAAACGGTTTCGCTATGAAAGCCGGCCGAATTTACCTGTTTTCGCAAGGAAGCACTATTAAAACACCCGATGGAAGTGCGCTTTATTACAGCGATTTAGTTGCCGCTTTTAATGAAGAATACCAGGCTATTAAACTTTCATTTACGGCCCGTATTGATGAGTATAAATTCAACAATGGCACCGTTGGTATTCGCGATGTACAACTTGCGGAAGGGCCTGGCAAATTAATTGGCATCATGGGAGCCAGTGGTGCAGGCAAAACTACGTTACTCAATATTCTGGCAGGCCTCGAAAAACCCACCAATGGCGAAATTAAAATCAATGGTTTTAATATACACACAGAAAAGCGAAACATAGAAGGTGTTATTGGTTATGTTTCGCAGGATGATTTGTTGATTGAAGAGTTAACCGTTTACCAAAATTTGTATTACAATGCTCAACTGTGTTTCGCCAACCTGAGCGAAACCGAGATTGATTTTCGGGTAATGAAAGTTTTGGAAGACCTGGGTCTTGATCAGCGAAAAGATTTAAAAGTAGGAAGCGTATTAGATAAAAAAATAAGTGGCGGCCAGCGTAAGCGATTAAACATTGCGTTGGAATTAGTACGCCAACCGGCTATTCTATTTTTAGATGAACCAACCTCAGGTCTTTCTTCGCGCGACTCAGAAAACGTAGTTGATTTACTGAAAGAACTTTCGTTAAAAGGCAAATTGATTTTTGTCGTCATCCATCAACCCTCTTCCGATATTTACAAGATGTTCGATAAGATGTTGATTATGGATACCGGTGGTTATCCTGCATTTTACGGAAACCCGGTTGAAGCCATTACTTACTTTAAAAAAGCCACCCATCAGGTAGATAGCAACCGTGGCCAATGCGAGGTTTGTGGAAACGTAAACCCTGAGCAGATTTTTAATATAATGGAAGCCAAGGTTGTAGATGAATACGGACAACCTACTTTCAAACGAAAAATTACCCCGGCTCAATGGCATGAAATGTATAGCCAAATTCCACGGCCAGCCAAGGCCGAAGAAGTAAGAGAAATTCCCCCTCGCAGTTTACACATTCCATCTCGCGTCAGGCAGGCAATCATTTTTGCTACGCGCGATTTTCTGGCGAAGCTCAGCAACCGGCAATACCTCCTCATCAATTTGTTGGAAGCCCCGGTGTTGGCGCTGTTATTGGCATTCGTAATTCGTTATCGCAGCGCCCCCGATGGTTCGGAATATCTGTTCCGCTACAATGAAAACTTCCCAGCCTTTATGCTCATGGCCATTATTGTAGCTCTGTTTATGGGTTTAACGGTAAGTGCCGAAGAAATTATCCGCGATCGAAAAATTTTAAAACGCGAGTCGTTTCTAAACCTGAGTTGGAGCAGCTACCTCTACTCAAAACTCGGAATTTTATTTTTACTCTCTGCTGTTCAAACATTAACCTTTATCGTAATTGGAAATCTGATTTTGGAAATTCATGGAATGACATGGGCCTTTTGGTTAATTCTTTTTACCACTTCGTGTTTTGCAAATGTTATCGGATTAAATATATCCTCTGCATTTAATTCGGCTGTAACAGTTTATGTTCTTATTCCGCTGCTGCTTATTCCGCAAATGATTTTAAGTGGTTTACTTTTCGATTTTGACAAACTGAATAATCTGCTCAGCACAAAAGGCAAGGTACCCCTGGTAGCCGATTTAATGACTTCGCGATGGGCATACGAAGCAATGGCTGTGCACCAGTTTAAAACCAATGAATTTGAACAACATTACTTTGAGTACGAACGTGCCGAGGCTATGGCCGACTACAAAGCTGCCTACCTGGCCGATGAATTGCATACCCGCAATCAATACCTGTTGGAATTTATTAAAACCCCCAGCGATACCGCTAAAGCAAATGTGAACAAGCGCATTCTATTTACCGAATTGCGAAATGAACCATATCGTGAAGGCATTGAAACACTAGACCTTAAAGAAGTTTTTTTAAAAGACGGATATTCGGCCTCTACCGGACTGCTGCTAGACCGTTATTTAGATAAGTATAAAAATCATTACCAACAAGAATACAACCGCAATGCAAACCTGATTGAGAAACGAATGGCCTTTGAAGAACAACAAGGTTTTAGCGTGCAGCACGAAAAGAACAAATATTACAATGAAAGCCTGGCCGATTTGGTACGAAATGTTACAGCCAAGGAACGAATTATAGAATACAAAGGAGGCCTAATACAAAACATTAATCCCATCTTTCAACATCCCAATCCGCACCACCGGTTTGATTACCGCGCCCCATTCTTTATAGCCGAAAAAAATCTGGCCGGCTGGACGGTAAGCACCTACTTTTTTAACCTGCTTGTAATTTGGTCAATGACTGCCTTCTTCGTTATAACACTTTATTTTGAATGGTTAAGAAGGTTTATTGGCATGTTTAGTAAATTTAAACTTACATGGAAAAAATAACACCATTTACTGCATTTGCCCGGCCCGGTCTAATGCTTATTTTTGTAAACAACCCCTTATAGTTATGAGACTCTTGGTTATAGGATTGGTGGCCTGCCTGGTGGCCAGTTGTTCATCAGGAAAAAAACCGGATGACGAAGCTTTTCTGAAAAGCCTTGAGAATGAAAACTCTGCCGGCCCCGGTGTGGACGAAGATGTTATCAATGCGATACTGGAACAGATCCCCAGTCCATTAGAAATATCTGTGCTGTTGAAAGAATCGGGTACTAAGTACACACCTGAAATGCTTAATTCGGCCAATAACCTTCCCAAGTACAACAGCAACTACAAGAAAGCACTTAACCTGGGGGTTTACGGAACTGATCTTGGTTACACTAATATATTTGGTCGCAACCAGGATGGTATTAAATATATTTCATCCATTAAATCGCTTGCCGATGAGTTGAACATCGGGCAATTTTTTGATATGGTTACCATTGGGCGGCTGGCAGCTAACAGCAAAAATTTAGATTCGCTCCTGCTGATTACCACCATGAATTTTAACCACATCAATCATTACCTGCAAACACAAAAACGCGATAACCTAAGTGTATTGTTACTTACCGGGGGTTGGATAGAAGCTATGCAGATTACCTGCCAAACGGCTGTAAAAAATCCTAAAAACAAAGAGCTACAGGAAAAAGTAGGCGAGCAAAAAATTATTCTGGAACAAATCCTGCTTTTGTTCTCGTTCTATCAGGATGATGCTAACATGGCTGCTTTGATGGCCGACCTTGAAAAATTAAAGGTTGCTTTTGAAAAGGTTGATATCAGTTATACGTACCAGGCATCAACCATGGAAATTGTTAACGGGGTTGCGGTAATTAAAGACAACAGCACAACATCCATTAACATTACTCCTGAAAACGTTGAAGAAATTAAAAACATTACCAATTCCATTCGCGAAAAAATAATCAGTTAACATCCATACGCCCTCGTTATGAAAAAGTTTGTATTTATTGTTTTAGGTCTGGCCTCATTCGGCATGAGTCCCATCCCCGATCAAAAATGCGATGCAGAAAGTTTTGCAACTTCCTGCATTCCTAAATTGGCAAACGGGTTTAACTTTTTAAAGAGTTATAAAGTAGATGGTGTTTCAAAAGACAAAGTAGAATACAGCTATGTATTTACAAAAGGCACACAGTATATGATAAACCTGTGTGCGAACGGAAATGCTACTGACGGTATTGTGGTGAGTATTTTTGATAAAGAAAGAAACAAAGTAGCAACCAGTAAAGTAAACGGCCAATTTATATCAGCTATAGCTTACCCCTGTAATGCCACCGGCATTTATTACATACAATACACATTCGATGATCCGTCTGGCCATTGTGGCGGAAGCGCTTTGGGCTTTAAACGGTAATTCAATTTGAATAATATCATTTCAGAGCGGCTATTGGTAAAACCAATAGCCGCTCTGCTTTAAAAAGTCAACCATGCAAAAAGAACTTACAATTAAGTTTAAAGCCCGGTACTTTTCTTCAGGTGCGGTAACAACTACTACAAAGCATATTTGGTTCGTATTCCATGGCTACGGGCAACTGGCCGCGCTTGGATTTTCACAAGGCGCTGCCACTGCTTCCAGGTGGGCTGCCGATAATCGAATCCGGTTCGATCGATTAATTCTTTGGGCTGGTGTTTTTCCTGCCGATATGGATTTTAATAAACTTGGAAATTTACTTCAGCATAAAGAAGTACTGGAAGTATATGGTACCCATGATCCGTTTCTTACCGAAATACGCATCAAAGAAATGGCTCAGTTAAATCAAAAGCTTGGCTTAAACCCAACCGTAATTTCATTTGATGGCAAGCATGAACTAAATGCAGCCGTTCTTAAAAAACTTTCTGATGGGTAAGTGTAAATTTTTTTACACACCCAAATCGCCCCCATCTGAAATTTCGATCAGCAAAAGTTTTACTTCTTCTGCCTTGGCATGCTCGCCCATTTTTTCGAACGACATAATTAGGTTGCGCAAGGCTCTGCGCACAATTTCAACAGCATTGCAAGGTTCAAAAAACGATTGCTGCGGCACCAGGTGCAATTCGTGAATGTAGTTTTCAATATCTTGTTTGGAAAAGATTAACCCCCTGTTAAAGGCATTGATATAAAACTGGTGATTATCGTCTTTATAAGTTAGGATAAACAAATTGGGAAGGTTTACTCCATATACCGGCAATTTTAACTTTTGTGCTACCAGCATGTAAATAACGCAAAGTGTAATGGGGTTACCTTTGCGACTTTCCAACACTACATTAATCATGGAGTTACCAGGCGAATGAAAATTCTTGGTATTGGCGCCAAACTTCAGTTTATTAAAAATTACACTATTAACTATTTTAACCTGATCGAGTGGGTATAACTCCGGCCTGAATTCGAGCCACGTTTCGTAATAAATCTGTTCCAGTTCTTGCTTGAGTTTTTCCAATTCAATATCCGGGTATTGATAGGTTGCCACTATCCACATGCCGGTTAGCAAATCTGGTTCGGGCGATTTATACCAGTGTACTAATCGCTCTTTTACCAAATCGTACTGCAAGGTATGAATCAACTCCTCAATGCGGCTTTGCACTTCAGGATTCAGGTTACTCTCCCACTCCTTTTCCAGAAATGGAATTGCCTCGGTACCTAACGATAATATTTTTGACTGTACGTGATCGGCTATTTGCTTATCGTCATCATCCAGCAGGGAAACAAGCGCCTTTAATTCATTTTCCGACATCGGCACAAGATTATTAAAAAAAACCAATTGCGGCCATAGGGGCCGCCACTTAAAAATCAGGTCTGGATTACACCTACATTAAATTTTTCTACAGGTGCATGATTGGCCGCAGCTATACCGGTTGAAATTACCTGGCGTGTATGGAGCGGGTCAATTACACCATCTACCCATAACCGCGCAGCAGCATAGTAAGGACTCAGTTGTTCGTTATAGCGTGCGGTAATTTCTTTTAATAACTGATCCTCTTCTTCCTTTGAAATTGCTTTACCTTGAGCTTTCAAGGCACTTACCCGAATCTGCAACAAGGTTTTAGCCGCTGAGTTGCCACTCATCACAGCCAGTTGTGCCGTGGGCCATGCATAAATTAAACGTGGATCGTATGCCTTACCGCACATGGCATAATTACCCGCTCCGTAAGAATTACCCAGCAGGAATGTGAATTTAGGAACAGTAGAATTAGCCATGGCATTCACCATCTTGGCACCGTCTTTTATAATTCCTCCGTGTTCTGCTTTACTCCCTACCATAAAGCCACTTACATCCTGCAAAAAAATTAACGGTACTTTGCGTTGGTTGCAGTTCATAATAAACCGTGCGGCTTTATCGGCTGAGTCGGAGTAGATAACACCGCCCATCTGCATCTCGCCTTTTTTTGTTTTTACCACTTTGCGTTGATTGGCTACAATACCAACAGCCCAACCATCTATTCGCGCAAAGCCGCATAACAAGGTTTTTCCGTAAAGGCTCTTGTATTCTTCAAACTCTGAATTATCCACCAACCGCTTGATAATCTCCAGCATATCGTACGGCTTCACGCGATCGGCCGGCATTAATCCATAAATTTCTTCCGGTTTTTCTTTTGGCGGTTGTGGTTTAATCCGATCAAAACCGGCCACTTCTCGAGCTCCTATTTTATTAAACAACTTCCGAATGTAATCCAGGCAAGCCTGGTCGTTTGGAAATTTATTATCGGTTACTCCTGAAATTTCGCAGTGCGTGGTGGCACCACCCAGTGTTTCGTTATCAATGTCTTCGCCAATGGCAGCTTTTACTAAATACGATCCGGCCAGAAAGATTGAACCGGTCTTATCAACAATCATGGCCTCATCGCTCATAATGGGCAGGTAGGCACCACCGGCTACACAACTTCCCATAATGGCCGCTATTTGCACAATACCCATTGCGGACATTTTTGCATTGTTGCGAAACTGGCGTCCAAAGTGTTCTTTGTCGGGAAAAATTTCATCCTGCATGGGCAAAAACACTCCGGCACTATCCACCAGGTAAACAATGGGCAACCGGTTTTCCATGGCTACTTCCTGTGCGCGTAAATTCTTTTTGGCAGTAATCGGAAACCATGCACCTGCTTTTACAGTAGCATCGTTGGCAACAATTACGCATGGGCGACCTTCAATGTATCCAATGCCGGTAACAACGCCACCCGAAGGGCAACCACCTTGATCGGTGTACATGCCCTCGCCTGCAAATAATCCAATTTCAAGAAAGCCAGTTGATTTATCAATCAGGTAGTCGATGCGCTCGCGTGCCGTTAGTTTCCCTTTTTGATGTTGTTCGGATATTTTTTTTTCGCCACCACCCAGTTGTGTTTTGGCAGCTTTCGCTTTGAGTTGACTGCAAAGCTGTTTTAACTGGTCTTCATTTTTATTGAACTCCAGATCCATTGCAATGGGGTTAGCTTACTTTTTTAATTTTGCCTTCTCTTCTTCTTCCTTGCGCCTGTCGCGCTCTATTTTGCGTTTGCTTTTACCTAGTGGGGCCAAAAAATGTTTGGGGTTATCATCAAAATGAACAGCCAGTGAGTCGAGGTTACGAAGCAAGGTATTCAGGTTTACGTAAAGCGAATCTTCGGTAATTAACTTATTGAGCGTTCCATTTCCGGAACTGATTTTATCAAAAGTCTCGCTAAGTTTCGTAACCGCTTTTTTTGCTTCGGTAACAGTTTGATTTAACTCCAGTCGCTTAAGCGAATCAGAAAATGTTTTGAAATTGGCCAAGGTAGGTTTTAGTTCATTTAAACTTCCATTCAGGTTTTCGGCTACCGATTTAAAACTTACCGATAAGTCCTCCACTTTTCCATTAGCAGTAATCAAGGTTTTATTCACCAGGTCGGGTGTAGTTTGAAGCTTCGCAAAAATGGCATCTAATTGTTGTGAACTTTTAGTAAGGTTATCTAATAACACATTAAACTTGCGCAACGTGGTTTGAAGGTTATCAGCCACGGGGGTGGCTGTTTCCGACAATAAATCCAACATGCCCTTTGCAACTTCTGCCTGTAGTGTATCTTTTGCAAGTAAGGTTCGGGTTCCTTTTCCGATTGAAAGCAGGATGGATTTACCGCCTAAAAAATCGCTATTTAAAATCGCTTTGGTTGAATCGCTCAAAGCAATTTCAGAATCAATCATTAATTCTACTAATACCTTGTTCTGCTTGTTTTGTAATATGGCTATGCGACTTACCCGGCCAACGGCAAAACCATTTATCAATACCGGATTGGATACAGCTAACTGGTCGATGTTATCATACACCACATAATATTTATTGGTGGTGGAAAAGAAGTCGATTCCTTTTAAGAAATTGAATCCGAAATACAGGAGTACCAACGCCACGGTGGCAAAAAGCCCCACTTTAAACTCTTTATTCTTAACCATCAGTTTATCGATTCAATATCTGTTTTATAATCTTTAAAGGCGCGGTAAATGCCGGAAGCAATCAAGTCTTGTCCATTATCGCTGGCCAAAAATTCTTCTTCTTTTTTGTGCGAAAGAAATCCTGTTTCAATCAGCACACTGGGTGTTGTAGTCATCCATAAAACCAAAAAGCCGGCTTGTTTAACTCCGCGGCTATACCGGCCTACGCGGTTCTTAAACTGGTCTTCAACTTTTTGCGCAAATCGCAAACTGTTTTCCTGGTAAGCACTTTGGTTAAGTGAGAATAATATATAAGACTCCGGACTGTTGGGGTCAAAACCTTCGTATTTCTCTTTATAGTTTTCATCCATCAGAATAACGGAGTTTTCGCGTTTGGCTACTTCAAAATTACTATTGTCTTTATGCAGGCCCATTACAAAGGTTTCGGTACCATAAGCATTGGCACCCACAATTGAATTGGCGTGGATGCTCATAAAAAGGTCGGCCTTATTTTTATTGGCTACATCGGCCCGGTTCTGAAAATCTACGTACTTATCGGTTTTACGGGTATAAAGTACGTTTACACCGGGTATATTTTCTTCGATGTACTTACCCGTTTTAAGTGCAATTTTAAGCACCACGTCTTTCTCTTGCGCAAATTTACCAATGGTGCCCGGGTCTTTGCCGCCATGGCCGGCATCAATTACCACGGTGCGCACTTTAAATTTTTTCTGATTGTTCTGGAACGAGAACAATGGCAGCGAAGCCAATGCGGAAGACTTCAGGATAAACTCTCTTCTTTTCATACCGGTTGGGTTATTAACAGGCCAGAAATTAAGTTTAGCAAGGTTATTGCTCTTAGCACGGACTTGATTCTGATATTATTCACTGGCTTTCCTATGTCTGGAGTATTTGCAATAACTTTACGCAAAGTTGTGAATTTTTCACTAAAAGCTAAACCCCTGGGTTTCAAGCAGGGATCAAAGGATGTTGTGATACGCATAGTTTTCTGTTCTTTATTTCTATTAGCAGTTAGTAGCAGCTTTAGCCAGGAGCGCCCCATACGCACCCCGGCAGCTTTGCCTGTGCGGCAAGATTCGATCCAAAAACCTTCGAGCCGATTTCCAGCCGATACTACCCGCAACAAAGCCGACTCCCTAAACCGCCCGCAACCCAAAAGCGATATTGAAACAACTATTACCTATTCGGCCCGCGACTCAATAAATTCTAACCTTCAAAATAAAATTATAAAACTGTATGGCGATGCCCATGTAAAATACGGAGACATAGAACTGCAAGCCGAAGAAATTGTTATTGACTACGAAAAATCTACCATTACTGCACATAGCCGGGCCGACTCTACCGGGCGCCACATCGGGTATCCTATATTTACAAACGGAGGCGAAAAATATGAAACCAAAGACATGCTGTATAATTTTAAAACCCGCAAAGCGAAAATTACCGAAGTGGTAACCAAGCAAGGCGATGGGTTTTTACATGGTGAGGTAGTTTATAAAAATGAAAAGAATGAATTATTTACTATTGGCAATGCTTACACCACGTGCGATCTGGCCCATCCGCACTTTCGCATCATCTCCAAAAAGGTAAAAGCTATTCCGGGCGATAAAATGGTATCGGGTCCATTCTATATGGAGTTCAATGATGTACCTACTCCATTGGGTTTTGCATTCGGTATTTTTCCGGCTCCCAAAAAAAGTGCCTCCGGAATTCTGGTACCCAGCTATGGTGAGGAACGCAGGCGTGGTTTCTTTTTGCGACAAGGCGGATATTTTTTTGATGTAAGTGAATATATGAAAGTTGCCCTTACGGGCGATGTGTATTCAAAAGGTGGCAGTGCCATAACATTAAACAGCAACTATAATAAACGTTACTATCATACCGGCTCTTTTAATTTTACATTTACCAATAACGTTAACAACGATCGGATTGAATCGCCCACCAAATCGAAAGACTTCAGGCTAAGTTGGAGCCATAGCCCACAAACAAAAGGCACCGGAAGATTTTCAGCATCGGTAAATGCTGCCAGTTCAAGTTACAATACGAATAACTTTTTGGGTGTTAACTCCAACTTTCAGTCCACACGCATCGATCAAACAACCCAAAACCTAAGCTCCAACATCAACTATAACAAAACGTTTCCGGGTACACCATTTAGCCTGGGGCTTAACTTGCGCCACAATCAAAACCTGGGCACCAGGCAAGTTGATTTACCCTTGCCCGATATGAGTTTTAACGTAAACAACATTTATCCCTTTAAAAAGCTGGAGAGTCTGTTTTTGCAAAACCTGAATGTGCGGTATTCCATGAATGGTACCAATCAACTTACTAACAACCTGGGGCGCATTCGGATTGATCAAAATGCAATTTTGCAAGACAGCATTGCACCGTTTACATTTGAAAATCTGCCGTTGTTTCTGCGGAACTCCAAAAAAGGTATTCGGCACAATGTTCCGATCAGCACATCCTTTCGGGCTTTCAAATTTTTTACCATCAGCCCAAATTTAAGTTATGATGAACGCTGGTATTTCGACAAGTTAGACTGGACCTACATCGACTCAACCCGCACGTTTGTATCTTCTAAAGTGCAAGGATTTAATCGCGTTTACAATTATAGTGGTGGTGTAAGCATGACAACCCGGATTTATGGTACCTATGTATCAAAAAATCCAAACAGCAGCATCCGGGCGTTTCGCCACGTTATCAATCCATCAGTTGGATATTCGTTTCAGCCCGACTTCGCTACCGCAAAATATGATTACTACCAACGCTTTGTAACTACCGATGGTGCAGGCAACCAAACGGTGCAATACAAGGCCCGGCATGAAGGCTACTTGTATGGAACAGCCGGGCAAGGCCGAAGTAGTTCCATGAGTTTTAGCATTAATAACAATGTAGAAATGAAAGTGCGGAATGCCAAAGATACAGTAGATCGGAAGATTGCCTTGTTCAATACACTATCGTTAGGATCGTCTTATAATTTTTTAGCCGAATCGTTTCGGTTGGCACCCATTGGTTTGGCAGCCAATACGAATATCCTTCAAGATAAAATTAACCTCAACTTTAGCGCAACACTGGATCCCTATCAATACCGCATGGTAATTACCGACTATACAGTGGAGGGGTGCGTAGGCTGTATAATAGACCGCAATGCTTATGAAGGCGATCCGGCTTTACTCATTCCGGTTTATTCCGAAAAAAGAATAGATGCCTATGCCTGGAATGCCGGCAAAATTGGCCGCATAACCCGGGCTAACTTTGCGTTTAGTACCAACCTGAATCCGAAAGGCCAAAAAAGCGATAACTCCACCCGTGATAAAATTGGAAAATCAGAAATGAGTGAAAGCGATAAAAAATTTCTGATGCAAAATCCCGATGCCTATGTTGATTTTTCAGTACCCTGGAACCTGCGCATTAGCTACAACGTGGATTATACCCACAACGAAAATCAATCGCCTACCATAACACAGGCCGCCCGGTTTAATGGCGATATATCGTTAACCGATAAATGGAAGATCACCTACAACTCAGGCTACGATTTCCAAAACAAGGAGTTTACACAAACTCAAATTGGTATTAACCGCGATTTGCATTGCTGGCAAATGAGCTTGGGCTGGACCCCATTTGGGAGATTCCAATCCTACAATTTTTCGATTGGTGTGAAGTCTGCGCTATTGCGCGATCTGAAGTTGGACAGGCAACGGAACTTCTTTGATAATTAGAAACTTATTGGATAGATTTTAATATTCACGATTTTATCTTCATGGCATTGTTATTGTGTATGAGAACAATAAACCAAAAGCTATGAAAACAAAATTTACAATCCTCCTTAGTCTTGTAACCATCATTAGTTACTGTCAGGATTTACCTGATCTAAAAAATTACAAAACAGATATTGGCTTCAATACCAGTTTCATTTTCGATGGGTTTTTTTTCTTCAGGCCCCACACCCTTTGAATTAATGTTGAAAAAGCAAAAAACTTCAAATACAGCCCTTAGGTTTGGTGGTAACGTTTACATTTATTCATCCACTTCAACAGGAGCTTACCTTCCCGGTTATACAAGTGGTTCTAACTACACGATTAGAGCATTTGCCGGCAAAGAGAAACAAGAACAAATTACTAAGCATTGGATTTTTTATTATGGTGGTGATGTAGGTGCCTCCTATCTCTACACCTACAATGGATATGCTAACAATCTGGTGATAAGCAATGAATCAACGAATTCTGAAATCGGTGGTTTCTTAACTCCGTTTTTAGGAGTTCGTTTTCAAATTAATGAACGCATTTATGTTTCTACGGAAGCATCGCTGCAAGCCACCTATGCAAAAAGGATTGCAACCTGGAAAACTTATGATAGCAATGGCTTTCTGGATACCGAAGCGGAAAACAAGTTTAATAACTTTAGTTTCAATCTAAGACCAGCAGCTGGCCTCTTTTTCTTCTACAGATTTTAATCTACTTCAACCAACCCTCAATCTCTTGCAAAGTTGGATTCTGCACAGCATCCAACTTTAATTTTTTTCGCATACCCGGTATGTCGTTAAAGAGCTTGGTTGCTTTCATTCCTTTTAGTTGTTCCACGGTATGCACGCCCAACTTTTGAAGAATGGGCAACAATTCGGCACGCACGCCAAGTGTTATAAAATCAGCTTCGGTACTGGCTTCGGCTTTCTTCTCGGGCTTCATCTGTGGAAAGAAGATTACATCCTGAATAGAAGGTGAATTTGTCATTACCATTGAAAGGCGGTCGATACCAATTCCCAAACCGGCTGTTGGTGGCATACCATATTCCAGTGCTCGTAAAAAATCTTCATCCAGGGTCATGGCTTCCTCATCGCCACGTTTGCCCAATTCTAATTGCTCTTCAAACCGTTCGCGCTGATCGAGCGGATCGTTCAACTCCGAAAATGAATTACAGATTTCTTTGCGGTTACAAATCGCCTCAAAGCGTTCAACCAATCCGGGCTTACTGCGATGTTTCTTCGCCAGAGGTGACATCTCCAACGGATAATCCGTAATGAAAGTGGGTTGAATCAAATTCGGCTCGCACTTCTCACCAAAAATCTGGTCAATCAATTTTCCTTTACCCATGGTGTTGTCCATCGGCACCTGAAGTTTTTTGCACGTTTCGCGCAAAGCAGCTTCATCCATTTCTGAAATATCAATACCTGTAAAATGTAGAATAGCCTCGTACATGGTAAAGCGTTTCCAGGGACGTTTAAAGTCAATCAGGTTCTCACCCACTTTTACTTCGGTAGTGCCATGCAGATCAAGCGCAACTTTCTCAATCATTTCCTCCACCAGGTTCATCATCCAGTAGTAATCTTTATAGGCAACGTATAATTCTACCTGCGTAAACTCCGGGTTGTGAAAGCGCGACATACCTTCGTTGCGGAAATCTTTCGAAAATTCATACACACCATTAAAGCCACCCACAATCAAACGCTTTAGGTATAACTCATTTGCGATGCGCAAATACAAAGTCATATCCAGTGTATTGTGATGTGTTTTAAAAGGCTTGGCCGCAGCACCGCCATACAAAGGTTGCAAAATAGGTGTTTCTACCTCCAGATAACCTTTGTTGTTCAGGTACTCGCGCATGGAGTTAACCAGTTTGGTGCGCTTAATGAATGCATCGCGTACATGCGGATTTACTACAAGATCGACATACCGCTGCCGATACCGTTGTTCAGGATCGGTAAAGGCATCGTGCAACGTAACATTTCCTTGCTCGTCTTTGGTTTCTTTTACAACAGGCAATGGCTTCAACGACTTGGATAAAATGGTGAAGCTGGTAACGTGAATGGAAATTTCACCGGTTTGGGTAGTGAACACATAACCTTTCACACCAATAATATCACCTATGTCTAATAACTTTTTGAAAACAGTATTGTACAAGGTTTTGTCTTCACCGGGGCAAAGATCATCTCTGCGGAAATACACCTGAATGCGACCGCTCTCATCCTGCAGTTCGGCAAACGAAGCATTGCCCATAACCCTGCGCGACATAATACGCCCTGCAATGGATACATCCTTAAACTCAATTTTCTGATTCGGATAATGGGTATGAATATCCTGTGCGGAAGTGTTTACTTCAAATAATTCGGCCGGGTATGGATTGATTCCCAATTTGATCAATTCCTGAAGGCTTTGTCTGCGGATAAGTTCTTGTTCGCTCAATTGCATGGTTCTGAAACTAAAATGAAGGGCAAAGTTAATAGAACCTGTTAGAGTTCCCAGTTACCGGTTACCAGTTTCAGGTTGCCCGTTTCCTGGAATCAGAAAAAATACTCGCTGAAAACTTTGCCTACCGCGTACTGCCTACTGCTTACTTGTGTTTCTGCGTGCTATCTCTTTCCTGATCAGCGTAAGCTCGCGGCTGCTTTGCCCGGCAACGGAAGTATTCTCTTCGGCTCTGCGGATTAAATAGGGCATCACTAATTCCACTGGGCCGTAGGGTACATACTTGGCAACATTGTAGCCCGCTTTGGCAAGATTAAACGAAATATTATCGCTCATGCCCAGCAGTTGCGCAAACCAAATTCGGTTGTCGTTATTTTTAACTCCATGTTTTTCCATCAGCACGGTTAAGTACTGATTGCTGTATTCGTTGTGCGAACCGCACACCAGGCTTATGCGTTGTTTGTTATCCAAACAAAAAGCTAATGACTTATTGAATGCATCATCGGTGGCTTGCTTGGTGGGCCAGATCGGGTTTTCATAGCCCATTTTTTCAGCCCGGGCAGCTTCTTTTTCCATGTAAGCACCGCGCACCATTTTTACCCCGAGGTAGTAATTGTGCATGGCTGCATCGTGGAATGCGTTTCGCAAATTATCGGGCATATCTTTTCGATACATCTGAAACGTATTGAAAACAATTGCCTGCTTCTGGTTGTACTTGCGCATCATTTCGCGCGCTATATCATCAATCGGGTTTTGAATCCAACTGTCTTCGGCATCAATCATTACCGGCACGTTGTATTCAAAGGCCCTTGCACAAATACGCTCCACACGATCATGAAAATGCTGAAAGGCTTCTTGCTCTTGTACGTCTAAAGTTTGTTTGCTTTGTACCTTTTCCAATAGCGGCATGGTAGCCAGCCCCGTACATTTAAAAACCGTAAACGGAATAGCGGGATTATTTTTAGCCTTTTCAACAGTTTTAAGAATCTCTTCGGTGGTGTGATCAAATCCATCCTCATCGTGCGCACCTTCGGCCGAAAAATCGAGGATAGCACCTACATGAAAGCGATTCAAGGTTTGGATGGTACGATCACTTTCATCGATGGTTTCGCCTCCGCAAAAATGTTCGAAAACCGTGGTGCGAATCAATCCCTTTATCGGAAGCTTAAGTGCCAATCCAGCTTTAGCCAATCCAGTAGCAATACTGGAAATCCACGGGTGATTAACCAACGAGAAAATAAAATGCGCCTTCTTTAATTCCTTGTCGGACTTATACGAAAATGCTACTGCGGTATCGTCAAAATGAATTTGGGGTCGAATGTCCATAGTGTGTAAATCGGCTGCAAATATACCAGTTACCGGATACCAGAAGCCAGTAACCCGCAACGATATGCTTTAATTTCAAAACTCAGTAAAAACTCCGGTAAGAACATAATGTTTTGTATCTACGGCATTTTTTAACAGTATCTGTAGTCAGAAATCAATCTGGCCAGAAACAAGAAACCAGCAACCAGCACCATAACTAAAACTTCTGCATTTAATTGCCGTATTTTGGTGCGAAGATTTGATATGCCACAGATTGTTATCCGGCAGCAACCAACAGAACTGATTGCCGAATTTTTTGCTCGTATTACCTATTCGCAGGTTGTTGTACTTGCCGATGAAAATACAGCGCAGTTTTGTTACCCCCTTATTCAGGCAGCTATTCCTGAACACCAGCGTATAACTATTAAAGCAGGTGAAGAACAAAAGACACTGGAAACCTGCCAGCAGGTATGGGAACAATTGACCAACCTGAAACTGGACAGGCACAGCCTTATAATAATTCTGGGTGGCGGTGTTTTAGGCGATATGGGTGGATTTTGTGCGGCTACCTACAAACGCGGAATCGATTTTGTACTAATGCCTACCACCTTGCTGGCTCAGGCCGATGCCAGCGTGGGCGGTAAGTTGGGCATCGACTTTATGGGGTATAAAAATCACATCGGAGTTTTTTGCGAACCACAAGCTACGCTTATCAGCCCCGCATTTCTTAAGACTTTACCTGAGCGGGAATTACGATCAGGCTTTGCCGAAGTGATTAAACATTGCATTATATCAGATAAAGTTACGTGGGATACCCTGCGTAAAAAAAATGTTGCCGATCAAGATTGGGAAACGCTACTGGCACATTCGGTTGACTTTAAGCGCGGGGTTGTGGCCACCGATCCGAAAGAAAAAGGACTGCGTAAAATTCTGAACTTCGGCCACACCATTGGCCATGCTGTAGAGAGCTATTACCTGCAAAGTGGCAATCGCATTTTTCATGGAGAAGCCATTGCCATTGGCATGGTTGCCGAAGCCGCTATAGCAACTTCTAAAAATCTGCTAAAAAACTCTGAGCGCGATGAAATTACTGCCTATCTAAAAATCACTTACCCACATATAACCATACCGGCTAATAGAAAAATTATTTTCGACTTTATGCTACAGGACAAAAAAAATAAAGGCAATAAAATTTTAATGGCCCTGCCGGAAGGAATAGGCAAAGCCCGCTGGGATGTAGAAGTTACCCGCGAGGAAATAAACTCCGCGCTCGATTTTTATCAATCGGTTTATACATAGTGCACGTCAGATTCTTCAGCCGGTGCCTTCTTCTTGTTAATTGCTTGCTTCAGGTCTTCAGCTTTTTTAGAAACAAATTCCTTGGTCTTTTTTCCCCGATCGCCCGTTAGCAGCCAGGCAGCCAGCAGTGCTCCACCGGCTACCCCTAATCCGATCATTACTTTTTTAGTCGTTGTCATACTATTACAAACTCTGTTTCAAATTAAAATGTTTCAACGGCTCATAAAAATCTAACATTAAAATTATTTTTAACACTCATTTAACGTTCAACGGTTTTGACTCCTTACCTCAGTCTTAAAAAAACTCCGCACCTCAGCGGCACCACGCATAAACTGTCTTCGTCCAAAAGCATTAGTAACCGGGCTTTAATTTTAAAAGCTCTGAGTGGACACCAATCAACCGTTAGCAATCTATCGGATGCACGTGATACTGTTTTAATGACTAACCTGGTGGGCAGCCTTGATAAAATTATTGATGTGATGGATGCCGGTACCACCATGCGTTTTTTAACGGCCTACTTTGCCATTACTAACCAAAACAAAATCCTTACAGGAACCGCCCGTATGAAAGAGCGTCCTATCGGCATTCTGGCAGATGCCTTACGCATGTTGGGTGCTCAGATCGATTATCTGGAGAAAGAAGGCTTTCCTCCAATCGAAATCAAAGGCTTTACAACACAAAAATCTTCGGTACTCACTATTCCGGGCAACATCAGCAGCCAATACATTTCGGCTTTAATGATGGTGGCCCCCACTTTGCCACAAGGTCTTACACTTTCCCTTACGGGGAAAATTGGCAGTGTGCCATACATTGAAATGACGGCCGCACTAATGGAACAGTTTGGTATAAAACCCGAAATTGATTTTGCTACTCAAACCATTCGCATTACTTCCGCTACCTACAAAACCAGCCACGTAGTGGTAGAAGCAGATTGGTCGGCCATTAGTTATTGGTATGGATTTACCGCTTTGGCGGAAAAAGCAGAAATAGTATTGCCAAATGTTTCCCCAAAATCAATGCAAGGCGATCGGGTAATTGCAACGATCATGGAAAAATTAGGAGTACACTCGGAGTTTAAAAACAACCAACTGCATCTTACCAAACAAACGGCAACCGATAAGTTGGTATGGGATTTTAAAGATTGCCCCGACCTTGCACAGACGGTTGTTCCGGTGTGTGCTGTAAAAGGAATATCGGCACAATTTACCGGACTTGAGAGTTTACGCATAAAAGAGACCGATCGCATTGCAGCACTTCAAAATGAAATTGCGAAAGTAGGTGCTACGCTAACAGAACCTATAACCGGCAACTGGGTTTTGACACCTGGAAAAATTCCAACTTCAGAAATTACTATTGATACTTACCACGATCACCGCATGGCGATGGGCTTTGCACCTTGGGCTACACTCACCGATTTAAAAATTAACGATCCCAGTGTGGTGAATAAATCGTATCCGGGTTTTTGGGAGGATGTGAAGGCAGTGGGGATTAAAATACTTCACGATTGATTTTAAAAAGAAAACTCCTATACGAATCTTCGTATAGGAGTTTTCAGTATGCTATACTGCTTCTAATTTTTAGAAATAGAATAGCAGGTTAATAGTACCATTCAGGTTATCTAAACTAGTGCCCATAAAAGTAAAATAACCGTTGTTGTTTACATCAATTTTGGTTTCCAATACAGAATTGGTTAGTGGGTTCCACCGTTCGGCTGTTACCAAACCACGGGTAGCAGTTCTGAACAGCAAGGAATATCCAAACTCGGCACCCAACGAAACTTTAGGGCCAATGAAATATTCTACACCAATGAAACCACGAACCCCTGCGGTAAATACATTCCCAAATTTTTCTTCAGTTTTACGCTGTACAGTGGCAGCCGCAGAACCTAGTAAAATATTACCCCCAAAGTTATTGGTTGTTACGGTATTGAAGTCGGCCGAAATCTGGTTGCCGTACTCATACTTTTGAGTATTACCCGTTAAAGCAAATACTGCTTCACCACCATAAATACCTTGCACGCGGCTTTTTCCTCTCCGCTTCTCATACCCAGCGGCAAGTACAATTGTTTTTGAATTGGTTGTTCGCCAATCTTCTGTAAATGCAGGAAAGAAAGCATCAGGATTCAGTTCGTTTTGTACAACTACAGCTTTATCGATTGTACTATTTATAGAGGCATTGAACCGAGCGCGGTAAGCAGTATTGGCATTTACCATGTACTTTCCAAAAACGGCAACCAGGTTGCTGGGGTTATTGGTAAACTGAAACGATGGCGCTGTATTGGCGGTATTTCCATTTAACATGTTGCCCGCATAACTTAAAAAAGGAGAAGCACTAACACCCAAAGCCCACTCACCGGTTTCGGGCAAAATGTTAATACCTCGTTTCGATTTCAGTTCTACTGATTCCGAGACCGTATCTTGTGCCATTGCCACAAACGCAAAGCAGGCCAAAATAACAGAAAGAAGATTTTTTTTCATCATCATAAAGTTTATAACTACCCGGATTAATAATTGAAATCAACAATAGAAGAAACTCCCTTTACCACAAAATCAGTTCGGGTGGCACCTGAAAACAAAGTAGAAACAGGTGTTGAGGCAGTTTGTACATCAGCCCGAAAATCAGGAAAATAAAGTCTTACGGTCGAGCCAAAAGGACCAGCTTCAACATTGATGGAGTATTGACCATTGCTAAGGGTTGTCTCGTAATATTTGTTTGGATAGGTGATTGAACTGCTAGGATTCTGAGCTAAGTCCCGGGTAGAAATTTCAGCTACAATCTTTAATCCATCGGGCGCATTTTCAAGTACAGCATTGGTAGTAACCAATTCTGCACGTACGCGTCCTGAAATGGTTACAGTGCTTACAATCTCTTCGGTAGGGCGGGGGTTAACACTGTTTTCGTTTTGACAACCTGTTAAAAAAATAGTTGTTACAACAGTTAATAGGTAAATGGTTTTTTTCATAAAAAATTGGTCTTTTAAAATTTTGTTCGCGAAGAAACAAAGCAATGCGGAGATTCAAAAATCATATTTTTGAACCACGGGCAAATAAACGATAAGCCAAACTAACGCGCAGTTATTATGTATTAAGTATCGATGAGTTGCCAAAAGCAGATATTTGGCTATGCTCCAGCATGACCAAACTTTATAACTGTTGGTTACTATTTTTCATTTTTTTAATAGTAAAATATAATGTTTTAAAGTAATCAGCTGCCAGCAATAAACGACTGCCATACCACGAAAACATTTCACCATCTACCGGCACTACTCGTGTCAGGGGTAAAAGTTTTTTTAGTCTGGCCTCGTGTATTTTGCTGAACGGAAATGGTTCAGAGGATAAAAAAATTATCTCTGGATTTAATTTCTGAATGCCTTCATCTGTTAGTTCGGGATAGCGACTATGTTCCACAACATTCATAAGTCCCAATTGCGAAAGCATGTTATGAATAAACGTATTGGTTCCGGCAGCCATCCACGGATACCAGATCAGGTATAGAACTCTTTTGGTGGGGAAAACCGGTAATGCATCAAATGCCTTCCGGATTTTAGCAACCAATTGATCTCCTACCGTTTCGGTTCGAGTAATAATTGCTATTTGCTGAAGCATCTGCAACGCACCGGTGAGATCAGTTACGTCACTCATCCAAACCGGGTATTGGGTTTCTAATTGACGAATACCGGCTTCATAGTTCTCTTCCTTGTTACCTATAATCAAATCTGGTTTCAAGCGTTCGATTACATCAAACCAAAAGTTCTTTGTTCCGCCTACAACGGATTTTGTCTTTAATGCTTCTGCCGGATGAACGCAAAATTTCGTAACCCCTACTATTCTGCTGCCTAAGCCAAGGTAATAGAGTAATTCGGTTTGAGAAGGCACCAGGGAAATGATGCGTTGCGGAGGAGCCGGAAGGTTAACTGTTCGGTTTAACTGATCGGTAAACTCCATGCAAAACTAACAGATGGTATGGTGTAAGTAGTCCTTAGTAAATAGTTAAGCACAACTATTTACTAGGGACTCAAGACTCTGTACTAAAGACCAAAGACTATTTTAAGTATCTGAAATCCTGCCCCGGCTTAACCTGCAGTAACGTTTCGTAAATCAGGTTGATTACATTTTCTACATCTTCTTTGTGCACTGTTTCCACAGTAGTATGCATATACTTGAGCGGGAGCGAGATCAGCGCAGAGGCTACGCCTTCGGCTGAGTAAGCAAATGAATCGGTATCGGTTCCGGTAGAGCGCGATACTGCCTGGCGCTGGAATGGAATCTTTTTCTTTTGCGCTACATCAATAATCATTTTCAACACATTATTTTGAACTGCTGGACCGTAACACAACACCGGACCGAGTCCGCATTTTAAATTGCCACTCTCCTTTTTGTTATACATAGGCGATTGCGTATCGTGAGTTACATCGGTACAGATGGCGAGGTCTGGCTTTAGCCTGCGCGAAATCATTTCGGCACCGCGTAAACCAATTTCTTCTTGCACGGCATTTACTACATACAAACAGAACGGCAGTTTCTTTTTGTTTTCACTCAGCCTGCGGGCTACTTCGGCAATCATAAAACCACCCATGCGGTTATCCAACGCACGACCCGTTAAATAATTTTTGTTTAGTTCAATCAACTCGTCTTCAAACACGGCTACAGAACCCACATGCACACCCATTGCTTCCACTTCTTTTTTCGATTCAGCGCCAATATCAATGAAGATATTTTTTAATGTAGGTGTTTCTTCTTTGCCTGCATCGCGTACGTGAATGGCCGGCCAACCAAACACACCTTTTACAATTCCTTTATCGCCATAAATATTCACGCGCATACTTGGTGCAATCTGATGATCGGAGCCACCGTTTCTGCGCACGTAGATGTAACCATCATCAGTAATGTAATTTACAAACCACGAAATCTCATCGGCATGGGCTTCAATCACCACTTTGTATTGGCCTTTCGGATTGATAACCCCCACAGCGGTGCCGTACACATCCACCATGTAATCGTTGGTATAGGGCTTAATGTAATCGAGCCAGATTTGCTGCCCGGCTTGTTCAAAGCCAGTAGGCGAAGCATTGTTTAAATAATCGAACAGGAATTTTTTGCTTTGTTTGTCCATAAATCCTTTAAATTAAAAACGTAATTTACAAGTAAGTTAGATCATAAAAAACATATTATCCTCATGGCAATGAAAGAAATGGCAATGAGTGTTTTCATTCAAAAGTACAACCAATTCACTACTTCATTTAACGATGTGACTGTTAATGGTGATGTCATAATAAATCAAAGCAATAGGGCTGACTATCAATTTCAAAATTGCACTTTTCATAAACTCTCATTTGAGAATGTTGGTGTAGGTTCGCTTAAATTCATTGAGTGCATCGTTGAACAGTTAACATTGACAGACGTAGAAATTAATGATCTCACTTTTGTTCACTCTAATGTGCAAAGGATAGAATTAATTAAGTGTCAAAGGGGTAATCTCATTATAAACACAGGGTCAAAAATCAACTCGATTGAAATTAACGATGGCGCATTAACGAGTTTGTCTTTGAAGAATTCTACTTTTAAGGAATTAACCATTAACAATTGCTCCAGTACTAAAAAAATTGAATTAGTTAATTCCCCAAGTCCTGTGGTAGAAAGAATGGAAGATCGACCTATATTAACAATAACAAACGTGAAGGATGCGAGATTGACTTTAGACTACTGTGGCATTAAAGAAGCAAAAATCAATAACTCAAACCTCGAGGCATTCCAAATACAAAATTGTGAAATAATCGATATCCCCATTGAAAAAACTAATATTGTTTCAGTGGGAATCTCTAATTCAAAGATTAAAAATCTTAAATCAAATGGATCCACTATAACCAATTTTGTTACTAACAAAAGTGATTTTGAAAAAATCGAAATTCACGCATCCCAAATTTTCCAATATGGAATAAACGGATCTATAGATCAAACGAAGTCAAAAGTAAGTGTTCTTGACTTTTGTGAATCAAGTATTTCTTCAAAGGGAGCACTTAAAATTAGCGATCTTCAAATTGACAATTTGATAATTAACCACCTAAAAGCATTAGGTCCCGTTGAGATATCTAATTCTAAAATCAATAACATATTCAGTTTTGAGTACAGTCAACTCGGAGAGTCATCCTTCAACAGTTTAAACCTTCGCGACTGCCAAGAAATTAAAACCTTAAACTCATCTTTCACTAGTTGCAAATTTTTCAATGTACAGTGGCCAAGCAACTATAGAATTTATGAGTATCAAAAAGAAATTGATCATTCTACAAATGCGGAAACTAAAATAACCAAGTACTATAATCCCTTAAGGGAATCCTACAGACAATTAGTTTCTGTTTCAAACAGAGAACTTAATAAAATAGATTCACTATTCTTCCAAAAGCAAGAATTGAGAATTTACTTTAAAATTATCAAGTTCCATAAGTGGAAGTCGTGGGGAAACTTTCAAGACTTTTTAGTCTTAGGATCAAACAAACTATTCAGTGATTTTGGTCAAAACATTTGGAAGCCACTCGTATGGTGGTTACCCATTCATGGATTACTGTTTTCACTCATTATCATGAACTTCGATTTGGGAATTGAATTTGTGAATCGGTAAATGGCTGAGAATTTTGACAGGTTGTAAATATAGATTACTGATTTGAATTTTGCATTGTTGAACTGAAACGGAAACAGGCTCTGCTGAGGAGCAACCTGTCAGGGTTAGGTTCAACCGACTGGAATGGTCAAGCCCTGCCTTTTGTGCGGGGCTTTTCTTTTGGATCATTCCAAGAGTCTTATGCCTTAAAAAAACCTTACGCTGCATAAGCCATCGGGGTCTGATAGTTGAGCGATTGATGTGGCCTTTTGTGATTGTAGTCATCTACCCACCTTTCCGTCACGTCATTTGCTTGTTCAATGGTGTGAAACAAATTGGCATCCAGCACATCTTCGCGATACGTTTTGTTGAAGCGTTCGATGATGGCATTCTGTTGCGGCTTACCTTTCTGTATGCGGCTCCATTCTATGTGGTTATCCTTCATCCACAATTGAAATCGTTTGGAGCGGAACTCAGGACCGTTGTCGGTACGGATTTTAAGCGGTTTACCATAGCGTTCAATTGCTCGCTCCAATATTTCTATTACCCTTCGAGCTGGTAGGTTGAAATCCACTTCAATGCCTTTGCACTGCCGATTGAAATGATCGACAATGTTAAGTACTCGGATTCTTCGGCCATTATCCAAGGCATCACTCATGAAGTCCATCGCCCATTCCTGGTTGGCTCTTAACGGAATAGAGATAGGATTGGCAGGGTTGTCCTTGATACGCCTACATAATCTTTTACTCAACGAGAATCCTTCGTTCTCATACACTCTTCTGATTTTACTATCACCCAGTTCTGGATGTTTTTTCTGTACGAGCTTAATCACTTTCATTCTTCCTTTACGGCTACTGCCAATAACTTCTTCAATCGCTTTTTTTACTACGGCATCTTTGGCTGGCATTCGCTTTTGATAATACTTCTTCGTTCGCGAACACCCCACCAGCTTACACGCCTGAGCATGGCTCATCTGGTAGTGTTCTCCCAGATACTCCAAGCCGTGTTCTTTCTGATCAGGCGTTAAAACTTTTTTGTAAGTAAATCCTTAATGGCATCGATCTCCAGACTCTGGTTTGCTACAATTTTCTTTAGCCTTGCGTTCTCGTATTCCAGTTCCTTAAGCCGCTTAAGCTCATCTACTTTCATGCCTGCATATTTACTACGCCAATTGTAAAACGTAGCTTCGCTTATGCCATGTTTGCGGCATACTTCTGAAACCTTTTGATCCTGTTGTGACTGTTCGTTGAGTATCCCAATAATCTGGGCCTCGGTAAAACGCATCTTTTTCATTTGACTGTTTGGTTAGGTTAAAATTAAAAAACTCTACTTTTAACCTGTTCAAAAAAATCAGCCTAGTACCAATCCCAAAGAACACTCTTGGGAAGTATTTTGGAAGGGAGCGGGAATCTACCTTAATTTTCTAAATCCAGTCCATGGGGCTCTGGTAGAAAATACAATTAATGGGAGAATGGTTAGCATTTACGGGATCACAGATTTCGCAATGCGCATTGTTTCGGGTTACTTTTTATATTACTTCATTAGTGCTACCCGGAAATTTCACTTAAAGTAAGAATGCTATTAATCTAATCATTTTCCAGCTCCTCAAAATCAATATCCAGCACCGCAAACTTCTGCCAGCCTACAAAATCAAAATGCCACCATTCCGAACTGTTTACTTTAAAGCCGTACTGCTGCATTGTATCAATCAGCAACTTGCGGTTGGCACGGATGGTTGGATCGGCCACGGGTGTACCGGGCCAGGCTTCTTTTTTAAATGAATCCCACTCGGTAGGCATGGACAATTCCTTTCCGGTTTTTAAATCAATCAGCGTTAGATCAAGCGCACAGCCGCGGTTATGGCGCGAGCCTTTGTACGGTGAAGCCACATACGTAGTGTCGCCATATACTTCGTAAAATTTAACCGTGGCCGAGTATGGCCGGTAACCATCAAAGATTTTTAATCCCAGTCCTTTAGTTTTTAGATGGGCCTGGATTTTTTTTAAAGCCTCTGCCACCGGTTTGCGGGCATAGGCGCGCGGAAGATTATAAATTTTTTCACCTGTAAAATTGTTGGTGGTGGCATAGCGAATGTCGAGTACAACGCCTGGAATATGAGTAGCCAGGTTCACAAGCTCGTTATCGGGGTTAGACTTCACACTTTGTTTGTATTCACTCAGTTTGACGGGTGTAAGGCCGTACTTGTTTTGAGCAAGAAGGGCAATTGGAAAAAGTAGAAGGATTAAACATTTCATAAGTCTAAAGATAGTTGTAAAATTTCGCTCTGTATAAATCTCCGTGAACTCTGTTGTAAAAATTTCTAACCCAGAGGCGCAGAGAAGGCACAGAGAATAGCTAACTTTCAACATTCTATCTACCGTATGAAAATCATCAAGCGCATTTTTATTGGCCTGCTTATTTTAATACTCGTTGTAGTTGCCGGCCTCTACCTTTATCTCCAAACTACCAAACCAACTTATTCGGGCGAACTTATGCTTGCCGGATTACAAGAACCCGTAATCGTGTATTATGATGACTACGGTATTCCGCACATCTACGCACAAAATGAAACCGATGCTTACTTCGCGCTTGGCTATGTGCATGCACAAGATCGCTTGTTCCAAATGGAGATGATCAGGCGTGCAGCCAGCGGTCGACTCTCGGAAGTGTTAGGAAAAGATTTATTAAAAGTAGATAAACTCTTCCGTGCGCTGGGCATTAACGAATTCGCGGAAGCACATGCACAAAAATTTCTGCAAGCCGACACCGCTACCTTTCAGCTAGCAGCACTCGCTTATCAAAAAGGAATCAATGAGTTTGTACGCACCGGCCAAACACCACTTGAGTTCTCCATCATCGGAATACCAAAAACAGAATTTGAACCTAAAGATATTTACTTGGCTGTTGGCTTTATGTCGTTCGGCTTTGCCGAAGGCTTGCGGGCCGATCCGGTTTTGGAAAAAATAAAAAATGAATTGGGTAGTGAATACCTGAAAGACCTTGCTGTACAAACACCGGCCAACGCAGTGCGTATTCAAAATTTTGATGGCGATGGAAAAGTAAAAGCCACCGATTCTTTGATTGCATTTTTTGATGAAGCATTAACTAAAATTCCCGTTCCGCTTTGGCAAGGCAGTAACGGTTGGGCAATTGCCGGAGATCGCACTGCTTCAGGATTACCTATCCTTTCCAACGATACACACATTGGTTTTGCGCAGCCCGCTGTTTGGTACGAAGCCCACCTGGAGTATCCGGGTTATAAATTTTACGGTCACCACATAGCAGGCATTCCGTTTGGGTTGTTAGGTCAAAATCATTTTGCTGGTTGGGGATTAACCATGTTTGAAAATGATGATACCGATTTCTTTTATGAAGAAATCAACGACAACAATCAGGTGAAATATAAAGGCGAATGGGTTGACCTGCAGTGGCGCAAAGAAATAATCAAAGTTAAAGACGATGTAGCTGTTGAACTTACTATTCCCGTTTCACCGCATGGACGCGTGATTAGTGGCATTCTGGATTTTATAGATGACACCCAACCGGTTTCGTTGTGGTGGCTGCTCAACCACGAAACGAACTACGCGTTGCAAGCTGCTTATCAACTGAATCATTCTCAAAATTTTAACGATGTAGAAAAAGCAGCCTCACTCTTTTCTGCACCGGGTTTAAACCTGATGTATGCCGATGCACACGGCAATATTGCATGGTGGGCTGTTGCTAAACTTCCGATCCGTCCCGCACATGTAGTCTCAAAATTTTTCCTGGATGGCGCCAGTGGCAATGATGAGTACCAAGGGTTTTATGATTTTTCTAAAAACCCACATTCTGTAAATCCACCGTGGGGTTATGTGTATTCGGCCAACAATCAACCCGACAGTGTGGACGGAGTACTTTATCCAGGCTATTATTATCCACGCAGTCGCGCAGGGCGCATTGAAGAGTTGGTTAAAGAAAATAAAAAATGGACTGTAGAAGAAGTGAAGACAACCATACTGGATGTTACGTCACACATGCATGCCGACATCGCACATCAGTTTGCTGCTATCTTAAAAGAACTGAATCAAGCAGAGTTCAATGAACTTACAACCCAGTTGGAAAACTGGAATGGACAACACGAAACTAATCTGACAGCTCCGGCCATTTATTACAACCTGCTTGCGCAAACCATGCGACTGGCAATGGCCGATGAAATTTCGCATGAAGCTTTCGAAGCTATTGCCGCTACTTCAGTTTTAAAGAATAGCTACGAACATTTTATTGCCAATGAAAATTCACCGTGGTGGGATATAAAAGGTACCGAAGCAAAAGAAACCCGCGCTGAAATTATTGGTAGAGCTGCCACTAAAACACTTGCACTACTTAAAGCTACATGTGGCGAAAATCCAGCTTACTGGAAATGGGGAAAGATTCATACGCTTACACATAAGCACGCCTTTGATGCGGTGAAGCCTTTACAAAGTTTTTTTAATGTTGGTCCGTATGAAGTGCCGGGCGGAAGTGAAGTAATTAACAACCTGCATTTTAGTTTGGATACTACCGGTTATTTTCATGTAGATGGTGGCCCGGCCTTGCGCAAGATTACCGACTTTGCCGATGCGGAGAATGGAATTACAGTTTCGCCATCCGGGCAATCGGGTAATGTAATGAGCGCATACTATGGCGACCAAGCCGAAATGTTTGCTACCGGCAAATTCAGAAAGATGTTGATGAACAAAACAGAGATTGAAGCCGGTGAAAGAAAATTGATACTTAAGCCTATTAACTGATATTAACTGCAAAGCTCCTAACCCTAAGCTACATCGTTTCCTGACAAGTAGCCGAACGAAATCTTATAAGTTACCATGAAAACTTATTTAGAAACTCAAGTGCGCTGGCCCGACAAAAAGGCGGGGGTGTGATGGCAAGTGGGGGGAAGCATCTTTTTGTCTTGACCTTTTTTGTACTTTTTTGTGTCAAGACAAAAAAGTACAGTTAAAAATTATGATTAATGCAAATTCCCTCTTTCAAGTGCTAACCATAACTGACACCGCATAGCAACATCAATATGAACATTGAAACTCTCCGCCAGCAAACTCCGGGCTGCAACCATAAAATTCATTTCAACAATGCCGGAGCATCATTACCATCACAACAGGTAGTAGATGCAATAACCCAACATTTGCAATTAGAAGCCATGACCGGAGGTTATGAAGCGGCAGATTTAAAAGTTAACGAAGTAAATGGTTTCTATGAATCAACCGCCCAACTTCTCAATTGCAAAGCCACCAATATTGCCTTTACATCCAGCGCCACCAATTCATTTGCACGGGCGCTATCATGCATTCCCTTTCATGCAGACGATTCTATTTTGTTGGCCAATGAAGACTACATCTCCAACCAACTCGCATTCTTATCGCTGCAAAAAAGATTCGGTATAAAAATTATTCGCGCTGCCAGTTTGCCTGAAGGCGGTGTGGATGTGGATGATATGAAACGTTTGATGGATCAACATCATCCCAAACTTGTTTCGCTTACGCATGTGCCCAGCAATACCGGATTGATTCAACCCGTTGAGCTTGTAGGCGAGCTTTGCGCGGCACGCAATATTTATTACTTAGTAGATGGTTGCCAATCGGCCGGACAAATTCCGGTTGATGTAGAAAAAATAAAGTGCGACTTCTTTACTGCAACCCTGCGTAAATTTTTGCGTGGACCGCGAGGTGCCGGGTTTTTATTTGTATCCGATAAAGTGATTGAACGGAAACTCGAACCGTTGTTTATTGACTTGCGTGGTGCCGAATGGATAAAGCCTGATGAATATTTACCACGCATGGATGCGCGTAGGTTTGAGGATTGGGAGCTACCCTATCCGTTGGTCTTGGGAAGCAAGGCAGCAATCGAATTGGCCGTTTCACTAGGGTTAGATGAAATTGAAAAAAGAAATTTATTCTTATGCACAAAAATCCGGAACGGACTTGCGGAAATACCGGGTGTTAATCTGCTCGATAAAGGCACAAACCTGAGCAGTATTATTACGGCTTCAATCCGTAATCACAATGCTCCTGACATATTAAATGGATTGCGGGCACTGAACATCAATACTTCCATCGGCTACCGCAACTTTGCGTTGATTGATTTTGATGCCAAGCAAGTAGAGTGGGCCTTGCGCATTTCGCCTCATTATTACAACACCGAAGCAGAAGTGAACACATTGTTACAAGCCATTCGTAAATTAGTAGCATGAATTTTAAAAATGCTTTACTGAGTACGTTAATTATTGAAGTAGGCATCGCCTTGCTGGCTGTTATCAATTACGGTACTTCCTTGGAAGCCTTGCAAGCTGTTACCCGGTTTTCTGGTCGCGCATCGCTGGCAATCTTTAGTCTTATCTTCTTGTTTCATAATCACCGGCATGTAAAAATAAATGCAATCCTGTCCGACAAGTACTTGCTGGTATTCGCTATTGCCCATGCCATTCACCTGGCTGAATTGCTTTCCTACATTTTACTTTCAGGGAATGATCTTATTCCAATCCGGTTAGCCGGTGGCTTCGTTGCTTACGCGATTATTTTTCTGATGCCCTGGTTTCAATACAGGGTTGATACCGATAGGTTATCGGAAAAGAAGTTTAAAACCATCAAGATTGTTTTCATGTACTACGTGTGGTTTATCTTCTTTATGACGTATCTGCCTCGCGTGCGCGGAGAACTACCACATGTGGGTGGCTCGTACAAAGAGTTTGTAATTCTGCTGGCCTGGGTATCGACTATGATGGGGATAAAGATTACGAGTATGTTGAATTCGAGAAGGTAGAGTCTGCGTGTGTAGAGTTGATAGAATATGAACAATTAAGCAAAGTATCCTGCATATGCATCAATGCAGGTTTTTTGAATCTAATGATGAAGAAAGCAAATACATTAACCACAGCACCGTTATTGGTATAACAATAATTCCGATGAATTGGAAAAAATTCGGAAGTAAATAGTATGCATCTAATGAAATCGAACTCAACTTACTAACTACTTCTAAAGAGAAATTATAAAGCGATATTAATATTATAAGACCTATTGTGTATCTTAAAATTCTACTTGACCAATAAGTCTTTTGACTTAAAATACAAATACCAAAAACTGAACATAGCAAATACAGCTTAATTGAAAGAACTGGAATGATAAAAGCTAATGCCATCAAACCAACCGTTAAATAAAATAACGAAACTAATTTCATTTCTTTTCATTAAAATCCTACCTCCACCACCTCACAACTACTCAAAACCTTACACCTTCACCGGCTCCCGATGCCCCACCCATGTAAACCGTTTGGTTACATACTCCGGGTTTGTGAATGATGCATTACCCGATGGATTACCTCCGGTAACATGAAAGTCGGAGAACGCTGCATTCTGATTCATGTAGATGCCACCCGTAAGATTAAACGAAACAGGCGTAGCCGCTAAAGCCATCTCATCGGCTATCTTTTCGCGCACCACTGAATCGGTTGTATAGGCTCCGCACGAAATAGCACCGTGTGTGCTGGCCAGTTCTTGCGCCAACGCAATGGATTCGTCTGTGTTTTTTGTTTTAATCAATAAAGCGATCGGGCCAAAAAGTTCTTTGCTGAAAACTTCTTTTTTGGACGAATCTACTTCCACCACAACCGGTGTAGCTACCCGTGCTTGCTTAAACATCGGGTTTTCGAACGTGCGCGACTTCAACCAAACTTTGCCCGGAAGATTTACGGCTGCCTCTACCCGCTCGCAAGTCTTTTTATTTTGAACCGCGCCCAATACAAATGGTCCGGCCTTTGGGTTATCAACCAAACTATTGATGTTGGCCACAAACTTTTCAGCAAACTGATCGAAGGTTACTACTCCTGATGGAGTTTTAATTCCACCTTCGGGAATAAAAAAGTTCTGCGGTGCCGTACACATCTGGCCACTGTAAAGATTAACCGAGAACGCAAGGTTAGCTGCTACTTTATCAATGTCTTCTGCTGAATCAAGGATCACAGAATTTACACCAGTCTTTTCCGTGAATACAGTTTTACCCGGCAATGCTTCTAGGTAACTACCAAACGCGGAGTTACCAGTAAAGTCAATCAGTTTTACATCGGTATGCTCGGCCAATTCTTTGGTAATCATTTTATCATACGTATCCACAGCAAGCTGGCAGATATGTGGGTCGAGTTTATGTTCGGCCAATACATTTTGTATTTCAGCTACGAATATGGCAATGGGAAGAATAGCACCCGGATGTGGTTTTACAATCACCGTATTTCCAGTAATCAAACTTCCGTAAATCCCGGTAACGGAATTCCAAGTAGGAAAAGTAGAGCAACCAATCACCACCGAAATCCCTTTAGGTACTGCACGCCATTCTTTACTTAACTGAATATTGAACTTACCCATCGGTTTATCCCAAAGTGCTGCACCGGGCACACGTGAAAGTTCTTCGTAGCCAGCGGCAATGGCTTCCAGTGCGCGATCGGCCGCATGTGGGCCCGATGCTTGGAAGGCCATCATATATCCTTGGCCCGTAGTATGCATGGTGGCATACGCTATTTCAAAAAATCTTTTTTTGATTCGTTCCAATGATTCAACCAGAATCGAAGCACGATCATCTTTCGAGACTTTTCGCCACTCATGAAAAGCAGTTTTTGATTTTGAAATCAAAACATCGGTTGTAAAAACCGGATATGAAACATTTAACGGTTGTTGCAGGTAAGGCGATTCTTCCTGTCCGGCCCAACTGCTTTCACCGGTTTGTTTTAATTCTGTAAACCGTTTGCCTAATGTTTCTTTAAACTTGGCTTGTCCATCTGCATCGGCTGTTTCGCCATAAATGGCAGGTGCGGGATGTTCCGGATAGGCCGCATAAAACGTGCGCGCATGCAGCGCTTCAATTGCTTTGGTAAGTAGTGCGTGGTGTGAAGTCATAATTTTCTAAATAATTCAAGTGCTGTTAGTGGCGATAGTGGCATTAAATCAGTTCGATTAAAGTCACTATCAAAAGTTACAAACTCTAAACTGTTTCTTTTCGTCAATTGGTACTGGTAGGAATCATCAAAATCAAGATTATAACGAGAACTTACATCTAACAAAGTAACATGTTCATTAACTGATAAGCGATAGAGCATAACATTGCCTTCGGAGAAGAGATCGGTTATGAATCGGTTAAACAACTCAGCCCGCTTTAGCTTAAACAATATTACTCCTATCGAATGAAGTGAAAAATCAGAAATCCCGAGTTGGTGGGCTGGTACAGTTGCAAGTAATTGTCCTACCTCTTCAGATTTTTCTTGCTCCAATAACCGTTCAAGCCAGATATTAGAATCCAACAAAAAGTTTATTGGTTTCGCCATTCTGAGGCCTTCTTTTGTAAGTCTAACGCGGAGTATTGACTTTTAAAATCTTTTAGTCCGCCAGCCCAATCCTGACTCAATTTTTTTTGAGTGTTGGTATCAATTTGCCTTAGAAGTTTATCAATAAAATCCTCAAGTTCCCGTAGAGCTTTGGGCGAAAGTTTTGAAATTTTATCGTCTATCGATTTCATGCGCTTCGAAGTTACAAAAATTTTATTTCTGCGATCCGAATACCCGTTTCAATAAATCGGTAGTGCGGGCAACTGGATCTTGTCTGATGTTTTTTTCTTCTTTGGCAATCATCGTAAACAATCCTTGAATGGCCATGTCGGTGGCATAGTCATTCAAATCGGGATTTACTTTTTGTACCATCGGTATGCTGTTGTAGCGGGTAACAAGATCACCGTAATATTTAGTGGCGTTTACCTTGTTAAGTGCACTTTGTACCACCGGGGCAAATTTTTCTTTTAATTGCGTAGTGGTGGTTCGTTGCAGGTATTGAGTAGCTGCATTCTCCTCGCCTTTTAAAATTCCCCACGCATCTTCAATTGTCATTTGTTTAATGGCCGAAATAAAAATAGGCTTTGCTTCTTTAGCTGCTTCTTCGGCACCACGGTTAAGTGTCATTACAAATTTATCTACTTCGCCACCGAGGCCCAGTTGCCGCAACCGGTCTTCCACTTTTTTTACATCGGGTGGAAAGGGGATTTTTATCTCTGGATTTTTGAAATAGCCATCCAACTGCGATACAATATCCGATCCGTTCGAGATGCCTTTTATTAAAGCCTCTTTCAATCCATCGCCTACCTCGGCTGTGGTCAGTGGCTTTTCGCCCGTCATCATTTTGTTGGCATCTGAAAGCGCCTGATTAATTTGAACAGTTGTACAGGCCATCATCAAAAATGATAAAACAATAATTACTGATTTCATGTTTATGTATTTTCGGAAACGAAGGTATAAAAAAGAATGTGTGATTAGATGACTTATTTTGATTGTGGTAATCACCCGAGTAATATGAAAAGGTTAATTTGCAATCTAATTTAAAAGTGTAGTTACTGTGAAAAAAATACAAGCCGAGTTATTAACCATAGGCGATGAAATATTATATGGCCAAATTGTGGATACCAATTCGCAATGGATGAGTGTGGAGTTGGATAAAATCGGGATTAAGGTTGTTCGCAAAACTACCGTGGGCGATCTTGATAGCGAAATTCTTACCGCTTTCGCGGAAGCAGAAAAGCGTGCCGATGTAATTCTGATTACCGGTGGCCTGGGCCCTACCAGCGATGATCTTACCAAGCCCTGTCTCGCAAAATATTTCAACTGCGAACTTAAAATGCACGATGAGGCTTTGGCTGAAGTAACTGAGTTTTTTAAAAGTCGTGGGCGCGAACTAACGGAGCTCAATCGCCAGCAGGCAGCATTACCAACGGCCTGCATAAAAATCACCAATGCAATAGGCACTGCACCCGGCATGTGGTTCGATAAAGATGACAAAGTTTTTATGTCGATGCCAGGCGTACCGCACGAAATGAAAAAGATGATGACTGAGTTGGTGCTTCCACGTCTTGCAAAAAAATATCAGTTACCGGTTATCCATCATAAAGTAATTCGCACCATTGGTATTGGCGAATCATTTCTGGCCGAAAAAATTGCAGCGTGGGAAAATGCCCTACCTTCACACATTAAACTGGCATACTTACCCAGCCTGGGCGAAGTTAAATTGCGCCTTACGGGATTCGGAGACTCTCTATCACAACTTGAAAGCGAAACCAATCAATTGATTGATCAACTAAAAGAGTATGTAGGCCCGTTTATTTATGGCTATGGTGATGATCCGATTGAAGTAGTGCTGGGTCGCACGTTACGCGAGCGCAAACTCACACTGAGTATTGCTGAAAGTTGTACCGGTGGTTATTTATCGCACTTGATTACCAGCGTACCCGGCAGTTCAGAATATTTTTTGGGAACGATGATTCCCTATGCCTACGAAATTAAAATGCGGCAACTTGGGGTTAAACCCGAAACCCTTGAAAAGTTCGGAGCAGTAAGTGAGCCTACCATTATTGAAATGGCCAACATTGTGCGCGCAAAATTCAGTACCGACATTGGCGTGGCCACCAGTGGCATTGCCGGGCCGGGCGGTGCTACACCCGATAAACCAGTAGGTACCGTTTGGATTGCCTACAGCGATAAACATCAAACCGTAACTAAAAAATTACAGCTAACAAAAGACAGGATGTTGAATATTAAATTGGCAAGTGCGGCCGTATTAAACCTGATCCGGCAGAGTTTGCCGCAATAATTCAGAATTAGCCATTAGAATTGCTTACCTTTGGCACCGAACATAAGCGAACTGATGGCGCGCCATCTCGACCTGAATAACAGGATTAAATAATTGTAAGACTAAACCAACCACATGGCCCGACCACAAGAAACATTCAACAAAAAAGAACTAGAGAAAAAAAGACTTCAAAAAAGGCAAGAAAAAGAGCAACGCAAGGAAGAGCGGAAAGCAAACTCAAGCGGAAAGTCGTTCGAAGATATGCTTGCCTATGTAGATGAGAACGGGAACATCACCTCCACTCCGCCCGATTTAACACGCAAAAAAACAGTAATTAAGGCCGAAGATATTGTAATTGGCTCGCGCAATACCGGTAGTGCAAATCCCATTGGCGATGGACGCACAGGCACGGTAGCTTTTTTTAATACATCCAAAGGTTTCGGTTTTATTAAAGATTCTCAATCGGGCGAAAGCGTTTTTGTTCATCTAAATGCACTTTCATCGCCCATCAAAGAAAACGATAAGGTTCAGTTTGAAGTTGAACGCAGCCCAAAAGGCCTGAGTGCAACCAAGGTAACTGTAATCAAGTAACAGCCACTTATAAATCGGATAACGCAACACGTTTACGGTAACGCGTAAACAATATTGTATTAATCCATTTGCCAACATTTTATTCTTGAATTGTTCGCTTCTGCCTAAAGTAGTAAGGTTATGGTCAGCAATTTCCAAATCAGCTACGGCCTGTTTCTTTCCTGCTAAAAATGTTAACTTGCGCAGCTAAAACAACCGATTGAATTATGGCGCAGGTGCAACTTATCATGCCCAAAATGGGTGAAAGCATTATGGAAGCCACCATACTTTCATGGCTTAAAAAACCAGGCGATAAAATAGAGCAAGACGAGTCGGTATTGGAAGTTGCTACTGATAAAGTAGATACAGAAGTTCCCTCCACACATGCCGGGGTGTTAAAAGAAATCCTAGCTGAGAAAGGAGCTGTGGTGCAAGTAGGTAAACCAATTGCTGTTATTGAAATTGAAGCAGAAGCAGAAGTGACTGAAGTAACAGCACCAGTGCCCGTTACAAAATCGGAAGTGAAAGTTGCGGCATCAGCATCTACTAATGGCAATGGTGTACATCTCACCACCAATTTTAAATCAGCCACTCGTTTCTATTCACCGTTGGTGAAAAATATCGCAAAAGAAGAGAAGATTGCGTTGGCTGAACTTGAAACTATACCCGGCACCGGAAGCGAAGGTCGTGTAACAAAGAAAGATTTATTGGGTTACCTGCAAAATCGAAAACTCGGTCAATCCATTTCGTTTGCATCCAGTGCTCCACTTGTACCGGCATCAGTAGCAGCCGGTGATGAAATAATACAGATGGACCGCATGCGCAAGATGATTGCCGAGCGCATGGTTGACTCCAAACGTATTTCGCCACACGTTACTTCGTTTGTAGAAGCCGACATGACTAACATCGTATTCTGGCGCAACAAAATGAAACATGAGTTTCAAAAACGCGAGGGTGATTCGTTAACCTTTACACCGGTGTTTATTGAAGCCATCGTTCAGGCCATCAAAGATTTTCCGATGATTAACATTCAGGTGGATGGCGATAAGATCATTAAAAAGAAAGACATTAACATTGGTATGGCCGTAGCCTTACCATCGGGTAACCTGATTGTACCCGTAATAAAAAATGCCGATCAGTTTAACATTACCGGCTTGGCTAAAGCGGTAAATGATCTTGCTAAGCGTGCCCGCGAAAACAAACTGAAACCCGATGAATTAAGTGGCGGTACATACACCATTACCAACGTAGGATCTTTTGGCAATGTGATGGGCACCCCTATTATCATGCAACCGCAGGTGGGTATTATGGCTGTGGGTGCCATTCAAAAGAAACCAGCCGTGGTTGAAACACCTTACGGAGATGCGATTGCCATTCGTCACAAGGTATTTTTATCACACTCGTATGATCACCGTGTGGTAGATGGTTCGTTAGGCGGAAGTTTTGTAAGGCGCGTAGCCGATTACCTGGAGAAGTTCGATATTAATCGGGTTATTTAAGATGCAGGTATCCGGTTTTGGTGTCGGAACCATCACCGAGGCTAATTGAATAGAAATAGGTTCCAGATGGCAACACATTACCTGCGTCTGACAATCCGTTGAAACGCTTTTCGCGAACGGTATTAGTATAACCCTTCATCTGAAACACCCGGTCGCCCCAACGGTTAAAAATAGTTACCGCATTATTGGGATACTTATCAATGTTCAGAATTTGGAAATAATCGTTTTTACCATCTTCTAATATAGATACGGCATTGAATACATTAATGGTGTTGTCGGTATTAGCTACCGCCAATGTATAGAACGAAACAGTAGGCGCCAGATTACTGAGTACAGAACCTGAAGCGGGTGTGCCTGTAAAACCTGAATTTCCAAGACTTGCATACGGGCCTAATGCAGCAGCACTACCAGCAACTACAACTCCATCCAGATTAGAGAAACCTTCACCATTAGCAGGAAGTTTAATTTTACTTTGAGCAAGGCTTCCTCCTTGCAAAGTGAGTTCCCAATACCGTTGATCAGAAATGGATGCTAACGAATTATCTCGGGTCAGTACTTCATTAGTAATTTCATGCAAGGTAAAAGAGGCATTGGTTCCTGCACCGGCATTTATCAACTCAACAGGCAAGTAGTTTGTACCATTGCCAACAGGAAAAATTAAATCACCTTGTCCTGCTCGTTGCACTGTGCCTTTTATGTGTGATGCATCCGATCCTCCACTAAAACCTGCAGATGAACTAAAATTTATTTTAGCATTGTTGGATGACTCCAGAATTCCACTTGTTAAAATCAGTTCATCGTTAATTATAATGTCAGCAAGGAATTGCTTCACCCCACCACCCGAAATAGTGAGTGTATTAAAAGCTTGCGCATTGTGATTGATTACCTGCACGGGTGCGGTGCTGTTAAAAGTGATAGCACCTGTACCAGGTGTGTAGGTTCCATTGTTAATCCATTGTCCACCAATTAAGATGGAGCCATTGTTAACAAGCGTGCCATCATTGGTAAGAGCGTTACCAACTGTAAAGGTGGTGCCCGTAGTGATGGTTACGGTAGTTCCGGGTATAATGGTTACGTCCTGGGCATAGGCAGCTATCCCTATTATCAGATTTAGCAACAGCAGGCTGTTCTTCATATAATTACTTTTGCATTTTAAATATTTTATCAAGTTCGGGCGATAATTTAATTGCATTTACACCCATCGACTCCGGTGCACCATAAGCAGATGGGTACAAGTATTTCCCGCGCTCATCTCCGGTTTTATCTACTTCAACTTGTACCCGGTTCTTTTCTGCATAAGGGTCTTTTCTTATACCCGTTACTTGCCACGAAACTTTTAATCCTGGCTTTCCGCCAGCAATGCGAAATCGGTTGTTTGAAATTTCATTGGCAATGTAAACTTGGGCATACCCACCCACACAAGTTAATTGGTATCTAAAGTCCTTATTTAAAGCTTCAAAATATGACGGAAGCTCAATGGTTGCCTCACCTGAAGCATCTAATAAAACCACACCGTCATAAATATTTTTCATATCTGGAGATTCTACAAAAGAGTGATACAAAAATTTATTAGTAGGGTCAAGCGGATGATCAATCTTGAATGTACCACCACCTTTAGTTACGGTGCCAGACACATTCAGCGTTCCAGTTATAGTTGTTGCTCCTGAAATATTCACTCTTCCAGAAAAAAGTCCTGCATAGCCTTCGGCAGTTGAAGTTCCGAAAATTCCAACACCTATTCCGGAACCCAAATACTGCCCAACTGTACCATAACCCACGCCATTTGCACCAGCTAAACCACCTCTTCCCCATACACCAATTCCAGTTGGTCCTGTACCTCTTATTGCAGCATTAACTGCATTTGATTCGGCCTCAATGGTTGGCAGGTTAGTTCCAGTATTATTGGACACCGCATAAATTGTTGGGCCAAGCCCCAGATTAGTAGCTTGAATTGCAACTCCAGTACCAGTAGCATTTGAGTACGCAAATAACCCGGCCCCTCCCGGATTTCCATCTGAAATTGCTGTAACTGCATAATCCTTGCTGCTCGCATTATTAATCACAAAATGACCGCCATAACCACCACCAGTATTTGTTAATGAAAGCAAAGGACCACCAGAGGCGACTGTAGCAATATATGGAAGGGCAAATACGGTGTTATCATCAATCCCGGGTGCCCAGGCTGTTCCATTCCATTTTAAAACCTGCCCTGTTAATGGAGCTGTATTTAAAACTGCTCTGTTTTGAATACGGGCTACTGTTGGATTGGGAAATGTTCCGCCAAGATCACCCCCGGCTGCTCCACCTGGTACTACACCGGTAATGGTTGTATTTGCGGCTGTTGTTAATCTACCTTGGGCATCAACCGTAAATGTAGGAACCTGAGTGGGCGAACCATACGCCCCAGCCGTTACTGTAGTGTTGGCAAGGGCTATGGTACCTGTGGTTGTAATTGGACCTCCGGTTAAACCAGTGCCCGTAGCTATATTCGTAACAGAGCCCAATGCAAGTGTACTCCAGGTGGGTATGCCTAATGCGGTTGTTAATATCTGCCCATTGGCACCTGCTGCCAATTTAGAAACTCCTATGGCAGCAGTGGCTCCTATATCGGCATTTACAATTGTACCATCGGCAATTTTTGCGCTGGTAATCGCACTGTTTACTACCGTTGGGTTAGGATAGAGTCCTGTTAAATCACCCCCGGCTGCTCCACCTGGCACTACCCCGGTTATGTTCGTATTTCCGGCTGCTGTTAGCCTGCCTTGGGCATCTACTGTAAATGTTGCAACCTGGGTGGGCGAGCCATACGCTCCGGGTGTTACCGCAGTATTTGCTAACCCGATTGTACCAGTTGTAGTAATGGTTCCGCCTGATAAACCCGTTCCGGCTGTCAGGCTGGTTAAAGTTCCGATGGCTATTGTACTCCATTGGGGTGTAGTGCCAACTGTAGTTAATATCTGCCCGTTGGTGCCGCCAGCCAACTTGGAAACTCCAATAGCAGCCGTTGCATTTACATCGGCATTCGTAATGGCTCCGTCTATAATTTTTAAACTATTTACCGAGTTGTCGGCAAGTTTAACCGTTGTAACTCCACCATCGGCCAACGAAATTGTGCCCGATGTTGAAATAGGCCCTCCGGTTAATCCTGCTCCTGTTGCAACACTGGTTACAGTACCGCTTCCTGAAGCTACATCTTCTATGGCTACCCACGTGGTACCATTACTAAAGAAAAATCGATTAGCATCTGTATCAAATACCAACAACCCTTTATCGGCAGTTGTAAGCGTTATGGCTGTACGTTGAGTGGTTGAAAGCCGGGGTACCAAAAAGCCCTGGTTATTGTTGGGCGAATTTAATTCCAATACCGCTTTTGGGTTGGGGTTGCCGGTGCCAATACCTACCTGGCCAAAAGCTACACGGCCCGCCAGTAACAGAAAGATGGATAGCGTAAACTTGCTCATAATCTTGCTTTTTGAAAGTCTGATATTCAAGGTAACAGTATTCATAGCAATAGCCTACAGCAGGTAATCGGTTTGGTACAAAATCCCCTATTTTGGGGAGGTTGCAGCCAATATTTTTGCCTCGCGGTTGGCTCTTCGCACATGTTTGTTATCAACCTGCCTAACCGCTTTTTTGGACGCCTGTATTTTAAGTGCTTCCAATTCGACCCGGTATTCATACAACATCGCCTTTAATTCTTCAATCTCTGTTTGTTGTTCCTGAACAGCCTTAACCAATGGTGCCACAAAATCAGTGTAGCGTAAGCCTAAGGTCCGGTCTGCATCTCCACCTACAGTTACAATCGCATTAGAATCTCCAACAATTGCTTCAATATCCTGTGCTATAAATCCCCAGTTTGTTCGCTTATCTGCAAAGTCTTTCATCTGATAACTAACTGGTTTCAGTTTTGAAATAAAGTCGAGCCCCGCTGTTAGGCTTGTTATATTTTCTTTCAAACGTTTATCGGATGCAGCCGTGAAACCAACCTGGCCTTCAATAACGGTAACTGCCGTATTGCCGATGCGTACTTTATTGGTCGCATTAACAATAGTATTGTAACCGATAGCAGTAGCATTTTGTAAATTATTAGAACTAACATCGGCAAAGTACCCCAAAATGGTATGCTGCCCTCCGGTTGTGTTGGTTATGCCAGCACGATTGCCTACAAAAACACTTTGCGTTCCGGACGTATTGTTTTGGCCCGATTTTTCACCCAGAAAAGTATTGGGCCCGCCCGTTGAATTTTGACCTGCCTGTGCACCAATAAAGGTATTGCCATTAAAAGTTGCATCATGCCCTACTGCCCTGCCGGCAAGCCAACCGATCAGCGTATTTAAATCGCCCGATGTTTTGTTTTGCCCGGCCTGGGTACCCATAATTACGTTATAATTTCCGGTGGTATTGGCACTACCGGCAAATGAGCCATAAAATGCATTGTCGGTACCGGACGTGATTGTTCCGATAGGTGAGCCCGCCATCAGGTTTCTTGTTCCGTTAGCCTGAATTAATACCGTTCCACCCGGTGCTGACCATTGCGCAATACCGCCACCCGAAGTGGTAAGTACTTGTCCTACCGTACCCACCGAAAGTTTAGAAACATCAATTGCTGCAGTTGTACTGATATCAGCGTCTGCAATTGTTCCGTCAGCAATTTTTGCTGACGTAATCGCATTATTGTTTATAAGTGGGTTGGGATAGGTGCCACTTAAATCGCCACCGGCCGTACCGCTGGGCGCCACTGCAATGGCTGTATTGGTAACTCCGCTTATCCTGCCTTGCAAATCAACTGTAAACACGGGTACTTGTGTTGCCGAGCCGTATGTGTTAGCTGTTACGCCTGTATTAGTTAAACCCAGCGTTCCTGCGGTAGTAATAGTACCTCCGGTTAATCCGGTTCCGGCCGTTATACTTGTTACTGTTCCGAAGGCAGGCGTTGTCCAGGCGGTAGCACCTGCTGTGGTGGTTAATATTTGGCCATTAATACCAGGCGCAATTTTGGAGGGTGTAACAGATCCGTTATTAATTATTAATCCCGATGCAAAGGTTCCGGAAATATCGCCTCCTACCGGAGTTTCAGTTTCCAATACGACTGCCGGGGCTAAACGATTACTATTAATTGTTCCTGTTGTAGCTGCATTGTTAATAGAACTTACCAAGCTGTTTCCAGCACCGGTGGCCAAGGTTGGGTTAGGATAGAATCCTGTTAAATCACCACCGGCTGCACCTCCGGGGGCTACGCCCGCTATGGTGGTGGGGGTAACTGCTGTAATTCTTCCGGTGGCATCCACCGCAAAGGCGGGTACTTGAGTAGCGGAACCATAGGTATTTGCTGTAACTCCCGAGTTTGCCAAACTAATAGTTCCTGTAGTTGTAATAGGCCCACCCGTTAAGCCCGTGCCGGTAGCAATATTTGTAACTGTTCCGCCCGATGCCGGGGTAGTCCATACGGGGGTGCCACCAGCATTGGTAGTTAAAACCTGGCCGCTCGTACCCGCTGCAAGTTTTGATACTGCAATTGCGGCAGTGGCATTAAGATCGGCATTGGTTATAGTTCCATCTAAAATTTTAGTTGTTGTTATGGCGCCATCCGCAACATCGGCAGTCATAATGGAGCCATCCAGAATTTTAACTGAGTTAACAGAACCGTCAGCCAAATCTGCGGTAACAATCGTGCCGTCCAAAACTTTTGCACTTGTAATAGCATTGTTTGCTATAGTGGGATTAGGATAGATTCCGGTTAAATCACCACCGGCAGCACCTCCCGGCAAGGTGCCGGTAATTGCCTCCAGGGTAACTCCTGTAATCCTTCCCTGAGCGTCCACCACAATGCGGGGCACTTGCGTGGCTGCGCCATACGTGCCTGGGGTTACAGTGGTATTAGCAAGGCTTATGGTTCCAGTGGTTGTAATAGGGCCACCTGTTAAACCAGTTCCAGTAGAAATGGTAGTTACAGTTCCGGTTCCGGTGGTTCCATCCTCCAGCGCAGTCCAGACTGTACCGCTCCAATAGTAAAACTTATTTACATCGCTATCGAACACCAACAATCCTTTATCGGTAGCTGTAAGCCCGCCTGTAAAGGTGGCATCCGTGCGTTGTAGCGTAGTAAGCCTGGGTACCAAAAGCCCCTGGTTGTTGGATGGTGATGCCAATTCCAGCACTGCATTTTTGTTGGGGTTGGTAACACCAATTCCAACTGAGTTTTGGCCCTTTGTATAGAAAAATACAAGGCATAAAATGCCTAAGGTCAGCCATGATTTGTGGGGAATCATAAACGGTTTAGGGGTTAGATTTAAAGCTACGTATCAGACAGAGAGATACAAGCTACAAGATTTTATGACACTTTAAAATAAGAATTACACCACTACTGGTTTATGAATTAATAGCAAGGGTTGTATAATTGCAAAAACATGAAAAAATGAAATTCGGAACCAAAGCCGTGCATGCAGGTGTAGAGCCAGACCCTACTACAGGGGCTATTATGACCCCAATCTACCAAACCTCTACCTATGTACAGGAATCGCCAGCCAAACACAAGGGCTATGCATATGCACGGGGAGCCAACCCAACCCGTAATGCGCTACAAAAAAGTATTGCCGCGCTGGAAAATGGTAAACATGGTATCTGCTTTTCATCGGGCATGGGCGCCACCGATGCGGTAATTAAATTATTGGCCCCGGGCGATGAAGTAATTACCAGCAATGATCTATATGGTGGATCGTACCGAATGTTTAAACGGGTGTACGAAAAATTCGGAATCAAATTTCATTTTATCGACCTGACCAAAAGCGAAAACCTGATTCCCTACCTTAACTCCAAAACCAAACTGCTTTGGCTGGAAACACCATCCAATCCGCTTATGCGGATTATTGATATTGAAGCTTGTGCCGCATTGGCTAAAAAAAACAATGTATGGGTAGCTGTTGATAATACGTTTGCATCGCCTTATTTACAAAACCCGCTTGCCTTGGGTGCCGATATTGTAATGCACTCCGTAACTAAATACCTGGGTGGCCACAGCGATGTAATTATGGGAGCATTGGTAGTTAATGATGATCAGTTGTATCAAGAACTGTCATTTATTGCCAACTCATGTGGGGCAGTACCCGGCCCACAAGATAGCTTTTTGGTTTTGCGCGGCATTAAAACCTTGCACTTGCGCATGGAGCGCCACTGTACCAATGGACAAATAATTGCAAATTTTTTAAAGCAGCACCCCAAAATAGCACAGGTTTACTGGCCCGGGTTTACTGATCATCCCAACCACGCAACAGCAAAAAAACAAATGCGCGATTTCGGTGGCATGTTGTCGTTCACTTTAAAAAACGACAGCCTTGAAAAAGCGAAAGCATTAATGGAACTTGTTCAATTGTTTTCATTGGCCGAATCGTTGGGAGGCGTGGAGTCGCTCATTAATCACCCGGCCTCCATGACCCACGCCAGCATTCCGAAAGAAGAGCGTGAAAAAAACGGATTGAGTGATTCCTTAATCCGGCTGAGTATTGGGGTTGAAGATAGTGACGATTTAATTCAGGATTTGACTCAGGCTTTAGATTCCATTTAGTTAGTTGCCACCTAAAAAAAGAGAGCCAGTTTTGACCAGCTCTCTTTTTTTTATTTGATTAATTAGCAGGTGTTATCGAATTATGCTTCGCCCTGCGAATATTGCGACTGGCGCGGTTCTGCTTTCTGTTAATCTTTCTTTTTTCTGCAACGGTAACAGTGCCATCTGCTTTTGCTCTTCGTTCAGTTCTTCTGATATGCCGTTGTTGCCGGTTTAGGGCAGCCGCTTCAGTAGCAGTTAAATCACCATCAACTCTTCCTTCTGCAATGCGTGCGCGTTGTGCTTTTTGTCGCGCATTAACACGCGGGGTAGCATCTTGTGCATAAAGGGCCATGCTTACCAAACTCAGTATTGAAAAAATAAAAATGTGCTTGTTCATACGTTTATCATTTTTTGAGCTTAGACACCCACAGTATGCTTGAGTTTAAGCCATGTGTAAAAATTATTTTGGCAATGCCGGAATAGTAACTGTAAATGATGCACCGTGCCCAGGTTTGCTTTCCAACTTAATGTTACCGTTTAATCGGTCAACCAGGGTTTTCACAATAGCCAATCCTAATCCGTTAGAACTCTCACCTCCCGTAGGTCGGGCCGATAATTTTTTGAATTTCTGAAACATCAACTGTTTATCGTTTTCAGAAAATCCGGGACCTTCATCGCTAATCCCCAACTTTAACTGGTTATGCTCGGCAAACACCACTACGCGAATGGTTTTACCTACGGGCGAAAATTTGATGGCATTTGAAAGCAGGTTGTCAAAAATTCTACTCAGAAAATCGGCATTGGTTATAAATGATTGTGGAGCGCGGTTGTCTGCTTCTAATTTTAGTTGTTTGGCATCTGTAGCCAATTGAAATGTTTTAATCCGTTCATCAAACCAATCTTTTAGATTAATACTGGCGCCTACCGGTGCACTTCCCTTTTCTTCAATGGCATTAACATCCAGCAAGTCGATAATCAGATTAGTACCAGATCGCGTTGAATTTTTTATCATTTGGAGATATTCTTTCTGCTTAGGCGATAACTCACCCTCCAGTTCCAACACTTGTGTTAAACCCAAAATTCGGTTTAACGGGGCTTTTAAATCGTGGGCTACAATATTCATAAGTGAATTTTTTTCATTGTTCAATTCACTTAGCTGATGGTTTTGAACCTTCAATTGCTGGTTAATAAGTTTTCGCTTGCGGCTAAAACTCCAGAAAAAAAACATGGCTGCTGTAACTGAAATAATCAGCCCGATTAACAGCCGGTTTTGAAATCGTTGGGCCGAAAGTAAAGTTTCGTTTTTTACCTGCACTGATTTAAGCAGCGCATTCTCGCGTTCCTTCTTTTCAATTTGCAATTGAAATTGCAACCGCTCAATCTGCTGTTGCAAATCTGTATTCTTAACTTTTTCTTCCAGAATTTCAGATCTGTCATTCAATTCATGTGCTTTACCATGATTACCCAATTGTACATGGCAGGCAGCAGCACCCTGGGTAGCTTCAATCTGATACACAAGGTTACCCGAGCTTTCTGCTTTTGATATGATCTCTTCAAAGATCGCTAACGCTTCGGCATACTTTTTCTTTGAGGCCAGGTACCGCGCCTTAATAAGTGAAGACCTGATGAATAATTTTTGGTTTGACAGGTCGGTAATTATGGTTAGCACTTCTGTTGCTTTTGCGTATGCTTCATCCAGTTGGTTTTCATCGAACAGAATCTCGGCCATACCCAAGTCCAATTCGGCAAGCGTTACACGATCGTTTACCTGGCGGGCAATGGAATCGGCTAACCGCATTTTTTGCAACGCCATTTCTGTATTATCCATCGATTCATAAATCAAACCTAACTCCAGCAAAGAAGAAACAATACTTCGCTTGTCGCCCAATTGCTTTCGCAATTCATAGGCGCGGGTTGACATTTCAACGGCTTGATCAAATTGATTTTGTGATTTATAAAGATTAGCCAAACTTCGATACACATAGGCTAACCCCAGTTTTTCCTGAAGTACCTCAAAAATATCGCGTGAGCGCACCAGGTTATCGGAAGCGCGCACCAGGTCTCCACCATCAAAATACATGCGGCCCAGGTTGTTGTAACCAAAACCCAACTGTACCGAATCTTGTTGATCAATTGCTACTTGTATTGCCCGTTCGTGGTATTCGGCCGACTTACTATACACGCCCTTGTTGGCATACGCCAACCCTATAAAACTTAAAGGCTTGGAAAGATTCTTTTCAACACGAATGCGTTTGCCTAATTCATAAGCCCTTGAACAATAAAAAATGGTACTGTCAGGATAAGAATAACGGTATTCGAAACCGATTGCATTTAACAAATCAAATTGCGCTACGGTAGATTCGTTTGTACGGCTTCTGTGCAGGCTATCAATAGTGCCCAGGTTTTGACCAACAGCCGAAAAGACTATTCCTAAAAATATGCCCGGTAACCCCAATCTATAAAGCAACACCATTGTTATTCTATCTATTAGCCATTTTTGGCAAAACCGAAACGCAATTTACCAATACGGTTACCATTAATTTTCCTTCATGTAAGAAGTTATTTGAAAGGATAAATATTGACTTATAATTACCCGAAACACAGCGCAGCCTTGCACTATCAATACTTGGATAGATAATTTTGAGTTGGTGCGACTTTACCTAATCTTCTTCCAAAAAATTCAAATCCCGGCCAAAAGTTTCATCTATCAGGCGCAATGCCCAAAATGCTATGGCAATGGTAATAACCCCTACAATCAGGGCCCCTGTTAATATTCCGAAATCAGTACGGAAAAACTGAAATAATAATGTGAGCGGTATAACAGTACCTCTGATAAAATTCGGCACCGTGGTAGCCACGGTTGACCGCAGGTTAGTACCAAATTGCTCAGCTGCAATGGTTACAAACAAAGCCCAATAACCAATACCAAAACCCAATAGAAAGCAAACGATATAAAACTGGGTAGAACTTGTAATGGGTGCATAGAGATAAACTAAAATAAATACCAGCGTTAGCAGTATAAACAAGAAAACAGTTTTTCTGCGCGAGCGAATAATCTGACTTAACAAACCACTGCTCATATCGCCAGCAGCAAGACCAATGTAACTGAACATAACGGCATCGCCTGCCACAATACCGGTTATGTTCATGGCACCGGCAAACTCAGGCGAGAAGGTGATGAGAATGCCGATCACATACCAGATGGGTAACCCGATTAAAATACAACCTAAGAACTTAATAAACCGTTGCTGCTGATTAAACAACTGAAAAAAGTTACCGCGTTCTACTTGTTGTTCTTTCACTTTCAAAAATATACCCGACTCAAAAACACTTACACGGGCTATTAATAAAATTAAACCTAAACCACCTCCAATAAAATAAGCTACTTGCCAATCAAAAGCTTTGGCAACATAGTTGGCTAGTACGGCACCCATCAAACCAACTGAAGCAACCAGGGTAGTTCCATAACCACGCAGTTTTGTTGGAAGTGTTTCCGATACCAATGTAATACCCGCACCCAATTCACCCGCCAAACCAATACCGGCAATAAATCGCAACACCGCATACTGGGTTACTGTCTCAGCAAATCCATTTGCAATGTTGGCAAGCGAGTAAAGTAATATTGATCCGAACAGCACTGACAATCGTCCGCGCTTATCGCCCATAACTCCCCAGATAATTCCACCCACCAGCAAGCCTGCCATTTGCACCCGAATCAAAAACTCACCCGTGGCCATCATCTCCAAATCGGAAACCCCCATCGACTTTAAACTGGAGATTCGTACAATACTGAAAAGCAACAGGTCGTAGATATCTACAAAGTAGCCTAAAGCCGCTACTATTACCGGTACACTAAATAGTTGCGTCAGGTTGTTCTTTGAATGCATTATTTTCGATTTTGGCTCAAAATAGTGAGTTTTATTAAAATCCAATCTTGCTGATGGTTACACCTATCGCCACTTGTAAAAAAAGAATCTAACCATTTCAAAAATCAACTTATAATCGCCTCTTATCTATCCTAAAGAAATCTAAATCCTTACCTATGAAGAAAATTCTGTTACTACCCCTGCTGCTTTTGTGTTGGGGGGTACAAGCCCAGAAAAAGGGTGCGCTGCCCAAAGCAGCAACCCTTACCTACGATGAAAAACTTTACAACGCCTTGGAGTGGCGCAGTATCGGGCCGTTCAGAGGCGGGCGATCCGCAGCTGTTACCGGGGTACCCGGTAAACCCAACCTGTTTTACTTTGGAGCAACCGGTGGTGGTGTTTGGCGTACCACCGATGCCGGCAACAGTTGGGAAAATATTTCGGATGGTTTTTTTGGTGGCTCGATTGGGGCGGTAGCCGTTAGCGAGTGGGATAACAACGTGATCTACGTAGGCGGTGGCGAAAAAACTGTTCGTGGAAATGTGTCGTACGGTTACGGCATGTGGAAGTCGGTTGATGCCGGTAAAACCTGGACGGGCATTGGCCTGAAAGAATCACGACACATTTCGCGCGTGCGCATTCATCCTAAAAATCCGGATGTAGTATATGCTGCGGTGTTGGGCGATCTTTTTAAATCATCAGAAGAACGGGGTGTTTACAAATCAGTTGATGGTGGTAAAACCTGGAAGCGCACACTATTCGCCAATGCCGATGCAGGCGCTGTTGATCTCTGCTTCGACCCAAACAACCCGCGCATTCTATATGCAAGTACCTGGCGCATTCGCAGAACACCCTATAGTTTAGAAAGTGGTGGCGATGGCTCCGCTATGTGGAAAAGTACCGATGGAGGCGATACCTGGACAAACATTACAACCAATAGTGGTTTGCCAAAAGGCACCTGGGGAATTGTGGGTATTTCTGTTTCACCTGTAAATTCAAATCGTGTGTACGCCATTATCGAAAATGAAAATGGCGGTGTGTATAGTTCGAATGATGCCGGCCAGACCTGGCGCAAAGTAAATGACGATCGCAACCTGCGCCAACGCGCCTGGTATTATTCCCGCATTTATGCCGACACAAAAGATGAGGATATTGTGTATGTCGTGAATGTATCGTATCACCGTTCCAAAGATGGTGGCAAAACATTTCAGGCCTATAATGCACCCCATGGCGACCATCACGATTTATGGATAGCACCGGAAGACAACCAACGAATGATTATTGCCGATGATGGTGGCGCCCAGATAAGTTTTGATGCCGGTGAAAATTGGAGTACGTACGAGAATCAACCTACCGGCCAATTTTATCGGGTAGTTACTGATAACTCATTTCCTTACCGGATTTACGGTGCGCAGCAAGACAACACTACCGTACGCATTTATCACCGTGTGGATGGTGGAGCTATTACCGCCAGCGATTGGGAAGTAACGGCCGGAAGTGAAAGCGGACATCTTGCACCCGATCCATCAGACAATGAAATTGTATATGGCGGTAACTATGGCGGCTTACTGGAAATGGAAAACCATCGCACACACGAAAGCCGTTCGGTAAACGTGTGGCCCGATAACCCCATGGGGCACGGAGCAGAAGGTATGAAGTATCGCTTTCAATGGAACTTCCCGATCTTCTTTTCGCCACACAATCCCAAAAAATTATACACTACGTCTAATCACGTGCATGTTTCATACAATGGCGGGCAATCGTGGGAAACCATCAGTCCGGATTTAACACGAAACGATAAATCAAAACTTGGGCCTTCCGGTGGGCCGATTACGAAAGACAACACAAGCGTAGAATATTATTGTACCATTTTCGCTGCTGCGGAATCTCCTTACGAAAAAGATTTTATCGTTACCGGATCGGATGATGGTTTGGTTTATGCTACTACCGATGGCGGTAAAGAATGGAAACCAATTACTCCTACTGGCATGCCCGAGTGGATGATGATTAATAGCGTAGAGTTTGATCCACACAGCAAGGGTGGAATTTACATCGCGGGCACGCGATACAAATCAGGCGATTATAAGCCTTATCTTTTCAAATCAAAAGATTATGGTAAAACCTGGACAAAAATTACAGATGGTATTGATGCCGGACATTTTACACGTGTGTTGCGAGCTGATCCAAAACGAAAAGGTTTGTTGTATGCAGGTACAGAAACCGGTATGTATGTATCGTTTGATGATGGTGCAAGTTGGAAAGCATTTCAGTTAAACCTGCCGATTGTTCCAATTACTGATCTTACCATTAAAAACGATAACCTGATTGCCGCAACACAAGGTCGGGGTTTCTGGTTAATTGATGACCTTACACCGTTGCATCAACTCAACGATCAGGTAACTACTTCGGATGCTTACTTGTTTAAGCCGTTAGCAAGTTATCGTATGGGGCCAGCATTTAGTTTTGGCAGAGCATCGCGAACCGCTGGCCAAAACCATCCGGGTGGAGTTACCGTGCATTATTACGTAAAAGATACAGCCAAAGCCCAGGTAAGCCTGGAGTTTTTGCAAACAGATGGTAAATTGATTAAAAAGTTTTCTACAAAGCCCGATACCAAAGCCAAAGAAGAAAAACTTACTCTGAAACAACCTGGCATGAATAAGTTTAACTGGAACATGCGCTATGCCGATGCTGAACGATTTGATGGCATGATTCTTTGGGCAGCTTCCTTGAATGGCCCGCGCGCTTTACCGGGCTCTTACAAGGTAAAGCTTACGGTAAACGGAAAAACGCTTGAGTCAGATTTTGAAATCTTAAAAGACCCACGGGCCACTTCTACTGATGCCGACATGAAAGCTCAGTTTGATTTCTTACAGGAAGTTATCACCAAAGTGAGCGAAACGAATTTGGCAATTAAAAAAATTCGAACCGTTCGCGAACAGATTAACCGGGCTATTGATCCAATTAAAGATCAGAAAGATGCCATGAAAGATGTGTTGGATAAAGCCAAGTCCATTCAGGATGGGATGAAGAAAATTGAGGAGTCTCTTTACCAGACCAAGAACCGCAGTGGTCAGGATCCACTCAACTTCCCTATCCGGTTGAATAACAAACTTGCGCACCTCAATTCATTGGCAAGTGCTGGTAACTTTAAACCTACCGATCAGATGGTGGCATTTAAAAAAGAAATCACCACCGAGATTGATGGACACCTGGCTACGCTTGATAAAATTCTGAAAGAAGAAGTTCCGGCTTTTAATGCGCTGGTAAAACAGAAGAATATTGATGCAGTGGTGCTGAAGGATTAATTCAACAACTACCATAAAAACAAAATGCCTCAGAAAACCTGAGGCATTTTTTTATTTCTATAAGTTAATAATCCTGCGGCTAATCAGATACCATGCGATGGGCCCGGCCAATGGCAGTAGCAAGATCACAACTGTCCATAATAATCGCTTCTCTAAATTTGATTCCTTCCGCCATACATCAATTATGGCGAGTACATCAACAATTATAACCAGAACACCTATTAATCTTATCATAACAATATTGATTTAATTGGTTCCAAGTATTTTAAACAGCTCATCAAGATTCGGAGTAATAATAATCTCTGTTCTACGATTTTTTTGTTTATTCTGCGCATTGTCGTTGGCCGCCAACGGAGAAAACTCTCCTTTACCGGCCGCTGTAATTTGTTTTGCGCTAACACCAGCCGCAGTTAGTATCTTGGTTATTGAGGTTGCGCGCATCACACTCAAATCCCAATTGTCCTGCATGTATTGCGATTTCTTGGAAATCGGAACGTTATCAGTATGCCCCTCAATCATAATCTGAATATCGTGTTGATCCTTGATTGCCCGGGCCAACTGTTGCAACGCCATTACCCCCTTACTATCAACTTCAATACTTCCCGATCCAAATAACAGTTGTTCCGCCAAAGAAACATACACCTTTCCATTTTTCACCTTTACAGTAAGGTCGTTCTCTTTAAAATTAAGCAGCGCATTGGTAATTCGATCTTTCAAATCCTTCACAGCCTTGTCCTTATTGGCTAAAATCTGTTCCAGCTCTTTTACTTTTCGTTCGCGCTCTACCAGGCTGGTACTAAGCGAATCGTTAAGCTTGCGGGTGCTCTCCAGATTTTGTTGAATAGCCAGCAACTGATCTTTCTGCTGAGCCAAATCGCGGTTTAATTTGCCACTGTTATTGAGTAGATTTTTGTAATAAGAATTTAATTGATCGTAGTCGGAATTAAGGGCGGCCAGTTTCTTTGCGGTTGCCCGATAAGATTCATTTAAAGCAGTGGTATCCGTTTTCAATTTATCCAAAACTTCGTTCAACTCTTTTATGGAAGCGTTGGCTTTATCCAACTGGGCAACTTTATCAGTCAATTCGCCTTCGGTTTTAACTTTTTGTGCCAGCACATCGTCAAATTTCTTCTTGCTTACAATGCACGATGAAAGAAACACGAGCGGAATAAAAAATATAATTCTGAAATTCATAGTTTAAAAAATTTAATGTGGTAAATATCTAAAATAAAATTCAATTCTTACTTTCGACTAAAACAACATGGCTATGGAAGGAATGCTGAAACCCGGATCGTTGAAAGGGAAAACAATTATTATAACGGGAGGCGGAACCGGCCTCGGCAAATCCATGGGCAAATACATGTTGCAACTTGGCGCCAACCTGGTTATAACCAGTCGCAAAAAAGATGTATTGGAAAAAACAGCTGCCGAACTTGAATCAGAAACAGGAGGCCCGGTGCTGGCCGTTAGCTGCGATGTTCGCAAGTATGAAGAGATTATGAATGTACTTACGGAAACTGAAAAACGATTTGGTCAGATACACGGTGTATTGAATAATGCTGCCGGTAATTTTATTAGCCCAACCGAAAGGTTATCGCATCGGGCTTTCGATATTGTGGTGGATATTGTTTTGAAAGGTACCTATTATATGACATTGGCCATCGGTAAACATTGGATTGCCAATAAACAACCCGGAACATTTTTAAACATCGTTACAACATATGCATGGACGGGGTCTGGGTATGTAGTTCCTTCTGCCTGTAGTAAGGCCGGTGTTTTGGCGCTTACACGTTCACTTGCTGTGGAATGGGCAAAGTATAAAATCAGAAGTAATGCGATTGCCCCCGGACCATTTCCAACTGAAGGTGCCTGGAGCAGGTTATTGCCGGGCGATCTGGTTCATAAATTTAACCCGGCAGAGCGTATTCCATTAAAACGCGTAGGCGAACATCAGGAGCTTGCTAATCTTGCAGCGTATTTAATTTCCGATTACTCCGCCTACATTAATGGAGAAGTTATAACTATTGATGGTGGCGAGTGGTTGCGCAATGGCGGGGAGTTTAGTCACCTGGAAGCTATCCCTGATCACCTGTGGGATCATTTAGAGAAATCGCGCGGCAAATCTAGTTGAGCGGAGTAGCCGTAATGGTATTTTGATAAATGCTGTACACCATAACCTGTTTGGTTTTTTGATTTACTTCAAACAAGGGAGGTAGCGTAGTTTCTATCGGTCTATTGATAATCCCATCGCCCGTTGTATTAAAAAAATAGCTCAAGTTCTGTTCTTCATCAAACAAACTAAAATAAGTCATCCCTTCACTGGTTTTAACTACACAAGGTTTTAATCGTTGCGATCCGGGGTTTTGCCGTTCAAATACAAGCTCACCGTTCTTATTGAATACGGCTACCTTATCGATATCAATTCTAAAAAAAAATGCATCTGACTTACCCGCCACTGAATTAGCCAAGATAAACTTTGATTTATTGCCCCGCACCAGGTTATCCGTTGTGATTTTTCCATCCATACCAACCTTTTGAACTTTACCATCGGCAGAAACAAAATAGAGAGCGCTTGCCAAAAGAGAATTTCCTGGTTCAAAAAAATAATCGCCCGATATGTTTTTGTCTATCTTTATTGGAAAGCCTTTCTCATAATCACCTCTGCGATTAAACACATGCACCATTCCATCTGCACTTAATATTAAAAAATAATCCTTGCCACCAATTCGATAATGTTTGGGTGAAGTTCGGATTTGTGCATTTAATTTTTTGGGCGACCAGCCTTCCAATTCTTTCATGGACTTATCCAAAATAAAAACATCATTGTCACCACTTGTTACAAGCACTCTGTAATTTTTGCTTTTATCGTAGTCCACTATTTCCGAAAACCTGTAATTGAGGTCTTTCTTTTTTGGAAATCCGTCCACATCGCGTCCCAATCGGTCAATTAAATAAATGTAAGAAGCTGTTGTTATGATGTACTGAAGTTTGCCATTTTTAAAATAATCAAGCTGTTGAATTTGTTCGGCTTTTTCGGTCATGGAATAAACCCACTGCACTCCTGCCGTTTTTGAAAATAAATAAAGTTTATAGGTAGAATCTTGTGCCAAGATCTCATTTTCAATTCCGGTTTGATTTTTTACCAGGTAAGCTAGGGCCAGGCTGTTGGGCAATTCAAATTGCTTCCTTTCAGGTTTAATTCGCTGTGGTTGTTTACGTGTTTCCAGATTGAAGTTTGCGCTGGTAAAAAAATGATTGTCCAACGAATTAAATTGAATACTACCCCAGGTTAGTGATTTCAGGTTCAACGAATCAATTAATGGTTCCCATCCGTTAGCAATTCCATCAGTTAACAAAGCCTCGCGGGTGTAAAACATTGAAACATTTCCTTCCTGCAAACACGTATTAAAAAACTGTTGAAAACTAACTGACCTTCCCCATGTTTCGTCCGCTTCAATTGCATCAATAAGCTGCTTAATGGTACTTGTGTTTTCGGCAAAAAATAAATAGTCATCTTTAAATGTGAAAAACGAAAAGTCTTTTTCGGGCAAGAGCGACTTAATTGATTTTGTTAAATTTTCGGCATTCACACGGATATCATAGCCCGAATAAGATTCAACAAAATCAAATTTATCAACAGGATATCCTTCCTTTACCCTTAAAAAAATCACCACATTACTGTCATCCAACACACACACACCAATCTCATCCCGTATATCCGATTTCAGCAATTCATCCGGGTCTCCGGTAAGAAAAGCATCAACGTTTGAAAGTCCGTAATGAATTAAAATTTTTGTTGAATTAGGCACAAATCGCATCCCATCAATTTTGGTAGGGTTTTGATTCTGAAAACGAGCCAAACCCAACTCCTTGTTGAGCGAATCAAGTGTAAAACCGCTTAGCGAAATCCGCTCAGTATTTTTATGAACATCTAAAACCGAGGCTGAGGCAAAATTTTTAAAAACCGGAATGCCTTGCAGAAATTTAAATAACGGAATTGGAGTTTTATTAAGTTGCTCATAATTAACCCACAAGTTGCCTGCATCAGCTTTCAATGTTACAAAACCATACAAAAGTTGATTCTTGGTTTTAAAATTTTTCGCAGGGTTGGATCGGTAAATCCGAATAGCATTTTCTACAAGCGTAGCCGATTTACTTACTATCAGGTAGTCATCTATTTTTGTCCAAACCAGGTCAACCTTTCCATCCTTTTTCACTTCCTGAATTGCAAATCCCTCCAACAACCTGCTTGTTACCTTATTGGATACTGCCAATCCATTTGCTACATCAGGTGCTGCTTTACAGATATAAAGAAAGTCATAAGTGTTTTTTGATACGGGCTGTACACAGGCTATATATTCTTTGCCTGATGACTTATAAAGAGTTGATGCTAGTAGCTTATCGTTCAGCAAAGCAGGCTTATCAGACTCATAAACAAGCACCGTCTGATTATCAATTAAACTCCACACTGATGTTACTCCGGATTTACGACAAGACTTTAATCCGGGTAGAAGTATAACAATGAACAGAAAAGTAGTTACAAACCGAACTTTCACTTACGTAAAACTACAAATTAATGATTGAAGTGTTGACTGATGTTAACTTCACCTCTCAATTCCATCTAACAAAAAAACCTTTCAGGATTTGAAAGGTTTTTTAGAAAGAATAAAAAATAGGCAACGACTTACTCTCCCGGGTTTTACCCTAGTACCATCAGCGCGGGTGGTCTTAACTGCTCTGTTCGGAATGGGAAGAGGTGATCCCCACCGCTATAGTCACCTTAATGTCTTTGGTGTTGGTGAGGATTAATTCCCACCGTCCCGATCATTATCGGGATCACCTTAATGTTTGTGTCTTGAGGTTGTAGTGTTTGAGTGCTTCGTATTCAATACTAATCACAGTGGACTACCAACTCCGGACTTTCAATATCGTTGACAAAATTGATGAAAGAGTATGCGTTTTTAAAAGTAAAAGCTTGCGAGCACATAGTTCCCGATTGCTATCGGGATTGTTCTGAAGCGAACGGGTAATTAGTACTGCTCAGCTTTGCCATTTCTGACTTTACACCTGCAGCCTATCAACGTCATCATCTCTGACGTCCCTTAATGGAAGTCTCATCTCGAGGTGGGTTTCGCGCTTAGATGCTTTCAGCGCTTATCCCGTCCCAACATAGCTACCCGGCAGTGCCGCTGACACGACAACCGGTACACCAGCGGTTAGTCCAACCCGGTCCTCTCGTACTAAGGTCAGATCCTCTCAAACTTCCTACGCCCATCACAGATAGGGACCGAACTGTCTCACGACGTTCTGAACCCAGCTCGCGTGCCACTTTAATAGGCGAACAGCCTAACCCTTGGGACCTTCTCCAGCCCCAGGATGTGACGAGCCGACATCGAGGTGCCAAACCTCCCCGTCGATATGAGCTCTTGGGGGAGATCAGCCTGTTATCCCCAGCGTACCTTTTATCCTTTGAGCGATGGCCCTTCCATGCAGAACCACCGGATCACTATATCCAACTTTCGTCCCTGCTCGACTCGTCAGTCTCACAGTCAAGCATGCTTATGCTATTGCACTCCACATACGATTACCAACCGTACTGAGCATACCTTTGAAAGCCTCCGATACACTTTCGGAGGCGACCACCCCAGTCAAACTACCCACCACACAATGTCTCCGCCAATGGCGGATTAGGAATCAAGAAAATAAAGGGTGGTATTTCACCGTTGGCTCCCCAAAACCTAGCGGCCCTGGATCAACGCCTCCCACCTATCCTACACATCATTCTCCCAATGCCAATGTGAAGCTATAGTAAAGGTGCATGGGGTCTTTCCGTCCCGTGACGGGTACACGGCATCTTCACCGTGACTACAATTTCACCGAGCTCATGGCTGAGACAGCGCCCAGATCGTTACACCATTCGTGCAGGTCGGAACTTACCCGACAAGGAATTTCGCTACCTTAGGACCGTTATAGTTACGGCCGCCGTTTACTGGGGCTTCAGTTCAACGCTTCGCACTTGCGCACTAACGTCCCCCCTTAACCTTCCAGCACCGGGCAGGTGTCAGGCCTTATACTTCATCTTGCGATTTCGCAAAGCCATGTGTTTTTGTTAAACAGTCGCCTGGGCCATTTCTCTGCGACCTTTTCTATTGCTAGAACGAGGCATCCCTTCTCCCGAAGTTACAGGATTAATTTGCCGAGTTCCTTAGCCATGATTCACTCGAGCACCTTAGTATCTTCTACTTGACTACCTGTGTCGGTTTGCGGTACGGGTACCATAACAATATGCTTAGCGGGTTTTCTCGGAAGTCTGATTACACTCTCTATCCATTCGGCCGAAGCCTCCTGGTACTGTTGGGTTTCAGCATCTTCTACGGATTTGCCTATAGAAAATATACCTACGCCTTTCAACGCCCTATTTCGTCAGGGCGCGGAGTTTTCACTACTCCTTCACCACATCGCTCATTACGGTAGTACCGGAATATTAACCGGTTGGCCATCGACTGCCCCTTTCGGGTTTGCCTTAGGTCCCGACTTACCCGCGGTTGATTAACATTGCCGCGGAAACCTTAGTCTATCGGTGGGCAGGGTTCTCACCTGCCTTATCGTTACTTATGCCTACATTTGCTTTTCTAACCGCTCCACCGTGCATTACCACACGACTTCTCCGCTGTTAGAATGCTCCCCTACCACTGTATTGCTACAATCCTAAGCTTCGGTACTATACTTGATGCCCGATTATTATCGATGCTCTGTCGCTCGACCAGTGAGCTGTTACGCACTCTTTAAAGGAATAGCTGCTTCCAAGCTAACCTCCTGGCTGTCTCAGCAACTGAACCGCCTTAGTTCAACTTAGTATAGATTTTGGGACCTTAGCTGTAGGTCTGGGTTCTTTCCCTCTCGGACACGGACCTTAGCACCCGTGCCCTCATTGCAGAGTATATTTGTTAGCATTCGGAGTTCATCTGGATTTGGTAGGATGTGACTCCCCCTAGTCCAATTGGTAGCTCTACCTCTAACAAACTCTAACCTCCACACTGTTCCTAAAAACATTTCGGGGAGTACGAGCTATTTCTCAGTTTGATTAGCCTTTCACCCCTACCCTCAGTTCATCCAAAAACTTTTCAACGTTTACTAGTTCGGACCTCCACCCCGGGTTAACGGGGCTTCATCCTGACCAAGGGTAGATCACAAAGTTTCGCGTCTACTGCCACTGACTATACGCCCTTTTCAGACTCGCTTTCGCTCCGGCTGCATCCCTTCAGGGACTTAACCTCGCCAGGGACAGTAACTCGTA
>JAHBTY010000002.1:72500-320000 GCA_019638355.1 Cyclobacteriaceae bacterium
CCGATTCCACTGCTATTGATATACCGCAACTCTGATATATCAATGATGCAGGTAGCCACTTGATGGGTAACTGCTTCGTTTACAACACTTATCAGTTGTGTATTATTTTCTTCTCCTATTAAATCGCCTGAAATTCTTAATATCAGGTTGTTACCTCTTATTTCTTGTGCAAAATTCATACTTTCTTGTTTTCGCAATTAGATTTTTTACACGATGCATACAAAATCAACGAATGATGCATTACATTAAATTGTAGTAATTCTTCCACCGTGTTTTGAATAGTTTGAATGCGTGGATCACAAAACTCCACCACTTTGTGACATTCGGTACAAATTAAATGGTCGTGCTGTTTATAGCCGTACGATTTTTCGTATTGCGCCAGGTTTTTTCCAAACTGGTGTTTACTCACTAAATCACATTCAACTAGCAGATCAAGTGTATTGTAAACTGTGGCGCGGCTTACACGATAACTTTTGTTTTTCATATTGATGTACAGTGACTCTACATCAAAATGACCGGCCAGAGAATAAATTTCTTCCAGTATTGCATAGCGTTCAGGTGTTTTACGCAATTCCTTATTTTCAAGGTATGCAGTAAAAATCTGCTTTACTTCCTCAAATACTTTTGGATTCAGAGCCATGTTTTCCTTTGGGGGCAAATATACTATTTCATAAATCAGGTTAAGCCCCTGTTTTTTAAAATCAATTAGACCGCGAATCGAACCGGGTTACTTTTACAACGCCTTCCACCTTTTCGAGTTTGGAGATAAGCATTTCGAGGTGGCGGGTATCGTTTACATACAGCATAATTTCGCCACTAAAAATACCTTGATCGGTTTTGAAAGCAAGCGAACTCATATTTACTTTCAATTCTTCGGAGATTACTTTTGACACATCGTTAATCAGGCCTACCCTATCGGTACCAACTACCTTTAGTCCGGTTAAGAAGGCCACCTCGTGCTGCGAAGTCCACTTGGCTTTAATTACACGGTTGCCATGGTTTGCAAGTAGTTCTGTTGCATTGGGGCATGTAGTACGGTGGATTTTAATACCTTCGTTAACAGTAACAAATCCAAAAACATCATCGCCAGGAATGGGTGTGCAACACTTGGCCAGTTTGTATTCCACTACATCCATGTCCTCGCCAATCAGTAGGGTATCTTCATGGCGGCCCTTCGCTTTGATTTCCTGTTCGATGGTTTTTACATCTACTTGTTCTAAGGGACGGGTTTTTAGAGGTGATGAAGGTTTAAACTCTTTGAATCGCTTTAGGTCGTTGAGTGTTATTAAACCTTTGCCCACCCGGTAATGCAATTCAAACTGGGAGTTTACATGGAAGTAGGCACGCATTTGTTCAAACACCTGGCTAGTGGTATCAATCTTCAGTTGTTTGAGTTTTCGCGCCAGCAGTTCTTTGCCTTCTTCCATTATATTGCGCTTGTCCTCCTTGAGTAATTCTTTGATTTTAGATTTTGCCTTAGGGCTAATTACAAACCGCAGCCAGTCTTCGTTTGCCTTTTGTTTGGAAGATGTGAGGATTTCGATCTGATCGCCATTCTTAAGCACATGATTAATTGGCACTAGTTTCTGATTGACTTTTGCTCCAATACATTTGGCACCAATATCGGTGTGGATATCAAAGGCAAAGTCGAGCGCGGTAGCCCCGTTAGGCAGTGTTTTTAGTTCACCTTTTGGAGTAAAAACGAAAACTTCTTCATTGAAAAGATTGCCTCTGAAATCATCTACAAATTCAAGCGCAGTAAGATCTTGCTTTTCGAGCAACTCGCGCACCCGTATCAACCATTTTTCCAGGTTCGATTCGTGGGTAGAGTTGCTATCCTTGTACTTCCAGTGTGCAGCATATCCTTTTTCGGCAATTTCGTCCATGCGCCTTGTTCTTATTTGAACCTCTACCCACTGGCCATTTTTTGCCATCACCGTAGTGTGTAATGATTCGTATCCGTTGGCTTTGGGTGTGCTAATCCAATCGCGCAGACGATCGGGATTGGGGGTATAATAATCAGTTACGATTGAATACACCTGCCAGCAATAGGATTTTTCCTGTTCGACAGGCGTATCTAAAATAAGCCTTACGGCAAACAAATCGTAAACTTCATCGAACGGAATATTTTGTTTGCGCATCTTATTGTGAATAGAAAAAATCGACTTTGGCCTGCTTTTGATTTCATAGTCGATATTGAGTTTATCAAGTTCATCCTTTATGGGCTGCACAAACTGCTTGATAAATTTATTTCTGGAGGCCCGCGTTTCATCAATCTTATCGGCTATATCGCGGTAAACAGCATAATCCGTAAACCGAAGGTATAAATCCTCCAACTCGGTTTTTATAGCATTAAGCCCCAGGCGATGCGCAAGCGGTGCATACAGGTAAATGGTTTCGGACGATACGCGGAGTTGCTTGTTGCGCGGCATACTATCCAACGTGCGCATGTTGTGCAGGCGATCAGCCAGCTTAATTAATATGACCCGAACATCTTCGGAAAGGGTAAACAGCATTTTACGAAAGTTCTCGGCCTGGGCCGAGGTTCCGTATTCAAACACTCCGCGAATTTTGGTTAGACCATCGATGATGCGGGCGATCTTATAGCCAAAAATCCGCTCCAGGTCTTTGAGTTGTATGTCGGTATCTTCTACTACATCGTGCAGGAGGGCTGCTATAATGGATGTGGTACCCAGCCCAATTTCTTCTACACAAATTTCGGCTACGGATAATGGGTGAAATATATACGGCTCGCCCGATTTTCTGCGCATATCCTTATGCGCATCCATGGCAATGGTAAAGGCTCGCTTAATCAATTTTGCATCGCCTTCGTTTAAAATAGGTTTTGCTTTACGTAATAACCTGCGATAGCGGGCGATTATCTCCTTTTTTTCTTCTGCAACATCAATTACCACAACCCTGAGTTATTAAAAATTTGATTTTTTTACCAGAACTTTAATCATAACGAAATATCCCTAAATTTGCACTCCCTTTGGTAAAAAAGCAGGTTTTTTTAATCAAATGCGGGAAACACAGTTTGGTTTTATGGTTTCGAGCGCCATCGGAACAGTTTAGAAATATGGAATTCTGAAATGAACATATTTCTGAGGAATCCAAACTCAAAACAAATGCGCATGTGGCGTAATTGGCAGCCGCGCTAGACTTAGGATCTAGTGCCGCAAGGCGTGGGGGTTCGAGTCCCTCCATGCGCACTTAAACCCCAAACCCTTTGGCCTAATGGCCAAAGGGTTTGATTTTTAAATGTCAATATTAGAAAACACTAAATTCAATTGCCTTGAACATTATACTTGACAAGCAAAGCGCAACAGACGGTATCATTAAAATTGCATTAACCGAAAGCGACTATCAGCCAAAAGTTGAAGAAAAAGTAAAAGACTATGCCCGCAAAGCCAACATAAAAGGGTTCCGCCAAGGTAAAGTACCTTCGGGGGTGATCAAAAAAATGTTTGGCAAATCTATTTTGGTTGAAGAAGTAAACCATGTGGTATCACATGCGGTGTCTGATTACATTAAAGAGCAAAAACTGCGCATTTTGGGCGATCCGATGCCAAACCAGGAAAAGGCTTTTGGTATTGATTGGGATACCCAAAAAGATTTTGAATTTGAATTTCAGATTGGGTTGGTGGAAGATTTTGAAGTGGATCTTTCTAAAAAAGTTAAGGTAAAATCATACCCGATTACGGTTGATCAGGCTGTAATTGATGAAACGCTGGAAGACATTAAACAACGCTTTGGAAATGTAACCTACCCCGAAGTAACTGAGGCAGGCTGCAACCTGTATGGCGAAATTTCAAAAGTTGGCGAAACAGAACACAAAGGCTCTTACATTATGCTGGATAAAGTTGCCAAAAAAGAGCAGAAAAAATTTATTGGATTAAAAAAGGAAGATGTTGTTGAATTTGATATCGATAAAGCCTTTGAAGATGCGAAAGCAAAAGCCCAGGCACTAAATGTTGCCGAAGAAGAAGCTGAGAAAATTTCAGGTGCTTATTCATTTAAAATTACCACCATTAGTAAAGTAGAACCTGCGGCTATCGGCCAGGAACTATTTGATAAAGTTTTTGGACCCAACACTGTTAAAACAGAAGAAGAATTTATCGACAAGATAAAATCGACCATTGGCGAAAACTACCAGCGCGAAACAGAACACATGTTGGACCATGAAATTCAACATTATTATGTTGATAACACGAACATTACCATGCCGGAAGCATTTTTGAAAAACTGGTTGAAGAACTCCAGCAATGGCGAAGTTACCGATGCTGTTTTGGAAAAAGAATTTAACGCTTACCGCGATTCGTTGAAGTGGGATCTAATCAAAAATAAAATTGCCGAAGACAAAGAAATAAAAGTTGAGGGTGAGGAAGTGCGCGAAAAAGCTAAGCAATTTATAATGGATCAGTTTGGTGGGCCTGCCATTGCCTCGCAATTGGGCGACAAATTGAACGACATCGCTAATAATTATTTATCGGGCCAGGATGGTAAAGGCGAAAACTTTATGAAGATTTACAATCAACTTCGCCACGATAAAATTCTGAAAGCGATCAAGGACAACATAACTGTAACGGAGAAACCTGTTTCGCTTGAAGAGTTTAAAAAACACGCGGAAACCCACCGCCACTAAATCGAACCAAAACAGATTTATTCCTGTTTTTGTGAAAGCCCTGTTGAATTAATGGGGCTTTTTTATTGTGTTTTTCCTTACTAACATTGACTTCCGAAAATAAAACTCAACACAAAACGACTTATTCTAAAATCAGTAAACACCTAATTTTTTATATGTCACAATCCAACGAATTCAGAAAATTTGCCGTGCATCATCTGGGTATGAGCGGCAACTCGCTTGACAGCTACACCAAATTCATGAACGAAAATTCTTACACAGTTACCGGCATGACGCCCAACATTGTTGAGGAGCGCCAAATGCGGGCTACGGTTATTGATGTGTTTTCGCGCTTGATGGCCGACCGGATTATTTTCTTCGGAACCGCTGTTGACGACTACGTTGCTAACGTAATAACAGCCCAACTTCTGTTTTTGGAATCATCCGATCCAAAGAAAGATATTATTATGTACATTAATAGTCCAGGTGGATCAGTTTATGCCGGGCTAGGTATATATGATACCATGCAGTATGTTAACCCCGATGTGGCTACCATTTGTACCGGCATGGCTGCATCGATGGGGGCTGTACTATTAGCAGCCGGTGCGCCCAAAAAACGATCAGGGTTACCGCATGCCCGCATTATGATCCATCAGCCATCGGCCGGCATGCAAGGTACTTCTAAAGATATGGAGATTTCGCTCAAGCAAACTTTAGAACTGCGCCAAGATTTATACAATATACTGGCTAAGCACACTGGCCAGACCTACGATAAAATCGATAAGGATTCTGATCGGGATTATTGGATGCGGGCATCCGAAGCCAAGGCCTATGGTTTGATTGACGAGGTATTGGAGCGCAAGAAATAGTAATAAACTGAACAAAATCCATTAGCCAATGCAACAGGGAAAACCTACCTTTGTTATTGGCTAATGTGCTTTTATTGAACTGATTATAAATTTATCTATGGCTGAAGTTACGTGTTCATTCTGCGGAAGAAACAAAAAAGATGTTGACCTGATGATTTCGGGCATACATGCACACATTTGCGATAAGTGTGTAACCCAGGCCAGCCAAATTTTACAGGAAGAAAAAAAGAATAAAGTTGAGGCCGGAACACTACCCAATTTTAAATTGATTAAGCCGCGCGAAATAAAAAAGTTTTTGGATGAATACGTAATTGGGCAAGATGAAGCTAAACGGGTGATGGCTGTAGCAGTTTACAATCATTACAAGCGTTTGATGCAACGAAAAATTGATAATGATATCACGATTGAAAAATCCAATATCATTATGGTTGGCGAAACCGGTACCGGCAAAACATACCTGGCCCGAACACTTGCTAAAATTTTACAAGTACCATTTTGTATTGCCGATGCCACCGTGCTTACTGAAGCCGGGTATGTAGGTGAGGATGTGGAAAGCATTTTAACACGCTTGCTGCAAGCTGCCGATTACAATACCGAAGCTGCTGAACGCGGAATCGTTTATATTGATGAGATTGATAAAATAGCACGCAAATCCGACAATCCCTCCATTACGCGCGATGTAAGTGGCGAAGGTGTACAACAGGCATTGTTGAAGTTACTGGAAGGAACCTCCGTTAACGTTCCACCACAAGGAGGCCGTAAACACCCCGACCAGAAAATGATTACGGTAAACACCGAAAACATTTTGTTTATCTGCGGGGGTGCCTTTGAAGGAATTTCTCGCTTAATCGGAAGACGTCTCAATACAAGACCACTTGGTTTTGCGGCTACTTCTGAAAGTGTTAACCCAGCGGATGTGGATTTGAACAACCTGTTGCAGTTTGTCTCATCTCAAGACTTAAAATCGTTTGGCTTAATTCCGGAATTGATTGGTCGATTACCCGTAGTTTCGTTTCTCAATCCGCTGGATCATACCGCACTTCGCAAAATTCTTACTGAACCCAAAAATGCCCTTGTAAAACAATACAAGAAGTTGTTTGAAATGGAAAACATTGAACTGGAGTTTAAAGATGGTGCGCTCGATTTTATTGTTGAGAAAGCGATGGATTACAAATTGGGTGCGCGCGGGCTTCGCTCTATTTGCGAAGCAATTGTAAACGATGCCATGTTTGAACTTCCCTCCGACAAAACAACTGACCGGCTCGTAATTAACCGTGCTTATGCCGAAGAGAAATTCAATAAGTCGCACTATAGCAAACTTAAAGTAGCGTAGGTTTGGATAGTCTGGCCGGACAAAACCCTGAGGTTAATTAAATTTTGGTCTGATACTTCACAATCAATTGTGCTGTATTATCAGAAGCTGATCCAATATCAAGTGTTGTGTGTAATTGTTCGTAAGCATTTTTCATGCTATCACGGTAATTACCAGCTTCTATCAACTTTGTTAGTTCATTTCCTATCTGTTCAGGTGATGCATTATCTTGTATCAATTCTTTTACTATTTGCTCTCCGGCAATCAGGTTAACCAACGAAATGAATTTAACCTTTACAACTTGTACGGCAATGAGGTATTCTAAGTAGCCGGCTTTATAAACAACAACCTGTGGCACTTTAAACAAAGCCGTCTCCAGTGTGGCAGTTCCGGAGGTAACAATAGCTGCGGTTGCATGGGTTAATAAATCATAGGTAGCATCATAAATAAACGTAACGTTTTCTAATCCGGCTAATGGTTTATATAGCACAGGCGGAAGATTACGAATAGCTGCTACCACAAAATGAAATGCGGGGTGAGATTTCGCCACAGCAGCCATTGCCGGAACAATTTTTTGAAGTTCGCGCGTACGGCTGCCCGGAAGCAACGCCACTAATGGTTTATGCAAGTTCAAATTTTGTTGCTCTATAAAAAAATCAGTTGGTTTAAACGCTCGAATAGCATCCAGCACCGGATTGCCTACATAATCAACATCGAAATTATATTTTTTAAAAAATTCTTTCTCGAACGGGAGTATCACATACATGTGATCCACCGATTTTTTTAATTGCCAGGCTCTGTTCTGCCGCCAGGCCCACACTTTTGGTGGAATGTAATAATGAATTTTAATTCCATTTGATTTTCCAAAGCTGGCAATACGTCTGTTAAATCCACCATAATCAATCAATATTAATGCATCCGGTTTATAGTGAAGAATATCCTCTTTACATGCAGCTAAATACCGGGCTATTTTAAAAAAGTTGAGCACGGCTTCAAACCCCATAAAGGCTAGCTGATTGTAGTGCATTACTAACTCCACTCCTGCGCGCTGCATTTCATCACCCCCAAAGCCCCTGAATGAAGCCTTCGGTTGTAACCGACTCAAACTTTTAACGAGATTACTTCCGTGTAAATCGCCCGACCGTTCACCTGCTATGATGTAGTACTTCAATGTGGTTAGTTTTTATTCACCAAAATATTCTACATAATTCCGAGGCGTTTCAAACAATCGAATAGAATGCAACTTACCGTATTTACTAATTACTCCAATCCTTGGTTGAAGAATCTTCCAAATCTCAACTACAAGTGTTTCGCAACTAGCCAGTTTGCCACGCATAAAATCCACATCAAGGTTAAGATTTTTGTGATCTAATTTTTCCACTACTTCACTACGAATTAGCGTACTTAGTTTTTTCAGATCAATCACAAACCCGGTTTCTGGATCGGGCATGCCTTTAACGGTTACAATCAGGTCGAAATTATGACCGTGCCAGTTTTCGTTTGCACATGGCCCAAAAACTTCCAGGTTTTTTTCTTTACTCCAGGCTGGGTTATACAGTTTATGCGCTGCATTAAAATGTTCTTTTCTGCTTACGTAAATCATATTATCTTAAACTCAGTGGCAAATATACGACAGATAAATCAGCCTTGGCAGATGCCGGTTTTGTGTAAATTGCCTTAAAATTTGGAATATGATTGTAGTTACCGGGGCGGCTGGGTTTATTGGAAGTTACCTGATTCAACGTTTGAATCAAGATAATTTTAATGCCATCATTGCGGTGGATAAGTTTGATCACCAAGCCAAAAACAAAAATTTAATTGGAGCAACGATCAGAGAGCAGATTGACCGTGATTTATTTCTAAGTTGGTTGGATAAAAATTATGAAACGGTTGAGTTTATCTTTCATATAGGGGCCCGTACCGACACGGCTGAATTTAATCTGGATTTATTGCATTCACTCAATACTGAATACACAAAAGAAATTTGGAAACGCTGTTGCCAGTATCAGCTACCGTTGGTTTATGCATCATCCGCTGCTACTTATGGATTAGGAGAATTTGGATACGATGATGACGAATCTAAAATACCATTGCTTAAGCCACTCAATCCGTATGGAGTATCAAAACAAGAGTTTGATGTGTGGGCTTTGCAGCAGTACGAGAAGCCATTTTTTTGGGCTGGATTAAAATTTTTTAATGTATATGGTCCCAACGAGTATCATAAAGGCCGAATGGCATCGGTTATCTGGCATGCTTACAATCAGATTTCGCAAACCGGAAAAATGAAGTTATTCAAATCGCACCATCCTGATTATAGAGATGGTGAGCAAAAGCGTGATTTTATTTATGTGAAGGATTTAGCCGAGGTGTGTTTATTTTTTATGCACCACCGTAAGAATTCCGGAATTTACAATCTCGGTTCTGGAAAAGCCCGAACATTTAATGATTTGGCTACAGCTGTTTTCAATGCTTTAAATAAACCTGTTAATATTGAATACGTTGAAACTCCACACGACATTCGGAATAAATATCAATATTTTACTGAGGCTAACATGCATAAGTTAAGTCGTGTGGGTTATGCGAAAGATTTTGTAAATCTGGAAGATGGTGTGTTTGATTACATCCACATTCTTGAGCGTTCAAAGATTTAAGATTGAAACAGGCTTGTAAAAGTTTCCTTTAAATGTGAGCAATAAAAAAGGCTACCCAACTGGATAGCCTTTTTATTTTATGCTACTCTAAAATTAATAACCCTGATTCTGCGTCATTAATGAGTTTGCTTGCATTTCTGTTAATGGAATTGGCAATGCAAACCTAAAATCATTGGCTGGCAAAGTAGCAGAGGCTGCAGAAGGTGCATCGGCTGCCAATCTTGAAACTGCCATGCCTTTGCGTTTAAGATCCCAAAAACGATGGCCTTCAAAAGCTAACTCTTTAAATCTCTCTAACATGATCTCATCAATTGCCTGATCTCTGCTAGAAAGTACTATATCAACATGATCTGTAATCCTGTTTGCCCTCAATGCATTCAGGTCGCTTTCTGCACTATTGGCTCCTGTAATTTTATTTTGTTCTGCACGGGCTTCAGCTCTGATCAAGTACATTTCGGAAGTGCGCATGAGTTTTCCATTGGCAGAATTCTCAGTTCCACTTCCGTACGCACCGCCAGCATATTTTCTGATAATCAAACCTGGACGATCTGCATTAGGTCTGTTGTTAGCCGCCAGTAACGGTTCAGTTAAGAAATATGCTGCCCTTCTAATATCTGTTGCGCTGTAAGCATCATAGAGTTTGTTACTAACTGTCCATGTAACAGTACCAATGTTGGAAGCACTAGCTGATGTTGCCCGGTATAAACTTCCAATTCTGGCCATGGAAGGTGTTCTCACAGTTCTGAACGCCTGCTCAACTGTATTGGCATCTGTCCATATACCAGCAAAATTTGCAGTTGTTGCCAGGCCCAATCCGGCTGTATTGATATAGTTGGTAGCATACGTTTCAGCAGCGGCCCAATCTTCAGTGTAAAGAGCTATGCGGGCATGCAATCCATTTGCCGCAGCAACATTGGCTCTATTTATATCAGTTAAGTTGTTGGGAAGAAGTGCTTTAGCGGCAGTAATATCCTGATTTAACTTCTGAAAATAAGTATCCATTGTAATTCTTGCCTGAGGTGCCATAGAAGGAGTCTCCATGTATGGCATAGCAACTGCAGATGGTGCATACTTAGCACAGTAAAAACGGAATAGCTCGAAGTGTGCGTAAGCTCTCAAGAACAATGCCTCACCTCTAAGTCTCGCTCTTAGGGTGTTATCGCCTACCCTTGTTGAGTCGGCCAAGTCTATTCGGGCTAAAACGCGGTTTACCCGATCAATCATCTGGTACTGAGGATTGATTGCCGTATAGGTATCACGGATTGAAATATCCTGTGGGCCATACTGCCACTCGTGAACGGTTGCTGCATTGTAGAATTCACCGGCAGTTTTTACTTCATCTGAAAAAACAGAATTTAGAAGTACACTCATCAAATTTGAGAGGCCACCATATGCTCCGATAATTGCCGATTCGTTGTTCTGTACTGTTTGTAGAGCAACATCTCCAGCTATCAAATCGGTTTCCTGAAAGTCAAGGTAGTCGCTACAGGAACTACTCCACAATGCTGTAATTAATAATAAGAAAGAGAATTTCTTTTTCATAGTTTCAAAAAATTTTCGTTAGAAAGAAAAATCTACACCAAACACAAACATTCTTGGATTCGGATATTCGTTCAAACTGATGTTGTTATTATCTTCTGGATCCAATCCTTTCCAAGGACTCCAGATTCTGAGGTTCTGCGCTCTGCCATACACTTTAATATCCTTAAAGTATTTCATTTTAGGAAGCGTATAAGACACTGTTAACTCTCTGAACCGTAGGAATTTCGCATCCATCAAATCAGTTGAAGTAAATCCTCTGTCGTATGCAGGTGATTGATAGAACTTCTGATCGCCTGGCTGCAGCCACTGATCTGTTAATAGGTCTGTAACCTGGCCAACAGCATTAATGTACCCAGGAATTCCACGAGTTACCCAACTCCACACATTATTACTTCTCACCACGTCAAACTGGTAGGTAAAGAAGGTTGACACCTGAAGTTTTTTGTACCGACCTGATACTCCAAAACCACCGGTATGTTTCGGCAGGAAGGTTCCAAACTTGGCAACCTGACCGGCATCTGCTTGCGAAAATGTTGTAGTTCCGTCTTCTTTACGATAGATAGGTTGCCCGGTTGCGGGATCAGCCCCTACATAATCATATGTATAGTGAGAACCGTACGGCAAGCCTTTTCTGATCAGGAAGGTTCCCAGCGGATATTCATTAACAGCACCAAGATCATCGATGTTGTTAATATTTATGGCATGGTTCCAGTTGGCATCAATGGCCCAATCACCATGACGATAAATATCACCGGTTAATGTAACCTCAACACCTTTGTTTGACATTTGACCAGCATTGATTGGAAGCGAGGTTCCGCCAAAGCCAGTAGTGGCACTAAGGGGTTGGCTCACAAATAGGTCAACCGTTACATTTTTATAGAAATCTACTACCAGATTAGCTCTGTTAAATAACCCGATATCGAAACCAACATTGTACTTATTTACGGTTTCAATTTTCAATTCAGGGTTACCTGGGGTGGTAGGAACAAGACCAGCAATGGAAGAACCTGCAAACGCGGTACTGGTTCCAAAAGTTGGTAACTGCGGACCTAAGTAATTGGGCACGTTAAAGAAGCCTCCTACTAACCCAAAGTTGTTATTACTAATACTTCCAATATTGGCAACCTCACCATACGTAGCTCTTACCTTTAAGTCTGTAACAATGTTCTGCGATTGCATAAATTGCTCGTTGATGGCATCCCAGCCTAACCCAACAGACCATGTAAATACTTCTTTATTTTTTTCATTCAAGATGCGAGAAGTACCATCTACACGGGCGTTCAGGTTAATGGTATATTTATCGGCATAGGTATATCGTGTGGTACCAAAGTATGAACGGATACCGTACTGCGACTTAGCTCCATTTCCGTTTTGAGGATAATTGGTTTGACCTGTGGTGGTAGGAATATTACCAGCACCTTGTCCTGTTTGGGTTAATCGTTTATCCAAGTTGAACAATTGGTAACCAAAACCATTATTAGCAACTTTGATTGCTTCAAAGAAAGCACCGGCTTCTATTTCATGCTTATCTCTTAAAATTTTAGAGAAGTTTAAACTAGTTGTATTAATTATTTGCGAACGATTCAACACTGCCTCTGTATGGTAACCTGAGTTTTGCGTTTGAATTGAGCCCACAAAAGAGTTTGGATTAATAGAGTACATACCTTGTGAGGTATTCATATCTACACCAAAACTGTTTCTTACACTTAAACCTTTTATAATTTCATATTTAAGTGCCAAGGCTCCTAAAACTCTCAAGTCTCGTTGTCTGAAGATTGTATTCTGTTGACGCTCAATTGCATTTGCAATGTTTCTGGGAGTTAAAGCTGCAGACGCGCCAAAGTCTAGCGTACCGTCATCTTTATAAACCTGCTCATAAGGCTTTGCGCGCCATACAATTTGGAAAGGGTTGCCCGGGCTATTACCCAGCCAATCTCCTACGCTGCTGGTAGTTTCTGAACTGGTAATGGTTGAAGAGAGATTAACTGTTAGTTTACCCAATTCCTGATCCACATTTATTCTTCCGGTATAACGGGTGAAGTTCGATCCTTCTGCAAAACCATCCTGATCAAATACATTGAAAGATGTAAAGTAGCGGCTTTTATCGGTACCCCCACGAGCTACTAACTCATTAGTCTTTGAAACACCATTGCGAAACAGAATGTCAGCAAAATTGAGGTTATTATCTCTAAATCCAGCCAATAATCCATCTCTTCTTGCCTTTTCAGCTTCAGTTTGTGCCGCATACGTAGGGTGCAATGGTGAATATTGCCAGCCTGGACCTGTAATTCCGAAACCTGCCAATCCTAATCTTTCCTCATACTCCAAAGTTTGCGCAGTATTCATCATGTTGAAGTTTTGAGGAGGTGGTTGCATGGAAACACCAACCTGAGTTCTAAAATCGATTGAATTGGTTCCTGCTTGACCTTTTCTGGTTGTGATTACGATTACACCATTGGCACCACGGGCACCATACAATGCACTGGCAACACCATCCTTTAGAATTGTTTGAGATACAATGTCGTTAACGTTGATACCAGACAGGTCGCCCAATACAGGTACACCATCTATAACATATAGAGGCTGAGCTCCTGCACCTGAAATTGATTGTACACCACGAATTCTTACTGTGGCACTTGAGCCTGGTTGTCCGCTACCTGAATTTACAAGCACACCTGCTACACGCCCTTGAAGGGACTGATCCAAAGACGCCATAGGTGCGCGCTCTGTTATATCACCTTTTAGGGTTGCAGCTGAACCGATAAACTTCCGCTCCTGACTGTAACCTGTTTCAGTTACAATAACCTCTGATAGTTGAGTAGCATCTGATTGCATGCGTAGATCAATTACTGACCTGTTTCCCACGGCAATCTCTTCAGTTTTTAATCCGATAAATGAAAAGACCAAGGTACCACCTGATGCAGGTATAGAAAGTGAATACCTTCCTTGAGCATCGGTACTTACACCAATAGCTGTACCTTTTAGTACAACGTTTACACCTGGAAGCTCAGAGCCGTCTTCCGCTGATGTTACCTTTCCTGAAACTGTACGATCTTGGGCAAACCCTTCGAAACTAAAGGTTAATACCAGCAAGAAAATACCATTCTGTAGAATTTTCTTCATACTGTTTTGGTTTAATTGAATAGAATATTTCTTAATAGGGCACAAACTTAAAACAAAATTAGTCTCAGAAAAATCATGATTTGTTAAAGTTCTATCATTAGGATAAAAAATTAACCATTCATGAATACATAATACCTTTTATATAATGATGCCAAATGTTTGGAAGGCTTACTTACTTGTGATAGCAATTATTCTGAATTCGATGCGCCTGTTTTGTTGCCGATTATAATCGGTGGTGTTGGCAACGCGCGGCTTTTTTGAACCATAGCCTCGTATTTGTATTTGAGCTTGTTTTATATTTTTCGATACCAGAAATGATGCCACCGACTTTGCCCGGTTTTCAGATAATTTAAGGTTGTAGGTCTCCGTTCCGGAATTATCGGTATGACCGGCTATCTCTATTATAATTGAAGGATTGTTTGCAAGGAATGTTACTACCTTTTCTAATTCCAACATTGATTCCGGCCTTAACTCATATTTATCGGTATCAAAAAAAATGTTGTTTAATATAATAGCAGCATTTTCATGCACGGGTTCCAAGGTTATGTTTTTTGTTACGGCATGTTGGTTGCCTTCCTTGTAGTTAAAGTATTCGCTATTAAAAAGAAAGCCGGGTTTATCTACATATAGTGCATACTCCGCACCACCGGGCAAAACAATTAAGTATTGGCCTGTAACAGAATCCGAGAATACTTTCGAAACTGATTTTTTCTCCACCAGGTTATAAAGTTCAATTTGTGCCCTTATTGGTTGTTGTGAAGTGGCATCGGTTACTGTGCCACTTACTACATTGCCACTAAAACTTGTAACCAATTGCTGTGGAAGCACAATCCTGTAAAGACGACTCCGGTTTTTAGATTCTTCGCGCGAGTAATACCCTTGATCGCCCAAGGCCGATACAATAAACGAATACTGATCGTGATGATCGTTGAGTGGTTTTCCCATATTTATTGGTTTACCCCATGCAGCTTCTGCTTTTTGAATTTTATATATATCGTAACCACCATAGCCCGGCAACCCATTGGAAACAAAATATAACTCTCGATTATTAACATGTACATAAGGCGAAATTTCATCATGCGGGGTGTTAATAGCAGGCCCGGCATTAATTGCTTTGCTCCATCCCTTATCTGTAAGTTGAGAGTACCAGATATCGTAACCCCCTAACCCGCCCGCTCGCTCTGAGACAAAATAAAGTTCGCGGCCATCCGCTGAAAGAGATGGCTGTGCATCCCAACGCGCGCTGTTAATATTAGGGCCCATATTCTTAGGTTTGGACCAATTATTACCGGTTTTGCGACTTTCGTATAAATCGCATCCGGAAGCGCCACATACTGTAAAAATTAAATGCCTGCCATCGGCCGAAATGGTACTGGCCCCTTCACGTTGAACCGTATTTATATTGGCCGATAACGATACCGGTTCGCCCCACTCGCCATTGGGTCGTTTAGTTGATACAACCAGATCTTCATTATCGTTGCGGTTGCCCCCATAACGCGCTGTAAATATCAATTGCATTCCATCGGCCGTTACAGTAGGAAAGTATTGCATGGGAAAAACATTAACTGAATCGCTTAACGGTGTAATTACATAATCATAAGCCATTGTGTTGGCAAGTGCATAATCAGCCTGAGTTTGCCAAACTTTAGCCAACGCTACTTTTTTGTAGTCGTCTTTTTCAATGAGAAGAAATTCAGTAGCGTATTTTTTACAAGGTTCGTATTTACCCTGCCATAGATTAACCGCGGCCAACTCATATAAATACATTCGCTTGCGCGGATCGGGCTTTGCCAGTTCATAACCTTTTTCAAGAGTTTGTTGTGCCCATTCAAATTTTTCTTGCGCTTTATAGATGGTTGCTAACCGGTAGTAGGCTTCTTCAAAATTTTTATCGCGGGTAATTGCTTCATTAAGCAGATTAATGGCTTGTGTAAATTGGCCTCTTACCCGATAATTGTCGGCTTCGGTATAAAGTTCAATTGCTTTTTTGTTTTTTGTACTGAGGCCTTGCCCCAAAACCTGACTGCCTACCAACACAAGGAATACCAGAATTAATTTTTGCATAACACAATTTACACTTTAAACGAAAAACCATAACCACCAGTATGCTTACCGGATTGCTGTAACCGGAATTTCTGGCGCATCCCACCCCAATAAAGCATTAATCAATTTGCACGATTCGTATTGATTCAGGTTATCAACTTGAATTTTAGCCTCTGAAATTTTCTTCTCCATTAATAAATACGTTCGCATGGTACCTGGCAATAAGCATGTTGTGGGTGTAAACCACTTGTTATCTTTTTTAAAAATCAGATTTGCATAGGTTGCATCGGTTATAAATCCGTTTTGCACAATTATAACATCATCGCACATTTCGCGCTTACCAAATACTTCATCCAAGAGTTCGCGATTTACAAACTTATGAGCATACTGAAAATCTGCTTCAACCAATTTTAGTGAAGCAACGGGTTTAACCTGATAGGGAATAAATTCTACATTTACAAACTCCTGATCATATACCAGGCGGGCTTTAAATAGCCCACTGGTTGGGATATTGGCCTTCATTAAAATCGATTCAAGCGTCCATTTTAATGGTTGCCTGAATAGTACTTGTGCACTGTTTGTAATGCGCGCCTGATGCACGTGCAGGTTTCGAAACTTGCCATCGCACACATAAATTGATTCAAGCAACCGGCACATATATTTTCTGAATTACTTCTGCATACTCACGTTCCCAATTGCTACGGGCTGTAATACCACCACCGCTTCTATAAAAGATTGTTTCGCCTCGCTGTTCCATAAACCGGATGTTTACACAACTATCAAGATTCTTCCCATCAAAGTAACCGAATATTCCTGTATAGTATCCGCGCGGCTCTTGTTCTGCAGCACGAATAACCTCTGTTGTTTTTTCCTTTGGCGCACCACTGATTGATCCGGCCGGTAACAATTCCAGTAATAAACTGCCAATCCTGTTTTTATAAATCGGTAGCAGATCGCCACTAATTTCTGAACTTACCTGCAAGATTACATTGCGATTGGTTTTGATCTCATCAATGTAGCGCAAGCGATTAACCGCAACATGGCTGGCTACGCGTGCCAAATCGTTTCGTAGTAAATCTACAATGGTTACATGCTCTGCTTTTTCTTTTTCATCGTTTAATATTATAGCCGCAGCATGGGGCGTAGTGGCATCAATTGTTCCCTTCATCGGAAACGAAAAAATTTTACCGTTATTAATTTTTATAAAACTCTCTGGCGAAAAAAATAAAAACTGATTGCGTAACCAACACCGATATGGTGCATGAACCTTAAAAAACAATTCACGAAGGGTAGTGTTGATTTCTACTTGCGATTTTACAGTGAGGTTAGTTAAAAAAGTATTGCCGTAGTTAAGATGGTGCAATACTGTATTAAACCGGTTGCGATATTCTTCCCTATCAAAGGGATGTAGTTCGAACTTTAAAAGCCCAATTTTGTTAATGCCTTTCGCATTGGTAAATCCGTTTATGTAAAACAATAATTCATTTGAATCAACCCGATCAGGCAACCAAAGTTGCGGTTGTTGCAATTCGTAATCAATTAAAAACAAAAAGGGCTTACCGGTTTTACTATATGAGTTTGCCCGATCAATAAATTCAGTTGTAGTCAAAATACTTAAGGAATATTCATGTACTTATGCACCTGCAGCGATATCTGCCAACGTGGATTCTTCTTTACATAGTCGATAAGTTGAGGAAGTATCTCGTCTTCTTTCGACCACTCGGGTTGTAAATAGAGTTTACATTCCGGCCGTACCTGATTTGCAAATTCTTCGGCCCAGGCAAAATCACTTTTGTGAAATACAACTACTTTCAGTTCGCTGGCTTGTTGCGCTACCGATGGATGTGGATGTTTGAATTTTTTTGGCGAGAAACAAATCCAGTCCCATGTACCTGTAATAGGATACGCACCGGAAGTTTCAAGATGCGTTTTTAAACCCAATACTTTTAATGCACGTGTAAGCGCTTCCAGGTTATGCATGGTAGGTTCGCCACCGGTAACCACACAAATTTCAGTGCCGCTTGATTTTGCTTTGGTTGCGATTGATTCTACTGAAACTTTAGGGTGATCATTTACATTCCAACTGTCTTTCACATCGCACCATACACACCGCACTTCGCATCCACCTAGCCGAATAAAGTAAGCGGCCCTTCCTTGATGTGAGCCTTCACCCTGAATGGTGTAAAAGTCTTCCATCAAGGGCAGTTCTTGATTCAATATTTCGGATTCAAGATTCAAAATTCCAGATTTATGATACCAATCACATGTCTCACAATTCGAATTCTAAACTATTGAATTGAGTTAGGGATTACGTAATTCTGTTGCACGTAACGTATTCAATAATAACGAAGCAATTGTCATAGGGCCAACGCCACCGGGTACGGGGGTAATAAAGGATGTTTTTGGAGCTACTTCTTTAAACTCAACATCGCCTTTTAGGGTATAGCCGTTTTTGTATTGCGGACCTTCTACGCGGGTAGTGCCCACATCAATAACCACTGCTCCTTCTTTTACCATATCGGCTGTAATCAAACCCGGCTTTCCAACTGCAGCAATTAAAATATCCGCGTGGCGGGTGAAGTGTGCAATATCTTTTGTGAACTTATGACAAATTGTTACAGTGGCTTTTCCTTCTTCCACCAACATCATACTTAAAGGTGCTCCTACCAAACGACTTGCTCCTACCACCACACAATTTTTCCCCTCGGTTGGGATTTTATAGCGCTTCAATAACTCCATTACACCAAAGGGTGTAGCGGGCAACAACAAGGGTTGTTTCGAAACAATGCTTCCAAAATTTCTGTTTGTAAAACCATCCACATCTTTATCCGGACGAATTTTCTCGGTTATCTTTTCAACGGAGATATGCGCGGGTAGTGGCAACTGTACAATAAACCCATCCACATCTTCATCGCGGTTTACCTGGTCGATGTGCTTCATCAGTTTATCTTCGCTAATAGTATCGGCAAAGCGTAACATGGAGTAATGAAAGCCCACTTCTTTACACGCTTTTACTTTATGATCTACGTAAGTCTGGCTGGCTCCATCATCACCCACCAGAATAATGGCAAGGTGTGGCACTTTTTTTCCAGCCTGCTTGCGCAGGCTTACCTGTTCAGAAATTTCTTTCTTGATGTCAGTCGAGATTTTCCGACCATCAATGAGTGTGTAATTCTGAGTTGCCGTCATTCTATCGGTACATTTCTTTTATGTGTTGTCAAGTTGAGCTTGTTGAAACCTGACCAAATAATTACAAAGCCTTCGACAAGCTCAGGCTAACTTATACCTTACTCAATTTTCAATACGGCCATAAATGCCTCTTGTGGAATTTCTACGTTGCCTACCTGGCGCATGCGTTTCTTTCCCTTCTTCTGCTTTTCCAACAATTTACGCTTACGCGAAATATCACCACCATAACATTTTGCCAACACATTTTTACGAATAGCGCTAATGTTTTCGCGGGCTACAATTTTTTGGCCAATGGCAGCCTGAATAGCAATCTCAAACATCTGGCGTGGAATAAGTTCTTTTAATTTTTCACATAACTTTCTACCCCAATCCTGCGCTTTGCCGCGGTGTACAATGGCACTTAAGGCATCTACCTTGTCGCCATTTAACATTACATCCAGCTTCACCATGTCCGATTCGCGCATACCAATCAAATGGTAATCCAACGATGCATACCCGCGCGAAATGGATTTCAACTTATCGAAGAAGTCAAACACAATTTCCGACAACGGCATTTCAAACGACATCTCTACGCGATCGGTAGTAAGGTAATTCTGATTTAAAATCTGGCCGCGTTTTTCAATACACAAATTAATAATTGGCCCAATGTATTCAGCTTTGCTGATGATCTGGGCTTTGATATACGGTTCTTCAATAAAATCAATACGCGTTGGGTCGGGCATTTCAGAAGGCGCATTAATAAATACTTCATCGCCATTGGTAAGTGTTGCTTTAAACTGTACCGATGGCACGGTGGTAATCACCGTCATGTCGAACTCGCGCTCTAACCGCTCCTGAATAATTTCCATGTGCAACATGCCCAGGAAACCACACCTGAAACCAAAACCAAGTGCAGCGGATGTTTCCAGTTCCCACACCAACGAAGCATCGTTGAGTTTTAACTTCTCCATCGATGCACGTAATTCTTCAAACTCGGTGGTATCAACCGGATAAATTCCGGCAAACACCATCGGTTTTACTTTTTCAAAACCTTTTAACAATTCTCCCGGATTAACAGCGGTGGTAATGGTATCACCCACGTGTACTTCGCTGGCCACTTTAATACCAGAAATGAGGTAGCCTACATTACCGGCTGTAATCTCTGTGCGCGGATGTTTGTCTAACTTCAACACGCCAATCTCATCGGCAAAATATTCCTGACCGGTGCTGATAAATTTTACTTTATCGCCTTTGCGGATGGTGCCGTTAAACACCCTGAAGTAGATTTCGATACCGCGAAATGAATTAAACACCGAATCGAAAATCATAGCTTGCAGGGGTGCTGCCGAGTTGCCTTTGGGTGCCGGAATTCGCTTTACAATTTCTGCTAAAATCTCTTCAATGCCTTTGCCTTCTTTGGCGCTGGCCGATAAAATATCTTCTCGCTTACAACCGATCAAGTCTATGATTTCATCCGCCACTACTTCGGGGTTTGCGTGAGGCAAATCAATCTTGTTCATTACCGGAATAATCTCCAGGTCATGTTCCAGGGCCAGGTAAAGATTCGAAATAGTTTGCGCTTCAATACCCTGGCTGGCATCTACAATCAGCAACGCGCCTTCGCAAGAGGCAATGGCGCGCGAAACTTCGTACGAAAAGTCCACGTGGCCAGGGGTATCAATCAGGTTAAGGGTGTATTCTTTACCCTCAAACTTGTAATTCATTTGAATGGCGTGGGCTTTAATGGTAATGCCCTTTTCTTTTTCCAGGTCCATATTATCCAAAACCTGGGCCTCCATTTGGCGTTGGTTCAGGGTTCCTGTAAACTCCAGCAGGCGGTCGGCCAGGGTACTTTTTCCGTGGTCGATGTGGGCGATTATACAAAAGTTGCGAATGTGCTCCATTCCCGTCATTCCGATCGTGATTTTAAGGCTGCAAATGTAGCAAGAATTAGGGGGTGGAAAAACGGGGTTTGGCGAAGGTTACGATAAAGCTTTCACAATCCCCAACGCCTTATCAATCTCCTCCTCACTATTAAAAATGTGGGTGCAGTGGCGTACGCCAAATACATCGCCACTGGCACGGGGCCGCATGCGCCCGCGGTTCCAGAATTCGTCTTGCAATTTTGAACCGGTAAAGCCTTCGATATTGTAAACTGTAATGCCTGCGCACAGGCTTTCATCTGCTGGCGAGAAGATTTTTACTTTTGGATTTTGCTTTAACCCGGTGCGCAACCGCTCGCCTAAAAATTTAATGCGATCGTACACACGTTCCGGCCCAATTTCGAAGATAAAGTCCAGGGCAGCATCTAATCCTTTTAAAACCGGGAAGTTGCCGGTGCCGCGTTGCGTAAACCGAAAGCCTTCATCTTCGTGATTATCCCAGCGAGCACTTGCAACCGTTGTCCAAATGTCTTTCATCTTATCTTGTCGTATATACATAAAGCCAGTACCATGCGGAGCTCCCACCCACTTGTGAAAACACCCAACATAGGCATCGCAACCAATGTCTTTCACATCTACTTTAATATGACCAATGGTTTGGGCGCCATCCAGAATAGTAAAGATGCCGCGCTTACTGGCTTCGGCACAAATTTCCTTAACGGGAAGAATGGCACCACTCCCTGAAATCATGTGCGAAATCATGAGCACTTTGGTTTTGGGTGTTAGGGCATTTACAATTTGTTGATAAACTTCATCGGCATTTTTAATGGGCTTACCAATAACCACTTCTTTAAACAACACACCGTATCGTTTTTCTTTTACAAGCCAGCCACCGCGGCCACCGGGATGTTCCTGGTTAGTTGTCAACACCTCATCGCCCACTTGCAGTGTAATTCCGTTTGCCAGGTAACTAATACCATGTGTTACGTTGTCCGTCATGGCAATTTCAGTGGCATTTGCGTTAATCAACTTTCCAACTTTTGTGCGAATGCTAAGCAGGTTATTATACCCACTTATAAATTCTTCTTTGTTGTCGTCTTTGTAGGCCCACTCAGCCACATGGGTTGCGAGGTACTTAACATAATCGGTCATTTTATCTACCACCACCTTAGGCATAACACCTACCGTACCCGGATTAAAGAATACGCTTTCTTTCGACAACATGAACTGCCCGCGAATCTTTTTCCAATACTGCGGATCGGCAGGCAATGGTAAGGTGGGTGTTACAGCCGGTGGTTGTGCCGCCAGGGCGGGTAAAGCCAATGCTGCCACACTTAAAGATTTGAGTGCATTTCTTCTGGACGTCATGTTGAATTATTTATTTTATGTTCGAACTGCTTTACTATCAAATTGAAACTTCTAATTAGTGAAAAGCAGGCAATAAAAAAAGAATGAGAAACTAAAAACCAATACAGCTGACCGTAAAAATAGTGTGTTGGTTATTCACAACTTTTATTTCGAAAAAGGTAAAATTTCTAAAGCTGTACTTTTGCAGATTGCAGGCACCATTAAAACCTTCGCTGATTTTAATTAGTGCAAAGAGGTGGCTTTCAAAAAATCCAATAACAAATCTTTTATAAAATATATTCAACAGAATGTTGATTTGGGAACTGCATAACCTACCGCTACATTATTCTAATGGCAACTGAATGGTAAACACCGACCCAACATCATACTTACTTTGAACATGAATAGAACCACCTAATTTATCGAGTAAAGAGCGGGTTAAATATAACCCCAATCCCTCACCTGTAGATTGTTGGCTTCCGCGATAAAACATATTAAAGATATTTTCCTGTACATCCGGTGTCATACCTTCTCCATTATCTTCAAAAACAAGTTGAAGTTTTTTTCCAACTAGTTTGTATGAAATGTCCAGTACTGCTTTACGGGTACAAGACCGAAACACCGATGCATTTTGAATAATATGTTCCATTACCATTTGCACATACCGGTTATCGCTTACAAGGGCTGGCAACTCTTGTAACTGCAGGTTAATCTCAAAATCGCGGGTTTGATATTTTTCTTTTAAGCGAACCAGTATTTCTGAAACCTTAACACATTCGTGTTGTAAATCTTCCAGCTTAATACTGGTTATTACCTGCAGAGCCCTGAGCGATCGTTCTAATTTATCTACCATTACACTGGCTTGGGCAAAATAGCTTTTTGAAACCGGGTCTATCGCTTCATGCCGCACCGTTTCAATCAATCCCGATAAGGAAGCCACGGGGCCCCTAATATCATGTGCAACCCGATACATAAAAGTTTCCAGCTCACGATTGGCGGCATTCAGTTGACTTTCAATCTGTTTTTGTTCACTTACATCGCGTATAATAATTGAGTAAAGGTCTTCGGATGGATAGATGAATGTTTCATAATATCTTTTCTTCTCGCCCAGGTAGTACTCAAACTCAATATGATCAGGAACTTTCTTTATTAAAGAATTAATGAATTTTTTGCGTATTTCCCGATCTAGCTTTTTTGGAATAAGTTCAAAGATGTGCGCATTTACTGCCTGTGCTGCCGGAATATGTGTGAGGCGCTCTGCAGCTTTATTCCAATATGTACACCGGTAATCTTTATCTATTGCAAAAAACATGTCGGTAATGCTTTCAGCAAGATGCCGAAAGTTTGATTCGCTTTCTTTCAGTTTTGATTCAGATTCTGTTTTTGCCTGGCGTAAAAATGATTCATTAACCTCGCGTTGAATGGAAGGCGCCAGGCGGCCCAGGTTGTCTTTTAAAATGTAATCGCTAGCTCCCAGCCGCATATAGTTTACAGCACTTTCTTCGCCTATAGTTCCGGATACAATAATAAATGGTGTGTTAGGGTTAAGCTTGCGCGTAGCCATTAATGAAGAGGGAATGCTGACTTTACGATCGGGTACATTGTTATCCGACACTACTACATCCCAACGTTGCGCACACAACGCCTTATGCAAAGCTTCGGAAGAATCAACCCGATGCGCTTCAATATCCAGGTTATCCTGCCGCAGCCTGCGGGTAATCAGCAGAAAATCATCTTCGTTGTCTTCAATAAACAACACCTTCAGTTTTTTACCTGCGTTCATGGTACTTAGGGTTAGGTTCGTTCAGAAACAGCCAATACAAACCCAGTTGCTCTACTGCTTTTATAAATTTATCAAACTCTACCGGCTTGCGGATATAACTGTTCGCACCCAGTTCATAGCTTTTAATTACATCTTCCTGCTCTACCGAAGTGGTGAGTACAATAATGGGGTAATCACGAGTATTAACATTTTCGCGAATACTTTGAAGTACTTGTAACCCATTTACTTTGGGTAGCTTTAAATCGAGAATAACCAAACACGGTTGAATGGCTTTTTCGCCCATTAATAAATCCAAAGCCTCTACCCCATTGCGGGCAATCACTACCTCGTTAGGTATTTTATTAATCTTAAAGGCTCGCAGCATTAACGCTACATCGTCTTCATTATCTTCAACCAATAGAATTTTTGCTGATTTCATAACTATATTTAATGGAGTGTGAAGTAAAATGTAGCGCCTTTGTTTTCAACAGAATCAGCCCAGATTTCGCCTCCGTGCCGGGTTACAATTCGCTTAACAGTTGCCAGGCCAATACCAGAACCTTCGTATTCGCCTTCGTGCAGGCGTTGAAACGCCCCAAAGAGTTTATCTTTAAATTTCATATCGAAGCCGGCTCCGTTATCACTTACAAAAAATGTTTCCTGGTGGGGTAGCTTGCCAAATTGAATTACTGGACTTGCAGTTTTTGAACTGTATTTGATTGCATTGTCGATCAGATTTTCTACGGCTATTTTCAATAACTTTTTATCGGCCGTAACCACTATGTGGTTTTGGATGTCGAAAGTTGCCCGTATGCTGGGTTTTTGATTAATGTTAGCTGCTACCACTTCTTCCACCAGCATTGAAAGATTTACTTCTTCCAGTGTAAGTTCATTGCGCGAAATCCGCGAAAGCTTCAGCAAGTCGTCAATTAATTCGCCCATGCGTGAGCTGGCACGTGCTATTCGGTTTAAGAAATCCTGTCCGGTGTTATCAAGCTTATCGCTGTAATCTTCAAGCAAAGCTTTACTAAAACCATGAATGCTTCGAAGTGGTGCGCGTAAATCGTGCGAAACAGAATAACTAAATGCCATTAACTCCTGGTTGGTTTGAAAAAGTGTATCGTCTTTCTTTTTCTTTTCGTTGATTTCCTGTTGCAGTTTTTCATTCAACAGTTGAAGTTGGAGCGTTCGTTCTTGCACTAATTTTTCGAGTTGGGCCGGGCTTTTTAATTGCAACACAGCCGGAATAACTTTTATTAATGCGAAAACAGTAAACAGTGAAATTGCCGCAGTAACCAATCGCAAAGCTGCGCTTAACCGGTATGCCGGCCACCAAAAAATTGCCGCATCAATCAAGTGTGTGAGGCCACAAGCCAAAATAAAAGCAACAAAAAGCAGTAATATCTTATGAAACGGAATGCCTTCACTTTTGCCTCTGCGCAAGTAGAAGAAAACCAGTATAGCCGGAATGGCAAAGTACGATAGCCAGATAATAATGTCAGATATTATGTACGTCCAACCGTGTAGCGGTGTCCAGGTGCCACAATACCACCGGGCTGGCCACAGGCTGGTATCAAACAAATCAGAAATGAAATTTCCTGATTGAACCTGTGCCAGTGCAAAATCGGCTTCAACAGTACAAGTGTTAGCCGAGCAAAGGGTAATTGAATCAGTTGTTGCAACCAGGCCAAGAACATTCACAAAAACCAGGGGTACAAAAAGAAGTTTCATAGAAGCCAGCCGGTTTTACTGGGCTGGTGTTCAAAAGTACCTGTAAGCTTTAGGCTATCGGGTACTATTCGTTCAGCTCGGGCAACTATCCGGCAGGAACAGGTTTTTGCCGGATAAGATTTTTAAGATTATAAGATCCGGATTTTTTCCAGCAAAGAAGCCCTGTAGTTGGAACTTATGGGTATAATTTTGCTTCCGATCTGCAAATTGGCCTGATCGATGTTTTCGATGTGCTTGATGTTAACGATAAACGACCGATGAACCCTTACAAACTGATCGGGTGGCAGTTTCTCTTCCAGCGCTTTCATGGTAGAAAGTACCATCATGGTTTTCTTATCAGTATGGATTTTTACATAATCGCTATTAGCCTCCAACCATAAAATTGATTCAATCGCCAGGCTTTGCAACAGGGAATCTACCTTAACGAACAACTGGGAGTTTTCAGGAGTTTCTTTTTTTGCCTGGGTTTCTTTGAGGCCTTGCACCTTCAATACAGCCTGCATAAACCGGCCATAATCGGTAACGGGCTTTAACAGGTAGTCGGCCACGCTATACCGAAACGCATCCAGGGCATACTTTTGTTCGCCACTTACTATAATTATAGAAGGCTTCTGCGTAAGTACATCCAGAAACTGCAACCCGCTTAAGCCCGGCATTTCCATATCCAGAAAAATGAGATCAACCGTTTCGGTTTTAAGATATTCAATGGCTTCCAGAGCATTGCTGGCAATTTTCTTCAGCACTAGAAAAGAAGTTTTTTCAATCATAGTTTGCAGCAGCAACTGCGCTGCCGCATCGTCTTCCACAATAATGCAATGGAGGTTAACCATATTAAAAACGAACAATCTGAAATGCAGATTATATAGATTGGATTGTTTAGAAACCTAAGATACATTTCTGATCTAATTTTTGAAAGCGATTTTTAATTCAACGCTGCAATTTTTAAAAATTCATACCTTCCTGTTTGTAACCTTTAAGTACCCTTCCGGTAACTAATGCCGAAACCCGTTAAAAGTATTGACCTGATGAGCGATGAACAGATAATGGAAGCCGTTAAAAACGGTAACCTGCAACAGGCCTCTTTACTTTTCGACCGGTTCCAAAAACGGATTTTCAATTTTTTGGTGCGCATGACGGGCGAGCGTGAAGTAGCGGAAGACCTTACACAAAATGTATTTCTGCGGCTGCTCAAATATCGCCACTCGTACAACCCCGAAATGAAATTCCAATCGTGGATCTACCAAATGGCACGCAATGCCTTTGCCGATCATTATCAAAAACAAAAGCAGTTAAAACCTGCCAACATGAAAGTGGAGAAACTACACGAAAGCCTGCCCGACCTGACCGAAGCATTGGAACAGGAAGAAACCGAAAAGCGGTTGATCCGGGCACTGGCTCAACTACCGGACGACTACCGGGAGTTGCTGGTGTTAACCCGCTTTCAGCATTTGAAGTACGAAGAGGTGGCAGGATTTTTAAACATGACGGTGGCCAACGTAAAAGTAAAAGTACACCGCGCTATCGGCCAACTGCGTGAAAATTATTTTGAACTTGAAAATGCATAACCTATGAATACGCACGAGTGGGAAAGCAAACTGATTGATTACATTGATGGAAAAGCTACGAAAGCCGAGCGCGAGGTTGTTGAACAAGCGTTATTACACAATGAAGCGGTTCGTAATCTTTATAATCAACTAACTGAGATTATTGGAGCGATGAATGAGGCCCGCGTGCTGGAACCTTCCGGGAAACTAAAAGCAAACTTTGAACAAGCGTTACAGGGCGAGATTGCCGCACAATCAAAATCAACAAAAACAGTTCACTTTTCACCAACCCTATATCGCATTGCGGCCGGCATTGTATTGCTGCTGGTGGGGTTAGCGATTGGTTTTAAAATCAATCAAAGTAATGTGGAAGCAGACAGATTGGCAAAACTGGAACAACAGTTGGAAGAGAATAGAAAAATGATGTTGGCCATGATGGATAATCAACTATCGGCCAGCCAGCGCATGACGGGTGTTTCGGTTGCCTACCAATTAGAAAAACCCGATGATGAAATTGTGAGTGTTTTGGTAAAGGCCATGAATGAAGACACAAACACCAACGTACGTCTGGCCGCGCTGGATGCCCTGGGCAAGTTTAGCGATGAACCCGTGGTGCGTAGCGAGCTAATTGGTTCTTTAAAAGTGCAGAAGGACCCGGTAGTTCAAATAGCCCTCATTCAGTTGTTGGTAAAAATGAAAGAAAAAAGTGTGCTGAACCAATTAGAAAAAATTACCCGCGATGCCGGCACACTGAAAGCAGTAAAAGACGAAGCTCATGCAGGAATATTGAAACTCTCATAATGCGAACTGCAGAACGCAACAGGAGAGGCTTGAATAGATAAATAAGTTTGAATCAGAAATTAAAAAAAGATAAGTATGAAAAAGGTATTAATAGTAGTATGTGTTTGGATGGCTGCCCACGCAGCTATAGCGCAAGAGTTTAAGGTTGCCAAAAGTACCGGCCGGCTGGAGTTGAATATTGGCCGGGTAACCGTTGAGGGTCACAGTGGTAATGAGATTATCTTCTCATCCAATAGCCATCGGGAAAATAAAGATGAGCGCGCACAAGGTTTGCGGCCTATCAATAGCATGGGGCTTGATGATAATACCGGCCTGGGAATTAATGTAACTCAAAAAGGTGATGTGGTAGAAGTAAATCAATTAAAGAAAATGAATGCACCCGATATTAAAGTGCTCGTTCCAAAGGGAATCATTCTTTCGTTCGCACATCAATCGCAATATGGTGGTAAGGCTGTTTTTAAAAACCTTGAAAATGAAATAGAAGTTTCAGCAACCTACAATGATATTGTGTTGGAAAACGTTACTGGCCCCTTGGCAATAAAAACAGTTTATGGACACATTGAGGCTACATTAGGTGGTACTATCAAAGGCCCAATCTCCATCGTATCGGTATATAATTATGCCGATGTGGCGCTGCCGGTTACTACAAAAGCTAATCTTAAACTCAGCACATCGTATGGCGAAATTCTGGTTGCTCCTGAGTTTAATATTGAAGTTGAAAAACAAGGAAACTGGGTGCAATACAGCGATCGTGTTAATGGCAAACTGAACGGGGGTGGCCTGCAATTAGATATTCGGTCGGATTATGGCAAAATTTACATGCGCAAAAAATGAGAACATTACTTGCACTGATTATGTTTACCGGGGTGGCCATGGCGCAAACCCCGGTAAATAACAGTTACCCGGTAACAACTGGTCAGAAAATTTCTTTGCGTTTCGATTATCCCCAACTGGTTAAAGTCAGTACCTGGGATAAAAATGAAATTGCTATAACCGGATTGGTAAGTATTAATGGTGGCGAGCACGATGATGCTTTTGAGTTGGAACAATCAGCATCAAACAATACAGTGTACATCGAAAACCGGATTAAAAATTTGAAATCATTACCCAAACGCATTACCGTTACACGCGGAGCTGAACGCTTAACATTTAAATCAGAAGCCGATTACAAAAAGTATTGTAATGAAACCGGCAGCAATTTTAATGTAAAATCATGGGGTGTTGATATGGATATAGTATTGGAAATAAAAGTTCCACGAGGGATGGAAACCAAACTGGAGTGTGTGTATGGGTTGGCTGAGGTTCGAAATTTCTGGGGGCCGTTAACCGTACAAGCCACGTATGGCGGAGTTGATGTGGCCGTTCAGGAAAAAACAACCGGTGAATTAACAGCAGAAACAGGCTATGGACAAATTTATACCAACCTCGACTTGAAGTTTTCCGGTTCTGAGTTTAAAGATTTTCATACCCAGGTGGTTGCTAAACCCGGTATAGGTCCAAGCTATAGTTTTGAATCGAAGTATGGCAACGTGTATTTGAGAAAGGCACTGTAAAAGCACTTTGGCCATTCATAAAAATTATTCCTTAGAAATTCGAACAGTTATTACCTTTAGAAAATGAAGTTAATAACTGTTCTCGGAATACTTTGCTATTCCATTCACATTCAGGCCCAGGGTGTTCCTGAAATTCCAAGCCAGGTACCCTTTAGTGTAAGTTCCAATGCAGTTAAAACATTTGATCAGCGTTATGAAAAAATCAAGGGCACGCCTACACTTTTTGAAAAATACAACGATGGTAAAATTTTCTTTACCCAAGAGCAGGAACGGGTTATGCTTATGAATTATGATGCTTTCAACGATCAGGTACTTATTAAGCGAGATACCGGAGCTGTACCCTTTGCCATTCGAAAAGATGTAATTGAAAAATTTATAATTACCCAGGAAGGGCATACGTATGAGTTTGAGCGAATAACCTTCAATCAGAAAGACGGATATTTCTTAAAACTTTCTACTGGAAAAAAAACGCTTTATTGTAAGGTGTCGAAAGTAATACATCGCTCAAAAGCTGCTGGCGACCATTATTCAGAAGCTGCACCCGATGAGTTTCTGGTTTTAAATCAGTATTATTTAAAACAGGAAAATGGCACATTACAAGAACTTCAAAAATCAAGGAAGAGCATCGAAAACGCCTTTCCTGATAACAAAGCCGAGGTTGCCAGTATCTTAAAAAAACATAAAGTTAATTTTAACGACTACTGGAAAATGGCTTTGATTTTCGATGCAATAGATAAACTCTAATTCAATTTTTTGTGAAAAAATAAATCAAATTCCGGCAACAGTTCCGGATGCGCGATCTTCACCAAATCTTTTAAAATCAAGTCGGGTCGCAAATACCCAAGTTCCAAAAACTCACTTCCACCTTTTGCACCTTTTCGGGCATTATAACTATAAACTTGTTTGTTGCGAAAGGGATTGAATAACGCATAGCGTGTTTCAGCATTTTCAATTTCTTTCAAAGATGAAAAGGAACCAACACCAATCCACAAATCCGCATCCTTTGCTTTTTCATAAACCGACTCAAAACTTACCTCCAGGAAACCATTCGACTCTGTATCGTTCCATAAATAGTGAGTACCTGCATCCTTTAACAGGTGGGCAGCATAGTTTTTGCCGGCTGGCATAAACCATGCATCGCCATAAACTACACCACTCATTACCGTTGGGCGGGTGGTTGCCGTTGAAGCGAGTAGTTGCGTGGCCAGATACTCCTGTTCAATAACATTAAAAACCGAATCGGCCATTTGTTGCTTATCAAAGAAAAGCGCCATGAATTTTATCCATTCGGCCCGCCCTAGAGGATGTTCTTCCAGGTATTCAGCATTGATTACTACTGGTATGCCTAAATCTTTAATCTTTCTGAGTTGCCCCAAATCACTCGTCATCGTATAACCCATTACCAATTCAGGCTTTAGTGAAAACAACACCTCCAGATTCATTCCTTTATCAATTCCAAGATCGGTAACAGAACCAGCATCAATTCTGGCTCGCATTTTTTCTGAGCTGATATAATCCGTTGTGGGAAATCCAATAAGTTTTTCGGTTTCATTCAGGTAATCGAGCAACGGGATATGCGTGGTTGAGGTACATACAATTGTTTTTACAGGTGTGCGGATTACGGTTGTTGAACTACTATGTGCAGGCACTTCTTCCGCATGTGGCACTAACAGGTATTGATACGTTTCTTTTGCCCCCGGATATGGTGAGTTAACATGCACATAATGAACATTCCCTACCGATTGCACCGAAAAACCGGTAGCATATTTTAAACTTGTACCACTTGTTGCATTTTGAATTGTTTCCTTTGACTGGCAGGCTATTAACAACAAGGTAAAAACTACTATTGTTGGTTTATTCAGATTAATCATAATGCAAGTTTATAAAAATAAGTTATGTTTGCAGCCGGATGTTGGTTTCTGAATGATTGTTACAAATCACGCAGAATTAAAAGGGAATACCGGTGCTAAGTCCGGAGCTGTCCCCGCAACTGTAATCCACAAAAAAATTTGCCGGTAATCATAGCCACTGTGGTATAAGGTACCACGGGAAGGCATCGGCAAAGTGGAAAGCCAGGAGACCTGCCACATCAGTTTATGTCAAAGCTTTCGGGTTGAAAGGCTGATGAGTTGATGATACTTTGGTCGTAACTCACACTTTTTGATTTCGCAGACTTTGAATTGAGTGCTACGCTTAATTCTGTTTGTGGTGAAATGGATTTTATTCGTGTTTGGATGCTGCGTGCAAAGTTTTGCACAAAGCGATAGTACACGGCATTTAAATGCTGTGCAGGTATATGGCATGCCCATAACCAAATATGCAGTTGGCAACAAGGTTATACAGTTGCAAACCGAAAGCACACAAACCCTTACCGATCTTTTAACACAGCAATCACCTCTTTACTTTAAAATTTATGGCAACGGGCAATTAGCAACGGTTGCCTTTCGGGGAACAAGTGCCTCCCAAACAGCAGTATTATGGAATGGCATAAATGTAAACTCACCCACCCTGGGGCAAACAGACTTTTCGCTATGGCCTACATTTTTGCTGGAAGATGTTACCCTACAATATGGCACAGCCAGCACACTGTATGGAAGCGATGCCCTGGGTGGAAGCGTGTTATTACAGGCTGCTGCACCCACGTTTAGTAAAAACAATACGTTACTGTTTCAGCAAGAAGCCGGAAGTTTCGGGCATTGGCTAAGTGGTGTAAAAGCCATTTACGGTACCAGCCAGGTTGAACTCCGTACCAAAGCCTACCATCGCAAACTTGAAAATAATTTTGAATTCACATCGCCCAAAGTAGGTTATCAGAAAAAGCAACACTTTGCAGCTACCGAAAGCTACGGGTTCGACCAGCAAGTATTCTGGAAGTTATCGCACGCAAGTGAACTTTCGGCACACGGCCAATACACGCACAACTTCCGTGAAGTACAACCAACTGTTACCAGCAACACCGCAGGCGATGTATTGCAAGATAACAACACAAGACTTGCCGTTACTTACCGACACGACTTTACCAGCGGTAGTTTACTTGTTACGGGTGGTTACATTATTAACGATCAACTTTACAATCGTACTTCCCGTACCCGCAGCAATCAATTTACCACGCTTATACAATATGATGTTGCACTTGGCAAAACCAGTAGCATTCGCACAGGTGTTAACTATACAAACTATGCAGCCCGATCAAATGGTTACGCTCACCTGCTGCACGATAATCGCTACGATGCATTTGTATCATTCCGGCATCGTGTACATGCCGCATGGCTATTGAGCATAAATGCACGCCAGTCAGTTTATCAAAATTTAACAGCGCCTTTTTCGCCCTCGTGGGGAAATGAGTTTACCCTTCGCGAAAAGAACAATTTAAAGTTATCACTTCGCACACAATTAGGGCGCGGGTATCGGGTACCCACCTTAAACGACCGGTATTGGATACCCGGTGGTAATCCTGATTTAAAAGCCGAAGACGGATTGCAGGCCGAAACCGGTTTAGTGATACTAAAGAAAAATGCAGCGAAAGAATTTTTATTCGATATAACACATCATCGCCTGTGGATTGATGAATGGGTTGTGTGGCTGCCCAATAACTCCGGTATCTGGGCACCCTCCAACCTAAGCAAGGTACAAGTAAGCGGAATTGAGTCGCAAGTAAATTATAAAATCAACAATACCCGTTGGCAGTGGCATGCCGGAGCCACCTATGCTTATACCCGCTCCATTAACAAGCGCGGCCTTAATGCGTTCGACAAAGTAACCATCAATAAACAGTTGCCTTATGTTCCTGTTCATGCGGGTCGTGTTTTTGCGAAAGGCCAATACAAAACCTGGCATTTCGAAGCGCAAGCAGAATACAACAGTTTGCGATATACTACATTAGATAATACCACTCAGCAGGCATTAGCTGCCTATGCACTTTTATCGGCAGCAACAACCAAAAAAGTTACCCTTAAGAAAACAGAATTTTCCATTCAGGTACAAGTAAACAATTTGCTGAACACCTACTACGAAACCATTGAAAACAGGGCCATGCCTGGAAGGAATTTTTTAATCACGTTTATTTCTAAATTTTAAACCTTATAATATGAAAACTAGTAAACATTATTTTTTAACGCTGTTGATATTGCTAACGCTTACATTTTCTTTTTCATCGTGTGATAATGATACTGAAACCCCGGCAGGTGAGTTTGAAACGGGTGTATTTGTAATCAATGAAGGCTCGTTCGGAAAATCGGATGGAACAATAACCCATTATGATCCTGCCACTCAGGAAGCCCGGCAGGATATTTATGGTGCCAAAAACAATGGGCTGGCCCTGGGCGATATTGTTCAATCATTATCGGTTGCCGGCAACTTTGCATACATCGTAGTAAACAACGACAACAAAGTTGAGGTGGTTAATGCCCGAACTTACCAAAAAGAACAGACCATAAGCAGTGTTAGCTTGCCGCGATACTTTACAACTTTTAATGGCAAAGGTTACCTTACCGAATGGGTTAGCTTTACCGATCCCGGACGTGTAGCGGTTATTAACCTTTCTTCGCATACAGTAGAAACAACCATTACTACCGATTACGGATCGGAAAATATTATTGCTGCTAACAACAAACTGTTTGTATCCAATAATTTCACCAATACTATTTCAGTTATTAATCCTGCCAATAATCAGGTAAACGAAACAATTGAAGTGAACAATGCGCCTGGAGAAATGATAGTGGATAGCGAATCTAAACTTTGGGTTATTTGTGGCGGTAACTATGGCGAAGATAATGCATCGCTATACCGCATTAATACCGCCACAAACCAAGTAGATAAGGTAATTGAGTTAGGAATGAGCGCCAGTAATTTGGCAATTAACAAGGCTAAAAACCAACTCTATGTAGCACGTGGTAATCGAGTTTACAAAATTGCTATTACCGCTACCGATGCGCCCGAAAGTGCATTTATATCAGTTGCATCGGCCGTAGGCTTTTATGGCATTGGTGTTGATCCTGAAACGGATGAAATTTATTTAGCAGATGCCAAAGGTTTTGCAGCTAATGGAACAGTTTACCGTTACTCCGCCACGGGCTCATTAATTGATGAATTTGGTGCAGGCAAAGGCCCCAATGGATTTGTATTCAGATAATGCGCGGAAAAAATTTTATTAATGAAAGATAACCAAACCGGCAAACCCGAACAGCCCGATTTTTATTGGGAGAACGGTTTGCTGGTTTTTACCGAAGCCTATCACCTTAAGCGTGGTTATTGTTGCTCGAATGGCTGCAGGCATTGCCCATACAAAAACAAAAAGGCTAAATCGAACCGCGAAAAACCTCTGTGAGAAGCTGACGAGCCGCTTCTGATGGCAACAGGGTATTATTCATAATTTCACTTTCAAACCGGGCCAGGTTGGCGTTTACTTTTTCTGATAGTGCAATTTTTTGCAGCAACTGTGATTGAATACTTTCATAAAACCAACTTCGGTTTTGCCATTGCCTGTTCCTGTTAAAATATCCGTTTGCCTGTGTAAACTCCAGATAGTCCGTAATTACTTTCCATGTTTCTTTAACACCTGTATTTTCCAATGCCGAACTGGTAAGCACTTGTGGCTGCCAGCCCGAATCGGTTGCCGATACCAGGTGCAGTGCGTGCCGGTAATTTGCCTGGGCAAGGTTAGCGGCCTTTTTATTTTCGCCATCGCACTTGGTTATTACAATAGCATCGGCCATTTCCATAATGCCTTTTTTTATTCCTTGCAGTTCATCACCGGCACCGGCTAACATTAACAGCATAAAAAAATCTACCATACTGCGCACAGTTATTTCCGATTGTCCAACCCCAACCGTTTCAATTATTATAACATCAAAACCTGCCGCTTCACATAACAGAATTGTTTCGCGGGTGCGATCGGCAACTCCGCCCAGGGTGTTACCCGTTGGCGTGGGCCGAATGAAAGCGTTCGGATTGCGGGCCAGGTTTTCCATGCGAGTTTTATCGCCCAGAATGCTGCCCTTGGTTTTACTGCTGCTGGGATCAACCGCTAATACAGCAATTTTTTTTTGCTGTTGGGTCAGATACATTCCGAAAGCTTCAATAAACGTACTCTTACCCACACCAGGTACTCCTGTAATTCCAATTCGAACTGCTTTACCGGTATGCGGCAGCAGCCGTGTAATAAGGCTATGGGCTAGAGTAATATCCTGTTGGCGTTGACTTTCCACCAAGGTTATGGCTTGGGCTAATACCACACGATTACCGGCAACAATTTGCCTGGTAATTTCGGCTGGTGGTAGTTCCACGGTATTTCTCAACAGGATATTGTTTAATTCGATTAATTTCTAAATTTAACGGTAAGAAATGATATGAAAAAAGTAGCACGCCAAAGTATCAGCATTACGGTATTTGTGTTCTTGATGATGTGGGCTGTTGGTGAAATTACCGACCTGAAGTTGTTTGATGCCTTTGATGGCATGTCGCAAGCTTTTAAAGAGTTTGAATTAACCGATATTGTTTTTTCGCAACTAAGAGAAGATCCGCTGGTGGATGAACGCATTGTGGTAGTTAATATTGGAAATCTTTCCAGGCGCGAATTAGCCCAACAAATAAACATTATTCGGCAGTTTGGTCCACGTGTTATTGGTATCGATAGTTACTTTAACTGCGAAGGAAACCTACGCGATTCCATCAATTGCCCGCAGTTGTTAGATACCCTGGGAAATCTGATGTTAGCATACGAAATAGAGCAAGCGGGTAATGTAGTGCTCGTGTCAAAATTGCTTCAAAAAGAAAAAACCACTGATATCGATGTTTACGATTCGTTAGAATATTCCGATAAAATTTTTACTGAGCACGCCACCTCCGGATATGCAAACCTCATTACCAATCCGCCAGCCGTCCATCAGGATGATGTGAAGCAATGCCGGTCATTTGCACCTCGCTATACCGTAGAAGGCGATGACCAGTATGCATTTGCTGTAAAACTATGTATGGCTTTTGACTCTGCAAAAACCAAGCGGTTTTTAGAGCGGAATAAAGAAGAAGAGTTGATTAACTACAGAGGTAATATCGAGATTCAGGACATACGGCTTAAGTCGGTACGGCAATTAAACACCGAAACCACCAATTACCCGCTCATGTTTTACTCTATTGATGTGGATCAGCTGTATAACGGAGAGTTCCTCGAAGACTTTTTCAAGGATAAAATTGTGATTATGGGTTTTTTAGGATCCTACTTTGGTGAGTTTACATGGAGCGACAAATATTTTACACCTCTGAATAAAAAACCAGCCGGAAGAGCCAACCCTGATATGTTTGGGGTGGTCGTGCACGCTAACATTGTTGCCATGATTTTAAACGAAGACTATGTAAACGAAGTACCGGAATGGATCGAAATCTTAGTGGCTGTACTAACTTGTTACTTAACAGTACTTTTGTTTATGACGATCGATCAGCGTTTACCCAATTGGTACGATGCCCTTTCGGTAACCATTCAGGTTGTGCAGCTAATCTTAATCAGTGCTATAATTGTTTTTGCATTCGCCTGGTTTGTGCTTAAGCTTGATTTAGGATTAACCCTCCTTGCCACAGCTTTAGTTGGGCCCAGCTACGATATTTATAAAGGATTCCAAACTGAAATTACCAGGCGGCTTACCAATCGCAGGAAAAATGTATCCATGCCCGAATAGTCATTTTTTGGCACGTTTTTCGTAATTTCGAACTGCAAATCCACAAAAAACCATGAAAAAAGGCAGATTTCTATTAATTGTTGGCTTGGTATCATTTGCAACCTTTTGTTTCGGACAGGATTACGCCTTTCGCGTATTGGCCAACAAGGGTTCAAATGAAATAAAAACAGCCGAGGGCTGGCAGCCTGTAAAAACAGGAGCTAGTTTGAAGTTGGGCGATGAACTTAAAGTATCAGAAAATGCTTCGGTAGGGCTTGTTCATAAATCAGGAAAACCGTTGGAAGAAAAGCGCGCTGGTACCTATAAAGTTGCCGAACTGGTATCGCGGGTAAGTGGCGAATCCAGCGTATTAAGTAAATACACCGATTTTATATTAAGCAGTAACTCAGACGAAGCCAAGAAAAACAGAATGAGTGCTACCGGAGCCGTGCACCGCGGAACAAAAGACGCAATTGCACCCCAACTACCTAAAAGTGAAGGCGCTGAGATTTTTGGAAATCAACTTGTAATAAATTGGGATACCGAAAGTGCGGGCCCCTATATTGTAACTGTGCTAAACATGTTTGATGAAACTATTTTTAAAACCGAAACTGCTCAGAAAACACTTACGGTGGATCTAGCCGACCCTAAATTTAATGGCGAAGATGCCTTGATTATTGACATTAAATCAAAATCAACCGGTGCAAAACTTGACGATCAATCAAGACCAATGGTAAAACGCTTAAGCCCGGCCAAAGCTGAGCGAATAAAAACCAGTTATGCAGAAATCTCTAAAGAATTAGATACCAGCACTGCATTTGGAAATTTATTTATGGCAGGCTTTTACGAGCAAAACAGATTAATTGTTGATGCCATTGCCGCCTACGAACGCGCCATTGCGCAGGCCCCGGATGATCCAACTTACAAAGAGTATTACCTTGAATTTTTATACCGAAATAAGCTGAAGGTTGACCCCAAGGCTGTAACACCTAAGTAATAAAAATCCCCGCCAACCGCGGGGATTTTTATTTTCATATCCGCATTACGAGTTTTCGGCAATTAACTTTTCTGCAGTGTGAACAGCCTTTCGCCTTTTCGCAACATCGAGGTATTTTAAAATTTTGATTGTATATAAATCATAAACCAAAACGACCACCAGAATAAAGCACACTACAAAAAAAAGCTTAAACTGAAAATATCGATAAGTAGAGGCAGCCACAACTGCTCCAGACAAATAAGAAATAACAATGGTTAAAATTAACTTGGCTTTGTTTCGCAGTTCAATATTATTCCAAAACTGCTTTTTCGTGAACATGGAAAATAAAATACCTAAATCGGTTGTTGCTCCGGTGAGGTGAGTAGTTTTAACCGAGAAATTTGAAATGCTGGCGGTTAATCCGTTTTGCAAACCCATAGCAAACAACATAAGCGAAAGTAAGTACTCAGTTTCTACTAACGTTTCCTTGTAAAAATACTGACCATACACCCCAACTGCAGCCAAACAAAAAATCTCTAACAACAAAGGCAAGGCATGGGCCCAATACCTGTTCCATTCACTTAAATGAACTACAAACAGGTTTGCAAAAAAACTTCCAAAAAAGAATAAAAAAATCCAACTGGCTACAACCAGTACCTGATAGTAATTTGCCCGTACAAGTTCAGCAGCAAAAATGGCAAAGTAGCCGGTTACATTCGATGAAAACGATAAAAAGATAATGAATGAAGCCACGTTAATCATTCCTGCTGTAAACGATGTAAGACTTCCTAACCGCATGTTATCGGCTAATGTTCTGTTATTGCTGTATTTGTGTAACACGATCCAGATTATCAAAAGTTAATTTTGCTATCCCTTTTACCTGTATGTCTGAGTCGAAGTTAAGAACCAGCCTGGTGGAGGTTAACTCAGTTATATTATAATGCTCTATAACCTGATTTGCATACTCCAACTCTAAAATATGCCCCCGCCCCTTTACCTTCCAATTCACCATCTTTACGGTATCGGCTCCACGCAATAATAATTTACCATGCGAATTAAAGTGCCAGGTTTCTGCCGAATGAATAATCAAATGCTTTCCCAGTTGGTCTTTAACGCTTTGTGCCATGGTATCCACGCTGTGCTTGCGATGTAACTCGTTCGGGTTACTTACTTTTTCGTATTGCCATGCTTTTTCGGTCCAGTTGCCCAAAATCAACTCCTCCGGATTTGGCACATGTTTTTTAAGTTGTGCAACCATTACCAGAATAGCAATTAATAAAAGTGTAAACCCTGCCAGGTAATTCATACAGAAATTAGTTTGTCATCAAACTGGCTATAAGATCGCGCTCGGTTATTCTTACGGGTAGGTGCAAATCCACCTCTGAAACCGGAACCCCACTATGAAGAATGTGCCGCGTAGGATCAAATGCCAGGTGCTTCAACTGAAAATTATAATCAACGGGAAGCAATACTTCATCTACCTTGTTGGATTGAGCCAGCATGGCAAAGGAGTTTGAATGTGCGCTTGTTAATACCTCATACCGAATACTTCTGATTTTATCCGGATACCTGTTTTGCATAATAATACAGCCTTCGTTAAAGTCTTGACTAATAACTTTTGCTATAAGTTTTTTGGGAGAGTAAAATAAAAGGTCAGTTATAGAATCGCTGAGCGAGGTACTGTACATAAAAATAACATCCAACTGATGGTTCATATTGGTTGCTGCATGCTTTAGTAATAAAAGGGGTACGCTCGTAAAATCCGTTGGAATTAAAATTGTACGCATGGTTATTGCCTTAAAGGGGCAAGATGCACATACGTGATTAGGATGGATTAAAGGCTAAATTAAAATGCCATGAGAGCGTATTTACTTTTTAGGAAAGTACATTAAAACACGATTAGAAAATTTTTATTCAGGAAATAGAGTACCCGGTAACAATTTCGAGCGGAAATGTAAGGCGCACGGTTGTACCTTGCCCATGAATTGAAGTTACCAGTATCTCACCTAAATGTTGCCGCATAATATTGCGGGCAAGCGGCAACCCAATACCGTACCCCTCAAAATTTTTAGTATTGGATGCGCGGAAAAACGGGTCGTAGATATAATCCAGTTCAGCCTCCGGAATACCAATACCGTTATCTTTTATAACAATTATTACCTGGTTATTGGTTGTTGCTAACGAAACCTGAACCGGTTGATTGGATGAATACTTACATGCATTGTTTACAATGTTTGATACGGCTAGATGCAACAACTGAGCATTGCCTCTAATTTTTAACTTTAATGGGTTATCGGGTATCAGGCTTAAATCAATAAAAACTTTATTTTTTGGATTGAGTCGATCAATGGTCTCTTTAACATCCCACAGTAATTGATCGGCCCGTAAAATTTCCATCTTTTGTTTCTTGCCATCAAAACCGGTTTGTGCAAGAAACAATAATGATTTGGTAATACGCTCCAACCGCTCGGCTTCATTCAAAATGGAAGTAAGTGCTTCCTGGTATTCGGTTGATGTGCGTTCTTTGGAGAGGGCCACCTCAGCCTCACCAATAATTACCGTTAGTGGTGTACTCAATTCGTGCGAGGCATTGCTGATAAAAATGTTTTGCGTTGCGAATGAAGTCTCCAATCTATCGAGCATATTATTGAACGTATTTTTAAGCTCGTTTATAGCATCGTTCTGGCTTGTTGTATTAAGTCGTAAATGAAGATTTTGGGTTCCAATTTCCTTTACTTGCGCTGTAATCTGGCTAACAGGATAAAAAACATACCGTGAAAAAACGATAGATGCTGACAAGACAAGCACCGATACAAATACCACAGCCACCAACAATATTCGTTTTAAAGTAGCCAGGTGATTGGAATAATAATAGTTTTCTGCTGAGGCTATTGATATAAACGATTTTGCTTCATCGGTATATTTAACACCTACAAAAAAAACCTTGTCGTTTTGATATTCTGAAACGTTTCCGTTCACAATGTTATTAAAAAACGAAACCGGTAAATTCAATTCACGACTTTCTTCCACAAATGTTTTACCCGGTTCTATTGCGTACAGATAGTCTTTTTCTTGTGGCAATTTTTCCAGTATCTGTTCCCGAATTTCACGGTATGCACTGGATGATGATTCATTTTCAAGCGTAATACGCGCGGCCAGCATAGCCCTTGTTTCAAGCCTTCGGTAAAAATCTGTAAATGTATAACGTGTAACTAAATAATATACAGCCATGCTTAGCACCACCATAAAAGCAAGTGTTACTGCAAAATACACAATGGCTATGCGGGTTTCAGGTTTCACTTTACTAACGCTATTCCATTACAACATATCTTCCTTCAGTACATAACCCATTCCTATAACAGTATGCAGCAGGCGGGGTAGGGTTTCAGATTCAATCTTTTTACGGATATAGTTCACATAAACATCCACTACATTAGTACCCATATCAAAATCAACACCCCATACTTGTTCCAGTATATCCATTCTGGACATTACCCTGCGAGGATTCTTCATAAAAAGTAACAACAGGCGGTATTCGGTAGAAGTAAGCGAAACCAAGCGACCAGCGCGCGTAACGGTTTTTGTATAGTCATTAACTTCAAGATCGGCAAATTTATACCGGTGTGCCTCCTCCTCCATTACATCATTTTGGCTGGATGTTTTTCTGCGCAACAGGGCTTTAACACGTGCAACCAATTCAATAAACTTAAAAGGTTTTACCAGGTAATCATCTGCTTCTGTTTCCAAACCAATTACAACATTTTCAGAAGTTCCCAAAGCAGAAAGAAAAAGTATGGCCACCTTTTTATTGGTTTTTCGAATTGCCCGGCAAATCTCAAGTCCATTTATGCCCGGTAACATAATGTCCAGAATAATCAGATCGAACGTACCCGATAATGCCATTTGCATACCGGTAGCACCATCCAGCGAAACGCTCACCTCAAACCCAGCTTCGGTAAGGCCCTTGTTAATGAAAGAAGCTACTCCAGCCTCATCTTCAACTAATAAAATTTTTTGCTTTTCGATAGGATTTGAACTTCAATTGTTAGCAAAATAAAAAATATCTCACGATCGCAGCAAACTGATTATCATTGCAGGTATTAATGATGGAACTTTCAGTTGCTGTTAAGCTGATACAGGAAGGGGTATCCACTACAAAATTACCACAACAATGGGTTGACCTGGGTGCCGGAACCGGCCTTTTTACGAGTGCGCTTGCAAGTTTATTACCAAAAGGCAGTTCTATTACAGCTGTTGATAAAAATCTGAGCGCATTAAATACTATCAGGCTTAATAATGCTGATATTTTACTAAACCTGATGGAAGGCGATTATACTGAGATTGAGTTTACCGAAATGAAATCTGGTTTTTTGATGGCGAATTCGCTGCATTATTGCGAAGATCAGGTTAGGATGTTACAAAAATTAAAGCATTATCTGCGTACGGAAGGACGAATACTAATAATCGAATACAATACCGCTGTACCAAATACCTGGGTTCCGTTTCCGGTTTCGTTTGAAAGACTCACTACCCTGGCTGCAAAAGCCGGATTTACTAAAACAGATTTACTTCAAAGCATTACTTCAAAATATCAGGCGGGTGGTATGTACTCTGCAATGTTGCAGTGATGCTTAATCGGCATCAAAAACCAATTGCAGATTTTTGTCCACAAAAAAAACATACTCTGTAAAGTCACGTGCCTGCAATAGCTTTTCAATTACCTGTTTAAACTTTACGATATATTCCTTCGCCATGTCTTCGCGAATAGAATCGCTGAACCGGTTCTTGCGTGACTCCATTTTATAGTCAATCAAACTATTCAGACTCAGTAATGTGTTGGGGAAATCGAAATACACACGCTTATTACCATTTCCGGTAACGGTTAGAATATCGCGTGCGCGGCCTTCCTGAAATTCAAGGTTTACAATCTTGTCTTCAAAACTCATCATGCGGATTTTTCCGATTACACGCTCGATGTTGCGCGGCTCTAACTCCGAAAGTTTTGTTGGAATATAAATGAACAACCGAGGCTTGGGGCTACCCAACGGAATCTGCTTCATCAATTGTGAAATTAAAGGCTCCACAAAATTGTGTACGTAACCATAAGCTAACGCATACGGTAACGAAAACTCTTCTTCTTCCAGGCGCGAACCAAACTCGCTTACCAACGCAGTTACCGCGGTAGAGATCAATCCTAATACAACCGTAATTGGCTCAGGGTCGAACGGAGCACTTTTCCAGAATAACCAACACAAAGCAACGGCCAGTGTGGCAACCCACAACAACACAACCAATGCTTTGGATAAAAATTGAAGTTTCATAATATGCGCATTCTAAAAAGAATTTACTGAATTATAAAGTTTTAATCAGAGCATTTGAAAAGCAGTATTTAAAAGCGAATTAATTTTTCTTAAGGATTTTCCTTACCTTGATGTTAAAACAAGTACGCTATGAAAAAGAATCTCCTAATTGGCATCCTCGGCTTCGTTTCAGTTTTTTCGCTTGCGTTTGGTTATCAGCAAAAAGTTCGTGCCGATAGAAACGAGGTAATCGCACTCGAAAATGAGAAGCGGGCACTGGAATTAGAAAAAGCGGCTGAGGCGGCTCTTGATGAGGCAAAACATCAGCAGATGATTGCTGAGATGAATATGATAGAAGCCATGAAGCAAAGAGAAAATGCTGCCCAGAAAAAGTAATGAAGCTGCCCAATAAAAAGGCGCAGATTACTACCTGCGCCTTTTTAATCATAAAATTTTAATCACTACTCATTCTTATAAACCACACCATCTTTCATCACAAACGTAACCTTCTCCATGGTTTTGATGTTTTTGGTAGGGTCTTCATTTACGGCTACGATATCCGCGAGCTTACCTTTTTCAATCGAACCAATCTTATCACCTACACCCAGTATCTCGGCATTTGTCTGCATCGCGCAAAGCAATGCTTCAATTGCAGGCATCCCGCCTTCTACCATGTAACCAAACTCGCGTGCATTTTCGCCATGTGGAAACACACCTGCATCGGTACCAAATGCCATCTTCACACCGTGCTTGTAGGCTTTATTAAAATTCTCTTGAATCTTTGACCCGATTTCAATTGCCTTCGGCACAACCAATGGATGATAGTAGCCTGGAATTTTTGCATACTCGGCAGCAGAACGACCCGCAATAATAGTGGGTACATGATAGGTTCCTTTTTGAATCATCAAGTCCATTACTTCTTCGTTCATCAATGTTCCGTGCTCAATCGTGGTGATGCCTGCCAATACTGCCCGCTTCATCCCTTCGGCACCGTGTGCATGGGCTGCCGTATGAAATCCATAATCCTTAGCAGCCTCAACAATTGCATTTACTTCTTCCTGTGTAAACTGCGGGCCACTTCCATCTTTCGCTACACTCAACACACCTCCTGTTGCAGTAATCTTGATAAAGTCTGCACCATCTTTGTAACGCTGGCGTATTGCCTTGCGTGCATCATCGGGGCCATTGATTACTCCTTCTTTCGGACCGGGATCGCCCATTAAATCTTTACGCGCACCATTGGTTGGATCACCATGACCACCCGTAGTTGCAACTCCCTTACCCGCTGTAAAAATGCGCGGGCCTACAATGGTACCGGCATTTACTGCATTGCGTAATGAAATGTTTACACCTGAGCCACCACAGTCGCGCACAGTTGTAAAACCTGCCATCAGGTTTTTGCGCGCATAAATGGTAGATTGAAAAGCTACATCCGCTTCGTTCTGTGTATAGCGTTTTACCAATGCATCTTTACTGGTTTCGCTTTCAATGTGCACGTGCATATCAATCAACCCCGGCATTACCGTTTTTTTGCTCAGGTCAATGATCTTATCTTCTTTACCTGCTTTTGTAAAACCTTTGTCAACCGAAACAATTTTGTTGCCTTCCACCACAATGGTTACCTGACTTTGCAGTGTTTTTGATTTTCCATCGATTAACGAACCACAATGAATGAGGGTGCGCTGGGCATAGCTTGTAACACTCAGGCCAACAAGCATCAAAACGAGTAAAAATTTTTGCATAGGGTTAGGTTATAATTTTTTTAGTTGAGGTATTGGTCTGTTAGCTTTTGTAAGGCTGCTTTTTCATCACGTGTCATTTCTGTTGATTTTACTTTTAACATCAACTCAAACATCACTTCCGGTTTATAGCCGAGTTTAGCTGCCGTACTGGCACAGAATTTTATTTCTTCTTCGTACAGCCGTTCGTCTAATTTCATCAGCTGCACAAGATTAAAAATGTAATTAAACTTCTGATCGGCTGTTAACTCCTTTGCTATGATTGCTTCGTGACTGGAGTAAAAAAGTGTTTCCACCGATGACTCCGGAAAGCCATGTGCTTTGCCAATGTTGATAATGTACGTGCGCTCATTACCACCCATGTCGCCATCAATGCGGGCCAGGTTTACCAATAGTTTAAGTTGTTCCAGTACAATCATAGCGTAGAAATATTGGAGGTAAAAATAGTTTAAAAACATCTATCTTTCACATTGTCTGCAAAAATGAAAAGCGCGTGAATTTTCTGGCACACCTGTATCTATCGGGCGATGATGAGGAGATTATGGTTGGTAATTTCATTGGTGACTTTGTGCGCGGCCGCACCATCTACGAACAGTTTCCTTACAAGATTGCTTTGGGCATTGAACTGCACCGCGAAATAGATGAGTTTACCGATAACCACCCGGTAGTACTGGAAAGTAAAATCCGGCTGCGACCGAAGTACCGCCACTATGCACCTGTTATTGTGGATATGTTTTATGATCACTACCTCGCCCACCACTGGAACAAGTACCATCCACAACAATTGTACAATTATTCGCAGCACGCTTACCAGGTACTAACCAAATTTGACACGCAGCTTCCGCGCCAGGTTAAGTATATGTTGCCTTATATGATAGAAGGCAACTGGTTGTTGAACTACGCAAAACCTGAAGGCATTCATCGTGCCTTAAGTGGCATGGCCAGACGAACTCCCTACGATTCAAAAATGGATGAAGCGATTCAGGAGTTGAATCGTCATTACAAAGATTTTGAAAATGAGTTCCTCAATTTCTTTCCGGATTTGATGAGAATGAGTACTGGGTTTATTGAGAATAAGCTAAAACCTGATAACCGCTAAGACGCAGAGACGCCAAGTAAAACCTTCGCGACTCAGCGCCTCTGCGGTTATTGATCACTTCACTTCAAAAGTTATTTCACTGCTTTCAGTGCCGTTAATAAATTTGATTTTATACTTACCCTTACCAGCATACTTCAAAGCTGTAGTAGTGGGTGCAGGTTTTGTTTTTCCTTTAGCAGGAGCAGCAGCAACTTCGTTAATCTTTAAATCCCAGTTCACGGAATGAAATCCTGCTGCCCCAGTTGTGGATAAAGTTCGTACCACATTATTCTTCTCATCCAGAATTTCAACTGAAATGGTAGCAGTTGGTTTTCCTACATAATACAAAATGCTGGTGCTCGGTTCATAGGCTGTGCTCCAGGAATAAGATTTTTGTCCCCAACGTTCGCTATAACGAATGCCATCGTTAGCATAGGCAACTATTGCTTTGTTTGCATCTTTCAATGCTTGCAATGGTTTCACATCGGCCACAAATACGCTGCGGCCGTGTGTGCCTATAATTAAATCATTATCGCGTGGATGTACCATCATGTCGTAGCTGGCTACGTTCAACGCTTTGTTTAATAACTGCCAGTTCTTGCCTGCATCCAAACTCACATAGGTGCCGTTATCCAAACCACAATAGAATAGATTTGCATTTACCGGATCTTGAATAATCACGTTTGCTACCGACTCGGGTAAGTTACCCTTCACACTTGTCCACGTTTTTCCGTAATCGGAACTCATGAATACATAGGTTTTAAAATCATCGGTGCGATAACCGTTCAGCGAAATAAATACTGTTGCTTCATCGTGTGGCGAAGGTGAAATACTACTCACCCACTTATCGGCAGGCAAGCCTGCCACAATTAATTCCCAAGTACCACCACCGTTTTTGCTTACCCACACATTACCATCATCGGTACCTACGTACAACAAACCAAACTTCAGAGGCGACTCAGCCAAAGAGGCTATGGTGGAGAAAGGAACATTGCCTTGTTTTTTATTCTTGGTAAGATCCCCACTGATTGATTCCCAACTCTCTGCTTTATTTAAACTGCGATACACTCGCTGCGAAGCCATATAGACAATATCCGGATTGTGCTTACTTAATATTAAAGGTGTACGCCAGTTCCAACGATTAGGCGCTTCGCCAATAGCATGCGATGGCGTAATGCGTGTAGTGCGTCCACGATCTAACTCCAGTTTAGAATAATTTCCAAATTGAAAACCGGTATAAACCAATTTACTATTACGTGGATCGGGCGCTACATACATACCATCGCCACCAAATATGGCTTCCCAATGTTTGCTGCGATTAGGCACAGAACGTGATGAACCACGCAACACGCCATTATCCTGAAGACCACCGTACACATTGTAAGGTATTTCAAAGTCAACATTCACGGTATAAAATTGTCCGGCTGCTACATTATTATAGTGCAGCCACGTATCGCCTTTATCGTACGATTGATACAAACCGCCATCGTTGCCCATTAAAATATGTTTTGCATCGGTGGGGTTGATCCATAATGCATGATGATCGCTGTGCATGGTTCCCAATGAATCAATCTCAACCCAATTCTTGCCACCATCTTCCGACTTCAACATCGGCACACCGTAGATGTACACATCTTCGGTATTGGAGGGCGACACGCGTAGTTCACCAAAGTAATAACCATAGGTAAAGTACACACCATCTATATCGGCAGTATGCGTGCGCTTCCATGATTTACCGGCATCATCCGAACGATATACTTCAGCGCCTTTAATTTTTGTATTGAATAAATCAGAATTGGCATCGGTTCCAAAATATTCGGCTACAGCACGAGGCTTATATTTACCTGACCGAACTTCTTTTTTTACAACCTGGGCCGTGTACTTAGATGGGAACCGGCTTCCCCTTAATAACTCTTCTAATTTTTTATCGTCTAGTTTCAAAAAGTTTTCAGCCGACATGTCTTTCAGATCAGCCAGTTTTAATTTTCCATCACTTGTTTTTGGCGATTCTTTTTTCTCTTCGCGCACTTCTTCCTGATTATCCAGCACGGCATACATTACATTCGGTTTTGTCCAGCATACATCTAACCCAATACGCCCTACAAACTTTCCTTTCGGGAAACCTTCAGCCGAAAGCGTCCAGGTATCGCCACCATCTTCTGAACGATAGATTGCTGAGCCTGCACCGTTGCCTTTAAAATCCCACGCTTTGCGCGTACGCTCCCAGGTTGCAGCAAGTAGTTGCTTTGGATTTTGCGGATTGATGATCAGATCAGAAACTCCGGTACTATCATTAATGAATAATGTTTTCTTCCACGTTTTTCCTCCATCATTTGATTTGAATACACCACGATCGGCATTGTTAGAATACAAAGCGCCTAATGATGCAACCCAAACTGTATTATTATCCTGCGGATGAATGAGAATGCGACTTACATGATGTGTACCGGCAAGGCCAAGGTTGGTCCAGCTCTTACCACCATCCACAGTTTTATAAACACCTGAACCTGCATAAGTTGAGCGGCTACCATTCTTTTCACCAGTTCCTACGTATAAAATTTTCGGATCAGATTGCGATAAAGCAAAGTCGCCAATACCCAATGCATCTACATTATCAAATATAGACTCGAAGGTGATACCATTATTCAGTGTTTTAAAAATTCCGCCCGAACCATAGCCCACGTAAAATTCTTTGGTGTCTTTCAGGTTAACTTCAATATCTACAATGCGGCCGCCTTGTACGGTTGGTCCGATATTGCGCACGGGGTAATCTTTTAAAATGGACTGATCTTCTTTTTGTTTGCGGGCTTTGTACGAAGCCTCCAAATCGGGCACAGAGGTTTGTGCACCGGCTGTTAGCGACAACACAAGTAAGATAAGGGTAGTAAACTTTCTCATGAGATTTTTAATTTTGTTAAAAATAGAGATTTACTTCCGGCCATCCTCAAAAATCATACGAGCGGCATGTCATGCCGGATTTATTCCGGCATCCAGTTTTCTGCATAGCTTTGTCATCGCGGATCAAGTCCGCGATGACAAAGAATTTTTGAGGATGGCCAGAGGAGTATATTTTCCCGCTATTACTTTAACGGCACACGTATGTTCAACGATCCCGAATTAAATGGAAAATACCTGGGCACTATTTCGCAGGATTTTGTGAAAGTGGCCGACACCCTGAAAGAAGCTTCATATCAAATCCGCAAAGCAGGTTTTGAGTTCCCGATTTTTCCAATCTCGAAAGAACAGCTACCCATTGGCCAAGTGTTGATACCCGGTGGCCCGATGAATTTAGAGTGGAATTATTACGCTTCGTTTCTGGATGAGTTTTTACAACGCGAGTTGGTAGCACCCGACAAAGAAGAAGACTTCAGAAATGCCTACAAAGATCCCGATGAATTCTGCTGTTTGTTTGTAGTGGATAAAGACTTTGCCAGCTTTGTTTACATTCCGTTTCCGGAAGACTGATTAGGCATTAGGAACTTGGTATTGGGGATTGGTCTATCTTTTTCGTTTGAATGCCTAATACCAAATGCTCAAATCCTAATGCCCAAAATGATTCCATCCCTGCGCCTGCAATGGAACTACGGTTTGTTGTTTGGTAACCAAAACGTGTTGGCTGGGGTCGTTATGCATGTGGCCAATAAAATGAATGTCGGGATGGTTTTTGATCTTATCATAATCCACTGGGTTAATGGTAAAGAGAAGTTCATAATCTTCGCCACCGTGTAGTGCACAAGTAATCGGATCTAACTTGAATTCGATAGCCGTTTCGAATGTATCGTGATCGACCGGTACTTTGTCTTCAAAAATCTTTACACCGAGATTAGAATTTTTACCCAAATGAAATAACTCCGAAGCCAGTCCATCCGAAATATCAATCATGGATGTAGGCAAGCAATTTTTATCGCGCAGTTCATGAATAATATCCATGCGCGCTTCGGGTTTTAATTGCCGACCCACCAGGTATTCATATTTTTCCAAATCAGGTTGCATGTCGGGGTTGGAAAGAAAAACTTCTTTCTCACGTTCCAGTACCTGCAAGCCCATGTAAGCCGCACCCAAATCGCCCGTAACACAAATTATATCATTCGCTTTGGCGCCACTGCGTTGCACTACGTTTTCTTTTTCCACTCTACCCAACACGGCAATTGAAATTACCAACCCCGCAGCCGATGAAGAAGTATCGCCACCCACCAGATCAACATTATAATTTTTACACGCGGCCTGCACACCTTCAAAAAATGCATCGATGGCTTCAAGAGAAAACCGATTGCTGATGGCCAATCCCAACACGATTTGTTCAGCTGTTCCATTCATGGCAGCTATATCCGAAACGTTTACAGCCACCGCCTTATAACCCAAATGCTGCAACGGCATGTACGATAAATTGAAATGAATACCTTCCAGTAATAAATCGGTGGAAACCAACAACTCCTTTTCACTTGCTGCCAGAATCGCGGCATCATCGCCAATCCCTTTTATAGTAGTTGAATTCTGGTTTTGAAACTTGCTTTTGATCCGGTCTATCAGTCCAAATTCGCCTAATTGTGAAAGTTCTGTCCTGTTTTCGCTCATGGTAAGTGCCGTTAACCGGCATGATTGTTCGTTTATCCGGCAAAAGTACTATTTGCCCAGCATTCCACCGACATTCGCTCCCGAAGCAGTATTCAATCAAAATAGTCTCGGATATGAAAAAGTTAATGTTTGTTCTTGTGGCTTTAATCGGGTTAGCTTCCTGTGCTGCTCCTAAACCTTATTACGAAACCAAAGAAGGTAAACGTAAACAGAAATATTACAACGATATTCAGTATGGACGCAATGCTCATCCGAAGATGAAATTTTAATTTATCTAACCGCAGAGATCGCTGAGATGCGCTGAGGAATAAACAAACAGATTATATAACTATCTGCTAATTTAGCAATAACAATAAATACGCTTTGCGCAACTCCACGTCCTTTGCGGTTACTTCCTTTCCTCGCAAAGTTCCACTAACACGTGATTAGTTGTTTTAGGATGTATAAACACCACATTCTTATTGTCGGCTCCCGGAAAAGGCTTTTCCGATAACAGCACAAACTCTTTCGATTTCAATTCACTCATTTCGTTTTCAATACCTTCCGACTCGAAAGCGAGATGATGGAGGCCTTCGCCTCTTTTTTCAATGAACTTGGCAATGGCCGAATCGGGCTTTGTGGATGCTACCAACTCAATTTTAACATTGCCCAAATCGAAAAACGAAGTCCGAACACCTTCTGATTCAACGGCTTCAATTTTATAATGTGGCTTGCCAAAGAGTTTTGCAAATAATGCATTAGCGGCATCCAGGTCTTTTACGGCAATACCAATATGTTCCAGTTTTTTCATAACCCGTGTTTAGCTTGATTTTGTTAATTTTGATGAAAAATTGGGAAACTTTTCACGCTTTACGAAAGTTTTAAATCCGAAATGCCAAAAATCACAATCGAATCGAACAGCGATGCCCATGTAGAGGCAGCCCGAATTCAGCAACAAATTAAGGATTACCTGGGTTTGCGCTCCAGCGATCTTATTTTTGAATACAGTTTGCTGGATGGTAAAACCAAGTTGGATTTGATAACACTCAATCCCCGGCATAATCAATCATTCCTGTTTCGCTCCGAAACCGGGGCCGATAAAGTGGATGCCTTGAAAAAAATGTGGGATTATGTGCAGAGTTATAAAGAAAAAGAAAACTCCTACACCATTCAATGGGTTGCCAATACCGAACGCGAACCACATACCTCTTACTTTCGCGCCAGCAACATACTGGATGCCCTTGAAAAATTATATTATGGTCGCGACCGGAACACAATTACTGTGTTTAGTGTTGTTTTAAATCCTGTATCATAAGCTATGATTACCGTAACCGAAAAAGCTAAAGAAAGAATTATAAGCCTTCGCAAAGAAGAGGGCAAAACTGATAACCATAATATTCGCGTATCTGTTAAAGGAGGCGGATGCTCCGGCCTGATGTACGATTTAGGTTTTGATGATCAGATTAACCCTGTTGATCAGGTATTTGAGGATAAAGGCGTGAAAATCCTGGTCGATAAGAAAAGTTTACTTTACTTGTTAGGCACTACGCTGGATTTTTCTGATGGTCTGAATGGTAAGGGTTTTCAATTTATTAACCCCAATGCTTCGCGCACGTGTGGCTGTGGCGAAAGTTTTTCGGTTTAAACCCTCAATAACGATAAGTCCAAAATAAAACCATTAACTGGCCCCTCACCTATTAATTTTTTATTGAGACCAGTAACAAGTTCAACAGTTTTTCCGGGACGATAGAGATAAGACGTTTTCTCTCGGGGGTCAATTAGCCAGGCAAGTTGTGATCCATTTTGCAACCAAAGTAGCATCTTCTTCTGAAGCTCCTCTAACGAATCTGATTTAGATCGAACTTCAATTACAAAATCAGGACAAATTGGAGCGAACCGATCCTTATCATCGTCTGAGAGGGCGTTCCACTTATCATTTGAAATCCAGGAAGCATCGGGAGAAAATACAGACCTATCCGGCAACGTAAAACCGGCAGAAGAATCAAAGTGAATTCCAGTACCATTTAAAACAGACCAGTTGGCAAGTTGCCTGAAAATTTCGCCACTGTGATTACCAGATCGAGAAGTAACTGGACTCATAATTATAATTTCATGATTACTGTTTCTTTCTATCCGTTGATCTTTATTCTGCTGGCAAAACCAAAAGAATTGCTCGTCTGTCAACTGGGATGTAAACTCGTCCTTTAAAACAATTGCTTCCATACTTTAAAAGTACAAAATTTTAAACTTCAACAACAGCAATGCACTTCAACTCAATGGCAATAGGGGTTGGCAACGCGTTTACCTCCACGGTGGTGCGACAAGGTTGTGCTTCCGGATTGGGAAAGTATTGCGCATAAATTTTATTGAACACTGGAAAGTCCTTTTTCATATTGGTGAGGTAAACTGTTACATCCACCAGATTTTCCCACCGCGAGCCGGAGGCTTCCAACACATACTTTACATTCTGAAAAACAGAATGACATTGCTCTTCGATGTTGTATGAAACAATGTTTCGATTTTCATCTAACGTTACTCCTGGAATTTCTTTTGACCCCCGTTTACGCGGACCAACACCTGAAAGAAAAAGCAAGTTACCTACTTTGCGAGCGTGTGGGTAGGAACCAACGGGCTCGGGGGCTTCAGAAGAATTTTTTACTTCACTCATAAGTTTTAAATCTGAGAATCTGTGGCCCCGTTAAATCCCGAAAACCAAACTTGCCCACAAGCTGTGATACTCCGCACCTTCCTTTTCTGAAGCAATCATTCTTACACTGCTTACCATCCAGGGCCCGGTAGTACTTATCGGAAAGCGAATGGTACCATCATTTTCGGTGTAGATGTTTTGCATAAAGGAAGTATCGCGTACGCGGTTCCAAACTTTTACCAAGGTATGCGGAGCAGGTTTACCTTCGTACACTACTTTACACGTCAGGTAATCACCAACTTTCAAATCGTATGGATTTTGTTCCGGCACGATTTCATATTTCAATCCCACCACTTTTTTAAAGGTATTATCAGTTCGGTCGCCACTTTGCACCAGCAACTTGGCAAAGCGTGTATAATACTCGGTCGATTTTTTATCGAGCGAATTAGACTTTTTGCGTTGATCTAAGATGTAATCGAGACCATCTTCTTCCAGGTAGGCATTAAATTCTTTGCCCTCCAGCTCAATGTAAGCATCGTTACTTATCAGAGTAAATAAATACGTGCCGCCCAAATCTGTTTTATAAATGAGGTTATTGCCTTCCGTTGGCTTTACTTCTTTGGTAAGATCTTTCACACCATTAAGTCGATGCAAATCCAGTTTCTCGACCTTATGTCTTTTCAAATCCCAGAACTCGCCCTCAAAGCCTTCGCCTACCATCAAATCAATTTTAATTTCTTCGCCTGCTTTGTAACGAAATTTCTTGGGTAGCAACCAGAACTCGTGCGCTTGCGCGAGTACAGCTAATGCAAGTATGAATAATGTTGTGGTGAGCTTCTTCATATTTTGTTTAAGTTAAGTGGACAGTTGGCAGTAACCAGTCGGCAGGAAAATGCAATCTGAAGTGCTGCCTACTGCCACCTGCTTACTGCCTACTTTTTCCGTTTTCTATTCATGATCTCCTCAATCTCTTCTGCTTCAATCGGTATGTTCTGCATCAGATCAAAATTTTTACTCTTTTCAATTACAATATTGTTTTCCAACCGGATACCAAATTTCTCCTCCTTAATATAAATACCGGGTTCAACTGTCCATACCGAACCAACAGCCACTTTTGCATGCATGTTGCCCACATCGTGTACATCCAATCCTAACATGTGTGAAGTGCCATGATAAAAATATTTTTTAAATGCCGGACTGTCTTTGCTTTGATTCTTAATATCTGTTTTATCAATCAACTTTAATTTAAGCAGCTCAGCTTCCATTAGTTTTTCAATCTCTTTCTGGAAATCGAAATACACCACATTAGGCCGAAGCATATTAGTTGCAGCATTCTTAATACGCAACACCGCGTTATACACTTCTTTTTGGCGAGCGGTATATCGTCCACTTACTGGTATGGTGCGCGTCATGTCCGCATTATAGTTGGCATACTCCGCAGCAACGTCCAGCAGAATTAACTCACCGGCATGGCATTGTTTACTGTTCTCTACATAATGGAGAATGTAATTGCTGATACCCGATGCAATGATGGGTGGATAGGCAAAACCTTTTGAACCCAACCGCTTAAATTCATGTACAAACTCAGCTTCAATTTCGTATTCCATTACACCTGGCCGAACGTAACCCAACACGCGCCTAAAACCACACTCGGTTATATCACATGCCTTTTGAATCAATTCTATTTCACGGGGTTGTTTTACTTTCCGCAACTCGCCTATAACCGGAGCAATTCTGTTATACGTGTGCAACGGATAAGTTTTTTTACACCACTCAATAAACCGCGCATCGCGACTTTGCACCACTACTTCCGAGCGATAATGTTCGTTGGTGTTGAGATAAACCTGCTCCACCCCGCCCATGGTCATCATGTGGTGAAACAATTTCTCAAAACCCGAAATCCACACTACCGTTTCTATTCCTGAAATCTCTGTTGCTTCTTGTTTGGTTAACTTATGTCCTTCCCATTTTTCAAGTAACTCGTTGGGTTCGCGCAAAAAAAGTACTTCGCGGTATTTTTTATCGGGGAAACCGGGGCATAACACCAGCATGCTTTCTTCCTGATGGATACCGGTTAAATAATACAAGTCGCTGTTTTGAATGTAGCCCAAAACCCCATCGGCATTGCTGGGCATAATGTCGTTAGAATTAAAAACGGCTATGGAGGCAGGATTCAATTTATTAATCAATCGCTTTCTGTTAGCGATAAAAAGTTCTTTGCCAATAGGTTCGTGTCGCATATGTTGAAAATAAAAAAACTTGTTAAATCCGTTTAGTTCTGATAGATTTTGGAAAGTTATAAATACCCCCTCACATGAAAAAATTATTATTCTATGTCGTGTTGGTTTCCGTACTAAGCAGCGCACTCGCACAGGAAAAAAAATATACACCAACCGCTGAAAATCTAAAGAATCGGGCCTGGTTTCAGGATGCGAAATTCGGTTTGTTTATCCATTGGGGTGTGTACAGTGTGTTGGGCGATGGCGAATGGGTAATGAACAATCAGCAGATTCCGATTAAAACATATGAAAAGATTCCTGCATTTTTTAACCCTACCGAGTTTAACGCGGTCGAGTGGGTGCAAATGGTAAAGGATGCCGGTATGAAATACATCACTATTACCAGCAAACACCACGATGGTTTTGCCATGTACGATTCGAAAGTTTCGGACTATAATATTGTAAAAAGAACTCCTTACGGGAAAGATGTTTTAAAAATGTTAGCCGATGAATGTCGCAAACAGGGTATCAAACTATTTTTCTACCATTCGCAGTTGGATTGGCATCATCCGGATTATTTCCCGCGTGGTTTTACGGGCGGTAGTTATACCGGTCGCCAAGAAAATGGTGACATGAATAAATACCTCGATTACATGGATGCGCAGCTAACCGAGCTACTCACCAACTATGGCGACATAGGTGGTATCTGGTTCGATGGTATGTGGGATAAAAAAGATGCTGAATGGCGTCTATCACAAACCTACTCGCTTATACATAAACTGCAACCGGGAACCTTAGTAGGTAGTAATCACCATGTAGCACCTTACGAAGGCGAAGATTTTCAGATGTTTGAAAAAGATTTACCCGGCCATAACACCACCGGCTTTGCGCCTGAACAAAAAGTTGGTGATTTACCCAAGGAGGTTTGCGAAACCATCAACAATAGCTGGGGTTTTAACCTGCGCGATGATAAAAATAAAAGTATCAAAGACCTGATTCAATATTTGGTAAAGGGTGCAGGCTACGATGCAAACTTTTTGTTGAATGTAGGCCCGATGCCCAACGGAAAAATTCAGCCTGAGCATGTTGCGCTATTAAAACAAATGGGTGAATGGACACGCCAGTATGGCGAAACCATTTATGGAACCCGGGGCGGGCCGCTTACACCACGCGACTGGGGCGTAACCACCCAAAAGGGTAATAAAGTTTACATCCACATTTTAAAATGGTATGACGAAACCCTCACGCTTCCTAAACTGGGTAAGAAAGTAGTGAGCGCAAAACTCTTTATCGATAAAACCCCTTTGAAGTTTGTAGAGAATGATTTCGGACTGAGTATTAAAGTGCCGAAGGAGAAGATGAATGATGTAGATACGGTGATTGAGTTGGAGTTGAAATAACTTTAGTCGATGGTTAATCAGTCCATAGTCGATAGTCTGAATCAGCTATCGACTATGGACAATCGACCAAAGTTTAATTACTCTCCCCCTGCGGTTCGTTTACATCATCCGTGTTAACATAATTGATGATGATGAACGTAAACAACAATCCTGAGAAAAGGCCTTCCAACGCAACCATAAATGCAGTGATATACGGATTAAGGTAGCGGCCCATCGGTTCGTTTGTGATAATATCCTGCATAAAACCCGGATCTACCGTAAGGTAAATGAAGAGAAACAACGCAAAGATTACAGACGATACCGCTCCGGTAGCTACACCTGTTACCAGTGCCCGAAAATAATTCATGTGCTCGTCATGGGTTTCTCTGAATTTCTTTAAAGCGAAGTAGATACCCCCCACCTGAATAAACACATTCAGAAAACGGAGTTCGTAAATATGCGCCAGTCCCAAAACTTTCATCAACAGAAAAAAAGCAATCAGACCACCGGCAATTTTCAACCCGTAGTTTTCGGGAATACGATTTGGATTAGTGAACAGACTCATGGGTAAAAGGGTTAGTGTGAACAATTAAATATTTGAATTTTTTCAGAGATAAGCAACCTTTTATATGCCTTAATATTTGAATACCTTCGGGGCGGCTAAAAAAACTATCCTAAAACTCAAACGCTACTGGTTATGATTAAGAAAATTCTGTTTGTTCTGGCAGGACTTATAGTGGTTCTGTTGCTGATTGGCTTTGTGCTTCCCGGTAAACTGGAAGTATCAAAGAGCGTTTCGATTCATGCTTCTACTGAAGCTGTCTTTGAAGAAGTTAATGATTTGAAGCGTTGGGAATCGTGGCAATACTGGAATACGCTGGACCCTGATATGAAAATTACCTACGGTGAAAACACAAAAGGCAAGGGGGCTTCGTATAGTTGGGATGGCCCCAAGTTGGGTGTTGGCAACCTGGCAATTGATGAAAGTATCCCCAACGAGTCCATTTCCATTAAGATGGATTTTAGTGGCAATCCAGCCAGCGGTGTTTACTCACTGCAACCTGATGGCGAAAATACAATCCTCAATTTTAAGTTTATGAACGATCAGGGCATGAACCCAATTGGCAGATGGATTAATGTATTTATGAAGGGCGAGATCGAAAAGTCATTTGATTATGCTGGAGAAAAAATCAAAACTATCGCGGAAGCGAAACCAAAGTTTACCTACACGATCACAGAAGAAACAATGCCCGCAATTAGCTATGTTGGGTTAATGCATACCATGAGTCCGCAAGATCCGGTTGCCATCAGCGCACAAATGGCAAAAATGTATGGCGAACTGGAAACCATGTTAAAGAAAGCCAAGGTTGAAATTACCGGATTTCCGTTTGCGATGTATCCAGCTTACTCCGAAACATCGATGGACATGATTTGCGCCATGCCGGTTGCAGCCGATGCCAAGGTTCCCGCTAAATACAAAGTTGAAACTGTTGAAGTTGGTAGTGCGATAAAAGGAATTCACAAAGGCGATTACAATAACCTGATGGATTTGCACCTGGAACTGGATAAGTATCTGCAATACAAAGGGCTTACTATGAATGGTGCCCCGATAGAGATTTATGTAACTGACCCCATGCTGGAAAAAGATACTGCCAAGTGGATAACCGAAATTTATTATCCGATAAAGAAAAACTGATTTTGTTTCAGGCGTCAGGACGGCTCCAAGCCGTCAGACGCCTAAGTTATTTAGTCCATGACTTTAATTGAATTCAAAAACTCACTTACCCAACACCAACCACCACCGGTTGCTGATTTGTTGCAGGCCTTGTGGTACGAAGCCAAAGGCGATTGGGAAAAGGCTCATAATCTGGCGCAGGACGCACATACACCGGATGGCTCGTGGATACACGCCTATTTACATCGGGTAGAAGGTGATACCAGTAATGCACAATACTGGTATCATCGCGCTAACCGGAGAATGCCCAAGCTTTCGTTGAAGGAAGAGTGGGATGAGATTGTGAGTGAGTTGTTGCTACGCAATTAAGGTTGTCAACCTTTTTAGTAACTAAATCCCAACTCATTCAATCCGCTTTGTACCTCGGGGCAACTCATAAATAAATTCCAGAGTAAACCGGTGCGATGGTTTTCCATCATGACCACAGCAGGGCCCTGATCAATGGCGAGGTATCGGGTAGGATACCAATTCTCCTGTTCGCTAAAGGCATCATAAAACCCATAGTCGCCCATAATCTTATCACCTAATTCAAAATAGAAATGTTTCATCGCAGCCATGCTTTGATCGGGCGTGTAAGGAAACGATGAGAGTGCCGCGGTAGGCGAGATCACACCCAAATCTTCATTCGGACTATGAGCTGCATAACCCTTTACTGAATAACTCGCGGTTAGTCCCCAGTTATCCTTGCTGTAACCTTTAAAGCCTTTCGGATTTTCTACACAGTATTGATAATTGATGAGTGTGTGATTCACATTGTGTTGCCAGTAATCGGCATACCTATCTTTTAGCTTGCGCGGATCTAAGCCCAAGAAAGAATAGTGCGACCAGAACAGCGGTCCGCCAAACTGTTGTGCGAAATTATGTTTCAGGTCGAGGTGATAGCCGTATTGCTGATGTGCAGAATCATTTTTCATCGTTCCTTTTCTCGACCAACCTTCGTGATAGGCTATAGCCGGCACTTTATGCGTAGGCGATGCTGCCGCGAGCACATAGGTTATCAAACATTCATTATAACCTTCCAGTGGAAAATTCATTTTCCACTCTTTATCGGGCGACCAATGCCAGTAGAGTACATTTTGTCCACCTCTGCGATACCAATCCCATTCCACTTCGCGCCACAGTTTATCAATGCGTGCGGCCAAGGCTTTTTCGCGATCATTGCCATCTTTAAAATATTGGCGTACGCATAACAAACCCTGAACGAGATAAGCGGTTTCTACCAAATCGCCACCGTTATCATTAGGACTGAAAGGTTTTACTTCTCCGGTTTCGCCATTCATCCAATGCGGCCACACACCTTTAAAGCGATCGGCCTTCTCCAAAAATGTTGTAAGTTTTTCAAGATGCGCTACGCCTTGTTCGCGCGTAATGAAGTTGCGTTCAATCCCAACTAATATCGCCATCACACCAAAGCCTGTTCCGCCACTGGTAATAATGTGTTTATCATTTTCAGGATAAATGTTGTCGGCATGAAATCGCTCGCGCGCACCACCTGAGACCGGCTCGGCACCATCCCAGAAATATTGAAAGGTTTTGTATTGCACCAGTGTAAAAAGTGAATCATCGCTAATTGTTTTTTCATCAGCAACATCTGCTGGCTTTTGCGAAGAACATGCACACATGGCCATCACCACACATGCCAACAGAGATGTTTTAATTTTCGGTAGATTCATGATTTCTTGATTTTACGGTTTGCTCACGCCAAAGTAGTAATTCCTGCTTACGTTTCTCCAACTCTTGTTCGGACGGTTTGTAATCAATTAGTCTTTTTAAATCAGGTTGCCCGGCATCCACCCAGGCGGTGTACCAGATGTTACCCGTTTGTTTTACACTATTACGAAACATCCGCTCAACCATGCCATTCAACATGCGGTGATACTTCTGCGCATATTCCTGACCATACACTTTTACAGTTTGTTTGCCCTTCGTTTCAAAACTGAATCTTTCGTTCGCAGTAGCCAATTGTTTTTCAAATTGAAGCACCGAATCAACAGCCTGATGCGATTGCGCTATGATTTCCCAAGCCGTTTGTTGTATGTTGGGTAAATACGTGGCCGGACCTACATAAAAATCATACTGCTCGTAAAACAATTCGGGCAATCGCGATTCCCAAAAACCATGAATGCCAACCTGATTGGTTAGTTGGCCATCGTAATTTTTGGTAGTGTGCAAAGGCACATGCGCATCGGCCACATAATGGCCCAGATCGGCCGAAAGCCGAAGAATCCGATCCGGATCATTCAATAAAAACGCTTCTTTCAATTGTTGATATACCCGATAAATATGCCAGGGTACAATGCCTTTGGCTTTAAGCGAATCTTCTCCAAATTTTTCAACGGCCTGATTCCAGTAACGGGGCAGTTTGTAAACCGCACTGTCACCATAATCATCCAGATCGATATAATGCCTCGGAGCTTCATCCACCACCGCATAGCGCCTGCGGTCGGGGTTTACAGCAGCCTCGGTAATAAACTCGATGTTTTTCTTATAGAACCCTGCCATATCGGCTGGAAGCGTAAACACAGCCAACCGGTTAATCTTTTTATGGGCAAAGAAGCCCCATCGAAAACTCATTGAAAGCAGGCAAAAAAGCCCAAAGAATACTAAAAACCACTTTTTTGGCATATCTATAAAGATATTCAAAGTGATTGGAGTGGCCGCGTTTGCATTTCCGATTATTGCGCTTATTTTTGCAGTCCGTTTTGAAAAAAGCATTATGGCAAATCATAAATCAGCAGAGAAAAGAATCCGGGCAAACGAAACCAAGCGCGTAAGAAACCGCTACCAGGCTAAGACAACCCGCACGCAAATCAAGAAATTGAACGCTACTACCAAGAAAGATGAAGCGCAAGCCCTTTTGAAGGAAGTATCTTCTATGATTGACAAACTGGCTAAGAAGAACATCATTCATTGGAAAAAAGCCGCTAACCAGAAATCACAGCTTACCAAGCGCGTAAACGCGTTAGCTTAAGCTAATTATCATATTATTTTTCCCTCCCTGACTTCGTTTGGGGAGGGTTTTTTTATGCATAATTTTTTACAACTAAAATACGTTAGCTGTTAAAACAATGCGCTTCTGCACATTTCTAACAATGTTTCTGGCAGGTTTAGCTGCTGGGGCCCAAACCCGATGGGGAATTCGAGGTGGGGCAAATCTTAATTCCATTAATCTTGAGTACGCACCTTTTTTAACTAATCGATATTTCGAAAATAATTACGCTTTTCACCTAGGGGGCTTCGCGGAAACAACCATTAACAAAAAAGGTGCGCTGCATACCGGGTTTCAACTTATACAAATGAGGGTTAACTCGCGGAATTTCAATAATACACCAGCCACCTCCACCCGAATCAATCTCAACTTTATTGAAGCACCCGTACTGCTTGTGATGGGTTTATCAAACAGGCTACTAAGCATTGAAATAGGCCCCTCCTTCTTATATCGGTTATCGGCCTCAGAAAACCCTAATGATATGTCTAAAAACCTGGATCAGATTTTTTCTAACAAGCTGGAGGCCGGTATGAATGGTGGCATTCGTTTTTTAGCTGCCAATAAAATTGTTATTTGGAGTCGTTACTATCACGGATTTAAACAAACAAGCAACTTTCCAATCACCTCGACTTATAAACCACAGAATATAAAAACCAACTTTCAGGTTGGGCTGGGTTACATTCTTTCACCTCATAATTAGAGTGTTAAATTCGATTTTCTATTTTTATCATGTGAAGATAGAAGACAGCAAGCCGCTTAACATCCGCGAGTGGTCGCCTGAAGACCGGCCCCGCGAAAAACTTCTGCTCAAGGGTACATCCGCGCTAAGCGAAGCCGAACTGGTGGCTATTCTTATTGGTTCGGGTACCACCAAAACCTCGGCTGTTGAATTGGCTAAAAAAGCTTTGTTGCTCGGTAAAAACAATTTGAATGAATTGGCGCGACTGAGTGTGAAAGACCTGATGAAAATAAAAGGTATTGGCGAAGCAAAAGCCATTACCATCGTGGCTGCGTTAGAACTTGGCCGCAGGCGCAAAGCCCAGGACATGGAAGACAAGCCTAAAATAAGTAGCTCTAAAGATGCGTTTGATCTTATTCAAGGCGATCTGATGGATTTACCACATGAAGAATTTTGGGTGCTGCTGCTTAACCGCATGCACCAGGTGATAAAAAAGAAACGTATTAGCGAAGGTGGCGTTTCGGGCACCGTGGCCGATCCAAAAATTATTTATAAGCTGGCATTGGAAGACCTGGCAACCGGTGTGATTGTAGCACACAACCATCCATCGGGTAATTTAAAACCTAGCCAAAGCGATATTGATTTAACACGAAAGCTTAAGGAAGCTGGTAAATTTCTGGAAGTGCAACTGCTCGATCACCTGATTATCGCTAACCGGAATTATTTTAGTTTTGCAGATGAAGGGTTGATATGACGAAAATGAAAATTGCGTATAGCATTGTTTTTGGTGTATTGCTGATCTTGTTTGTTGGCTTTATGTTTTTGCCGCCAATTCAAGAAGAGACCTTACCGGTTGTGGCAGCACCAGAAAACAATCCAACAACTGTTGATTCCTCCGAAACATTACCCAAGCCCACCACGTCAGTTGAGATTCAAACTACGGATAACCCGTACCTGCAATCAGTCATAAACTCTTATCACGAATTTATCAGCAACGCAATTGCGCGGGGCATGGCTCCCGGTGCAGCCGTAGCCATCGTTCACGATACTTCCGTTATTTTTTTAAAAGGCTTTGGTTTAAAACAATCAGGCACCACCGATTCGATTGATGTACACACCGTTTTCAGGTTAGGCTCTGTTTCAAAATGTTTTGCTTCCGTGCTGGCAGGCGCGCTGGTAAGCGATCAGTTAATTGGCTGGGACGATCCGATCTTAAAATATTATCCGCAGTTTCAGCTTATCTCACCTGAACACACCAACAAAGTAACCATCAGGCATGTGCTTTCGCACACTACCGGTTTGCCGTATCATGCCTACACCAACATGATAGAAGAACACTTGCCGCTGGATACATTATTGGCAAGCTTAAAAACTGTAAAACTTTTTGGTGAACCCGGTCAGATATACAGCTATCAGAACGTTGGGTATAGTTTGATTGAAAAAGTAGTGGAGAACGCCACACAACAAACTTTTGAACGTGCTCTAACTGAAAACGTATTCAAGCCATTGGGTATGTACAGCAGTTCGGCATCGTACTTGGCTATTATGAATCATGATAATGTGGCTCAACCCCATCACTTCGCGCGTAAGCGATGGACGCCCGTACCTATTTCTGATACTTATTACAATGTTTCGCCTGCGGGCGGTGTAAATGCCAGCATTGCTGATATGGCCTTGTGGTTAAAATCGTTGCTTACAGGCGGTGAAGAAATCATGGCTGATACAGCATTAACCGAAATCTTCGAGCCACAGATTAAAGCTATTTCCAAGAACCGGAATTTTAATCGTTGGAAACGCCCGCACTCATCTTATTATGCATTGGGTTGGCGCGTTATAAATTTTCAAAACGACCAGCTGCTTTATCACGGAGGTTATGTAAATGGGTATCGCAGCGAGGTAGCCATCGATCAGAAAAATAAAATTGCCATTTGTGTACTCACCAATTCGCCCGGCAACTTGGCCGACCTATCTATACCAGAATTTTTTAAACGCTACTCGCAAAAATCAGATTCAATTCAATTCTGGCAAAACCACCACAACCCCGCATTTGTAAAACATACCAGCCCAGCCTCAGCCATTTCGCATCAATGAAAAGTTCGAAACTAATTGTTATTATTTTAATCGTATCCGTAGCTGGATTTGTTATCTACTCCCTGCAGAATAACACTACCCCGACTAACGAAGATTATGTAGAATTTATCCAACAGGAACGCGCTGAGATGGAAAAATTTATGAAGGATGGTGTGGGTTCTCCTTTCAGCAAGGACAGCATTGTTTTCGAAGGATTGAAATTTTTTCCTGTTGATGCTCGCTACCGAATCAAAGCAAAACTAAAACCGATTGAAGGCAAGAAGGTGGTGGTACTTGCTACCAGCGATAGTAAGGAACAAAAATATTTAGAATATGCTTTCGCAGAATTTGAACTGGATGGCATAACAAATCAATTATTGATTTTGGAGGTAATGGAAATGGGCCCACAGCGTGGCAAATTGTTTCTGGCCTTTTCGGATGAAACCAGTGGGCGCGAAACATATGGTGCCGGACGATACTTAGATGTAAAAAAAATACCGGCTGCAAAATCAGTTGAACTTGATTTTAACTTGGCTTATAATCCCTATTGCGCTTACAACGATAAATACTCTTGCCCGTTTCCGCCCAAAGAAAACCTATTAAAGGTAGCCATTCGTGCAGGTGAGATGAGTTATCATCCGTAAAGGAGAATTTGTTAACTTCGAAAAATGAAAGGAAAATTTACATTCACGGCTACAATAGAAAAGGATTCTGAAACAGGTTTGTTTATTGGATACATTCCATCGCTTCCTGGTGCACATACTCAGGCAGCCACATTGGATGAACTTTCTAAGAATCTGGAGGAGGTTGCTTCACTTTGTCTGGAGGAAATTGCTGAAATTGACTTGGAGAAAATACAATCTGAATTTATTGGTACTCAGCAAATTATGGTTGAGTTTTGATTACCAAACAGGATCGTTCTAAAATTCATTTACGACCGGATTTAGTTTAGTCGAAAATTTTAAATCCGTATGAGCAGACTACCGATTATTGACTCAAAACAATTTGAAAAACTCTTATTAAAAATCGGGTTCGTCTATGTTCGTCAAAAGGGAAGTCATGCATTTTATCGTCATCCGGATGGCCACTACACTACACTCCCACACCATCCCGGCAGAGATTTAGGTAGGCCATTGATCCATAAAATTTTAAGAGAGATAAAACTGACTCCGGATGAGTTTGTTGCGCTATTAGAAAAGACCTCTTAAACCCGTACTTTTGGGGTTCTGATTTTTTTCGTATGAAGATTTCCTACAACTGGCTTAAGCAATACATCGATATACCCGAATCGGCTGAAGACATTGGTAAAGTGCTAACCTCTACTGGTTTGGAAGTAGAAAGCGTAGAGGCTTTTGAAACTGTAAAGGGTGGTTTAAAAGGTTTGGTAATTGGTGAAGTACTTACCTGTAGCAAACATCCCAATGCCGACAAACTTTCTGTAACAACAGTTAATGTTGGCGATAAAATTTTACCTATTGTATGTGGTGCTGCCAATGTAGCGGCCGGCCAAAAAGTAGTAGTGGCTTTGCCGGGCACCACCGTACACCCAACAAAAGGCGAACCATTTACCATTAAAGCAACCAAAATCCGGGGCGAACTTTCGGAAGGAATGATTTGTGCCGAAGATGAAATCGGGCTGGGCGAAAGCCATGCCGGAATACTGGTATTAAATACCACCGCTGCCAACGGAACACCGGCTGCCGAATACTTCAATATTCAAACCGACTATGTAATCGAGATTGGATTAACGCCTAACCGGGCCGATGCGGCCTCGCATCTTGGCGTTGCCCGCGATATTAAAGCTGCCAAGAAACGCATGCTTAACTTTCCGGATGTTGATGGGTTTAAGATTGAAAATAAAAACCTCGGCATTTCGGTTGAGGTTGAAAATACTACGGCTTGTCCACGATATTCCGCAATTACAATTTCTGGTGTTACCGTAAGCGAATCACCCGAATGGCTGAAGAATCGTTTAAAATCCATTGGTCTCGCACCCATCAACAACATTGTTGATATCACCAACTTTGTATTGCACGAAACTGGTCAGCCCTTGCATGCTTTTGATGCCGATCAGATTACCGGAAATAAGGTAGTTGTGAAAACGTTGCCAGCCGGAACAAAATTCAAAACGCTGGACGATAAAGAACGCACGCTTACCGCGAACGATTTGATGATTTGTAATACGGCAGAACCGATGTGTATTGCCGGGGTGTTTGGTGGTATTAAATCGGGAATTACTGCGGCCACCAAAAATATATTTTTAGAAAGCGCATACTTCGCTGCCGATTATGTACGCAAAACCGGTATGCATCACCAATTAAAAACCGATGCATCCTTTCGCTTTGAACGTGGTACCGATCCGAACTTAACGGTATATGCCCTAAAACGAGCCGCATTGCTGATTAAAGAAATTGCAGGTGGAACCATTTCTTCTGAAATGGTGGATATATATCCAAACAAGATTGAAAACCGATTAATCTCCGTAAAGGATAAACACATTACCCGGCTAATCGGCAAGGCAATTCCTCGCGAAGAATTATTTACCATTCTTGAAAACCTGGAGATCGCCATCGTTCAAAAAGAAGCCGAAACATTTACAGTTTCCGTTCCGCCTTATCGTGTGGATGTACTGCAGGAAGCCGATGTAGTGGAAGAAATTCTGCGCATTTACGGATTCAATAACATTGAACTTACTGAAATAGCCGGCACCGATTACCTGGCTGAGTTTCCTGAAAAAGACAGCAATAAGTTTAAGCGTGCACTCAGTAGCCAATTGGTTGCAAATGGTTTTTACGAAATCTTAACCAACTCACTAACTAATGTGACGTATCAGCAAAAGCATCAACTTACATTTACAGGTACACCCGTTGAAATGCTGAATAAACTAAGCGAGGAACAAGGCATTTTAAGACAAACCATGTTGTTTACGGGCCTCGAAGTTTGTGCCTACAACATCAACCGCAAGCAAAAAGACCTGAAGTTGTTTGAGTTTGGGAAAATTTACTGGAAGAATGAGGCTGGTGAAGATGTAACTAAACGCTACACAGAAGAAGAGCGCCTGGTACTTTACATGAGCGGTAACACCGAAACTGAAAACTGGCAAGCTAAACCCAAAGCTGTAACCTACTTCGACCTGGCACAGCAGGTAGCACAAGTGCTGGACAAAGTAAATCTCCAAAATCTTAAACAAGAGAAGTTGGATGACCCCTTGTTTGAATACGGTATGAAGTTGATGAAAGGCAGTAAAGAAATTGGCAAGCTGGGCAAGGTAAAAACAAGCCTCACCAAAGATTTTGGCATTAAGCAGGAGATTTTTTATGCCGACTTAAACACTGCCTTGCTTTTCAGATCGGCAAACCCTAAGTTCGTTGTGCAGGAAGTACCCAAATTTCCGGAAGTAAGACGCGATCTTTCGTTGGTATTGGATAAACAAGTTACCTTCGATGAAATAAGGACGCTTGTTTTAACTACCGAGAAAAAATTAGTGAAGGATATTATCGCGTTTGATGTGTACGAGGGTGATAAAATTCCGGCAGGAAAAAAAGCATATGCGTTAGGCTTTACCCTGTTGGATGAATCCAAAACCCTTACCGATGATGAGATTGAAAAAGTGATGACGCGGTTAATGGGTGCCTTTGAAGGAAAAATGGGAGCTGTAATAAGAAAGTAGAAAATATAATGTTGGGCCAGTGCCCTCAACTTAATAGTTGTCAGATGGATCAGGAAACACTTAAATCAAGTTTGAATGGGCTGGAACGGAAGGTGTTGGTATTACTGAATGAACATAAATCGTTGAAAGACGAGCTAAAAGGGTTAAAACTTGAGAACCACGAACTCAAGGCTGATCTGCGCAAGCGCGATGAGCAGCTCCATCATTTTAAAAATCAGATTAAAATCACTAAGATTGTAGATCATATAAACCCGGAAGACGAAGGTGTTTCGGACTTGAAAAGGAAAGTAGACGAGTATATCCGCGAAATCGATAAGTGTATTGCTCACTTGAGCAGATAACCGGTATAAGTTGATGGAAGAATTATCCGTAAAAATAAAAATTGCCGACCGCGAATACCCCATGAAGGTAAAGCGCAAAGAAGAAGAGAAAGTGCGCGCAGCCGGCAAGCTCATCAACGAAAAAATCAAATACTATCGGGAACAGTTTGGCATTGATGACAAACAAGATCTGCTGGCCATGGTGGCCTTCGATTGTTTGGTAGATAAAATGGCAGATGAAGAAAATCTGCAGCAGATAGACCAAACCGTGGTTGAAAAGGTAAACCATATCAACCAATTGGTTAGCCAGGCACTCTAAGCCTTTCTGATTTTAATTCCCCTTCCTTTAGTCGTGGCCCCACAGGCCTTTCGGGTGTTTTTTTAACACTTAAATTTTAACTACATGTTACTAAGAATAGGAATGCCCGGAGAAGCCGAATGGCTGGTAATGGGATTGTTTTTTCTGGTGATTGCCATCGTTATCGGGGTGATTGTCGGTTCAATTTTTTATAAACGCAAAGCCAAACGCAATCAGCAGGATGCGGAGGAAAAAGCAAAGCTGATTATCAAAGAAGCCGAATTACAGGCCGAGAACATCAAGAAAGACAAGATCATCGAGGCTAAAGACAAACTCTTTAAAATGAAACAAGAGTTTGAAGAAGAAGCCAACCGCAAGAAGAATCAGATCATTAGCAACGAGCAAAAAATCAAACAACGCGAAGCACAGCTTTCGAAGGAACTGGAAACTTTAAAACGCAAGGAAGCCGAAGTTGATGCTGAGAAACAAAGTTTGGCGCAACAGCATGATCTGGTAAAAAAGCGCAAAGAAGAATTAGATAAGTTTAATGCACAAAAAGTAGCCTTGTTGGAAGGTATCTCTAAACTTACTGCCGATCAGGCTCGCGAACAACTAATTGAGTCTTTGAAAGAAGAGGCACAAACTAAAGCCAGTTCTTACATCAAAGATATTATGGAGCAGGCAAAACTTACTGCTACTAAAGAAGCCAAGAAAATTGTGGTAGAAACGATTCAACGCACGGCTACTGAACATGCTGTCGAAAACTGTGTATCCATCTTTAATATTGAAAGTGATGATATTAAGGGAAAGGTAATCGGGCGCGAAGGCCGCAACATCCGTGCATTGGAAGCAGCAACCGGTGTGGAGATAATTGTGGACGATACTCCGGAAGCAATTATCATTTCAGGATTTGATCCGGTGCGCAGAGAGATTGCACGGTTATCGTTGCATCGTTTAGTGCAGGATGGTCGCATACACCCGGCCCGCATCGAAGAAATTGTGGCCAAAACCACTAAGAATATTGAAGATGAAATTGTAGAGATTGGCGAACGTACCGTTATCGACCTGGGTATTCACGGGCTTGCGCCTGAGTTGGTAAAAATGGTGGGCCGCATGCGCTATCGTTCTTCCTATGGACAAAACTTACTACAACACTCACGCGAAGTAGCCAACCTTTGCGCGATTATGGCTGCCGAACTTGGTTTGAATGTAAAACAAGCCAAGCGGGCAGGCTTGCTTCATGACATTGGAAAAGTGTGGCCGGAAGAATTAGAAAAACCACACGCCATCGTGGGTATGGAACTAGCCCAGAAATACAAAGAGCATCCGGTAATCTGCAACGCCATAGGGGCACACCACGATGAAATTGAAATGACCAGCATTATTTCACCTATTGTGCAAGCATGCGATGCCATTTCGGGGGCACGCCCCGGTGCAAGGCGCGAGGTGATGGAGCAATACATCAAGCGCCTGAAAGAACTGGAGCAAGTGGGGTTAAGTTTCGAGGGCGTTGAAAAATGTTATGCCATACAAGCCGGCCGCGAGTTACGCGTGTTGGTAGATGCCGAAAAAGCTACCGATGAGCGTGCTGCCCAACTCAGCTTTGACATCTCACAAAAAATTGAAAAAGACATGCAGTACCCCGGCCAGATAAAAGTTACGGTGATCCGCGAAATGCGGAGTGTGGCCTACGCGAAGTAATTCCAGCTTCAAATTTTACCAAGACCATTGTTCAGCCAATGGTCTTTTTTTTTACTATCAGGTGTTTAGTAATTTTTTACGAGCGGTAAAGTTTGCATTTCCTGTATCAGGTACTTTTAACTACGTGCAAGATCAGCCATGAAGAAATTAACTCTCTTCTTTTTTTTAATGGGCCATATTCTGTTTGCGCAAGTTAGTCCCTCTAAAACGGCTGAAACTTATTTAGCCAATATTTACGACCATCTTGTGGGTGCAAATTCCAGTATTTATACAGGCGTAAGATTTATAGACAATCGTGCCCAGCAACAAACCGAAGGAAACTACTACTACTATCAGAACGACTGGACAACCGGAAAATTGAGTATAAATGGTCAGCTTTACGATTCAATCACCATGCGATACAATCTTTTACTTAATCAATTGGTTCTGCTCAATCATTACACGGGCGAAAGCTTAGTGGCCCAAAAAGAGAGTATTGATTATTTTGAGTTGCACAATACCAAATTTATAGTCCGCGTAAAGCCTGCGCCAGGCTACTATGCTCAGCTATCAAGCGGTGAAGTGATACCTTACGTTCGGTATTCCTGCAGCGCAAACGAAAAAATTGTGAATGGAAAACTTGTTCAGGAAATGATTGTCCGAAAAAAGTATTTTTTACAAAAAGAAGATATTTTTTATCCGGTGAAATCACGCAGATCGGCCCTGAAGGTATTTGGTTCCAACGCGAATGAGTTAAAGCGTAACCTAAGGCAAGCGCACATTAATTTTTCTTCGCAAAAAGAAGTTGCGCTTGCAGCAATGAGTAGATACTATGACCTTTTACAAAAATGAGAGGCATTGCATTTTCTTTACTATTGCTTTCGGTATTACCCAAAACTATAGCGCAAGATCGGCCTATTAGTATTTCAATTACCAACGCTACCCTTCTTGATTTTGTTAACGCACTTGAGGCCCAATCCGATTATCGGTTTTTTTTTAATACGGAAGAAACCGATAGCATTCGTATTACAGTTACGGCCGACAGAAAAACCATCATACAAATTCTTGAACTTGCATTTAAGAACAGTTCGCTACAATATTCTATTGATGCCCACCACTACGTTTATATTAAAAGTAAAAACCCGATACTAACAGATTTACCACCCGATTTTTTTTCGAAAACATCCATAGCCGAATCGGAACAACAAGACTATAATCGGTTCAACGAAGCCGAGGCAATTAAAACAGAAATGCCTACCATTATCGGTTCGCGCAATGCGAATAACCGCAAAGAAGCCACGCTGGCAGGCTTCATAAAAAATTTAAAATCGGGCGAGTCACTTATTGGCGCTACCATCCAGGTTGAAAATTCAACCCTGGGTGTTGTTACCGATGGCAGTGGTTATTATACACTTACTATCCCCAAAGGGCCACATGTACTAAAAGTGCGCAGCCTGGGTATGAAACCATTGAATATAAAGATTATTATTCATGCCGATGGCCGATTGAATATGGACATGGAAGAAGATGTTTTGCCCTTGAAAGAAGTAGTAGTTGAATCCAGCCGCGATGAATTGGTGCAGAGTTTACAAATGGGATTGGCACGATTTGATATCAAGACTATGCGCCAGTTGCCTGTAGCGCTTGGCGAAGTGGACGTGCTAAAAACCGTACTCACTTTGCCGGGGGTACAATCGGTGGGTGAAGGTACTGTGGGCTTTAATGTTCGGGGTGGTGCAACCGATCAAAATCTGATCTTATACAATGAGACGCCCATCTTCAACCCATCGCACCTATTTGGATTTTTCTCTGCCTTTAATGCCGATGCGGTTAAAAATGTAGAATTATATAAAAGTGGTGTACCGGCCGAATTCGGTGGCCGGATTTCTTCTGTGTTGGACGTAACAACACGCGAAGGAAATAAGAGAAAATGGAGCGGCACTGGTGGTATAAGTCCTATTACCGGCAGGTTATCTATAGAAGGTCCATTCGTTAAAGACAAATTTTCGATTTTGATAGGTGGGCGTTCTACCTATTCCGACTGGTTGCTGAATCAAATTCCAAATGCAACCCTCAAGCGAAGTAAAGCATCTTTTTACGACCTCAACGTAAATCTGCATTATGATATTGATCCTAAAAACAGTGTAGCCATTTCAGGTTATTCCAGTACGGATGCATTTAAATTACAAAGTGATACCACCTACCGATATAGCAATCAGGCATTATCCATTAAGTGGAAACACATCTTTACCAATAAGTTTTTTGGTAGCATCAGCACCAATTACAGTTCATATACCTACCAAATTGCCAGTGAGGCTAATCCTGTTAACGCATTTCATCTTTCGTACAAGTTAGGTCAACTTACATCCAAAACCGATTTTAATTATTTTTTGAATACCCAACAGTCATTTACGGTTGGTGCAGGTATAACCAACTACCGCCTCTCACCAGGTACCTATATACCAGTAGGAGAAGCTTCGTTAGTAACACCCGATGTACTTCAGAAAGAACAAGGAATTGAAACCTTTGCTTATGCAGGTACACAACTTGAGCTTACTCCAAAATTATCGGCATACGCAGGTTTGCGATATTCGCAATTTGTAAACAGAGGACCTAGGCAGGTTAATATCTATGCTCCTGGTGTGCGCGATGTTTCCAATATTATTGATACAATTTCATTCGCGAAAGGAAAAAAAATAGCCACATCCGGTGGACCGGAACTTCGCGCATCTTTGCGATATAGTTATAATACCGCCTCATCTATAAAGGCAAGTTACAATCGCCATCGGCAGTATATCCAAATGTTATCAAATACTACTGCAATTGCTCCAACCGATATTTGGAAGTTAAGTGATCATTACATACAACCGCTTATTGGCGATCAGGTAAGTATGGGATATTATCATCAATCGCGCAAACGTGCCCTTGAAGTTTCTGTAGAAGCATATTATAAGTGGATGAAAAATTTTCTGGACTACAAAGGTGGGGCTGAGTTAATTCAAAATCATCACATTGAAACTGATGTTTTAAATGCATTTGGAAAGGCATATGGAATTGAATTAATGCTGAAGCGAACAGCAGGCAAGGTTAATGGTTGGGTTAGCTACACCTACTCCCGATCGTTAATTCAAACACAGGGAGCTACGGAAGTGGAGACAATAAATAATGGCCGGTATTATCCCAGCAATTATGACAAACCACACGCTTTAAATTTTATTGGCAACTACCGGTTTAACCGCAGGCTTAACATGTCGTTAAATGTAGTTTACGCCACCGGCCGACCCATTACACTTCCAATTGCCAAATACAGTACTGATGGAACAGAGCGGTTAATCTATTCTGATCGTAACCAATATCGCATTCCGGATTATTTCAGAACCGATTTTTCGCTAAATGTTGAAGGCAACCATAAAACTAAAAAAATTCTTCACGGCTTCTGGAGCCTGAGCGTGTATAATTTAACCGGCAGACGCAACGCGTATTCAGTTTATTTTACATCCGAAGGTGGAATTATTAAAGGCTACAAGCTCTCCATTTTCGGCAATCCAATACCTACCCTTACCTATAATTTTAGATTTTAATGAAACGTTTATTCATTTTCATTTTAATTTTAATAGCGTGGGGGTGCGTAGATCCCTACAACCCACCAGAAATAAGGAAAGCCGCTCCGGTTTTAATTATTGATGGGTTTATAAATAGCAGTGGCAACAGTAAACTTACCTTAAGCTGGTCGCAAAACATTGGCGATGTTAATCAACCACATTTTGAAACATCGGCAACGGTTTGGATTGAAGATAAAACCGGAACCAAGCATTACTTATCCAGCGATAACCACGGTAGCTACAGCTTAAATTCGCAATTATTACCTGCAACCCATTATCGGTTGCACATTACAACATCAAACGGTAAGCAATACCAATCCGATTTTGAACCAATAATGCAAACACCGCTTATTGACAGTGTTAACTGGAAATTAACCAACACTGGCGGTGTTGCATTTCATGTTTCCACGCACGATGATTTTTCTTCGGTAGGATATTACAAGTGGACGTTTGAAGAGACCTGGGAGTACCGATCGGCATTTATTTCTTCCATACAACTGGATGCCTCAAACCAGGTGGTTCCTCGCACCGAATACATTAACCAATGCTGGCGCACCTTAACGAATACAGATATCCTGGTTGAGTCCACCACCCGGCTTCAAAAAAATCAGGTATCGCAATTTCAACTTACCACCTTTTTGCAAAACTCGGAACGAGCCCGCCACCGATATAGTTTGCTGGCTAAACAACAAGCTATTACACAAGCCGCCTATAACTATTGGAAGCAGGTTAAACAATCCACGGAAGATCTGGGTACATTGTTTGGACCTTTGCCCCATCAGGTTAGTGGAAATATAAAATGTACTTCACACCCAAACGAAATTGCAATCGGATATTTTTCCATTAGTACGGTTTCAACTCAGCGGGCATTTGTTTCGTTTCTTCAATTACCTACACCACCGCAATACATCACTCAGTACAGTGGTTGCGAAGCGCGTGAAATTACACCTACCATGGTAAGTTCATTTAGCGGACCCTATCTGCTAATTGAACCCATTTACATTGGCTTTGGGCCCATGCTGGCCGGCTACAAATACGGCTCTTACTTCTGCGTGGATTGCCGATATGCAGGAGGAACTACTACTAAACCCGATTTCTGGTGATACGATTTTTACTTGTGTATTTCATAACCTATACTGCGGCCTTTTCGCAGCAACATTCAGCCGCAGTAGCATTAACTAACTATTCGTCTCAAAACCCACAAGAAAAAATTTTTATCCACTTCGACAAAAATTTTTGGGTAGCCGGTGAAACAAGTTGGTTTAAGATTTACCTGGTGCATGGGCAAAGCCATGAGCCTATAAATTCAAGTCGGGTAGCCTACATAGAGTTAGTAGGCAACGAAAATCAAATTAAACTTCAAACCAAAGTTGAATTAACCAACGGCTTTGGAAATGGTTACATCAACATACCACCCTCCACTGCTTCAGGAAATTATTATATACGTGCTTATACCCGCTGGATGCAAAACTACAGTGCTGAATTTTATTACCACCAACCTGTTACCATTGTAAATACTTTCAGGCGTTTGTTTGATGCTTCACAAAATAGTCCGGGTATAGATGTTCAGTTTTTTCCGGAAGGTGGCCACTGGATTGACGGTATTAAACATAAAGTTGCCTTTCGTGCTATTAATCAAAATGGAAATGGTATTGACTTTAGTGGTGCAGTAGTAAATTCTATTGGCGACACATTACAATACATTAAGCCCCAAAAATTTGGTATCGGATTTTTTGAAATGATTCCATCAGCCACTGAAGACTATACAGTTGCAATCAAGTATGAGAATAAAGAAACACTCACAAAGCTTCCGCTCGTAAAAACCACTGGCTTTGCCATGCATGTAACGGACTCTCTGGGCTCATTCAATGTCGAAATCAAAACAAAAGGCGTTTACGATCAACCGCTGTACGTAATTGCTCATACCCGACATCATGTAAAAATTGCTGCAACCAGTAACCTCAGTAACGGACTTGCTGAATTTAAACTTGCCAAATCTAAACTGGATGCCGGCATTAGTCACATTACTGTATTCGATGCAGCTGGCCAGCCAGTATGCGAAAGGTTGATCTTTAGTAAACCCACAAGCACAACCGTTCAAGTCACAACCGATAGGTATCAGACCAGCACACGAAAAAAAATCTCACTAAATCTTCAATCTCCAAATACCTATATCACCAATCTTTCAGTATCGGTAACGCGCCAGGATTCTCTTAGTCAGTTTTCGCAACCTGATATTGTAAGTTATCTTCTATTAACAAGTGATTTGAAAGGCACTATTGAATCTCCACACTATTACCAAAGCGCATCGGCAAGTGCCATTAATAATTTAATGCTCACGCATGGATGGACCCGATTTAATTGGCAGAATATTACTACATCAAAACCTGTGCAACATATACCCGAATACCGATCGCACCTTATTGAAGCTAATGTAGTGGATAAACAAACAAATGCACCTATACCGGGTGTTGTTGCTTATGTGAGTGCTCCGGGTAAAAAAATCGACCTGGGCGGTGGTATCACCAACAAAAACGGATCGTTACTGGTAGAAGCTAACTATTTAAAAGGGCCTCACAAACTCATTCTTCAATCGCCTTATGCGCAAGCTAAAGTTGAAATAAAATCGCCCTTCTCATCCGATTTTATTAAACTCAATTTACCTGCCATTAACTTATCAGAAAAAAATACAACGGCCTTAATTGACAAAAGTATTTCCATGCAGCTTAACGATGCTTTTGGAAAAAATTCCGCTGTGGCTTTAATGTCAGATAGTTCTGCCTTTTATGGTACCGCACCTGAAACATACAAGCTGGATGATTATACGCGTTTCCCGGTAATGGAAGAAGTAATGCGCGAGTATGTGAAAAGTGTGTGGGTAAGAAAACGAGGCGATCAGTTTATCTTTAAAATTATTGATCGCGATAAGGGAAATCTTTTAGAAAATGAATCGCTTGTATTGTTGGACGGAGTACCGGTGATGAATCTGAATGATATCATGAATTTTGATCCACTTAAAATAAAGCAACTTGACATTATTCCGGGCCGGTATTTTGTTGGCTCACTTGCATTTGATGGCATTGTGAGCTATCGCACCTACAAAGGCGATCTAGGAGGCTTTAAGTTTAATCCGGAAACAGTTATGATCGATTACGAAGGATTACAGCAGTACAAAGAATTTTATTCACCCCGTTACGAAACTGTTCAGGAAATCAATAGTCGCATTCCCGATGGAAGACATCTGTTGTACTGGAATCCTGAAGTGCAAATCAACGGAACCGAAACCAAACAACTGGAATTTTACACTTCCGACCAACCCGGAACTTACAAAGTAGTTGTACAAGGCATTGCAGCCAATGGTACACCTCTTTACGGAGAAACTGCATTTACTGTGGTTCGTTAATCAATCGGTTGAATTAAAAATAAGAAGCCTGGCATCTCAACACTCCCACATTATTGGTTACATTGTGAGCCTGATATTTTTATGACACCGCCCCGCATTGCTGTTAAGCTCTTGTTCTTTATAAATGGTTTTGTGCATGCAAACCTGGCTGCTCGCTTTCCTAAAGTTCAAGAGTTATTTAAGGTAGATAATGGAACGTTTGGTTTTGTATTACTGGCAACTTCATTGGGGGCATTGGTAGCCATGCCCTTTACTGGTTGGCTAATTGTTCGCAATGGTAGCCGCAGCATAACCATTACTTCAGTTTTTTTATACTGCGTTTTTGTTCCATTGGTTCCACTTACATTGGCTTTGCCGGGCATTAGTGGTTTGTTACTTGTGTTTTTTGTAATGGGTATAACCGCAGGTATGCTTGATGTTTCCATGAACGCGCAGGCAGTGATGGTAGAACAACAATATCGAAAGCCGATTATGACTTCCTTTCATGCACTCTTTAGTGTAGGTATGGCGGTAGGTGCAGGCTGTGGTGCCGTCTTTGTTACGTTAGAATCAAGCTTATTCTTACACCTGAGTATTATTACGGTGCTTGGTTTAATAGGTGCTGGGTGGTCGCGTTACCATCTTATTCATGATAAACCACAGGAAAAAAAATCAGAAGGCCCTGCTTTTCGGTTACCCAATGCAGCAATGGTTAGCATTGGTGTAATTGCATTCTGTTGCATGTTGGGCGAAGGTGCCATGGCCGATTGGAGCACCAATTATATGCTTAACATCACCTTGGCCAGCGAAAAGTTTGCGCCCATCGGGTTAGCTACTTTTGCACTGGCCATGACAACCGGAAGATTTTTTGGTGATGCTGCACGAATAAAATGGGGAGATAAAACCTTAATGATTTATTGTGGTATAATCTCAACTATTGGTATAGCTATTACACTTGCGTTTCCTACTCCGTATGTGGCTATCTTCGGATTTTTCCTTACCGGAATCGGATTATCATCTATCGTTCCAATTGCATACAGCATTGCCGGTAATGCAAAAAACTTACCGCCCGGTGTTGGTTTAGCCATGGTAACAACCGTTGGCTATTCAGGCTTTTTGTTCGGGCCACCTTTAATTGGTATGCTGGCTGATTGGTACACACTACGGATTGCGCTAGGACTTGTAGGAATATTATTTGTGATCATGACTTTGCTGAGTGCCCGCTACAAATCGTAACTTAGCTTCATGGATATTAAACAAATTGAACACGGATCGAAAGGTGCATTTCTAATTGAAATAGATGGCGAACGGCTGGGAGAAATGACTTATTCCAAAGCTGGTGATACGTTGATTATTATCGATCATACCGAAGTATCGGACAAATTGCGTGGCCAAAGTGCCGGAAAAAAAATAGTGCTGGCCGCGGTAGAATATGCCCGCAAGCATAATATAAAAATCATTCCGCTTTGTCCTTTTGCTAAAGCAACATTTGATCGTATGCCCGAAATACACGATGTACTCAGCAAGTAATGCCGCTCATCCAGTCTGCATACAAAGCTCCGTTCTATCTATTTAATCCGCACCTCGAAACAGTTGTGCCAAGTTTGTTCCGCAAGGTAACTGGCGCGTATCAGCGCGAACGGCTTGAGCTAACGGATGGCGATTTTCTAGATCTTGATTGGATGCAACAACAACGTGATAAGTTGGTTATCATTTCGCATGGATTGGAGGGAAATAGCGAACGTCATTATACAAAAGGTATGGCGACCCATTTCTTTGCAAATGGTTGGGATGCACTTGCGTGGAACTGTCGCGGCTGCAGTGGCGAGATGAATCGGTTGCCGCGCTTTTACCATCATGGTGCTACAGAAGATCTGGCAGCAGTAGTTGATCATGCTATCGAAAAGAATTACAAACATATTGTGTTAGTTGGTTTTAGTATGGGCGGCAGCATGACACTCAAATATCTTGGTGAACGAATCCCCTCTGAAGTAATAAAATCTGCCATTACCTTTTCGGTGCCTTGCGATCTGGGTTCAAGCGCTACCGAATTGGATAAACCCAAAAACAAATTTTATCTGACTCGCTTCTTAAAAAAGTTAGAGAAAAAAATTCAGGCGAAAGCCAAACAGTTTCCGAACCTGCTTTCGGCTAAAAATTTTGAAACCATTACCACCTTTCGGGAATTTGATACCCGGTACACCGCACCGGTACACGGTTTTACGGATGCCACTGACTTTTATACACGCGCCAGTTGCAATCCACATTTAGAAAATATTAAGTTACCCGTGTTGCTCGTTAACGCCAATAACGATCCGTTTTTACCCGCAGCCTGTTACCCGATTGAACTTGCAAAGCAGCACACCAATCTGTACCTGGAAATACCCGGTCGTGGTGGCCATGTTGGGTTTTCGTTAGCCGGAAATAAAACTAATTGGATGGAAGTAAGAGCTTTAGAGTTTGCCTTGCACAATCACCCGTGAAAAGTTGTTTGGCATTGGTGCCCAAACTCTCTATCTTGATTCTAAAATTAAATCTCTATGAAAGCGATTATACTTATTGCTCTTGTTACTTTTTCGACTGCGCTGTTTGCACAGCAAGCCAATGGTGTGGTGGACATGAACACCCATAAAATTGTAATGCAGTTTACCGATAGCGATTCATTATCGCAGGCCTCCATTGTTGGGCAGGTAAAAAATATTCGTACAGCTTGGCCTAATGCCCAAATTGAAGTGGTGTGTCATGGGCCAGGTTTGGATTTGTTAATTTCCAAAACGTCCAAGGCATCGGCACAAGTAACCGAATGGAGTAGCAAAGGTGTTGTTTTTGCCGCCTGTGGCAATACCATGAAACGCAAAAATCTGAAAGCCGAAGATTTATTAAAAGTTTCTACCGTTGTGCCCTCGGCTATGATTGAACTTACCTTAAAGCAGGAAGATGGTTGGGCTTATGTAAAGGGTGGGCATTAACTCAATAATAAATTCTATTTTATAATTTCATCTCCTGAATCATCCCAAAGAACCAAAACATGAAAACCTACCTTTGCTACACCTATTTCTTCCTTGTATTATCTACCATAACTACTCAAGCACAAAATAAACTGGAAGGCCGCTGGAATCTATTAATTGAAAAAGATGGTCAGCAACTTCCTTCGTGGTTGGAGATTGAACATTCAGGCACCAAAACATTAGTCGGTCGGTTTGTATATGCATTTGGAAGTGCCCGGCCCATTGCCGTGGTGAATGTTACAAATGAAAAATTCAACTTCTCCATCCCACCCCAGTGGGAACCGGGCGATCGCAATATGGATTTTGAAGGCGAGTTGGTTGGAGAAAACCTGAAAGGTTCTATGACCTATACCGATGGTAAAAGATATAACTGGACTGCTATGCGTGCTCCTTTGCTCAAACGCACTTCCGAACCTGTGTGGGGACAGCCAATTACTTTATTTAATGGAAAAGATTTAACAGGCTGGAAAGCAATGGGCCCAAACCAATGGATTGTTGAAAATGGAATCTTAAGAAGCTTAAAGTCGGGCAGCAACTTAGTAAGCGAAAAAACATTTACTGATTTCAAACTACATGTTGAGTTTCGGTATGAGAAAGGAAGCAACAGTGGTGTGTATCTACGCGGCCGATATGAAGTACAGATTGAAGACGACAAAGGCAAAGAACCCTGGAAGGGCTACCTGGGTGCGATCTATGGATTTCTTACGCCCAGTGTAATGGCAGCTAAAGATGCGGGTGAGTGGCAAAGTTATGATATAACTTTAATAGGCAGAATGGTTACGGTGGTGGCAAACGGTATAACCATTATCAGCAACCAGGAAATACCCGGTATAACCGGTGGGGCTATTGATAATAAAGAAAATGAACCGGGTCCTATTATGTTTCAGGGTGACCATGGGCCAATCGATTTCCGGAACATTGTAATTACACCGGCCAAATAACAAATCAAACAGGCTTACTTATTAATCTGCCTTTATGAATTCCATTTGCTGGATTTAAAATACGTTATGGTATCATCGAAAAGGCTAAACTTTTAACATTCCTCTAAATCCACGGGCAGCATAGTACGATTCAGCCCCATTGTGGTACACAAACACATGCCCGAATCTGTAATCGCAAAATAATGCACCACCCAGTTTTCGGATGTTTGCTGGTGTTTTGATCCAACTGGAGGTTTTTGCATCAAAATGTTCCAATTTTTGTAATTGGCGATACTCTTCTTCGGTTAATAATTCTACACCTATGTCATTAGCCATTTGTACCGCACTATTGGCCGGTTTATGTTCTTTGCGCGATTCAAGCGCTTCATGATCGTAACAAATACTTCTACGACCTTTCGGAGTTTCTGGCGAGCAATCACAGAAAATGTATGCATCTCCTTTTTTATCATAACCCGTAACATCGGGCTCGCCTCCGGTTGCCTCCATTTCATACAACGACCAAAACTTATCAGGGTTTGACTCAAGCCGCGTCTGAACTTTATTCCAATCAAAGCCTTTGTGCCGATGCATATTTTTTTTAAACCGGGTTTCTAAAACTTCCAGTAGTTCCTTTCGTTGTTCGGATGTGAGCTTCAGTTTTCGACCTTTCATAGTTTATTAGTTTAAGCTAATCATGAAACATGGGTGTAAAAGTTATGAATTAACAACCAACTTTCTATCCGCAGGTCTAAAATACCACGACAAACCCGTAAGTACTAATAACAAGGTTGGCCCAAAATATTCGGCAGCACCATCACCAACAGCAAAATGCGAAACAATTGCACCGGACATTGTAAATGTAAATCCTGCATAAGCCCATTCTTTCAAGATTGGAAAACGAGGGGTTAGTATGACGATTACTCCTAATACTTTCCAAACTCCTAAAATTGTAAGTAGGTAGGCCGGATATCCCAGGTGTGCAAACATAGTTATCTCGGCATCCATTTTAATTAATTGTACAATTCCGGTTGAAAGCATACCCAATGCAAGCCAGAGGGTGGCTACCCAGTAAATGATTTTATTTCGTTTCGACATACTGTTCTATTTTATTTGGTTAAGTATTTCTTGTAATCGATTATGCGCCATGTTTAAGCCTTGTGCAAATGGCATTTGTAACATTTGATCGCGCAAGGCCAGCGAGCGAAAAACAAACTGCATGGTTAGTTTGCTTACATCACCTGTTAATCTTTCAAAATCAAAAAACTCCAATTGCACATCAAAGATATTTTCCATCTCGAAGGTGCGGATTATTTTTTGATTGGGGATAATCTCATGAAAAACACCACTGGCCCTAAAAGCTAAATTGCCGTTAGGGAAGCTCGTTTCTATTTGCCAACTACCGTGCTTTTTCGCTTCCAGTTTTAAAACTTTTGTTCCCATCCACTGCTCCAGCAATTCAGCTTCGGTATGGGCTTTAAAGAGTAGTTCAACCGGCAAATCAAATTCGCGGGTTATAGTTAGTACTTGCTTTCCAGCTTCGGCATGGACTTTTGTTTTACGCTCCATTTCTATTTTTTTGATTTTACATTCTTCATTACGCTTTCCAGTTTATTAAATCGGTCATCCCAGAGGTTACGGAATGGTTCAAGAAAATCTGCTATTGCTTTCATGCGTTTAGCATTTAAATAATAGTGAACCTCCCGTCCGCTCTGCTCCTGCCTCAGCAGTTCGCACTCGGTAAGTATTTGCAGGTGTTTGGAAATGGTGGGGCGTGCTGAATCAAAATTTGCAGCAATTGCACCGGCAGTCATGGATTGAGATGCCACCAAAAGTAAAATAGCCCTTCGGGTAGGATCAGCAATGGCCTGAAATACATCGCGTCTTAAATTCATTAGGTAGTTATTTGACTACAAATATATGTGTAGCCATGTGGCTACACAAATTCATTAGGAAAAAAACGGGTGCTATCCTGATTTTTTTTCTCACCAAATTGAACTTAGTGCGTTTGCGCTTTGCTATACCTCACGATTTTCTCTTTTCTTAGCCGGGGTCTTGCCCTTACAAAACTTATTATTAGGCGCGGAGTCCCGAAGCGGAGACCTGCACAGAGTAGCATTTGTTTCATAGTGGTTCGGGATAAGTAGTCTAAATAAATTCCTTTTGTTAACTTCGTAAACCGTAGTTTTTAAACCTTCACCTATGAAAACAGTAGCCTTCATTTTATTACTTGTGGCACAAATTGCTATGGGTCAACTAAAAGAATTGCAGCCCACCACCATAACGCCTCTTGCGCTTAGTGCCGAAGGTGAAAAAGCGTTTAACGAAGCTTTGGCTTTATTTCAGAAGATTGACGATAAACTATCTGCCGGTACAAAGTATGACGATCTAACACCCGCAGAAAAAAAAGCATACTCAGCGGTTGATGAAACCCACCAGGATTACTGGGCCAGCATAGGCGATGGCTGCAGTTGGTATTGTGGCGATGGTCCTAAAAAAGTAACGGCCTCCAGCTACTTAAAAGCCCAGGGCGCCAACACCTACGAAGCTAAAAACGCCCACGACTTTTCTTATAAAAACGCATGGGTAGAAGGTGTGGCCGGTACCGGCATTGGCGAATACCTGGAATATACCTTTGGAGCAGCCGCACCCCGCGTTACGGATATTATCATTGCCAATGGTTTTGTAAAAAGTCAGGCTGCGTGGACCAATAACGCCCGTGTGAAGAAATTAAAAATGTATGTCAACAATAAGCCATATGCCATGCTTAATCTGAATGATGAAAGAGCCTTGCAAACATTTAAGGTAGAACCAATTGGTAATGCAAATCGCGAAGACCTTTCAAAACTACAAGGTAAACCCGACTGGACATTGAAATTTGAAATCGTGGAAGTTTATAAAGGTGCAAAATACGATGATACGGTAATCACTGAATTATTCTTTGACGGATTGGATGTGCATTGCTTTGCAATGGGAACTCAAATCTTGATGGCCAATAATACAACCCGCAACATTGAAGAGTTAAAAATCGGAGATCGAATTTACTACCTGGATTTTGCCACGCAGAAACTAAACCCTGCCACCATCGAAAAGTTGGAGAGCGTAACGCATCATGGTTTGGTTACCTATCAGTTTGAAAGCGGGCTAACCATTACCTCCACACAAGACCATCCTTACCAGTTACTCCATAAAGGATGGGCCTCGCTTCAGCCGGCTCATTCTGCTCAATACGAAGGGTTTGAAAGTATTCAAAAAATTGAAGTGGGGGATTTGTTTATGACTGCTCAAGGCTCAGATCGGTTAATAGCCATTAAACACTCACCAGGCCACCAACCAACATTTACCATTTCAAAACTCAGCGTTGGAAATAACTTTATTGCTAACGGATTAGTAGTGGGTGTTGAAGAACTTCAGCAAGTGAAAACAAATGCAGCAACAGAATAACCTTTAACCACAAGTACCAAAAAAATTGCATTTCCGGCTGCGGCAGAACCGCGATACCGGATATCTTAGTACAACACTATCTTAGGCTAATCAATACCGCTTTGACTTACCTCTGTTGCCACGGCCAAAGTCTTTGCTCTTTCCCTTTGTGCTGAAAAACCGTTCTTTCTTTTTCTCAGAATATTTTTCCTTGTGCGGAGCTGTTAACTCCAGCCGCACCGCTCGGCCACGAAGTTCTACCCCTTCAAAGTTTTTGATAATCTTTTCAAATACTCCTTTCTCCAATTCAAAGAAGGAGTATGCGCCCTTCAGGTCAATCTTGCCAATTACTTTTTTATCTACTTCTCCAAAATCAACAATCAGATCCAGCAAGCTCCCTTTCTCCAGGCCATCCATCTTACCCACGTTAATAAATACGCGGTCGCCCGTCATGTAGCGATCATCTTCTTCGGTAAACTCAAATGTTCTCTTTTCCGATTTATTCAAATCACGTGCATCGCGGTAATATTCCAAAAAGCGATTAAACTCGATAGAAGCAAAGCGTTTAATAATGTCTTCTTTGGTTAAGTCTTTAAGCTCGTGGTACACTTCGGGCAGGAAAGAATCTATTTCTTCTTCATTCACTTCTACTTGTTTTACTTTATGCACCAGCGCCAGCAATTTATTCTGGCAAACTTCATCGCCTGTAGGCACATTGATGCGTGTAAACTTCCGTTTAATGCTACGCTCTACTTGTTGTATTCTTCCAATCTCGCGCTTGGAAACAATGGCAATTGAAATTCCTTTTTTACCAGCTCGCGCGGTGCGTCCGCTTCGGTGCGTGTAATACTCCATTTCATCGGGCATGTTCATGTGTATGACGTGTGTCAGGTTGCTTACATCAATACCACGTGCGGCCACATCGGTGGCCACCAGCAATTGCAGTGTTTTATTCTTAAAGCTTTTCATTACCCGGTCGCGTTGCTGTTGGGTAAGGTCGCCATGCAAGGGATCGGCACTGTAACCGTCTTTAATCAAATGCTCCGCAATTTTTTGGGTATCAATTTTTGTACGACAAAAAACTACGCCATAGATATCAGGTGTATTATCTACAAACCGTTTTAATGCCAGGTATTTGTCGCGTTCATCAACCACCATGTATTGGTGATCGATGTTTTCATTGCCCTGGTTACGCTCGCCCATGGTTAACTCCTGCGGGTTGCGCATGTAGTTCTTTGAAATCTCGCGTACCTCGCGGGGCATGGTGGCACTAAACAACCACACGTTTTTTTCTTCTGGTGTTGTAGAAAGAATTTCGTCAATATCTTCTTTAAAACCCATATTCAGCATTTCATCGGCTTCGTCCAATACAATGTACTGTATAGAAGTTAGGTCCACCACTTTGCGCGAAAGTAAATCCATTAAGCGACCGGGCGTAGCAACAATAATTTGTGCCCCGCGTTTCACTTTCATTATCTGATCGCGGATGCTGGCACCTCCATACACGGTAACGATGTTTAGCTTTTTAAATGATGCCGAGAATCGTTCCAGATCGTTTGTAATTTGCACACTTAACTCGCGCGTAGGCGCAATCACCAATGCCTGTGTGGCGCGGTTGTTTTCTTGTACCAATTCCAGCAATGGCAAACCAAAGGCTGCTGTTTTTCCGGTTCCGGTTTGGGCAAGGCCCACCAGATCCAAATTGCCTTGTAATAAAACGGGAATTGCTTTTTCCTGAATCGGGGTTGGGGATTCAAAACCCAGTTGGCGGATCGATTCCACCAGTTGCCCGGAAAGTCCCAGGCTTTCAAATGATTTCATTAATTGTGTTGTAATAAGTTGCAAAGGTAGCCTAATTAATTGAAAGTGATTTTATTGGGAGAATCCTTTCAAACACCACACATAACCGCTCTGCCGGGAGTTTATTGGTTGGTTTTGTTTGGCTCCACGTGTGAAGCCTGTATTTTAGTAGCCAATTAAATACGTTTACTTTCTGAAGGACTAATCGCAAACAAATGAAAATTATAAAACGCATTGTATTAGGTATTGTGCTGCTTGTGTTGGGTTATGGCATTAGCTATGTATGGCAAGCCTTACCAATTATAAGCGCATTTGGAGCCAAAGATTTGTGCACCTGTGTATTTCTGAATGGGCGCGATGCCAATGATGTACTGAAGCAAGAGCTGGGTGCCGGGTTACAAAGCCTTGGTAGTTTTGAACTTGATTCGAACGATTCAACCGTTACCGGAACCGTGTTTGGATTAGCCAAACGCAAAGCCATTTACCGAAAAGGATTGGGCTGCACGCTGGTATCAGAAATTACCGAAGCCGAACTGCGTGCACAAAAAATGAATTTATATACCATGGCTCCGGTAAACCAAGATACCATACCCTGGCCGATGGGCAACATTTTAAAAACCACCATTGACACTGGTATTTATGCAACTATTTTGAAAGATGCGTTGGACTTTGCCTTTACGGAAACCGACCCAGCCAAACCGATAAATACCCGTGCCGTGGTAATTGTATATAACGGCCAGGTAATAGCCGAACGGTATGCAAAAGGTTATGATGAATACTCGCGGCACATGGGTTGGTCGATGACCAAAAGTATAACCAATGCCATTACTGGTATTCTTACAAAAGATGGCCGCATGAAAGTGTACGATCCGGCACCGGTACCACAGTGGCAAAACGATGATCGTAAAAACATAACCTTACACAATCTGTTGCAGGCCAGCAGTGGTTTAAAGTGGGAAGAAAATTATAGTGGGCCGAGCCTGGCCACCAAAATGATTTTTAATAAAAAAGATATGGGGCTTTACGCGATGGAGTCGCCATTGGAATCAGAACCCAACACCGTGTTTGAATATTCCAGTGGTACTACCAACATTATTTCACGCCTGATTCGCGATGCCATTGGCGATGAAGATTATTACAAGTTTTACTACCGCGAGTTATTTGAAAAAATTGGTGCCCGCAGTATGATCATTGAACCCGATGCCGGAGGTACGTATGTAGGGTCATCCTTCTCGTGGGCCACTGCGCGCGATTGGGCGCGGTTTGGTTTGTTATACCTGAATGATGGCGTAGTGAATGGCGAACGTATTTTACCACAAGGTTGGGTAGCGTACACCACTACACACGCTACCACGGCCAAGCGAGGCGAATATGGAGCACAATGGTGGCTGAATGCCGGAGGCATGGATAATCCTCACAACAGAACGTATCCCGATGTACCAGCCGATTCGTTTCAGGCCGAAGGATTTGAAGGCCAGTTTGTGTTTGTAATACCATCAAAAAAATTAGTGGTGGTACGGTTGGGTTTAAGCCAAACCAATGAATTGGATATGAATCAATTCGTATCAAAAGTAATTCAGGCATTGCCGCGATAAACCATGCGCGATAAAAGCATTTTCAGGTTTAAACAGTTTTCTATTGCGCACAAGAAAGCAACCATGAAGGTTGGCACCGATGGTGTACTGCTGGGTGCCTGGGCTTCCGTTACTAATGCGAGGCGAATTTTAGATGTGGGAACGGGTAGCGGAGTAATTGCACTGATGTTGGCCCAACGGACTCAACCCGACACACATATTGACGCAATTGATATTTCAGAAGATGATTGTAAGGTAGCACAGGAAAACGTTGGCCAATCACCTTGGCCAAAAAAAGTAACAATTCAACCTTGCTCGTTACAAGAGCTTATTAGCGAACCGTATGATGTAATAGTAAGCAACCCTCCGTACTTTATAAACAGTTACAAGCCACCGGGTGCAAAAAGAACGCGGGCCCGGCATACCGAAACCTTATCGCAACATGATTTGCTGTACCATAGCAAGCGATTACTCTCTCCTTCCGGAAAATTAACTGTAATCTTACCCGAAACTGAGGCTGGTAAATTGGTTGAATTAAGTTATAAATCCGGATGGTTTTGCACGCGCAAGTGTTTGTTTCGTTCGCGACAAGCAAAGCCGGTTGAGCGAGTTTTGTTAGAGCTAAGTTTGCAATTTGAGCCATTACATGCAGAGGAACTGGTTTTGTACGAATCAGGCGAAAACTGGAGCAAGGCTTATAAAAACCTTACCAACGCATTTTACCTGAAAGCCTGAAATTTTTGAAGCAGAATGCCTGCTTTTTAGGACTGCAAGCGCGATTAACAAGCCATTAACAAAAGATATTTACGTGTTTAAACACTTATCAGAAAAACTGGTGCTATACTTGTATAGCAAACTCAAAAAAAACTAAAACTAAACCATCATGAAAAAATTACCTGTACTTGTTGCGCTGCTGTTTATGGCCGGTGCTGCCACTGCACAAACCACCTGGAAAATTGACAAGGGCCACTCCAAAGTTGGTTTTAGCGTTACCCACATGGTGGTAGCCGAAACCGAAGGCAAGTTTGACGACTTTGAAGGAAGCGTTGTAAGCAAAGCCGATGATTTTAATGGCGCAGAGGTTTCGTTTACTGCAAAAGTTGGCTCCATTAACACGGCAAACGAAAGACGAGATGGCCACCTGAAATCGCCTGATTTTTTTGACGCTGAAAAATTTCCTGAGATAACATTTAAGGGCATTCTGGTAAAAGAGGGCGGCAAGTATAAGCTAAAAGGAGACTTTACGATGAAGGGTGTAACCAAAAAGGTTGAATTTGATGTAACCTATGGCGGCAAAATCAACACCGGTCGTGGTGAAAAATCTGGATTTAAATTGACCGGAACTATTAACCGCCAGGAGTATGGCCTGAGCTGGGCTAATAAAACCCCGGGTGGCGAAATGGTTGTGAGCGATGAAGTTCAACTAATTGTAAAAGTTGAACTGGATAAGCAAGCTTAATTAAAAAATCAGCATATGAAAGTGCCACTTGGCACTTTCATTTTTTTATGAAGCTGGAACAGGAAATCAAGCAAGAAAAATTTAAAAGCGAGCAACACAAGGCTGTGCTCAACATTTTGTTTACAGCCAACTGGATTCAAACCATACAAAAAGAATTTTTTGAGCCCTTTGGTATTACCGGGCAGCAATACAACATCCTTCGCATTCTACGAGGGCAACACCCTAATCGCATTTGCGCCTACGAAATTAAAAGCCGCATGTTGGATAAAAACTCCGATGTATCGCGTTTGCTCGATCGTTTGATTGGAAAAAAGTTAATTGAAAAATCTACCAGCAAACAAGACAAGCGTGCATCCGAAATTCGCATTACCGCACAAGGTTTAACCCTATTAGATAACCTTGACTCCGTAATCAATTCGCTTGATAATGAAGTAATGAAGCTAACTACTCCAGATGCCAAAAAACTAAATGCATTGCTGGATAGCTGCCGCGATTAAATTACAGCTAACTCCTGTTTCACAAAATCCATTAGTTCTTTTATATAGGCGCGGCTAAAATCAAACTTAATACCGGCCGCAGCATAAATTTCGGGTATGGTATTCAGGTTGCCCAGTTTCAATGCATTCATGTAGTCTTGCAATCCTTTTTGATTATTCCGTTTGTAATTCCGCCATAGCGCAATGGCACCTAACTGCGCCATGCCGTACTCGATGTAATAAAACGGCACTTCGTACAAATGTAATTGTTTTTGCCACAGGTAATCGCGCGCTATTTCCTGACCATTCCAATTGGTAACGGTATCGGCAAAGCGCGCAAACACTTCGTTCCACTTTTGCTTCCGTACCTCCGGGGTGTGGTTCGGGTTTTCGTAAATCCAATGTTGAAACTGATCGATAGTGGCTACCCACGGCAATGTTTCAATAATATCTTCCAATTGTTCGCGCTTTGCACGCTTCAGTTCAGCTTCATCTGTAAAAAAGATATCCCAATGTTTCATCGAGATCAATTCCATACTCATCGATGCCAACTCGGCCACTTCCATGGGTGGCGATTTAAAATCAGCCAGTGCTAAATCTTTTGTTAGAAAATTATGAACGGCATGGCCACCTTCATGCATGATGGTTGTCATATCGCGCATGGTTGAGGTTGCATTCATAAAAATGAAAGGCACACCAATTTCGGCCAACGGATAATTATAACCACCAGGTGCCTTACCCTTGCGCGATTCCAAATCGAGGTGGCCCATCTCCTTCATAATTGATAAGCATTGACCCAGAAAGGGATCTAACCTTTGGAAACATTCAATTGATTTTTCAGTAAGATCTTTTCCGTTTTCAAACGCTTTTAGCGGAGGCAAGCCATCTGCATCTACTGCTTTATCCCACGGTTTTAATTTATCCACACCCAACTTTTGTTTGCGTTCTTTACTAAGTTGATTCAGAATTGGAACCACTTCGGTGGCAATGGCTTCGTGAAAATTAAAACAATCCGTTGGTGTGTAGTCAAAACGCCCGTACGACTTAAACATATAATCGCGAAAATTCTGTTGGCCCGCATTGATCGAAACCTGGTGGCGCAATTGAACAAGATTGCTAAACAATGAATCTAACGTCTCTTTATCTTTTAATCTACGTTCCGAAATTTTAAGATAAGCCTGCTCGCGTTTGGTCCGATCGGTTGATTGGAGAATTACCCCGGCCTGTTGCAGCGTTAGCTCTTTGCCATCTATCTCCACCGTCATCGCACCGGAAAGCTGGGCATACTTTTGTGTTTCGGTATTGATTTGCGTAAACAGTGAAATGTTTTCTTCGCGAAAGAGTTCGATGTCTTTCTTAAGATTGCGAATCAGGATTTTATAACCCGGTTGCTGTTCCAATTGCGCAAGCCCCGAAGCAGCGGCTAACTTGCGATTCAGTTGATCGGCATACGGTGCAATTTGCGGCTGAATATTCTCCACAAAATCCTGATAGCTTTTACTATATTCTTCATTATCGGTGTAGCATGTCATCTTAATATACCGCCAACCTAAATCTTCACTTATTATCGATTCCAATTCGCTTCTGTCTGATAACCATTTCTGAAGTTCAGCAGTAGTGGAAACCGAACGAGCCAACAGCTCATCAAAGTAAGGTTTAAGTGTTTGCCAGGTGGTAATTGTAAAATCGACCGGAAGAAAATGACGGGCAGGCCGCTGGGGAATAGAAACTGAACTCATTACAAAATGGTTTTGGTTTCAAAGTAATGAATTACCTTTCACAAAAAGAATTATGAACCTGTTTCTCTTTCTGCTGATACTGCTACTCTCAGAAATTTTGGGAACAATTGGTGGATTTGGTTCGTCAGTACTTTTTGTTCCGCTTGCGCAATTCTTCTTCGATTTTCAAACAGTGTTGGCGTTAACAGGTTTGCTGCATGTATTCAGTAACACAGCCAAGCTGGTGTTTTTCTACAAAACCATTAACTGGAAACTGGTAGGTTGGTTAGGTATTGGAAGTGTTGCATTTGTATTGGTTGGTGCCTGGCTTACACAAGTAGTTTCGTTTACTTATGCCAAAACCTTGTTGGGACTTTTTCTGGTTGGGTTCGCAACTTATCTTATAAAAAATCCTGAAGCCAACCTAAAGCCTACCAAAACTAACCTGATCTGGACTGGATCATTGGCCGGATTTATGGCTGGCTTTGTTGGTACCGGTGGCGCCATTCGGGGTTTGGCATTAACGGCCTATCAGCTTGAAAAGAATTTTTTTGTGGGTACATCCGCAGCCATCGACTTTGGTGTAGATGTAGCTCGTTCCATTCTTTACCTGAACTTTGGTTTTTTACAACAGCAGTACTGGTGGTATGTGCCACTGCTACTGGTAGCGGCCTTTGGTGGAAGTTACATGGGCAAACTCGTGTTGGGTAAACTGAATCAACATACTTTTCAAAAGCTTGTATTGTACCTTATTCTCGGCATTGGAATTATCTTACTGTTTCAGGAAATACAACAATTCGTAAATCCCAAAACCTTGGCTGGCCGTTAGAAGCCGTAATCACCAATCAATATGGAATTACTCAGTACACTTGGTTTTCCACTTTTAACATTCGTCTTTCACTACCTATTTTACCGCCAACTGAAAGGCGCTATTTTCAAAACTAATTGGTCTGCCAAACGAAAACAGAAAGTTACCTTCCGTATTGGCATTGGTTTACTTACCTGGGCTGCACTTGTAAGTGTTGTATCGCTTTCGGGTTTTACTTCGCGCTTTGAATTGTTCCCCCTCAATGCCATGCCGGTTTTGCTGGTACCACTCATTACCATTCTTGCTTTGGTTTTATCAAAACCCACGAAAGAAATTTTACCAGAACTACCACTTCGTTCGCTAACACAGTTGCAGGTATTTCGGGTTTTTGTTGAGTTGGTACTTTGGTTACTCTTTCTGCAAAATCAATTGCCCGTACAAATAACGTTTGAGGGTCTTAACTGGGATGTGCTTACCGGTATATCAGCATTACTTGCTGTGCGCTTTTTTCTAAACTCAAAGCCCGCCATGATTATCTGGAATGTAGCGGGATTGGGTTTACTCATCAACATCGTAGTAGTATCTATTCTATCGATGCCTACTCCGTTTCGGGTTTTCAGTAATGAACCCGCCAATGTTATCGTAACCCAGTTTCCATATTTATATTTGCCGGCAAGCCTGGTAAGTTTGGCCTACACATTACATTTTATGTCGCTGCGCAAGTTATTACTGAAGCAGTAAACAAATTTTCATAACTTCCATCGGAAATAAACCTTACCGATGAGAAACCTGATTTTGGCGGCACTACTTTTCGCTGCCTGCACACCCAAAGAAATTAAAACTATTGGTACAATCGAGCGGCTTGATGCTGCACTGGATGCACTTATAGACACTGATGCCACCGTTGAAATTCTGGCCGAAGGTTACGAATGGAGCGAAGGTCCGGTGTGGATTGAACAGGAAAACATGTTGTTGTTTTCGGATGTTCCAAAAAATACGATTTACAAATGGACTGAAGCTAAGGGTGCAGAAGTTTACCTGACACCTTCGGGCTTTACAGGAACTGCTACAACCAGCAACGAGCCGGGTTCCAATGGACTAGTTGTACACAATGATTCACTCATACTTTGCCAGCATGGCGACCGCAGGGTGGCCCGTATGAATGCGGCCTTAAGTTCTCCTAAAGCAGATTTTACGACTCTTGCAGGCACCTATAACGAAAAACGTTTTAGCAGCCCGAACGATGCTGCCTACAATGCTGCAGGCGAATTATTTTTTACTGACCCACCGTATGGATTAGCTAAAAACGATAACGATCCCGAAAAAGAGCAACCTCATAATGGCGTTTATAAAGTTAGCAACAGTGTTGTTTCCTTGTTGGTTGATTCGCTTACCAAACCCAATGGCATTATTGTATTGCCCGATCAGAAAAAAATTATCGTGGCCAATTCCGATCCGCAAAAAGCTATTTGGTATGAGTTTGAATTAACAGAAGGTGGTGGCGTAACCAATGCCCGTATTTTTTATGATGCTACTTCTAATCTAACCACCGACAGAGGTTTGCCTGATGGTTTAAAGGTTGATCGCAGCGGAAATATTTTTGCAACAGGCCCCGGTGGTATCTGGATTTTTAATTTGGCAGGAAAAGTATTAGGGAAAATTAAACTCACGGAGTTGGCTGCCAACTGTGCCCTATCGCCTGATGAAAAAACGTTGTACATCACAGCGGATATGTACTTACTGCGGGTGAAACTCAGAAAGTAATGGAGGCCTGGATAACTGCACTCGGGTGGATTGGTTCGGTAGCGGTAATAGCGGCCTATGCACTTAACAGCCTGCAAAAAATAAAATCTGATTCAATAAGCTTTCAGTTGTTGAATTTAGGTGGAGCAGTATTACTTATCATCAACAGTGTTTTTAAAGAAGCATATCCATTTACATTCATCAATACCGTGTGGGCAATTATTGCCGTTGTCTCCATTGTGAGGATGATGCAAAAGTCGGTTGCGAAATGAGAAAGCTTTTGGTACTTTTTATAGTAACATTGATGGGTTGTTCGAAACAACCATCATTTGAGCAAGACGTTGATTCTATCTTTTCCTATTTAGATGGCAACAGACCAGGCGGTGCGGTAATGATTCTTAAAAATGATTCGGTTGTATTTAGGAATTCCTATGGCTTGGCCGATCTTTCCTCCCAGGAAGAGATTACTTCAAAGACTTTATTCAATACGGGATCTATTTCTAAAACTTTTGTGGCCTATGTGGTGCTAGCTCTGGCACAAGAAGGTAAACTTTCACTAAACGATAGTATTGCAAAATACTTTCCTGATTTTAAAAATCCGGAGTTGGCAAAAAAAGTTCGAATTCATCATTTACTTACCCACACTTCGGGGTTGCCCGATAATCGCTGGCAGCATTTGGATAGCGTATTTCTGCTTACCGCGAAGGATGCCGAAAATTGGAACCCAATAAAACTGAATGATTCGTTGAACTTTGAACCAGGCACCCGCTTTGAATATTCCAACCCTGCGTTTAATGGTCTGGCTCTTATTATTGAAAAAGTTACTGGCAACAAATGGCAGGATGAAGTAAAGAACAGGATTTTTATTCCGGCCGGAATGAACACCAGCACAATAACCGATGGCCCCTACCCCACCACCGGAGTGGCGCATGCTTATCTACAAACAGCAACCGGCTACATCGAAAAAGATTATGGCGAAGAACCTACGTTTGCCGCAGCCGGAAATGGCGGAGTGTGGAGTTCCGTTGATGAATTAGCTTTATATGAAAAAGCCTTGCGCGATCGCACCATACTGAATGAAGAGATTATCACGGCATCCCGAACAATAAAAGAATATCCAAACTGGCAGGACGCTCCCGCTTTTATGGGAACTAGTTGGTTTATTGCCCAAACTGATGATGGTTATAAAATGATTTACCACACGGGCACACAAGGTGGCTTTTATGGCGATTATGTAAGCATCCCTGAAAAGGGAATTTTATACCTCATGCTTTGCAACACGCCCACGCCACAAGAAGAAAAGCGAACAGCCGTATTGGCGGCTTTAAAAAAATACAATTGGTTAGATTAAAATTATGAGAACGATTTATACAATTCTTTTTGTGGCATTCGCCTTTGTGAGCCCTGCCCAAACACCCGAAGCTAAGTTGATTAAAGAATTTGATACTTACGTTGAAAAGTCGCGCAAGCAATATGCGGTACCCGGTATGGCTGTTACCATTGTAAAAGATGGCAGAGTACTTCTTAAAAAAGGTTACGGATTGCGCAACATTACTAAAACCGAAGCGGTGGATGATCAAACCCTGTTCGCCTGCGCCTCCACCACCAAGGCCATGACAGCCGTTTGCATGGCGATGTTGGTGGATGAAGGCAAAGTGAGTTGGAACGATCCCGTAATCAAACACCTGCCCGATTTTCAATTATATGACTCCTACGTTTCGCGCGAACTTAAAATCAGGGATTTATTTACGCACAACTCGGGTGTTGGCAACACCGATTTTCTTTGGGGCTTGATGGATATTACTTCTGATGAAGTACTCGATCGTATGAAGCAGGTTAAACCAACTTATTCGGTTCGATCAAATTTCATTTACCAGAATATCTTTTATCTGTACGCGGGCAAAGTAATAGAAAGGGTAAGTGGTTCGCCTTGGGAAGTATTTATAAAAAAAAGAATTTTCGATCCGCTGGGTATGACGCGCACCTATCCCCATCTGGCTAAGGTGAAAGATCCCAATCAATCCAACGCACATCATTGGGTCGATGGAAAAATTCAGGTTATTGATCGCACCAATGCCGATGCCATTGGCCCGGCAGGCAGTGTGTGGAGTTGTGTGGATGATATGAGCAAGTGGGCCATCAGTATGCTGGATAGCAGTAAATACCAAGGTGGCCGATTGCTAAAACCAGAAACCTGGAACGAACTTTTTAAACCGCAGGTAATTGTTCCGGCCAATGAATTTTATCCGACCCAACAATTAACCAAACCCAGCTGGACAACGTATGGACTTGGTTGGTTTCAACAGGATTACAAAGGCAAGAAGATAAATTTTCATACTGGAAGTTTAGCGGGTGAAATTGCCATACACGGCCAACTACCCGATAGCAAACTGGGCATTTACGTTTTCGGAAATCTGGATCATGCAGAAGTTCGCCATGCCCTTATGTTCAAAGCCTTTGATGCTTTTGCATTGGGTGGAACGCGCGATTGGAGTTCTGAATTTCAAACATTGTATAACAATCTTGGCAAACAATATGAGCTAAAACAAAAAGCGCATGAACTGCAACGCATTGCCAACACTAAACCATCGTTGGCTTTATCGGATTACACAGGAAAATATACCAGCTCGCTTTATGGTGAAGTTATGGTAACCCTTATCAATCAAAATCTGAATCTCGCCATCAATAACGTGGTGAATGCACAGGTTTCACATTGGCATTATGATGTTTTTAGCGGTTGTTATGACAAACGGTGGTGGGGTAAAACAAAGGTTCAGTTTATGCTGGATGCCTCCGGCAAGGCGAATACGCTGTTAATTGAAGGAATGGAATTTAATCGCACTGATTGACTAATCTGTTAACTGCCTGGAGCATCAATAGCTGTAAGGTTTTCTACAAACTCTTTATCCATGCGAATAAAAGTGGTTGGCGCAAAGTAATTCAATTTAAGCAGTTTAAATTTAGGCACTACCTGCATAATCTTTTTTGCTTTTTCGCGCTTGGCTTCGCTGGTGGCAATTTTCAAAATTTTTAAAAACAACAGCACGTTTTCACATTCGTCTTTACCAAACAACCGGATTTGGCGCTGTATGCTGCTGGTAAGCTGATTAAACAATTCAAAATCTTTTAACATACAATACTGCAACGCAAGAAGTGCCTTTACCTCCATGTGCACAAATGGAAAACGTTTCAGGCTTACATCATTCAGCAAACCATTTATCAGCTTAGCTGCCTCTTCATAACGCCCAACATAATAACAGCCCAATGCCCTGTAAACCACATGCAATGTATGTTTGGGTACATCTTGCTGGTCGGGTTCAATGTCTTCAAACAACACTTCATTTTCATCGTACATTTCCCTTTCTGTATTCAGGCGCAGGTGCCGCTCAATTTTTGTAATGAGGAAACGAGCGCCAAATGTATAGAAAGGGTAATTGATGAGCAGGTTGGCAGCTGCATCGTTTACTTCTTCAAAGCTTTTTTCAACCTGATGGTAAACACCGTAATGATTGTAATATTCCAACTTGAGGTATTCAAAAATCAAGTTGAGGTGGTAGTATAGCGGATCGAGGTTATAGGTATCGAATATTTTTTGAACATGTTTAAAAATATCCTCAATCGATTCACCATCCAGGTGCAGGTTGTCATCGGGCTCAACAAACAATCGATGAAACACCAGCATACAACTTTGGTAAACATATAAACGATGCGATTCATAAATGCGGGCTACATTCTGAATCTCTTTCATCAATAAGGTAAGACCTAATTTATCGGTTGCATCATTTGAAAGAAAGTAGTTTCCGTATTTTTTGAAATACTCAGTTAATAAATCTTCGGTTTTATCTACTGCCAGCATGTACGCTACATGCCGGTTGTATAATTGCGAATACTGAAAATGGTCGGGCGAATTGATGTGCAACTTCTTCAAAGACTTGTACACAATGGTAAGCTCATTGGCCAGATCATAATCCAGCAGGTCTTTCTCTAATTTTTTAAGCGTAGTAATGGTAATGGTGCGTTTCTTGGTAAAGAGTACCTCGTTCAGGTTGGCCACTTTGCGTAAAATATCCGTGCGCGGGCTTTCCATCTGCTGCAATAAATGCTCTTCAATTTTAATATTTAAGCGCGACCGCAGGGTGTAATAGGCATTGGAGTTTACGCCCAACTCTACCATAATCTTACTGTCCGACAGTTGGCGTTCGCGCAAAGCCCTTAGCAAATGTGCCGATTTCTCAGCGTTGCTTTCAACCAACGAATCGTAGATAGCTTTATAATCGGTGTCAGAAAGTTGTTTGACAATATTCTTTAGCTTGGCCATTCGGGAAAGTCTATTAGACCTGAAAAGATACAAATTTAACAGGTATGGGCAATCTATTTCTATCGATTACACTTTCAGAAACCACCCGACAATTATATGAAGGGTTGTTTTTATACCATGTAGAAAGATAATTTAGCTTTACGACTCTTTATACTTGAAACTACCAATACTATGAAACGCGTTCTGATCCTGTTTCTTTTTATAATCTACCCGGTATGGGTGCAGGCACAGGCACTGCAATGGGCCCCCGAAGGCAACGCCTACTACCGTACCGAAGGTGGCGAGTTAGTGCGGTATGCTTTACCAGCCAATACGCCAACCACTTTTGTATCCAAAACCGACCTTACACCTGTTGGAGCATCGCAGAGTTTGCGTATTCGCAACTATACCTTCTCACAAGATCAGTCCAAACTATTGATTTTTACCAACACGCAAAAAGTTTGGCGACTGGATACCCGTGGCGATTATTGGGTGCTTGATCTGAAAACAAAAGCCCTGAAGCAAATCGGGCAATCACGGCCAACATCATCCCTCATGTTTGCCAAGCTTTCGCCCGATGGCACCCAGGCCGCCTACGTAAGCGAACAAAATGTGTATGTAGAAAACCTGGCTACCGGCCAGGCTAAAGCCATTACTACCAACGGCAACCGCAAGTTGATAAACGGTACGTTCGATTGGGCCTATGAAGAAGAATTCGCTTGCCGCGATGGTTTTCAGTGGAGCCCCGATGGTAAGAAAATTTCTTTCTGGCAGCTGGACGCCCGCCAGATTCGCGATTTCTATATGATTAATAACACCGATTCGGTTTACTCGCAGATAATTCCGGTTGAATATCCTACAGCAGGCCAAACACCATCACCCGCGCGCATTGGTGTTGCCGATGTTACTTCGGGCACTATTACCTGGCTTGCCCTTCCGGGCGATCCGAAACAAAACTACGTGCCCCGCATGGAGTGGAACACTGCCCATGAAATATTGGTACAGCAACTCAATCGCAAACAAAATGAAAGCAAATTATTTTCCTGTAACCCAACAACTGGCGAAGCAAAGTTGATCTACACCGAAAAAGACGAAGCCTGGATTGATCTTTATACCCCGTGGGAAAATGTATATGCGCTCGACTTTCGCCATTACTTTCGTTGGCTCAGTGGCGGAAAAGAGTTTTTGTGGATGAGTGAGAAAGATGGTTGGCGCCACGCCTATCGCATTTCGAAAGATGGAGCCAGGCAAACCCTTATTACAAAAGGCGATTACGATGTGATGGACATCCGGTTAATTGATGAAAAAAATAACCAGTTGTATTTTCTGGCATCTCCAGCCAACGCTACTCAAAAATATTTATATAAAACCCGGTTAGATGGCAAAGGAGAAGCTGTGCGCGTTTCGCCTGTTCAGCAAGAAGGCACGCACGATTATTCAATATCACCCACCGGCACGTTTGCCAGCCACTCGTTCAACAACAGTTTTACAAAACCAATAACTGAATTAATTGCGTTACCCAAACATACAGCCCTTAACGAAAAGGAAAGCATTGCCGCTAAACTGCATAGTGCAACACAACCTAAAACGATTGAGTTTTTTAAAGTAAAAACAGAGGAAGGTGTTGAAATGGATGGTTGGATGGTGAAGCCTGCCAACTTTGATGCAACCAAAAAATACCCGGTTGTATTCTATGTTTATACCGAACCGTGGGGCGCCAATGTGCATGATACATATGGTGTAGCGGATAATTTTTTATTTATGGGCGATATGGCCGAAGAAGGTTATATTTATTTGTCGATCGATAATCGGGGAACACCGGCACCCAAAGGCCGGGCCTGGCGCAAAAGTGTATATCGTAAAATCGGATTAGTGAATATAAAGGATCAAGCTTTGGCTGCCCAGGAAATTTTAAAGTGGCCCTTTGTGGATGCGGATCGGGTGGCGGTGTGGGGTTGGAGTGGTGGTGGCTCAGCCACACTCAACCTGATGTTTCAGTATCCGGAAATTTATAAAACCGGAATTGCCGTTGCCGCTGTAGCCAACCAACTTACTTACGACAACCTGTACCAGGAACGGTATATGGGCTTGCCACAGGAAAACCTGCAAGACTTTATTAATGGCTCGCCTATTACCTATGCAAAAAATCTGCAAGGCAATTTGCTCTATATACATGGAACGGGCGATGACAACGTGCATTACTCAAATGCCGAAATGCTGATAAACGAATTAGTAAAACACGGAAAGCAATTTCAGTTTATGGCCTACCCTAACCGCAGCCATAGTATTAGCGAAGGTGAAGGTACGTTTGAGCATTTAGCCACATTATATTCGGATTATCTTCGTAAACATTGCCCGCCTGGCCCACGGTAATTTTGGTTATGATTGCTACACTTCATTTATTTGAGCCCCTCGAAAAAAAGTTAATAGACTTACTAAAATCATTACCCACTGCTGATTGGCAAAGACATACTGTAGCAAAAATGTGGACCGTAAAAGATGTAGTGGCGCACTTGCTGGATACCAGCGTGCGAACGGTTGCCATGGCACAACACCATACGGGCGATACTCCTGATGCTATCCACTCATATCAAGATCTGGTAAACTACCTGAACCAACTTAATGCCGATTGGATAAAAGCAATGAGGCGTGTTAGCCCGCAAACATTAATTGATTTTTTACAGCTTACACAAAAGCCAATGATTGATTATTATCATTCGCTGGATTTGCAGGCACCCGCTATTTTCCCGGTTGCGTGGGCTGGCGAGAATGAGTCTAAGAATTGGTTTCATGTTGCACGCGAATACACCGAACGGTGGCACCACCAGCAACAAATTCGCGATGCAGTAAAGCAAGATGGTATAATGACGCGTGAATATTTTTATCCCATGATTGCTACGCTACTGCACGCGCTACCGCACAATTACCAAACTACAAACGCCCCCGATGGAACGTGTATATCCATAACCATCACCGGTGCTGCCGGTGGCACCTGGATCATTCAACATCAAAAAAACAAGTGGCATTTTGTGAACACAATACAGAATAATGCTACTACCATTTCGCTTGATGCTGACACTGCCTGGAAATTATTTACCAAGGCATTAAGCACCGAAGAAACGGACAAGCGAGTTCAGGTTAGTGGTAATAAGGAATTGGGTGTGCCTTTTTTAAAGATGGTTGCTGTAATGGGATAGCGCCCAGTTAGACGCTTACATTAAAATAGAGTATAAACCGTGTACCCTTATTTTCTTCACTATCAACTTCAATTTTTCCACCCAACGCTTCCATTTGTGTTTTTGCGAGATACAATCCTAAACCTTTTCCCTCTACGTGGGTATGAAAACGTTTGTACAAATTAAATAAGTTATGTCTGTGTTTGGCTAAATCAAAACCCAACCCATTATCTTCTATCACAACCTGGATATAATGTCCTACTTCCTGTGAAGTTATTATTATTTCAAGTGGTTGCTGCGGATTATGATATTTAATAGCATTGGCTACCAGGTTATAGAAAATACTTTCCACATATGGTGATACTGAAAAAAGTGTATCAGCGTTTAATTGAATTTTAATAGTTGGCTGTACCTCTTTAATTTCAACTTCCAATGTTGATAATACCTTGTGAATAACGTGGCTCAGCAGAATTTCTGAGCGGAGTAGCATAGTTTGTTTCTGAATATTTAATATCGTGCTCAGGTCGGTTATCACGTCATCGATATCGCGCGATGATTTAATTAATAACTTATAAATATTATCCTTTTCGGTGTTCGTTTCGCTGTACTCTAATAAATTAGCCAACCCCTTTAAACGTGCCAGGGGTGCACGCAGGTTGTGGGAAATAATGTAAGTAAACTGTTGTAGTCTGCTGTTTTGCTCCATTAATTCGTTGTTGGTTTGGCGCAAGTCATTAGTCTGGCGTTCTACTTCATGCGCAAGCTGTTTATTTTGTATGGCAATTTTAAACGCTTGTGCCTCGATGGTTTCAGTAGCCAACTTAATTTGCTCTTGTTGTGCAAGTAGTTGCCTGTTGTGTGCTCTTATTTCTTCATTCTGTTTTCGTATGTCCCTTGTCTTCTCTTGTACTTGTCTATCCAATTCTTCATTCTTTTCAAGAAGAATTTTGTTTTTTTCTACTTGTGCATATTGCAGTTCTTCGGACAAACGAAATGTGCGGGCGGTATGAAATGCCAGATAACCTAGAGCCGGAACGGCTATCAGAAAAATAAAAAACTGCAACAAATAACTATTGCGCAAGGTCCGCTGAATGTTTGCTTCCGCCTCGGTTACAACCTGGGTTTCAAACGCTGTAACACGATCGGAGAAATTTTTATAGGCTTGCCAAGCATAAAAGCCTTCATTTCTTTTCAGGATTTCTAAAAACTCCGCATTTCTGTTAGCCGCTACCAAGTGCCGCATCTTAACAGTAAGTTTAAAATAAGCTGTAACAGAATCTTCAAGGTTATCTAACTCATCCAGCTTTTGAAAATTTTGAGCTGCCAGTGCCTTTCGTAACCGATCAAAAATTTTTGGATGGTTAACCAGCGCAGAGTCTGTAGCTGCCAATTGAGCTTCCTGGCCGGTTAATGCATACCCACGTAAGGCCAGATCCATCAGGTGGATATTACGGATTACATCCAACGAATTAATTTTGGCTTGCTCGGCATTCTCTAACAATCGCTGATTTCGGGCTATCGAGCGGCTATTCTCATAAATTAAAACTGCATTTACGGCCAGCAGAATACTGATGATTGAAACCACTGCAACTAAAAGTGGTAATCGGGGTTTTGTTGAGGCCATAGTGCCGGAAATATGGCTCAAGTAACAAAACTACACGATAAGTAGGTGTTGGAAAGGTATTTTATTTAGGCGAATTTTAGTTTGCTGATTTAGCTTATCGTTTTAAAACTTTCGTTTTTTCAACTTTACCGTTTTTAACAGCTATGGCCACATAAAATCCGGCAGGAACTGTTGCAGCATCCCATTGATACATATTCAATCTGGTGAGTGGATACCGCAAACCTGTAGTACTAATCAGCGATAACTGATCCAACTTATCTACACTTTGTATAAAATTTTCAAATGGATTAGGGTAAATTGAAAGTAAAGGTTGTTCTGCAACAGCAGTTATCAATTCATTTAGCAACGGAACATTTGTGTAAAGTTTATAGTCGCCAGGTTGTAAACTAATCGATGCATTGGTGCCTGCAACTTCCAAAGTTGTGGCTGTATAATATTCATACCAGGTTCCACTGTGTGGAAAACTCAATCCATAATTTTTGGTGCTGATGTCAAAATTAGCCACAACAACAGCGCTCATTTCCGCAGCATTAACCGGTGTAGTGGTGTAGTTCTTATTTTTTATTATCACTGCTTTTACCAGGTTATCAGCAGCAAAAGTGGCTATACCATCCTGAAATACATTGGAAGTAGTTTTTAATTTAATCAGATTTGCTGTGTGGTTATACAGACGCTTGCGTGGCGCATCTTGTAAGTACTCCCATACCGTTGGTTTAATTGAAAGCCGGCAGTCATTATTAATGGTTCCGTTCTCACATCTGTTAATACTGTATTCAAATCCAAGCTCACCAAACTGCCACAACATTTTTGGGCCCGGAATAGTATAAAACATTACCGAGGCAGCCTCCATTCGCTTTAGTGCCGTTGTTAATGCTTTTACATTGTAGCCGGCTCCTGAATTTCCAAACTGTAAATTTTTATACATCAACCTTTCTTCATCATGACTTTCCATATAGCCTACCAGGTTAGGAATTGCCCAACCACGCATACCATGATAAACTCCAGTAATATCCGAACCTGACCCATAGCCCATTGTGTTTTGGTTATATTGATCGGTCATCTTACCCCAGAACATTATTCCCTTTCCTTCATTGGCTCGGTATTCTGCCAACTCCTTTTCTTCCACGTTTACACCCAGGTGTTCAAAAATAACATAAGCATCGGGTGTGTGAGCCCAGATTCTATCACTCATGCGCTTTAACAAAGCGATACGACTGGCATCGTAGGCCGACCATGCATTTACATCGTTTGGGTTGTTGGTTTGGGTAAATCCTTTTGTTAAATCAAACCGATAACCATCAATCTTAAATTCGTTTAACCAATAATAGTTGACGGTGTCCAGGTATTTTTTAGTGTAGTCACTTTCATGATTCATATCAAAAAATACATTGAACGGATGCGTTGCATTCACGTTAAACCATCTGTTGGAAGGACTAGGTTTGAACGTAGTGAAATTGAAGTCCTGCATTAAAAATGAATTTGGAATATCCTGGTGATTCATGGCAATATCAAAAATTACCGCTATTCCGTTTTGATGGCATTTATCAATAAACTCCTTAAGCTTATTCTTACTACCGTAGAATTTATCGGGCGCGAACATAAACGTTGGATTATAACCCCAACTTTCGTTACCGTTAAATTCCATTACCGGCATTAGCTCTATAGCATTTACTCCCAATCGTTTCAGATAGGTAAGCGTATCAATAAGGTTTTGATAGTTACGGTTGCCTGCACCAAAATAATCGCGTAACAGGAGTTCATATATAACCAGGCTTTCTTTTTTTGGCTTTTCAAAATTTGTAACCTGCCAACTGTAAGCAGTTTGATTGGTTTGAAATACTGCCACTCGGTTCTCGTACCAATTTGTTGATAATGCTTTTGCAGGATATGTTTTCAGGTTTGGGTAGGAGGCAGCTGGAATATATTGATCGTCAGGGTCAAGAATTTTATCTGCAAACGGATCGGCAATGCGTAAGCTACCCTCCAACCAATATTGAAATGCATATTCCTGTCCAGGGGTTAATCCCGAAAGCTCTTTCCAGAAATATTCACCATCACGATTCATCAGGTTTTCGGATTTTATTTCCCAATTGCTGAAATCGCCCAACACATAAACCGAGGCTTTGGCAGGAGCCCAAAAGCATAATGTTACTTTGGTGGGATCAGCATTGTAATTTATTCCGGCAATTATTCCGGTTGGTCGCGCTACCTCCGGACTATTTTGTTTTACTACATATTGAAAAGAAACTTCATGCGTGGCCCCGCCTGTAACGGCCGTAGCTACAATGCGAATGGTTGCATCCAACGGATTTGCTGGCACGGTATAACCGAAGTTATAATTCTGAGTTGCGCTTTGTGAATTAGTGAGCACATCATTCACAAAAAGTTGAAAATTGGCTGAGGCCGGAGCTGTAGCATTAATATTTAATGTGTTACCTGCTGTTGCCGCTACCGGAAAAACATTTGGCGTGACCAACGAAATCTTGAAGCCAAAGTTTACCAGGTAATCTGTAGTTTGCCCGTTCGGCCAATCATTCGCTTTCAACAGCATTCCCATCTGAACTTCCGAGCTGATGTCTGAAGTAAAAAAATCAGAAGGTTTAAATGTAATGGTAAACTTGGTTGTACCACCTGCCACCGACTTTGTAAACTTTGCTGCATCAGCAGCCGATGTGGTTGGATTAATATTATACTTGGCATTGATGTTCTTACCCGGAATCCAAACCCAAATCCACGCATTGCTAAGGCTTGCCAACGAAGTTCCGGTAACATCGTAGGTTACGGTAATCTGTTCGTTGTGTTGAAACAAAGAAGGAGTAATAGTTGGATTTAATGTTACCTTCTGCGCCAACGCAGCTGAGCTTATCCCCATTAATAATAGTAGTAAACAACGCTTCATAGTCTTCAAATTAAATCATTAACAAATTATTTCTTTTTTAACACAACCGCTTCCAACGAAGGTAATGAAACCAATCCGCCTCGTACCTGTTTTTGCGTGAGTAAATCAACATAGGTTCCTGGCTTAAGTTCTATTTGCGCGGGTGCATTGCCGGCATTAATCGCTATTGTAATCTCATTCGCATTAAGCTTGCGCGAATAAATCAGCAACTTACCTTCAGCCTCCTTAAACTCCATATCTCCTTGATTCAAAGCTGGATTTTCTTTCCTTATTTTAATGAGTTGCTTATAAAGTTCAAACCAGGCATTATTAAATTTTATTTCATCAAACTTTGCCACTTGATTACGGTAATTATCCTGCGGTTCAGGTTGAAATGAAAATTCTTTCCACATCAATGGCTTGCGCGGATGTGGATCATCTGCACCCCACATGCCCATTTCTTCACCATTCCAGACATGCGGTGCACCCACCGAAGTAAACAAATGAATCAGATAAAGTCGTAAGCGCTTATAGGTTTCGGTATCCGGTTTATTGGTTTTATAATCCGGATAATCGGGATAGGTGTTGAACTTATATTTATTTGAATTGAAAAAATCCGTCAGCAGCCGAGGGGTATCGTGGCTGGAAGATACGTTCATCATTGCGTAACGATTCTCTATCGGAAGTCTGTTCCATTGAAGCAGTAAACTATCCCGAAAGGCAGGTGCATCAATTTCGAAATCGGTCTTGGCAAAAAAGTAACGCGCAGGCCGATATACCTGGTAAAACATGACGGCATCAAATACATCACCACGTGTGTAAGGTACCGGGTTCATCAACCGGTCGGGCCATTGCTCCCACCAGATTTCGCCCACCAGATACGCTTCGGGTTGTATGGATCGTACCGCTTTTCGATAGTCGCGCCAAAAGCCTAACCCGATGTGATCGGCTACATCCAACCGAAAACCATCAACGCCATTGGCCACCTCTCCATCCGGTGCCAGCCATCGTTTTGTAACTGCAAACACATGAGCTTTAAATGGTTCTGGTAAATTACCTTCGTAGGGCTTGCCAATCTTTCTTTCGGTAGTAATATCAACTTTCTTGATTTCGGGTAATGATTTAATTTCTAGCCAGCCGTGGTAATCAAATTCATTTTCGGCTGTAGCCAGATTATCAAATGTTTTAATTGCATACCAATCTTTGTAACCGGATTTCTCTTGATTTTGAAGTACATCCTGCCAGGCCCAAAATGTAGTGCCCGTATGATTCCAGGAATAGTCCATGATAATTTTCATTTTTCGTTTATGAACTTCCTGTATCAGCTTCAGAAAAAGTTTATCGGCTGCTGTCCACTTCCAGGTTGCGGGGTCATTCGGATTTTCGCCAGCAATAATAGCATTATCACCCACCGGATCGGGGCCAAAGTTTACATCAACATGGTGATAATATCGCGGATCATATTTGTGTAAAGAAGGTGCATCGTTAATAGGGTTTAAATACAAAGCCGTTACTCCCAACTCCCGCAGGTAATCCAGTTTGTTTAACACACCTTGTAAATCGCCACCATATCTCCGATACTGTAACATTTCAGAGAAAGACTTACCGGGTACACGAGCCCATGCCTCCTGTTGCCACCAATTGGAAGTCCACGGTGTAATAGTCCAACCGACCGGTGCAAAATTTTGAATGGGTGGAATGGCCATGCTTTCGGGCGTTGGATCATTGGATGAATCACCATTATTAAATCGTTCTACGAAAATCTGGTACCAGATTACTTCACTTGCCCATTTGGGTGGTTTTTCAAATGCAGTGGTTTGTGCACAGAGTTGTGCCCCACACAACATCAAAACCACCAACCACTTGCTTACGCAATGTCTATTCTTCATATGAACCGACTTTAAATATTCTTACTGAATCATTATTCAGAACCTGCACTATTAATTTAGTTTCATCTCGCTGGTGCAGCAGTTTCATATTCCGCACATCACCCGGTGAAAAAAATCCGGTTTCATTCCAACTATGAGCTGTAAATGTTTTGCCAGATCGCTTTACCCATAAACCCTGACTTGCATCAGCAGGACCGTACTGTGTATTGTAAGGGAAGAAATTTCCGGCTAATAAAATATCAGGCTGGGAGTCGTTATCAAAATCATTTATTGTAATTGCCGTTACTGCTGAAAACTGAGCCTCGATGGGCAAGGGTTCAATTTCAAATTGATTGTTGCCTAGATTTTTCAAAACCATTGATTGCACCGTGTTGACATTTAATTTACCCGCACTTGCCAGCTGGGCTGGTTCAAGAATTTCATTCACAGTTGCCATTGCATACGCACTGTAGGTTGTGAATTTCTTTTTTAACGCAGGTAATTGACGTACTAATTCATCGCGTGAAGCAACCGGATATTGCTTACCATTGTAGGTATAAAAAATTATAGGGTCTGTTTTTCCATCTTGATCAAAGTCAGCGTAGTATAACGTCAAAGGACTTTCCGCTGATATTTTCCACGGCAGATTTGCTCCGGCATTGCCCAACACATAATCCAGATCGCCATCATTATCCAGGTCGGCTGCGGCTATGCGGTTCCACAATCCGGTTGTCTTTTGAAGCATCTCACTTTGAATTTCGACCAACTTTCCATTTTTATTGGCAAATACGCGTACGGGCATACATTTACCTACCAGTATTAAATCAGGCCAACCATCGGTATTAAAGTCTGTCCAAAGTGCATCTGTTACTATACCGGGAGTACGCAACTCCGGATTTACTTCGACAGTTGAAACACTAAATTTTATTTGTCCATTTGTTGATTCATTTTTCAGAATTGCCCCTGGACTCAGATATGGAAAGTTGCCGGGTTGCGAAGCACCACCCACAAACAGATCAAGATCGCCATCCTGATCATAATCTGCAGCTGCAACACAACTTCCATTGGCATGGTCGGCTACTATGCTTCCAACTGGTGCTTTAGAAAATTTACCACGTCCGTCATTCAAATACAGCCTATCGTCCAGTAGCGCAGATCCGGTTGGGTATTCTGTGTCGCCACTTACTACAAAGAAATCTTCATCACCATCCTGATCTACATCAAAAAAAATTGCGCTTACATCTTCACAAAGTATATCAGCCAACCAGGGCTGTGAATCTGCCACAAGGAATTGGCCACTTGCTATTCCTAAAAATAGCTTACCGCTTTGTCCAATTGCACCTCCAACAAAAAAATCTTCGTATCCATCAGCATTAACATCGGCATGCGCAAGAGCCGGTCCAGCCTTTGAAAGTTGATATAGTAATAGTGGTTCGCGATCGTAATCCATAAAAGTATTTTCCCGATGAATAAAATTTACACCGCTTTGTGTGGTGTAATCTGTAAACAAGTTTGAAGGTTTTTTAACCGTTTGTTGAATATTACCTGCATTGTTGTACCCTATTTCAAGTTTAGTATTCACAGCCACCTTTTCTTTGCGGGTAATTTTACCATCAGGCCAGGTTACAGTAACCGTAGCTTCTGTTTCATTTCCTAAACCAAAATGAAGTATCGGATCAACAGACGATTGAAACCCCCGCGTAAGGTACTGTTCCAACATTTGCATCTGATTGTGAGTTTCGATTTTAACGGAAGCACCAATTGCAAGTGGGTTGGCTCTGGGTCCGATTAACTGCACCGCGAGGTAATTGCGTGATTGTATAGACTCGGAATTATTTTTCCAAATAGTGGCAAGTTCGTTTGTATTATTGGTAATAATCTCCAGATCACCATCATTATCCAAATCGGCATAGGTTGCACCAAAGGAAAGATTAGGAGTTGCAAGACCCCAGGTGGTTGTAACATTTTGAAACGTGAGATCTCCTTTATTTTGAAACACATAATCGTTCGTTTTGGTGGAAGCCATTTTACTTACTAACTCAAACACGTTCAGTTCTGCGCCTTTTTTCTTCGCTGCTGTTCGCGCCTCCTCAACTGTATATTTTAAAAAATCCAAACTGGTGAAATCGCGCAGGTAGCCGTTCGATACGAACAAGTCTTTGTATCCATCATTATCCAAATCCACAAAAAGCGGAGCCCAACTCCAATCAGTTGATGACACACCAGCCAGTTGACCAACTTCGCTAAAAACGGGTAAACCATTTGCCAGCACACCACTATTCAATTGCAACGTGTTGCGCATCTGCTGATGTAGAAATCCACTATCTAACATGAGCTGATAGCGATTGTAATCATCGGGGCCCCTTAAAAGTTTTTGCCGAAAGTTATCTTCGGGCCACATATCCACTTCTATAATATCGGGTCGGCCATCGTTATTATAATCGGCTACGTCAGTACCCATTCCATTTCTTGAAAAATGACCAAGTGATTTTTTGGTTGCATTAGTAAAGGAACCATCTTTATTGTTGATGTACAGAAAATCCTGCTCTTCATAATCGTTAGAGAGGTATAAGTCAGGCCAGCCATCTTGATTAAAATCGCCTGCAGAAACTCCTAATCCAAAATTGATTCCACCTCCGTGAATTCCGGCTTGTTCACTTACATCGCTAAAAAAAATTCTATTGTTAACCGAATCATTGCGGTATAATCGGTTTCCAAATTGAGGGTGCCTGGTATTTCGTAAACTTTTTGTATTTACAAAGGGTGAAAAGAAGTGATTGGCATGATTTACCAAAAACATGTCCAGATCGCCATCGCGATCATAATCAAAAAATAATGCTTGCGTTGAAAATGTTCCGGGTGCATCCAAGCCGTATTCAATAGCACGGTCGGTAAAAGTGGGGATTCCTTCTTTATCAATACCATTGTTAACAAATAATTGATTTGAGAATGATTGACCTAGTTCGGGGCCGGAATAACACACATAAATATCCAGCCAGCCATCGGCATTTATATCAACGGTGGTTACGCCCGTTTTCCACAACTCACGGCCACCTACACCCGCTTCGTTTGTAATGTCTTTAAATTTAAAATCACCCTCGTTAAGAAATAATTTATTCGGAACAGTATTGCCTGTGAAATACAAATCGCACCAACCATCGTTATTGAAATCACCCGCGGCTACACCGCCTCCATTATACGTGTACTCATAGCTTAAAATGTTTACCTGCGGTGTTTCCAGAATTTGATTTTCAAAAGCAAGTTCAGTTTTAGTAAAAAGCAAATCGGGTTTAGGCTGACAACCGGCAAGTATCAGTGCTGAGTAAAAAATCTGAAGCGACTTTCTGAATTGCATGTATTAAAAATGAAAAATTCAGGAGATTGCTCTCCTGAATTTTAACAAACAACAATTAAAAAACCCTAATCGAGTGTAACCGTTTTGGCGGTTAAGTTTACTGTTACTTTACGTGTGCCAGAGGTTCCTACATACCTCAAATTGCTATCACCATCATTTGCATTAACAAAGTCTGGATGTACGGTAGTGAAATAAGGGAAATTATAGGATGTTGGTCCCCAATCGGCTTGAGCAAAGAATCTGAAGGCTTCTCCATTTACAAAAGGGGCATTTGCTTCAAATACACCGGGACTTTTATAAGTCATTTGAATGCTGGCCCCAGTACCTGGTTTATCCCAGCCACCAATGCCTGCGCCAGTCATATACAAAACTGGTAATGGCGGATCGCCAAGCGTTACGGTCTTATCATTTATGTTCACCGTAACTTTTTTAGTTCCAGATGCACCCAGCACTCTGAAATTTGAATCTCCATCATTGGCATTTCCAAAATAATCGGGCACACTGGTAAAGAATGGATAATTGTATGAAACGGGCCCCCAGTTTGCCTGACCAAAGAATCGCCAGTCAGCGCCTGATACAAAATTGGCATCGGCCTGAAATACACCAGGTTTTATATATGTCATTTTGATACTAACTCCAGTACCGGGTTGATCCCAACCGCCAATACCTGCGCCTGTCATGTACATTACGGGTTCATCTACGGCAGTAGCTGTAACTGTTTTGGCACCTAAATCCACACCCACGCGGTACCAGCCTGAAGCCCCTGCAACTCGTAAGTTTGAGTCTCCATCGTTACCATTTACAAAAACAGGACTAACTGTGGTAAAGTAAGGATAGTTGTAGGAAACCGGGCCCCAATCCAACTGTCCAAACCAGCGGAATGTTTCACCATTGGTAAAGTAGGCAATGGTTTCATACTTTCTGAATTCACTGCTCTGCCACTCCACTGCATTTGCTGGCCAGGGGCCCCAGCCCTTTAAGCCCGCACCCATTCCCCATATAGGCGGGAAACTGGTTGCATAAGCCGAAAGTGTTATGGTAATGCTATTGGAATAAACACGAGCAACGTTTGCATTAACGATAGAGGCAACTCTTAACTGAACTTGAGTGGGCTCTTCGGGCACCAAGCCCATGCCCAGCAGAATATCATTCGTGGTACCCACATTGAGGGCGGCAGAAAGTGAAGGTGTTGTTACCAGGTCAACTGCATTTGCAAAATTATTACCGGCTTTGTCAGCTTGCAAAATGTAAGTTACAGAGGCCGGGAATCCAAAGTCGGTGGCTGTCCAACCGATGGTGGCAAAGTTGTTATTTTTATTATCAAGCGTTAAAACAAACGATGTTGAAGCAGGTGTTTGCAACACGTTAGGACTTACATCGCTTTTAACTACAGCCTTTATAGAATCATCTTCACAACTCGTGAAGACGCCTAGCATGATTAAGGCTACTAAAAATTGTTTTAAGGTTTTCATCTTCATCTTATTGTTTATGATTAATAACCTGTATTCTGAGTAAGATTTGGATTAGAAGCTCTGTCCGCAGCCGGGATTGGGAACAAGGCGCGATGAGCACCAATGGAAGTACCAGCCGCTTCACCACCTTTCCAAGGCCACAAATAAGTAGCACCAGTATATTTTCCGAAGCGGATTAAGTCCGTTCTGCGGTGACCTTCCCAATAAAGTTCACGTGCACGTTCATCCAGTATAAAATCAAGTGTAAGCTGGCCGGCTGTAATAGCACCGGGAGCATTTCCAGCAACTACATCGGCTGTTCGTGTACGAATTGCATTAACACGATTCAATGCTGTGGTTAAATCGCCACCACTTCCACCACGCAATACAGCTTCTGCATACAATAGGTATGCATCGGCCAGGCGAAACATCGGAAAATCGGTATCTTGGAAAGATGGATTGCTTCCGGGGGCACCTGCTGAGGTTACATTTCTGAATTTGAAAACTCCATACCCCTGGGTTGAGTTATTCATTGCAATTATTTCCAACGTTTGGCCTTTGTCTTCTTTTGCAAATAGTGCGCGGGCCTCGTTAGGGTTGGTAAATTTGTTAACGAAAGCAGAAGTGGTACGTAAGCCAGACCAGCCCCCGTTGCCAGCATTGCCGTAAATCATTACGTTTAATGCATCATATGCCTGTGAACGGGTTCCATCAAACAATTGAGCAAAAATTATTTCCGGACTGGTATGATTATCGGCTAAAAAGTTATTCAGGTAAGCCGGAGCTAATGTATAACCCGCGGCAATTACCTCGTTCAACTGTGTAATCGCTTCGGTGTATTTTGCAGTTCCTACATATACTTCTGCATTCATATAGAGTTTAGCCAATAACATGGCACAGGCTGCTTTATCGGCACGGCCATATTCAAAACGCGGCTCGCCCATCAACGGCTTAATCTCTATCAGTTCTGATTCAATAAATTGAAATAGAGCGGTACGGCTTACTTCCGGAGGGAAGTACGCTCCAGGCAAATCTTTTTCAGTTACAAAAGGCATTTTACCAAATAAATCCATACCATAGTAATACGCTAACGCCCGCAGAAACCGCGCTTCGGTATGAAACTTCAGGATGTCTGGGTCGGATAACTTACCTGCAGTAGCACGCATATACTCGTTTGTAAGTGCAGCAACATTCATAATACGGGCATACAACGCTGTTGGAATTATATCGGCCGGAGTCCACGTGTTATAGTGCAGGTTGAAAATGGTACCGTTAGCATCATTGGGATATGTCCACACGGCTTCATCGGTGGTTAACTCCTGCATGTTCCAAAGTGAACGGATAAAGCAGCTAAAACCTTCATCCACGCCTGCTACATCGCCCGCACCGGCAGGGCCTTGTTGACCTGTTAAAGCAAAAGCAGCATATAACTTTGCTAATCCGGCTTTGTAAGATTGTGTATCTGTATAAACAGTAGCCGAAGTTGTAATGGTAGAATCTAACGGGGTTACGTCCAGATCGCCAATACAGGACATCATGAATGCCAGTAAGGCAAAGCCCGATAGAAGGGTTGATTTGTTAATTATGTTTTTCATACTCAATAATTTTCTCTTGATTAAAATGTTACATTTAATCCGAGTAAGAATGTACGCGGACGCGGATAGATATTGTTGTCTATACCACCAACAGATTCTGGATCTAATCCTTTGTATTTTGTTATGATAAATGCGTTCTGCACAGTAAGGCTAATCCTGGCTTTTAAACCTTGTTTAACTACGTTATCCAGGTTATACCCTACGGAGGCATTGTCTAACTTAAAAAATGATGCATTTTGAACATAGTAATCAGAAAATACCTGCTGCCCTACAAATCCTGCATCGGTTACCATGCTTGGAATATTGCGAAAATGCTGTTGGGTATAAACCCCGTTATAATAGGCATATCCGGCTTCTACATTATTATACAAATAGTTACCAATGCTCATGCGCGAAGCAAACGAAAAGTCAAATTTTTTGTAGTTACCACGTGAGTTAATACCTATCAGATAATCAGCTACCGGACGATTAAAATGGTATTTGTTGGCTTCTGATGCTGCGGGGCTGTCGCCTCCAGAACGATTTACATACAAACCTTCTACAGGTTTTCCATTTTCATCATACACTTGCTGATAAACAAAGTAAGATGATGCCGGAAATCCTACCCGGTGATTTTGAACATTTGCACCAACACCTACATTACCCAAAAACACACCCGGATAGTTTGGATCGTCTGTCAGGTTTAATTTGGTAATTGTACTATTGATACTGGTGAAGTTGACTCCAATCGTCCAGCTAAAATCCGGGCGGGTAAAGGGCGAGTAGTTAAGCGCAATCTCAATACCCTGGTTTTCCATGCTTCCCACATTGGTAGTAAGAAAATTAGAGAAGTTAACTCCATTGGGTATGCCGATGTTATTCAGCAGGTCTTTCGTGTTTTTTTGAAACAATTCAATCGAACCTGTTATTTTATCATTCAAAAATCCAAAGTCTAAACCCACATTATAAGTGGTTGTTTCTTCCCATTTAATGTTGGGATCATACGCTTCGGGCCGTAGTGTAAAGAAGTAAGAATTGCCTAGCTGGTATTGAGCCAGATCGTTCGAGGTTCTATACACAGCTAAATAAGGATAGTAGGCTCCGGCCACATCCTGTTGCCCGGTAACACCATAACCCACTCTTAATTTTAGATCGGATACAGCCGAAACGGATGAAAGAAATCCTTCATCTTTTAAGCGCCAGGCAAGCGCCAAAGAAGGAAATAAGCCCCACCTGTTTTCAGGAGCTACCCGAGAGGTGCCATCATTTCTAAGGGTAGCCGTTAATAAGTATTTTCCATTAAGCGTATAATTTAATCTGCCAAAGAATGAAACCAGATAGTTTTCGCTTGGCGAAGGTGGAGGATCTACCGTTTGAATTGCATTTTCATTTCTGGAGTCGCGGGTACGATAAAAGTGTTGCCAGCCATAACCAAGAGTTGCGTCTAATCTATGAATGCCAAGGTCTTTCGTATAGTTAAAGTAAAGATCAAGCAATTCGGATTGATTCTTTCCACTATAGGTATTGTTACGACCTGTTAAGGTACCTGTGCTGTGTATAAAGCCCGAATTAAGCGGTGCACGGTTAAAGCCCTCGGTGCTGGAAACATCTAAGCCCAGGTTTAAAACAGCTTTAAGCTCTCGAAGAAAAGGTAGTTTATATTCAAACTGGGCATTACCAATAAACCGTTGATTGGTTCCCTGATTATTTGTTTGCTCCAACATGGCCACCGGGTTGGAGTTTCCATTGGTTATTTGTGGTGTACCCTTGCTCAACCAGCTAAAGTAACCACCATAGGTTTCGTTACCATCGCGTACGGGCTGGGTGGGATCAAATGATATTGCATTACCAATGGCTCCTTCATCGCCAAAGTTAGAAACGGCATGACTGGCCTTGGCACTTGCTGTTACTTTAAGATCGCCATTTAAAAAAGTTGGTGTAAGATTAAGGTTGATGGAATGCCGCTGCATGCCGGTGGTTTTTAAAATCCCCTGCTGGTTAGTGTATCCATATGAAACGCGGTAAGGTAAATTTTTTACAGTGCCTGATGCACTCACGTTATGATCGTGCGAAATAGAAGTTCTGAAAATTTCACGTTGCCAATCGGTATCGGCATTTCCTAGCAAACCAAGGGCTGTTGGCGTAATTCCAAATGTTCCTTGATTACTAAGATCATTTACCAATGCTTTGTATTCAGTAGCATTCAGTACATCTACAAACTTCATAGGGCTGGAAACAGATACATTACCGTTGTAATTCCATTGAACCTTTCCGGCTTTTCCTTTCTTGGTTGTTATAATAATTACTCCGTTTGAGGCCCTTGAGCCATAGATAGCAGTGGCGGAAGCATCCTTCAATACTGTAAAGGTTTCTATATCGTTTGGATTGAGTGTTGCTAAGGGATTTGCAATTCCACCCGGATCAGTCGCATCAACTGGAAATCCATCAATTACAATTAACGGATCGTTATTAGCTGTTAAAGAAGCTCCTCCGCGAATACGAATTTGTGATGCAGCACCTGGTGCACCACTGTTTGATATAACCGATACCCCGGCTATCCGGCCTGTAAGCAAATCTTGAGGCGACATTAATACACCCTTGTTGAAGTCTTTATTGGAAATTGCGGTAACCGCACCGGTCGCATCCTTTTTTTGAACCTCGCCATAGCCTACCACAACAATCTCCTGTAAAGCAGTAATATCTGTTTGCAACGAAACGGTAAGCCTGCTTTGAGAGCCTACTACAACCTCCTGAGTTGTGTAACCGATATAGGAAATAACCAGTATGGCATCATTTCCAATCGTGAGAGAAAAATCACCATCGGCATTGGTGGTTGTGCCGGTGTTGGTTCCTTTTAATAAAATGTTTGCGCCCGGAATCCCTTGGCCATCATCAGCAGAAGTTACTCTTCCGGTAACTACCCGATTTTGACCAAACGATACCACCGAAGCACAAACAAATGCCAAGAGCAGTAAATTTTTAATCATAAGGTTAACGTGTTTTTAGTGTGTGTAAATCGACTTTTTACAGTCGAAAATTATCTACAAAGAGGGTGGAAAATCAGCAAAAATCCTTCAGATATTAAAAATGTTCTTACGAAATCGGTTGTTAAAACGATTGCGCCAGAAAAAATACCCATAAAAGTAGTGGGATAAAAAGACGCCTAAAAGCCAACCGTTTATGTATTGAAGCCTAAGCTCTATTATTATTTAAACAAATTAGCAACAACTCCTCTTACACCAGGTTTAGTGGCAAACAAACTTCCACTAAGTGGAAACTCCGTTAATGTCTCAGGTTTAACCCAGGCCCGGGCTGTGGTGATATAAAGGGTTTCCAGATTTTTACCACCAAATGCACATGAAGTTATATGAGGTGCCGGTACATTAATTTTTTGAATCAATTGACCGGATACAGGATCGAATCGTGCTACAGCATAACCACCCCAAAGCGCTATCCAAAGTTTATCCTCTACATCAATGGTCATTCCATCTGGCGCGCCCATTCCGGGTGGAATTGTGATAACCACCCTTCGGTTTGAAATTTTTCCGGTTGCATCATCAAAGTCAAATGCCTGAACAGTAAGTGTAGGGGTGTCATTATAATACATCGTTTTACGATCTGCCGTCCAGACAATGCCATTGGAAATGGTTACATCGTTTAACATGGTATGCACCGCTCCATCTGCATCCATTCGATAGAGCGAAGAACTTTTCTTGCGCGAATCCAATGCTAGCGAACCAACCCAAAATCTACCGGACGGATCGCACTTACCGTCATTAAACCGCATGGCCGAATCCGGCAATGGATTACTGACAAACTCCAATGCAGCGGTTTTTAAATCCATTTTATGAATACCCGTTTGAAGCGCAACTAGTACTCCACCCGTTTCCACCGGAACCACAGTACCAATGCGGGCCCCAACCGGATAAGATTTATTTTGTTTTGTTAGCGGATCATAAACATGTAATTGCTCACCTTCAATATCTACCCAATACAATTTGTTTTCGGTTGGATGCCAGATTGCACCTTCCCCCAGTGTAGCCTTAAACTCTAATTCCAATGTTGCCAACCTATCTTTGTCCATTGTAATTGTCGATAGAATAAAACAAACCATACACCAAGTCTTCATGCAACTATTTTTTTAATCCTATGCGCTCAACCTCCAGGGTAAGGCCACGTTCTTTTTCAACTGATGAAAAATTGTTACCTGCCGTTAATTCTACTTTTTCAATTTCCTGAAGTTCTAATTTTCCAGCTCCTCCATTAAATGTGAGTGGCAGAAAACCCGGGTAAGGTCTTGGCAATAGCAGCGAATTGCCAGCTTTAAATTGCATAATTGGAATTTCAATCTCCTGAAATCGATCGGTAATCTTAACTGGTGCTGAAAAAGATTGCCCATACACATTCACCAATGTAATCGTTGCTGCTACCGGTTTTGAACTTCGAGCCCGAAGCACCAATGTTTTAAATTCATTCAGTTCCTGCCTTCTACCCAATACATTCTCTTTGAATGAATATTGAAAACCCATTGTTTCAACATCTTTCAAATCTGCAGCGTCCAACCTCAGCACTAACTGACCCGGTGTTTCACCTGCCGTTGTAGTTACTTGAAAACCTCTTCGCCAAACCGGGTACGTGCGGATGGCTTTATCATCGACCGGATTATACAAATCAATTTGTGTATAAGGCGCAGCTACAAACGTGTTCCACGTATTAACCTGATAGCTATCCCACGCATTCGGATTTTCTTTTATAGCATCAGGAAACAGGGTGTACTCGTTATCTTGTTTTACCAGTATGCGATAGTTCAGCACTCCGGGTTGCAGCAAATCTTCTGGTACCAGTAACTCATACGCGTTTGCAGACTTTGCAACCATTTCTAAAGTGCGGGAGCGACCATTTGGAGGGGAAAAAATTACGGTAATGACTCCATTATCCAAACCGGTTACAGTTGCCCGAAGGGCAAAAGTTTTGTTTGCTGAAACTTGTTTTAGCGGAACGTGATGTAACCTCAATGACTTCTTCGCTGCAGCCGGAGCCACAAACTCTGTCAACCCGATTACACCCGTTTTATAAGTGTCTGATGAAATTTGTTTTCCTTTTTGGATAAGTAAATAAGTACCTGGAGAAATATTAAATACCTGGTTGACTGCGGTCGTAGTGTAATTATTATTTTCATTCAAGGGCTTCACACTAAAATCAGCGCCTAACGATGGCAGGTTAATTCGCATTTGATTCACATTCCATTCAATATGGGTTACCGGTTTTCCCGGAGAAGCTTTTTCGAATGGATCGCGGATATGAATGGCATCGGGCATCACTTCCAACCGCCATACACCTTCATCCAGTTTATCTAAAAAATAAGCACCTCTGCCATTGTAACTTACCACTTGCGAAGTACCAACCCCTGCTACATTTACAAGTTTGGCTGGGTTTACCGGTTTAGAAGTTGTAGTGTTGGAATAATAAAATTCTTTCTCATCATTCATTTCACTCAATGCTTGCTTGTAGCTAACCCGAAAAACATCGAACGTACTATCATTAGGATAAGAGCCATAGTTTTTAAAGCGTGGCAGTTTATGAAACACCTTCGATGCAATAAGCATACTGATAGCTTTGGAAGGTGTATAGGCCAGGTTGAGGTAATGTGTTTGATACTCGGTATTTACATTAGCCATAGCTAGCGGATCGTACGCAAATTGAGTTGCCCAACCCATACCCGCCTCACGGAAGCTGCGCACCATTGCCGGATACATGTATGATTGAAGTATATCGGCTGCATCAAATTCATAAACCATTAACCCTTTGTTGCGAAAGGCAGGGATTGAATCAAAAGGAATCGTGTACTTATCAACATATGGAAGGTAATTACCTACTAATGTATTACCCGATACAAGACCTGATGGATACCATTGGAAGCTAAAGCCATCCACACCCGATGCTGCAACAGCATCGGCATAATAAGGTCCTTGACTTATATTGTAAAATACTGGTTTAATCCAGCCAGTGCTTTTAATTGCTTTTGTTAAGCGGTTAATATATCTGGTTACACCATCCTTTGGGCCACTGTGTGCCGGCTCGTTGTTAATCTCTACAGCAATAATATCAGGATCATCTTGATAGGAAAGTTTAGTGTAGGGGTTAACATGATTAAAAAATTGTTTCAAGTAGTTTTCCTGTGCTACTATGGCCGAGTCGTTTGTTGTAAGCTTACCGCGGCCATAGAAACGTGAAAAGCCTGGAGTTTCTTCATCGCGCTCAGGATAACCATTGCCCCAGAAAGCAATTGGTGTTATTATCGTTTTAATGTTTCGTTTTTTCAGTTCGGCCAATAAAAAGTCATATAGCCGCAAATGCTCATTATTCAAGAGGTTCCCTTCTACATCCGAAATCTCTGTATCCCACACATGCACCCGAAACGCATCTAATCCAAGGCGTGCCATGTGATATACATCTTGTTTAATTGCTTCTTCGGGATTTATACCCAAAGCAAGGTGCGCCCGATAAGCATGTGCAAATGGTGTGGTATAGTTTACTCCAAAAAAGGCGGCTTCTTTATTGTCCTTCGACCATCGGAAGGTACCAGTCTTATCAATGTAAACTGGCTTTACTTTTTTGGTGCGCGGTTGCGCCAACAGAAGTACAGATGTAAGCAGGCTCAGGCCGAGAAATACGAAGGTAGATCGCATAAAGATTAAAGCAGGTAGTTTATTAAAAATTGTAGCTGTGTGTCATAAATTGAATGCCTGTATTCACTTCACCATTGAAATCAAAAAAGGCATTGTTTTCCCAGGCTGATCCTGTTCCCCATAAATCCTTCATGGCTGATGTTATCCAGGCCGGCTCCCAATAAATAATTCCGATACCACCACCATCCATTACTTCCTGGGTTAATGTTTTCATCATATCCAATTGGCCTTGGTTGGTATAAGGAAATCCGGTTATAGGAGCTTGGCCACCAAAAATATTGGTATAGCTATCGTTACCACTGGTTGTCCATGGGTAAGCTGTTTCTAATAGCATTACACCTTTGTTGAATTTGTTTTTAAAGCCAGCTACTGAATTCGACAACTGATTTACTGCTACAGTTGTATGCCAGATTGGATAATACGAAAAGCCGATTATATCAAAGTCGCTCACCTCGCCACCATTAACCACATTGGTAAACCACCAATCTACATTTTTGGGGTCGGCTACATGCAAAGCAATTTTAATGTCATCAGAAGCAACATCGCGTACGGCATTGATACCAGCCTTGATTACAGTACGAAGATTAGTCCATTGGCCATTGCACCCATTGCAGGCAGGAAATCCCGCTGGAGCATCGGTGTACAAAAGACCGCAATTGGTTTCGTTACCAAGTTGAACAAACTCGGGTAGCAACGATTTTGATTTGAGATTGTTTAATACTTTGAATGTGTAATTATAAACGGAGTCTCTGAGATCTGTAATATTTTTAATATCCAACCATGCAACCGGAATTTTCTGATTGCCTGGATCAGCCCATGTATCGGAATAGTGGAAGTCGAGCAAAACCTGTAGGCCTTGTTGCTTTGCCAATCCAATTGCCTTTTCAACATCTTTAAAATCATTGTAGAGTTGGGTTCCACTGCTTCCATAAACTTCTTTCGTCCAAACCGGATTATGCCAAAGGCGTAAGCGTATTAGGTTAGAGCCATGGTCTTTAAAAATTTTATACGGACTAACCACCACTCCTCCATGCTTATAAACTCCGCCATAATCCAAAATCTGATTGACATATGACAGATCTGCACCAAACAGGAAATCATCCTTTTCGGGTGTAGGAGGTGTCATGGGTTCTTCCTTACAGCCACCAAATCCACTCATTAAAATTAAAAAAATTAAAAACAAAGCTACTCTCATCATATCGATTTCAAATTTTGTATTTGAACGAGTGGCTAAATTAATTATGCAGCAGCCGGTTTTTGCAATACTTATCTTACCAAAAATAACGTTAATCGGTCATGTTGGATTGTAGCCTGGCACTTAACGGGATGTTCCCTCATGGCATTTACCGCCTATATACATGTTTAACCATTCTGATTAGATTTGTAATGCTTAGCTTGCAACGCAACCAACTTTGTAAATGAGGCTTTCACAGCTAACTACTTTTTATTTGGTTCTCCTGTTTCAAACAGTGTTTTGCAAAACAGCCGTTGCGCAACAACTATATTTTTCCACTTTATCAATGAAAGATGGTCTTCCATCCAATATTATTTCGGGTATTGCACAGGATGAAAATGACTTTATCTGGATTGGGACAGGAAATGGACTAGCCCGTTTTGATGGTTACCAATTTAAAACGTTTAAGAAAAGCAGTGGTTCTCAAACACTCACATCAAACGAAATTAGCTGCCTGTTACAATCGGGCGAAAATATCTGGATAGGAACCTGGAACGGGCTCTGCAAAATCAATACACGTACGTTTGTGATTACGCGTATTGCTTCCGTTGGTAATCAAGCTATACGAACTTTAGCAAAGGGCTTGCATGGTGATGTATGGGTTGGTACTGAAAACGGCTTGCTTCAAGTTAATGAAACTTCGTTAACAGTTGCAAAAACGTATCATACAAACAACAGTGGTTTAAGTCATAATACAATTCGTTCAGTTTATGAAGACCGAGATGGCAACCTATGGGTAGGTACTTATGATAAACTAAATAAACTTGCCAGGGGTGGTGGTTTGTTTCAAACCTTTGATCTTAAAAAAGACTACAAGCCAGCACTCAAGAATAATTTAATCTGTGGAGAAATCAAGCCAGCACAACCCGGTAATGATTCTTTACTTTGGGTTGGAACTGAAACCGGCTTGAGCCTTTTTAATACCCGAACTAATAAATTTCAACGCTGGAGCGAACAAGAAGTGGCATTTAGCAATGAAGTAATTAAATGCCTTTATCTGAATGAATCTGGCCAAGTATGGTTGGGTACTGATTTCGGACTGAATATTCTTGATCCTGTTACAAAAAAAGTAACTTCATACTTCCACAATCCTCAAGCACCATTTTCCCTTGCCAACAATGCTATCTGGCAAATTTTTGAAGACCGTAGTGGTGTAATCTGGTTGGTTACCTCGAATGGTCTAAGCCGTGTAAACAAACACCCCAATCTATATTCCTTTCATGAAGTTTCTAGCACAATCGAAAATCAAACGGTAGGCAATCAGGTAAAGGCTATTCATATTTCAAAAAGTGGAATTACATGGTTAGCAACTTTACATGGGGTTTTACGAATAGAGGAAGGTAGCACAACAATATTTGATACCCAGGCCCAGCCTCCGCATAATTTACTACTCAATAATGTATATGCATTAGCCGAAGACAGTCTCAATAGGATCTGGATAGGCACGGCCGGGGGTATTAATATTTGGGACGAACCAAACAAGAAAATGTATGCCTTTACCGCAACGCCCGACAATGGATTAGTTACAAATTACATTGCACGATTTATTACCGACAGCGATGGCACAATGTGGGTAAGCACCTATCAAGGAGGGCTTTTTAAAGTTACAGGCGATTTTACCAACCCTAACAACATACACTTTCAAGTTGTTAATCGCGAGTTCGGCTCCGAAAAAATAGTAGCAGGTAAAAATTCACTTTGGTTCGTGCTGAATAACGAGTTGCACCGCGTTAACATTAAAACAAATCAGGAAGAGCGTATTAGTTTAAATATTAACACCCCAAATAATAGTGATATTCTTTGCCTTTTTGTAACATTTGATCAATCCGTTTTGGTGGGTACCCAGAATGGGTTTATTCGGTACAATACCCATCAAAATAAAAGTACGTTTCATCCGGTTGAAGCTGGTCACGATATTTATATAACCAACCTGATAGAAGATGAAGGCGGCAACATCTGGGGTACAACTAATCAGTTCATTTTTAAGTTTACCGATAACGGAGGCATTGAAATGTTTCCCTTAGAAAAAGATTTACCTTTAAAAAGTTTCTACCACGGATGTGCCACCCATACAAACAACGGATTAATATTTTTTGGTGGGGATAATGGATTTGTCTCGGTTGATACCCGAAGTATTTATACACCATCGTATAAACCAAAAGTTTACATCACTTCGCTGGAAATTAACAACAAGTTGGTTAATCATGGCGATACCATAGATCAACAAGTATTGCTGCCAATTGATATTTCACACACCTATCACTTATCACTCGATTACGCTCATCGTTCATTAACATTTGGATTTGCAGCCCTGCATTATTGGCAACCCGAAACAAATGTTTACGCGTATAAACTGGATGGGTTTGATGATGATTGGATTTATGTTTCAGGCACCAAAAATTTCGCTGTGTATTCCAATCTATCTCCGGGCAATTATATTTTTCAGGTGCGGGGAACCAACAACTATGGGCAATGGAGTGAGCAACAAGCCAGCATTCAAATTCAAGTGAAACCCCCGATATTTCTACGTCCGGCATTTATCGCACTATATGCACTGTTGGTAGTTGGAGGCATCGCGCTTGCTATGCGTATGTATGCAATCAGACTAAAACTTAAGAATGAGTTAGCAATTACCAAACTCGAAAAAAATCACACAGAAGAACTAGCACTGGCTAAACAAAACTTCTTTACCAATATCTCGCACGAATTGCGAACACCCATAAGTTTAATTTTGCCCCCTATCCATCAAATTTTAAAAGAAGGTAAACTTGATACCGAAAGCCGAAGCCTTATTACACTTGCTGAAAGAAATTCACAGCGTTTGTTACGACTTATCAATCAAATTCTGGATTTCAGAAAATTAGAAAGCAATACACTTCACCTGAAAGTTAGCAGAACCAACCTGGTAAGTTTTACGCACGAAATCCATAATCTGTTTACAGACAAGGCCAATCGAAAGAAGATAAGCTTCACCTTCATGTCCATTGAACCTGAATTACCAGTGTGGATTGACGTAGAAAAAATTGAAACTGTACTTTTCAATCTACTCTCCAATGCATTTAAGTTTACACCACGCGGAGGCAGCATCTCGGTTAGTATTCAAAAAGAATCTGATTCGGCAAAATCTCCTTCTGGTGCAGCACTTATAAAAATTTCTGACACCGGAATAGGTTTGAGTGACGTAGAAAAAATTAAAATCTTTGAACCTTTCTATCAAAGTAAAGAAACCCAGCAAATGGAAATGGGCACCGGAATCGGACTTGCTTTGGCATTAGAGTACATTAAACTTCACACCGGTCACATTCAGGTTGATAGCATTCAAGGAAGCGGCACTACGTTCACTGTTCATCTACCACTTGGCAAAAGTCATTATCCTGTTGATTATATCCATGACGAACAAGAGTTGGAGCTGGTTGCCACCAAAGAAACCTTCAACCAGACACCAAATTATTACCGCCTGGATTTACATTCCACAAAACCCCTGCTGCTTATTATTGATGATAATACGGATATGATTGATCTTATTCGTATAAGTCTAGCCCACAAATACAATTTTATAACTGCCGAAAATGGCGAAGAAGGATTACAAAAAGTTATCAGCTTCTTACCCGAGTTAGTCATAAGCGATGTGATGATGCCCGTGATGGATGGACTTACCTTTTGCAAAAAAATCAAAGAGAACGCCAGAACAAGCCATATTGCGATAATACTTATAACGGCTCGCGGTTTAACAGCACAAAAAATTGAAGGTATCCGAACAGGGGCCGATGCCTACATTACCAAGCCATTTGAGCTTGAATACCTCGAAGCCAACATAGACCATTTGCTTGCACGGAAAAAAGAATTGGTAAGCTACCTGAAAAATACACTGCGGATTGAACCCCCACCGGCAGACAAAGAGAATGAAGACGAACTATTTGTAAAAAAAGTGATGAATGTTATTGAGGCCAATATATCTGATCCGGGTTTTGGAGTAGAGCAATTGAGCGAAGAAATTGGAATGAGCGCATCCTATTTATACCGAAAATTAAAATCGCTAACACAGATTTCCACCAATGATCTTATCCGAAAGTATCGACTGAAAAAGGCTTCCATCTTATTAAGAAACAAGGGTGGTAATGTAACCGAAATTATGTACGAAGTTGGCTTTGCCAACCTATCATACTTTTCAAAATGTTTTAAAGCCGAGTATGGAGTTAATCCAAAAGACTTTCAGAAACAGATGAGTAAAAATTCAGTCGATCTGGACTTATGATTAACCGTAACAACATTTTGTCATAATTAATGTACTTTTCCTCCTTAAGCAAAACCATGCTATGAAAATTCTCCCATTTATCTCACTCCTCTTCCTATCTGCCATTGCATACACACAAGAAGACTTTAAAGGTATTGCCGAAGAAACCTGTGCTTGCATTCAGAAAAAAGACCTGAGTACGGCTACCAAAAAATCTATCGAAGTAGCCCTTGGGCTTTGTATGTTTGAAGTTATACAGGCACGCAACATCGAAGTTGATTTGAACGATGGGGATGCCATGCGTAAATTCGGAGAAAAAGTAGGCATGCAAATGGCACCCATTTGTCCGGATATTTTTTCTAAGTTAATGGATGATGCGGCACAACCTAAAACTGCTATAGCCACCGAAACAGTGGGCGGTGTAATCAAATCCATTGAAGAAAAAGAGTTTTTATTTATTACACTCAAAGATGAAGCCGGCAGAGAAGTAAGACTGGTTTGGTTACGCCACGTTGAAGGAGCTGACAGTTACCTGAGCGATTACAAAAAATTGATTGGTAAGAAAGTTATACTCTCCTATCAGAATTTTGAATTGTTTAATGCCAAAGCTAAAGGATACTTCAGCTACAAAATGTTAACAGCACTAAAACTTGAATAACTACTTCAAGTGTGTCCTGAAAAAATCCACTGTCCGTGTCCACGCCAATTCTGCAGCCGGTTTATCAAAGCGGGGCGTGCTATCGTTATGAAACCCATGGTTAACATCGGGGTAAGTGTAGGCAAGGTATTTTTTATTATTTTCTTTTAGCGCTTGTTCGTAAGCCGGCCAACCTTCATTTACCCGTGTATCCAACCCGGCATAATGAATTAATAAGGGTGCTTTTATTTTAGGTACATCTTCTGCTGCCGGTTGCCCGCCATAAAATGGAACTGCCGCTTTAAGTTCAGGTACCCGTACCGCCATCATATTCGAAATCCAGCCACCAAAACAAAAACCTACAACTCCCACTTTGCCTGTACATTCCGGGTGCGACTTCAAATAATAAAAGGCAGCAATAAAATCTTCCAGCATCTCATTTCGGTCGCGCTTACTTTGTAGTGCGCGGCCATCATCATCATTTCCCGGATAGCCTCCGAGCGGAGTTAGTGCATCTGGTGCCAATGAGATAAATCCGGCAAGTGCTGCGCGTCTTCCTACATCTTCAATGTAGGGATTAAGCCCGCGGTTTTCATGCACTACTACTATGCCGGGTAATTTTTTTTTGCCATCCACAGGTTTGGATAATAGTCCTTTTATTGACCCACCACCCTTGGGCGAATCGTATTGAATAAACTCAGACTTTAAGCGCGGATCGTTTGCCTGTACCTGCAGTATCCGGTAATCGGGGCTTATAAAACTCATCAAAGCAGCTACCGTTACACCACCAACTGCATAAGCAGAAAGCTTCTCCATAAACTCCCTTCGATCAATCCGGTTATGCGCATAAGCATCATACAAATCAAAAACCTCCTGATTAATATCTTCCTTACGCAAAGTCTTCATATCAATGTTGATTAGAGTTGTTAATGAAATTTACAATTTTTTTTGATTATACGATCGGTTTTGTACAACCGGTAAATAAATAGTCATTCAAAACAAAATACCCGATCTTAACGGAATGCACCTGCCCCGCTCAACTTTAACTATATTTGCGCCTTGTAAAATTTGCAGTTGCTCTATGAATATTCTTTTAATAGGAAGCGGTGGCCGGGAACATGCACTTGCGTGGAAAATGAAACAAAGTGCCCGTTGTTCAAACCTATACATTGCACCCGGAAATGCCGGCACTTCATTCGTAGGCGAAAATGTTGCCATCGCTGCCGATAACTTTCCTGCATTGGGTAAGTTTTGTATTGAAAAAGAAATTACGCTTGTAGTTGTTGGGCCCGAAGCACCACTCGTACAAGGCATTCGCGATTACTTTGAGAACACGAACGAACTAAAACATATACTTTTGGTTGGCCCAGGAAAAACCGGTGCCCAACTGGAAGGCAGCAAAGACTTTTCGAAACAATTTATGTTGCGCCACGGTGTGCCCACAGCTAAAGCGCGCACCTTTCAATCGCACGAAAGTACACAGGCACTTGCGTATCTCGATCAATGCAAGCCACCCATTGTGTTAAAAGCCGATGGCCTGGCTGCTGGTAAAGGTGTAATAATTTCACCAACGGTTACCGAAGCAAAGCAGGCCATTTATGAAATGCTGGTGGATAAAAAATTTGGCGAGGCCAGTTCAAAAGTATTGATCGAAGAATTTCTGGATGGCATTGAACTATCGGTATTTGTACTTACCGATGGCGAAAACTATGTGGTATTACCCGAAGCTAAAGACTACAAACGTATTGGCGATGGCGATACCGGGCCCAACACCGGAGGCATGGGTGCTGTTTCGCCCGTAATTTTTGCCGACTCCGGGTTTATGAAAAAAGTAGAAACGCACGTAATTGTACCAACCATTAACGGCTTAAAAAAAGATGGCATCGCCTACAAAGGGTTCATCTTTATCGGGCTTATGAACATAAAAGGTGAACCTTATGTGATTGAATACAACGCTCGCATGGGCGATCCGGAAACAGAAGCAGTAATGACACGCATCGATTCAGATTTGGTGGAATTATTTGAAGCTTGTGCAAAAGGAGAGCTTCGTAACAAAATGCTTCAGATCAATCCACAGTATGCCGTAACACTCATTATGGCTTCGGGCGGTTACCCGGATGTTTTTGAAAAAGGGCACGCTATTTCCGGGCTTACAACAGCAGGCCCGGCACGTGTATTTCATGCGGGTACATCCTTTACTGAAAATACAATAGTTACTTCCGGTGGCCGGGTACTGGCTATTACGGGTAATGGCCACTCGCTGGAGGCAGCCGCCAAACAGGCTTACGAAACTGCCGCCAAAATTTCGTGGAAGAATGCATATTACCGCAAAGACATTAGCCAGGATCTTGCCCGATTAGAAAAAAGCACTGGTAAGTGATTGCCTAACGGTTTGCCAATGCCCAACCAACCATCTACCTTTAAGGTTTAATCTAAATAACAAACGCAATGGGATGTGCATGTGGCACAAGTAAAGGCGGGAAGGTTTCGGGTTGTAATAACAACGGAGCCTGCGGCACGGGCGGTTGCAATAAAATGAATGTATTCGACTGGCTGTCCAACATGGATATGCCAGTGCAGGATAAATTTCAGGTAGTAGAGGTACGCTTTAAAAACGGCCGCAAAGATTTTTATCGCAATACCGACAAGCTATCGCTTACAACAGGCGATGCTGTAATTGTTGAATCAACAACCGGACACCACCTGGGCCATGTATCGCTTCAAGGCGAGTTGGTGCGCTTGCAAATGCAAAAGAAAAAAGTTGCCAATGATGATGAAATAAAAAAAATTTATCGCCTGGCTACCCAAAAAGATTTAGAGAAGCACGAAGAAGTTAAGAAGCGCGATTTACCTACCCTCTATCGCACCCGCGAAATAATCCGGCAGTTAAATTTAAGCATGAAACTTTCGGATGTAGAATATCAGGCCGATAACACAAAAGCTACATTTTTTTATTCGGCCGAAGACCGTGTGGACTTTCGCGAATTGATAAAAATTCTGGCTGCTGAATTTAAGGTACGCGTAGAAATGCGCCAGATCAGCTTACGCCAAGAAGCCGGGCGCTTAGGTGGTATTGGTGTTTGCGGGCGCGAACTATGTTGTTCAACCTGGCTTAGTGATTTTAAAAACGTAGCCACCAGTGCAGCGCGCTATCAAAACCTGTCGCTCAACCCCAGCAAACTTTCGGGCCAATGTGGTCGCTTAAAATGCTGTCTTAACTATGAGTTGGAGACATACATGGAAGCACTCAAAGATATTCCAGAAGTAGAAGCACCTTTACTTACCGAACAAGGTGAAGCCCGCTTGCAGAAGACGGATATATTCAGGCGCATTATGTGGTTTGGCTTCAAAGAAGAAAATACATGGTACCCATTAAACATCGATCGCGTAAACGAAATTCTGGCACTGAATAAAGTCGGTAAAAAACCAGCAACCTTACAGGCAAACGAAGTTGAAGCCAAAGTACCCGTTACCAAACTCAACAGCGATTTGGAAAACCTCGATAAGAAATATCAAAACAAAAAGAAGAAAAAGCGAAACAACAAAAATCGCAACCGCGACAAGAAGCCGCAACAACAAAATCAAAATCAAAACCGCAACCCACAACCGCGTAACCCTAAAGGTCCTAATCCACGATGAGATTTGTAATTTTATTTGTTGCTGTTGGCATGTTGGTTTCGGGCTGCGACAGCAAACGTGTGTTTGAAAATTATGTGGAGTTTCAAGATCGCAGCTGGAAAATTCAACAACCCGTACATTTTGAATTCGACATTAAAGACACACAATTAAAGTACAACCTGTACTACGAAGTGCGCAACTCATTAGATTACCCCTGGCAACGTATTTTTGTAAATTACCAATTGGCAGATTCAGCGGGCACAACGCTTTCGTCTAAACTTATTTCAAATTACTTATTTCAAAAAGATGGCCAACCGTTAGGTCGTAGTGGGCTGGGCGATGTGTATGATCACCGCTTTCTCATCTTTAAAAATCATTCCTTTGTTCAACCTGGTAAATACAAGTTTACCCTACAACAAGAAAACCGGCAAGATACCCTGGCAGGGATTTTAGCAATTGGTTTGCGCATTGAAGTTGCTACGGAAAACTGACGCGAATAAGTTATAAAAAAAATGGGACCCTTTCGAGCCCCATTTCTGGAAGAGATTTTAATCATTAGTTGGCTTACGTTTGATTAGCATTGGCTCTTCCATCGAAACCTGTAAACTGTTTCTAAACTCAAACAACCTAGAAAAAAACTATGAAACAAATGTAGTGGTGGCACCTGTTGTTTTGCTCTCCGCTCGATTAGAAAGAAATTAGAAACCGTTTGCAGGTACTAGCAATACAGAGATACGTGTACCCTTACCAGGAACAGATTCGATTGATATTTTGCCTTTGTGGATGGAAATTATTCGCTGACTTAACGACAAGCCCACTCCATACCCCTTTACTTTGGAAGTAGCATCGGTTCTGAAGAAAGGCTGAAAAACATTCTCAAGATCTTTTTTTTCAATACCCGGTCCTTTATCCACAACGGTAACCTCCAGGGCTTCAGTTTTACAGGTTAGAATAACCTCTGCCCGGCCATCGTGCGAAAATTTACAGGCATTTTCAATTAAATTCTGAAATGCCGTTTTAAGCAAGTGCGGATTACCGTTTACCACCAGTTTATTTTCATCTTCAGGCATATCGTTTATAATCACTTCTACTCTGTAGCCAGCATCTATGGCCTGCACCCGTTCGCGCGCATCCCATAGAATTTCGTCCAGCCGCACTTCGGCCATGCTAAAGGTGTCGGAGTCTTGAGTTAAGCGGGCCAGGTCTAATAAACTTACTGATAGATGATTTAAACTCTTGATATCATCTAATACCGACTCGATTGTACGCTGATATTCTTCGCGGGGGCGTTCGTTTAGTAATGTAACTTCTAATTGCGAGGTAATATTGGTAAGCGGGTTTTTCAATTCGTGCGATACGTTGGATACGAACATCTTTTGAAGTTTGAATGCATTTTCGATGCGGGTAAGCAGGCCATTAAAAATGGAGATCAGTTTTCCAATTTCATCGGGGTGTTTGCTCTCTTCTAACCGATGCGCCAGGTTTTGGGGTGAAATACTCTGCACATCGGCAATCACTTTTTGAATGGGGCGCAAAGCCCGACCGGAGTAAATCCAGCCAGAAATAAAAACAAGCCCGATTAATATAAAAAACTGAGCCATTAGTAAGCGCCTTAAATCTACCAGCCGGTTGTAACCGTTTACATCTTCGGCTAATGCTATAATTACATAATCCTTGCCTCTATCGCGAAAGGGAATACCGGTTACTGTAAACTCCTGGTAGTGTAATTTGCGTTCACCCTCGGCTTGTACCTCCTGTATCAGGTTCTGGTTAATATGCAGGCGTATGGTATCGCCACTGTGGTATATTTCTTTTCCTTCATCATCAAAAACCCGGATGGTTTCGCGGTAGAGGTTATCGCGCTTGGCGCGATCTATAATTTTTAATAGTGTAGTATCTACCTGATCTACTTTAATTAAAAGAATGGCTGAAGTAATGGCCTTTTCGCGCAGCCTTCGTTCAAAATCCTGTTCGGTAAACTGGCTTGCAAAAAAATAAATAGCTAAAAAGGAAAGCAGAACAATGGTGCTTACCAATAACGTGAATTGTAGCGTAAGCCGGGTTCGAATTTGCAAAGTTTAGGGTACTTTTAAGATGTAACCCATTCCAAATTGGGTATGAATTAGCTTAACATCAAAATCGCGATCAATTTTTTTTCGCAGATAGTTTACATATACCTCCACCATGTTGGTTCCGGTGTCAAAATCAACATTCCAAACGTGCTTGGAAAGTTCGGCTCGTGGAATTACACGGCCCTGGTTTCGCATAAAATATTCCAGCAAAGCAAATTCTTTCGATGTAAGTTCAATTTCTTTTCCTGCCCTGATAACGTTTTTGGCATCCAAATCGAGAATTAAGTCGGCAATACGCAGGTGGTTGTCATTTCCGGGTTTGGGTTGCCTTTTGGTTAAGGTTCGAATGCGGGCTAAAAGCTCTTTAAATTCAAATGGCTTGGAAAGGTAATCATCGGCACCGCTATCCAAACCTTCCACTACATCATCGGTATCGGCCAAAGCGGTTAGCATTAAAATAGGTGTTTCTATTTTGGCCGCCCGAAATTCTTTACACAACTCGCGCCCGTTTATTTCGGGCATAATAATATCGGTAATAATAAGGTTGTAATTGTTTTTAAAACCTAAGGCCCGGCCAGTTTTTCCATCTTGTGCTGTATCTACTTCATAGCCATTTTCCTCCAGTCCTTTTTTAATGTACTGAATTGTTTTTCGCTCATCTTCAATCAGCAAAATTTTCATGCCTTTCAAAAATACAGTGTTACCTGCTTATCTCCATTAAAATTTTGTTAGAAGACTATGCTCAAAAAATAAAAGGCAGGTTTACGCCCGCCTTTTAAAAATCAATTTAGCGCATACTAGGCTGCTGCTTTCGCCTCTGTCTTTTTTAGTTGTGCCGCGCTGGTTTCAAGATCCAGCACAACCGGAGAGGCAATAAAAATAGACGAGAATGTACCCACGCCTATTCCCACAAATAACGCAAATGAAAATCCACGTAGTACTTCGCCACCAAATAACAACAACACCAATACTACAATTAAGGTAGTGCCCGAAGTAATGAGGGTACGGCCCAGGGTACTGTTAATGGCATCGTTAAAGAGTTTTTCACGATCATGGTTGGCGCCATAACCCAAATACTCTCGAATGCGATCGAAAATAATTACGGTATCATTTATAGAGTACCCTATTACAGTAAGAATAGCAGCTACAAACACCTGATCTACTTCGAACGAAATTCCAAACACGCGTGCAATAGCAAAAGCGGCTACTACAAACAGAGTATCATGTACGGTTGCCACAATAGCTCCGGCACTGTATGTCCATCGTTTAAAACGAATAAGGATGTAAATAAAAATGAGCACCAATGATGCAAGTGCAGCTTCAAAGGCTGAGTCTTTAATGTCATCGGCAATGGTTGCACCTACTTTAGAAGATGACGATATAATAAAGTGCTGGTCGTCTAACTGTGCCTCGTGGGGTGTGTAGGTAATACCTTTAAATTTTTCAACACCTGCTATCAACGCGTTCTTCACTTTTTCATCTGCAGCGTCCGATTCGTCATCTACCAGGTAAGAAGTAGTAACCTTCATTACCTTATCACTACCAAAGTTTTTAACTTCTACGCCCATGTTTTCAAAATTGGCTGCCAGTGCTACTTTCATGTCGGTAGCGATAACGGGCTGGTTGAAACTAACTACGTAAGAACGGCCGCCTTTAAAATCAACACCCAGGTTTAACCCTTGTATGGCTATTAATACAAATCCAATTAATACAATTGTGCCGGATATGAGGTAGGCTTTTTTACGGGCACCTATAAAATTGTACTGCGGACGTTTTTTAATCATGCGCGCAATGGCCGTATCGAACGATACCTTCGCATCGTCTCCTTTGCGCGCCATCCACTCTACTATTACGCGCGAAATGTAAACAGCCGAAAAGAATGAAGTACCGATACCAATCATCAGTACAATGGCAAATCCTTTTAGTGGCCCCTGGCCTAACACAAAAAGAGCCACGGCAGTAATAAAGGTTGTTAGGTTGGAGTCCAGAATGGTAGTGAATGCCCGGTTATAGCCTCTTGTAATTGCTTCGCGCAGTTTACGCCCCAGGGCCATTTCTTCTTTAATGCGTTCGTAAATCAACACATTGGCATCCACAGCCATACCCATGGTTAAAACAATGCCGGCAATGCCGGGTAAGGTTAAGGCTGATTTAAACTGTGCCAAAATTCCCAGAATAAAGAAGATGTTGAAGAGCAACGAAATGTTGGCTACCCAACCCCCTTTGGAGTAGTAGGCAATCATAAACAACACCACAATACCCAAACCACAAGCCATTGAAATTAACCCCTGATTTTGTGCTACTTTACCTAAACTTGGCCCTACTATGGCTTCTTCTACAATGCGGGTTGGGGCTGGCAACGATCCGGCTTTTAAAACGTTTGCCAGGTCTTTTGCTTCTTCTAAATCAAAATTTCCTGATATCTGCGAACTTCCATTTGGAATTTCGCCATTAACGGTTGGCGCTGTATAAACATAGTTGTCGAGCACAATAGCAATTCGGCCTTGGGGTTGTTTGGCGGCTGCCTCGCGTGTAACCTTAGCCCAGATTTTAGAGCCTGTGGTATTCATTTGCATCGAAACCGCATAGCGTGCTTTATCATCAAAATCCTGGCGGGCATCGTTTATTACTTCACCGGTTAACAAGGGTTTACCCGTGCGGCCCATGTTTACAAAGTTTAACTGAATATCATCTACTCCGGGTGTGATCTTGGGATCGGGTTTAACATCCCAGAAAAAGCCGATTGATCGAGGTAGCAAGCTGCGAACTTCCGGGCGCCTTAAAAGTTTATTGATGACGGCCGTATCCTTAACCTGATACAGAAACGGGTAATTGGGGTTCATTAAAGAAAAAAGTGGCGAAGAAGTAGCCTGCCGCAGCGAATCGAGTGATGAAACGGTACTATCACGTACTTGCGATAATTGTTGTTCCAGCGCAGATTTAGCTTTGTCTGCATCGGATGTGTTCAACTCAGAAGGCGTTAAGTTGGTAAGTGCCTTTTTTGCGTTTTGTTCCTTAACAATAAAATCATTAACAGCTGTAAGCGATTGGTTCAGTTGCTGATCATACGGTTCTACCACTTCCCAGAATTCCAGCCGGGCAACACCTTGCAACAGCTTGCGTACCCGTTGTGGGTTATCGGCTCCTGGAATTTCAATTTGAATGCGACCTTTCTCCTGCAAGCGTTGAATATTGGGTTGCGAGGTTCCAAATTGATCGATTCGAGTTTTAAGAATTGTAAAGGAGCGATCAATAGCACCATCTACTTCCTTATTTAAAAAATCCAGCACGGTTTGGTCGGCATCGGTAAGCTTAACCCGGTCTTTATTAGCGGCAGATGTAAACAACGAAGCCAGGCTTTTATCCGGGTTGTCGGCTTTAAAAGCTTTGTAAAATAAATTTACATAACTATCGGTGCTGGATTTTTGCATTTCGCGCGCCTTCTGTAATGCTGCTTCAAATGCCGGATCCTGATTGTTACCACTGAGACCTTTGATAATATCAATCGGAGATATCTCCAATACCACGTGCATACCGCCACGCAAGTCAAGCCCCAGGCTTAGTTCATTTTCTTTAACTTGTTTGTAAGTAAACTCTGCTCCAAACAGGTTATACACCGGTTTGTTCCAAATAGAATCGAGGTAATTTTGTTTTTTACTCAAGTTTAAAGAGCCACTGGCATCGGTGGCATACGCATTGGCATCTTTTTCTACCCCTTGCGATACAAATGTGAACGACAAGTAGTACAGGCATAGTAGGGTAATAACAATACCCAATACAATTACAAAACCTTTATTACGCATATAATTTTAAAATTTAGAAATACTTTAGTTGAAAATAAGGCTGCACAACTTTAAAGAAGTTGTTGGGCAGCAAACAGCAGCAACACCAAGATCAGGGCGCGTTGGAAGAAATAATAACGCGAAAGAGTGTTCGAAAAAAACTACTAATAAGTTCGGTAGCTTGAGGAATAAACCTGCTGGTAGCTTGTGGTTCAGCTAAAACTTCCAGCAAAGTTTGTGGCGCTTGTTCATCTACCTGAACGGCAGGCCCATGCGTAACGGCATCGCCTGGTGCGCTGATTGCGGTCTTTTCAGAATCGGTTTGCTCAGTAGTTACTTTTGGTTTGTCCGATTGGGCAGGCTGTTTATAAACATGCGAAAGTGTAATTACAATGGCAGCCATAAGGCCCACAATCATTAAAACACTTCTATAAACGCGTTTTTTCAACACCGGCTTAAATTTTTTAAGGACTACAAAAGTATAGATTACCCAATAATTTGCAATCAAAATTGAAACTGGTAAAAGCGTGAGCCTTTACCGGAATATTTAAGTGGAGAATATCGGATTCGAACCGATGACCTCTTCCATGCCATGGAAGCGCTCTAGCCAGCTGAGCTAATCCCCCGTCTTTTTCAAGAGGTGCAAATATATCAAATTTCCATATCCACCAAAGGGGGCTGTTCTGGCAGGTAGTTTTTCAAATTCTGGTTCATAATACCTTTCATCCCTGATTTTTATTCAGGTCATCATTTCACATCAACTACCTAAGTGTCGGGCCGCAGGTGGGAACAGGCCAAAAAATCCTGTATTGGAATTAAAATGTATGGCCTGGAAGAGCTACGTGCACAACAATTTTGAAGGTGTTACTGTATCTGACGTTTTTCAATAAAATCCTTAAACGATTTTCGATACGTATCGCCAACAGGCAAAACACTTTGCCCAATCTGCACCTCGCTTTTATGTACCACATCAATTGCCTTAACTGCTACAATGTAAGAGTTATGAATGCGAATAAATCTATCGGCAGGTAATTGTTCTTCCAATGCTTTCATACGCTGCAACGTTACAATTTTTTGAGTGGGTGTGTGAATGGTAACATAATCCTTTAAGCCTTCCACATACAAAATTTCATTCAGCATTACTTTAACCGATTTTGTACCATCTTTTACAAATACAAAATCGGGCGTTGCTTTTGCCTCGGCCTGTACTACAGGCCGAGTTTCAGCAATTATACGCTGTGTTACTTTATCAACTGCTTTTAAAAAGCGTTCAAACGTAACGGGCTTCAGCAAGTAATCAGCCACATCCAGTTCATACCCTTCCAGTGCATACTCCGAATAAGCTGTGGTAAGTATTACCATAGGTTTATGCTGTAAAATCTTTAACAGCGATGTACCCGTTAATTGGGGCATTTGTACATCCAGAAATAATATATCAACAGGTTGGGTTCGCAATAATTCCAACGCTTCCAGCGGATTACCAAAGGCTTGTACGAGGTTAAGCGTAGGTACCTTGGCTACATAATCGCTTAGCAGATTGCGCGCCAGCGGCTCATCATCAATTATGGCACAATTCAGTTTCAACTAAGGGTGAGTGTTACCTGAACGAAATATACGTCCTTTTTATCTTGCGTGATGAGTTCGTACTGATTCGGGTAGCTGAGATCCAACCTGCGTTTTACATTTTGCAAACCTATGCCCGACTTTTCGTTTTTGGCAGCTACATCGGGTTTGCTGTTTTCAACTGCGTAAACCAACTGCTTATCATGTACCCGAAGCGAAACATTTACCCAGGCATTGGCATTATTGGTGCTAACTCCGTGTTTAAAAGCATTTTCCAAAAAAGTAATTAATACCAGTGGCGCTATGCGCAGGTTATCGGTAGCACCCAGCACTTCAAATTTTATTGGTATTTGATTATTTAAGCGCAACCGCTCCAAACTAATATAGTTTTGCATGTACTCTATTTCTTTGGCAAGCAAAACCTGGGTATGATTGCTATCGTAAATCATATACCTCATCATTTGCGATAGCTTGGCAATAACCTCCGTAGTGTTATCGGATTTAGAGTAAGCCAGGTAATACAAGTTATTCAGGGTATTAAATAAAAAGTGTGGGTTAATCTGAGCTTTCAGAAAGTTTAGTTCGGCCATTAATTTTTCATTCTCAATTTCTTTACGCTTAGATTCCAACTCGAACCACTCAACTGCAAAGCGAAGCATACCCACAAACAATACAATAAAAAGAGTAATGGCCACCATCTGCACAATAAAAAAGCTTGAATAGAAATACTCTACCCGATGCGAATAACCATCGGCCAGGTAGCGATGCAGGTAAACACGCAAGGTTAATAACCCACCCGTAATTACACCAAACTCCAACAAATAGCGCAGCAGGTTTTTACTTTTGATAAAACGGGGCCAGATAAAAAAGTAATGCAGATAAGCGATAGTGATAGTAAAAACAAGTTGAACCGATGCTGATGTAAGCAACCGTTCCCAATCGTAACCACGCCCCCGCTGAAACACCGAAGCCTGATACAGATTAAACGAAAGGTAAACAAACCAAAACGAGATGTGCAGCAGCACCACCCGGTTTCGGTTAATGAAGGTTTGCATGTTTTAACAAAAAATTAATTTTTGTTCAAAGGTAGAGACCGAATGCAGACCACCTGCAACTGGATTATCCTTTTAGACCGCTAACGTAAATTATTCGACCGACTATCCTAAACACTAACTTTTGAACTGAATTTACACTTTTCATAAACTGTCGAATCGTTTTGCCGGATTGTCTAATACTATGAATTACGCGGAAACAAAATGCGTTCTTTGCAGTTAAAGAGAACGTGAACGTGAAGTAGATTTTTAAAATCAAAACCCCTCAATGAAAAAGCAATTTTTAAGTTTAGTAATTATTCTAACAACACTTTCGGCCTTCGCCCAGAATAATGGCAGAATAATAGGCGCTGTAATGGATGCAAAAACTAACCAGCCGGTTGAATTTGCTACTATTGCATTAACCGATGCCGATGGAAAAACGGTTAATGGCACCATCGCAGATGCCAAAGGAAAATTTGTAATCGATAAGATTGCTAACGGAACCTACACGGCTACCATTTCATTTATCGGCTACGAAACAATTACAAAAACCGATTTGGTATTGGATGGCCGCAGGGCCGAAATCAATCTTGGAATTATTAAGATAAGTGAAGAGGCTACTCAACTGAATGAAGTTGTTGTAGAAGCGCAAAAAGATTTAGTGGAAGAACGGGTGGATCGTACCATTTACAATGCCGAAAATGATGTAACTACACGGGGTGGCGATGCTACCGAAGTATTGAAACGCGTACCCATGCTATCAGTTGATCTGGATGGCAATGTAAGCATGCGGGGCAGTTCCAATATCATGGTGTTGATCAACAACAAACCTTCTACCATTATGGCCAATTCAGTGGCCGATGCTTTAAAACAAATTCCAGCCGACCAGATTAAAACGGTTGAAGTAATCACATCACCTTCAGCCAAATACGATGCAGAAGGCTCAGCCGGCATTATAAATATTATAACCAAGAAAAATACACTGGAAGGATTAACGCTTAACATCGATGCCGGTGCCGGCTTACGCGGTTCCAACCTGGGCCTTAATGGTAATTACCGCAGGGGTAAAATGGGTTTTTCATTGGGTGGCTTTGGGCGTGCTAACTACAATGTACGGGGTGCATTCGAAAACCAACAATTTACAACAACACAAACTTCCGAAACTTATTCATACCAAAGCGGGCAAAACAGAAATCAGGGTTTGTTCGGTAACTACAACTTAGGTTGGGATTATGATGTGAATAAGAAAAATTCACTAGCCGCCTCCGTTCGGTTTGGTGTACGCAACAACCAATCATTCCAGGACAACCTGATTTCTCAAATCTATCGTAACGATGTGCTTATTTCAAACAGCTTGCGCGATGTAAACACAAACGACCTTTCAAATAACATGGATATGAACTTTACTTATACCCGGTTATTTGATAAACCTCAACGCGAGTTCAGTGTGTTGGCCATGTACAGTCGTAACAATCGGAACAACGATTTTACCAACACCATTTATAACGCTGATACAGAAGAGATTTTTCAGCGCTTGAAAAATCTGAACGATGGAGTTAACGAAGAATATACCGTTCAGGCCGATTATCAAACCCCTATTAACGATAATCAAATGTTTGAAATAGGTGCTAAAGAAATTAAAAGAAAAGTGTTAAGCGATTTCCAATTGTTTACGGCTGCCGGTGCAAGTGGAGCCTACATACCTGAAACAGATGCGACCCGCTCTAATCAATTAAATTACGATCAGGACGTAATTTCAGGATATATGTCTTACACCTATAGTGCCAAAAGTGGTTACAGCTTTAAGGGTGGTGCACGATACGAATATACTATCATCAATGCCTTTACTCGTACCGAAGCCAATATCGATATTCCTGAATACGGGGTGTTAGTGCCAAGTTTCAATGCATCTAAAAAATTGAAAAAAGGAACGGTAAAAGCTTCCTACAACCGAAGAATTCAACGTCCATCCATTCAGTTTCTAAATCCGAACGTACAAAATGCAAATCCGTTAAGTGAAACTGTGGGTAACCCCAAACTTGACCCTGAGTTTACCAACAATTTTGAGTTGGGTTACAGCACCTTTATAAAAGGCACGTCACTAAACTTTACTGGCTTTGTTCGTAATTCTAATAACGCTATTCAGAGTTTACGCCAGGTTGTGCGCGATAGTGTAATTCAAACTACCTATGGTAATCTCGGTATTGAAAATGCGTATGGTGCCAGCATCTTCTCCAATATTAGTATAGGCAAGCTATCGTTCAACGTAGGAGGCGATGTTTACTTTGCCGATATGCTTAACCCCGGTTCTGATCTTACTCCACGCGTAAGCAATAGCGGCTGGGTATATAGTGGCCGCGGCTTTGGAAGTTATACGTTAGGAAAGGGTTGGGCCATGCAAGGCTTCGGTTTCTATCGCGGCCGAAGAGTTAATCTGCAAGGTTTTCAGGGAGGCTTTGGAACCTACAGCGTAGGTGTGCGCAAAGAATTTAACAATAAGAAGGGTAGCGTTGGAGCCGGTTTGGAAAACTTTCTGGCACCTTCTATGAAAATCAGAAACTCGGTAGTAACCAACACGGGCACGCAAAGCATTAACCAAAACAGCTTTACCGAAATGCGCAATTTCAGTTTCCGGGTAAACGTAAGTTACCGCATTGGTAAAATGAGTTTTGACCAACCGCGCAGAAGGGGTGGCCGCTCTGTCAACAATGATGATTTAAAGATGGGTGGCGATGGCGATGGTGGCATGGATAATGGTGGTGGTATGGGTGGAAATAACATGGGCGGCCGTGGAAACTTTGGCGGTGGCCAACGCCCGGCCGGCACACTGCAACAAAAACCAATTGAAAGCGCCCCAATAGATAGTGCAGCCGTTGTTGTTGCAGAAGGTAATTGGGAATACACGATAGAAAGTCCACAAGGTGCCAATGGCGGTACACTTAAAATTACCAAAGAAGGTGATGCCTACAGTGGTGTAATAATCAACGCCCGCTTTAATCGCGAAACACCAATTAAAGATGTTAAAGTAACCGGTAATGAACTGAGCTTCACATACGAAGTAAGCTTTGGGGGCAACACCAGCAACATATTGGTGAAAGGTATAATAACAGGCGATCAGTTTGCAGGCAGCATGACGATGGGTCAATTCGGATCATTTCCGATGACGGCCAAGCGTGCTGTGCAATAGGAATTGTTAGGTTAGGGTGTTTGGGGTAAAATGCCGGACCGAAAGGCCGGCATTTTCGTTTTAGTAGTTCAAGGTTGTTGAGCTTCTTCAGCCAATTGCCGCATTCGCTTTACCCGATCCGGATCTACCGTACGCAACTTAAACTCTGAACCTTCATCAGACCCCATGCCGGTAATGTTGGGGTTGCGGTAGAGCATGGCGCTTTCGCGGAACAAGGTGGCGGAAAAGTGGATTTCTTTTGCACCCGTCTTCTTCACTATCTCCTGCACCGTATTCTCATTTACGCCTGAGCCCGGCATAATGGCTATGCGTCCGTTAGCTTTTTGAATTAACTCCGTAATCAAATCAATTCCCTTATTGGCGGTAGCTTGTTGGCCAGCAGTAAGAATTCTATCGAAACCAACTTCGATACAATCTTCCAGTGCTTCAAATGGATCGCGGGTCATATCAAACGCCCGGTGGCAGGTAACTTTAAGTGGCCGTGCGCGGTCGATTAATTCTTTGCAGCGTTTTTTGTCAAGAGTGCCATCCGCATTTAAAATACCAAACACCACACCATCAACACTTAACCGCTGACATTGATCGATATCGCGCTTCATGCTATAAAACTCGTAACTGGAATAATGAAAGTCGCCACCACGCGGACGGATCATGACGAACACATCCATACTAACATGTTGGCGTACCGATTCAATTACTGCATAAGAAGGAGTTGTTCCACCTTCACCAGGATTATCGCACAACTCAATTCGATCGGCCCGACCTTCTTGTGCTTTAAGAGCAGATTCGATGTTATAGACTACAATTTCAAGAGTCATGAGTTAATTTTAATAATAGCTCTTTGCCTCAAAAATTTTGTTAGCCACTTCGTTACTGTACACGGCATAGGTAAAACCTTTCTGCAAGGCAAACGCTCCGTACTCACCGTTTTTATTCAAGGCTAAAAATCCAACTTGTATCTCTTTCGATTTTTGAGGTTGATTTTTTACAATGCGCGCCACCGCTAATTCGCATGCTTGCTGCGGTGAATTTCCTTGTCGCATTAGTTCTACTACCAGGTGCGAACCCACAATCCGAATCACCTCTTCACCCACACCCGTGCTGGTTGCCGCACCAATTTCATTATCCACATATAAAGCCGCACCAATTATTGGCGAATCGCCCACGCGACCGCGCATTTTATACGCCATACCACTGGTGGTACACGCACCCGATAAATTCTGTTTTGCATCCAATGCTACAATACCAATTGTATCATGGTTTTCGATATTGGCGATGGGTTTATACTGTGAAGTTTTTAACCATTCTTTCCAGGCCTTCTCCGATTCTTTGGTGAGTAGTTTTTCTTTTTTGAAACCCTGATCCAGTGCAAACTTCAGCGCACCTTCACCAACCAAAAACACATGCGGAGTTTTTTCCATCACTTTTCGCGCAACCGAAACCGGATGCACGATATGCTCCAAACAAGCCACCGCCCCGCAGTTGGCAAACTCATCCATAATGCATGAGTCCAATGTTACTCTTCCATCGCGATCGGGCAAACCACCTAACCCTACTGAGCTTTCTTTCGGATCGCCTTCGGGCACGCGGGCACCGGCTTCTACGGCATCCAATGCTCTCCCATTGTTCGATAAAATTTTCCAGGCTTCGGCATTGGCACCTACACCAAAATTCCAGGTAGAAATTACCACCGGTTTGGAAACTTTTGAAGTTGGTTTGCCCCATGCTTTTGTAAAAGATGCAAGTGATGCCAGGGCACCCAATTGAATAAATTTTCTTCTGGTTGTCATGTTAATCAATAATTCTGCGTGCCTTCCGGTAACGCTTGTGGTAATAATCGGAATACAAATTCGTTTCTACTACACCCAATGTAGTTGAGGCATGAATAAATTTTACATCGTTTCGTGCGTTTACATTGGTAACAATTCCTACATGGGTTATCTCACGCTTTTTCTTACCAGTAGCAAAAAAAACCAAATCGCCAGGGGCTAATTTTTTACGTTTCACTTTTTTTCCAACCGTTGCCTGTGCATCGGCTGTTCTTGGTAATTCTAATTCGATTGCACGGTATGCATTGCATGTTAATCCCGAGCAATCCATTCCGGCACGTGTAGTTCCGCCCCATTTATATGGTGTTCCGGTAAACGTACGTGCGGTAGCAATTACCTTATCGCGCTGATCTTTAATTCTACCCGATACACACCCGCTTGCTAAAATTAAAATGATGGAAAAAAGCCAAAGCCTTTGAAAGGTTAATTCCTTAAGTTTGTGCCTTGAAATTAAGACCATATAATTCAAAGTTACTTTATTGATGGCAAACACTAAAACAAGTGCTGTAATTGAATCGTTAAGCAGCGAACTTATTGGCCAATTCCGTGCCATTGTGGGTGAACCATATCTGATAGCTGATGAAGAGCAACGAAATGAATATGGTCATGATAAAACAGAAGACTATCTGTTTCTGCCCGACCTTGTTATCAAGCCCGGTACTCCTGAAGAAATCAGTGCTATTCTGAAAATCTGCAACCAGTATAAAATACCGGTAACGCCACGCGGTGCGGGCACGGGTCTTGCCGGGGGAGCTATACCCGTTCAAAAAGGTGTTGTGATTTCGATGGAGCGCTTTAATAAAATTCTGGAGATTGACGAGTTAAATTTACAGGCAACCGTTGAACCTGGAGTAATCACAGAAGTATTTCAGAATGCAGTTAAAGCAAAAGGTCTTTTTTACCCGCCTGATCCGGCCAGTAAAGGCTCGTGCTTTTTAGGGGGCAACCTGGCTAACAATTCGGGTGGCCCCAAAGCTGTGAAGTATGGCGTTACCCGCGATTATGTAATTAACATGCAAGTGGTTTTGCCGACCGGAGAAATTATCTGGACGGCCGCCAACGTGTTGAAGAACTCAACCGGCTATAACCTTACTCAATTAATGTGTGGCAGCGAAGGCACTCTGGGCATCATTACCAAAATTGTTTTTAAGCTGCGGGGCTTTCCACAAAAAAATGTGTTGTTGTTTATTCCGTTTGTAACAAACGAAGAAGCCTGCAAAGCGATAGCTGCGATTTTTGTAGAAGGCATTACACCATCGGGAATGGAATTTTTTGAACGCGAGGCCGCGCTTAAAACGTATGAGTATTGCGAGAAAGTCTTGAACAGCCCCGTAACGACCAAGCTGATTGACGGCATGGATGCTTACCTGCTGTGCGAACTGGACGGCAACGATGAAGAAGTTTTGATGCGCGATGCCGAGCGCGTGATGAATGTAGTTGAGAAATTTCAGAGTGGAGAAGTATTATTTGCCGAGAGCAATGCGCAGAAAGAAGAACTCTGGAAAGTGCGAAAAAATATTTCACCAGCCGTTAACTGGTACACCCTTACCAAATCGGATGATGTGGTTGTACCACGCAACAACTTGCCTAAACTGATTAAAGGAATTAAAGAGATTGGTAAACGCTATAATTTTAATACGGTTTGCTTCGGCCACCTGGGCGATGGCAACCTGCACGTTAATATTCTAAAAGAAAACATTAGCGAGCACGATTGGGAAACAAAAATCCCGGAAGGCATTGGTGAAATTTTTAAACTAACCGTGAGCCTGGGGGGTACCCTTTCGGGTGAACATGGAATTGGAATTGCCAAGCGGCCTTATATGCCTATTGCCATGAGTGAAGTTAACCTAAACCTGATGCGAGGAATTAAAAAGGTTTTCGATCCGAATGGAATTCTGAATCCCGGAAAGATTTTTTAAAGGTTGACAACTTTTGTATGCCACTAAGCACGTTGTCAACCTTTTGCTAATAGCATTACTTAAACGAACGCAACGTGCCGAAATAATAATGCAAACCTAATTGCACGCCCACCAAAAAGTTGGCGCGGCTTCCAAAAATATCAGAAGCATTTCCGTTTTTGATGGCATTAATCACATCGCCATTTCGCATGTCGGTTAAACTATAGTTTGCACGAATTTGGGTAGATAAATAAATGTGTTTGGATAGGTCAATATCCAAACCAAACGCTGCTGCCAATTGAAATTCGGAGTTTTTGAAATTATTGGCCTCCTTGGTTAACAAATTTTCTTTTAACTCAGAGGGTATGGTATAAGTACCATTATTGTTATTTACTGCGTTCGGGAAATCGGCTTGTATGGCTGTAAAGTCAACACCTTCTGGAATAGTAAACTGACTACCGGCATCGGCCTGCAGGCTTTCAACCGCCTTGGTAAGAATAGACATTTGCGGACCAAAGTTAAAATTGGTTCTGGCCTTGCCAGTGCCACCACTCATAAACTTAAACATCATTGGAATGTTGATGTATTGCAAATCAATTTTACGCTGCCCCTTCACCTGCTCGGCAATATCAATCAGTTCGTATATCTGTCCTTGATTGGATAGGATTGATTCCAGTTGCAAACCAAACTTGCGACCAATATCCACACCAAAGTTAAACCCAATGGGTGCTACTTGATAGGTATAAGTCGAGTTGTACCGCGGGTCTTCACTCAGGCCCTTATCCAAAACAAAAGTTGCGTTGTACGCAGTGGTAGCTCCAAAATGCACCTGCCCGAAAGCAGAGCCCGCCAGCAAAAAAATGAAGCAGCCAATCCAATAGTTCTTAGGTTTCATGTAGTAATAGTTTTTAGTTTGTGTCTGCAAATCAAGCCAATTAAACTGATCTGTGAATTTTGACCTTAATTTCTGATAAAATCCAATTAGTAACCCACTCAAAACCTTTTAAAAAACATGAAAAAAGTACATGGCTTAAATTTAGTACTACTGCTGCTGGTTGTTTTTACAAGTTGTGCACCCAAAAAAGTTGAAGAAAATACCAAACCCAGCTCTTTCGACAATCAATTGACAGCTGATGAAACGGCTGCCGGTTGGAAACTTTTGTTTGATGGAAAAACCCTAACCGGTTGGACAATATTTAAAGCGCGGCCCAACAACACGTGGGAAGTTATTGATGGAACCTTGCATTGCAAGCCTTTGAACGAAACTACAGGCGAGGGCAATGAGCGTTCCGATCTGCGTACCACCGAGCAGTTTGCCAACTTTGAACTCGTCTTCGATTGGAAAGTAGCACCTGAGGCTAACAGCGGTGTTATGTATCGCGTAACTGAAGAGTTCGAGCAACCCTACTACTCCGGCCCCGAATACCAATTAATTGATGATACAGGTTACCCAGGCAACTTAACTGAAATGCAAAAAACCGGCAGTAATTATGATATGCACGCAGCACCCGCCACCAAACCCGTTAAAGTTGCAGGCGAATGGAATACAACTAAAATTATAGTGAATGAAAACCATGTAGAGCATTGGTTGAATGGAGCGAAGGTGGTAGAGTATGAACTACTATCGGACGATTGGAAGCAACGCAAAGATGCCAGTAAATGGAGAGAGGCTGCTGGTTATGGCATGGCATCCTCCGGCTACATCGATTTACAAGATCATGGCAATGAGGTGTGGTTTAAGAACATCAAAATCAAAACACTTTAAAACAAAATAGTAAGCAGTAGGCAGTTAGCTGTAGGCAGAAATTTAAACCCGCCTACTGCTTACTGAACACTGCCACCTGTTACCATGTGTGGCATAACCGGAGTTTTTGCGTTTAACCTGCTGGGTAAGTTTAACATGATTCATGTTACGGCTGCAACTCTGGCACTTGAAAAACGTGGCCCCGATGCACATGATGTTTATACCGATGAGTTTGTTGGCCTCGGGCATCGCAGACTTTCTATTATTGATACCAGCGCTACAGCCAATCAACCCATGTGGGATGAGCAGAAACGGTATTGCATTGTTTTTAATGGCGAAATTTTTAACTATCAGGAATTGCGAAAAGAACTGGAGGCACAAGGCGTTCAGTTTGTGTCATCGTCTGATACTGAAGTATTACTTAATCTATACATCCGCGAAAAAGAAAATTGCTTAAGTAAACTCAATGGCTTTTTTGCTTGCTGTGTCTATGATCAACAAGAGCAAACTTTATTTTTAGCACGCGATCGCTATGGCATCAAACCTTTGCTTTATCTTTTTGATGAAGATAAATTTCTGTTTTCATCCGAAATGAAATCGATGTTGCAATACGGTATCGATAAGGAACTGGATTATACTTCGCTGCAAACCTATCTCCATCTTAATTATATACCAGCACCATACACTATTTTTAATCAGGTTAAAAAACTGCTGCCCGGCCATTACCTTAAAGTGGGTAAAAAAAAATTAGAGAGTGGACAATTTTATTCTATTGCCAAGAAAGCAGAACCATCATCGCTAACCTATAATCAGGCAAAAACGGAACTAATAAATTTGTTGAACGACTCCGTACAACGCAGATTAGTTGCCGATGTGCCGGTGGGTGCGTTTTTAAGTGGCGGTGTGGATTCGTCTGTTATTGCGGCAATGGCTGTAAAACATAAACCTGACCTGCATACATTTTCAATCGGCTTTAAAGACGCTAAATTTTTTGATGAAACATCGTATGCGAATTCTGTAGCCAAACATCTTAAAACTAATCATACAGTCTTTTCACTTTCGCATAAAGATTTGCTAGACCATGTGCACGATGTATTAAATTATATTGATGAGCCATTTGCCGACTCATCCGCACTTAATGTTTATATATTAAGTAAAGAAACCCGCAAGCATGCTACGGTTGCCCTTTCGGGCGATGGTGCCGATGAGTTGCTGGGTGGTTACAACAAACACGCAGCATTTAATCGTATCATTAACAAGGGTTGGAAAGAAAATCTGATTGGCAGTTTAGCTCCGCTATGGAAAAAATTACCACAATCGCGCAGTGGTAAAATCGGCAATCTCACCCGCCAGCTAAACAGGTTTGCTGAAGGCCTGACATTAAGCAGTCGCGAGCGTTATTGGCAATGGGCGGGCTTTACCACTCATGCAACAAATTCATTATTGAGTGAAACCGCGCAACAAAAATTAAATCAACAGGAGTTCGAATCCCGTAAGAACAATTATCTGCGACATATTTCAACTCCTGAAACAATGTGCGAAATTTTGCTTACCGATATGCACCTTGTTTTACCAGGCGATATGCTTACCAAAGTTGATAGCATGAGCATGGCAAATAGCCTGGAGGTACGTGTTCCTTTCTTAGATTATAGAGTGGTGGATTTTATTTTCAGTTTACCCGATGATTATAAAATCAACCGATCCATGCGTAAGCGAATCTTACAAGATGCTTTCAGAAACGAATTACCACCCGAACTTTATAACCGCCCCAAGAAAGGTTTTGAAGTGCCGATGTTAAACTGGTTGCGTAAAGAGCTTCAGCCTATGCTGGATGATTTGCTTTCCGAAAAAATGATTATAGAACAAGGAATATTTAACTATACCGAAATTCAAAAACTGAAAGCGCAATTGAACTCATCTAATCCGCAAGATGTACATGCCCGCATTTGGGCGTTGCTGGTATTTCAATCGTGGTACAGCAAGTACATTAAAAATTAATAATTGTCAATTGACAAAGAACAGTTGACAAGTATATTGATTGTCGATTGCCTGTTGTCAACTGTCAACGAATTCTCTATCCGTAAATAGTATTCAACAACGCTGCCAATCGAATGCCAGCCTGCAACATGCGTTCTTTTGCAATGGCAAAATATTTATACGAATAAGTATAACCCAATGTACCATTTCCAATATCGTAAACCTGTGGCCGATAGTTCACCGATTCAAGTGCCCAATCGCGCACGGTACCTCGCTGCCATTTAGCAAGTTTATCTTTTCCGGGTTTACCTAACGCATCAGCCAGTTCGGTGTAGCTTAACTTGGTATCATCAATCATGTCGCTATCCCACACGCGGTGCAGGTTTGAGTCGGTTCTAAACCATTTTACTTTTACATCATTACCACCTCTGTCGCCAGGTTTGCCCACATGCAAGGGTTGGTGCATATCGCCAACCATGTGCACCAGCATTTTCAGATATTCCTGTTCCTGTTTTGCACCTAAGCCTCCGCGCTTCAACTCGCCAATTATTTTCTCAATCATCATAATCACCTTTCCATCGGGGTTGCTTTCCACATCTTCATATTTACCACCATCGGGTATGGTTGTCCAATGCCAATCGGTAGTATAGTTGTAGGTAGAGTCGGAGCGGATTTCATCCATCCAGGTACTTACCATGGCTAACGATTCGCCACCAAGAATTGTATTGATTTTCTTTTTAGCCTTTTTTGACAGATAACGTTCGGCAATCAGGCCGGTGGCACGATGACCGGTTGCACCCCAGCCAAATCCTTTCTGTACCACAGCCACTACAAGCATCACTACAAAAATCTTTTTCATACGCTTTTTCAGAAAATTATCCCGCAATAATATGGGTTTCGATTGATTTTAGATTTTCTAAAGATGATAATAAGTTTAAATTTGATAAGTGGCTTAATCATTTGGTATGATCAACCGGCTCAGATCGTTGACGCGGGCATTTTTTGGAATCTCTACAAGCGAAGTTAATGGCTTATTGGTGTTGTTGCCGTTATTGCTGATCAGTGTTTTTGTTATTCCGGTTTATCATCAATGGCAAAGTAAACAACCCCATGATTTTACTAGCCACCAACAAAAACTCGATAGTTTGCTTGCGCACTGGCCCGCACCGAAAGATACTGTTACCGAAATGCACGCGCGTTTTCAATTCAATCCCAACACGGCCAGTCTTGCTGATTTCGATAGCCTGGGCTTTCCGGAATTTTTGGCTCAACGCATTCAAAACTACCGTACCAAAAATGGTACGTTCAAAATCAAATCTGATCTGCTGCGCATCTATGGAATGGATTCTACTTTTTATAGTAGCCTGGAGCCCTTCATTCAATTGCCCGAGCAGATAGCATTCAATGCTAATAATCAAAAAATACAATCTACTGTGCTTTCGAAAAATGAACCTTTACGTGAACGCTTTGATATTAATACGGCCGACTCCATTCAGTTAACAAAAATTTATGGCATCGGTGCCAAACTGAGTGCACGCATTATCAACTATCGCAACAAATTAGGTGGCTTTGTTTCAATTAATCAGTTGCGTGAAGTACATGGGTTGGACAGTGTTGTGATTATGCGCATGCAGGAAAAATATTTTGTGAATGCATCCTATCAACCCCGGAAAATAATTCTAAATCAGGCTACTGAAAAAGAGTTGAGAAACCATCCGTACATCACATACACTTTGGCGAAAGCAATTACCACTTATCGTTTTCAGCACGGAAATTTTACAACGGTGGATGATGTAAAGAAAATAGCACTGGTAGATGAAGCGTTTTATAACAAAATAGTACCTTACCTCTCCTTAAATCCATAGCGTGGCTACTGATCAAACCAAAAAGCTGCTCACTACCTACCTGAGGCGACTCACCAACCTTTCGGGAAACAACCGCTCGTTATTTCTGGCACGCCTTACGGCCGATCAGTTTATTGATGTGCAGGAGTTAAGTCAGTTAAATGGCGAACCTGCGTTTAGTTTAATCAACGCATTGATTGCCGAAAAGCCAAAATTTATTTGCCCGGTATTGGATAGCCGCATGGAAGCGGCCAACGAAGCCAGCAAAAAATTAAAAAAGCTGCAACGTATCGATCAGTTTATTTTTGATGAACGTGGTTCTAAAGACTTGCACGTTGGTTGGCCAATGGTGCAAGGAAAGTTTAAAGACGATACACCCGTGCGATGCCCACTCTTATTTTTTCCGGTATCGCTTACTATTCAAAACAATCAATGGTGGTTGGAGCCACGCGAAGATGCCGAAATCACCTTCAATAAATCGTTTTTATTGGCTTATGCGTACTACAATCAGGTTAAACCCAGTGAAGCATTGCTGGAAGAAACCTTTGAAGATGTTGATCGCGACAGCACCGCATTTCGCACGGCTATCTATCAATTGCTACAAAAAAATGAGTTTGAATTAAATTTCAACTCCGATAATTTTCGCGATGAGCTTACACCATTTGTAAACCTGAAGCGCGATGAATTTGAACAAGGTTTAAAAACCGGAGAACTTAAACTATTTCCAAAAGCTGTGTTGGGAATTTTTCCGCAGGCAAGTTCTTTTCTGGTTCCCGATTACCTGAAGTTGATTGAGCAGGATACTGTTTCTGATCTGGAAAGTTTTTTTGAAGCGCGCTCAGCTCTGCAACCCAACACCCCAAATTTTATTCAGCAGGTAAAGGAAGAAAAGATCTACTCTACTTACCCGGCAGATATCTGGCAGGAGAATGCATTGAAGGCTGTAAAGTTAGGGCACTCCATTATAGTGCAGGGGCCGCCTGGTACCGGCAAGTCGCAATTAATTTGCAACCTGATAGGCGATGCGCTGGCTACCGGCAAACGCGTGTTGGTTGTGTGCCAGAAACGGGCAGCATTGGATGTAGTATATAGCCGCCTGCAAAGTAAACAACTAACCGACTATGCAGCGCTAGTACACGACTTCAAAAACGATCGGAAAGAAATTTATGAAAAGATAGCCCGACAGATAAATCGGTTAGACGAATACAAGTCGCGCAACATCAGCATTGATGCCATTCAGTTAGACCGAAAGTTTTTACAACTCAGTCATCGCATCGATCAAATTACCGAAGATCTTGATAATTTCAAGCATGCCCTGTACGATGAAAAAACCTGCGGCACAACTATTAAAGAGTTATACCTGCAGTCCAATCCCGCGCAAGAATCCATTAACCTTAAGCAAGAATTTTCATACTTTCGGTATGATACATTAAATGCATTTTTACGCAAGCTCACCACCTATGTGCATTATGCCCAAACATTAGCGCGCAGCGATTACCCGTGGAAAGAACGTAAATCATTTACCTCATTACAGGCCAGCGATGAGATTACCATCCGCAAAACAATTCAAGACATTGGTACGTATTTTCAGCAACTCACATCGCATTTAGTTGAAAAAATGGGAACACGGTTGGATTGGGAACAATGTCTGGGACTGATCGAAAAAAAATCGCAGGTTGATGAAATAAAGTCGTTGCTTACCAATGATTCCATCTACCGATACTTTCAAAGCATGCTGATTGAAACCGATGAAGAGACGAGCGCACTTTGGTTATCGAACACAGAAAAGAATACATTAAGTTGTTTTGAGAATGAAGGGCCGGAATCATACACGCAGGCCAACCAATTAGGAACTTTGCAAAAAGCATTGTACCGCAGCATGAAGGCCCGCAAAGGATTGATCGGCCTTATCCGCTGGGAGTTATTTTCGCAAGATAAGTTTTTGATTAAACGTACCCTTGTGCAAAATGAATTACCCAGCAACAAACAAGGGTTCAGTATTCTGGAACGCAGGCTGGATAATCGTTTAAACCTGGAACACAATTTATCTAAGTTGAAAGCGAAAACGTGGCTTAAACAGGTACCAGAATCCTTATCGCAGAAAGAGTTTGTTCAGTGGTTTGCCGATCAGCATTTTGCTTTGCAGGCCAAACTTGTATTTACTAATATCCGTGGTTTAAAAAGTATTATCGATCCGGCTGCCCTTACGCGGCATGAGTTCATTAGTCGGTTAGATTCATTGTTTGAATTGCTGAGGCCTATTCCGGCATTAAGAGAAACGTGGAGCCAACTGCTCACAACCAGTCAAATTAATTCCATTACAGCACAACCTTGGTTTAGCCAGCGGTTATTAGAAAGTTTGAAAACAGATTTTGATTCATTATGCGAGTTTGATAAGCTGGTTGAAAGTTTAAGTTCGGTAGAAAGGCAAGTATTGCACAAGTTGTTTGAACTTCATCCTACCTGGGATGAGTACCAGATGAAGGCATTATTTCTGAACAGCCTTGCATTGGCGTGGATTGATCACCTGGAAATGCGCAGCCCGGAATTGCGCATGGTGTCGTCAGGCAAAATTGGATTGTTGGAAAACGAGTTGCGCGATCTGATTAAAGAAAAACAGGAGTTAAGTGAAGAGATTATTTTGTTGCGGGCGCGCGAAAAAATAATTGAAGACCTTAAAGTAAACCGATTGAACAACCGGGTTTCCTATCGCGATTTATTGCATCAGGTAACAAAAAAGAAAAAGATCTGGCCGGTACGAAAACTGGTAGCTTCATTTGAAGAAGAACTTTTTAAGGTGATTCCGTGCTGGCTGGCTTCGCCCGAATCGGTATCGGCAATTTTCCCGATGGAAGAATTGTTTGATCTTGTAATTTTTGATGAGGCCTCGCAATGTTATGCAGAACGTGGCATTCCGGCTTTGTATCGCGGCAAACAAGCCATTATAGCAGGCGATGCCATGCAGTTAAAGCCGGGTGATTTTTACCAGGCGCGGTGGCAAGAGGAAGAAGAAATACATGCCGATGCTGAAGTTGATTCGTTGTTGGATTTATGCAGCCGGTACCTGATTACAACCACGCTGCAAGGACATTATCGAAGTAAATCATTAGAACTAATTGATTTCTCAAATCAACACTTTTATAAAGGGGAATTGCAGTTGTTGCCGCATCGGCAAGCTATAACAGCCGGTGAGCCTGCTATTATATACGAACAGGTTAGCGGACAATGGGTGAATAATACGAACATGACTGAGGCTACACACATTGTAAACCATGTTGTTACAATGCTTAAAGCACAGGCCGATAAATCCATTGGTGTTATCACCTTCAACGCACCACAACAAAACCTGATTCTGGATTTGTTAGAAGATACACTGGGTACTATTCCGCAATCGGTTTTTGTAAAGAATATTGAAAACGTACAAGGCGATGAGTGCGACACAGTGCTGTTTTCGGTTGGCTACGCGCCCGATAAAAATAATCGCGTGCCGGCACAATTCGGTAGTCTGAATCTGGCAGGAGGTGAGAACCGCTTAAACGTGGCTGTAAGCCGGGCCCGCGAAAAAGTAATAGTGGTTTGCAGCTTTATGCCCGACCAGTTGCAAGTTGAAGAAACATTACATGCCGGCCCTAAGCTTTTAAAAGCCTATTTGCAATATGCCTGGCAGGTTGCAACTGGAGCGTTTAAACCCGGCATACCGCAAACAACTGTGCGAAATAATTTCATGCGGTTAAAAGACGAAATAAAAAAACGTGCGCAGCAAAAATGGACCGACTTTGAACTGGAAGAACATGCGGTTCCTTTTCATGATCTGACCGTAATAAGAAAAGCAAAACCTATTGGTGCAATTCTTACCGATGATAGTAATTATTACAAAAGTATGAGTGCCCGTGCCGATCATGCCTTAACACCACAATTACTGGACTTAAAGGCCTGGCCTTTTTTGCGAGTTTACAGTCGTAATTTCTGGCAAGACCCCGATCGGTTTTTAAATGAAATCGGGAAGTTTATGAATCAGTAAGCTGCATTTGTTAAGCTTGAAATTGATCGTAGAATTAAAAATTCTAAATTATTTTACTCCTTCTTCTTAAAATCAATCGAGGTAGAATTAACACAGTAACGCATACCGGTTAAAGTTGGGCCATCGTCAAACAAATGGCCCAGGTGCGCGCCACATTTCGTACAAACAATTTCGGTGCGCACCATGCCGTGCGAAGTATCCTTTACTTTTTTGATTTTACCGCCTTCAATTTCTTTATCGAAACTGGGCCAGCCGCAATCTGAATCAAATTTCATATCAGAAGTAAATAATTCGGTGTGGCAACCGGCACATTGATACACACCCTTTTCTTTATGCAAATAATATTTTCCGGTAAAAGGCATGTCGGTTCCTTTTTGCCGGAGTACATAAAATTGCTCGGGTGTTAAAATTTTTTTCCACTCGGCCTCGGTTCGAACAATTCGTTTAATCGTATCGGGGGCAGGCGTTTCCTTTGGTGATTTGGTTTGAGCGCATGCTTGGAGGCCGATGATAGCACCGAGGAATATTACTACTATCTGTTTCATAAATCTTAAATTTTGAATTTTAAATCTATCCTACCTACGAAAAACAACTGGCAAGTGGATTTAGTTTTAGAAAATTGTTGATATTAATGTCGCGCAACCGACTTACGCAATGGCCTACGAAATTAAATCATTTATCCTGCCTGTTAAAAACGAAACTATCTCGGCCGAACTGTATCAGCCACCCAAGGCGAAAGCAGTTTACGTTTTTGCCCACGGAGCCGGTACTAACATGCATCATAAATTTATGAAAGATCTGGCTGAGGAACTGGCATCTTTACAAATTGCTACGTTGCGTTATAACTTTCTTTACACCGAACAAAAGAAAAAGCGCCCCGATTTTCCAGCCGTTGCTCATGTAGCGGTTGCCGCTGCAATCGCGAAAGCGCATGAATTGTTTCCGAAGCTTCCACTCATAGCAGGCGGAAAATCTTTTGGTGGACGAATGACTTCACAATACATATCTGCCAATCCATTACCATTTGTAAATGGGTTGGCTTTTGTGGGTTTTCCATTACATCCCGCTGGCAACCCTGGGGTAGATCGGGCCGAACATCTGGCTGCTATAAAAATTCCGATGTTGTTCTTACAAGGAACCAAAGATGCGTTGGCGAGTTGGGATTTAATTACCGGGGTTTGTTCAAAACATCCACATGCAACACTTGCAGCCTTTGAGGGTGCTGATCATAGTTTTAAAGCTGGAAAGAAAAATCTGATTCCTGAAATAGCCGCGAAGTTGAATGACTGGATGGACTCTCAGCGTTCGTAGCGACCAGTTTTTTCAGTAAGTAGAATGCGATACACAATTGAATTACCCAGTTGCGTAGAGATGCGACCGGAAGAGGTTGGGCCCATCCGCGAAGCGTAGCTCGTTTCACTTGGCACTAAGGGCATTAACTTCGAAGAAATTTTTTCCATCACTTTTGAAGCCTCCACACCTTGCAATTCTTCAAACTGGCCCCACGCTATTACGCTTTGCCAATTAGCTATGGTTTTAATTTCATCCACCTCAAAACAGCAATCTGGATTTTTACGGAGTAAATCAATTTTCATACCCTCAGTAGTGTGGCCATAAACCGTACCTTGTTCGTACACATATGTAACCGGCACTATATAAACCCTGCCTGCGGCATGCACACCTAATCGCCCTACCACATTTTGTGCGAGTACAGATTCAATTTCGGAAGTGCTTAATTCGCCCAGCATGATTTTGATGTTTAGCGGCTAAGAAATTTATGAACAAAAATCTGAACTTACTATCAATTAGTCTGTATGCGTAACAAAGAGCTTCTAATTTTCTATGAATTCGTTTTTACTTTCTGGTTCTTTTGGCCAACCCAGTCATTAGAATTGATAATCCTCCCAAGAATGGTCCATAAACAATCAAAAACGAGTTACCCATGTTAATCAATCCCGTGTATGTTGCAATAGTAATACCCGCGCCTAAAGAAGTTAGTATTGCACCAATAGAAATTAAGTCGATTGAAGCTTTATTATTTGATTTTATTAATACTCTTCTCTGCAATTCATTATCAACAAGCCGGACAATTATTTTGATTTCATCCTCTTGAAAATTATTCTTTTCTAAATCTCTCCTGACATCCGAGATTTCAAAATTTTTGTCGGACAACTTCTCCAAATAAAAGTTAATGATCTTTGCTCTGTCTTCCATTCTAACTTAGAAACCAAAATTGTTGCGGGCCACACGACCCGCAATAATTTTAAATTTATATTAATACCCCCAACTCTTCATCACCTCATAATCTTCCTTCATGCACTCCAGCGGAGTTTTGCCTTGATAGGCTTCTTGTTCAATTATAAAATGAACGGTTCCAGTATCACGACCCAGATCAACCACTTCCTTCAAGCTTACTATGCCTTTGCCTAAAATGGTGCTCTCAAATTTTCCATGCTCACCAGCTTCGGGCAATTCAATTTCATCTTTTACGTGCATGCTCTGAAACCGACCCGGATATTTGGTAATAACATCAATTGCTTTTGCGCCACCATTGTATAAATTGCCTGTATCCAGTTGTTGCATCACCAGGTTCGGATCGGTCTCCATTAAAATAATATCGTACAACGTGCGGTCACCATACTTTTCGCTGAATTCGAAATCGTGATTATGATACCCAAACATCATCCCTGACTTTTTACACAACTCACCACTCTTGTTAAAAATTTCTAGTTGTTTCTTCAAAGCGTCTTCCGATTTTCTAACAGATTCGTCCATCCACGGGCTTATTACATATTGTTGCCCCATAAATGCCGCGTCTTCAATGGTATATTTCCACTCATCGGTAAAATCATTTTTGGTTTCATCCCAATGCTGAGGTGCCAACACGGTGTGGCCGCTGGGCATGGACATACCTAAATCGGTAAGAATTTTTTTAAACTCTTGCGGAGTCCATCCGTAAAACTTCCGCTCGCGGTACCACGCATGTTCTACATGCTGATAACCCATTTTTGCAAGCGCCTGTAACGTACCCAGCGGATCAGTACCCATTTCATCGCGCACGCAATACAATTGCAAGCCTAATAAATGTTTTGGAGCTGCGGCTTCTTTGGTACCGGTAGCACATGCGGCCAGAAAAGAAGTTCCAGCCAGTGCAAATGCACTCTTCTTGATAAATTCTCTGCGTGAGGTAGTCATAGGTAGTAGTTTTTGTTAATGGAAAAGAAAGATAACAGAATCCGTTAAAACTCAACAGCCAATTTTTACCAGCGGAGTTAAAAGCCGGCCAGATAGGCTTTTAGTTTATCAGCAATTAGCAACATCTGTTTATATGCAAGCAAATCATGCGGAACCTGCTGCACGAAAGCAGCTAGTGCCTTTGCCCGCTGTGGATCGGTAACCTCATCTTTCAATTTACTCTGGTAAGTATGGATCGTAAATAAAATATGATTTGATTGAGGAAGTCTGGACAAAGTCTGATGTTCTACGCGCACAAAGATCTTCTCTCCTACATCAGCTGCTTGTAACGAGCTAGCTGTTTCCTGTAACAATTTCTGATACGCTTCTGATTGCCGTGTAGAAAGATCGAGCCAATCGCACACGCGAAAACCCCAGTTGTTGCGAACCACTGGTTTATGCACAGGTATTCTTTCCAATAATTTGTTGGCCGATTGAATCATGCTCTCCGTAATCTGTGGCAGCGGAGCATGAACTTTAATAAAGTGCTGATTCATTTTGTCACTCAAACTCCAACCACTCGGAAAACATAATTGCCCGGCCACTACAATCAAATCCGAATTTAATAAAATCAAATCTTCCTGTACCTGTCGCCCAACCCACTCTAATGGCTGAAAGGGTAAAGTGTTGTTATCGCCCCAAACAAAAGTGTGCGTTTCGTTCAGTAAAAAGTTTTTCCAGTTCCATAAATTGCCTTCTTTAGAAAGTTGAAAATACTGCGGATAATTTTTAGCGAGACCGGTAAGTATAAGGTCAAGCGCTTCCCATTGAGCAAGGCTTGTGTTGGGGTTAGTCAGAAAATACCACTCCGGATTTTCAGTTAACATCTTCCGCTTCAACGAAATTTCATGCAGATAATGTTCATCACATTCTACCACACGTAGTTCGTCCGCCAACAAGCTGGTGCCCATCTTTAAATCAAAACCTTTGGCAAATGGAAAGTAGGGAAGCATTTTGGTTACTGGTTGCTATTTTCCCGATAGCTATCGGGAGGTTTCTGGTTGGTTTGACTAACTCACTAAAAACCGATTACTAAATATTGTCTCTGGTAACTGGTTAATTCAATAACTTCTGATAAGCCTCTTCATAGTGTGTAATCAAATTATCCCAATCAAATGCAGAAGAATAGTTTTCTACATTGTTACGTTGCATAATGCGGCTTCTGCGATCTTGTTGTAAAAACTTGTGCAGAAACACAGCCAACTGACGCGCACTCCAATCGAACGTGCGTTTACCACGTTCTACTACAAACATGCCGCCCTTTTCATGGTCGGGCATGTTCTGCAATAAGTAATCACCAAAGCCACTTAAATCGCTGGTAACAGCCGGCACACCACTGGCCATACATTCCAATGGAGTGTAACCCCATGGTTCGTAATAGCTGGGGAAAATTCCCAAATGGCAACCGCGCACAAACTGGCTATAATCCATTCCAAACAATGGATTGGTGGAGTTAATAAAATCCGGATGATAGACAATTTTTACTTTATCCTCTTTGCGATTCAATAAATTTCTGCGCACCAGAAACTGAAGTATGTCATCATTGTCCTCATCAATCAGTTTATGCGTAACCGGCAAGGGCATTTTATTGCTCTTCCAGGATTGTATGGTTCTGCGGTAACGCAACTTCCAGTATTCATCCACAAAATCATTTAGCTGCGGCAGTCGATGATCTTGCCGCATAGTACTTTCAAAAAACAATCGCTTACCAACTTGCCGCTGAATGGCATCGCACGTTTGTCGAATTTCTTCCATTACTGCGCGCGACTGCAACACCTCGGGTTTAATGCTGTAGAAATCGCGTTTGGTTACAAAGAACATGACTACCGTTAAATCGGATTTTTCTTCTTTCAATTGGTGATTGAGATGTATCAATGCTTCCAGCGTGAGATCAAAGCCTTTGTTTTTGTACTCGTAACGTCCCGATGTAAAAAAGTAAACAGTCTTATCCAGATCAAACGCATACGAGTTAAAGAAATGCCCCATCACAAACTCATGTATCTGCTCTTTGTATTGCGAATGCAGATTCTGAAACTCGTGCAACGCTTCAAACCGTTGTATATTCAAACCATTTGGCAAAATAAAATCGGGTTTTCTGCGTAGCAGATGTTTACATTCGCGAGCCGTAACATCGCTTACGGTTGTCATTACATCGCATTTCTGTGCACAGCCATATTCAATAGCCGCTTCCGTTTCTACACCAAACTTACCGGCTTCATCTTCCCATTTAAAAAATGGAAGGTGTGCATAAAATAGTGGCGAGTTAATGGCCAGGTGCCGACCCAACTGTGTGGCATGGGTGGTAAAAATAGTTCGCACCGGTAGTGCTTCACGTTTAATATCCAGTATCGGTAAGCCTGCCATCCACTCATGAAAATGAGCCAACAGTTTGTAATCGTTACTTGCAATTTTTACCAACTCATCAACAAACAATTTGGTGAGGTAAGCAAATCCTATTACCTGGTCAATTAATTCATTTTTTTCAGGCGTACTAACGGCATGATTTTTCCACAACAAATACTTAATCACATTGCGGACTTTTTCTTCAACCGCATTGGGGTTAAGTAAAATCACGCGTGGCTTTCCGGTAATCAACCAATCGGCATACATAACTTCATAGCCTCGCTTGCGCAGATTGGCTGCTGCAAGTCCAAACACATCCGCTGCATCATCTAAAGGTTCAAGTTCTGCTAAAATATTTTTATTCAGGTAGGGACCAACCATACAATAATGTCCACTATGGTTGCGAGTCATAGCAGGAGCTTTGGAACGAATTACCGTATAAATTCCGCCAACCTGATTACAAACTTCCCAGGCTACTTCAATGAGTAAATGATTGGGGTTTGATTTTGTTCGTGAAGTCCTCTTTGTCATAGTGCGAGTCAAACTGGCTGGTAGTGAACCAATTTCGATCAATTTAATGACAAAATTTCTTAAAAAGATATTCTTTTGTATGTGGATTCAGATTTGATGCTTCGCAGGTAAAATCATCTGTTATGACATTCGATAAATTCACTATAAAATCTCAAGAGGCTTTACAGAAGTCGGCTGAGATAGCTACGGCCCATCAACAACAAGCTATTGAGCCGGGGCATATTTTAAAAGCTATTCTGGAAACAGATGAGAATGTTTCTACTTATGTGTTCAAAAAACTGAACATTAATGCCAACATTCTTGAAACCAAACTGGCTGAACTTGTAAACGGTTATCCTAAAGTAAGCGGCCAGCAAGCGTATTTATCAGCGGCTTCCAACAACGTGTTGCAGCAAGCCGAAAAAGAACTGCGCGAATTCAAAGACGAATTCATTGCTATTGAACACCTTTTGTTAGGCTTACTTAATTCAAAAGACAAAGTAGGTGCACTTATGAAAGATGCGGGCTTCGAAAAAAGTTCGCTCATCAAAGCCATTAAAGAATTGCGCGGTGGCGCTTCCGTTACCGATCAAAATGCAGAAGCCAAGTATAAATCGCTTGAGCGCTATTCCAAAAACTTAAACGCATTGGCTAAAGCTGGAAAAATTGATCCGGTAATTGGTCGCGATGAAGAGATCAGGCGCGTGTTGCAGATTCTTTCGCGCAGAACCAAAAACAACCCAATTCTTTTAGGCGAACCCGGTGTTGGTAAAACTGCTATTGTTGAAGGTATGGCTCAACGCATTGTAAATGGCGATGTGCCTGAAAACTTAAAATCCAAAACATTGGTTTCGTTGGATATGGGTTTGCTCGTGGCCGGAGCGAAATACAAAGGCGAGTTTGAAGAACGATTGAAAGCGGTTATTAAAGAAGTAACCGATTCGAATGGTGAAATCATTTTGTTTATTGATGAAATCCACACCTTGATTGGTGCCGGTGGTGGCGAGGGCGCTATGGATGCTGCTAATTTATTAAAGCCAGCATTGGCTAGAGGTGAACTCCATGCGATTGGTGCTACTACTCTAAAAGAATATCAGAAATACATCGAGAAAGACAAAGCGCTTGAACGCAGGTTTCAATCCGTTTTGGTAGATGAACCATCGGTGGAAGATTCAATTTCTATCCTTCGCGGTATAAAAGATAAATACGAACTGCACCACGGTGTGCGTATTAAAGACGATGCGGTAATTGCTTCGGTAGAATTATCCAGCAGGTATATTTCAGAACGTTTTCTTCCCGATAAGGCAATCGACTTAATGGATGAAGCCGCTTCGAAGTTGCGTTTGGAAATGGATTCGTTGCCCGAAGAACTGGATGAACTCAATCGCAAGATCATGCAGTTGGAAATTGAACGCGAAGCCATCCGCAGAGAAAAAGATAAAGACAAAGAAGTAATTCTTACGAAAGAAATTGCCGAGCTGAGCGGACAACGCAACACCCTAAAAGCACAGTGGGAAAATGAAAAAGGAATTGTAAACAACCTGCGTGCAGAAAAAGAAAATCTGGAAAGGTTAAAGCAAGAAGCTGAACAAGCCGAGAAGGCCGGTGATTACGGTCGCGTGGCTGAAATCAGGTATGGTAAAATAACCGAGGCTGAAAAACGTCTTAAAGCAATGCAGGACCAGATGAAAGCGATGCAAGGCGAACACTCGCTTTTGAAGGAAGAGGTTGACAGTGATGATATTGCTGAAGTAGTGGCACGCTGGACGGGCATACCCGTAAGTAAGATGCTGCAAAGCGAACGCGAAAAGTTGCTAACGCTGGAAGATGAACTGAGCAAGCGTGTAGCAGGTCAGGAAGAAGCCATTCGCGCGTTGAGTGATGCCGTGCGCAGAAGTCGTGCGGGATTACAAGATCCGAAGCGGCCTATTGGTTCGTTTATCTTTATGGGCACCACAGGTGTTGGAAAAACAGAGTTATCAAAAGCGTTAGCCGATTACCTGTTTAACGATGAGAACGCAATGGTACGCATTGATATGAGCGAGTACCAGGAGCGTCATAGTGTGAGCAGATTGATTGGCGCACCGCCCGGTTATGTGGGGTACGATGAAGGCGGACAATTAACAGAAGCTGTACGCAGAAAACCGTATTCGGTAATTCTGTTGGACGAAATTGAAAAGGCACACCCCGATGTGTTTAACATTTTATTACAAGTGTTGGATGATGGCCGGTTAACGGATAGCAAAGGTCGCGTTGCGAATTTTAAAAACACGATTGTAATCATGACCACCAACATTGGTTCGCATATAATTCAAGAGAACTTCGAAAAAATTACTGACGAAAATTATTTTGAAGTTTTGGAAAGCACCAAAGACGAGGTGCTGGCCATGTTGAAGAAATCGGTACGGCCAGAGTTTATCAACCGCATTGATGAAATCATCATGTTCCGTCCGTTGAGTAAAACAGATATTAGAAAAATTGTAGAAATACAATTTAAGTTGGTGCAGAAACGTTTGTTAGAAAGTGGCGTTAAACTTGATATAGCTGAGGCCGCATTGGAACGTTTGGCTAAACTGGGTTACGATCCGCAATTTGGTGCAAGGCCTTTAAAACGGGTAATGCAGCGCGAAATTTTAAATGAACTTTCGAAACAAATTTTAGCAGGCAAAGTGAACAAAGACAGCGTAATCTTTGTTGAATTGAAAAACGGGGTTGAATTTGAGTTTATCAACCTGGATGATGTGGAAATTGTGAATTAATTAACAATAAAGACTGTGAGGTCCCGGGTTCTCCGGGAAGTGTTGTGGGGTTTGGTTTTTGGGGTTAGGGCGGGCTGAGGGGCCCGCCCTTCATTTTATGCCTCTTCATGAATCAAAAATTGTTTTTTCAATTTAGTGCGCGCGGTGCCATCCATCATCATAACCAGGTAATCGCCTTCTTCAATCGTTACCGCTCCTTCAGGGTTTTTCATAAAATGGCGCTTGCCATCTTTCATTTTTACCAGGCCAACTAAAATTACATTGCAGGTTTTTTTTAAATCGAAGTAAGCCTTATCGTAAAATGTTCCAATAAAAGAATTTCCTGCAGGCACTTTCATTTGTTTAATGTCGTAATCCGTTTCAGTTTGGGCATACGCTAAAATCTCTTCGCTAAACAAAGCCACATCGGGCTCGAAAATATAACTGGCCATTAACTTAGCCGAAATTTCATTCTTGCAGATGGTATAAGTAACTCCGGCATTCTGAAAGGTGTTTTTCAGGTTTCCATTATCCAGCGTTACTACATAATTCAGGTTAGAGAAATGTTTTTTCAGGTTAATCACGTACACCAGCTTCTCGGTGTCGTCATTCATATTCACAAATACAATTGAGGCCTGGCGAATGTTCGATTTCTCCAACATGTCGTAATTGGAGTAATCGGTGTACAGGGTGTAAACCTGATCGGAGTTGTAATATTCCCGAATGGAATCGATTGATGACCGGTCTTTGGTAATGATGGCCACTTGCTTGCCGGCCGCCACCAGGTGACTGATTACCGATTTTCCAAAGTCGTTCCAACCTATAATCACTACGTGATTCTTAAAGTCGGTACCATTCAGGCCCAACTCACGCTGTTCTCTTACTGTATTCATAAAATTTGTAATCTGACTTATCACTAAACCGTAAATACCAAGACTGGATAGCATTACTATAAAACCGATTGTGCGCCCTGCATAGGTTACGGGTACTACATCGCCATAACCAATGGTAGTAATGGTTGCCACCACATACCACAGGGCATCTTGCCAGGTAGCCATGTCTGAGTTGGGTGCATCCTGCTCCAGGTAATGGAGCCAAAAAACAATAACGGTATAAAAAAGCAGTACACTTGATAAACGGTAAACCAGTTTTTTATAGGTAGTTCGTTTCACGCAAGGCTTTGGTAACGGTAGAAAATTAGAAAAAAAACAGGACTAACTAAAAATCATGGCGTTTCAGAACAGGTGTCAAGTATGAGAGACGCCTGATTTACCTCTACCATTTCGCTGGTGTTGCCCCAACTGTTGAGGATATAAGTTACTATTTCGGCTATCTCCAGTTCAGTTAGGGAAGGTATGCCGGGCATGGCTTTGTTATAGGTAATTCCGTTTACAATCATCTCGCCTTCTACTCCGTATTTTATCAAACAGAGTACAGCTTCCGGACCTTTTTCAAGAAAATCGGATTTGGCTAATGGTGGATACAACTTTCCCAAACCCGAACCATCGGCCTGGTGACAATTGGCGCAATGTTGTTGATAGAGAACTTCGCCTTCGGCATAGTATTGTTGAAACTTAACATCGCGCTGGCCCGGCACACAGGCAATAGCCAGGAATATGAACCCAACAATACTATTGCGCATCTTCCCTGCGGAGTTTCTTGATGTCGGCTATCAGTTTGTTTACTTCGGCTTCCTTGGTGCCATCGTACTTACCGCGAATACGTTGCTTCTTATCGATTAATAAAAAGGCACCACTGTGAATAAACCCATCGGGCTCACTTTTGTCTTCCATAGCTGTAGCGAAGTAACTGGTTTGTGCTATTTTGTAAATGGAATCTTTTACACCGGTAACAAAATGCCAACGATTACTGGTAACACCTAAACGTTCAGCAAAATCGTGAAGCAGTGCCACCGTATCATATTCCGGATCGATCGTATGTGAAAGAATTTTTACATCGGGCATTTCGGCTGTAGCTTCGTACACACGCAACATTTGGGTTTTCATAATCGGGCAAATGGTGCGGCACGAGGTAAAGAAAAAATCGGCCACGTATATCTGATCTTTAAAAGTAGCATTGGTAATTACAGCGCTATCCTGATCTACAAATTGATAGGGCGCAATGGTGTGATAAACTGTATCGGTGCCTACCAACTCGCGCTGCCCAAAAATGGGTAACGGCTTTTCATTTCCACATGCCATTAGTAACACCGTGCCAAACACAGCAGCCTGAACACTACTCCATTGTAATTTCATCGCCTTCGCTTATTAAATTTTCAAGACTCAAAGCTATTACGTTTTGTCCGAAAAAAATCTTGTTTTCTTCTTTTCTGTATTTCGATAAGGTAAGCAGTGGCTCGCTACCCTTTTCGCCTGTTTGGGGATTAACCGTTGTTAATACACAGCGGGCACATCGCTTTACCCCTCTAAACAAATTGGCGCCAATCTTAAAATGCTGCCAGCCATCTTCTTCAAATGCTTCGCCACCGGTAAACACAAAATTGGGCCGAAAGCGCTGCATGGTTACCGGTACTTCCAACCTGCTGTTCAAATCGTTGAGCGAACTTTGTCCGATTATCAAATACGGATAACCATCGGCCAGACTTACTTGTTCCTGATTGCTGGCATACTTTGGATCAACATTTCGCACATTGGTTTCAGGAAAAAATACCAGTTTACAAGCAATGCCCACCTGTTTGGAAAACCAGTTGCTGTACTTCATATCGGGTTCAACCACTTTCACTTCATCATCCCAAATAGTGGCCGCATATTCCGTACCGGTTAAGGTACTATGATTATCAACCACCAATTTTTGCTGTGTTATACGATTTACAACCAGCAACCCTGCATTGTCAATACTTAAATCAAACAAGGCCAGGTTAGGATGTTCGCGTTGTGTAATGAACCTACCCGTTTCGTCCATCAGCATCCAACGTCTGTCGCCCTCCAAACCTTTTTGTTTAAGTTTGGCTTGCTTTACGCGAATTCCGGCAAACGATTTTATTGGGTAAATCCAGATTTCGCTAAGCGTTAATGGAGACATGAACAAGGGTTTAATTTTTTCGCTAACTTAATACTTCTATTGTCTAAAATGAATACAGCTGCCCTTTGGTATTTTGAAAGCGTAAACCTGTACCAGATTCTTTGTCCGCACAAAGTAAAGACGATGGCCGAGAAGCACACGTATCTGAACTTTACGCGAGATCAATTCATTTACTTTCCGGCTGAGCAGGCCACACATATATACATGATTGTTTCAGGCCGGGTTCGGATTGGCCACTATCAGGAAACCGGTACAGAAGTAATCAGTTCTATTTTAACCACCGGAGAAATCTTTGGTGAACTGGCATTAGCGGGCGAAGAAGTACGAAAAGATTTTGCGCAAGCCATGGAAAACACAACCATTTGCCCGTTAAGCCTGGAAGAATTAAAAGCATTGATGAAAGAAAACAAGGAGCTTAGTTTTAAACTGCTGAAACTGATTGGCCTGCGCCTGATAAAGTTAGAACGCAAACTTGAGTTGCTGGTTTACAAAGATGCCCGCACCCGCATTGTTGAATTTCTGAAAGACACCGCAGCCTGGAAAGGAAAGAAAGTCGGTTTTGAAACGATGATACCCACGCGGCTTACACACAAAGATATTGCAGCCCTTACAGGAACCTCCCGGCAAACGGTTACTACTATCCTGAACGAATTAAAAGAAAAAAACCTGATCAACTTCGATCGGAGGCAAATTTTGATTCGGGATTTGGAAAATTTGAAGTAGTTGTCATCTCTGCGACACCGTAACAACTTTAAGTGTCTTAGCTTTAAATTGAAATTTTTCATGCATGAAAATCAGGTTCAGTATTCTGCTTTCACTTGCTGCTACAATTGCTTTCGCTCAGAAAAAACAGTTTGATATAACCGGTGCTGTTGGTAGCTATGAAGGTTCGCTTTCAGCCATGTACACATACGCCTGGCAATTGGGCACTAAGAAAAAATTTGAACTCGGGGTAGGTGCACGCGTTACTTCTTATATCGGTCAAAATCAATATTACATTACTGCACCTGCCAAACTCACCTCCGGCAGTACCGGGCCCCTTGTTATATTTAAAGAAAATATTGCAGCTAACATCGATACATTTCTGATTCAATCCCCACAAGTAAATGCACTTAATGCAGCCATTCATTTGGGCTATCAAATAAATTCCCGTCTTGCAATAGGATTTAATATAGATGCAATTGGGCTATCCATTGGCACCGAAAAATCAGGCAGCTACATTAACGGTGTATTTGGTCAACAAGAACACGCAAAACCAACTTTGTTTAATTTATTACTGATTAGCGATAACGACCTGGGCACACTTAACTCGGAATTATTCTTAAAATATCAATGGAAAGAAACATGGGGCGTAAAGGGCGGGCTTCAGTTTTTATTTACAGAATACACCACCCATACCAACGTGCAACAAGTGCCGGAGCCCAATAACCGCTTTCGCGATAAATCCCTATTGTTTGCCTTTGGTGTTTACAAAAACCTTTAACCTGATTATGTGTTTGATTTAAAGTTGGCTTGTAATCATAGATAAAGAATAATTTACACGATACTCCTTGAGATTTAAAGTTTTTAAGATCAATATTTCAGGTAAGATTTATAACTAAATTCCGTTACAACTATGAAGAACCTATTTGTAATTTTTTTGATACTACTGTTAGGTTGCGGAGTTGAAGAAGCTACACCAACCAAACCCGCCAATGATAACTTTATGACCGATGCTGCAACTAAAATCAGCATGGGTAGTATTATGGGCATTAACCATACTGTAAGTGGTACGGCTACAGTTTATGAATCAGATGGCGAATATACATTGGTACTCGATCCGTTTCAATCGCAAAACGGCCCCGATTTGAAAGTGTATCTGAGCAAAGATATAGGCGCAAAAAGTTTTATTCGGTTGGGTGTACTTAAATCAACAACCGGTAAACAAGCTTACGCCATACCCTCCTCTATTACATTGGCTGAATACCCTTACGCGCATATTTGGTGCGAAGCTTTTTCGGTGGAATTTGCGCGGGCTATGCTTAACTAAACCGACACTGTTTTTGTGAGTCGTAATCTGTTTAAAGGCCGGATGCTGGCGCAAGGGATATTGTTAGTTATTTCAATTCCCGTTTCAGCACAATTGTACAACCCTATTGATAGCGTGGGATCAGTCAGGTTTACAATTAAAAATTTTGGACTTACCGTAGCCGGAACGCTACAAGGCTTGCGTGGCGAAATTTTTATTGATGAATCTGATTCCGAAAAGAGTTACTTCCATGTACAGGTTGATGCCCAAACTATTGATACCGGAATTAATTTACGCAACAAGCATTTAAAGCAAGCGGATTACTTTGATACCGAAAAATTTCCGACTATTCTGTTTCGTTCTACAAAAATTGTTTCAGCAACTGATTGGAGCCAGGTTACCGGATTGCTTACAATAAAAGGAATAACCAAACCGGTTACTATTTCTTTTACAACTACCGGCACCCAAACAAAAACTTTTATCGGCTCATTTACGATCAACCGCCAACATTTTAAAGTTGGTGGCAATAGTGCTACCATGGCCGATGAAGTAAGGATTGAGCTAACCGTGCGGGCGCACCCGGTAAAGTGATTTAAAAAATTGACGGATCAAATCACTTCCAGTTCCTTGCTCTTATTTGATTTTGTTTTAGTACCAGCAATCGTGTACAGCTTTTCGTAGTATTCGCGGGCCATGCGGTTGCTGTCAAACATGGGCACAACATCTTCCATGCTTTGCTTCACAACGACCGTCCATTGTTTTGGCTTTTGGTAATACATGGGTACAATTTCTTTTTCCAGAAGTGTAAGCAGGTTTTCGTTTTCGATCATATCCTGTTCGTCAGCTATTTCTGTTTCGGCTGGTGAAATGATAAAGCAATTTTTTCCGTGCTTCGAAAACTCAGGTATCCAGCCATCGGGAATGGAGAGATTTACGCTGCCATTCATAGCGGCTGTCATACCCGAAGTACCCGAAGCTTCGCGAAACATTTTAGGTGTGTTAAGCCACAAATCAGAACCACGCTTTAACAAACGCGAAAGTTCCATTTCATATCCCGTCAGGATAGCACAATTAGGAAGTGCTTTGGTTTTCCAATGGATGTCGTTAAAAATTCCAATTGCCCCATAATCTTCAGGATAAGGTTTACCGGCCCAAATAACCTGCACCGGAAATTCTTTGTTGTTTACTAAAGCAAGAAAGCGTTCGAAATCGCGGAGCAACAGGTTAGCCCGTTTGTAAGCCGCAAAGCGCCTGGCCCATACAATGGTTAAAACGTTCTCATCAAAAATTTTTCCGGTTTGATTGGCTACCACAGCAAACAATTCGCGCTTCATTTCTTTTTTGCGAAGTGTCAAGCCTTTGTCATTGCCTTGTTTGTGATGTTCTTCTAATATGGTATCCATCCAAAACGTTTTGTTCTGCGCATTGGTAATGGACGTTATGTCGCAAATGCCATCAAAGCCCGACCACATTTTGCGTGACACTGCTCCGTGCAATGACGAAACACCATTCGAGATGCGCGACATGCGCAATGCAGCCAGTGTATAACTTAAATTGTTTGTATCGGGGGCGGACAATTCCATTACGGTTTCTTTCGGCACCCCATGGAAAAAACTCATCACATCCAGATACGAAATACCATGTTCTTCATTACCGGCTTTTTCGGGAGTATGTGTAGTAAACACTACGCGCTTGCGCACTTCTTCCAGATCGTTGTTGTATTTGTTCAGCAAATAAAAACAAAGTGGCAACGCGTGGCCTTCGTTCATGTGATATATCTCGGTTTCTCTTTCAAGAATATCCAACAACTTGGCACCACCACTTCCTAGTAATATAGACTGAGCGATCCGGGCCGATTCGTGGCTATCATACAGCCGGTGGCTGATGGTTTGCGCCAGGTGATCGTTCTCGGGTAAATCGGTACTTAACAAAAAGAGTGGAGCTGTTTTAAAAACTTCCGGCTTCAGCAACCAGGCCTTTACATGTACCTGGTGGTTGTGGATAGTAATTGGAAAAACAATACCTGTATCTGTCAAAAAGGAATAGTTTTTTTCAACATACCCGGCCCGAAGTGTTCCGTCCATATTGCGCTCCTGATCGTAATAGCCATACTTCCATAAAATCCCGATTCCAATCAGGTTTTGTTTTAGTTCATAGGCGCTGCGCATGTGCGACCCGGCCAGAAAACCCAGGCCACCACTATATATTTTCAGCGGCTGGTCGATGGCAAACTCCATCGAAAAATAAGCTGCCGGCTTGCTGTACTGCTTATCAATTTTGTACGAGAACAGATCGGAGGTTTTAATCATACTTACTGAAGCATTAACGGGTTGCGAAAGTAACAAATGACGGGCAATTGAGTTAACTAATCGGTTCAGATAGTAGGCTTTTGCTCTATGCAATCGTTTGTAATTAAGTTTTGATTCATAACTAATACGTTACTAACTAAGGAAAGTAATGCGCTCCTGATTCTGGAAATTAGGTAACTTTCATTTCGGAGTTACTCTTGTTTCTTAATTTTTTCACGCAAAGCCGCCAAGTTCGCCAAGAAAAGCACGAAGATTCAAAGGTTTGCCTAACTTCAGTTTGTAAACACCTTGCAAAATGGAAAACAAAAAATTTACTACTGGTATTGCCCTGGTGGCCCTTGCGGGCACGTTGGTATTGGTGGGATTAGTGGTGTACGATGTGCTGTTCTCCAAGCCTCATTTAATGAAAGGTATAATTGTAGATAAAGTGTTTGTGCCCAGTAAAAACACGGTTGGGCCACATGCATTACCCAATGCCCGCTACCGCTCATACGACTACGCCATTCAGGCCGAGCAACACGAACAATGGATTGCCTTTGTTAAAGTTGATAATGGAAAAGTGTTGAAGGTGAATTGCCACTCCAATCATTACGACACGAAACACATAGGCGATACTTTGCACTTTAAAGAATATACCGGAGATTTACTGGGTATAGACTATTTTTCACACAACGAAGAGGAAGAAGAACTGGAGGGCAAATGAAAGATTTCAAAGCAATTGTTAAAGCCTATCAAAATGTGGACTTCAATCAGCGCAAAGCTGCGCTGGCCACGGTCGTAAAAGTACGTGGCTCCTCATACCGAAGTCCCGGTGCACGCATGTTAATTACCGATGATGGCCGCTGGGTAGGTTCAATAAGTGGCGGCTGCCTGGAAGGCGATGCCCTGCGCAAAGCGCGGCAGGTAATGGCGGACAAAAAACCTTTTACTGTTACGTACGATACCCGTGAAGAAAGCAATCAAAACCTGGGTATTGGGTTAGGTTGTAATGGTGTAATTGATGTGTTGATTGAACCTTTAGATGTAAACGACACACAAACCATTCAGCAGTTTACCGCTTTCGCGGATGCGCAAACACCCATGGCGCTGGCAACTATATTTAGCGGACTGGGTGTTGGTGAAAAACTATTGTTAACCGAACAAGGTATTGTGCAAAGTGATTTTCATAATGAAGCACTCGCGGCAGCAGTAAAACCCGATTTGCAAAAAGTTTTTAAGTCACGTAAATCGCAAGCCCACAAATACCTTGTACATGGTATTGAGCAAGAAGTTTTTATTGAGCTGATTCAGCCTTCCATTTCGGTAATCATTTTTGGAGGCGGATTTGATGCCAGACCGGTAAGTGAACTAGCCAAATCGTTGGGTTGGAATGTGAGTGTTACCGATGAGTGCGTGGCCCACATTGCACCTATTTTTTTTCCAACTGCGGATAAGCTTTCGTTATGCCAACGTGAGTTTATCGATCGCGATTTCAACATTACTCCGTACACGGCTTGTGTGTTAATGTCGCACAACTATGAGTACGACCGCGATGTCTTAAAGAAATTATTAAAAACGAATACGCCCTACATTGGCATTCTCGGTCCGCGCAAGCGTTTCGATAAAATGTTGGTGGAGTATAAGGCAGTAGGAATTACAGTAAGTGAAGTTGATTTTGAACGCATTCATGCTCCTATTGGATTAGACATTGGTGCCGAAGCTCCGGACGAAATTGCGCTTTCCATTATTTCTGAAATTCAAACCAAATTCACCAATCGCAGCGGTGGCTATTTGAAAAACCACAATGGCCCGATTCATCAACGCGAACCCGGCAGCGACCAGGTTTTTAAGCAAGTGTATCGGTAACTCAATCGAATTCCTTTTCGTTGGAAGTATAAACCCAACAACAAAATGAAAATGATACTTACTGGTTTGTGCTTATTGGTTACTATTGCCACGCAAGCCCAAACGCCACAAACCGAAATCAACAAACAAGTTTGGGAACCCTTTATCAGTGCCTTCAATAATCACCAGGCCGATGCCTTTATGGCTGTGCATTCTAAAGATGTAGTTCGCTCACCGCGGGATAGTAAAATTGTTTGGAATTGGAATGAATATAAAAAATCGCAAACCGAAGGCGATCAGGAAGACATTCAAGCAAAACGCAAACGAACACTTACCTTACACTTTACCGAACGTATTGCCAACAACAACCTGGCAGTTGAAGTAGGCGTGTATAAAACTTCATACCTGTTGCCCGATGGTAAAACGATGGACTACTATGGTCGCTTTCATGCAGTACTCCGAAAAGAAAATGGGATCTGGAAAATTCTGGTTGATACCGACTCCAGTGAAAACGGCACAATCACCGAAAAAGATTTTCTGGCCGCTAAACCAATGTACTAAATCATGCAGGTTGGTATTATCATATTGGCGGCCGGTAATAGTTCGCGCCTCGGCCAATCCAAACAATTGGTACCGGTTAATGGCGTTCCGCTGTTGCGTAGGTCAACCGAAATTGCAATACAAACAACTCAACCGGTAGTAGTGGTGTTAGGTGCCCATGCTGACGCTCATCTACAAGTAATAGCCGATTTGAAAATTGAAATTGTTGTGAATAATGCCTGGCAAACCGGCATGGGTAGTTCGCTAAAAGCTGGGCTCTCCCACTTAATTCAAACAAACCCCAGGGTAGAAGCAGCCATGATTCTGGTGTGCGACCAACCGTATCTTTCGTTCGCACACCTGCAAAAACTTATTGCAGCTAATCAGCAACAAGTTAAACCCATTGTGGCCTCCACTTATGCAAATGTGATAGGCGTGCCTGCAATTTTCAACAAAGAGTTTTTTCCACACCTGCTTCAATCGGATAATGATAGCGGTGCCCGAAAAGTCATGCAGCAATTTATCAGTCAGGTACACACCATTCCTTTTGAAAAAGGTGAAATCGACATCGATACACCACACGACCTGCTTCACTTGCCGAAAGCATAATTCATTGGAAGTAGTTGTTAACCGTTGGCTGAAATATTTTACAAATACTGCAACAGCCAATTACCTTTGCTAAAATGAAAGCGCTTCTGTTTTGCCTGCTAACCGTTTCCTTTTCGGGATGGGCGGATACCTTCCAAACGTTTGAAGAAAATGGAAAAGTGGGTATCAAAAACCAGGATGGTAAAGTGGTACTTCCCGCTTCGTTCGAAGCATTAGGTTGGTCAGATGGAAGTTTTTCGGTAGTTGGAAATGTAACCGGCTACCGGCAAAACAGCCAGTGGGGCATACTTAATCTAAAAAAAGAATTTATTACCAAAGCTGAATTTGAAAGCCTGGTGTACAGCGGTGGCGAATATGTAATCGCAAAAAAAAAAATAAACCCCGCCCAACGCAAAACCGGATGTTTGAACCTGCGGGGTGAAACTCAGATTCCATTTATCTATGATGGCATTCAATTACACGGTTTGCGCGCCATCGTAATCAACTTATCGAATGGTCGCTATCAATACGGACTGGCCGATTTGCAAAACAAAATCATAATTCCGGCTAACTATTCACGCATTACACCCTTGGGCACGTTACGCTATGCCGTACAAAATGAAAGCGGAAAGATTGCTTTGTATGCCGAAGATGGTAAAGCCATTACACCCTTCGCCATTGATAGTGTAACTGTATTTCAAGGAGGCAAGGCCTATTTTTATTTGAATGGAAACAAAGGGTTACTGGATCGAGATGGGAAAATAATGGCTGAAGCACTTTACCGCGATGTAAAAACCGAAAACGAACAGGTGCTGGTACTACCCCACAACCAATGGCAAGTACTTAATACCGCTAACAAAGTGCAACGTCAATTTGAAGCTGAAACCATTATACCCACACCGGATGGTAAAAACATCTACACCTATTCCGGATATTACGGTTTAATGGATGAGGAGTGGAACATTACCCTGCCTGCGCACTACCAATACCTGGCGTACCATGGTCAAGATTTATACAAGGCTCGTAAAAACAACAAATCGGGAATTATCACAAGCCAGGAACAACCAATAATTCCGCTTCGGTACGATTCAGTTGTTATTCATTATCCGTTTGTGCTTACCCTTACACATGCCGGGTGGGAACTTACCGATGTAAACCAATCGTTCAGGTCGTTTAAAAAGTATGAAGAGATTGGTAGCCTGCAGCACGGATTAATTCCTGCAAAAGCCTACCAATTTTGGGGTGCACTAAACATTACTGGCGATGAAACCATCCATTGCGTGTTCGATTCGTTAATCGAACTATCGGCCAACCATATTGTTGTAAAATTTAAAAACCAGTATGGTATAATTTCGCACCACGAAGATTGGATTGTACCCCCCCAGCCACATCCATTAAAACTGGTTAACGATTCATGTTATCTGCAACTGGAACCAACCAATAAGTTCTTAAAATCATTTAATGGCTCTGTAATTTATTTTACCGATAACTCACTTCGTTTTGAAAGCAACTTGTTTACAGAGTATTTACCCGATGGTACCCTAAAGCAAATCAACTATCGGGGTAGGCTGGTTGCACGTAAAGAACCACCCCAGGTGGATAAAGTAGAAGCGGTGTTTAGCGAATACGAAGGAATGCGCGGTGTGAAACGCGATGGCAAATACGGATTTATTGATGGTAAAGGCCGGCTTCGAATTGCAAACCGGTATGACAGTATTACGCATTTTAGCGAAGGCCTGGCCGCCATTAAACTTATCGGCAAATGGGGATTTATAAACATGCAAGACCAGATTATACTTAACCCCAACTACACGGCTGTAAACGAATTTAAAAATGGATTATGTTTGGTTGCCCGTAATGGAAAGTGGGGAATAATTAACCAACAAGGCAAAACCATCATAAATCTGGAATACGACTCGATTAAACAAGAGCCTCCACATTTTTTACTCTACAAAAACGGGCTAAGCGGTTTGGCCGATCAGCACGGCAGAATACTGGTAGAGCCCCGCTTTACCCAATTAGAAATACTTGCCAATGGGAACCTTAAGGTTTCACAGGCCCAAAAGTGGGGCGTAATTTCCGCTGAGGGATTAAGCATTATTCCCATCACTTATGATGCCCTTCATTTTTTTCCTGAAAAACAACAGTACATAGGACTTCAGAAAGCCACCTGGAAAATATTAAAATAATTATTACGACTAACCTGCTAAAAGCAGGTGGAACCAAAACCAAACCGTTTGCATTATAATTACGATATTTGAACCTGAATTACTTACAGCAGGAAACAAGGAAGGTTGATCTAACAAAGAAGTATATGAGGTTACTGATAATTTTAGGGCTTATTGGCTACGTATTCTATAAGTTTGGAAGTCTTTTTTTCAGGGCTGGCGCTGCCGCCCAACAACGCAGACAGCCCAATGAAACCATAAACGTGAATTCAACTGCGGGAAGGTCGCCAAAATCGGGCAAGATTAAAGGTGGCGAATACGTGGACTATGAAGAAGTGAAGTAGCCGCTTGCTAAACGTGTGAAAATTCCATTTACAAAATATCAGGCCACTGGCAACGATTTTGTTTTGATCGATAATCGAAACAATCAATACACGTTTACCCGCGAACAAATTGAAAAAATCTGCGATCGAAGATTTGGGGTAGGTGCAGATGGCCTCATGCTGATAGAACTCCATCCAAGCCTTGATTTTAACCTGGTTTATTATAATAACGATGGCTCACAAAGCTTATGCGGTAATGGTAGTCGTGCTGCCGTTGCCATGGCCGCCTCGCTCGGTTTACTTAAAACCAAAGCAATTTTTAATGCATACGATGGTGCACATGAAGCGGAGTTATTGAATACCGGAATAGTTCGCCTTAAAATGAACCCGGTAAAATCCGTAACCAAAACAGGCAGCGATTTTTTTATTAATACCGGCTCACCGCATCATTTACAGTTTGTACCCGATGCTGACAAGATAAACGTGGTTGAAGCCGGAAGAAAAATCCGCTACAGCGAAACATACAAACCAAATGGTACAAATGTAAATTTCATACAGCTATTGAATAACAACACCATTTTTGTGCGCACCTACGAGCGTGGAGTAGAAGATGAAACATATTCGTGCGGAACGGGTGTAACGGCCGCTGCATTGGCTGCATCATTTCATGGTTATACATCGCCCGTTCACGTAAAAGTAAAAGGTGGCGAACTGGATGTAGCCTTCCAAACCAGACAGGCAGGCACTTTTGATGAGATTTACCTGATTGGCCCTGCCAAAATGGTGTTTGAAGGTACTCTGGAACTATAATTGCACCCCGAAATCAATTAAATTTACGGCCCATTTGGCCGGTTGCTTTTTGTTTTTATCACGCCAAAAAGCGGCTGCCCTCATGACAAACAGCTACACATGTTAAAACTACTAGCAAAAATTTTTGGCGATAAGTCGCAGAAAGACATTAAGCAAATGATGCCCCTGGTGGAGGCTACCAAAAACGAAGGCGAAAGCCTCATCTCCATCACAAATGATCAGCTACGGGCCAAAACCAACGAAATACAAAACATCATTAACGATAAACTCAAACCCATTGACGATAAGATCGCAGCCCTACATGCACGCGTGGCCAACCAGCCCGAAATGGACTTGAACGAGAAAGATGCTGTCTTTAAAGAAATTGATAAACTGGAAGTCGATCGTAACAAAGAGCTTGAAAAAGTTTTGATGGAAGTACTTCCCAAAGCCTTTGCCATTGTACGCGAAACTGCACGTAGATTCAAAGAAAACGAATACCTGGAAGTTTCCGCTACCGAGCATGACCGCATGCTAGCGGCCAGGCACGCCAACATTAAAATAGTTGATGATAAAGCCCGTTGGTACAGGCAATGGCTGGCGGCCGGCAATACCATTACGTGGGATATGGTGCACTATGATGTTCAGATTATAGGTGGCATAGCCTTACATCAAGGCAAAGTATCAGAAATGGCAACCGGAGAGGGAAAAACATTGGTGGCTACCTTCCCCGCATTTTTGAATGCGCTGGCAAAACGAGGCGTGCATGTAGTTACCGTAAACGATTACCTGGCCAGGCGCGATAGTGAATGGATGGGACCATTGTTTCAGTTTCATGGCTTAAGTGTGGATTGCATCGATAAGCACGAGCCCAATTCGCACGAACGAAAAACCGCATACCGTGCGGATATTACCTACGGAACCAACAACGAATTCGGTTTCGATTACCTGCGCGATAACATGGCCCGCGAACCCGAAGAACTGGTGCAACGCGGCCATCATTATGCCATGGTAGATGAGGTGGATAGTGTATTGATTGATGAAGCCCGCACACCTTTGATTATCTCCGGCCCGGTGCCGCGTGGCGATGAGCACGAGTTCTATGATTTGAAACCCCGTATTGCAAAAGTAGTGGAGGCGCAGAAAAAACTGGTTAATCAATACCTGAACGATGCCAAGAAACTACTGGCTGATGGAATGGAAAAAGATGGCGGCCTGGCTCTATTTCGGGCACACCGCGCCATGCCCAAGTACAAACCGCTTATAAAAATGCTTAGCGAAGTGGGCATGAAAAATATTTTACAAAAAACAGAGAACTACTACCTGGCCGATAATAAAAAATTGATGCCCGAAGCAGACGCTCCGTTATACTTTGTGATAGAAGAAAAAGACAACAGCGTTCAACTTACCGATAAAGGAACCGATTTAATTACCGGAGAAGGTGAAGACCCGAAATTCTTTATCCTGCCAGAAATTGGTATCGAACTAAACAAAATTGAAAAAGATCTTTCTATTCCTGCCGATGAAAGACTAAAACGCAAAGAAGATCTGATTCGCGAATACACTACCAAATCGCAACGCATTCATAGTGTCAATCAGCTATTAAAGGCTTACACACTTTTCGAAAAAGATACTGAATACATAATTGTAGATGGTAAAGTAAAAATTGTAGATGAACAAACCGGTCGTGTGTTGGACGGCCGCAGGTATTCAGATGGTTTACACCAGGCCATTGAAGCAAAAGAAAATGTAAAGGTTGAAGATGCTACGCAAACATATGCTACCATCACCCTGCAGAACTATTTCCGCATGTATCATAAACTTGCGGGTATGACGGGTACAGCCGTAACCGAAGCTGGTGAGTTGTGGGACATCTATAAGTTAGATGTTGTAACCATTCCTACCAACAAACCAATGACGCGCAAAGACAAAGACGACCTGGTTTATAAAACCATGCGCGAAAAATTCAGTGCTGTTGTAGAAGAAATTGTAAAGCTTACACAGGAGGGTCGTCCGGTACTGGTGGGTACCACCTCCGTGGAAATATCTGAGCTGGTAAGCCGCATGTTGCAGATTCGTAAAATCAAACACCAGGTATTAAATGCCAAACAACATCAGCGCGAAGCAGAAATTGTAGCTGAAGCCGGAAAGCCGGGCACGGTTACCATCGCCACCAACATGGCTGGTCGTGGTACCGATATTAAACTTACTGCCGAATCAAAAGCTGCCGGTGGTTTGGCTATCATTGGTACCGAACGGCACGAATCGCGCAGGGTTGACCGCCAGTTGCGCGGTCGTTCGGGCCGCCAGGGCGATCCTGGTTCTTCGCAATTTTATGTTTCATTGGAAGATAACCTGATGCGTTTGTTCATGCCGGAGCGTATTGCCCGCATCATGGATCGCTTGGGACTAAAAGAAGGAGAAGTGATTTCACACTCCATGGTTACCAGTTCCATTGAACGCGCACAGAAAAAAGTTGAGGAAAATAATTTTGGTATTCGTAAACGCTTGCTGGAATACGATAACGTGATGAACTCGCAACGCGAGGTAATTTATAAGCGCAGAAGAAATGCATTGCATGGCGAGCGTCTGCAGTTTGATATTCTTACCATGCTGTACGATACCTGCGATGATATTGTAGCAAATGGAAAGGCAGGTGAAAGCGTTGAGAACTTCAAATTAAATATTCTGAGTGTATTGGGATTCGATTTCACTATCAACCAGGAAGAATTTGCAAAGCAAGATCAGGCCGTTATTACCGATAGACTGTACGATCAGGCCCTGCACCACTACCAACATAAAAACAAAGCTGCCGCTGAAAGATCATTCCCCATTGTGGTGGATGTTTACAAAACACGTGGTGGAACATACAAAGACATACTGGTGCCGTTTACAGATGGCATCAAGCAGATTGGTGTTTCTGCCGACTTAAAAAAGTGTGTGGATACCCAAAATGGAGAGCTGATAAAGTCGATGGAAAAGATGATTACCCTGGCTATCATCGATCAAAACTGGAAAGAGCACCTGCGCGATATGGATGACCTGAAGCAATCCGTACAAAATGCTGTGTATGAACAAAAAGATCCCTTGTTGATTTATAAGTTCGAAGGCTTCGAAGCATTTAAGCGATTTATTGCCAAAGTAAATGAAGAAACCATTTCATTCTTAATGAAGGCTGATATACCCGTACGCGAAGCCGACCAGGTGCAGGAAGCACGCCAGTTCAGGCGTCAAAAGTTGAGCGAAAAGAAAGAAGAGTCGCGCTCGTTGTTACAAGGAGGAGGCTCACAACCTGCGGCAGCAACCCGCCAAGTAGAAGAAAAAGTAATGCCAGTGAAATCTGAAAAAGTAGCCGGAAGAAATGATAAAGTAACCGTGCAGTATCTGGATGGTCGTGTAGAAAAGGATGTGAAGTATAAAAAAGTGGAAGGCGATATTAAGGCCGGCAAGTGCATTGTGTTGGAAAGTTAATCACCTTGTTGGTCGATTTTTTAGAACATGTATCCCAACTTTTAATGTATGTTTGTTGCGGAGTATTCGGTATTTTAGTTTTAATAACATGCAAACAACGGCCAGATTTTTAAGTTTTGTTTTGGTTGTAACCCTGGTTGCAGGTTGTGCCACTCAAAAACCTACCGACAAACCGTATTACGAAAACCTTTCCGTGCATCGGCCTCAGGTGGAAGTAATAGGCGAAACCACGGTGAAAGATACCATAATCCCAAACACCAATACAAAAGTTATTATGCCGGCCTTTCATGTAAATGAAAAAGTAGATGCGGTGCTGGATTCCATTAGCCGCTATAACCAGGTGCGTAAATTTGTAGATGGCTATACCATTCAAATCTATTCCGGGCAAAACCGGGAAGAAGCCATGGAAGCTAAAAAGAAAATGACCGGAGAACTATCGCAATACACAGCCAACCTGCAATACCAACAACCAAAATTCCGCGTAACCGTTGGCAAATATTTTTCCAAACTGGAAGCCCACACCGACTTGGTTAAGCTTAGAAAAAATTTTTCGGCAGCTATTCTGGTGCCTGAAAAAATTCCGGTACGATAACACCATCCCTCTATCAGAAATCCAAAAGCGCACACGTATCTTAGTTGCTTTATATCCTAATTATGAACAACGAAGGTAAGTGGGAAAAACGGTGGCACCCTTTGCGGGAAGAATGGGTTGTCTATTCAGCACACCGTAACAACAGGCCGTGGCAAGGTGCCGGAAAGGCAACACCCAAACCCGCACCCGATTTTGATGCTACCTGCTATCTGTGCCCAGGTAATAAGCGGATACACGGTAGTGTCAATCCGGATTACAAAGATGTTTTCATTTTTGAAAACGATCATCCGGTGGTGGGTATGACTGCCCCCAAAGTTACTTCAGGCGATTCATTGTATAAAAAAGATCGTGCTACCGGATTAGCAAAAGTGGTTTGTTACGATCCTCGTCACAATATTACGCTTTCGCAGATGAAGTTACCGGAAGTGGAGAAAGTGTTTGAAGCCTTTCAACAAGAAATGATTGCCTTCAAAGAAAATCCAACCATTCATTCGGTTTTAATTTTTGAAAACAAAGGTGAAGTAGTAGGTGTAAGTAATCCACATCCGCATTGCCAGATTTATGCGGTTGACTTTGAATTAAAACTCGTCAGTCAGCAGATACGCGTTGCCGAAACATACAGGCGCACAAATCATAAAAATATTTTTGAAGACATTATTGCCCACGAACAGCTGGATAAAAGCCGGATTATTGCCGAAAATGATTTTGCCATTGCCTTCATTCCTTACTTTGCACGCTATGCTTATGAAGTCATGATTTTTCCAAAAGGAAATCACCAAACACTTATTTCGTTAAACGAAAAAGAACTTGCCGGTTTTACCAAAGCATTTCACGAAACCGTTCGCAAACTCGACATGAATTTTGAAATGGATTTTCCTTACGTGATGGCGATGATGCAAGCCCCGATTGATGGTGGCTCATATCCAGAGTTTAGAATGCATTGCTGGTTGCAACCACCCTATCGCCAACCAGGATTAATAAAATACTTAGCCGGGCCCGAGATTGGTGCCGGAAACTTTATGGCCGATACCATGCCCGAAGAGAAAGCTGCCGAACTTCAGAAAATAAAAGTGACCGAGTATTTATGGGAACGTTAATGTCAAAGCATGTTTATTGAGACTTCCGCACCCGGTCGTTTAGATGTAATGGGTGGCATTGCCGATTATTCCGGCTCGCTTGTTTTACAAATGCCTATTACACAACGCACAACTGTAAAGCTGCATCTTCGTACCGATTATCGTTGTGATCTGAAAAGTTTTATCGGCACCAGCCAACCGTGGGAACTTAAACTTGATTACCGCGACCTACTACAGAACAATCAGGTAGACTATACCTTCGCTAACTCATACCTTGCCCAGCGCAAACAAACCTGGGCTGGTTACATTTTAGGTTGTGCGTTGGTACTGCAAAAAGAAAAAGGAATTGCCTTTAGCGGAGCCACTATCGAAGTTCATTCTGAAGTTCCGCTAGGCAAGGGAGTTTCATCATCAGCATCGGTTGAAGTAGCTACCATGCGTGCACTCGCACAAGCGTTTCAACTTAACTTAACACCAACTGAGTTACCTACACTCGCACAAAAAGTAGAAAACCTTGTAGTAGGCGCACCGTGTGGATTGATGGATCAGCTTGCATGCCATTTAGGCGAACCGACTCATTTACTCCCCATTGTTTGTCAACCTGATCTGATTGAACCGTTGTTGCCCATCCCGGAAGGAATTTATTTTATAGGAATTGATAGTGGAGTAAAGCATTCCGTAAGCGGCCATCAATATGGAAATGTTCGCAGTGCAGCGTTTATGGGTTACTCAATAATTGCCGCGCATTTGGGGACAACACAAAAAGATCTTGAACATGCCTTGCAAACAGGTAAGCGAAATCATTTACCCTACCGGGGATATTTGTGCAATATCTCAACTAATGAGTTCGAGTCCCGATTCAAAAGTATTTTACCAGAACAACTTTCCGGTAAAGCATTTTTAGAAAAATATATCTCCATCGATCCTGTAACGAAAATTAATCCCGATACCGTTTATCATGTTCGGGTATGTACAGAGCATCCGGTGTATGAAAACAATCGGGTAAGTCAGTTCAGATCATTACTAAATGCCTACGCGCAGCAACAAACAAGCGAGAAAACTAAAACGTTAACTGCGCTAGGTAACCTGATGTATGCAGCCCATGAAAGTTATTCGCGCTGTGGATTAGGCTCTGATCGCACCGATGAAATTGTAGCACTCGCAAAAAATGCTGCCGGAATTTATGGCGCCAAGATTACAGGCGGTGGCCAGGGCGGTACAGTTTGTTTGCTGACAGATACAGCCGGCAAACAAACTGCTAAGGCTTTGCATCAACAACTGATTGAAAAATACAATCAGTCTTTGGTTTGGTTTTAAGGTGCCGCAAACTTGATGTGCCATTTGGAATATCAAAAAACTAATTCCAGAGCAACTTATTATTTCTTGATCACCATGCTGAACGGGTTTGTGCTACTATGCGCCAAAACATGTAATGCTTTTCACATTTATTCCGTATGTGGCGCAAAATTTAATTAACCACAACCTTCGGTCGGGCTACCATAAGCCCGCCCCTCTGGGGCTTTGGCTTAATTTGTAAGCTCCGGGCCATTGTTGCAAACACATGGTTGGCGAGCGTTTATTTTACACTTAATGTTTTTAGTAACTCAAATAATATCTTCCTTTCGTTCACATAGCTTTTCTCGGGTTGGTTCAAAGCTGTAAAGTAAACTAAAGTCGTGTTTCCTAAGTCCAAGTTCTCCTCTCTGAATTTGTAGTCGATTACTCTGAATTGTCTGTCATTAACTTTTTCATCCCTGACACTTATAATTTGGTATTGATCAAATCTTTTTGGGATATAGTCCACAAGAGTCTGAGTCAATTGGTCAATTGTCTGTTTGTCGGTGTTCTTAATCACCCTTATTGTAATGTTTTTACAAAACGGAATCTCCTTCGCACACTTGAATTTAAATACGTAAGTGTCGTCCGAAATCTTTTGATATTCCCAGTTTCTATCGACCGTGAATTCAATGTTGTGTTTATCCAAAGTGTATTTTTTCTTCTCTGTCCCCTGAAACAAAAGAGTGGTTGTCAAAAGGACAATTTTAAATTTTATCATGCCTCAGTCAGTTTTCAAATAAATGCACACCAACTAAGGCGTGGGCACCCGCAACGAATTAATCCACTTCGCAATTTTCAGGGCTTCATCTTTCGGTACTTGTGGCATGGGCGCCATAGGTGTTTCATGCTCTGGCCAATTCTTCGGCTCCGGATTGTAAATCAATTGCACGATTCGATCATCTGTGTATTTACGTTTGGCTATATCCGCAAAGGATGGCCCTACTTGCCGCTTGTTGGTATTGTGGCAAGCCGTACATGTATTCTTCACCAGCAAGGGTTCTATTTCAGCATAGGTTAACGACTTGCTGGTTGTGGTTTTGGTTACTGGTTTAGCAACCGGTTTAGTTGTAGTGGGTGTACGTTTTGTACTCAACTGAGTTGCAGGCAACTTCTCACCATCGGGAATATTATTTAACGTGTAGTAGGCTGCATGATGCAATACCGGCAATCCATCTTTCGAACGAATGCCCGGCACCAACAATTCGTGCAAATAATATTGACGAAGGTTATCCACCACTACTCTTACTTTCAAACCATCATCTGAAACTTTAACGCCTTTGATTGATAGTTTCTCTTCATTGATAGTCGGGCTTCCATAAACCGGATGATATTTATAGATATAACTTCTACCAAAGTATGAATCTAAATTTTCGGCCGTGGTTTTATCTACCGGGTAAGTAAACTCAATCTCAAAACCATCGGGCATAGCCTTAACCGTTTTCATTTCCATCGGCACTTTGCCTGTCCACACCAAACGCTGCAAGCCAGCAGTACTTGTACCAGCCGAACCCCAACCGCGGTTAGTAAGTCCTGCATACAACGAACCATCGTGTCCCCAGTTCATGCGCAACACCCCCGATTGAAACCCAGACTTGAACTCAAATGCCACGCCCTGAAATTCACCTTTCACTTTTTCCATCACTACGCGCATAATTTTACTCTGGCCTTGATCGCCCACAAAAATTTGTCCGGCAAACGGACCAAACTTACCGTTGGTTTCGTCTTTTATAATTTCTGCATTTGAAATACCCAACACACCATGTGGCAACCACACAGCCGGTAAACGGGTAGCCGGAAAATCATTTTTAAGATTATACAACAGGTCTGGATTTTTTTCATCGGCTATGTTTTCAGGTTTGATATAAGCACCTTCCTTCTTGATCTGCCGTGCATCAACTTTCGCATATAATTGCTCGGTAGAAATTTTTACAGGCGAGTTTGCACGATCGGTCCAGCGTAAGCCTGCCGGATGACCGGTAAAACTTCCTTTCGTTACGTGAAAGATTCCACCTGAACCTTGCCAATCGCCCTGATTATCATCGTAAAAAAATTCGCCATCAATCATTCCCAAACCACAAGGCGAGCGCATACCGGTTGCCCACGGTTCCATTGTACCATCAGGAGAAATTCTCATCGTCCAGCCGCGCCACGGAACTCTACTTTCACCACGCCACCATTCTTCATCGCCAAAGGCAACATTACCCGTTACAAAGAAACTTCCATCGGGTGCAACCTTCGGCCCGAATGAATATTCATGATAATGTCCGGACAAGGGCCAGGCATAAACGGTTTCATATACATCGGCACGATCATCGCCATTGGTGTCTTTTAGTTTTGTTAGCTCACCGCGTTGGGCAGTATAAAGTGCGCCTTCGTGCCACGCCAGCCCCAATGCTTCGTGCAAACCCGAAGCAAACAGTGTATAGCGAGGTTGACCCTTTTCCATACTTGCATTTTCAATCAACCACACATCGCCCCTGCGTGTGCATACGGCTATGCGCCCATCGGGCAACGTAGCTACACCGCCTACTTCCAGCAACATGCCTTCCGGTGCGGGCAAAGTCATAATGCGGTAATAGTCTTCTTCTTTGGGAGTTTTAGAAGTTTGAGCAAAGAGTGGTTGCATCAACCACACGCTTATTATTGTAATGAATATTTTCTTCATAAAATTTCTTCGTTAAAGAATTACCAAATGATTGTGTAATTGAACGACCCACTAACCGGTATAATCAATTCCTGCTTTCCTGCGCTTTCGCGGATTTGAGGAGTTCCGTTTATGCGGATGTAATAACTCTTATCATCAATAGCATACCAGCCATTCGGGTTTTTCGTGATAACTTTCCCTTCTGCCAATTTGTAGTATAATCCGGTTTTTCCATTCGGGTTATTGATGGTTACTTCATGCACAATTGCATTGTCTTTCGGATACACTTTATCTTCTACTTCCAATCCACGATAAGTAGCTTTAAAGGTTGGTCGTCCTGTATCATCTACTGAATAGCCCCTGGATCGATACTCGCCTTTTGTTACTTCTGCTTCTTTCGCAATTACAGGAAACGCTTCGTTGGCTGATGATAAAAACGCAAGGGGTTGATTGTTGAAAAGAAACAATGTAGCACCAAGCGGTTTAAATGAACCATCGCCCCGATCGTGCCACATGGGTGTTGCATCTACAAATTCGCCACGCCATACACAGGCAATATTTCCGGCTTTCAAATCATATACATAATGAACACCGGAAGGATCGCCCACGCCAATGGTATGTGTTAACCGTTGTTTGTTATCATCTTTAAAATCAAGGAATGCCCGCAACAACTTTGGCGAACTGGTCGGGTTAATCAAAATTGGAGAAACCGGTTGATCGTTGGGTGGATAAGAATTAAATGCATGCAAAGCCTTAAGGTCCGCTCCTGCCTGAACATAAAAGCCTAATCGCGGTGGCATCCACGAAGCATTTTTATAATTGATGATTTCGAATGGATATGAACCAGCTTTAAGGTTAATGGCTGCCTGGTTGGTTGGCCACCAGCCATCGCCACTTTGTGCGTTTACCAACTGTTGATTGTTAATGGTTAACCGCGCGCCACCCGTGTAAGCAATCAGAAAGCGATAATCTGCATCATCTGATACCGTGAGCGTTCCGGTATAGCGTGCACCGTAAGCATCTTCATTTTCTAAAATCTCACAGCTTAGTTCAGAAAGTTTGCCACTTGCAGCAACCGGCAACGAAACAAAATCAGAAATCAACTTATAATTACCATACCAGGTTTGATAAGCCACATCGCTGATGTTTACGGAAACTGGCTTAATAGCGGTGTACTTGATATTGCGAATAGCCACCGGACCATGATCACCTTGAATCATCAACGGACCGGTTGGCTTTTCATTATTTTCAATCGGACCACCGGTTGGTAATGGTACTTCCACATTTTCATGGATGCGTACACCATTCAGATCGACATATACAAAGCGTGCGTTTTCAATTTTGTTACCCGCTGCATCGAAGCGAGGCGCACGAAATGAGATTTTAAATTTCTGCCAAAGGCCAGGTGCTTTTGCAGGATTGCTAAGCGGAGCTTTGCCCATATAAATTTTCCCTTTCTCGTTTTCCCAGTTGCGATAGATACCACCCATGTCAGAATACTTTGGCGTTTGCACGCCCCAGCTATCGAGCAGTTGTACTTCGTATCGGCCTTGCAAATAAATACCGGAATTGGAACCACGCGGCAACATTACTTCCAGTTCAAGTTCCAGATCGCCATGTTCGAGATTGGTAACCAAGTGGTCCTTCTTCGTATCATCATTCATGTTAAGCAGAATGCCTGAACCAGTGGTGAATGTTACCGCTTTTTGTTCGGTTTTAGCAACCACGCTTTTGGTTTTTTTTCCACGCTTTTCGATTACCGGTTGCAATTCCGTTTTTCCCTTTTCATGAATATCGAGGTCGGGATTGATAACCACATCGCCCACAATTTGCCAGTTGCCCGCCTGCGGACGAAAGGCTGAAAGATCGTTCAAGTTTAAGTTTTGTGTCTGGGCACCAGCTACAAACGTGCCTAAAAAGGCTGCATAGGCAAATAATAGTTTCTTTAACATAGTTGTATAAACTAAAAACACGAATATCATTAATCTAAACCAGAAATAACAACCCTTGCCTCGTTGATTTAAAACACATGTTGCCCAAATTATTTAACTTTGATTTTATTCATGCTAACCAAAGAAGAACATATTTCGTATTGGAAACGAGAAGCAGATCGTAACTGGGAAACAGCTCTGTACCTCCAAAAAGGAAATCATCGGGTAATGGCCCTGTTTATGATTCACCTGGTTACAGAAAAGCTACTTAAAGCACATTGGGTAAAAGATAATTTTGAGAATCAACCTCCCCGTACTCACGATTTACAAAATCTGAATAAACAAACTGAACTCGACTTACCCGCAGAAGACTACGATTATCTGGCTGTTCAAATACAGAAAATCTAAAACTAAAAACATGCTTACTCGAAAAGCTTTAAACCAACGTGTTACCAACTTTATTGCCGATCTAAACGCAGCCGGTTATATGCCCTATCGGGTTGTGCTGTTCGGTTCTTACGCTAAAGGCAAACCGCATGCACATAGTAACATTGACTTGGCGGTTTGGGATCAGAAATTTACAGGGTGTAGTACAATTGATATTGAACCTATTGCATCCATCGTTTCAAAGTATCCTTTACTTGAGCTTCACCCCTTCTCGTTAGATGATACTGAATATAATAATCCGTTTGTTAAAGAGATATTAAAGCAAGGAGTTCTCAGCCCGGTCTGCCTTTGTAATTCATAAATAGCTAAGTATTTAAGTTAGGTGTTGTGGTTTAAAGCAATACAGTTCATAATAATTAGCTTTACATACTCATCCCAATGTCCACACTCAATAAAATAAAATCCTTATCAGAAATTATACATCCTGAGGTAGTTCAATGGCGCAGGCATTTGCACGCCAACCCGGAACTATCCTATCAGGAATTTAATACTGCAGCATTCGTTGCTACCCAGTTAAAATCATTTGGACTTGATCCTGTGCCGATAGCTACCACTGGTTTAGTAGCCCTTATTCAGGGTAAGCCCGGAAAAAATACAATTGCCTTGCGGGCCGATATGGATGCATTGCCCATAGAAGAAAAAAATAAAGTTGCTTATAAATCAACTACGCCCGGTGTAATGCACGCGTGTGGTCACGATGTGCATACCGCTTCATTGTTAGGTACTGCAAGAATTCTATCGCAACTTAAAAATGAATTTGAAGGCACCGTGAAATTGATCTTTCAACCGGGAGAAGAAAAAAATCCGGGTGGTGCATCGTACATGATTAAGGAAGGCGCATTACAAAATCCGACACCGGCATCCATTATCGGGCAACATGTTATGCCGTTGGTTCCGGTGGGTAAAGTGGGCTTTCGCGAGGGCATGTATATGGCCAGCAGCGATGAAATTTATTTGAAAGTAATTGGTAAAGGTGGGCATGGGGCTGCGCCAGAACTTGCTATTGATCCGGTTGTGATTGCATCGCATATCATTATTGCCTTGCAGCAGGTAATCAGTCGCAATGCAAGCCCGAAGCAACCTACCGTGTTAACATTTGGGCGCATTGTGGGCGAAGGTGCTACCAACATTATCCCCAATGAAGTAAACATTGCCGGTACGTTTCGGGCATTGAATGAACAATGGCGCAAAGAAGGACTGGAGAAAATTGAAAAGATGGCCAAAGGTATTGCTGAAAGTATGGGCGGCAAATGTGAAGTAACCATTTCGCACGGATATCCTTACCTGGAAAATAATCCGGAGCTTACACGAAGAATCCGCCAGGCAGCAGAAGCGTATGTAGGTAAAGAAAATGTGGTTGACATTGAACTTACGCTGGGCTCAGAAGACTTTGCCTATTACTCGCACGTAGTACCAGCATCGTTTTACCGGCTGGGCACGCGCAACGAAGCAAAAGGGTTAACATCGTATGTGCATTCACCTACTTTTGATATTGATGAAGATGCCTTAAAACTAGGGCCCGGCTTAATGGCCTGGATGGCACTTACCGAACTCTCAAATTAAGTAATTGTTACCACCACGGTTGTTTACGCTACGTAAGTATATTTACATGCAATGATGCAGGAACAACCGGCAACACAACCCACTACTCCCTGGAAAATTGTTTTCCGGAACACCGCCTACATACTAGCCGCGTTGCTGATTTTTCTTTTCGCACTTGATCTGATGATCTCTTCCCTCCAACATTTGGGGCAAGATGCAGCCGATGTGATTGTGCTGGCTACTTCCAATCCGTTTACCGGATTATTCATAGGATTACTTATTAGTGCACTTATTCAAAGTAGTTCTGCTACAACAGCTATGGCTGTTGCCTTAATGGCCACCGGCTCCATGACACTAAGCAGCGCCATCCCTATTATTATGGGTGCCAACGTAGGCACCACCATCACCAGCACAATTGTTTCATTAGGCTTTATTACCAAGAAGAAAGAATTCAGACGTGCGGTTACCATTGGTACTTATCACGATTTCTTTAATATCCTCACCGTATTGCTTCTGTTTCCGTTGGAATATTACTTCGGATTTTTATCGGTTATTGCCCATTATGTTGGAAGCACCTTATTTAATGAGCCCCTCGGCCAGTCTTCCGGCAACTTTTCATTATTGGGGTTTGGATTTGGATCGCTCGTAAACTTAATTGTTACCACCATCAACAACGGTTTTGTATTGATCCTGCTATCAATCGTACTACTTTTTTCGTCTATTTTATTTTTCAGGAGAGTAATTTCCAAAACACTAGGTATTAAACAGGATCGTTTTCAACATTTCTTTTTTAAGAATGCATTCAAATCATTTGGCTGGGGTTTGCTTACCACAGCAGCTATCCGCTCCAGCACCGTTACCACTTCGCTGGTGGTGCCATTGGTGGCCAAGAAGGTTGTAAAAATAAAAGCAGCTGTTCCGTTTGTATTGGGGGCCAACATTGGAACTACTATTACAGCATTTATTGCAGCCCTGTTTAACTCAAATGCCGCTATTAGCCTGGCTGTTGCACACTTCTTATTCAATGCTATTGGTGTTATACTTTTCCACCTCATTCCATTTGTGAAAGAGTTACCCTTAAAACTCTCAAATGGTTTGGGGCGCCTCACTTTAAAATATCGTTTAGCCGGATTTTTATACTTATTACTTACCTTCTTTGTGATACCATTTGCCCTTATATACTTTAACAAAGATGCGGTACGTGTAAACGAGTTAACCTACCAACAATTTAATTTAGCCACCCAGCAGGCATTTACTTACAAGGTTGTTTCCAAAACCTACCCGCATTACAACACCAATTTATTATTATATGAAACATCGGTGACCGATGCCGAGCCGCATAAAATCCTTACCTCTTACAGAAGAAATAACGTGCTTATCATTAACAACGAATTGTTTGAGCTAAATCGCCCAGGATTTTGCCGCGATTCAGAAGACGAACATGGTAAATACAGGTATTGTATTTTGGAAGTGTTGCCCTCGCTTCCGCTCACACCCACGCTTGTTGCCGATTCTGTTTTTGTATTTGAAAAACAATGGTACCAACCTGAACGGGTGGATTCGGCCCGCCTGAAGGTGTATGTGAGCGCTGCCCTGAACCTGATTGTAAAAAAAGAGAAACTAAACGATCAAGGCATTGCTACCGAACAAGAACTTCTGGTACAGGTACGGGCCAAATAATGGCTATTACAGCCGTTGGCCTAAAGCAAATTAAGTATATTGCCTCATCAAATTATGGAAGGCATTAAAGACACAATCTTCAAATTTTTACGCCTCGATAACCTGGTCGATAATCTTTCAGGATACCTGGAAACCCGGTTGGAGTTGTTCAAGATAGAAATACGCGAAGATGTGGCCCGCGCTATGGCCCAAGCCTTAATGGTGGCCACCATTTTACTACTCGCCATTCTATTCTTATTATTTTTTAGTGTAGGCCTTGCTCATTTCTTGAATAGTTATTTTGATAAACCGTATGCCGGCTATTGGATTGTTGCATGTATGTACGGGGTACCATGTCTCATTTTCATTATCTTCCGAAAAAAAATCAGCCAGGCTTTTGAGCAGCATATGGCCACTCTGATGAAACGAAAAGGGAAATAGTATGGAATTACTGGAAACTCAAGACCCGGAAAAGAAAAGGTTAATCGAAGCTTCTAACCGTCATAAACAAGAACTTCAACGGGAAGTAAAAGCCATGTCGGATAAAACCGAGCAGGTTGTTAAGAATGCATTGATTATCGGTGGCACACTGGCTGTTACTTATTTATTGATTTCGCAACTACGACCATCTAAAAGGAAAAAAGTTAAGACTAAAGCAACCGTTCAAAATTCAGAATCTGCCTTTGAACCAGCACCGGCTTATTCACCCCCATCATTCCTTTCTCAACTTGGCGATCGTTTGGTTAACCAGGCCACGCTTATATTGCTCGATATTGCGAAAGACAAATTATTCGAATACCTGAGTAACCGAAAGCAAAAGCATGAAGATTCTTGAAACACTGCAAGAGCGACACAAGTTGGGTAAAAAATCCATTGCCGTATTGGTTGATCCGGATAAGATAGAAGATCCGGCCCGCTTAAATACGTTAATCCGACTTGCAACCGAAAACTGTATCGACTTCTTTTTTGTTGGTGGCAGTTTAGTAACTACTACTAACCTGGCCGAGGTGATCAAACACATTAAAGAAATGGTATCGCTGCCGGTGGTACTGTTTCCGGGAAGCTCACTTCAAATTGATCCTTCTGCTGATGCTATATTATTCTTATCACTGATCTCCGGTCGCAACCCCGATTTATTAATTGGTCAACATGTAGTGGCTGCACCCATACTCAAAAACAATCGACTGGAAATTATGCCCACCGGATATATGCTTATCAATTCCGGTAAGACCACTTCCGTAGCGTACATTAGCAACACTACGCCAATACCCGAAGATAAATACTCACTTGCTGCTTGCACTGCGATGGCGGGTGAAATGCTGGGACTAAAACTTATTTACATGGATGCCGGCAGCGGTGCCGAGCGCGAGATTAGCGCCAAAATGATCAGCACAGTGCGCAAATCTGTAAACGTTCCGTTAATTGTAGGTGGTGGAATTAACACCAGTCAAAAAGCATTTAATGCACTGGAAGCTGGAGCTGACCTGATTGTAATTGGCAATGCGTTGGAAAAAGATCCTGATCTGCTTACTGAAATTAGTGATCGTGTTTACGATTGGAATCAAAGTGTAGAAGCAAGAAAGTGAGTTGATAACCTCACTGTGCCTCACCCATCATAATTTTTCTGTTCTCGTAGGTTTATACAACCCTCTCCACACGAGAGGTAATTAAGTTCGTAGGTCACTCTCACCGTAATAGTGGTTACCTCCGCACTTCAAACTCTGTAAAGTTCTGCAAAGGGGCTTCTGATGTTTCTACTTGTTGAACCTGTGCGCGTTCCGGGCCTTGCCAACACCATTCCATAAATTTTTGTAATACCTCGTTTGAAGCTTCTGCTTCGATATAAACCGAACCACTAGGTTGGTTGCGCACAAAACCTTTTACACCCAACTCATCTGCCTTTTGTTTGGCAGATGCCCGGTAATAAACACCTTGTACTTTTCCGGTGATGGTTATGTTGAGGTGATGGATGGTCATAATTTATGAGAGACTGGTTATACTCATTTTGCGCATGAACATCCTCAAAGGCCGATAAGCTGGCCTTGACTTACATGAAAGTAAACAAAAAAAGACCAATGACTAATCGCTTTGTGTCAACGCAGTTTATTTGTCAATCATTTTTTAGTAGGTCTAACAGGATTCCGACACTGAGCATAATACTCAACAGACCTAAGACAATATTCTTAATTCTTATAAATGTCGGTTCATATTTCTTGTTGTCAAACATATGGTCAATTCCAATGATTAAAAATCTAGACTTCCCATCGTTCCTAATTCCAGAGACTAGCGCGAACACACCCCAGCCAAGTAGAACGATTGTAGCAATTATTCGGAACCAATCCATGATTTTGAATTTCTCATCCGTTCTAATAATGTGATTTAATAAACTTTATTACCAACTTCCACTATCCTCCTGATTGCTCTACAATAAGTTCCAAAATTAAACTCGTTAATATTTCTACATCGCTGTTTATCGTTCCTTGCATGTAGCGCTCATAAACAAATACATTGTCAGGCGGGTTCAGGTTTAGTATTAATCCTTTCTCCCATGCGAGTAACCGAATAAACTCGCGTTGGGCTCGTCCGTTGCCTTCTCTGAAAGGGTGTAGATAATTCACATGATCCAGAATCTCAGCTAATTTCTGTGCTAATGCTTGTTGTCCGTTTTGCGAATACCTTTGTATTCCAAAATCAATGTATCGATGTAGCGTAAAGCATTTTCAAAATGGCTTGTCGGAAAAAACTGTTTACCTGCTTTGCCAATTTCAACAACTCGTCTTGTGCCTGCCCAAGCATAAACATCCTGAAACAAGTGCTTGTGAATTACAAACAAACTTGTTGTGCCTTTAATTTTTATAGGATTTTCGTAAAGCTCTTGTACTCGTTTTGTTACCGCACCGCTTTCAGCAAAAAGCAAAACTTCCTCGTCTTCAATGTTAGCTAAATTACGAAGTACCCCCGTTTTGGGATCAGTGTAAGTATAATCGGGGTCTAAAAATTTGTAAGCATCAGACATAAGCTTTCTCTTTTGCCAATTTGATAAACTCGGCAAAAGTAATTTTTCCGGTTACGTAATCTCTGATGAGGGTTACACCTTTAGGGGTTGGCTCAAAACCTTCAAACATGTTAGTGCCGATAGCGTTTGCCGTGCTTTCCAATGTTTTAAGATCCGAAAATTGCACACCCATCAGGGTAAGATTATCGCGGTCTATGTCTATAACCTTATACATATTTTCTACCAAAAGTTATTCAATATACAACTTTTCCCATAAAGAGATTAGCAGAAATGAATCCGACTCTGCTTTCAAAAAACATAATCCGTACTCAAAAACACCGACTCACGGTTTTGAATAATCTGGCTGATAATTTTTTTATTGCTTTCACTTGCCTTTGTAGCTACCAACGTACGAATGGAGAACACTCGTAGCGCATCACCTACCGATAAGGTTCCTTCTGCCGAATCTTTTCTTCCGTTGAACGGAAAATTATCCGGGCCGCGCTGGCATTGCACATTCAGGTTAATGCGGCCCACCTGGCTCGAGAACGCATCAATCAACCGCGCTACTTGTTTGGAGTCGTTGCCAAAAATACTCACCTGTTGTCCAAAGTTAGAGTTAAGCACATAATCGATTGCCTCCTCTTCATTCTCAAAAGGAACCACGGGCACCACCGGACCAAACTGCTCTTCGTAATACACGCGCATTTTATTATTTACCGGATAGAGTAAAGCCGGGTAAAAAAATGTTTCTGAAACTGTACCCCCATCCGGATTGATAACAGCAGCACCGTGTTGTTTTGCATCTTCCACCAACTTGGTTAAGTAATCGGTCTTGCCCGGTTCGGGTAGTGGTGTAAGGCCAACACCTGCATCCCACGGCATGCCGGGTTTCAGTTTTGAAATTTCAGCCGATAACTTTTTAATAAACTCATCTACAATGCTTTTGTGTACATATAAAATTTTTAAAGCTGTACAACGCTGACCGTTGAATGATAACGAACCCAGCAAACATTCATTTACGGCATTGTTGATATCGGCATCGGGCAATACGATAGCCGGGTTCTTCGCATCTAAACCTAAAATTGCTTTTAAGCGATGTGGCTTCGGATGTAGTTTCTTTAATTCGTTCGCGCCTTTATTGGTACCAATAAAAGCAAACACATCTACTTTACCGGTTTCCATTAACGCGCCCACTGTTTCGCGCCCACGCCCATAAATCACATTAATTACACCAGCCGGAAAACACGTGCGAAAAGCTTCGAGTAGCGGATGTATTAACAGCACACCATACTTGGCGGGTTTAAACACCACCGTATTACCCATAATCAAAGCCGGGAATAGCGTGCTGAATGTTTCGTTGAGCGGATAGTTGTAAGGCCCCATGCACAAGGCAACACCTAATGGCACACGTCTGATTTGCGCCATAATACCTTGCTCGTACACAAAGCCCGATGACTTACGGTCGAGTTCTTTCAATGAGTTGATAGTATCTACAATGTAATCGCAGGTGCGATCAAATTCTTTTTCAGAATCTTTTTGTGTTTTACCGATTTCCCACATTAACAGGTTTACAATGGCTTGTCGTTGTTCGCGCATCTTCACCAGAAATTTTTCTACATGTTCGATGCGCTCAGCCACCGACATGGTAGGCCACACACCATGGCCCTGATCGTATGCTTTTACGGCTGAGTCTAATGCCGCCAACGCTTCTTTCGATGTGAGCAAAGGTGTGCTTCCAATTACTTGTTGTTTGATAGTTCCATCGGGTTGTTTTAAACACACCGGACTTAATACCGGGCTCATATCACCTTGCCAGGTAACTAACTTACCATCTAATAAATATTCGCGTTGTTCTAACTTGGAAGGCAAAGCTACCGCAGCAGGCACCTGATTGGCTTGTGGAAAAAGATTTTTAATAGAGTTCATGGTAGGTTGTAGGATTTTGGGTAACAATATTTTTTCCGGATGAGGTTCCGAGCCGATCGGCTCCGGCTTCTATTAATTGAATGGCTTGTTCATAGGTTTTAATTCCTCCGCTCGCTTTTATACCAACTGTTGCTGGCACAGCGCTGCGAATAATTTTTATATGCTCAACTTTAGCTCCTGCGGAAGCAAACCCGGTAGATGTTTTTACAAAATCAGCACCAGCATCGGCACAAAGTTTACTGGCTTCTTCTATTTCTGCATCCGACAAGTAGGCAGTTTCAATGATTACTTTTAAGAGCTTCTGATTATCGTGCGTCAACTTTGCGCACTTGGCTATTTCTATTTTAGTCCAGGGCAATCCGGTTTTAAACGAACTGATGTTCCATACCACGTCAACCTCATCGGCACCGTTATCGATCGCGCGTTTGATTTCGTCCAGTTTGGTTTCCGTCATGCTATACCCGAGTGGAAAACCTGCCACCGTAACTAATAAAATTTTATCGGTTCCAATTTCACGTTGTGCACGCTTTACCCAAAAAGGTGGCACACAAATACCTACAAAACCAAAGGCACGAGCCTCATCCACCAATTGATCAATTGCACTTATGGTAAGTGCAGGACTCAAGTTGGTGTGCTCAATATAGTGGGCCAGATTCAACGTTGCTGATGTTTAACCGGCAACGAAATTAGTTTATCCGAATCAGATTATTTAGGCGAATGACATTATTTAAGAGAGCAGAATGAAAATACTCATCAACAAACGATAATTAGGCTAATACTATACCTAAATTATCGTTCAGTAATGAAATCTGAGTTCAAAAACAATTAGTGCCGGATGCCACACTCTTTACAATACTTCATTTTATAAGGTGGGTTTTTCTTTGGCATTTTTTTATGACCGTAATAGAGTGGGTTTGAGTATTGCGGTGCAGCCAACTTTTTCAATAACTTTTGTTTTTCCTTTGCAGCTTTCTCCACACGCGCATAAAATTCGTATTGAGCCGTATGTTTTACCTTCGCTTTCTTCAGCAAAATTTTTTGCCTTTTAGTTTGCTGATGAGTAGGCTTTAGCTTTTTGGAATGAACCTGAATGATTTCAGGGGCTTTATCGCCAAGCGTAGTTTGAGCTTGGGATAGCCAGGGCACAATAATAGCCAACAGACTGGTGAAAGCCTGGATTAATAGTTTTTGCATAGCAGCGATAGAACGCTGCAAACCGGTAGATATTTCAGGAAGTGAAGAATTGGAAAATATAATAGGCCACCACAGCCATTCCAACCAACAAGGCAATGTAACCGAACATACGGGCACGTTCATAGTAGCCCTTCACGGGCATGATGCTTTTCTTTTTGCGATGAGTAGTCAAAGTCATTAAGATTCTACTATAAATCTCGCAATAAAATACACAGTAAAGCAAACCGCAACCAGCACCATTAGCACGCGAGGCCGATTGTAATAAACTTTAGCTGGAGTAACTTTCAATTTCATAACTAATTGATTTACATAATTTTAATATAAAAATACAAAAATAAACTTGAAATAGCAAAAGGATAAAAATGGCAGTTGAATGGCTATTAAAACAGTTAAGCCGACACAGGTAACTGGGTATTGCGATTACCCAGCAGTAGATAATTTTCTTCAGCCAAAGCCCGCATCGGTTTTTTGATGCCGGTTGTAGATAGCAATGTGTTGATTGCGACTGCAGATTGCACATGAAAGGCTAAGTTGACTATTACCCCTTGTGGTATTCTTTCATTCGCATAAGGTGATACCGGTATCGGTTTTAGATTAATTGTTGCGTTTGTCTAACAGTTTTTCCTGTTGATGGTAACGCTTCATATTGTCAGGCCACTTCCCTCTATCGTAGCATTGTTTCTGTTTTACTTTTCAGACAGGGCTTTGCATGTTGATGTCCATCAAATCTTTTCAATAACCTGGTTTACCCGGCATATACCAAAAGAGGCTGCCCTATTGAGACGGGCCCGAAATATAAATTCAGTTAACCCACCTTTCCCGGATAAATAGTAGAGCCGGTATTGATAATCAAAATCTTTTCATCCTTTGGCACTTCATCGCGCATTTGTAATAGTAATGCTAAGCCAGCAATGCCGGAAGGTTCGCATCTTACCGATTGTTTGCGTGCTATCTCCAATGCTTCGGTAACAAAATTCTCATCTACATCCAATATGCCCGAAAGGTTTCCAATGCGTTCGTTCTGAATCAACGAATTAATATAAAACTGGTAATCGTCTAACGAGGGCAAATAATAAGAAAATAATTTGTCAAGTTTCGAATTAGCATCGCGGGTGGTGGCGCCCATGAAGTTACATTCGTTTATTTTTTTTATGTCGCCCAGAAAGCGCGGATCGTGCTTGTAGATACTGTTATTAAATTCGCGCTCGGCAATAATTAAAATATTCACAAACAAATCGCCTGTGCCAAACGGCACAAAACAATAAGCCGGATTTTCATTCAGCACTTCGTACGAAAGCCAATCGTAATAGTTATCGTTAAACCGGTCCAGAATTTCACGATAGGTAATATCAATACCCTCTTTGTTGTGGGTAAGTTCTTTAATCTCTTTTCCGGTTAAAGATCGTGAACTTAGATCTGTTTCATATACTTCACAACCCATCTGGCGCAACGATTCTTTAATGCTTGCGCTGATGCGATTGTCCATCAACACTTTTAGCTTCGTGTTTACTTTATATAAATTAAAGAAATGCTGAATAGCTGCTGCCGCACTTCCGGATGAAATGATTGACACTTCTTTAATGTTGTAGCGCTTCGATTTAATCAAAACTTCCCACGCCATGCGGGCTTTGTGTGTGCCTGTTGGATTAGTACTTTCATCTTTCAACCATACGTTGGTAAAGCCGGGCACTTCAATCCGAAATGTATTGGATGCCGGAAACCGAGGCTCGTAAAACGGGCGTGGTGGAAATTCCGGTTTGGCTGGATCGTTGAGCGAAGGCACATATAATCCATCAATCATGTCATCGCTGGTTCGTGCTTGCTCATCGTCAATTTGTTCTTTGATCAGATCTAACTCCTTCTTCGAAAGTTTTTCGAGGAGCACATTGGCAATTTTCGCAGCAAACGAATCTACATTATCAGTATCAATTGACTTGCTGGGTTCTGGCTCTGCCATATCTTCATCGCCTGCATCCAGCAATGTGTTGAATTTATCCGCAAAGCGATCGCTAATCAAAGCATTCCAATCGTGTTTGTTTTGCGTGGCAAATAGTGCCAACAAATTGCGCAGCGATTGTGTAGCTCCGGGCGGGCTTTTTAAATTGAAAGCCCTGCGCAATAAATCTTCTGATGGTCCCTGCGGATAAGCCAGCGAGAGTTGGGGATCAAGCGATGGTGTATTTTTTACAAAATCTTTCATGGCTTTTTGCAAGCCATGAATAAAACTCCACCGACCGGTACCCACCGACTCGTGAAAACCGGTGCGTGCCAGTTGTTCACGGATTAAATCCAGAATCTCTTTAGGAATACGTTTGGCTGATGCTTTCTTCATAACTGAGAAAAGGTCGCGGTATCTGTGCAGATTAACAACCCGTTGGCATAATTACCTGGCGCCATCGCTTCAAAAATTATTCAACAGGTGTGGTTGGTGTGTCTGTTGCTGTATCCGATACTAAGACCTGGTTCGGTTCAGTTGTTGGTTTGGTTTCCTTTAACTCTTCTTTGAAAAATCGCTTTTGCGAAAACAGAATAATCACCACACCAATGAAAATTGACGAGTCGGCAATATTAAACACCGGACTAAAAAACTCAAAGTAATCGCCACCAATACCCGGTACCCAGGCCGGCCATTGAAAGTTGAATAACGGGAAATACAACATATCGATTACCTGCCCGTGAAACCAGGGAGTAGGCACACCCAACGGGGCATTATTTAAATACACACCATAAAATGTACTATCAATTACATTACCGATAGCTCCACCTAATATCAGCGCAAGGCAAATCAGAAAACCGGTGTGCGCACTTTTCTGCACCATTTTAATCATGTAATAACTTATTCCAAACATGGCACAGATGCGAAAGATGGTGAGCGCCAATTTCCCAAACTCGCTTTCCCATCTTATTCCGAAGGCCATACCCGGATTAAGCAAATAGTGTAAACGAAACCAGGTGCCCAGTACATTAATCTCCTGGTGAATGTACATGTTATGATACACCAACAGCTTACTGGTTTGGTCGATGGCTATTACGACTAATGCGATTAAAAAAAATTTTGCGTACTTCATGAATATGCGTCTCCTCAGTTTACCGTAATCTTTAACTTAATATTGTATTCGTCCATCTCCACTTCCGTGGAATCTGTTACTTTTTCTTTCAACTCCATAGAGAGCGCTTGTGTTTCGGTTTGGATGTAAGCTTTATGTTCCGCCAAAGCGGCTGTAACAAACTCACCATTTTTCTCCACCTCAAGCGAAATTTTATCCAGCACTTCAAGGCCCATATCCTTCCGGAGGTTCTGTACGCGGTTTACAAAATCGCGGGCAATACCTTCGCGCTTCAGTTCATCCGTTAACGTAATATCCAACGCCACGGTTAACCCATTTTCAGATGCTACCGACCACCCCGGAATATCTTCGGAAGAAATGAGCACATCATCCAGCACAAGATCAAAACCACCTTTGTTTAGCTTGCCTTGTTTTTCTATTATCTGAATTTCCGCTTGTGTAAACGTGCTGATCACTGCCGAAACTTCTTTCAGCCTGGGGCCATACAGTTTTCCCAATCGGGCAAAGTTGGGTTTCACTTTTTTCACCAACAAGCCAGAAGCATCATCTATGTATTGAATCTCTTTAACATTTACTTCAGCTTTAATAATTGCCTCCACACTTCTTACGCGCGCAGCAAATTTTTCATCCAACACTGGCAATAGTATTTTTTGCAGCGGTGTACGCACTTTTACTTTGCTGTTCTTACGAAGGGAGTGCACCAGTGAACAAATGCGCTGTGCATAATCCATCGACTTCTCTAATTCAACATCCTTACGATTTCCTTCGGGCTTTGTTAATAACGTGTGGTGAACCGATTCATACTTCAACGGTGTATTGAACTGCTTTGCCTTCTGGCGAATGTTATCAGTCAGGTTTTTATACAACCACTCGCTGAAGAATGGAGCGATGGGCGCCATTAATTGTGCAGTAACCATCAAACACTCGTACAAGGTTTCGTAGGCTGCTTTTTTATCTAACGAAAGTTCTCCACGACTTGCCGGTTGCCAAAAACGTTTACGATTTAAGCGCACATACCAGTTAGAAAGATGATCGTTTACAAATTCCTGAATGGCGCGTGCGGCTTTGGTTGGTTCGTAATCGGCATAGGCTGCAATCACTTCTTCAATCAGCGATTGTTCTTTGGTGATAATCCATTTATCCAGTGGCGCCAATTCATTGAACGGCACGTTGTTCATTTCATCTTTCTCAAAGCCATCGATGTTGGCATATAGAACAAAGAATGAATAAGTGTTTATCAACGTTCCGAAAAACTTGCGCTGTGTTTCCTCTACTCCGGCAAAATCGAACTTGAGGTTATCCCACGGTGGCGCGTTTTCCATCATGTACCAACGCACTACATCGGGGCCATACTTGGTGAGGGCATCGAATGGGTTTACCACATTGCCTTTGCTTTTACTCATCTTGTTACCGCTTTTATCGAGTACAAGCCCGTTGGAGATTACATTTTTAAATGACACTCCGCCATTGCCCACTTTTTTGTTAACGGCTTTTATTTCGTCACAGCTTTCGCTTAGCATAACCGCTATCGCGTGAAGCGTGAAGAACCAACCACGGGTTTGATCCACACCTTCGGCAATAAAATCGGCCGGGTAACTTTTCTCAAAAATGTCTTTGTTCTCGAATGGATAATGCCACTGTGCATACGGCATGGCGCCACTATCAAACCAAACATCAATCAGGTCGGCTTCGCGATACATCGGTTCGCCTTTGCTGCTTACCAGAATAATTTCATCAACATACGGACGGTGCAAGTCCATGGACCATGGACCATGGACCATTGCTGCTTGCATAAGACCTGCCTTCACCGACTTCTCTACTTCTGCTTTAAGCTCAGCCTGCGAACCAATACAAATTTCTTCTTTGCCATCTTTGGTACGCCAGATTGGAAGTGGTGTTCCCCAATAGCGTGAACGCGATAAGTTCCAATCAACAAGGTTCTCCAACCAATTACCAAAACGACCCGTGCCTGTGCTCTCTGGTTTCCAGTTAATGGTTTTGTTGAGCGCAACCATTTTATCTTTCAGCGCGGTTGTCTTGATGAACCAGCTATCGAGTGGATAATACAACACGGGTTTATCGGTACGCCAGCAATGCGGGTACGTGTGCTCGTACTTCTCTACTTTAAAAGCTTTGTTCTCTTCTTTCAGAATAATCGAGATGATAACATCGGTGTTTTTGTAATCCGCGTGGCTTTCATCTTCGTTGGTATAATTCTTTACATAAAAATCATCTGCGCCAAGCGGCTTATGCGTTTTGATGTTGTATTTCGCAACTCCAGCTTTTAAGCCTTCACCAATCTGACTGATAAATTTTCCTTTACGATCCACAGTAGGAACTTCATTACCGCCTTCGTCTTTTACCGTTAGTGCGGGCACACCGTTTTGTTTCGCTACGCGAAAGTCATCGGCACCGAAGGTAGGTGAAATGTGTACTACTCCGGTTCCATCTTCGGTTGTAACAAAATCTCCGGCTATTACCTGAAACGCTTTGTCGGCATCGTAAAATGGTTGGATGTACGGGATCAGTTGCTCATAGTGAATACCCAGCAACTGCTTACCCGTAAACTCCTGTACAATTGCGAAAGGGATTGTTTTATCGCCAGCTTTGTACTCTTCAAGCTTTAAGTCTTTATTCTTGTCAGAAAAATATTTACTTACAAGATCCTTTGCTAAAACTACACTAACCGGTTTGTGGGTGTATGGATTAAAGGTATTTACCTGCGCATACGTAATCTTCTCTCCCACTGCTAATGCTGTGTTGGAAGGAAGTGTCCATGGTGTAGTAGTCCAGGCAAGAATAAATGTTTCATATTCTGCTTTGAACAAAAACTCAGACTTCGGATCGCGCTTCACTTTAAACTGCGCTACAATGGTAGTGTCTTTTACATCTTTATACGTGCCGGGCAAATTCAACTCGTGCGAGCTTAGCCCCGTACCCGCTGCCGGTGAGTATGGCTGTATAGTGTAACCTTTATACAACAACTGCTTATCGTACAACTGCTTCAAAATCCACCACAACGATTCGATGTATTCTTTTTCGTAGGTGATGTACGGATTCTGCAGGTCAACCCAATAACCCATTTTGGTAGTCAGGTCGTCCCACTGATCCTTATACTTCATTACCGTTTCGCGGCACTTCTTGTTGTAATCTTCAATGGAAATTTTCTTACCGATATCATCTTTGGTGATGCCCAGCTCTTTTTCAACTTGCAACTCTACCGGCAAGCCGTGTGTATCCCACCCGCCTTTGCGTTTTACCTGGTAGCCTTGCAGGGTTTTAAAGCGACAGAAAATATCTTTTACGGTGCGGGCCATTACATGGTGAATGCCCGGGGTTCCGTTGGCCGATGGCGGCCCCTCATAGAAGGTAAAAGTCTCGGCACCTTCGCGCACGCTTACCGACTTCTCAAAAATTTTCTCTTTTTTCCAGAATTCGAGTATTTCGGTGGCCACCTGGGCCAGATTAAGGTCTTTTGTTTCTCTGTATTTACTCACGGTTACCCAAAATAAGGCCGTAATTTAGGACATTTTGGGGATTGGGCAGTGGGTAATTGGCATTCGGAATAGGGAGATCGCGCATTGGGGATTAGGATTTGAATCTATTAAATTTAGGGTATGAAAGTGGAAGAGCCGGATTTGAGTTTGAGCTATACGTATGCCGATTACCTGAAATGGGATTTGCCCGAAATGGTAGAGTTAATTCGTGGCAAGGTGTACAAGATGTCGCCTCCTCCAACATCAAGGCATCAAACTATTGTCGTTAATCTGGTAACAGAAATCAAGGCATTTTTAAAAAAGCAAAAGTGTAAAGTGTTTGTTGCTCCCTTTGATGTACGCCTCCTCCGAAAGGGCAAACAAAATGAAGATATAACAACTGTAGTTCAACCCGACATTTGTGTGATTTGCGATCCAACCAAAATTGATACGCGTGGTTGTTTGGGTGCCCCTGATTGGATAATTGAAATTCTATCGAAGCATACTTCAGCTAAAGACCTGAACGAAAAATTTGAAGTGTACGAAGAAGCAGGTGTAAAAGAATATTGGGTAGTGCATCCCGGAGAGCAAACGGTGTTGGTTTATACCCTGAACGATGCTGGAAAATACGAAGGCATTTTAAAGCCGTATGTGCGAACCGATAAAGTTCAGCCTAAGACCTTGCCTGGACTTACAATCGATTTAGAGGAAGTATTTGAACGTTCCGAACCGGAAGATGAAAGTCATTATGTGAGGATTTGAGTTACCTACTCAGCCGAACCCATCCGATCATGGATTTTGATTTTTTTGATGTCGATGGCTTCGTCATCTTGTTCGCCATAAAACGAACTATCAAAATCATCAATAGGCAAACGATCTTTGCTCTTGCGCGGTTTATCGAACGTCATGATTAATGCCGGAAGTAAGATCAAGTTGGTGAACATCGAAATGATCAACGTAGTAGAAGTGAGTAGGCCCAATGCCACGGTACCACCAAAATCGCTAAAAGCGAAAATGATAAACCCGGCAAACAACACCACTGAGGTATAAATAATACTCTTACCGGTTTCTAAAATACTTTCACTTACAGAACGAGGTACAAAAAATCCGCTCGACAAAAGTTCTTGCCGGTATTTGGCTAAGAACCGGATTGAGTTATCAACTGAAATACCAAACGTAATACTAAAAATCAAAGCCGTACTCGCTTTAAGTGGAATATGAAAATAACCCATTAAGCCTGCGGTTATCATTAAAGCAATCAGGTTGGGAATTAGCGAAATAACAATCATGCGTGCATTGGCAAAAAGTATTGCCATAGAAAGGGTGATCAGGATGCCCGCCAGAATTAAACTTTCAGTCAGATTTTCAATCAGAAATTTATTACCCTTTATAAATATTTTTGAAGACCCTGTTACGGTAACGGTCACCGTATCGCTCTCGGCCCGTAGAATTTTTTTTAGTTCAGCTACTAATGTATCGGCTTTCGGTTCAATAACCCGATGTACCAGCGAATCCATTTTGATTGATCCTATATCGGCCATCTGCATGGAGATACGCATTTTCGTGTACGTTGTATCCACAAACGATTTGAACAACCCACTATTATCGTTCTGGCCTTTCAGATAATCTAATACAAATTTGGCTTCTATATCGGATGCGGGCAGTCCGTAACGTTCGGGATTATTATTGAAGTAGGCTTGCCGCGATGCTTTGATTAAACTAAGCACAGAAAGGGGGCGAGACGTAACCTCAATAGAATCGAGTGCATGTTCAAACTTATCAATCTCTTTGGCAATGCGAAGGTTTTGAAGCGGGCGTTTGCGTTTGGTTTGCAAATCCACTTCTATTTCCAATGGCATAATGCCGCTAAAGTTTTCTTCTACAAATTTCAGATCGCGCTTAATATCACTGTCTTCCGGTATATCATCTACCATGTAGGATACCGAGTACAGGCGCAACATTCCAACAATTGCCAATAGTGTGATAATCAATGTAGCTATGTATATAACCGGCCGATGCCGATGCACCATCAGATCAATAAGCCGGACAAAACCACCTAATATTTTAAAGTTAAGGTGCTTTAAGTGTTTTTGGTTAGGTTCGGGCATCCACGAAAGTATGCCCGGTATCATAATAAGACTTACCACAAACAAGGCAATTATATTAATGCCGGCTACAATACCAAATTCGCGCAACACCAGAATATCGGTTGAAAGCAATGTGAGAAATCCGATTGCCACCGTAAGATTGGTTAGAAACGTAGCTAATCCCATCTTCATAACCACTGCTTGTATGGCTTCCATTTTATTTTTACGATTTACATACTCCACATGGTATTTGTTGAGCAGGTAAATTGCATTGGTTATACCAATTGTTACAATTACTGGCGGAATTAGTCCGCTGAGTAAACTGATTTTGAATCCAAACAAAGCAATGGTGCCGATGGTCCACACCACTACTATACCAATCATAATCATCGAAAAAATAACCGCCCGTACCGATCGGAAAAACAACAACATGATTACCCCCGTAACAATAGCCGACAGGTATAGAAAAAATGAAAGTTCCTTGCGCACCTGCTCGGCCATTACCGACCGCACAAAGGGTAACCCGGCATAGTGAATTTGAATATCGGTTTGTTTGGTAAATTCTTCACCCAGTTTTATAAGGCTATTGGTAACATCTATCCGTTTAGCTGAATTTGCATAATCTTTATGCAGGGGCGCCAGTATCATGGTTGCACCATTCGTAACATTAACCAATTGGCCCATGTAAAATTTCTGATCCAATGCTAGGGTTAACAAAGTATCCAATTGCTGTTGCGTTGCAAGAGTATCCGGAAATAGCGGAACCAGTTTAAACTTCTTTTCGATTGTATCCTTTTCAATTACCCGAAGCAGTGGCAACGAAAGTACCTCGGTTATTCCATCGATTTTTTTTAGGTTTAAACTAAGTGCTTTTAGTTTTTGAAAATTAGCTAACTGGTACATCGCACTGTCTTTTATTCCCAGTGCCATCATGTTACCATCTTCTCCAAATTGCTTTTTAAATTGGTTAAAGAAAACCATGTCGGGGTCTTCTATCGGTACGGTGCGGGCAAAATCATAACTCATCTGAACTTGCGCTGCATAGTAACCCATTACAACTGTAATTGCGCCAATCAATGCAATTAAGGCTACTTTGTATCGGATAATGAACTGCGCTACTTTAGACCACATTTTTTTGCAAAGCTATTTTCAGCAGGGTTTTAGGTGGCCAAAACTAAGGAATTTTGCGAAAGAATTGGCTTTATAAACGGCATTCTAATCATCAACCTTTATAATCCGGTTAATGTGAAACTACCTTCAAACCGACTATGGAAACAATGAGGGTGCTGATAAAAAACACTCGCCAGAAATCGGCTGGCTCTTTAAATACAAGTATGCCCACCAAAACGGTACCTACTGCTCCAATGCCCGTCCAAACAGCATAGGCTGTACCAATCGGTAAGGTTTGTGAAGCCTTGTACAACAACGCCATGCTGATGGTAAGGCAAATAAAAAATCCACTCAACCAATACCACGATGTTGCACCGGTGGTTTCTTTTGCCTTGCCCAAACAAGAAGCAAAACCTACTTCAAACAAACCTGCAATTACAAGGATGAACCAATTCATTACGCTATTCTTTTACTTACAGTTGCTTTTATCTAAACAGCAAAGCCTATAATTTTTTTATACAAACTAATGGCATGCCGATCGGTAAGGCCCGATATAAAATCTACTATTTCGCGTGCAAGCGAATAATAATCGTTTTGTTGTTTAAGGTTCAACAAAATGTCTTCCGGTAATAACAACAACAGGTTTTGATACTTGCGCGATTTACGACCTTCCGTGGCCTGCAAGGCAGCTGTTAAAAATTCGTGTAATAAACCTGGTAACACTTCATGGCCGGCAGCTTCAATCTCCACAACCTTACGCGCACGATAAATCTTATCAACCGAAACGGTGATGATTTGTTTCAATGCTTCTTTGGATGGACATAAATCGGCCAGCGCCTGATTGAATTTACCTTCCAGAATTTGTTGTTCACTATCCAGAAACAAAGTGGAGCATTCATCCATCAGGTCGCCAATAGCGAGCGCCCTCAAAAAACCAATTCGCTCTTGCTTGCTTTTTAGTTGATCGAGCTTGCCCAGTTTTGATTTTCCTTTGTTGATGATGTTTTCAAAAAGACTTTTTGCTTCGTCATACTGAACCAAGCCGAGGCTACACGCATCTTCCAGGTCTATAATGCTGTAACAAATATCATCGGCAGCCTCCACCAAAAATGCGAGTGGGTGCCGATCGTAAGCAAAATCGCCAACGGGTGGCAGCGCCAACGTGGTGGCCACTTCACGAAACGTTTCCTTCTCGGACTGGAAAAAGCCAAACTTTTTCTGGCTGCGTTTCTTCTTATCGCGTTCCGGAAAAAAAGCCGGACACGGATATTTTGTAAAGGCACCCAGTGTGGCGAACGTTAGCTTTAACCCATATTGATTTTTGTTTAATATGCGAAAGCCTTGTGCGTTGCCTTCAAACTGAATCAGGTCGCTCCATTGTTGTTCATTCACTTTTTCTTTAAGAGACAACCCCAGCGGATGATGTTTAAAGAAATCTGAAATAGAATCTTCACCAGCATGGCCAAAGGGCGGATTGCCCAGATCGTGTGTGAGCGAGGCCGCAGCCACGATAGCGCCAAAATCAAATAGTGAAACCTGGTTTGATAAATTTTTATGGCGTTGTAAAATAACCTCACCAACCCGCTTACCTAACGAGCGACCCACGCTGCTCACCTCTAAACTGTGCGTTAATCGGGTATGTACAAAATCGTGTTCGGGTAGCGGATGCACCTGCGTTTTGTCTTGCAACTTGCGGAAGGGGTGCGAAAAAATAATGCGATCGTAATCTTGTTCAAATGCACTGCGCGATGGCTCGCTTGAAACAAGTTGCTTTTGCCCAATGCGTTGGGCTGAGAGTAAATCTTTCCAATTCATGTTGCGGTAAAAATAGAAACAATTGGGTAGTGAAGTATAAAAATTTGGCCCGTGGGAACACAGGCCAGGGTGAGATAAGAAGAATATCAAATATAAGCTTGGTTTGGTCTGTGATCACACAGATTGGAGAATATCAAAAGTTTAGTTATAGTCTGTGAGGACAGACACAGACCAAAGTAAAGGGACCAAGGAGGGTATAAAAAAATTGGTAAATCTTTCCAATTCATGTTGCGGTAAAAATAGAAAACAAAAGGGGTTCTGGTTTGCTCTGCCCTGTGGTCACACAGATAGGAGAATATCAAAATATAAGGTTGGGTTGATTTGGTCTGTGAGGACACAGACCAAGGAGGGTATAAAAAATTGGCCTGTGAAGACACAGGCCAAGGGTAAGTAGGAACGAGTAAAGAAGTCGCGTGAAATTTTTACTCTTTCAACACCAAATCAATACACATAACAGCTGCCATAATCAACATGCGCAACGGATGATCGGCCGGCACATCGTTACTGATTTGAAGAATATAATTATCGGCTGATGTAAACAACTCTTTACCCAGGCCGCTCCATTTCTTGGTAACCAACGCAAACTCCTTTCCATCATTGGAAACAAACCTAAAATCCCAGCTGGTCCACTTGCCTTTCAGCATACAAAGCGGGCGCTCGCTTGCATCCAATACTTCAAACTTACCACCAATGCTGAAAAATTTTTGTTTGAATTTACCAATCAACGTTCCACGCTCATCCAGCACTTCTACGGTAGAAAGAAAGAATGAAACTCCGCGCTTCACTATCAATACAGTTTTGCCTTCGGGAGTTTTAATGTCGATTTCAAAAGGCGTCATCCGTTTGTAATCCGTAAAGCGGAATATCTTGGTAAAAAAACCGAGGCGCTCTTCGCGGGCTTGTAACACAAGTTGTTTCGAGTCAGGATCGAAAATATCAAAGCTATTGGCTGCTTTAAATACCTTAACATGTTCCTTAACGAAAAAGAGGTTTTTGTTTAATGTTGGGTGCATATAGTTTTACCGGGTCTTGATTAAAAAGTTTCACCAAAATAGCATAAAGTGTTGGCTGGGCATCCAGAAAAGTTTTTGAGCGTTCAAAAAAATTTTCAACTGCCACCGCAAAAAACTCTTCCATATTATCAAAGGCATACTTTCTGAAAAAATGGTTTTCGTTGGCGCGCAGGTTAGCCATTTCATTTTCAGCATAGCGTTCAAAAGCTTCCACCAGGTTGTTATCCAATACATCGTTATCCACGGACTTATGCTCCAGCCACAGTGCATGCGCAAACTCATGGAGCAATAGGTTAAGTCCATCGTCATCGTATTTTAATCCTTCGGCAATACCGCGCCAGCTAAACACAATAGTTTGAAGAGCCGGATTTACTTCGCCTTTGTGCCTGCGGTGGGTTATGCGCGAATTGTAATAATCCGGATAGACAATGATGCGCTTAAAGTACTGCAACGCTTTGTCTTTTGATGGTAGAAACAGCAATAATTGTGCTGCAGCACATGAAATAATCGCCTTCATGGCCCGTGTTAATTTAATCCGATCGCGTGGAATAAATTCGAAGTACTCGTAATGATCGCGGGCTAATTTCAGAAACTTGATCTTGAGCGACCACGGCAGCGAAGTGTAGTAGGCGTATTTATGATTAAGAAAGCGATGAAAGATTGGCCCATAATAAAAACGAAAGCGCAACTCCTGATATGCCAGATACAGAAGTCGCGCCAGCCCTGCTAACAAGGCAAATTTCATTTTATATGGTCTTCAAAAGTTCGGCCATTGAAACAGATTCAGAAATAATTGCTTTCACCGCATCAATCGCCACGCGATCTTGTTTCATGGTATCGCGGTTACGAATGGTTACAGTATTATCCTGCAACGTTTGATGATCGATGGTGATGCAATAAGGCGTACCAATGGCATCTTGTCTGCGGTATCGTTTACCAATTGCATCCTTCTCTTCGTAGAAGCAACGGAAATCGAACTTCAGCAAGTTCATAATTTCATGCGCCTTCTCAGGCAAGCCATCTTTTTTCATTAATGGAAGTATAGCCACTTTATTAGGAGCCAACGGTGCCGGAATTTTTAATACCACGCGCTCGCTGCCATCTTCCAGTTTTTCTTCTTTGTAGGAAGAAGCAAGTACCGATAAGAACATGCGATCTAACCCTACCGATGTTTCGACTACATACGGAATGTAGTTCTGATTATCTTCCGAATCGAAGTACTGAAGTTTTTTACCGGAGTATTTCTCATGGCTCTTCAAATCGAAATCGGTACGACTGTGAATACCTTCCAGTTCGCGAAAGCCCATGGGGAAGTTAAACTGAATATCGCATGCAGCATTGGCATAATGCGCCAGGTTTAAATGATCGTGGTATCTGTAATTATCATTACCCAAACCAAGTGCCTGATGCCACTTCAATCGTTTCGCTTTCCAGAACTCGTACCATTTCATTTCTTCGCCCGGCTTCACAAAAAACTGCATCTCCATTTGCTCAAACTCGCGCATGCGAAAAATAAACTGGCGCGCCACAATTTCATTCCGAAATGCTTTACCGATTTGTGCAATCCCGAAAGGAATTTTCATGCGACCGGTTTTTTGCACGTTCAGGAAGTTTACAAAAATACCCTGCGCTGTTTCGGGACGCAGGTAAATCTTGTTGGCATCATCGGCCACTGAACCCATTTCGGTGGAGAACATTAAATTAAACTGGCGCACATCGGTCCAGTTTTTTGTTCCGGAAATAGGATCAGCTATTTCCAGGTCATCAACCAATTGTTTCATAGCCACCATATCGTTATTGGCCATGGCCGTTTTTAACCGATCATTTATCTCGTCTATCTTTTTCTGGTACTCTACCACGCGGGCATTGGTGCTTACAAACATAGCCCGATCAAAATTTTCGAAACGCTTCGCAGCCTTCTCAATTTCCTTCTCAATTTTTTCTTCCAGTTTTTCAATTACGCCTTCAATAAGTTGATCGGCCCGGTAGCGTTTTTTAGAATCTTTGTTATCGATCATCGGATCGTTAAAGGCATCTACGTGGCCACTGGCTTTCCACGTGGTGGGATGCATAAAAATTGCGGCATCAATACCCACAATGTTATCGTGCAGCAGTGTCATAAACTTCCACCAGTATTCCTTAATGTTGTTCTTGAGCTCGGCCCCGTTTTGGCCGTAATCATATACGGCACTCAGGCCATCGTAAATCTCGCTGCTGGGAAAGATAAACCCATACTCTTTGGCATGGGAGATTACATTTTTAAAAAGATTGTCTTCAGTATTTGCCATAAGTCGCAAAGATAGAAATAGAAAGATGCTGCAAAACGAGCCCTACTTTTAATTTTTTATCCTTACAAATGGCTGGGCAACCGAAGGGTAAAGGTTGAGCCTTGCCCCAACGCTGATTTTAATTGAATGGTGCCGTTAAGGCGGGTCACAATTTCGCGCACAATGTAAAGCCCAAGGCCCGAGCCGCTAGAGTCTTCTGAAGCCCGGTAAAACATGTTGAAGATTTTCTGTTGCTGTTCAATCGCAATACCCTGGCCATTGTCTTTTATCCAAAGCGTTACATGTTGATTTTCCGACTGGGCACCAATCTCTATTTCGCATTTATCCTTTTGCCGATCTGCATATTTAAATGCATTGCTGATCAGGTTATTCAATAGCATTTTAAGGCGAGCAGGGTCTGTGATAACTTCCATTTCCGGATGTACACTGAGCTTAAGTGTCATTTTATCTACCGGCCCCATAAACTTCAGATCGTCCAGAATTTTTTGTACTAAGGGCCGTAATAAAAATTTTTCTTTGCTGATTTCCTGCCGGGCATTTCTGGAAAAATCTATCACTTCTTTTATGAGTAAATCCATATTTTGAATGCGTTCGTGCATCATACTATGGCACTGCTTTAATTCTTCTTCACTTGAAGTTCGCCCTGCAATATCCAGCAAGCCTAACAACGATGTAAGCGGAGCCCTTAACTCATGCGAGGCGCTATATACAAAGCGATCTAACTCCTGATTGGTTTTGGTTAGTAAAGTATTCTTCTCCAGAATTTCTTTTTGAGAGTGATAATTCATATCCATTAAAAAATACACTACAGCCGTGCAAAGAAAGAAACCACCCAAAAAGTTGATAATGAAACTTATTAATCTATACTCCTCTGCATTTATTCTTTCCATATCAACTCCACTTAGTACAAACATGGGCAAAGGAAAAAGATAGGCCGATAGAAACAAGAATACTAAGAACATGCAGAACAGTACTACAAATAACCGATTACTATAACCAAATAAAACCATGGAGGTTAGGGCAGCCATTATGAAATAAACAAACACCCCTGATTGCGATGAATCGTTTACTGCAAAAAAATAAGTCATGATGCTGATCAACAACAAGAAGGTAAGGCTTGACGCACGATAATAACCCCTGTGGTTTAACATAATAGTTAGAACCGAAGCCACCATTACCATCAGATAGCCCGGCACCAGAATGTAAATATCCTGGCTGCTATCAAAAATTAAGTAAAACAAAACAACCACAAAACACAGTACTCCTAACTGACCTCGTAAGAGCGCCACTTTATATTCAGCGCGCGAGGCAGGTTTGATATTGCCGATAAGCAACCTGGTAAGCAAGGATACATGCATAACTGGCTAAAGATAAACAATGCATCGAATGCCGGAACATAAATTATTCAGGCAGGTAAACTGTAAATACCGAACCCTCACCCCGTGTTGATTTTAATTCAATTTTCCCATTTAGCCGGGCCAGTGTTTCTTTCACGATGTACAAACCCAAGCCCGAACCATTGGATTGTTCGGACGCCCGGAAAAACATTTCAAAAATCTTTTCGTGATGTTCTTCGGCAATACCCAAGCCATTATCGGCAATCTCTATGCGTGTGCCGACTCCATCAGCAACTACCCGAATGGATACCTCCTGCATTTCTTTACCCGGATCATGGTATTTAAATGCATTGCCGATCAGGTTATGCAAAACTACTTTCAGGCGGGCTTTATCGGTTGTAGGTTTATACTCGGGTGGCACATCCAAACGCACGTAAATCTGCTCCATACCTTCAGCAAACTTTAAGTCGTTTATTGTTTCCTGAATTATACCGAACAAGTCAATCGTTTCCTTTTTAACAGCTTGCCTGGCATTACGCGAAAAATCTATAATCTCTTTAATAAAAACATCCATGTTATGTACACGGTCTTTCATTAATGCAAAACATTGTTCCAGTTCTTCGGGGTTTGCGGTGCGCTGGGTAACTTCAATGAGGCCGAGTAGCGACCGCAACGGAGCCCTTAAATCGTGCGAGGCACTGTACACAAACCGGTCGAGTTCAGAATTGGTTTTGGCAAGTAATTCGTTCTTAGCCAATATCTCTTGTTCGGTTTTGTTGTTGATGGCGATGAGAAAGTACAACTGTGCAATAACCGAAAACATGGCTATCATAAAATTGATGGCGAAGTTTAGACTGATATACGCCTCGGAATAGGTGCGTTTAGGTTGTATGGATATACCGCCCCAATAAGAAAGAAAAAACAAGGCTATTGAAAAAGAAACAAAACCAAAAGCCCAATACTTTTGGCGATGACCAAATATGGCAATGGAAGACATTGCCGCAACCACAAAAAATATATAAACACCGCTGCGATACTGATCGTTGGATGCAAATAAAAAAACCAGCACGTTTATAAGAAACATAAACAAAATACTGGAAAGTTTATGCTTACCCAAGCGATTCAGATAAAGCGATACTACTCCAATCAGAATGGCTGCAACGTAGTACCATTCGTTACCGGTAATGTTATTCACCCAATCCACCAGCAAATAAACAATACCAACCAAAATGGAAAGTAAAATAAGATTGCCTCTGAAAACAGCATTTTTGTAATCAAGCCACGAATCAATATAATTCTGCCTGCCTATAATCAGATTTCTGAAACGCTTGCCAAACATGAGGCTACCCTGATTTACTTCGCCAATGTATTTTTAAATTGCCACAAAAAACATGATCGGGTTCACTATTTTTCAATAGTATGATTGACTTTAAAACAATTGGGTTAGCCGTTGCTTTTTCACCTACCGCACCGGCTATGTTGGCGGAAGCCCGAAGGCTTGTTATTTATTTTAAATCTAAACTAGTTCTGATTCATGTTGGTGAACACACACCCGATGACGAACAAAAGATGAAAGGCTTGATTGCCGATTGCGGGTTAGATGAGGCAAGGGTTACGGTGTTATGGAAATCGGGTGATCCGGTGAAACAAATTCTGGATGCCTGCAAAAATGAGAAGATAGATTTGCTAATGGCCGGAGCCTTAAAAAAGGAAAACCTTGTAAATCATTACCTGGGCACGGTTGCTCGTAAAATTTTGCACAAAGCCGATTGCTCCGTGTTAATGATTACACGCCCATCGGTAGAAGAAGTTCCCATCCGCAATGTGGTGGTAAATGCCGAAGATAGCCCCTACATTGATGAAGCTATTTGGGCAGCCTGCCATTGGAATACCCCTGAAAATGCCTGGATACACATTGTGCGCGAATTGAAACTATTGGGCCTGGCGCTTGCCGCGAACGAACAATGCAATGCCGAAGAATATGAACAACGTAAGCAACAAATGTTGCAGCAGGAAATTGATGTGGTGGAAGAAATGCTGAAGCGTATTCCACATCATAAAAATAAAATCAATATAAAAATAGTATCCGGTAAAGCAGGCTTTGAACTGGCCCGGTTTGCAGAACGGAAAGAAGCCGATTTGCTGGTAATGGGTGCACCCCACCGTAAGTTTTCATTTTTTACACGTGTATTCCCGCACGACCAGGAATACATCTTCAACGATTTGCCTTGTAATGTTTTGATGGTTCAACCCCGCAAATCCAAATGAACAAACTCAGCCAATACGAAGTAATGAGTTTGCTGATACAGCTTAGCGTAATGCTGTTGGCCGGGCGGTTGCTTGCCGAAGCTGCGCGTAAGATTAAACAGCCGGCAGTAATTGGCGAAATTCTGGCGGGCATTATTCTGGGCCCTACTATACTGGGCATGCTCAACCCCGATTGGTTTCAGGATTTGTTTCCAAGCGGATCATCTTCGCTGGTGCTGGATGGTTTTGTACAGGTAGCCGTAGTTATGCTGCTGTTTATTGCCGGGCTTGAGGTTGACCTGCACATTGTGTTGCAACAAGGCAGGCAGGCATTTTATACCAGTACGTTTGGCTTAATTATACCATTCGCATTTGGCTTTATGTTTCCCTATTTCTTTCCGGAGTTTTTCGGCAGCACAAACGAAACACGGCACCTCGCCTACTCACTCTTTATGGGTACTTCCATGGCAATTACAGCACTACCGGTTATTGCACGCATCCTGATGGATCTTGGAATTTTCAAATCGCGCATGGGTATGCTGGTAATATCATCGGCTATGATTAATGATTTAATTGGCTGGCTAATATTTTCGGTTGTATTGGGTATGATTGGTAAGTCGCAAAACATTTCATTGTGGAATACAGTATTGCTTACGGTAGGCTTTACAGCTGCTATGCTTACTGTTGGTCGCTGGCTCATCAACCGCGGATTACCGTGGGTAAATCAAAAATTAGCCTGGCCTGGTGGATTACTGTCATTGGCATTGGCACTTTGTTTTCTGGCTGCGGCCTTTACAGAATACATAGGCATACACGCAGTGTTCGGAGCGTTTATAGTAGGCGTTGCGCTGGGCGATTCGGAACATTTAAGTGAACGGGCCAAAGAAATTCTTCATCAGTTTATTAATAACATTTTTGCTCCATTGTTTTTTGTAGCGATTGGGTTGAAAGTAAACTTCATTGAAAATTTTGACCTCACATTAACGCTGGCAATTATAGCCATTGCCTTTGCGGGAAAAATAATAGGTAGCGGCTGGGGCACCCGCTTGGGCGGATTTAGCTGGCGCGAATCGATGGCTGCAGCCTTTGGTATGAATGCACGGGGAGCAATGGAAATTATTCTGGGGTTGGTTGCGCTCGAAAATGGATTGATAAATGAAAGGGTGTTTGTATCACTTGTAATCATGGCGCTTGTAACCAGCATGAGCAGCGGGCCCTTGATGAAGTGGATGTTGAAGAAATAAAAAATCAAGCAAGGGTAGCATTGATCAATTCCACCATTTAAGATTCAGAATTAATAGGCAGCCCCTGGGGCCAGATCAAAATTCAATTTAATCTTTACAACAGGGAAGCTTCTAACGAAGCTCAACTATATATAAACCAGGAAGCCGCTGCCTTCAGGAGGCCCCGATGGGGCCAATTAAATAATTGATTAAACTCTACAAACAGGTAGCTCCTCCGGAGCCACAATTTTAAGCTTCGTTAGAAGCTTCCTGTCTGTAGCTAATTGATAACGTTTTGAAAATGGCCCCAGCGGGGCCTCCTGTTTGTGTCAATTGCATCATTATATATAATCTCCATTGGGTTCGCCTTCTTAATCTGATTTACAAAACTCGTATCTTGTGTGTATGGCCAACACCTATTCCCAGATTTACCTGCACTTCGTATTTACTGTAAAAGGTCGGCAAGCAGTAATACCCAAACAGCATAAAGAAGAGCTCCACAAATACATTACTGGCCTGGTCAAAAAACGAGATGCTACACTTCTTGCTGTGCATTGCATGCCCGACCATGTGCATCTTTTTGTAGGCTTCAAACCCATATTATCCATCGCTGATTTCATCAAAGAAATAAAAGTTGAAAGCAATGAATTCATTCAGGCAAAAAACTGGACACCTGGAAAATTTGCCTGGCAGTCCGGATATGGTGTGTTCTCCTATTCAAGATCACAAATCGATTCTGTAATTCGGTATATCAATAATCAGGAAGCCCACCATCGCAAACAAACCTTTCGCGCAGAATATCTCGAACTCTTGAAAAAATTCGAAGTTGATTTCGGTGAAAAGTACCTGTTCGAATTCCTGGATTGATTTGCCCACTTGCATATTCTTTTTACTTTTGTAAAACCTTCTGTCCCAGCGTGATCCGAAAATTTTTTCCGCTAGACAAAAACTACCTGCTTGAACAAGCCCAGTTAGACTCGCGGCAACACCTGCTCGTACAGCTTGTCGAAAAAGTAAAAAGCATTCACTTGCTAAAGCACAACCCATTGGGTTTGGAAGATGACTTTTCGCTTTCCATCAAACGCTTCCAACTTAAAAACGCAAAGCCCCTCGAGAGCTTCTACCAAAATCTGGCGGCCGTGTATCGCTACAAGCATGGCGAAAACCAACTCGAGTTTATGTGGGACGGGCGCGAGCATATTGATAAATACAAAACCGAATGGGAAGCTGCATTTATTAACTGGACCAATCACTTCTGTACGCACGAATTGTTTCTGCAAGCCGTACTTGATCTAACCGTCTTCCTTCCTGAAAACCGGCAAGCCGCATTAGCCGAAAACAAAATGAATCATTTTATTCTCCAGCATTTTGAAATGCGCATGCATAAAAGCAAAGGCCTGGTGGCGATGAGGGTGGCCTAACGCAAATCAAAGTTTGATTCCTGTTCGATAATCACTAATTTATCCGGTCTTTAATTTCAAACCTATGAAGCGACCCGCATTCTACCTTTACTCTGCAATTGCCGTTGCCATTGTGCTGGCTTTAAGTTATTTCTGGATCAATGCCCTGTACTTGTTTATCTTGGTTGGCCCAATCATTTTTATTGGTATTCAGGATATTTTACAACCGCGGCAATCCATTCGTATAAACTTTCCGGTGTTGGGCCGCTTACGGTATGTGTTTGAAGACTTACGACCAAAAATTCAACAATACTTTGTGGAGAGTGATACCGATGGTGCACCGATCAATCGCAACGAACGCTCCGTAATTTACCAGCGCGCCAAAAAACAAACCGATACTATTCCATTTGGTACACAATTAAATGTTTATGCCGAAGGCTACGAGTGGATGACACACTCCATCGTACCCAAAGATTTTCACAAACTCGATCACAACCCGCGTGTACGCGTGGGCGGAAGAGAATGCAAACAACCGTATGATATGAGTGTGCTGAACATTAGCGCCATGAGTTTCGGATCGTTGAGTAAAAATGCGGTACTCGCTTTAAACGGTGGTGCAAAAATGGGTGGCTTTGCACACAACACAGGCGAAGGTGGCATCAGTCCGTACCACTTACAACCTGGAGGCGACCTGATCTGGCAAATAGGTACCGGCTACTTTGGTGCGCGCGATGACAATGGAAACTTCAGTGATGAAACGTTTAAAAAAAATGTTGCGCACGCCAATGTAAAAATGGTAGAGATAAAACTATCGCAGGGTGCAAAGCCCGGCCACGGTGGAATTTTACCGGCCAAGAAAAATACACCCGAGATTGCAGCTATCCGGCATGTTAAAGCCGGTACAACTGTTTTCTCGCCCCCGTTTCACAGTGCCTTCAGCACACCCATCGAGTTGATTCAGTTTGTGAAAAGGTTGCGCGAGCTATCCGGTGGCAAACCGATTGGCTTTAAACTTTGCATTGGCCGCAAGGGCGAGTTTCTATCCATCTGTAAAGCCATGGTGCAACTTAACACCTACCCCGACTTTATTACCATTGATGGTGGCGAAGGTGGTACCGGTGCCGCTCCGCCTGAGTTCTCAAACTCAGTTGGTATGCCCATGTTAGATGCACTCGCTTTCGCGGATAATGCCTTGCGTGGTTTTGGTATTCGTAAAGAAATGCGGTTGATTGCTTCCGGACGAATCTTAACCGGTTTTCATATCCTGCGGGCGATGGCCCTTGGTGCCGATACTTGTAATTGCGCGCGCGCCATGATGATGGCCCTCGGTTGCATCCAGGCATTGGAGTGTCATAAAAATACTTGCCCAACTGGAGTAGCCACACAAGACCCGTATTTTATGAAGGGCTTAGTGGTGGAAGATAAAACTGTGCGGGTTGCCAATTATCATAAACATACGGTAGAAAGTTTTGTAGAGCTGATGGGTGCAGCGGGGTTAGATCATCCCGACCAGATTAACCGCACGCATGTGTACAGGCGCGTGTTCATGAACCTTGTTAAAACCTACGAAGAAATTTATCCTACACTACCCGATGGCTGCCTGCTAAACGATAGTGACATTCCATTTGATTATGATGATTATATGAAACGCGCTTCCGCTGAGAGTTTTGAGGTGGCGGTGTGATTTTGATAAGAGAATATTATCAACAAGGTGGCAAAGTCATAAGCCCCGGAGGGGCGGCCATATGGTAGCCAGACCGCAGGTCGGGTTAAAAATTAAATCTAAATTTTGGGCCACGCGCCATACAAAATGAAATGCACCTTGGTTTGGTGCATTTCAGAAAAAAATTATTGAACATAGAAACAAATAAAAGAGGCCATCTCACAAGTCAATCGTTGTCGATTAAACCCGGAGACGGCCTCTGCCCCACCCGCTTAGAAACTTAAATTTTTTGTCTTTGCTTTCTCGCGCACCGCTTTAATCATGGCTGCATCCAACGTATTATCGGTTATTTCTTTTGGTGTGTTTGTAACAATATATTCCTGACGTTTTTTACTCAAGCTTTGAATTTCGTCCTGAATCTTTTTGCGCTCATCGGCCTTTTGTTTTACATAAGCCTGGCGTTGCGTTACCGTCATGCCCTTCATTTCTTTTGGCAGGTCTTCATCTTTTGCTTCCGTAATCACTTTTTCATTTTCCTTCGATGCATCTACCAAATCCCAACTTGAGTTTTTATAGGCGTGTGAACTTTTTGACACCGCGCGTTCCACTTTGTTCGCTTCACCGTAACTGCCGGCATTGTTATCCTGTCGGCTCTGTAATTCTTTTTTAGAAGCTCCGCTGCTGCCGTAGTACACATAGGTGTCATTTAATTTTTCATTCAACGCACTGATGCGATCATCATAAGGCGAAGGCACATATACCGTTCTGCGATTTTGTTCAATACTCATGTAGTAGCCCCCCGTAATATCGGCACCATCTTTCCAACTGGTTGCTATTCCTTCCTCAAAAGGACCACAGAAAATAGTATTTACTACCACACCCTTTTCGCGGGCTAAGGTACTTGCTGTGCGATATGAAACACTGCCTTGTGTAAACGGTTCATTACCCGCAATAAAAATCATTTTCAAATCGGTAGCCAGCGTACTCCACGCCAACTGTTTTAGCGAAGTATTGATTACGTGGCCGCAATATTCATTACCGCCATTGGTAGAAAGTGCAAACAGCTTTTCCGAAATCACATCCAGGTCATCCGTTAAACCACTCACCAGCCGGATGTATCCTTCCGATGATGGCAATCCATCGTTGCCATATTCATAAAGCGCAATTTTAATGTTGGGCTTTTTTCCATCGGCACATTTAGCGGCCGCGAGTTCGTTTACAATTTTCCACAGTTGCGATTTAGCCTGATCAATCAAGCCGTCCATACTATTACTGGTATCCAGCAACAAGGCCAGTTGAATGCTTTGATCTTTGGCCGGTGGTGGTGCCACAGGCGCAAATGCACTCAGGCTAAAAAAGAATATCACAGAAAGGATCGCAAGACGGTTCTTAACCGGGTTCGCGAAAAAAAAGATTGTCTTCATGGCGTTTTAGTTTTTGATAAAGTTTACGCGCTAAATCGCTTTGGGGTACCTACACTTAGTGGCGGTACCCGCACACCGGGCGAAAGCCACAGCCGACCGGGTGAACGGGTTGAAATGAATAAACCATACCTCAAACCACCCAAAATTATTGTAGTAACTTTCCAACCGGAACACATCCAAATTCCGTTGAGAACCGGAAAAGCGATTTAAAAATGAAGAAGCTGTTGATCTTTTTACTTCCACTACTACTGGCCTCCACCGGTAGTATCTGCCATGCGCAGAAGAAAAAAGCCGACTCCTATTCGGATTTTAAAAGCCGGTCGTCTCAAAATAGCATCACACAACTTATACGCGATGCAACAGCAGTTAAATACTCAAACCCCGCACAAGCCCTTAGTTTTGTACAGGAAGCTTTGGGCATGAGCCTGACGCAAGGCGATGTTTTGAGTGAAGCCACGTGTTATTTGTTGCTGGGCGAGATTAATGAACAAATACGCGAGTGGACATTAGCCCTGGAAAACTATAACAAAGCTTACCAACGGCTGGCCGTTAAATACAATGCTTCACCCGAATACATCCGCACGTTAAGAGGATTGGGAAACACAAATCTTAAAATGAGTAATTACGAGCAAGCACTGGTTTATTATAATCAAGCTTTGCAATTAAAATTAAGCCAATCCGAAAAAACAGAACTGCAATTAGATGTTTCAGAAGTTTATTACCAGCAGGGTAATTATGCACAGGCGTTGGCCGCGATTGAAGATCTCAGCACCAATCAAAAGATTATGGGCGATGCGTTGGTAGGCAGAATTCAAAATCAGAAGGCTAAAATTTTTGCCCGCACCAACGAAGTGGATAAAGCCAACACCTTATATAAATCATCGCAACAGAATATACGGGCAGCTAGGAATGCGGCACCTGCCAAAGAAGAAGAAGCCTTAAAAAGTACCAAAGAAGAAATTTCGGAAGTGCTGCGCGAACAAAAACGCTACGATGAAGATATTGCTCTACGCAATCAGTCCATTGATTATAATCTTGAATCGCAAAACTTAAGCGAAGTTTCTAAAGACAAAATTGAACTTAGTAAATCGCTTGCCGCGAAAGGCGAAACGAATGAAGCTATTCAACAGTTAAAAGAAGCAGCTGCACTGGCCGATTCAGTTAGCAGCCCCAAAGAACAGGCTGCGGCCTATCTGAATCTGGCAGCACTGTATGAAAAGAACGGACGCACAGTTGATGCCTTAAAGACATATCAAAAATACAGCGAAGCCGTTTCGCGAACCGCGCAACAAACTGAAATTAATCAACTACAAAAAGCCGAACTCATTCGCAAGCAAAAGGAAATTGAAACCATCAGCAATGAGGTAGTTGCAGGCCAGCGCGAGGAACAAACTTTACTGCAACAACAACAACTTATTATCTATGGCCTACTGGCCATAATTGCGATTATTCTGACTACAAGCTACTTCATTTATAAAAATGCAAAAGCCAGCAAGCGAGCGAATCAATTACTGGCATTAAAATCATTACGCGGGCAAATGAACCCGCATTTCATTTTTAATGCCCTCAATTCAGTTAACCAATTTATTTCACAGAACGATGAGCGCTCGGCCAACAAGTATTTATCGGAGTTCTCAAAACTTATGCGCCTGGTGCTGGAGAATTCACAGGAAGATTTTATCACCTTACAAAAGGAAGAAGAAATTATCTCGTTGTATGTAAAGCTGGAGCATTACCGCTTCCGCGATAAGTTTGATTATACTATTACTATTGATGAAGCTTTGAATAAAGAAACCATTCAATTACCACCCATGCTTATTCAACCGTATATCGAAAATGCCGTGTGGCACGGCCTGCGTTATAAAGAAAACAAGGGTAACCTTACGTTGAATTTTATACGAAACAATGGCAGCATGCAGGTGATTATTTCTGACGATGGCATTGGCAGAAATAAATCGGCTCAGCTTAAAACCAATAATCAGAAGAAACATAACTCCACCGGGTTAAAAAATATAGAGGAGCGGCTGCAGATATTGAATACCGTATATAAAACAAATTACACTGTAGCCATAGAAGACCTGCCTGCAGATAGCGGTACACGCGTTATCATTTCTATTCCTAATTCAAATACACCCATCGTATGAAGGCAATTATTGTAGATGATGAAAAGGATAGTCGCGAAATTCTGGCCAACTACCTTAAAAAATACTGCCCGGACGTTACCGTTTGTGGTTTTGGCGAATCTGTTGCCACAGGTTTAGAGGAAATAAAAAAACATAACCCGGATGTAGTGTTTCTGGATATTGAAATGCCCTATGGGAATGGATTTGATTTGCTAGACAAAGTGGGTGAGATAACATTTGAAACGGTTTTTGTAACTGCTTTTGATAACTACGCCATTCAAGCCCTGAACCAAAGCGCTGCCTATTATTTGTTAAAACCAATTGATATTGATGAGCTTGTAAAAGCCGTAGAAAAAATTCGAATTGAGCGCACCGAAAAAAATTATATGCAGCATGCCCGGCTGCTGCTCGAAAATAAAAAGAACAGCACGCATCAAAAAATCATGCTGCCCACGTTAGAGGGCTTTGAGATCGTGAACATCAACTCCATTTTATATTGCGAGGGTGCTGATAACTTTACAAAATTTCACTTTGAACACGGACAACCGCTATTAATTTGCCGTACGCTAAAATATTTTGAGGACATTCTAAAAGAACATCGGTTTATTCGTATTCATCGTTCACATCTCATCAACCCCGATTTTGTGGTACGATATTCGAAGGGAAAGGGTGGATATGTTACCATGAAAAATAATCAGGAACTTGAAGTATCGGCAAACAAAAAACAGGATTTTCTAAATCTATTTGAATCATAAAATTGAGTATGAAAAAAATTGGCTATTCCATTTTTATAGTTGTGCTAGTAGCCGCGGCATGCAAGCCATCCAATAAAATCAATAAAGTTGTGGGTATTACAAAGGCAACATTTGAAAACACAAAATGGGCCTTAACCGAACTTGATGCCCAAGCCATCACCTTCGAGAATAAGCCCTACCTGATGTTTGCACCCAAGAGTATGGTGGTAAATGGTTTTGGTGGTTGCAATCAGTTGGCTGGCTCCTACGAATCATCCGGACAGAAATTAAAACTCAACAACATGGCCGCCACACGTATGTTTTGTCAGGAAACCATGCAAACTGAAAATGCCTTTCTTCAAACGTTGCAACAAGTAAATCACTACCGGATTGAAGGGCACCAGTTAATGCTTTTGCAGGATGATAAAGTAGTAGCCCGTTTAAGGGTTGCCAATTAATATCATTTGAGTCTCCGTTCATCAAATTTTTACTTGTATTGATACGAGTATGGGGTTATACTGCGCATTCGATAACCTGTTAAACTATAACCAAACTTGTATGAAGGCAAAGCTTTTTGTAATTCTATTTTTGTGTCTGTTAGACACCGTTTCATTTGCGCAAGATGTAACCGTTACGGATGAAGAGTTAACCAAGTATGCTACCGCTATGGATTCCATCAATGAAATGTCGGCCGAAGTAAAAGAGATGATTACTGAATTGGTGAAAAACAACAAAGTAGTAACCGCTACCCGGTACAATGAAATCTCAAAAATTATTACCGATGAAACCAAATTAGCAGAAGCCAAGGCAACACCAGAAGAAATTGCATTTGTGAAAGAATTGGCGGCTAAGCGTGATTCGGCCACCGTACAAATCAATGCTGCTGTACAAAGCCTTGCAAAAGATTTTGTAGGCGCTGCCACATTTAACAAAGTACGAAAAGCATTAAGTGCCGATGTTGAATTAAAAAGTAAGTACGAAGCTCTTATGGCTGAGCTGGCAAAGGATAATCCAGGGGTTCAATAGAATCTTCTGGTTTAACCGGGTTGTATCAAATTGGGTTATGTCAGGTTTTCATCATACCAAACGATAGCCACTTTGATACAACCCTAATTTTTTAAGACTTATTTAATAATATATCCAGGCTGGTGTTGGCATAACCGGCTTCCGTTCGCGCAACATCTTTCAATCGTTCTTTTGCAGCCGCATGTTCGCGCGCCACGTATTCTACACGTTGCACTTCATAACCATGCTCTTCCATTTTCAATAGGTTATCATATGGCCCGCGGGGCGAAATCAGTTTTACAAAAACCGGTGCGGTTTCTATCGCGATAAATAAAAACAAAATAAACCAACTCGCCCACGCAATGGCACTACTGTTAGCTGCTATTCGATTTAATGCTTCCAGCCTGCTGGCAAGGCCATCGGGCTTTTGTTTTTGCAGTTGCGTTAATTCGGTTTGCAATTTGGATTGGGTGGCTGCTAATGCAGCTCTTCGCTCCGTTAATAAACTTTCATTTCGTGCTTTTAATTGACTCAACTCCAGGTCGGCTTTTTCAGCATCGGCTTTTTTCAATTTATAAATCGGGCCGGCATTGCGTTGTTTGGTGCCTCCAGTGCCATCGGCTTCTTCGCGGGCTTGCTTATCCAACTCATTGCGTTCAATGGTTTTGGCTGCAAGTTCAGAATTGAGTTTTTCAATTTCACTGCTAATCTGGTTTTGATCGGATTGAAATCTGAGTTTTACCTCATTTTCCTGATTGGCATATGCCTGCTGTTCCATCAGCACCAGCTCTGCTTGTATTTCCTTTTCAAAAATTTTTAATTCCAATGGTCGTGCAATTACAACCGAAATAATAATCGCAAGCACTATCCGGGGCGATGCCATCAACCACTCCTGCCACGGTTTGCCATCCTTGCGCATACTCGAAACAATAAACCGATCGAGGTTAAAGATCATCAGACCCCATACCAGGCCGAGTATTGCAGCTATCCACACATTATCGAAAACGGTAAACAAGGCGTAGGCAGCTGCTAACGCGGCAAATACACCTGTAAAAAATACCGTAGCACCTATGCCCACATACCGGGTGCTCTCGCTTGAGCATTTATTGAGCAGGGCTATACTCGCACCGGAGCAAAGCCAAAAGAACTTCTTGATTTTTTCCATGGAAAAGTAACGGGCATAGTTCAGGAATAGTATAAACCAACTTCAAACAAGTTGAATGCCGTTACCGCGATACTGGAAATTTACAATGTTATGTGGACTGATCTATAAATCATGTTCTAAACCGAACAGCTCAATGTTCGGTTTAGTAGATTGATGGCACAACTCAGCGCTTAAATTTATCGCGCAAAGCTGCGAGTTTATCTTCCATCGATTCAACTGCTTTTACCGGTGCTTTAGGTTTGGGTGTTCGTTCTTGTCGCGAAGGGTTTGCAACTGGCGTTGAGGTTCCAAACGGATCGCTTTTCATCGACAAGGCAATTCGCTTACGCGGAATATCTACCTCCACCACGGTTACCTGCACTTTCTGTTGCACCGCTACAACCGTGTTCGGATCTTTTATAAACCTATCGCTCAAATGACTGATGTGTACCAGGCCATCCTGATGCACACCAATATCTACAAAAGCACCAAAGGCAGTTACGTTTGTAACAATACCCGGAAGCTTCATGCCAATTTTTAAGTCTTTGATTTCATGCACACCTTCGGCAAACTCAAACACTTCAAATTTTTCGCGTGGATCGCGACCAGGCTTTTCAAGTTCTGCTAAAATATCGGTGAGGGTTGGCAACCCTACTGCATCGGAAACATATTTTTTAAGGTCAAGTTTTTTTCTGAGCTCTGCACTCGTCATCAAATCTTTTATGGTGCAACCAAGATCAGCCGCAAACTGCTGTACCAGTTCGTACCGTTCCGGATGTACTGCACTTGCATCCAATGGATTTTTAGAATCGCGAATGCGCAAGAACCCTGCGCATTGTTCAAATGCTTTCTCACCTAAACGCGGCACTTTCAATAATGCTTTACGATCCGCGAAAGCGCCATGTTGGTTGCGATACTCCACAATACTTTTTGCCAACTGCGGCCCAAGGCCTGATACATATGCCAATAATTCTTTGCTGGCAGTATTCAACTCTACACCCACAGAGTTCACACAACTAATCACCACATCATCCAATCCTGCTTTTAGTTTATATTGATCCACATCGTGCTGATATTGCCCCACACCAATTGATTTGGGATCTATCTTCACCAATTCTGCCAATGGATCTTTAAGTCTTCGGCCTATGGAAACCGCACCACGCACCGTTACATCATGGTTAGGAAATTCTTCACGGGCAACTTCCGATGCAGAATATACCGATGCTCCACTTTCATTTACCATCACAATCAATATCTCTTTTGGCAAACCTATACTCTTTACGAAAGCTTCTGTTTCGCGACTTGCCGTTCCATTACCGATAGCAATGGCTTCAATCTTAAACCGATCGCAAAGGCCTAATACAATTGTGGCCGACTTAGCTGTTTCGCGTTGTGGTTCATTCTGATAAAGTACGGTATCGAACAACAAAGCACCTTGCTCATCTAAACAAACCAACTTGGTGCCGGTGCGAAAACCCGGATCAAGTGCCAATACTCTTTTCTGTCCTAATGGTGATGCGAGCAATAGTTTTTTCAGATTAGCTGCAAACACCTGAATAGCTTCTGCATCTGCCTTCATTTTACTCTCCACCCGAATTTCCGTTTCAAGCGATGGTTTTAATAATCGTTTATAGGAATCTTTAACAGCTAAGGCAACCTGCTCACTCGCTTTCGAGGTGCTTTTTACAAATTGTTTCTCAAGCGATGCAATGGCTTGTTCTTCCTGCGGTTCGATATTTAACGTAATGAAACCTTCTTTCTCTGCTCTGCGCATAGCAAGTAAACGGTGCGAAGGTGTTTTCTGAATAGGCTCCTTCCAATCAAAATAATCTTTAAACTTCTGTGCCTCCTCACTTTCAGCTTTTGATTTGATTACTGTTGCCTCAATTATACCTTCGGCCCAAAACAACTCTCTCATTTTTTGCCGCGCTTCCTGGTTTTCACTTACCCATTCAGCGATGATGTCGCGTGCACCATCCAATGCTTCCTGCTCGCTGGCAACACCTTTCTCTGCATCTATAAAAGTTTTTGCCAATTCAATTACATCCTTTTGGTTTTGCACGAACAGTGCTTGAGCCAACGGCTCCAAACCTTTTTCCTTGGCTACGCTTGCACGCGTTTTGCGCCTTGGTTTGTAAGGCAAATAAATATCTTCCAGTTCATTCAGGGTTTCAGCTTGCGCGATTACTCCTGCCAATTCAGGAGTTAGTTTTTGCTGCTTTTCGATAGATGCCAGAATATACTCTCTTCGCTTTTCCAACTCTACCAATTGCTCGTGCCGATCGCGGATAGTGGTTAGTACAACTTCATCTAAACTACCAGTAACTTCTTTGCGATAGCGGGCTATAAATGGAATAGTGGCACCGCCTGCCAATAGTTCAATTACACGGTTTACCTGGTCAATCGTAAGATTTAATTCGTTAGAAATTTTTTGTTCAAGCACATTCATGCACACCTCGTTTTAAGTCGGGGTGCGAATCAACAAAATAAATCAGATACAATGCAAAAAAATTATATCGGTAAAAGTAAACTGAATGTAGAGCCTTTACCATAAACCGAACGCACTGAAATACTTCCTCCCATACGGGTAGCGGCCTCGCGTGCAATATATAAGCCTAAGCCGGAGCCACCGGTACTTGAGGCTGTTTTATAAAACATATCGAAAATCTTTTCAATGTGTTCCGGCCTGATTCCCTGACCATTATCTGATACTGAAATTTCTACATGCGGATTACCCGAACTGTAATCTATTTCGATGAATTGATTTTCCTTCGACTTATCATGATAGCGCACTGCGTTGGACACCAGGTTGTTCATGACCATGCGCAACCGTACCGGATCGGTAGTGATTTTTGTTTCGGGAGGAATATTCAACTTAAAATCAATACGCTGCACGCCTTCGTTAAAGCGCAGCCCATCTACTACTTCATTTATCAACTCCTCCAGGTTTATGGTCTCACGCACCAACTCAAGCCGTGTGTTACGCGAATATTGGATAATGTCCGTTATAAACTTATCCAGCACGCCCACGCGCCCGTTAATCATTTGCAAATACATTTTTAACTCCTCCGGGTTATCGGTTTTGCCCGTAAGATTAATTATTCCAGCTATCGAACTTAACGGTGCACGCAAATCGTGCGAAGCACTGTACACAAACCGATCTAACTCGCTATTTACTTTAAGTAATTGCTTGTTTTGATTGCGCATCTGCAACTCGTTATGTTTCAGATTTTCTTCATTGTAATAGTTGTTGGCTATTACCAGAAAAAAAAGATAGCTGCATGTTAAGGCAAATGTTAAAACATTTATAACAAATAGCGTAGAAATTTCGCGCTGATTAAAATAGCGTTTCGGCAACAATTCTAAATCCACAAAGAAAACAGCAAAATACAATACCAATGAAAATATCAGAAAAGATACCCCCAGGTACCATTCTTCGTATCCAAAAATTACCAGTGCAGCAAAGGCAAAAATTCCCAAATACATGTGCAGCCCGGTTTGAGTGCTTTCGGTGGAAGCAATAGCATAAATACTCAGGTTGAATGAAACTAAGCCTATTGTAGCCGCAACCTTGCTATAACCAAATTTATTAATTGCAAAGGTTACCCCGGATATCAGAAAAAATGCAATAAAAATATACAGCGGTATGTGGGTGGAGAAGTACAGGTTAAATGCCCACATAATGGCAGTAACCGTAAACGCTAATACTGATAAATGATTAACTAACTCCTGGCGATGACGCGGGCCTGTTTTTAATTTAAAAATGGCAAGCATACGAAGCAGGAGCGGATTGACATGGGATCAGAATAACTAATCAAATATATATTTTTAAAAAGATAATTTGATTAACCGCAAGCAATTTAACTACAACACGTTATTCAATTGCTCTTTTATTTTTTCCAACTCTTCTTTCATCAAAACCACATACTTTTGCATTTCTGCATCATTAGCTTTGCTGCCTATGGTATTTATTTCTCGGCCAATTTCCTGAGCAATAAATCCGAGTTTTTTGCCGGAAGATTGTTTATCGTCCATCACTTTCAAAAAATAATCGAGATGTGTTTTTAACCGAACACGCTCTTCATGAATATCCAGCTTTTCGATATAAAAAATTATCTCCTGCTCTAATCGGTTAGCATCAAATCCTTCGCTACCGAAAAAGTCGGTAATGTTACCTTTTATGCGGGCCCTGATTTTTTCAACCCGCTTCGGATCAAGTTCCTCCACGTACAACAGTCCCTGGCGAATATTTTCGATGTAAGCACTAAGTTTACTTTCTAACGATTTGCCCTCGGTTGAACGAAATTTATCGCAGTGGCGAATGGCTTCATCCAACACTGAGAGTACACGCTCCCACTCGGCCGGGTCTAATTCTTCGCGACCGTTGTTTTGTACTACATCGGGTGAGTTAAGGGCTATTTGAAATAACCCATCAGCAGGCGCACTTACCTGCGCGGCCAGCCGCTTTAATTCGTTGTAATACGAAGCAAACAATGCTTCGTTGTAGTGGTGTTTGATTTCCTGCTTCAAGCCTGGTTGCAAATCAATACTGAGCGAAACTTTTCCGCGTTCTAACTTATCACTTATAACATTGCGTAACGCTAATTCTTTTTCAGCATACTTTTTTGGCAGACGTAAGTTCAAATCCAAAAATTTAGAGTTAAGGCTTTTTACCTCAATGGAAATTACCCCCTCGCCCAGGTTGGTGGTGGCTTGCCCAAAGCCTGTCATCGATTTTATCATAGCAATTATATAGAAATACCTGCAAGGTATTTATTTTTTGAAGTTACCGATAACGGAAAGGTTAAATCAAAAATCGAAACCAAGCGTAATAGAGAGGCGTGGATTTTTTACCTGGTAATTTTCTACTGGCCACGCTACATCAAACTTCATATAATATCCCAGCATCATGGTGCGAAGCCCAACCCCATAGCTATAGAGCCACGGATTCAGGTACTCGTTAATTTCAATTACAAAAGGACTGCCCGATTCGCGATCTTCGGGTACCACTCTTTTGCGCACACTGTTACGCGAATTAAATGGAACCGGCCCTGTCCAACTTGTACCAATGTCATAAAAAGCAGTAAACTGAAGGTTACGGAAAAAATTAGAGGTAATGGGGCCGTTACTCAACGCCCGGATAAGGGGAACACGCAACTCAATATTTCCTACCGCTACACTGTTTCCATAAAGGGTTGCATAATCAAACCCTCGTAAATTGGTAGCAAATTCAGAGAAGAGTATGTTTTCATTAAAGGTGCCTTGAACACCTTGTAAAGGATTTTGCAGCCCAGAGTAGTTGATGCGATTAAATGCCCAGTTATCCATGCCCCCCAATAAATATTTTTTTGGTGAGTTACCGAAGAAGGTACCTGTAAAGCCCCGCACAGCTAACACAATTTCACGATAGATTTTTTGATAGTGCCGCACATCAATTGATAATTGTGAAAAACTTTTTGTGGTATTACCCAAGGCCTCATAATGTACCAGGCTGATTTTACCCCGTGTTCCCTCAATTATGTTCATACCTGTTGTAAGTGAGTTATCGTAAACCACTTCGGCTCGGGCTCCGGCATATATCTGATAGCGTGATGGCAAAAACTTTGGCGCAGTATCCTGCGGAATTATATAACCTCTATCTACAAATTGTGTAAACCCTACAAATGGTTTTAGCGAAACACGGGTTCGAACTGAGAGCGGAAGCGAAGCACCAAATTCCACTTTCTGAAAGGAGTACTTTTGTTCTTCTACATCAACAGACCGGGCCGCATTTGTCTCCCAAAAAATAACCTTCCGGTCAAATCGAACACTATAATCAATTCGATAGGGCAGGTATTGAAACTCACCCCACACATCGCCACTTTTAAAATCAAATGCCGTTTGAAGACCGCCAATTATCCGGTAATTCTCCAGCATATCGTTCATCTGGGCTTCTACGCGCATACTAAAACCCCGCAACGGGTCAATCACAAAATTGGAAACTATATTTTCGTAGCTAAACTTGGGCATGTACGGAAATGGCCCGGTAACACGGCTGGCATCGCGTGCTTTCATGTAGCGGGTTAAAAAATTTTCGCTCGGTTGCTTGGTTTTCAATACCTCATCCTCAAAAACATAATCGTTGGTATTTAAGGGTCTTTCTGTTTTAGGTTTAATGGTATCTGGCTTAACCGGATCTTCAAACGTATAGTCATCGGTATTAATCACACCTTTGGTACGCACCGAGTCGGCCGGTTTGGGTAATTCTTTTTGAGTGGTGTCGGTTTTTTCGCGTAGGCGTGCATTTATCAAATCCTTTATGGACATGCTTTTGGGCTGCTCTTGTTTACGTTTTTCGGTTAACGTTTTAGCTTGCTGTACTTCGCGCCTGCGTGAGGCTGGTGTAAAAATCTGTTTATCAAAATTAAAGTTGTTCACTTTAAAAATATCTTCACCCAGATTTTGAGTAGCCACCATTACAAAACTTTGGTTCACAAAGTTCAGGTCGTAATCGCGAATGCTGGAGTTATAATTGGATACTTGCGCATAAATACCGGTTTGGCGGTTATACCGGAATAAGTTTACGATTCCGCGCTGATCGCTCAGGTAAAAAAAGTTATTTTCATCCAGCGCTTTGGGTTTAAAATCTTTACTTAAAGTATTGGTAACGCGGGTAACGGTTGTGCTGGTGGTATCGAGGCTAAATAAAAACAGGTTATAATTTACCGTTGATTTATCGTAGCCACGCAGGGTACTTGAAATAGAATCGGTTGTTCGATTTGAGCTAAAAACTATTGTATTACTGTTGGGAATAAAAGAAGGATCAAGGTCGTCAAAAATATCATTGGTTAGTCTGCGGGTTCGATCTCTGCGGCTGCTTATCAAAAACAAATCATTCTGGCCATTCAAATCGGCACTTAAAACTGCCAGGCGGCCATTACCCGAAAAATCAAAACTACGCACGTTGCTAAACCTGTCTAACTCGCGGGGTAATTTGCTTTTGGTTAGTAAATCGTAGAGCCAGAAAACGTACTGACCATTTTTTACTCCAATTACACCCAGTGTATTGGCATCGGCCCAACTTAGCAGCGGAATGCTGTGATCCACCGTTTGGCGAATTACTTTATTTCCCCCATTTAAGATCACAGTTTCTTGTCCATTTTCGAGGGAACGAACTTTAACTGTAAACTTGCCGCGATCATTTTCAGCATAGGCTATTTTTTTTCCATCGGGGCTGATTTTTACTGTGGTAAAAACAACGGTGCTGCGATGCTTGTATGTAAAGCGCGAAGAATCTGGCGGGGCTACATAACTTTGTGCTACGCGTTTTTCCATCTCAGAATAGTAATTCTTCCATTCCGTCATCAATTGTTTGAATGGAATACCAAGGGTAATTAGCACACTGCGCTCCTCGTTTCGGATAATGCGGGTATAGTTGAGGATATTATTGATGGCACTTTTGCCATATTTTTCCACAATAAAATTCCAGATAGATTGTCCCACCAGGGCGGCATCAGGGCCTGTCATGCGCAGGGCTCTGTTTGCCTTTTTTTCGGCCATAATCTGCCTCACAAAATCATCCATTTCGTCATTCCAACCTTTGGCCACGTACATCGAGGCGCCATCTACAAACCAATCGGGCAGGTTAAGCAATACTGCGTTTTGAAACATGTCTTTCAGGCTTCCGCCAAACATCATTTCGTTCAGCATCAGATCTGAAAATTTATAAATCAACTCTTCTTTAAATTCTTCTACCGTGCCGGGGTGGGCAACTTCTATGTAGGGCTTAACAAATTCAGTTTCGCCACCCGATGTAAATTGTTGCTTGTTAAGGCCCATGTTGCTCTGCTGCAAATCGGCCACTGAACTGTATAAAAACACCTTTGTTTTTTGCGAGGGATAATACCCGATTAAATCGGTAATGCGATCAAACTCTTTTTCCAGGTAATCAAGAGCCTCTTGCGCTACCCGTTTGCGGTCGTCATAAAAGTAAACATCAAAGTTTTCTGAGCTGAGATAGTTCCAGCGCAACTGCTTGTATTGAACCCTGTTTCTGCCATACTGCTCATACGCGCGCTGTGCGTATGAGGCATTAAAAGAAAAACCAACAATAAAAATCAAAATAATAACCCGAATCACTCGCATACAATCCCGCTAAGATTTCGAATATAACGCTTTAAATCTGTTAATATTTACCGTAGGCAAAATTTCACCTGAGCCCGTTAGCCAATTGGCCAGGTGAGCCGCGAAATAAGGGGCCAGGCTCACACCTTTGGTTCCCAAACCGTTAAAAATAGCAACATTTTTGGAATCTGGATGGTGCCCCAACATAGGCCTGCGGTCGGGTGAGGTGGGCCGCATACCCCAATGCTGCGCTACCGTGTTAAAAGGCAACTTCAACAAGGCGGTTAATCCTGCCTCCAGTTCGGCCCGGGCCCGATCTGTTACAGTTTCAGTTAGTTGACTTGCCTCGTATGTAGCACCCACCTTATAATAATTCGTTGTTGCTGGTACTACATAAACACCCCGATTATAAATCAGCTTAGGAGTTTCGTGCAGTTTAATTGTTAAAGTTTCGCCTTTTAGTGGTTTTACCGGTAGTGCTTTCCAAAGTTGGGTCAAATAAGTACCCGTACAAAATATAATACCTCGGGCGTCCCATTGTTTATACGTTATTTGTTCTGCATCAACTTGTAGTTGGGTTTCATCAAACCATTCTTCTGCAAACGAGTTTTGATCGATAAGCCAATTACGTACACTACTTAAAAAAACAGGCACATCCACATACCCACATTGGTTGGTTACAAGCCCACCAAAAGAATCATGAACCTGATCGCCATAAGTGCTTTGTGTATGAATAGCAGCTATAAACTTTTGGTTTTCGGGCCGGGCGCTATTACACATCCATTCATTTTGTTCCTGTACCGATAAGAAAGGCCGGTACAAAGGCATCGGGTGAAAGAATTTCTGCTCAAGTATTAGCTCAGCCTTTGGATAAAAATCAAACACCGATTGAAAAAGATTTTCAGCCAGCCAGGTACGCGTCATTAGCTTGCCGGTAATTGGGTTGAAAAGCCCCGCAGCTACCATCGAACTGCGATTATTTTCAGGCCTGTCCAGCACCACTACACGTTTACCACGCTGTACCAACTGCCAGGCTAAACAAGAGCCCGCCAAACCTTGCCCTATAATCAGGTAATCGATCATACTTAGTTGATGGGTTAAAAATACACCGGGCAGTTGTTGTTTCCTCTTTAATTTTCCAATCAATCAAATCCTTAAGGTCTTTATTATTACCTGCTTAAAGACCTGAAAGGTTTTACTACTTTTACAAGATGATGAAAATTGAAACCTTCACCTTCAATCCATTTCAGGAAAATACCTTTGTGGTGTATGATGAAACCGGTGAAGCAGTAATTATTGATCCGGGTTGTTACGAGGCCCACGAAAAAAAAGTGTTAACTCAGTTTATAGAAGGCAAAAAGCTTACAATAAAGTTGTTGCTCAACACCCATTGCCATATCGACCATGTATTGGGCAACGATTTTGTTAAGTTCAAATACAATGTTCCGTTTCTAATTCATGAAAAAGAACTACCCGTTTTAAAGGCTGTAAAGAGCTATGCATCCAACTACGGGTTTCCCTCCTACCAGGAAGTTTTGCCTGAAAATTTTTTGAAGGAAGGAGATTGCGTAAATTTTGGTGCTACGCAGTTACAAGTAATTTTCTTACCAGGGCATGCTCCGGGCCACATCGGGTTTTACCATGCCGAGACAAACTCATTGTTAAGTGGCGATGTGTTGTTTGAAAACAGTATAGGCCGCACAGACTTGCCTGGTGGCGATTATAACACACTAATCCAAAGCATACATGAAAAAGTGTTTACGCTACCTGACGAAACAATTGTGTATCCCGGCCACGGTCATACCACCACGGTTGGTGAAGAAAAACTAACAAATCCATTCTGTGCAATTGTTACCCGATGAGTTTGTTGCGTCATATACCCAATGCACTTACTTGCGCCAACCTGGTTTGCGGATGCCTGGGGATAATCAGCTTGTTTACCCATAAAATTGAGCCGGCCTATTTTATCTGGGCCGCGTGTTTGTTTGATTTTTTTGATGGCTTTGCAGCTCGTTTGCTTAAAGTCTCATCTCCTATTGGTAAAGAACTTGATTCACTTGCCGACATGGTAAGCTTTGGCGTTTTACCAGCGCTGGCCGTTTATAACTGGATTGCATTGGGTAGCGGTTTATACTTGCCATATATTGCCATTATAATTTCTGTTTTTTCGGCTTTGCGCCTGGCCAAATTTAACATTGATACCAACCAAAGCGATTCATTTATTGGTGTTCCCACTCCGGCCAATGCCTTGTTCCTTTCGGCTTTGCCATTTTTACCAGAGGCAATTCGAACATTTGTTTTTTCGCCTTACATATTATCGGCTATTGCAGTTGCATTTTCATTGCTGCTGGTGGCACCACTTCCTTTATTCGCATTAAAATTTAAAAACTTTAGCTGGCAGGGTAATCAACTCAGGTTTACCTTTTTGGCAGTTTCGGTATTGCTGCTATTGGCATTCCATGCGGGGGCAATACCTTTTATCATACTATTTTATATTGGAGTCTCGTTAGTTTCGCGATTGGCAGGTGTAGAAAAAAAATAACGATGTCCGCAATCAGGCTTGCGATTTGTTTAATCTTTTTGTCTTTGGCTACCGTTTCAGTAGCTCAAACTAATTCTGTATTGAGTTCCGGTAACTGGTTTAAGTTTTCTGTAACCTCCGATGGTGTAGTTCAAATTAACTACAACTTACTTCGACAAGCCGGTGTTAACCCAGACCAGATCGATCCGCGTAATATTCAGGTTTACACAGGCCAACCAGGTATGCTACCACAAGCCAATAGCAAACCACGTAAAAGTGATCTTACACAAATTGCCATTCAGGTTATAGGCGAACAAGATGGTCGCTTTAATAATAACGATATTATTCAGTTTTTTGCACAAGGGCCCGATCGTTACCAATACAATTTGCAAAAGCAGATTATGGAGTACGAGAACAATTTGTTCACCGATAAAAATTATTATTTTCTTACAATCGGAACTGAACCCGGAAAGCGAATTACTACGCGCGAAAGCATAGCGGGCACACATCCTGTAATTTCAACTTATCAGGATCTTGCATTCTATGAAACCGAAAAGTACAACCTGTTAAAATCGGGGCGTCAATGGTTTGGCGAACAATTCGATGCCAGCACATCGGCCACCATTCGCTTTGAGATTAGCAACGTTGTTGAAAACTCTCCGATAAAATTTGTGTCGCATGTAATGGCACAGTCTATTTCGCCTTCATCGTTTACGGTGGCCTACAATAACAATACGGTGCTAACGCAGGCTATTGATGCTGTGCCCAACACGCGCTATGGAGTAAAAGGAATAATAAAAGCCGATACGATTATTCTGAACTCAACTACGGTGGGGGCAAGCACAAACCTTAACCAGGATATCCGTTATCAGTTTACAAAAGGCGCTTCCGGCCTTTCTGTGGGGTACCTTGATTTTTTTCTGCTCACGCTTTCGCGGAAGCTTACCATGCGTAACCCTCAATTTCTCTTTCGGTCAGCGGCAAGTGTTGAAGCCGCAGTTTCATCTTATGAAATTTCCAATGCTGCTACTGGCATTCAAATTTGGGATGTTACCGACCCTGAGCAGGTTGTGCAACAAGCTTTCACATTAGCAACAGGTAAAATCAATTTCGCTGCGCCATCAGAAATCCTGCGCACATTTGCCGCTATAAACTCAAGTCAACTTCCGGCTCCGGTTTTTGAAGGTGTTGTTCCTAACCAAAACCTGCGTGGAAGTACCGCTCCCGAACTTTTGATTATTACAAACACAGCTCTTATCTCCGAAGCTCAACGCTTAGCGAATCATCGTCAACAACAAGGTATTTCGGTTGGCGTAACAACCGTGGATAAAATCTATCATGAATATGCTGGTGGCAAGCAAGATTTTACAGCTATACGCGATTTTATACGCAGTTATTTTACACAACCTGGTTCAGCACTTAAACATGTATTAATCTTTGGGCGAGGGTCATACGATTATAAAAATCGTGTTTTTAATAATTCCAACTTTGTACCCATTTACGAATCGCGCAATTCGTTAAGTCCGCTGGAAACATATTCGTCCGATGACTATTACGCATTTATGGATGTTAATGAAGGCGATTGGTTTGAATCGCCCGCGCAGAATCATACGCTCGATTTAGGCATTGGCCGTTTACCGGTTAAAAACTTAACGGAAGCCAAAGCTGTAGTAGATAAACTGATCGAATACGACACCGAACGTGCAGGAGCCTGGCAAAACGAAATTCTTTTTGTGGCCGATGATGGCGACTTTAACATTCATCATTCGCAAGCCGATCAACTGGCAACTTATGTGGAACAAACTTATCCGGCTATGACTACAAGAAGATTTTTTGTGGATTCGTATGAACAAGTTACAAAGCCAGGTGGGCAAACCAGTCCGGATGCAGCCAAGGCACTGGACCTCGCCATCCGCAAAGGATCATTAATCGTAAACTTTACCGGACATGGTTCGGAACGCGTGTGGATGGATGAACGCATTCTGGATGATGAAATGGTGAAGCGTTGGAAAAACAAAAAGCAATACCCATTGTTCGTAACGGCTACGTGCGAGTTTGGTCGTCACGATGATCCTATGCAGATAACCAGTGGTGAGTTAACCTTGCTACAACAAAAGGGTGGAAGTATTGGTCTGGTTACATCGGCCCGACCGGTTAACTCCAGCACCAACTTCACATTGAATCGTGCTTTCTACGAAGCTTTGTTTACCAAAACAAACAATCAATACCCCGATCTTGGCTCAACTTTCCGCATCACAAAAAACAACAGTACCAGTGGTATTGCTAATCGTAATTTTTCTTTGCTTGCCGACCCCAGTATGAAACTGGCATTACCACAAAACGAAATTGTATTTGATGAGATTACTACGGATGCCGGAGCAACCACCCTTACGGGTTTGACTGAAATAAAAGTAAAAGGCCACATCGAAAATGCAGGAGTAATAACTGATGGTTATACCGGTAAGATGATCCTTTCTCTGTACGGTGAACCTGAAACGCAAAGCACACGAGGAGACGAAAACGCTCCCTTCAGCTACACGGAACTATCCAATGCATTGTATCGGGGTCAGGTTTCAGTTGAGCAAGGTGTGTTCGAATCCAGCTTTATGTTAACCAAAAATATTCCGGTTAATAGTTCGGTGGCTACCTTTACGGGCTTCGCTTATCACCGCACGGGGTTGGCAAGTGGATATACCTATCAGAATGCAGGTGGCCTGAATAACAATCCATCGCTCGACACAACGCCACCGCAAATTAAGTTATTTATAGGCGACACCACATTTATATCCGGTGGCATTGTGGGGCCTTCCACGCGCATTGTTGCATTATTTGCCGATGAGAATGGAATCAACATCACGAACTCCCCGGAAGGGAAAGAAATTTTATTTTCGTTGGATAATGGGCCCGGTCAGAACATAAATGATTACTACCTGGCTGATGTGAATACGTATAAAAAAGGGAGATTACTTTTTCCGCTTGAAGGATTAGAAAAAGGAAAGCACACCATCACCTTAACAGCATCGGATACACACAACAATACCAACTCGGCAACTGTACCTTTTGTGGTTACCGATGGTAGCACAATCGAAATAGAGGAGTTTGTGAACTACCCAAACCCATTCGAGGGCAATACTACGCTTGAGTTTACCCATACCCGGCCTGGCGAAGACCTGGAAGTTTGGGTAAGTATTATAGATTTGGCCGGAAACAAAATTATGGAACAACATTTCGAGGTTTTAGCCAGTCAATACAGGGTTACACTTACCGAATGGAACGGACGATCAGCCTCCGGAACAAAATTAGGCCGGGGTATATATGTGGGTAAACTATCTGTTCGTTCATTATTGGATGGCTCGAAAAATGAGCAATTTACCAAGCTAATTGTGCTTAATTAACTACCTTTACCGCTTAGAACTTGAGTATGAATAAGTTAAGTCTGCTGGCCTTTTTTCTATTCCTAACTACATTAGGTTTGTCTCAACCTCAGCAAGGTACCCTTATAGGTCAGGATAGTACCAATCGGGTAATTACAACTGCCGTACCCTTTCTTACAATCACGCCCGATGCACGCGCTGCAGGTATGGGCGATGTAGGAGTGGCTACTTCTGCCGATGTAAACTCCGCTTATTGGAATGCAGGTAAACTTGCCTTTATCGATAATGGCTTGGGCTATGGGGTATCGGGTTCCTACACTCCCTGGCTTGGTAAAATCATTAACGATATGTATGTGTTTTATCTTTCCGGTTTTTATAAGATCGGCAGGGAACAAACGGTAGCCGCCTCCATGAAATATTTTGATCTGGGTGAAATCCAATTCAGAGGTGTGAGTAATGAAGATCTGGGAAGATTTAACCCACGCGAATTTTCGTTTGATGTTACCTACTCACGCTTGCTTACCGAAGAGTTGGCTATTGGCGGTGCCTTGCGCTACATCCATTCAAATTTAACGGGGGCATTATCAACTGGAAATATCGATGCTCGTCCAGGAAATTCCGTTGCTGTTGATCTTGGTGTTTATTACACCAAACCGCTATCGTCCCGAAATTCAACGGTGTCGTTAGGTGCTGCTATTACCAATCTGGGAGCTAAAATTTCTTATTCCGATGCCGCTAATCGGGATTTTATACCTACTAACCTAAGAATGGGTGGCGCCTACACAATGGAACTTGACCCTAAAAACACACTTACACTTGCATTGGATTTTAACAAACTCTTAGTTCCAAGCCCACCCCGAAATAATTCAACACCATTGCTCAGTGGCATATTCGGATCGTTTACCGATGCGAGAGGTGGCTTTAAAGAGGAGATTCGTGAGTTTACAACCTCAACAGGAATTGAATATTGGTATGATAAAACGTTAGCCGGAAGGGTGGGGTACTTTCACGAAGCCAACGATAAGGGCAACAGAAAATACCTTACAGCCGGAGTAGGTTTGCGTAAAAATCAATTCGGATTTGATGTTGCCTACCTGGTACCAACCAATAAAAGAGAAAACGCCCTTGCAGAAACACTTCGTATTACAATTATGTTAACCTTTGAAGGTAAGGTACGCGAAAAAGACTCTGTTACCGATTAGTTAAATGCTTGATAGAAAGTCCGCACCCACATTCACACCCCCTTCTGACTTTAAGCTTCCCTCACCTGAAATAACGCGATTATCAAATGGGTGCAACTTGGTTTGCTTGAAAGAAGTAAATCAAGATGTCATCAAGCTCGAGTTGATTTTTAAATCAGGAAAGTGGTTCGAGCCGGAGCCTGGTATAGCACACTTTACTTCATTAATGCTGGACAAAGGTGTGCCTGGCAAAACAGCCTACCAAATTGCAACCCAATTTGATCTTTTTGGAGCATCGATAGATGTTAGTGCCGGGTTAGACTTTTCTTCTGTAACACTTTATGCATTGGCATCTAACGCACTCGAAATATTTCCGCTTTTCTTTCAATTAGTAACACAACCCATATTTCCTGACCACGAACTTATTAATGCCAAAGATATCTTCATTCAAAATCTTAAATTAAATCTTAAAAAAAACAGCTTCGTAGCAAGTAGAAATATCCGTAAAAACATTTTTGGGGAAACACATCCGTATGGTGCAATAATAGAAGAGACACATATCAAGTCCCTAAGTCGCGAATCCCTACTAGCCTATTTTAAAAACCAATTTGTTCTGCAAGAGGTGTATCTGACTGGGTCATTACCCGATGCTGTGCTTAAGCTTATGGCATCGCAGTTGGAACAACTTAACTCCCAATCAAGACAAAAAATCAATGCATTACACGAAAAGAACAACAGCCCTCAACTTCAACATATTGACAGAACGGATAGCATTCAAACAAGTGTGCGTATTGGCAAACGAATCATAAACCGCAATCACCCGGATTACCCGGCACTTATTTTACTTAACCACATTCTGGGTGGGTACTTTGGTTCAAGGCTTATGAAAAATCTTCGTGAAGAACGAGGACTTACGTATGGAATCAATTCAACTCTTACAAATTTTGCCAACGATTCGATATTCCTGATTGGAACTGATATTAATAAACCAGATCGAACCCTGGCAATTGATGAAATAATGCACGAGATCACGCTGCTCAGTAATCAACCTGTTTCACCCTCAGAATTAATTCTTGCACGCAATCATCTTCTTGGGGGGCTTCAGTTAGATGCTGCTAATCCATTTTCGATCATGGATAAGATCAAATCAATGCGTACTTATAACTTATCCTCTGATTATTATAGCAACTTGTTTCAAAGCATTTTAAAAACAGACGCTGATTTTTTAAACCAATTGGCTTTAAAACACCTCGCAACTGAAGAATTGCACATCGTTACAGTAGGCTAAATAAAAAAAGCCCTTATAAAGGGCTTTTGCATAGAATAAAAAATAGGCAACGACTTACTCTCCCGGGTTTTACCCTAGTACCATCAGCGCGGGTGGTCTTAACTGCTCTGTTCGGAATGGGAAGAGGTGATCCCCACCGCTATAGTCACCTTAATGTCTTTGGTGTTGGTGAGGATTAATTCCCACCGTCCCGATCATTATCGGGATCACCTTAATGTTTGTGTCTTGAGGTTGTAGTGTTTGAGTGCTTCGTATTCAATACTAATCACAGTGGACTACCAACTCCGGACTTTCAATATCGTTGACAAAATTGATGAAAGAGTATGCGTTTTTAAAAGTAAAAGCTTGCGAGCACATAGTTCCCGATTGCTATCGGGATTGTTCTGAAGCGAACGGGTAATTAGTACTGCTCAGCTTTGCCATTTCTGACTTTACACCTGCAGCCTATCAACGTCATCATCTCTGACGTCCCTTAATGGAAGTCTCATCTCGAGGTGGGTTTCGCGCTTAGATGCTTTCAGCGCTTATCCCGTCCCAACATAGCTACCCGGCAGTGCCGCTGACACGACAACCGGTACACCAGCGGTTAGTCCAACCCGGTCCTCTCGTACTAAGGTCAGATCCTCTCAAACTTCCTACGCCCATCACAGATAGGGACCGAACTGTCTCACGACGTTCTGAACCCAGCTCGCGTGCCACTTTAATAGGCGAACAGCCTAACCCTTGGGACCTTCTCCAGCCCCAGGATGTGACGAGCCGACATCGAGGTGCCAAACCTCCCCGTCGATATGAGCTCTTGGGGGAGATCAGCCTGTTATCCCCAGCGTACCTTTTATCCTTTGAGCGATGGCCCTTCCATGCAGAACCACCGGATCACTATATCCAACTTTCGTCCCTGCTCGACTCGTCAGTCTCACAGTCAAGCATGCTTATGCTATTGCACTCCACATACGATTACCAACCGTACTGAGCATACCTTTGAAAGCCTCCGATACACTTTCGGAGGCGACCACCCCAGTCAAACTACCCACCACACAATGTCTCCGCCAATGGCGGATTAGGAATCAAGAAAATAAAGGGTGGTATTTCACCGTTGGCTCCCCAAAACCTAGCGGCCCTGGATCAACGCCTCCCACCTATCCTACACATCATTCTCCCAATGCCAATGTGAAGCTATAGTAAAGGTGCATGGGGTCTTTCCGTCCCGTGACGGGTACACGGCATCTTCACCGTGACTACAATTTCACCGAGCTCATGGCTGAGACAGCGCCCAGATCGTTACACCATTCGTGCAGGTCGGAACTTACCCGACAAGGAATTTCGCTACCTTAGGACCGTTATAGTTACGGCCGCCGTTTACTGGGGCTTCAGTTCAACGCTTCGCACTTGCGCACTAACGTCCCCCCTTAACCTTCCAGCACCGGGCAGGTGTCAGGCCTTATACTTCATCTTGCGATTTCGCAAAGCCATGTGTTTTTGTTAAACAGTCGCCTGGGCCATTTCTCTGCGACCTTTTCTATTGCTAGAACGAGGCATCCCTTCTCCCGAAGTTACAGGATTAATTTGCCGAGTTCCTTAGCCATGATTCACTCGAGCACCTTAGTATCTTCTACTTGACTACCTGTGTCGGTTTGCGGTACGGGTACCATAACAATATGCTTAGCGGGTTTTCTCGGAAGTCTGATTACACTCTCTATCCATTCGGCCGAAGCCTCCTGGTACTGTTGGGTTTCAGCATCTTCTACGGATTTGCCTATAGAAAATATACCTACGCCTTTCAACGCCCTATTTCGTCAGGGCGCGGAGTTTTCACTACTCCTTCACCACATCGCTCATTACGGTAGTACCGGAATATTAACCGGTTGGCCATCGACTGCCCCTTTCGGGTTTGCCTTAGGTCCCGACTTACCCGCGGTTGATTAACATTGCCGCGGAAACCTTAGTCTATCGGTGGGCAGGGTTCTCACCTGCCTTATCGTTACTTATGCCTACATTTGCTTTTCTAACCGCTCCACCGTGCATTACCACACGACTTCTCCGCTGTTAGAATGCTCCCCTACCACTGTATTGCTACAATCCTAAGCTTCGGTACTATACTTGATGCCCGATTATTATCGATGCTCTGTCGCTCGACCAGTGAGCTGTTACGCACTCTTTAAAGGAATAGCTGCTTCCAAGCTAACCTCCTGGCTGTCTCAGCAACTGAACCGC
>JAHBTY010000002.1:325000-728107 GCA_019638355.1 Cyclobacteriaceae bacterium
ATTTAATGCAAAGCAGATTCCTTTTGCGGTAGCAACACCAATTCGCAAACCGGTATAAGAACCAGGACCGGAGGCTACCACCACAGCATTGAGCATGTGAGGCTGAGTTGCTGACTCTTTCATGACACTATCAATCATAACAGCTAATTGCGATGCTGCCGAACGAGGCTCGCGCATTTCGCACCGCGCTACTAATTTACCATCTTGATGAATAGCCGCTGAACAAACGTGCGTAGATGATTCCAGGCTTAGTATGCGCGCCATTAATTAGCAATGAGAATTTTATGATATTCTGTAGCGGTACTCAACACCTGATTTGCACGGGTTAGTTCCGGATCGCGATCCAGCATAACTTCAACCTGGCCTTTTGATAGTTGGTAGTGAAATGCAATTTCCTGTTCGAGGATGCGGGAGAGTTCCGGTTTATTTCGGGTTAGCGCTGAGTTTTTATTCTGTTCGATACGCGTTTTTAAGTCGGTGAATTGCGATTGAAGTTCATCGTAATATTTTTCACGTTTTGCAGATGCAATTAATTCATCAGCTTTTTGATCTAACTCAGAGGTATAAGTGAATTTTTGATCGGATACCCAAGCAACAAATTGCTGGTATTCCTGATCGGTGAGTCTGAAACTTTTCATAGAAGCAGGACTTACATGCTCGCTGCAATATTTAGTAGCGTACTCAAACACAAGCCCCGAACTCACCAATTCCATTACAGCTGAACTGAATGTTGCTGCTTCCACCACAACATCGGGATCAAGTCCGGCTCCATCATAAACTTTGCGCCCACTTTTGGTTTTAAACTCGCGCTTCAATGAATCGGGAAATTTAGAAACGGAGCCATCGATTTTGCGATGCTCATAATCAATTGCCTGAATGCAGCGGCCACTAGGGATATAGTACTTGGCAGTAGTTATCTTGAGTTGAGCATTATAGGCCAGTTGCCGAGTTGTTTGTACCAGTCCCTTGCCAAAAGTTTTTTGCCCAACAAGCACAGCACGATCATAATCCTGTAAAGAACCCGCTACAATTTCGCTGGCTGATGCACTGCTACTGCTGGTAAGTACAACCAAAGGAATTTCAGTATCGATTGGGTTGTTGAGTGTGTTGTAGGTTTTGTTCCATTCCTCCACTTTGCCTTTTGTTGAAACTACTTCCTTGCCTTTTGGGATGAACAGGTTAACAATGTTGACTGCTTCGTATAGCGAACCTCCAAGATTATCGCGCAAATCCAGAATCATTTTTTGGGCACCCCGTTTTTTTAAATCAACAAGTGCTGCTTCAACTTCTTTGGCAGCACCAGGAGTAAATTCATCTAACTTGATATAACCCGTTGTGGCATCAACCAAATCAAAGTAGGTAATGTTGGAGATTTTTATTTTCTCGCGTTTCAGTTTAAAACTAATGGGTGCGTTTTGGCCTGTCCTTTTTACTTCCATTATTACCTCTGTGTTGGGTTTACCTTTTAGCAGAGCACTCACCTCGCTTGTTGGCTTTCCTTGAACATTTTGTCCATTTACTGCGATGATTTCATCGCCAACCCGCACACCACCACGATGTGCAGGAAACCCGACATAAGGGTTAGTAATTACAGTTTTTTTGTTCACAATACCGATGAGTGCCCCCACACCGGCATATTGCCCGGTAGTTTGAATACTAAAGGCTTCGAGATCCTCTTCAGGAATATAATCCGTGTAGGGATCGAGTTGATTGAGCATTCCATTTATCCCTGTTTCAATTAATTTTTTAGGGTTTACCTCATCTACATAGTAGGCGTTTACTTCTTTAAACAGTGTGGTGAAAATATCGAGACTCCGCGCTATATCGAAGTATTTTTCGCTTGGTTGGGTAAAAGCCCAAACTAACATTATTGTAATGATACAGGCACTTACAATCTTCAATCGCTTCATATCTGTCAGTTATTATTTCAACGCAAGGGCTCAAAATTTGCCCAAGCTCGTAGGGCAAATAAAGAATCTAAGTTCATAATTTTTTTGATAAAAGCACTCACCCCTGGCTCTTCTCCACAGAAGGAGGGGGCTGCGTGGAGAATGTATTGAGCTTGTTTAAGGCCAATAATGTTTTAGTCTTTACTTCGCTAAATGGCAAAATCTCTTTTGCTGTATAGGCGAGCACGAAGATTAAGGAACATTTTAATACTGCTTTCTGGGTACGATATGCTTCGCGAATTCTGCGCTTGATCAAATTTCGTTCGACTGCCTTTTTAAATTGACGACTGGAAACTGTAATCAGTACCTGATTTGGGAGCCCAACATCAGGATGGGGGCAGTAAATAATCTTGAATGGATATAAATAAAAAGAGGAACCCTTTTCGAAGAGTTCCTGAATCCATTTTTCTTTTGAAAGTCGCTCGGCCTTGGTGAATGTAAACCTCACGCCCGACCCCTGTCCGGAGGAGAGGGGTGACTCTCGCTCGGATTTTTTCATTTTATATTTAATTAAACTTCTTGCAACTTATCTGGTAAGTCAGGTTGCTGAAGTGTATTAGCGGGTCTTAGAAGTGCCTTCGTCCGATACGGTAAGCTTTTTACGGCCTTTTGCTCTTCGGGCAGCCAATACTCTGCGGCCATTAGCGGTAGCCATGCGTTCGCGGAAACCGTGCTTATTCTTTCTTTTCTTGCGCGAAGGTTGGAATGTACGTTTCATATCTTTTTGTATGCTAAATTCTTAAAGGGCTGCAAAAATGCTTAGGATAATCGGATTATACAAGGTGTGGGCTCCGATTTTATATCAAACCACCTCACTTTCAATTAAAAAAGGCCGGCTAAACCGGCCTTTTTTAATTTCCAGGATTCCTCAATCCTTACTGAACCTTAAAAACTGTATCGTCAATAACCGGATTAACCTCTACCGAAGAAGCTTCAAATTTCAAGTTCATGGGGCCCTGACTTTGACTCAAAGTATGGGGGATTCTAACACCATTTACATCTTTGTAATTATCATACTTTAAGGTAATCAACATATCGCCTTGCGGGCCCTTAACGGTTTGAACTGTTTGGGTTTTAAGCCCGGTTTGTTTATCATAATACTCCGACATTTTTTCGCCTTGGGCCATCGTAAACTCAACAACGTATGTTTCTTTCGAGTCGATTGTTTCTATACCCTTTAAGGAAGCTTTTGCGCCCAGACCAACGTATGCTGTTTCTTTAAATAATGAACCATCAAATATTAATACCTCCTGCAGTTTGGCATCAACGGGTGGTTTTTGACCCATTGCTTCCACAAAGGCTTTTTTACCATCTGAAACTGACTTAGAAAAAGTCATTCCATTTCCGGAAATTTCTTTGATTGATTTTGCCGGGGCTTTTTGTTGCAAACTCAGTACCAGTTCAGTACCCATAGCGTTGCCCTTATAAACAACCTTGAGACTCTTAACCTCCTTCACTTTCTTATCGCCACCAATTGCTTCAATATATTTTGCAATAACTTTTTCGGCTGTTAAGTCAGCAGGTAATGCCGAAGCTTTGGTTGGTACATAACTTTCACCATAAATATCGAAGTACTTTACTTCACCAAATTTTTTCAACTTGTCAGCTACATCAGCACCTTTTCCCACCACAACGATATGGGCATTCTCCGGGCGAATGTATTTTTTTGCTGTGGCTTGTACATCAGCCAGTGTTACTGCGTCAATTGCCTTTACGTAATTGTTGTAGTAGTCTTTAGGCAGATTGTAGCGCGCAGTATTAAGCGCAAAGCCGGCTATGGTTGATGGATTTTCCAACGAACGACCAAATGCACCGGAGATTTCCGCTTTGGCAGCAATCAACTCTTGTTCAGTTACAGGTTCGTTTACCATTCGTTTTAACTCCGACAGAAACTCAAACACAGCACTATCGGTGACTTCGTTGCGCACGCTGGCCGATGCATTAAAATTACCAATCAGGTTATCAGAATTAAGTGCAGAGTTTGCACCGTAAGTAAAACCATTCTTCTCGCGTAGGTTCTGATTTAATCGCGCTGAAAAACCACCACCTAAAATCTGGTTGGTAACACGGGCTTTAATTACATCGGGTGTGCCTGGTTTCAACTCAACCGGGTAGCCAATATTAATAACTGATTGCACTGAAGCTGCGCGATCAACCAAAGCTACATATGTTTTGGCAGGCTCTTTTGGCAACGCATACGTTGGGTTTTTTACTTCGCCTGGTGTCCACTTTGCAAAATATTTTTCCACCAGCGACTTCGCAGTTTTAAAATCAATATCGCCCACAATGGCAAGGTATGCATTGTTTGGTTTGAAGTATGTGTTGTAGTAATTCTTACAATCATCCAACGTAATGGAGCCCACCGATTTTTCGGATGTAGATAATCCATAAGGATGTTGCTTTCCATATACCAATGCCCTGCGCACCGTGCTGGCAATACTGCTGGGGTTATCTTTACTGGCAGCCAGGCCTGATAATGTTTGTGTTTTAAGCTTCTCCATTTCCTCAGGCGAAAAGGCTGGGTTGTAAAGCACATCAGTCATTAATTCCAACAACTTGGTTGAATGCTTGCTTAAGCTGGAAGCAAAAATTCCGTCTGAACTTGTACTGAGGTTTGCTCCGATAAAATCAACCTCTTCATCTAACTGAGCTTTGGTTCTGGTTTTAGTGCCCGTACCAATTAAAGTACCCGCCATTTCTACATAACCTTCTTTATCGCCCTGGTAGATGGGATCATTCTTTAACTGCAACGAAAACTGAATGCGGGGCAGCTTGTGATTTTCTACCACAAAAACCTGCAGACCATTTTTAAGTGTGAAGGTTTGATAGGCACCGATCTTGATTTCGCGAGCTGGTGCTGGTTTAGGAGCCTTTGTTCGATCTACCTGCGCTGTTGCGGCAACTGTTGCCAACAGGCAAATGAAAAGTATATGCTTTTTCATAATCAATTTCCTTTTTTGATTTCCGTATTGTCTGGTTTGCTTTGCGCTGATTTGGGCAGGTATTGAAGTACTACCCTATTTTCTTTTACCAGATACTTTTTTGCCACACGTTGTAAATCCTCGCGGGTAACTTTCATGTAGCGTTCCAACTCCGTATTGATCAGGTTGGCATCTTTATAATAGACATGATAGTTAGCCAATTGTTCGGCAATACCAACAGCCGATGAATTTTGTTGCACAAAATTACTTTCTACCTGATTGCGAATTTTTTGAAATTCTTTTTCTGAAATCAATTCCTTTTGAACTTTTTCAATCTCTGCATCCATTGCATTTTCCAAATCTTCCGGGGTAACACCCATGTTTACCAAACCAAACGTGAGGTACAATCCGGGATCTTCTAACGAAAAAGGGAAGGCTTGAACCGTATAGGCTTTCTTCTGTTCGTCCACCAACGCTTTGTACATGCGCGAACTCTGGCCGCCACTCAATAAAGTACTCAACATATCCAATGCATATGAATCGGGTGTGCCTTGTGCTGGAATGTGGTATGCCTGAATAACAGCCGGTAATTGAATGTTATCAAAAACCACATCGCGGATCTCAGCTGTTTGTTGTGGCTCTACTACTGTAGGCCGTGGAATCTTTTTTCCTCCTTTCGGGATGTCTTGAAAATATTTTGCCACCATTGCTTTGGTTTGCGCGATATCAATATCACCTGCTATTGAAAGCGTTGCATTTTCAGGAACATAAAACGTTTTATAGAAAGCAATAAATTCTTCTAACGAAGCCGCATTGAGGTGATCTAAAGAGCCAATGGGAGCCCATTGATACGGGTGAACTTTGTAAGCGCGTTTTAATACTTCTGTAAGTATTGATCCATAAGGCTGGTTATCAATACGCTGGCGTTTTTCTTCTTTCACTACTTCGCGTTGCGTTTCAACACCAATAGTTTCAATCTTGGCATGCAACATGCGTTCCGATTCCATCCACAGGCCAAGCTCTAACTGGTTAGAGGGCAACACTTCATAATAAAAAGTTCTGTCGTTGGAAGTATTTGCATTATTGGTTGCGCCTGCATTTTGTAAGTACTTATCAAACTCTCCTCGCTTTATGTTTTCAGAACCTTCAAATAACAGGTGTTCGAAGAAGTGTGCAAAGCCAGTGCGGTTGGGGTCTTCATTTTTAGAACCTACATGGTATAGTACCGATACCGCGACTATGGGCGTGGTGTTATCCTGATGCAGAATAACGTGCAGCCCATTAGGCAAATCGTATTCGGTAAACTCAATTTTTCGGGTCTGGCTGAAACTGGTTGTAACTGCAACCAGTAAGAGCCAAAGGGTTAAAGTTTGTTTTTTAAGCATAAGAAAGGATTAATGACAATGAAACAACATCGCAAGATACGATTGGTTAAGGTGAAGCAATCTCACAACTTGATATATTTTACAAGGGGCAACTGTTATGAAATAGAACTTTGCCTTAAAAAATTTATTTTAGACCGCCAAGAAAGAGAAAAATTTCGTCAGAATCCCATTTATATTCACCTTCGACCTTAAGATAAACTATACCACCCTTTAGAATTAACGTTGTTGGCCATTTTCTAGGCTCAAGAAAAAATTGAGGCTCTTTTGAGTACTGATAGAAAGGTAAATTCCAATTTTTCGTCTGAATGAATTTTTTTTGTTTATCTAAACTCTCATTAGACAAGAAAAAGAAATCTATACTGTCGGTATCTGTTCTTTTACTCAATTTTACAAAAGAATCCATTTCGCGTATACAAGGACCACACCATGTTGCCCAGAAATTAACAACAACGATCCCTTTACTATTAAGCGGGATATGTGAAATCTTTAGTGAGTCATTAATTTCTGTAACCCTAAACGATTCCATATTAGCAATTGTGTCCAATCTAATTATTGATTTATCGAGTTGATATTCCTTGAGACTAGCCTCTCTCTCAATTCTTGGGAGAATTTTGCTAGTTGTATAAATTGCTAAAACAATTACTATTAGAGTAGCTAATAAAAGTCCAACTACAAACCCAACAAAAAATGACTTAACCTTCATTTCAAATAATCTGATATAACCGATTGAATAAACAATAAAATCATAAGGTAGGAGTTTTCCTACCTTATGATCTTTTTAGTTTCTTTAAGATCTGCGTTTATTTAAATAGTAAATGAAAGCCCCAACAAACTGCAGGAAAATTATTGGCCAAATCCACATAATGATATTCTCCCGAGGTTGACTGAAGTTCCTTTTCAAAACATCATAAATTGCCGAAATAATGATGAGCAAATTTAAAAATATTAAAAACGTCAATAATCTTTCCATCTAAACTTTTTTAAAAGTACCTAGTAATTTCACCAGCAAGCCCAAAAGCAAGCTACTGCAATAGATAAGTTACATGTCGGAACTAAATCGCACATCATCGCACAGTCATTGTCTGAATTACATGCTTCTTTAAGCGCTGCGTAACAATCACCAGTGCAGCTATTTATTCTTGAATTAGAACTTAGTTTTGAATACGAATCAATCAAATCATTATAATTGAATTTATATTGATCACCTAGTTTTATACCCGTCCAATCCAAAATCAATGTACCATCCGTTAATTTATATGAAATTGTTAAATCTGTTTTTGTAAATGATCGAATTTCAATTAAAGTATTAAAAAAGTTATCTACGTATATAACACCAGTGATTTTTCCAGAAACCTCAGATGGGATAGCATAAACCTTCGTGCCATTGAAGTCTTCATTCCAGAATTTCTCGAAACTCAAATTTGATTTGAGTTCAGCGAAACTACCATCAATAGCATTGAATTGACTGGACTTCTTAAACTGTAACAGTATTTCTGGTATATCTCTATTAACTAGTTCTTGTTCTGTACACGACAAAGCAGACATTAGAAAAACTAAAAATATTAACTTTTTCATAGGTTATGGATTTACAAATTAATTTTACCGGTTAAACCCTGCTCCGGTTGCAGTTGTTTTGCAAAACATTTTCAACAACCAAAGATTTTAGTTCAAAGTCAACCCACTACCCCATAAACAGGGTATTGCGGCTACCCCGTTTATGGGGTATTTTTAGAAAAAATTTTCGGTGGGGAGCAGCATTCGGGTTTTAGTGGTAGATGATTGTGCAATGGTGGCGGAGGGATTGTCGGCCTTGGTGAAAACGCTGGGCCCTGATATTAAAACTTACCATGCCCTTACCGCGCAGGATGCCTTGCGCATTGTTGGCAGCACATCTATTACTGTTGCTTTTATTGATGCCCGCATGCCCGGCACTAGTGGTATTGAGCTCATTAAAACCCTGCGCAAAGATTATTACTCTCTAAAAATTGTGGGCATTACCTCCTATGCCCAACCCCAAACCGTAGCCGAGATTTTACAAAGTGGTGTGGATGGCGTGTTGCTAAAAAGCAGTGCTACGAGCGAAGCATTAAGATCATGTTTAACTTCGATACTTGCCGGACAACGTTTTATTAGCGCGGAGGTGCAAAGTTTACTTGAGGAAGCTCCGCTCGCTTCTATACATTTTACTCCCCGGCAACAACAAATCATTAAACTGATGAGTGAAGGCCTCTCTTCAAAGGAAATAGCGGCACGACTTATTTTGAGTCCCGGTTCCATCGAAGATTACCGAAAGACCTTGCTTCGAAAAACCAAGTGCAATAGCGCTGGCGAGCTAGTTGCATTTATTTCAAAAAATGGACTGCTCTAACTCGTCTTTGTAAAGAGTTATTTTCAGCCTATAACCCGAAGGCGGGTTAAATTCTTCCATTTCGGCACCAATTCGTTTAAGTCTTGATTTAACATTATGAGAACCCAGACCCGGTTTAGCAATAATCCTGCTTTGGCCATCATCTTTTATGTTTATAATCAATTCATCCGGCCTCCAGTCAAGCGAAATTAACACCTCAGTTGCTACTGAGCTTTTTATGCTATTGATAACGGTTTCATGGATTACATAGTACAAATGTTGCGTCTGTTCCGTGGTTAGACTAAATTCATTTCTTTATTAATAATCTTTGTTATTACTTTTTTTCGTTGCCAGATTTGGTAGTATTTTTTAACCAATTCATCCAATAGTAGTATAAAAGGCTGCATTTCAAATCGAGGCTGCATTTTGTTTTCGATCAGAAATCGTAACGCATACATGATTGACTCCAATTCTTTCGTTGCAATGTTAATTTCTTCTTTAAGTGGTGAAGGCTTTTCGTTATAAGCAGCATTAATTAACCGAAGGCGAGTGGCAATTATACGCTGAATGGTATCGTCATGAAGGTCGCGCGCTATTCGTGTACGTTCTTCCTCTAACAATATCTCCTTGCGAAATTCAAAATCATTTTCTTCAAGACTAATGCGGGCTTCTTCCTGTTTCGAGAGTGTACTTAGTTGGGCTTCAAGTTCTTTTACCCGTTTAAGCAACTGCTGATTTACTTCTTTCTGCGAGACTAATTCCTGATTGCGCTTTATTGGATTTGAAAATAGATACAGCGTTACTCCGCCAAAGGCAAATAGAAGGATGAGTAAAACGACAACAACCATTGTAAGCCTAACTTAAAAGAAACCGCTACATTTCTCTTTAAAGTTAAGAATTAAGGACTTATTGAAAAGCTGTGTTTAGTTAACTGAGATAACTTAAACCAAATCCCCCAAAATCTTCTTTATCTGTTCAGGTTGCAACCGTGGGCCCCACTGCGAAACAACTTTAGATGACGCTAACGAAGCTAATTTTCCGGCTTCAGCAAAACTATGACCGTGTGTAATACCATATAGAAACGCTCCTGAAAACATATCGCCCGCACCGTTGGTATCGATCGCGCGAACTTTGTAGGGTTCAATTTGTATAAAAGTATCGCCATCGTAAATCAATGCACCATTCGCGCCCAGCGTAATAGTAAATCGTTTGGCAACTTGTTTCAGTTTTTCGCGGGCTTCGGTTACGGAATTGGTGCCGGTAAAAATCATGGCCTCTTCTTCGTTGCAAAAAAGTAAGTCCACGCTTGCTCCCACAATTTCCTGCATCTGTGCAGAGAAGTATTTTACCATGCTGGGATCGGAAAATGTTAATGCTGTGCTTACTTTATTTTTTTCTGCAATCTTCTTGGCTTCTTTCATAGCTTCCAAGCCTTTGGGGCTTGCCACCAGATAGCCCTCTAAATAAACATACGTGGAGTGTTTGATTGCTGATTCATCTAAATGTTCGGGAGACAAAAATGAACTAACTCCTAAAAATGTATTCAGGGTGCGCTCCGCATCTGAAGTCGTCATTACCAAACAGCGGCCGGTGTGTCCTTCCGGACAAGTTTCGTGTACCATGTTGGTGGCAACACCATTTCGTTTTAAATCATCGAGAAAAAATTTACCCAGTTCATCTTTTGCCACAAGGCAAGAGTAAAAACTTTTACCTCCAAACTGATTTACAGCCACTACCGTATTGCCTGCCGAACCACCACCCGACATTTTGCTGCGCTTCATGTCGATGGCTTTCATTAACTGCAACTGGCGCTTTTCATCCACCAATGTCATCAAGCCTTTTTCAACTTCGTTTTTAGTAAAGAAGTCGAGATCTACTTCGGTAACAATATCTACTAAGGCATTTCCTACTCCGTAAACATCGTAATGGGTAACTGGTTTCCCGATAGCTATCGGGAGGTTGCTGGTTGCTGGCATTGAGGTGTAGATTTTATAAACAGGCTGCAATGATAAAATTAAAAGTTGAAACGTTCTAATGTAGAAGGAATCCCTAAAACATTTTAGCGTTGTTTTCTCAAATTCAATGTGCGCTTAAACTTAGCGGCCCGATCGGGGTAATCGGTAATAAAGCCATCTACATCCAAGCCTTTTACAGATAGCATGTCTTTTTCTTCATTCACCGTCCAGGGTATAACGCGAATTTTTTTGGCGTGAAGCAGTTTTACATCTTCGCGTGTAAGTAACTTAAAGTATGGGCTATAGATAGAGGGTAGAAAGCCTAATTCAGCCAGGTTTTCCTCCACCGATTTTTTATTTTCGACCAAAGCAGCCAGGCGAGCTTCCGGATATTTTTCGTGCCAGTACTTCAGCACCCTGAAATCGAATGATTGAATGACCAGGCGATCGAGCGGCAAGTATTGATCAACCAGGTTATACACCAGATCGGAAAATACTTCGGGTTTGGGATGATACTTATTATCACCTTCAGGCAGACTTTTGATTTCGATGTTATAATCAACTTCGTAGCGGGTAAAGTTTTTGATGTGGTTCTCAATTGCTACAATCGCATCCTGCAAAAGGGGTTTAGTTGCTGCCTGCTTTGTTTGTTGTGGAAATTTTTCGTTACCTAATGAGCCACAATCCCATTGCTTCACTTCGGCATAGGTCATTTTATAGATGTTGAATTTGCGTTCGTCTTTCGTTTTGATGGTATCGCCTTGCGGTGAAAGACAAATGGCAGCCGACATCCAGGGTTCGTGCGAAACCACCAGTTGATTATCTTTTGTAACTGCCAGATCAAGTTCAACGGTTGTTACGCCTAAATCTAATCCGGACAAAAATGCCGGAATAGTGTTTTCAGGCATGAGACCACGCGCACCCCGATGACCTTGAATATCGAATTTGGGAATATAGGTTTGGGCGTAAGTAGATACGCTTGCCAGCATAAAGCAGAACAAAAACTTCATGCTGCAAGATAGTACAGGTTTCAGGAAGATTAAGCAGCAATGGTTTATATCCTTACCAGATGATACTTCGGTCGTGCCTCGATTAGTTAGTGTTTTAAAACCAACCTGTGCTTGGTGCGAATGTACTTTAACCTTTAACCCCGACCTGAAGGTCGGGGCTACACATATTTCGCCCTTAGAGGGCTCCTATAAATAATATTTGTTCGTGGTATCCTTGATATTGTAACGGCAATCATACCAGAAACCAGTAACCAGTGAGTACCGAAGGCAACTCGCAACTTCTCTATTGATTAATGATCATGCGCATGCCACCTCTGCGCCCGCCAGCCCCCATGGGGTTCAGGTGTTTATTAAGTGCATAGGTAAAACTGAGCATGTAATAGCGGCCCAGGTTGTTCATTACTTGTTGTTGTACATAGTTTTCACCGGTTGATTGTGTTACACTGTTGCTTTGATCCAACAGGTTATTAACACCAAACTTTATTTCACCGGCATTGTTCTTTAACACAAAACGCGATACGGACATGTTCCAAAACGGAATGGTTTGACGGAAATCAGTGGTGGTGCTGGTGTAAATCAGGTAATCAAAACTGGTGTTGAAGGCGTACTTTTTCAAGAAGTTAAGATTCAGCTCCGAGCGGTAGGTTTGATTGAAATAATCCTGATCGGGCGTATTGAAATCGTATTGTGTTAATTGCTTGCTGAAGTTGGCGCTCAAATCAAAAATAATGTATTCTTTATAGGTGTAATTGTATCGTACTGAACCACCCAGGTTGCGGTTGCGAACATTGTTTTCCTGGTTATTCAGCACGGTTATGCTTTCGGATAAAGAAGCCGTAGGCCCAATATTAAAACGGCTATTCAGTTTTTTTACAGGGAAGCCAGCGTTGATGTTGGCGTTAATACTTTGAGCACTTTTTACATTTACCGGGCGGGTTGTGCGCACCAGGCTATCGTTAACCGATTGAGAATATACAATAGCATTTTTCATGAGTGAAGTATTAATGAAGGCGAAGAAATTCATGAACCGGGCCGGATTAAACGCTGTAAAGTTTGTGCTAATGCGGTGGGTATAGGCCGGCTTCAGGTCGGGGTTACCAACCGAAATATTAAGCGGGTCGGTATTATCAACAATGGGTTGCAACTGCTGAATGGACGGTTCCTGCATAGACGTTTCATAATCAAACCGCAGGTGTTTAAAACTGCTGAAATCGTAATTAAACCGTGCTACCGGCAGCAAATTCTCAAAATGCTGGTTAATGGTTACGTTGCGCAGCAACAGGTTTCCGATAAGGCTCGTCATCTGGTAACTGGCGCCCAATGTAACGCTGTATTTTTCTTTATTCATTCTAAAATTGATGCCTGGCCTGTTATACACATAGTTGCTGGTATATTGATTGCTGAGACCATTGTTAAATTGAGGCGTACCGCTTTCCCAATCAAAAACCTGACGATCTACTTCATTTCGATTGGTTGAGAAGTTATAGTTAGCCTCCAGGTATTTTCTGCCACCCAGTGGTTCGGTGTATGAAAGCGAGGTGCCCACTGTTTGGTTTTGGGTTTTCTGTGTGTTGGTTTGATCGATGTTTTGTTCGGTTCCTAACAGGTTAAAAATATTACTTGAGTTTTGCGAGCCTTCGCCTTCGGTATCGGTAAAGCCAAAGTTAACGGTGGTTGCAAGTGAACGCCCTTTTTTGGCAAACCGGTGCCGCCACAACACGCTGGCATTTACATTCTTTGATGTTTGGGCGTTGTACGTAGATCGTTCGCTTTCATTTTGAACAGCCGTGTTACCAATATTCATGGTTTTACTTTGGCTGTAGCTATTGGATTCCGACTCGGTAAAAGAAGCATTTGCGGTTGCCCGAATGGTATTTGCCGAATCAATGTTATGATCGATCATTAATGTAGCGCGATGATTATCGTTCGTGCTCAGTTGGCGGCTATTCTGATTAAAGTTGTAAGTGCCAATATTGGGTAACGTATTAACACGGTTCAGCAAACTACTTACATTTCTATCCAGATGATTATAGAAATAGCTGGAGGTGAGTTTGGTGTCTTTGCTCAGGTCTTTATTAAAATTTACACCTCCGGCATAGTTGGTCATAATACCACTTTGCCTTCCACCAAAGTTGATAGCCGGGCCACCACCCGATGAGCCACCTGCGTTTCCACCAAATGTAACCGTGCGGATTCCGCCACCGCCTCCCAGCATGCTTTGTGCGCCACCGGAAAAGTTCATGAAGTCGCCAACAGAAAATCCTTGCTCGTTAATATTGTTTCCCATGCCCAGGAAAGAAAGTTGTTGGCCTTTTGAAAATTTATTTACACTACCTGTGGCCTGAAAACGATCATGGGTACCGTAGCCTGCCATCAGGTTACCAAAAGCACCGTTGCGTTTGTCTTCTTTCAATTCCAGGTTAATTGTTTTTTCGCGTTGGCCATCATCAATGCCTGTAAATTGTGCATTATCAGATTTGCGATCAAACACCTGCACTTTCTCTACAGCATCGGCTGGTAGGTTACGCGTAGCTAATTTCGGATCGCGACCAAAAAACTCGCGGCCATCAACCGTAACGCGTTGTACTTGTTCGCCTTGTGCGCGCACGGTGCCATCGGTTTCAACTTCAATGCCGGGCATGGTTTTAAGCAAGTCTTCCACATTGGCATTGGCTTTTGTTTTAAACGAACCTGCATTAAACTCAATGGTATCCTTTTTTACCGTTACCGGATTTTTTTCACCTCTTATTATTACTTCATTTAATTCTTTTGCTTGAGGCACCATTTTTATTTTGCCTACTTCAATAATGGCAGGCTCTGCCGGAGTAACAATACGCTGCAGGTGGCTTGCATAACCTACAAATGTTACTTTCAGCAGGTACTCGCCCTTGTTAATGTTTTTAATTTCAAAGAATCCTTTCAGATCACTAACTCCAAAATTTACAAGTGTAGAATCTTTTGAACTCAACAACATTACCGTGGTTGAGGGCAATGCTGCTGCTAACGTATCGGTTACCTGACCTTTAATTGAAAACTTCTGAGCTTGCGCAGCAATAGCAGCCAGCATCAACATCCCTAGTAAAAACTTCTTCATGCAAAGTTTAGTTTAATTGTATTTCATTTTCGTAAGCGCACACCAAGTTCCTGATCCCGCTAAGGAAACATTTTATAACCCGTATAGTGGCAGGTATTAGTTTCGGATTGTCATTCCGCGGCTACCCATTTGTTTCATTTGTTCTTCCATTAACTTGCGAAACTCAGCTTGTGTTGTTTTGGTGCCGCTTGTTGGTTCTTTCAATTCGTTTTTCTTTAACTCCCGCAATTCAACTGTTTTCGCTACAATTACACGCTCACCATTATTCATATCAATGGCTAACACAGCACCGGGTAATGTATTGTAGCGTTCAGGCCCCAGAAAAGGTCTAATCTTATCGGTGTACCAGGCAGTTATTTCGGTGGTGCGTACTTGCGGAGTTCTTTTTTGTTCGGTGGCATTGGGGCCGGCTGTTATTACCATGGCCGGAATGGTATCGGTTCGGGTAAAGTATGCCATGCGACATTCGTAACCCGCAATGGTTTTTACCTGGTCTCCAAACTTCCAGGGCGACACCTGCACAGAGTCTTCAATCAGGTAATTCTTTCCCATAAACTCTTGTTTGGAAACTATTTTACCTGAATTATTCATGTACATTTCTGTTTGAGGCATGCGAAAAGACATACGCATACCACCGCCACCGGCTGAAAATTGTTCTTCCTCATCTTCAATTACGGTTTTGTAAAGCGACTCTGCATTATTAAAAAATAATTGTTGTTTGATGGTGCGAAACTCGGGGATCATAGCCTTCATTCCTTCGCGCTCGGCCGGTATGTTCCGGTGCATGTTTATTTTTTGTTCGTACACAATAACACCGGTTTGAGCCATTACAACATGAACTGCCGCTAACGACACCAGAATGCCGACTAAAAGAATTATTTTTTTCATGGTAGAAGAGATTTGCATTTGCGATATAAACACGATACAAATGTACGGGCTTGGATAGTGGGAGTGGGTTAATAGTTCTAAAATCAAGGTTAATTAAGGTTAAAAAGCGGTCGATCGGGCACTTATTGCCGTACTTTTGTAGTGTGAAAAAGAACAAGAACCGTTTGGCTTTGCTCCTGATGGGCAGTAGCATGGGGTTGCTGCTCGCACTACAGGTATTTTGGTTAACCAACTCGTACGAGAAGGCTTACTTTGATATGCGCAGAGAAACCAACGGATTATTCCGAACTACCATTTTTGCCATGCGCGATTCGTTGTTCACGCAAAGTATTTCGCCCGTTTTACCGGAATCCATTAATCATATTACGATGCGAAGGGAGGTTGATTCATTGTGGAAGAAATTACCCGAAGCATCATCTCAGGTTCGCGTTTATATTAATGCCCAAAATATTAAAGAAGATACCATTGGGAAAATTCTCAGGCCGTTGGCCGGGCGTTTACGCACCGCACAATTTTCAAATGGGAAGAGTTTTGTTATCCAAATAACGCCCGACTCATTATCGGTTGATTCCATCAATCATTACTTTGCTGATGTGTTGCAAAAAAATAATCTCCAGGTACCCTTCAAAGTAAAAACCATACGACAACTACCGCCTCGAATCGATTTTACGCATGGAAGATTCAGAATGAATGAAGCACAATGGGAGGATTCCGTTTCAGGCCGAATCTATTCCAATAAACTTCAAACTGATTGGGTTCGGTTCGATCCGGCCAGCAGGTATTCTGTTATCCTTTCCGATTTCAGACCGCTCTTACTCAAGCAAATTGCACCCCAAATTTTGTTCTCTGTTTTTCTTACGTTATTAACAACCGTTGCTTTTGTTGTGATGTACCGCAGCATTCGTGCGCAACAAAAGTTAATGGATCTAAAAAATGATTTTATCAGTAACATTACGCATGAACTAAAAACTCCTGTAACCACTGTGGGTGTAGCACTCGAAGCCATAAAAAATTTTAAAGGCCAAAATAATCCGGAGTTAACGACCGAGTACTTGGACATCGCGCAAAATGAATTAAACCGACTGAACATTCTTACCGATAAAATTCTGAAGACGGCCATCTTCGAAGACAAAGGTGTTACCTACACGGCTGAGCCGGTCGATCTGCATCAGGTTATAAATCAGGTACTGGACTCTATGAAATTAGTTTTCGAAAAGAATAAAGCAATTGTAAACTTCAAAACAGAAGGAAGTGATTTTAATCTGATGGGTGGGGCCACTCATTTAACCAGCGTAATCTATAACCTGCTGGACAATGCACTAAAGTATAGTCCGGTTAATCCTGAGATCAATATCAGCTTACAGGAAAATAAAGAAACAATTACTATTCGCATTCGCGATAATGGGATTGGTATCGCTTCGGAATACAAAAAGAAAGTATTCGAAAAATTCTTTCGGGTGCCTACTGGCGATGTGCATAACATCAAAGGGTATGGTTTGGGATTAAGTTATGTGGACAGTGTGGTTAAAAGTCACAATGGAACCATTGAAGTAGAAAGTGAGCCCGGTAAAGGAAGTGCGTTTATTATCCGGTTGCCAAAAAGTTAACGAAGGCGTCAGGACGCATTAATGGCGTCAGGCGCTTCAACAAGTAAATGAACAAAGTCAAAATTCTTTACGTAGAAGATGAACCCTTCCTCGGGCGCATTGTAAAAGAAAGTTTGGAAGTGCGCGACTTCGAAGTGCGGATGGTGGCCGATGGCAAGTTGGTTAGTTCGGTGTTCGATGAGTTTAAACCCGATATTTGTGTACTCGATATTATGCTGCCCAATAAAGATGGGTACGCCATCGCGCAAGACATTCGTAAAAGCAGTGCGGCTACTCCTATTATATTCGTAACAGCCAAAACACAAACTGAAGATTTATTAAAAGGTTTTGAAGTAGGTGGCAACGACTACCTGCGCAAACCTTTTAGTATGGAAGAATTGATTGTGCGCGTAAACAACCTTTTACAACTCACACAAAAGCTTGCTGCCAGTCCAAAAGAAAATATTGCACTGGGTGAATATGAATTTGTGCCTCAACGGTATGAGCTTCGAAGAAAAGGAAACGTAAAAAAACTTTCGCACCGAGAGGCCATGCTGCTACAAATCCTTGCTGAACATCAAAACAACAACATCGACCGTAAAACCATGCTACTGCGCGTGTGGGGCGATGATTCTTTTTTTAATTCACGCAACCTTGATGTGTACATAACCAAACTACGCGATTATTTAAGGGAAGATTCTTCCATTGAGATTATCACAATTAAAGGTGTGGGCTATCATTTTGTGGTAGGGAATTAAGGAATCTATGGCATAAAGTGGCTTCATTCAAAATCTATTGTAACGATAACAAACCCGCAACAATCGAAACTTTTACTTAGCTTTACTGGTAAGAATTAACTTATTGTTTCATGGGTAAAGTTTTAATTCTTGCCAACTATATCTTCCTGATTTACGGAACAGATATTTATGAGAAACGAAAGCACATACACGTTACTTACGCACACCGGGGTTATAAACGCGCCTGTAAGTTTTGGCTTGAGCCTGATATAACTTTGGATTTAAATAAAAAAGGGGATTTTAGTGAATCAGAATTGAATGAAATAAAAAAACTGATTGTTGAGCACAAAGAAATACTAATAAGTCAACTTGAACTTTTTTATTCTAATCAACCTGTTAAGGCAATAAGAAAATGACAACTACTACTTTACTTCCATCTATTAGAAATATTGAGTTTGTTAATAGCAGCATTATGTTCGTTTATCTTGATAACGACCGCACGTTCATTGTGCCATTGGATAAATTTCCTACTATCAAAAAATTAACTCCTGCACAGCGGAAAAGTTTTGAAATCATTGACGATACCAATTTATCGTTTCTTGACATTGACGAGGTCTACTCCGTAAGTGAGTTGATTGGTATCTAAAATTAAAACTCCAAAGGCAGGTTGAAAAAACCTGATGGGTAAGCGAAGATTTAAGGGTTAATCAGTAGCTTAGAGTTACCAAACTCTACCGCATGTCACACTGGAAAATCAAACTCTCACTCTTTCTCAACTATTTTGTTTTTGCCATTCTTTTAAACAGTGTGGGCACTGTAATTCTGCAGGTGCAGGGCAACTATGGCGTTACCGAATCGGCTGCCAGTGTGCTGGAGGCATTTAAAGACTTAAGTATTGCAGCCGTTTCATTTCTGGTGGCGAGCTACATTACCCGCATCGGGTATAAAAATGCTATGCTGATTGCGTTGGCACTGGTAACACTGGCTTGTGTGGCTATGCCTTCGCTACCAAGCTTTACCATGACCAAAGTTTTGTTTGCCGTAGTCGGTGTTTCCTTTGCCTTAATAAAGGTGAGCGTATATGCCACCATCGGCATCGTGACTGTAAACAAAAAAGAACATGCCAGCTTCATGAACTTTATCGAATCATTTTTTATGATCGGCATTCTTACCGGTTATTTTATTTTCGGTGCATTTGTGGATGATAGTCAACCACAATCCACCCGTTGGTTATCGGTTTATTATTTATTGGCAATTATCTCAGCCGTTGCATTTGCCTTACTACTCACCACGAAACTGGATGAAAGCTCCGTTCAATCCGCAGAAACAAAACCCTTGCTGCGCGAGTTTGCGGATATGATTAAGCTTGCCATTAAACCATTGGTGCTGGTATTCATCATCAGTGCCTTTACTTATGTGTTGATTGAACAGAGCATTATGAGTTGGTTACCCACGTTCAATAATAAAGTACTGAATCTGCCCACCACGCTAAGTATCCAGATGGCAAGCATCCTGGCAGCAGCAACCGCGCTTGGCAGATTTTCGGCAGGTATTGCGTTGCGAAAAATAAATTGGTTTATTGTGTTGATGTTGTGTTTAATGGGTGCTGCCTTAATGGTGCTTATTGCTATTCCGTTGGCGCAATCGGCACAAGGACAACCCGTAACCGGTTGGAGTACTGCACCACTTGCTGCCTTTGTATTTCCATTAATCGGTTTGTTCATCGCGCCCATTTATCCGGCAATCAATTCGGTAATCTTAAGTACACTGCCTGCGCGCCAACATGGCCCCATGGCCGGATTGATTGTAATCTTTTCTGCTTTGGGCGGAACAACTGGCTCTATTATCACCGGCCACATCTTTGAAGCTTACGGTGGCGAAACTGCTTTCTATTTTTCATTAGTGCCGATTACAGTGCTGGCTATTTGTCTGTTCTTCTTTAACAGGTTGCAGAAAAAATCGGAAGCGGTGATTGAGTTTGGTTCTACTAGTGGGCATTGATTTTCAAAAAATGGATATTTAAAAGAGTGTACTATGTCGGCTACTAAATCAAAAACCGAAATCAACGATGAAGATAATTCCCCAGCAAAAGTTTATATGTTGACTGAGTTTGAAAAAAAAATCGTTGACGCTGGCTTGTCAGATGTGGCCCTTGGGAAAGTTTTCTCGTCCGAAGACGCTAATCGAATTTTGAGAGAATGGTTAAATCAATAATCCTGTCACATGTCCGTTTCGATTAAAACCTCCCCACACACCTTGCAGTCGCTCTTCGAAGCCGTGCAACTTCAAAATATTTTTGAAGATGGTAAAACATTTCCCGATTGTTTACCCAAACGTAATCTAGCTGAAATTGCCTGCGACTACGAAGCCCAAAAAGATGTAGCCAACTTCGATCTGAAAAAATTTGTTCTGCAAAATTTTACGTTGCCTACCGCACCGGCATCTCACTACAAAAGCGATCCAGATAAAACTACTGCCCAACACATTCACCATTTATGGAATGAACTCACACGCCAACCCGATGTTGCCGGTGGCTCACTCATTCCATTACCGCATTCATACATTGTACCCGGTGGTCGCTTTCGTGAGATTTATTATTGGGATAGTTTCTTCACTTTATTGGGTTTAAAAGTTTCGGGTCGTACCGAGCTGATTCAACACATGGTGAAAAACTTTTCTTACCTGATTGATACGGTAGGTTATATTCCCAATGGCAACCGCACCTATTACCTCGGTCGTTCGCAACCACCGTTCTTTGCTTTAATGGTAAATGTATTGGCTGGCTTAAAAAAGAATATCCTTCCCACCTACTTGCCACAGTTGGAAAAAGAATATAATTTCTGGATGCGTGGCTCAACCGAAGTTACTGCAACACAATCTGCCATGCATCGGGTGGTACGCATGCCCGATGGTAACTTATTGAATCGTTATTGGGATGAGCACGATACCCCGCGACCCGAATCTTATAAAGAAGATGTGGAACTTGCCCGACATGCCATTCAAAAACCGGAGGTATTGTATCGCCACCTGCGCGCGGCCGCAGAATCCGGTTGGGATTTTAGCAGTCGCTGGTTTAAAGATGAAAATTTGTTTGCCACCATTCACACCACAGAAATTATTCCGGTTGATTTAAATTGTTTACTCTTCTATTTGGAGAAACTCATTTCACAAGCACATCACGAAAGTGGCAACCAAACGCAGGCTACCAAATTTTTACAACTGGCCAATGTGCGCAAAGCCGCCATTCGTACGTATTGCTGGAATGCCGAATTAAACTTTTTTGTTGATTATGATTTTGTAACTCAGCAGCAAAAACAAGCGCTTACACTTGCTGCGGTGTTTCCGCTTTACTTTGAGTTAGCCACACCTGAGCAAGCATTGGGTGTAGAGACCATATTACGCACACAGTTTTTAAAAGCTGGTGGCTTAACCACTACGTTATTCAACAGTGGCCAACAATGGGATGCACCCAACGGTTGGGCGCCTTTGCAATGGATGGCTTATTGCGGACTACGCAACTATGGTTTTGATGATTTGGCTACCGAACTCAAAACCCGATGGCTACGCACCAACGATAAGGTTTACACCGAAACCGGCAAGATGATGGAGAAGTATAATGTGTATAGCAACCAGGCCGAAGGTGGTGGTGGTGAATATCCAAACCAGGATGGCTTTGGTTGGACGAATGGAGTGTATTTGGCGATGCAGGAGTTGTGATTTTACGCGTATGCAAGTTAACACGAAATGAAAAAAATCTTATTGACCTTAACATTTTGCGGACTGATTCTAGTTGTAAAATCACAAACTGCAAGTGTGGAACAATCTACTTACGGAATACAAACTGGAGTGTTAGGAATTTGGGTGTATAACGAGACAAAATTATCAAATCAACTTGCTTTGAGGGCTGAAATCGGAATGGACGCAGGAATAGTGGTAATTTTTTAACGCTGCAGATTAATTATAACCCTAACTGGTTTGTTATTTCAAATTATGAAAATGCAGAGATGGCTGACCAGATTTCCATAATTCCAACCTGGGGAATTAGAAGAAACATTGGGAATCATTTTACATATGAAACGGGAATTGGAATTGGCTATAGGTATATTTTTGCCAGAAGTGTTGGTTATTTAGACAATGAAAGTGAAGGAGCTTTGAATTTGCATTTACGAATTGGATATAAATTTTAACTGAATCCCTCCATTGCCGTCAGGGGCAATCCTGCGCAAATCGTTTCTCTGATGGTTCTTCGAAAGATAAATCATCAATTTGATTTCAAAATGAACGGAGCGAATGATCTCATCAGTTTTTTCTAAGCGGGAATCCTTCGCTCTGCAGCTTGAATAAAAGGTTGTATTGTGATACAGCTAAGCTTCGAACGAAGCTTTATTCAGTTGATTGCTATCTGACGAAGTCCATAGTACAGGATTTGAGGTGAGAAAAAGGTTGGTATTGAAAATACTAAAAACTTACGATTTGTTGAGATGTTCAATATTCAGTAACTTTGAATTGCCTTGAAACCACTAACTCATTATATTACTATTAATCGTGAAATAGCAGCCGGAGCACCAGTCTTTAAAGGCACACGGGTAACGGTTAAAACACTTTTTGATTACCTTGAAGAAAGTTCATTAGAGGAATTTCTACTTGGATACCCTTCTGTTTCACGAGAACAAGCGGAAGCTGTTATTGAAATGGCTGCTACAAAATTATTGTCAGACCTGGCAGCGTGAAAATTCTACTTGATGAAAATATAGACGTTCGATTTAAGCGTCTTTTTTTAGGCTCGCCTCACGAAGTATATACCGTTCGGGATATGGAGTGGACAGGTATTAAAAATGGCGAGTTGTTACAACTCATAAAAGATAACAATTTTAATTGCTGGGTAGTCGTGGATAAAAACATTCCCCATCAACAAAATGTCAGTAAACTGCCATGTACTGTTATCGTCTTAAATGTTTTTAGGAATACGCTGGAACATATCACTTTGCTTATTCCTGAGCTCTTAGCTGTCTTGAACGATCCTTCTGAGACCAAGGTATTAATAATCCCTTCTGATAAGAGGACAGTAAAAGATTAATAAAGTTCTTATCACCTCCTATAAACCCCCATCAACACTTCTTCCTTCCCATCTATAATCGGTAACGGCAACCCGAGTATTTTTGCAATCAGTGGATACACATGAATATTTTGGAAGGCATTAACCTTTGAGCCTTTGTTAATATTGGGTCCCTGTGCATAAAAAATTCCATACATGTCGCGCTCGGTGGCGGGGTCGTAACCGTGCACACCCATTTTGGTTCCCAACTTCGCCTGGCTTAAGAAACGTTCGCGCGTTCCCTCACGGATATAAAAACCCGGTTGCGCCAGTATCATCACATCGCCCACACGGGCATGGGTGTAGTGCCATTGTGCAGGATAATCTTCCTTCTTTAATACGGTAAAGTTTTTTTCCTGCTGCTTTAGTAAAGCAAACACAGAATCCTTTTTGTGTTGCGAATCAAAATACAAATGCGTTTGCGTGCCGCCATTCACCAGTTTAATAGTGCGGTCTTTCCGGTTGATCAGTTCATCAACAAAAATAAATGTCTCCTCCGCCACTGATAACTCTTTCATACCATGATCTGAAACCACAATTACATTAACCGGCAATCGCGTTGCCTTTACGCCAGCCATCAATTCACCCAATAAACTATCGGCTCGTAAAACTGCGTGTTGCGTTTCAATTGCGTTTGGGCCAAAGTCGTGCCCTTCGTGATCGGGAAATGAAAAATAAAGCGTGATCATGTGCGGCCTGTCTTTTGCCGGAAGTTTCAACCAATCTATAACCTGTTGCACACGCTTGCGCGGATCAACCGTATCATCAAACGGAAAATAATAATCGGGCCTGCGTTGTTCATCACTCAACTCTGATCCTACCCAAAAAAAAGAAGCCGATTTCATATTGTTCCTTTTGGCTAACTCCCACAACGGCACACCACCGTAATATTGAGGATCGACTACCAACTCTTTTTTGCGCATACCATAGAACTGGTTGCTGGCACGATCGTAAAATGAATTATCAACCAGTCCATGATTACCCGGATTTAAACCAGTAACAATAGCGTAATGATTGGGAAATGTTTTGCTGGGGAAAGATGGAATGATAGCTTCGGCTTGCGCACCATTCGCGATAAACTTTTTGAAGTTTGGTGGATTGTATTTGGCCACGTAATCGTAGCGAAAGCCATCGAACGAAACGAGAATAACGTATGGCTTTTCCTGGGCTGGCGCTGAAAGGGAGAACAGCAAGGTTGCTGCAAACAAATAATTTCTCATAGGATGCGCGAAGATGATTTTTTTTGTTCAATTCCGCTATGATTTTTATTTCTTTGGATATTAAACAATCATTATGCACCCTGTTGAATTCTGGATTGAGCACCTGAACTTACTTCCACACCCCGAAGGTGGCTTTTATAAAGAAACCTATCGTAGTACAGAGGAAATTATACATAAAAACTTACCAGCCCGGTACACGGGTGCGCGAAACTTTTCAACGGCTATTTATTTTCTGCTACACTCGCAAGATCGCTCGGTATTTCATCGTATTCAATCGGATGAACTCTGGCATTTTTATACCGGCACCACATTATTAATATACGTGTTGACTTCTGACGGGTTAAAAATTCATCGGCTTGGGGCCGATCCGGTACAAGGCGATACACTTCAAGTGCTGGTACCAGCAGGTTGCTGGTTTGGTGCGATGGTAGAAAAACCAGATGGCTATGCCTTATGCGGTTGTACTGTAGCGCCCGGTTTTAACTTTGCAGATTTTGAAATGGCCAGGCGGGAGGAGTTGTTGAAGGCGTTTCCGGATCAGGAAGATATTATAATGAAGCTTACGTAAATTCAAATCACCCACAGAGAACACAGAGATTTGCATAGAGCTTATCTAATTTGAAATCAATACTTTCTTCTTATAGTGAACGCCTTGCCATTCATAACTCAAAAAATATAACCCCTTGGGAAGGTGTTGTACATCAAGCCGGGTTTGTTGGTTGTTCTGTTCGATGGAAATGTAACTTGATCGGCCTACGTAGTCTTTCAACTCAACGGCAACAACAGGATGTGAAAAATAAATCCAATCCTTAGCGGGATTCGGATAAAAATCTGAATTACGATCTTCTACTCCCACCACGGTTTCAACTGTAAGTTCTGCTGTGTTGCTATGAACTTCTCCGGCACTATTGGAAACCCGCACCCGATACAAACCGGCATTGGATGGTTGAGCCGATGAAATAGAATACGTAGCTGCATTTGCAAGATTAATAGCCACATCATCTTTTATCCATTGATAGGAAAAGGGTTGGGTACCAGATGCCGATACCGAAAATGAAACCGATGCTCCTGCCAATACCGATAAGGCTTGCGGATGTTCGGTTATAACTGGTGGATTGGTGGCTGTGTACACCACTTTATATAATGCACCTGCCCCACGACTGAGGTAATACAGATTTCCATCGGGCCCGGTTGTAATTGCTACCGATGAATTACCCACATTACTACCAAACAACGTTGGTGTGGGTGTGCCCGAAAGATCAAGCGAATAAATCCAGTGTGGCGAACAAAAATCCTGAAAGAAATATTTGCCTACGTAAGCGGCCGGATAAGTTGTTATCTGAGGATTAAAAAAGGTACCACCCGTAATTGCGCAGCCCGTAGGTTGTGGGCCACTATGTAAGTACGCATAAACTGGATTAGTGTAGGCGGGGTTTGTGCTATTGCCTTCTGCATTGGGCCAGCCAAAATTTTTTCCACCGGTTGTTGCATCATTAATTTCTTCAGCAGAGCTCTGACCTACATCGTTCACAAAAATTTTTCCGGTAACCGGTTGAATGGAAAATGTGTAGGGATTGCGGAGCCCATAGGCCCACACGCGTTTACGTTGTTCCGATGCTGCTTCACTGTAAAAAGGATTATCGGTGGGTGCGCTTCCATCTTTGTTGATGCGCAAAAATTTTCCGTGATAGGTATCTAAGTTTTGCGGGTGTGCATTATTGGCGTTATCACCCACAGCTACATATAGTTTTCCATCCAACCCAAAGGCAAGGGCACCTCCGTTATGGTTAGTGGCGCCACTCAGGTTATCCAATTCCAAAATGGATTGTTCACTTGCCACAAGGGCTACATCGCCATTGGCGGTATAACGTACAATCCGATTGTGAATGGGAGCTACACTTGTGGTATAATATAAATAGACATAACCGTTGGTTGAAAAATCCGGATCAAGTGCAATACCAATCAGTCCACGCTCACCCAAAGAATTTACAGAAGATAAGGTGATAAACGGAGTAGTCAGTAGTGTTCCGTCTTTAATAACACGTAGCACACCGTTTTGCTGCGCTACAAAAATTCTTCCATCGGGCGCAAAAGCCATTACCGTTGGTGAACTGATTCCGGTTGCTACAGGCACGCGTTCAAACCCGTCAGGAAAAGTTTGCGCTTCCACCAAAGTGAACATGTTTAAACCTAAAAAAACAAAGAGGGCACTTTTCATGCCCTCTAAGGTAGTAAATGACAGTTTATAACAATCTGTTACTAATCGCGCTTAATGGTTATCCAACGAAAACCATGCGTTAACTACTTTTTCTCGCCTTTGTCAACCACCAGGCGATTATCCCGATTGGCAATTTCCCAGGCAACGTGAAATACAGTTTGTGTGCGTTTTGCCAACAAATCAAATTCAATCTTATCAACTTCATCGCTGGGTTTGTGATAATCCTCATGAATACCATCGAAGTAGAAAATGATGGGAATATTTTTCTTGGCGAAGTTCCAATGGTCGGAGCGGTAATAAATACGATCCGGATGATCTTCGGCATTATAGGTATAATCGAACGCCAGATTAGTGTAGGTTTTGTTGGTGGCTTCGCTTAACGTATGCAATTCAGTTGAAAGTCTATCCGAGCCGATTACATACACATACGGGGCACTGTCTTTATGTTGTGGATCTCTGCGACCAATCATATCAATGTTCAGGTTCACAACCGTTTTATCTAATGGGTAGATCGGGTTTTCAGAGTAATATTCAGAACCTAACAAACCTTTTTCTTCACCGGTAACGGTCATAAACAAAATACTTCTGCGCGGGCCATGGCCTTCTTTTTTAGCTTGAGCAAATGCTTTCGCCAATGCTAATACGCCCACCGTTCCGGAACCATCATCATCGGCACCATTATTTATTTTGTCGCCCGTTGCATTTGGGGATATCCCGATGTGGTCGTAGTGCGATGTAATTACTACCACTTCATCTTTCTTATCCGTTCCTTCCAGAAAGCCCAGCACGTTTTCGGATTTTACTTCGTACGAAGCAACTGCTACCGAATATGCAATGGACGCAGGTTTTACTTTAGCCACTTTTGCTCCGGCTGATTTTTTTAATTTATCGTAAGTTGTATTGAAGAGTTTACCCGCTGTTTCGGTTGACACAAAGAAAGCATTGGGCCCACCGCCAGCAGGTTTATTCAAACTTAATCCACCCCCTCTGAAGTTGCGAGCCATACCTGAAAAGCGCTGAAAGTCTTCGGCTTTTTCAATTACTGCAAATACCGCTTTTGCACCTTTTTCGCGAACAGCTGCCAACGTGGGGTTTCGCATCATCGATGCTGTGGGATCCAATGAAACCAAAACTGCTTTGTCTTTAATATCAAGCTTAGCAAGTTCATCGGCAGTTCCGGCACCGGCATATACCAATGGCAGCGTTACAGTTCCTCCCGTGTCACTTCCTCCAAATGAAATGTATTCATCGGGTTTAAGTTCATTGGTACCAGCCTTAAGTGTAACAACTGGTGCTGAGGTTCCATACAATGGAACTGTTTGGTAATTGCTGCCGTTAACCGGAGCCTTCAAACCTAAGTCCTGAAAATAAGCTGCGATAAATGCTGCGGCCATCTTCTGGCCACGCTTTCCGGTTTCCCTTCCTTCCAGTGCATCGGATGCAATAATGGTCAGGTCATCTTTCAGGTTTTTTTCGGTAATGGTAGCCGCATATTTTACGGCTGTGGGATTTTGTTGGGCAAAGGCAAAAATGCTGGTAGCCCATAATCCGAAAAATAGAATTTTCTTCATGTGAAATAAATTTGATTTTGCACCGCAAGAAACTACTGGCGGCAAGGGGGAAATATAATGGCTTTTTCTTTATGATAGATCACAATTAATGTGAGTGGTTCAGGTATGTTGATCCAACAATCTCAACAATTGCAACTGATTTCTTGCCCGTACCAGATTTTGCTCAGCATAATGAATAGTGTAATAAGTATTACCACGCAGAAAATCGGCCAGAAAGCGCAAAGCCATAATGTAGGTCATCATTTTTCCCGCAAAGGGTGCAGCCGCTAACTCACCATCGCTCATGTTATCTTTCATTTGCGATAGATAACCCTCCTGCAAGGCATCATAAATTTCTTTACGGAAGCCAATGCGGGTGATATCTTGTTCTTCTTCGCTTACCGGGCTTACACACGTGCGCACCAGATCGCCCAGGTCATAAATAAAATAGCCGGGCATGAGTGTATCCAGGTCAATTACGCAGGCTGCTTTTCCGGTGAGCTTATCAAACAAAATGTTGTTGATCTTGGTATCGTTGTGGGTGATACGCGGTGTTAACGCACCGCTGCGAATCAGGTTGTTGTACTCTTGAACAAGTGGCTGGAATTGTTTGGCCAACTTTATTTCTTCTTGTGCCTGATTAATTACCGAAGGTGAAGCATACGCCAATTCCATTTCAAATTGTTCGTAGCGCCAGTGCAAATCATGAAACCGATCTAATGTAGGTTCAAAGGTTGAACTATCGATGCCTTGCAGGTTTCGGGTTAATAAACCAAAGCCTTTGGCAGCTTCAAATGCCTGCTCAGCAGAAGTAACAAAATCTATAGTAAGGGTATTTTCGATAAGCGGATAAGCACGCCACGGAAAACCATCTTCGGCATAAACCAATTCATGACCTTGTTTAGCGCGCAAAGCGGTAAGGAATAAATAGTGCGGATGGTGAACTGCGAGGTAGTCGGCAGCCAACCGATTGTTGCGTGCTATTACTTCCGGTTTGGTGAATACATTTTTATTAATGCGTTGCAATACAAACTTGTGCCCGTCTTCAACCAAAAAAGTCTGGTGAATGTGGCCCGATCCAATTGGGCTTACAGTTGCCTTTTCTGAAATAGAAAAAGAATTGGTTACGAGAGTTGGTATGGCAACACTATTCATGCATTACCACAATTTTGCCGGGTACACACCTTGTTGCACCAGGTCTTTTATTTTTTGCGATACCGTTTCTTTGTCTTCTTTATACGTTACACCAAACCAGGTTTTACCTCCGGGCAACACCTGTACTTTTCCCAGGTTGCGATTAATCAGCTCGGTTACCATTAGCGCGATGTAAAACTCAGCCGAAGGATTGTGACTATTTTTCGCTACGAAGTCAGTAAACATTTTTTCTGTTAAGTCGAATGCGCCTGGTTGAAAACCCCAGCAATTCATGGAAACCGGTGCAAGTGCACTCAATTCTTCATCGCCTTCTTTTCCTTTCGAAATAATCTTATCGCCCTCGCGCACAATGGTTGTTAGTTCGCGCATGCCTGTTAAAAATCCGTGCGCATCGGTTGTAGCCACACCGCGCGAAACGCTTCCATGATCGCTCAACACATTTTTTAATGTATAGCCTACCATGGCATGATGATCGGCCGGAGCCGTACGAAAAAATGCCACTAACGATTCAAATGCTTCGCGACCATAAAAATCATCGGCATTAATTACCGCAAACGGACCATCAATTACTTCTTTGCCACACAGCATGGCATGTGTAGTACCCCAGGGTTTTTTACGATCTACCGGCTGAAATTGAGTCGGCACAAATTTATCGAGCGATTGCACCACAAAATGAACTTCGGCCTTGCCTTGCAACTTGGGCAGAAAAATTTCTTTCACAGTCTCTTTAATCTCTTCGCGCACCACAAACACGATGCGACCAAAGCCAGCCCGCACGGCATCGAAAAGTGAATAGTCCATAATGGTTTCGCCAGTAGGCCCAAAGCCATCAATTTGCTTAATGCCACCATACCGGCTGCCCATGCCGGCTGCCATTACTAATAATGAGAATGTCTGCTTCAAGATTTTAAAGAATTAAAAAGGTTAGCTATTGTTTTACAAGATGCAAAAATAGAAGTTTACTAATCAAAGTCTAACCCCTCTACCTATGACCCAGGCACGTCCGTCCAGTTATTTGATGTCCATCACTATTATCGGGATTCTGTTTTTCATTTTCGGTTTTGTAACATGGATTAATGGTACACTGATTCCCTATCTAAAAATTGCGTGTGAACTAAAAACGGACTTTCAATCGTACCTGGTTGCTACCGCATTTTTTATTGCCTATACCGTAATGGCCATACCGGCTTCGTATGTTTTAAAGAAAACGGGTTATAAAAAAGGTATGTCGGTAGGATTGTTTATAATGGCCATTGGCGCGATTTTATTTGTGCCTGCTGCGCAAGCCCGCAACTTTGATCTGTTTCTGGTTGGCTTATTCATTATTGGAACTGGTTTAGCACTGCTTCAAACCGCTTCAAATCCATACGCAACTATTATTGGCCCTATAGAAAGTGCAGCAACACGTATTAGCATTATGGGTATTTGCAATAAGGTGGCTGGTATCTTGGCCGGTTTAATTTTTGGCTATATCGCGTTAAGCGATGCCGATGCGCTTGAAGCCAGTTTAACCACAATGGATGAGGCCACAAAAAATGCTACCCTTGATGAACTGGCCAGCCGGGTAATTGTTCCGTACATGATTATTGCGGGCGTTTTGGTATTTCTGGCAGTCGCGATTTTGTTTTCATCCTTACCCGATATTGATGACAGTGGCGAAAGTGATGGACAGACACAAACTTCATCCGGCAAAACAAGTGTATTTCAGTTTCCGCATTTAGTGCTTGGCGTTATTACACTGTTCCTATATGTAGGTGTTGAGGTATTGGCTGGTGATACGATTATCAGTTATGGAAAATCGCTGGGAATAGAATTGGCTACGGCACGGTACTTTACACAAGCTACATTGGCCTGTATGTTGATTGGTTATGTGATTGGAATAATCGCAATACCAAAATACATGAGCCAGGCTACCGCATTAAAAATATGTGCCTGGTTAGGAGTTGTTTTTACTATTGGCGCTGTTCTAACCAACGGGTTCGTTTCCGTTGCCTTTATTGCATTACTGGGTTTAGCGAATTCCCTCATGTGGCCAGCTATTTTTCCGTTAGCGATTGATGGTCTTGGTAAATTCACCAAAACAGGATCGGCCTTGTTGATTATGGCTATTGCCGGAGGTGCCATATTACCGTTGGTTTATGGTTGGCTATCGGAAATTACTACCAGCCAGCAAGCATATTGGATGATGGTGCCTTGCTATTTATTTATACTCTACTTTGCTACCAAAGGTTATAAAGCCGGAAAAGCATGAGCAAAAAATTTCCACTCCTGTTTATCACGTTTTTTATTTCGCTGTTGGTCGTTTTTACAACTACCAAAAACAAAAAATACAAAGCCAAAGACTTTACGCAGGAGAATCTTTTTACTGAAAACTGCGAAGGTCCAAACTACCGCGATGGAAAACTTTATGTGGTGAACTTTCAGAAAGACGGAACCATTGGTGTGGTAGATACAGACGGCAACGTTGAATTATTTGTTACGCTACCCCAGGGCAGCACGGCCAATGCTATTCAGTTTAATTCAAAAGGCGAAATGCTATTAGCCGATTTTACCGGTCATAATATTTTAAAGGTGAACATGAGCACAAAAGAAGTTTCTGTTTTTGTTCATGATTCATTATTCAATCAACCAAACGATTTGTGCATTAACAGTCGCGATCAGATTTTTGCTTCCGATCCTGATTGGAAAACCAGCACCGGAAAAGTTTGGCGTATTGATGCCGATGGTCAGCATGTGGTTGTTGCCGATAGCATGGGCACAACCAATGGAATTGCGTTGAGCCCTGATGAAAAAATACTGTATGTAAACGAAAGTGTGCAGCGTAAAATCTGGAAGTTTGATGTTGATGCCGCAGGCAATCTCTCCAACAAAACTTTGTTTAAAGAATATCCCGATTACGGCTTTGACGGCATGAAGTGCGACCGCGAAGGGAATTTGTATGTTACCCGCTATGGTGCCGGTCAGGTAGATGTGCTTGATCCAACAGGCGCGGTAACTCGTTCGGTGAAGTTGAAGGGTTTGAAGACTAGTAACATTGCTTTTGGGGGACCAAAAGGTAAAACCTGCTTTGTTACGTTACAAGATCGCAAGTGCGTAGAAGTATTTGAAAGTAAAGTGGCCGGGAAAAATTTTAAGTGATTGTTATGCAGAAAACCATTCCTGCGGCTTTACTGATTCTTCTGGTTTTTGTTGGATGCGAATCAACACGGAAAGCAGCACCGCCTGAATCCAAAATCAGCGTTATATTTGATACCGATACAAATAATGAATTAGACGATCAGCATGCGCTTGCCTATCTTGTATTCAACCAAGATGTTTTCAACATAAAAGCCATCACCATCAACACCACCAGCAGCGGTGGCAATATCGAAAAACAATATGCCGAAGCCATTCGAGTGCTTCAACTATGCAAAGCAGATACACTACACGTGTTAAAAGGTGCCGATCTTTCCTTTGCCGAAATTTTACCTACTCTCAATTCACCTATGTACGATGGTAAAGAGGCGGTTGATGCAATTATTGAAGAAGCCCACAAACCGGCTGCTGAAAAACTGGTTGTGCTGGCCGTGGGAAAACTTTCAAACATTGCCCTGGCATTAAAAAAAGATTCGACCATTGCCCATAAAATCAGGTTGGTATGGTTGGGTTCCAATTATCCTGAACCCGGTGAGCACAATCAAAACAACGATACCGTTGCATTGAATTATATTCTAAACTCGCCAATCGATTTTGAAATGGTAACAGTGCGCTACGGTAAAACTACGGGCACCAGTTATGTAAGCATTACGCAAGAAGAAGTTAACAACAAAATGCCGGGGCTCGGTCCGCGTATTTCCACACCGGTTACCGGAAGGCACGGTGGCGAGTTCTATTGCTTTGGCGATTACTCTATCAACTTGTTTGAACACATCGACTATCATGGCGACCCACCATCACGCGCCTTGTTCGACCTTGCTGCTGTAGCGATTGTAAAAAATCCTGCATGGGCTGAAGTACGCGAACATCCGGCTCCGCTTTTGGTAAATGGTGTTTGGATTGAACGCCCTGCTAATTCCCGTAAAATAAAAATCTGGGAAAACTTTAAGCGCGATGAAATTATCCGTGATCTTTTTGCTTCGTTGACTCAGTAAAGCGTAATGAAAAATTTCCTCTTTGTTTTTTTCTTTACCGGATTCTCGGTTTATGCCCAACCTGCTTTTCAGGTAGTTCCATTGGGGATTAAAGGCGGTGTTGATGAAAGTAATCTCTCGGCTTACGCTTTGGCTGCAAGCGGCACGCAAGATTATGTTTGCCTGGATGCAGGTACGCTACATGCAGGCATTCGAACAGCTATTAAAAATAAAGTATGGAAAGGCGATGCAACCACTTTTCTGCGCAAGCATATAAAAGGCTATCTGATCTCCCATCCGCATTACGATCATGTAAATGGTTTGGTCATCAATTCGCCCGATGATTCGGCTAAATACATTTATGGTATTGAAAGTTGTTTGGCGGTTTTAAAAGAGAAGCATTTTAGTTGGAAGAGTTGGGCCAACTTTGGCAACGAGGGGGAAGCGCCTACTTTAAATAAATACACCTATCAAACTTTAACTCCCGGCAAAGAAGTACCATTGCACAACACTTCTTTATTTGTTACTCCGTTTGTGCTAAGCCATGTTAACCCAACGGAGAGCACAGCTTTTCTGGTACGCAGTGGTGAAAACTATTTATTATACCTGGGCGATACCGGTTGCGATCGAATTGAGAAATCCGATAAACTGAACCAACTTTGGAAAGCGATTACGCCATTGATTCAAACCAAAAAATTAAAAGCAATCTTTATTGAAGTTTCATTTACCAGCGAGCAACCCGATAATTTATTATTCGGCCACCTTACACCTGCCTTGTTGATGGAAGAGCTGGGAGCTCTTGAGAAAATTTGTGGTACTGGTCAGCTAAAAAATCTAAACGTGGTGATAACGCATATGAAGCCACAAGGCAAGCGCGAAGAAACCATCCGGAAGCAATTAATTGACGGGAACACGCTACCTGTTAACCTCATTTTTCCCCGGCAAGGGAAAGGGCTTACATTTTAAAAAAAGAAATAAATTTTTTGTCCATGCCGGGCAATCCCGCACGTCATAGAACCAAATGTTTCACTAAAACCTTAAAAAAAATGGAAAAGTACATGTTCATCTTTATTGGGGGCGACTCCAGTCATCTTTCACCTGAAGAACAACAAGCCGGCATGGAGAAGTGGTTTGCCTGGGTTCAAAAACTACAGCAACAAGGGCGCTATGATTCTGGCGAGGCGTTGTTGCCAACCGGAAAAACAATTCGCGGGCTTAAAAAAACTGTAACGGATGGTCCGTATGCCGAAAGTAAAGAAATGGTAGGCGGATATTTTGTGGTAAAGGCGAAAGACCTGGCCGAAGCCACCGAGATGGCAAAAGATTATCCCGACTTCGAACTGGGTGGTGTAGTCGAAATCCGGGAAGTGATCAAGTTTGACAACATGTAATATGAAACACTTATTGGGAAGCATGCTGCTGATACTGGCAGCATGCACTTCACCTGAAAGTGAGGTGGAGAAAAATACAGCGGTAGCACAAAAACTTTTCGAAGCTTTTAACAAGCACAATTGGAAAGCGATGTCTGAATTATATGCTGAGCCTGCGCAATTTCTCGATCCATCATTTGGCCCTGAGGTGGTAATCAAAAGTAGATCGGAAACAATAGCCAAGTATTCGGAAATGCAAGCTGCGTTTCCGGATGTTCAGGATGCTGTTCAAAATATTTACCCTTCCGGGGAAACTGTAACAATTGAATTTATTTCCACCGGTACCGCTCCGGATGGAACAAAATTTTCATTACCCATTGTAAGCATCTTAACTATTCGCGATGGCCTGATTGTAAAGGATGCTACTTATTACGATCTGTAAAATCTTTACTTTTATGAATGGCCGATCAGCACATAAACCAACTTGTAAGTCATCTATTCCGGCACGAAGCCGGAAAGATGGCGGCTGTGCTGGCACGCATGACGGGCCTGCAACATCTTGAAGTAGCCGAAGACATTGTACAGGATACGTTGCTTCAAGCCATGCAGGTTTGGAAACTAAAAGGCATCCCCGATAATCCATCGGCCTGGTTATACACCGTTGCCAAACGCAAGGCCATTGACTTTATCCGGCAACGAAACAGCCACGCACACATTGAAAAAGAGTTAGCACAGGCATTTAAATCGGAGTGGACATTAGCGCCTGCAATAAAGCATTTGTTTTTTGAACACGAGATTGAAGACAGTCAGTTGCGAATGATGTTTGCCTGTTGTCATCCGGCTATTCCATACGAATCGCAAATCGCACTCATTTTAAAAACGCTTTGCGGATTAAGCATTTCTGAAATTGCACACAGCTTTATCACCACCGATGAAACAATCGCCAAACGTTTGTACCGGGCTCGTGAGAAAATTCGCGAAGAAGGAATTGAACTCGAAACACTTTCGCCCAAAACGATTGCCAACCGCAAAGACACTGTGATGCATACCTTGTATCTGCTGTTTAGTGAAGGTTATAATTCTACGCATCCCGATAAACTTATCCGACACGATTTGTGTGAAGAGGCGATGCGACTTTGCTTGTTGCTGACAAAAAATAAACTCACCAACTCCCCCGCTGTAAATGCTTTGCTTGCGCTGATGTGTCTTCAGGCTTCACGCGCTGATGCACGGCTTGACGAACATGGAAACATTGTTTTGCTACAAGATCAAAATCGTGAACGCTGGAATAAGGCGCTGATAGAAAAAGCCAACGAATTTTTAGATAAGTCTGGTGAGAGTGATGAGTTCAGCGAGTACCATCTTGAAGCTGCCATTGCTGCTACCCATGCTCATGCTAAGACCTTTGAACAAACAAATTGGGTACGCATAGTTGAATTGTACCAGATACTGTTAACCCTTAAACCCGATCCGGTTGTGGAGTTAAACCTAGCTATTGCGTTGGGTAAAGCACAGTCGGCCGAAGTTGGATTGCAGCGATTACAAAATATCAAAGGGCTTGAACAAAATTCAATTTACCATGCTGCCTTGGGCGATTTCCATGCTCAACTGCAACAACCGGAAAAGGCAATAGCTTATTATCAAAAAGCATTATCATTAACTCAATTGAAAGCTGAACAGGTACTGTTGCAAACTAAGATGGCACGATTGGAGGAATGATGCATAACTCATGCGATCTTCTTAAAATGGTTATACCGTGCCAAAAAAAGATTTATGCCGCATAAACTTAAGCCACCATGCCTTGCTCAAACACTTCAACATATTCCTTCATCTTACCAATAATCCTTTCGCCAATTTCTCTTGCTTTCAAAATACTTGGGCGATCACCCAAGCACTTCAATACCTCTGCACGTATTGGTTCTTGACCGCTATAAATGTAGGCATCGATCAAGGCTTTGAATTGTTCTTTATCTAACTGCTCGTCATCGCATAGTTTGGCAAGGGCCAATACTTTTTGATCTTGCCAGTATTGTTCAAACTCTTCCTGAATGTTATCGGCATCGCTGATCTTGGGCAGGTTCTCTTCAATGAACTTCTCAATCAATTCGCGTTTGCTGCGCAACTGCACTTCGCTGTTCAGTAAGTCCATGATGGCCTTCTTCTGTTTGGCAGCATCGCTGGTTTTTGTTTGCTTGAGTTTTGTAATTAATTTCAGAATATAGGCAACATTGATCAGGTCGCGGTGGATGAGCTCGACTTCAAAGTCAATGTCGTGGAGGATAGAGGTTTTAATCTTCGCGTTGTCGCGCTTTACTTTATCGTACAGGTCGAGATACTTGGTTTGATAGTTAAGGAAAGTTTCTTCATCAATACCCAATCCCTCCCAGCTAAAATCAGTGTAGGATTCCAGGACGTTCTTCGCCCGTAATAATGCGCGGAAGGCTTTAATGAAAGCTGCTTCATCCTCTTCGCTGGCCAGGTCATCCACACTTTGCCAGGTAGGTGCAATTGTCAACAAATTCTTTAAAGCTTCGTCAAACTTCGCGGCAATCTTTTCGAATGGTGGAAGAATGATTTCTTCAATGGCTTCCTTATTCGAAAACAGTGTAATGGATTTGTCGGTAGCCTCTTTCAGGTTACGAAATACCAGGATGTTTCCCTGCGATTTCTTTTCACCCAGTATCCGGTTCGTGCGTGAATACGCCTGGAGCAAGCCATGATGCTTCAGATTCTTATCGACATAGAGGGTGTTCACTTTCTTGGCATCGAAACCGGTGAGGAACATATTTACTACCAGCAATAAATCAAGTCGATCCTTCTCGTCATTGAACGACCGCTTCTCGCGCTCTTTCAGTCGCTTGCTGATGTCTTTGAAGTACCCTTCAAACAATTTGTCGTCTTTGGTTGAAAAGGCGGTGCCATACAATTTGTTGTAGTCGGCAATGAAGACTTCCAGTTTATCGCGATTGTGCGAGGACTGATAGCTTACTTTGGGATCGGCAGCCATTGGCAATTCATCAGGGAGAAAATCCTGTGCATCTTCGTCATCGTCATTCACTCCGTAGGTAAAGATGGTAGCGATTCGAAGGTCATGTTCCCCGGCTTCTTTCTTGCGTTTAAAGATCTCGTAGTACTTGATCAGGTTTTCGATGCTGCTGACAGCAAACAAAGCCGAAAACTCCTTGTCGAAGGTTTTTTGATTGTGATACGAAAGAATGTAATCGGCAATTTTTTCTAACCGCTTCGGGTCGTTCAGCACTTCCGGACGATCGATATCCTCCACTTCAATATCAAAGAGTGTATTGCCTTTCTGTTTGTACTTGCCAATGTATTCAATGCCAAACCTCAGCACGTTCTGATCACGGATTGCATCTGTGATTACATACTTATGCAAGCATTTTCCAAAGAGATCTTTTGTTGTGCGCTTGCCGTATTCGTTCTTGCTGGCATTGTCGGCAAAGATGGGTGTGCCGGTGAATCCAAAAAGCTGAGCCTTGTTAAAGTATTTTATGATCCGGTCGTGTGTATCGCCAAACTGCGAACGGTGACACTCATCGAAAATGAAAACGATCTTCTTATCGCGCAGGTGCGTGAGTTTGTTTTCGAAATGCGCTTTGTTGATGGCGTTGTTCAGCTTTTGAATGGTGGTGAGCACGAGTTTGGTATCGTCTGTTAATTGCTTCACCAGCATGGCCGTGTTGTCGGTAGCATCCACGCTGTCTTTCTTGAACGCATTAAACTCGTTCATGGTCTGGTAGTCGAGATCTTTGCGGTCGACTACAAACACTACTTTGTACACCTGCGGCAAGTCCATAATAATCTGGCTCGCCTTAAACGAAGTAAGTGTTTTGCCCGAACCGGTAGTATGCCAGATGTAGCCATTGTCGTTGCTGGTGCTTACCTGTTTGATGATGTTCTCCACTGCATAATATTGATAAGGTCGCAGCACCATCAAATTTTTGAACGTTTCATTCAGCACAACGTAGTTCGAAATGTAATTGCCCAAGTGAGCCGGGTTGAGAAATGCATTTGCAAAAGTGCTGAGTTCGGTAATGTTCTTGTTGTTCTCATCCGCCCAGAAAAAGGTTTGCAGTACCGACTGCAGCTCGTTGTTCGCTAAATACTTTGTGTTTACTCCGTTGCTGATGACAAATAGCTGCACATACTGAAACAACCCATAGTTGCTCCAGAACGAATGCTTTTGATATCGATTAATTTGGTTAAACGCTTCTTTGATTTCAACACCTTTTCGCTTGAGTTCAATTTGAACCAGCGGCAAGCCATTGACGAGCAACGTTACATCGAACCGATTTTTGTAGCTGCCCTCCAGCGTTATCTGGTTGCTAATCTGGTACAGGTTCTTTGAAGGAGCCTCGGTATTGAAAAAACGAACGTAAAACGAAGTGCCATCTTCCCGCAAAAGATTGTATCGGTCTTTCAGTGTTTTAGCTTTATCAAACACATTGCCTTTGGCGAGGTGATTGAGTATGGCATTAAATTCCTTTTGAGAAAATGATATTTTATTGAATGATTCGAGTTGGGTTTGGAGATTGGACAATAACTCATTTCCATCAGCAATGCGAACAGATTGATAACCTAATCCAACCAATTGTTGGATTAGATTATTTTCTAATATCGCTTCTGACTGCACCATTATTGCCAAAGTGGTTCTGCTCTCCAATCTAATCGATTTCCTTTTCCATCGGAAGGAATTCCCAAAAACTGTATGGGCACGTTGGGGTATTTAGCAAACAACGCTTCTAGTTTTGTCTTCAGACTATTACCGGGATTTGCCCGCAGCAACAAATACCGTAACACACAAATAAAATAAAACGTCCGTTTGTTATTTTGGAAAGGTTGCCCGATCCAAGGGCCTACCGCCTTGATCAACCGATCAGGTTCAATGGCCAGATCGCGGTTCCACAGGCGCGAATGGTGCGCACATAAGTTGCGCACATAGGTTAACGTATGAAGCCACGAAGTAAACACGGTATGGTGCACCTCAAAAAAATCAGCAATTCGTTTTTTATCACTGTTGTTTCGAAAGCCGCGATAAATGTGCGAAAGCTCACCGATGGTCAGTAATTCAAGGCACATCCATGCGGGAGGATTTGCCGGGGTGTGATAGGTATCAATGTAATGCTTAATGAATACTTCCGGAGTTCGGGCGGTTTTTGCTTTGGAAATAATGGACTGCAAATCCTGGTAGGGATCAACCAATGCACCGATTTTATTATAGAAAGGTGTAATGAAGTGCGCCTGATTATCCTGCCAATGCGAATCATTATGATGCATGGCCATCTGGTAAATCATTTGTGTACGGATGGCTATTTCAATACGCTCGATACAATCGAACACCAGCAGCCGAAATTCACGATCAAAAGAATAGGTATCAATAATCTGATCGAACGTAACGCCTGCGTTGAATTGATCTTTAACAGCCTGATAGGGTAAAAAGTAGGCGCTGAGTCGGTAATAACTAATCTCCTTTAAATAGCTGATGGCTTTGGCCTGATCAGGCACGGCAAGGCCACGGGTTTGCATCAACTGCAATTGATCCTGAAACGACAGTGGAGTTTTACTGTAGCTTTTTTTAGCCATGGCTATAAAAGAAAAAACCCCCCAAGTGTGCATCAGAGAGAGGCATGGAGGGTGTATTATTTTTAGTTGCTAAACTTTCTACTGAAATAAAGCCTGAAATACGGTTTTTTAGTGCACTGGCGCCAGGCTGGTGGACAAAAGTATATAAATTTTTGAATATGAAAAGTTCCCTACTCATACAAACATCTGTTGCAACAATCCTTTTTTAAACGTTTGGGTGTGGGTTATTTGCGTGGCCACACCTTCTATTTTTGCATCCAGCGCGGTGAGGAAGCTGGCGATTTTTTGTTGCTCCTTCGGAGAAGGAACATTGATTTTTATTGACTTTATATCATCTCCATTCACTGCTGTGAAGGTACTTCCCTGCTCAAGGCGTTTCCATTTAGACTCATAGTCAACCAAAACTTGATACAAATAATTGATGTCTGACAATTCATTATTTCTTATAGCGCAAACCCCCCGCCCGATACATGCTTTGTGTATTGACTTTGATATTGAGCCAACAGGCGCCCTCACCGTGAGTAATAAGTCACCAACGTCACACACTTTTGTTGGTTCACTTGTCCACTGCCGTGGATTGGAAATTCTCTCACTTATATCTGCGTTTCCTTGGATCAAAGGCAATCCCTTGCCTTCACTATTGTATGAGCTCGAATCTGGTGATTGCCCCATAGTTATCACACTAACCTCTCCCAACCTTTTCTCCTCCCACTTCGAATAAGCTTTCCCATTTTCATCTTTGAAGCGGAGCTTGCCCGAGAAGAGTTGTTGCATCACACCTTTTTTGTAATGCTCCAGCAATTCTTTTTTGCGCGTGAGCTGCTGTATCTTTTCATCTACCTCACTTAAAAACGAAGCGATTTTTTGTTGTTCGGGGAGGGTGGGAAGATTTAACGGAATACTTTTACAAACTTCTTGATTCAACTTTGGCTGAGCTGTCCCAGTGTTATAAATTTCGTAGTTTGTTTTTTCGAGAATATGAGTAAGAAAATCAATGTCAGTATCCCGATTTGGTTTAATAACATGAGCGTGATTATTAACCCAACACTTTCCAACGACCTTAAATGCAAGAGGTAAATTCCTTGAAACAATGTTTTCACCATCTTCACCAAGAAGAATTATTTCATCATCGAATATATAATCATTCACAAAATCAATAATTCCTGAAGCTCCATAGTAAGGAAATTGACCCCTCATCTTTGCTCTATCACTTTCTTTAATGGGCTTTCTCTTTCCATCTAAAAAGACAGAAACATCCGATAGCTTCTTATTAATCCATCCACTCTTGAACTCCTTAAACCTCAGCTTAGGAGCAGTAGGTTTTTTCTTTTCACTATAAGCTTTTTCGTCACTCATATCTCGCACGAAGGATTGAGGCATTTGTCAGAATTTGGATTTTTAGGATTCATGGATGGTTGGATTTCGTTTATTAAGTGGATGACGTAACCGCTTTACTTCCAGACTTTGAGCGCCAAAGTTTAACAAGAGGCCCAGGTCAACTTTGTAGGCCACGAGGTAGTTCAGTCCTTGCGCCAGATGCACATCTTCCAATTTTGTTAATGCTTTTAATTCAACCATTACTTTTTGTTCAACCAAAAAATCTACTCTCCTGCTGCCTATGGGTTGATCATCATAAAACAGTGGCATCTCTAACTCGCGTTCAAAACTCAAACCTTGTTTTGTCATTTCAATAGCCAACGCCCTTTGGTAGATCACTTCCTGAAATCCATTACCTAAAACGGAATGCACTTTCATGGCGCACCCTATGATTTTGTAAGTCAAGTCATCTTTAATCTCTTCCTTCATTCTGTTCTAATCCTTTTATCCAACCATCCCACGAATCCAAATTCTGACAATTAGAATGGTGCGTCTATTCCCAACTCCTTACAAAACTTTTCAATGGAAGCATCGGTGGTTTTCATGTCGGCATCGAGTTTCTTCAATTCTTTCGCCACGGCTTTCAGGTTCACCGCTTCTTCTTCTTCGAACGTATCTACATAGCGCGGTATATTCAGGTTGTAGTCGTTCTCAGCTATCTCTTTCAATGAAGCTACATAGCTGTACTTGTCTTCTTCTGTGCGCGCTTTATAGGTGTTTACGATCTTATCAATATCCTGCGGCCGCAGAAAGTTTTGGGTTTTCACTTTTTCAAAGTGCTGGCTGGCATCGATGAACAACACGTTATCGCTGTGCTCGCGCTTTTTCTTTACCACCATAATACACGTGGGTATGCCGGTGCCATAAAAAATATTGGCGGGCAAACCAATAATGGCATCGAGGTAGTTTTTCTCTTTGATAAGATACTCGCGTATGTGGCCTTCGGCTCCACCACGGAAGAGTACACCATGCGGCAACACACAGGCCATGGTGCCTTTGTCATCCAACTGGTGAATCATGTGCTGCACAAAAGCAAAGTCGGCTGTGCCTTTGGGTGCAAGTTTGCCGTAGGCGGCAAAGCGGTCGTCACTCATAAACAACGGGCTGGCACTCCACACGGCAGAGAAAGGCGGGTTGGCTACAATGGCCTCAAAGCGCATGTCCAAATGCTGGGGGCTTTCTAATGTATCATCCCTCTTAATATCAAACTTTTTGAAATGCAGGTCGTGCATGATCATGTTCATGCGACATAAGTTGTACGTAGTCGGATTACTTTCCTGTCCATAAAACGCACCTACTTCTACCTCCTTGCCCACACGTAACAGCAAAGATCCTGAACCACACGTGGGATCATATGCGTTTTTAATTCTCTTCTTACCTACTGTAACCAATCGAGCTAATACAGTACTCACTTGCTGAGGCGTGTAGAATTCTCCAGCTTTCTTCCCAGCGCCACTCGCAAATTTTCCGATCAGGTATTCATAAGCATCACCTAAAACATCATTCTGAAGATTATCAAGATCGAAGTTAATCTGGTCCAAATGCTGCATAACACGAACCACCAGTTTATTCTTTTCATCCTCAGTTTTGCCAAGTTTGCTACTGCGCAAATCCAGGTCTTCAAAGAGATGACTAAACTCTTCTTCACTAGCTGTACCCATGGTACTTTGCTCAAGGTTGTTGAGTATTTTTGCAAGTTCATCCAATATGAAATGTGCTTTACCTTCCGCATTAGTACGCGATGCAAGCGCACCAAATAATTCAGAAGGTTTCAGATAGTAACCTAAGGTATCTATGGCTTCTGCTCGTACGTGAAATAGGATTTCTTTATCTTCCTTCTTGTCTTCATCAATATCTAAATAGGTGATTCCGTCTGGTTCTAAAATTTCATCTGCATAGGAATGCATTTTCTCGCTGAGGTACTTGTAGAAAATGAACCCAAGGATGTAATCCCTGAAATCATCGGCATCCATTTTTCCGCGTAGGGTATCGGCTAATCTCCAAAGGAGTTGTTTGAGGTCTTCAGGCATGGACAGTCTAAATCAAATTACAAGGTATTAAGGAGCCAAAGAAAAACCAACGAAATCTTGCATCAGCCAGGATACCTACACTCCCAACATTTTATCAATCCACTTCTTAATCAACGCTTCCCGTTGTTGATAATCTCCACTAACCAATTGATACGGAATATTCCGTACATCTAGTGCTTCTTTAAATACCTGAAACATTTTTTCGCGTTCACCTCCCAAATCACGCAGGTGATCAGCCACCCAGGGCACATCAATATCAAACAAAAAATAGTAGTCGTATTGAATTTGTTTTTCTAATTCAAACAAAACGGCTGGAACAGTTTTGAGGTAATGCTGTGAATAGATTTGTGTGGTGATTGTATCGGTATCGCAAAACAGAATCTTGTTAGCCGTTTTTAACTTTTCATTAACCCTATCAATCTGTGCATAACCTATTTTGATAATATCGGCTTCTGTAAATTCATTGCTGGTAATTAATTCACGCGCAACTTCAGGCACAAACTCCGTTTTATATACATGAGCCATTTTCTGCGCCATGAAAGATTTGCCGGTACTCTCCGATCCGTAAAAACAAATCTTCTTAACATAGTATGGCCGCACCACTACTGGAATAAAATCCCAATACTGAAATGGTTGCGCACGAATAAGAGAAGCTGAAACCGGTACTTTAGTTCGATCGGGGTCGAATGAAGCATGTTTCGCCTGGAGGTTATTCGCAAATGGAACACCATAGCTTTCAGAACTCACCACCACATCAATCTTGGGGTAAGCCTTGCGCATAGCTATTGCCCAGGCTTTTGTGCGCTCTGCAAAGGGAAGCGAATCATCATCAAAATCATCTTGAATGATGCTTGGAATAATCTCTTTTCTGTTTTTGAAAATTTCTTTGATCCAGTTAAACCGCAACTTCGGATCAATAGAATCATTCGGTGTAAAACTCATTGAGACAATTACCTCATCGGCTTGAGTGGCCGCAAACTCAATCAGCGCCACATGACCGTTATGAATGGGCATGAATTTACCAATAACCAAGGCGCGTGTCATGCAGCAGTTTTGTACGAATTGTATTGTTTGATCCAGTGAAACAAACCCATGGTTGCCAAAATGGTTAACACCAGGTAGAGCAAACTGTAAAACCTAATATCGCGTACAAAGTACAAGTAGGTAGCGGTTACGTCAATCAGTATCCAGATTATCCAGCATTCAATTTTCTTTTGAATCATGTAATAGGTGGCTACAATACTCATAACAGTAATAAACGAATCAATGAACGGTGAGGCACTGGGCTTTGTAAATAGCAAAGGAAAAAACTCATGTAACCTGCTGGCAAAGAAACCCATTAACAACGTTCCTGCAACTCCTGTTGCTGTAATAATGGCCATCTGCCGGGGGTTCATCCAACTGATCTTCAGTTCAGCTTTTAAATCTTCTTCTTCCTTACGGGGATTTTTCCATCGCCACCAGCCAATAATGTTGGTGATGAAGAAAAACACCTGTAAAAACATGTCGGGATAAAGTTGCACCTGGTAAAACAGAAAAAAAGAAAGCACCACATTAATCAACCCGATGGGCCAACTCCATACATTGGCACGTGCCGAATACCAAACCACTATTATTCCTGAAAGGGTTCCAAAAAATTCGAGGTAGCTGAGTGGGTAGCCTAAAACTGTAAGGAATATCGAGTCAATATCAAAAAGAGCCATATTCTGTCAAAATTAACTGTTATAACTTAAAGTAAATCAGAATATTAAAAGGAATTTGTATTTTTGGGAATTCAATTCCCAATCGTACATGATTCCGCGAATTGCAGAAAATACACTTAAGAACTTAGCCCGTCAATTTCGGGCAGTGGCATTAGTTGGCCCACGTCAAAGCGGTAAATCAACATTAGCCAAAACTGCCTTTCCCGGTAAGCAATATGTGTCGTTAGAAAATCCTGAAGTAAAACAAAGTGCGCTTGAAGACCCCAAAGGTTTTTTGAAACGGTTTGAACAAGGAGCTATTATTGATGAAGCCCAACGCGTGCCAGCGCTGTTCAACTACTTGCAGCAGATATTAGATGAAAGTAACGAGCGCGGAAAGTTTATTCTTTCTGGCTCGAACAATTTCCTGATGTTGGAAAAAATAACTCAAAGCCTGGCTGGTCGTATTGGATACCTTGATTTACTCCCTTTTAGTTATCAGGAGTTATTTACGCAATCTGCTACAAAAACCATAGATGATTTAATTTTTGAAGGTGGATATCCCGCTGTCGCTTACGAAGGAATTGATCCGCGGTTTTGGTTCCCTGCATATGTACGAACCTACATAGAACGCGATGTACGACAGATTAAAAATGTAACAGACTTATCTACCTTTCAGCGCTTCATGTTTCTTTGTGCTAGCCGCATCGGGCAACAAGTTAATCTCAGCAATTTGGCGATAGAGTGTGGCATTGATCATAAAACAGCACAATCATGGCTATCGGTCATGCAAGCCAGTTACATTGTGCATCTGTTACCTCCCTATTACAAGAATTACACCAAGCGAATAATTAAATCACCCAAATTGTATTTCTACGATACCGGGTTAGCTTGTTATCTACTTGCTATTGAAGCAGCAAAAAACTTAATCAACCATGCCCAACGGGGCGCTTTGTTTGAGAATTATATTATTAACGAACTTTTGAAAACCCGCCTAAACCAAGGCTTGCGTAGTAATTTGTTTTACTGGCGTGATGTAAGTGGCCACGAGCTGGATGTAATTGTTGATAAAAATCCACACCCCATTGCAATTGAAATTAAATCGGGGATGACGTTGAACACCGAATATTATAAAGGACTTCGTTTCTGGAATCAACTTAATCCTGAATCTCAAAAAATATTGGTGTATGGTGGTGATCATTCTTTTAAGCAAGAGAATGGATTTAACGTAACAAGCTGGAAAAAGCTTGATCACTTATAACTTAATACACACATTCTTTTCATCGGTAAAAAACTTCAGCGCTTCAAAACCACCTTCACGCCCGATGCCACTTTGTTTCATACCACCAAACGGAGTGCGTAAATCGCGGAAGAGCCAACAGTTTACCCATACGATACCACTGTTTACTTTCGCAGCTACACGATGCGCCCGCGTCAGGTTTTCGGTCCAAATGGTAGCCGCTAATCCGTAGGTTGTACTGTTCGCGTATTTCAATACTTCCTCTTCGGTGTCAAACGGCATGATGGTTACAACGGGGCCAAAAATTTCTTCCTGGTTGGTGCGGCATGTATGCGATAAACCGGTGATAATGGTTGGCTCCAAAAAATAACCCTCGGCACAACGCCCGATAAGTTTCACTTGGTTACCGCCTTGTATAATGGTGCCGCCTTCTTGCCTGGCAAGTTCAATGTATGAAAGTATTTTAGTAAGGTGAGCCTCTGATGCGATTGCTCCCAGGTTTGTCTTTTCGTCAAGCGGATCGCCTACAATTAATGCTTTTGTACGCGTGGTAAATTCAGTTACAAACTTTTCATACAGCGGTCGCTCTACAAAAATGCGCGAACCACACAAACAGATTTCACCTTGATTGGAAAACGAAGACTGAATACTGGTGGCAACTGCTTTTTCAAAATCGCAATCCGTAAAAATGATGTTTGGATTTTTTCCACCTAATTCCAGCGAAAGCTTTTTAAACATCGGGCCCGCAGTAGCTGCAATTATCTTTCCGGTGGCCGTTCCACCAGTAAACGAGATAGCTTTGATTTCAGCATGTTCAATAATGGCTTGCCCTGCTTTGGCACCAACGCCATGCACAATGTTTAACACACCTGCCGGTAAACCAGCTTCGATGCACAACTTTGAAAACAGATAGGCCGTCATGGGTGTAATCTCGGAAGGCTTGGCCACTACCGTACAACCTGCGGCAATTGCGGGCGCAATTTTCCAGGTAAACAAATACAAGGGCAAGTTCCAGGGCGAGATACAACCTACTACTCCAACAGGTGTATGTTGTGTATAATTTATTGCTTCCTGATTGGTGAAGTGTGCCTCGCTGCTTTCGTGAAGAATGGCGGTAGCATAAAACCGAATGTTGGCCGCAGCACGAGGTATATCCAATGCTTTTGCCAATGCAACCGGTTTACCCTGATCGATGCTTTCCGCTAAGGCAAGTTTATCCAGATCGCGTTCAATCAACTCAGCAATTTTTATGAGAATAGCAGACCGATCGCGGGCCGGAGTAGCCGACCATTTTGGAAACGCAACTGAAGCTGCTGCAACAGCGTTGGCCACATCTGCTTTATCCGAATCTGAAACGAGCGCATATGGTTTACCGATAGCCGGATTGATTGTATGGAAGAACTTACCTTCAATCGGTTCGGTCAAAATTCCATTTATATAATTCAGTATCTTATCCATGAGCCACAAAGCAGGCTCAAGTTAACAGATGTTACGAAATGTTCGTATTTCTTCTATTTCTTGATAATCTGAAATTCCACTCTTCTATTGCGTTGCCGGTTTTCTTCAGTGTCGTTTGGTGCAATGGGTTTATTGGGACCAAAACCTTTTCCGGTAATCCGATCTTTTTTAATACCCTTGTTGATAAGGTATTCGCGCACGGCCATTACCCGGTTTTCAGAAAGTTCTTGTAAAGCCAGCTTGTTGCCCACATTATCGGTGTGGCCTTGTATTTCGATTTTAATGGTTGGGTTTTCTTCCAGAATCTGAGCCAGGCGATCGAGTTCAGGAAATGATTGCGATTTCAAAATTGGTTTGCCTTGTTCGAAGAATACGTTGTTCAATAAAATACTTTCGCCTTCCAGTATGGGTATTAAATACAAATCCTTTTTTACTTCGGTATATTCGGTGATAGGCGCTAACTCCATGTTTTCATTAACAGAAAGAAAGCCTTTTGCTTCAGCACGAATTCCATAATGTTTTCCATCGGGCAACGTAATACGATATGAACCCGTTGCCGGATCGGAAATGGCTTCACCGGCTTCTTCTTTAGTGGCCAGGTCTTCAAAAATTATATCGGCTTTAACCGGCTCCTTTGTTTTAGCGTTAAGTGTGTGGCCCAATACCAATAAAACCGGATCGGGTTTAATGGCTTGTGGAAGTTTGATGCGCACGATGTCACTTTTACCGGTTTGGTTGGCGGCACTGCTCATATAGGCATAATCGGCAGAAGCGGGAATAGTGTAATAGGCATCGAATGAAGGTGTGTTAATTTCCGGCCCGAGGTTTACAGGTTCTGTCCAATCTGTCCAGCTATTGCCCTTACGCTTGCTCATAAAAATATCGGCACCGCCATAACCAGGATGACCTTCTGATGCAAAATAAAGTGTGCGCCCATCAGCAGCCAGAAAAGGGGAAAGTTCGTTTACTCCTGTATTGATCTTCTTACCAAGATTAATAGGCTTAGACCAAACTCCATTTTTATCCTGAACGGTTACATAGATATCTTTATCTTCTGATTTTTGTTGTGCATTGTACTCCACATTGTCAGGAAGCTTAACAGCAAACACAATGGCTTTACCATCGGCTGAAAGCGAGCCCTCCATGTGGTTGGCTTCATTCTTAAATTTAACATTAAGCCATTCCGGCTCAGACCAACCAGTAGCTGTTTTCCTCCGCACCTGAAAACCTTCTGTTTTACAAAACAGCATCATATTATTATCCGCACTAATGGCTGCCAGGTTGTTGGTTCGACTTGTATTTATTTCGGGGCCCAGTTTCTGGCTTTTGCTCCAAGTTATACCATCAATTGAAGAGGTCATCCAAATATCAGAAGTTTCTTCATCGGGCTTGGTTTGTGTAGCCGGATCATCGCGTACCGCAAAATAGATTGTGCGGCCATCGGTTGTAATTTTGGGTGAGATGTCGCCATAAATTGTATTTACCTGGTTGCCCAGGTTTTCCTTAACCAACCCGGTAGTCATTTTATCGGGCAGATTAATTTTTACATCATGTTTAAAAATAAAATCATCTACTTCTAAAACCATGTTGGTGTAGTTGGTAAACCCAATGGCATTTCCATTTAGTTTTTGCACTTCAATTTCTTTCACTTTTTTTCCATTGATGTAAAAACTCCACACCGCATTTTTTTGTAGTACCCGTAGGTGATTGGATTTACCCAGCGGGTTTATATCCTTGTATTTTATCCATTCATCATTTTGCTTTACTTTTTCAGCGCCTCGAATCTTATAGTATCCGTTACTGGTAATCAAAAATTCATAATGATTACCCGTTTGATTTTCGCCCCATACCAAGCCAACACCATTATTGACGCTGCCCGATACCTGCAGAAAGGTAGCTTCAATCGAAAAGTCTTTTCGTTTATCGAAATAAGGATAGATTCGGATTATACGCCCCTTTCCTTCCTGGGTGGTATTTATAATATACCGGCCACCCTCAATTTTAAGCGTATAATTGTCGCCTGTACCCAACGGCCATGCCCTGAAATTATCAGTAAAGGTTTCGTTAATAAATACAGGTTGTGCAAAAACATATCCCGAAATAAGGATTAGCAAAGCTGTAACTCTGACCATACCAAAAAAATTAAAAACCGGAAGTAACACAGATTAGCAATTTTCATCCATACCTGCCTGCTGGTATTTTGGATACGTACTGGTACGGATTATTTCTTCACAATCTTAAATTCTACCCTGCGATTGCGCTGGCGGTTGGCTTCGGTTGTATTGGGCACTACGGGTATATCTCCGCCATAGCCCTTTCCTGCGATGCGATCTTTGTTAACACCCTTTAAAACCAGGTAGTCTTTCACTGCTTTAACACGATTTTCAGAAAGAATTCTCAACGCTTCTTTATTGCCCACATTATCCGTGTGGCCGCCTAATTCAATTTTTACGGTGGGGTTATCTTGCATTATCTGTACTAGCCTATCCAGCTCTGGAAACGATTCTGACTTTAACGTTGGGCGACCCTGTTGAAAAAAAACATTATTCAGCAATACACTTTCGCCTACCACAATGGGTACAAGCAATAAATCTTTATTTAACTCCTTATACTCAACAACCGCTGCTAATTCAAAATTTTCATTAATGGATAGATAGCCTTTGGCTTCTGCGCGGATACCATAATTTTTTCCTTTGGTGAGGGTAATACGGTACGATCCGGTTTTCGGATCGGAGATTGCCTCACCTACTTCTTTGCGGGTTGTAAGGTCTTCAAATAAAATATCAGCGCTTAGCGGTTCTTTTGTTTTTGCGTTGAGAGTGCGCCCCATTACCAGTACTACCGGGTCAGGCTTTATTGCTTCCGGCAGTTTTATACGTACCAGATCTGATGCCCCTATGGAATTACGATCACTTACCATGATGGCATAATCGGCAGCAGCTGACAATGTATAGTATGCATCAAAGCTATGCGAATTTATTTCAGGCCCCAGGTTAACAGGTTCGGTCCACTCCGTCCATGAGGTGGCTACACGTTTGCTCATAAATATATCGTAACCACCGTAGCCCGGCCTGCCATTGGTTGCAAAGTAAAGGGTGCGGCCATCGGCAGCCAGAAAGGGTGAAAGTTCATCGCCTGCAGTATTGATTTGTTTGCCCAGGTTAATAGGCGCACCCCACTTTCCTTTTTCATCTTGCAGGGTAACGTATATGTCTTTCTCTTTTACATCATCAGCAGCATTGTAATAAATGTTTTGCGATAGTTTAGCAGTAAAAATTATTGCTTTCCCATCGGCCGATAAATTGGCTTCCATGGTTTTAACTTCGTTTTTAAAACGTACGTTCAGGTATTCCGGCTCAGACCATCCGTCTTTGGTGCGCCTGCGAATCTGAAATCCATCGTAGCGACAAAACATGAGCATGTTATTATCGGCACTTACCGCAGCCATGTTATTGGTTTCGGCATTGTTGATAGGTGGCCCCAGGTTTCTGGCTTTGCTCCAGGTAATTCCATCGGTACTGGTAGTTATGTAAATGTCTTCGCCATCATTTTTACCACCAATGTTGTCGGGAGCGTTTTCACGACCAAAATAAATTGTTCGTCCATCGGCTGTAATTATCGGGCCCAGGTCATCGTAAGGTGAATTTACCATTGGGCCGAGGTTTTCTTTTACAAGCCCGGTTGTAAGGTTAGGAGGAAGGTTAATTTTTAAATCGTGTCTTAACACAAAATTATCAATCTCCAATACCATATCGGTGTGCGTTATAAAACCCAACCGCGAACCATATAAGGGTAATGCTTCAACGTCCAATACTTGTTGTGAGTTTATGTAAAAGTATAACCGGCTTTTTCGCTGCTCTATTTTTAATAAGTTCACCTGCCCCACGGGTTTAATGGTGTTGGTAGCAATCCAGTCATTCAAACCAGTGCGGGTTTCCGGGCTCATTACTCTGAAATATCCGGTAGTAGCGATGGTAAAGTCATGATACTTTCCATTGGCATTATCGCCCCACATTAAACCAAAGCCATTGTTTTGCGAACCCGATTTTTGCACAAAAGTGGCTTCCATTGAAAAATCTTTTTTGGGGTCGATGTAAGGGCTTATGGTGATATACCGACCCTTATCTTTTAACTGGGTAGTCATTACATATTTTCCGCGTTCCACAGCCAGGCTGTAGGTATCGCCTTTGCCTGTCCACCACAACCCATCGCTGTTTGAAGAGAAATCTTCTTGTAGCAGCACAGGTGGTTGCGCTTGCAACGCAATTGTAGTTACCAGCAGACACACCAGTAGTTTCAAGGCAATAGTTTTTAATTTATGGCTGCACAGGGTACACCGCTATTGAAGTTTGCAAATTACAAACTTCCGGTTCTACCACCATCTACCGGAAGGTTGATTCCGTTAATGTAACTTGCTGCCGGGCTTGCCAGAAAGGCAATTGCTGCCGCTACTTCGTGCGCATTGGCTATGCGCCCAGCGGGTATTTCTTTAATCATATCCGCAAGTGCCTCTTCATACGTTTTACCTAATCGGGTTGCGTTTGCTTTCAAAATTGCTTCGAGCCGGCCCGTCATGGTTGAGCCTGGCAACACGTTGTTTACCGTTATCGCGAAAGGGGCCAACTCAACCGATAGAGTTTTTGCCCAATTGGCTACAGCGCCCCGAATGGTATTGGAAACACCTAACCCCTTGATTGGAATTTTTACAGAAGTAGAAATTACATTTATAATACGACCGAATTTTTCATGCTTCATGGAAGGAACAACTGCCTGTACTAATACCTGGTTGCAAATCAAATGATTGGTAAAGGCTCTTAAAAAATCAGTTGGTTGCGCATCAATAGCTAATCCGGCAGCTGGGCCACCGGTATTGTTGATCAGAATGTGTACCGGTTTGGTTGCTGTAAAATCCTGTATCTTTTTCTTTAACGTTTCCGGATCAGAAAAATCAGCAACAATATAGGCATGCGATGCTTCGGTAGAAGCTAACTCATGTACCGTTTGATTTAGCCTATCCTCATCGCGTGCTACCAACACTACACTTGCACCCAACCGGGCCAATTCAATTGCAGCGGCCTTGCCGATGCCTTGTGTGCTTCCGCATACAATAGCGGTTTTTCCTGTGAGGTGGAGATTCATGGTTAAGTATTATTAACCAAAGATGGATAAAATACTTTATCCCGAAGACTCCCTATCAAATTATCTAAAGATAAAATAGGTTAAAGACAATTCAAGATGCCGTTCGGTAAGCTTACCACTGTTATTATAAACCGATTTGTAAATAGAAAAATCATCGGGAACATTCCAATTATCATCGAGGCCGGAAAAATACATGTCCTGAAGTGATTTTTTATAGCGAAAAGTAACTTTGGCCCGATTAAGAATCATACCGGCTTCGATAGTTGAAAATAAATAATTCTTTTCACCATAGTTCTTAATATTCTGATTGTCTTCATAGGTATTTATTCCAAAACCAAAAGTCTCCTCTACAGTTAATTCGTAAAGTGAAGCATCTAACAAAATATGATTAGAGACACCGGCACCTACAAAGAATGAAAAATTTTCTTCTAATGGTTGAGGTTGAATATTGAGCCTAAGGATAAGTGGTATCTGCAAATACCGGGTTTCATAATTGGAGATAATAGGACGCTGCTGACCGGTTAGCAAAACATAGTAAGTACCGTCCTGATAGCCATTCTTGAGATATGAAAAGCCGCTTCCAACTGAAAAATAAGCTGGCTTAAGATTACCTCTGAATACCCATTCTGCATCCACACCAATTATAGATTGTTGTTTTGGCTTAAACCGTACATCGGTTTCCGGATCATCAAACTGCCCGAGTACTGTGTTATTAATACCTAAACTAACACCAGCACGAAATTGGGCTTGAGTAACCTGTGCCAAACAGAAAATAATGGCTAGAATAAAAAATTGCTTCATAACTAATTTCCTAACATAATGAATGCACCCCAGTAAAATGGATGCGGATATTTTTTACGTACTTCCAATTGTGCTTGCCGGAAAGATTTAACTGTCTCAGACTGGTTTGCCCAGGCGCGATAAAAAGAATTCATCAACTCGCTTGTAGCAGCGTCATCAACCTTCCATAAAGACATAAGTAAATTTCTTGTTCCTGCAGCAATCATGGCACGTTGTAATCCATAAACACCTTCACCGTTTCTTATTTCGCCAAGACCTGTTTCGCAAGCCGATAAAACCACCAGCTGCGTTTCACGCAAGTTCAGCAAAGACGCTTCGTAAGCGGTTAATATTCCATCCTGATCGGAATCTGTTTTACTGCTTACGCCAGCCAACAATAATCCCGACCTGATCATGGGATTAATGGTGCGAGTAGAATCACCAATAAAGAAACCATGGGTGGCTATGTGTAGTAGAGAAGGATTATTAACTGCCTTCAGGTTCTTTTCAGTTGCCAGTTCAGCCTGAAAGCGTTTTACATTCCAGCTATTGGTTTTCAATACCTGCTCGGCAACTTCAATTTCCTGCTGCGTTCCAGGTAGATCAGAAAAATTCTGATCTTTTAAGGTAACTAACTCTTCATTTTGTAAACTTCTGAAATTTGCAGTCTGTGCGTCTGAAATTGTCGCACTATAACTAGGTCTGCCAAATAGAGCCGCTGTTTTGGTAGAGCCGGCCTTCTTGGTTGCCAACAAATCGGAAGTATTGGTAACATAGACCAACTCCAACTCATCAATCAGAAATTTCTTTGTTGTGGGATTAAAGATTGTGTTCAGATTGATTTGGCTAAATACACCATCCGGTGATAAATAAACTCGTCTTGGCTGAACCAAATGCGATTGAAAGGGCAACCAGAGTTTATCATACGATAAATTATCTTCAGAACGAGAAAGAATTGCATTACGATAAAATCGTGCTGACCTTGTTTCCAATTCATTTGCATGGTTAATAACAAAACATGTTAGTTCGGCTCCAGCTTTATTCACCAACATCATATAAGTTGCGTCCTTTACAGAAATTTCAGGCTGGGCAGGATTAAGTTCCTCAACCCTGATTATTTCAATTGCATACTCCAAATCGGATAGCGTTACATTAACCTGCCTCCAATCTAAACCAGCCAATTGGGTTGTGGGCATTTTAGTGGCAAGTTCTTTATCAAGCGTTTCAACTTTACGCGTAAGTTCAAGAATATCACTTTCAGCATTCTTCAAATAATAAGATGCAGAAAGTTGTGTTCGCGCCCTCTCCCATTCGTTAAAAAGACTGATGAGTTGAGTATCGCCACTATTCAGAATTTTATTCTTTCTCTCATTGGTTGTCCCTACTAATAAGGCCTTCATATTAAGCTGATTATTATAGGCGACTTGATAAAGTCCATATTGGTCAGCTTTCCCTTGCTTATGACATACTAAAACAAAGGCATTAAAAATCTCAATATCGTGTTTTAGTGTATAGTAAAACTTTTCGCGTTCGTACTCACTTAGTTTAACAAAATTGCTTACAATATACTGCTGATAATTTTCAACTAACTGTTTAAAACTACTGGCAGCCGCTTGCAGATTGTTATTAAGCCAATGTAAACGCGCTTGTGTAAGTTGTAACTTAAAGCCTACCAAACCGGTTGATTCAACAGCGGGTAAAAAATCCTGAGCGCGATTAAGGTAAAGCTGTGCCTTTTTAAAATCACCTTTCAATAATTCATTACGAGCAAACACATCAAATATCCGGGCAGTTTCGGCTTGTTGTGCTATTTTAGTTCCATATTGTTCGCGCCCTGCCGATGTTTTGGCCAACAAACTGCTATACAGATCAACTTCTTCAGTACGATTAGTTATTAAACCAATCTCCGTAAGGTCGTTATAGATGATTCGATAAATATAATCGTAATTATAGCCTGTAGTGGATGCTGCTTTTAGGATACCAAGTGCCTGGGTGTGATATTCATACGCCTGCTGATAATTTTTTCTGTTAAACTCAACTGATCCTAAACCCGCAAGCGGCATCGCTTTGTGCACACTTGCCTTATTAAAATAGTTATCGCGCAATGTCTTTGATTCACGAAACAACTGTTCAGCTTTATTAAGGTTACCAATACTCACATAGAAAAAACCTAATCGATCGTAAGCATCAAAGTAAGTTCGTTGTGATTGGGGCGAACCCAGATAATACTTCTTACCAGAAAGCGGCATGAGCCTTTTTGTCTCATCAAGCGCTTCTATAAACATCTGCTCCGCGTCAGGCAACAACCCTTGTCGTTGATAATTTTCGCCAAGCATGAGCTGGTAATAAATCGCGTGGTCTTTATAACCCTTTTGTTTACTTTCATTCAAGGCTGAGACAAGAATTTGCTCTGTTTTACTAAAGGACTTAGAGCGATAAAGACTAATGATGTTCCGCTGTAGTTTGCTTTTTTGAGCAAAAGAATGAACACTTATTAATAAGAATACTACTAAAATATACTGTCTCATTTTAAACGATAACCAACCTGAATCCCATATACGAACTTAAAAACTGATCCTTCACTATTCAAAAAGATTGAATCGCTTCTTGTTAAATCCCAGTTGCGTATTAAATCGCCTGTTCCCCGATTAGTTAAATTCAAATTTACATGACCACCCAAAACAAGACGGTTAAGCGCAAAGGTTAAACCGTATCTAAAATTAACACCAACCCGAGGAAGGAAAGGAGCAACATTACCTTCATCCTGCGTTACAATACTGCTATTAGGATCTGTATAAGATTCTTTAAGTGAAGCAGACAAAACGTAATAGGGAACCAGCCCTATATCTGTATAGAATGCATTTCTATTACGATTATTGATTCGTAGAAGAAGTGGGAATGAAACAAGCGACTGTTTAATTTCACTTGAACCAGAAATACCCGGCTCATGATATACAGTTTGAAATTGATTAAAGGCCATTCCGGAATAAACATATAGTTGGCCTGACAATCGATTTTCAACTGCCAATTCAATTCCTGGTTGACTAAACTTTGTTAAATATCCAATGCGAGTACCATCGTCAGCGTAATCCCATTCAAAAGCTACCTCCGAAGCACCTTGAATTGTACCTAGAAGATACATTCTGGTTTGAGCCTGGCTTATTTGAAACAAGAAACAATTGAAAAAACCTAACGCGATATACTTGAACATTGAGATAGAGTAACTGATTTACACTTGAACAAATTATGTATATAATTATCGCTTCCAAGAAACGCAAGAATTAGTAAATTGCAAATACCTTACATGTAATCAATAAAATAATTATGGCCATCCGCAAACCCTTTAACCTGAAGCAATGGATTACCGATAATCGCGATTTGTTAAAACCACCCGTGGGCAATAAAAACTTATATGCCGATGCAGGCGATTACATTGTAATGATTGTAGGTGGGCCCAATGCGCGCAAGGACTATCACTTTAACCAAACCGAAGAATTATTTTATCAATTGGAAGGGAATATAAATGTGCGCATACAAGAAGATGGTAAAGCAGTAGATATACCTATAAAGGAAGGTGAAATGTTTTTACTTCCTGCTAATACACCACATCGCCCGGAAAGACCAGCCAATACCGTTGGGTTGGTAATTGAATGCAAGCGCGAAGATCCAACCTTTGAAGACCGGTTGATCTGGTACTGTGATAACTGCAATCATAAACTGCACGAATATAAATTTCACTTGGAAAACATCGAAAAAGATTTTCTGCCACGCTTCCGCGATTTTTACGGCTCGAAAGAACTGCGTACCTGTAAAAACTGTGGAAACATAATGGATACCGACCCCAGGTTTGTTTAACACAATTAAAGAGTTGAAAGGAATCACCAGGAAACAGTATTAAGAATGTAAATCCTGTTAGACTGCTCACTGCCACCTGCACACTGCCTACTTAAAAAATGAGTATTCAAAAAGGAATAGCCTATTATCAACACCAGCACGTTGGCAATTTGATAATTGAATCAGAAGACGACAGCATTACGCGCATTGGTTTTTGGAAAGATACTGGTGGGGCGGAGAGCATAACTCCGGTCATCGAACAATGTTTGCAAGAACTGGACGAATATTTTTCAAAAGGTCGCAAGTTTTTTACATTCAATCTTGGCTTTCGCGGAACGGAATTTCAAAACAAAGTTTGGCGCGAGCTGATTAATATTCCTTACGGAACAACCATCTCATACGAAGAACTTGCCATTCGCTTGGGCGATGTAAAATCGATTCGGGCCGTAGGTCTTGCCAACGGGCAAAACCCGATAGCCATTGTAGTCCCTTGCCACCGTGTAATTGGTAAAAATGGTAATCTTACCGGATATGGTGGCGGGTTAGAAAACAAACAGTGGCTGTTGGAACATGAAGGTGCTGTGCTAAAACAGCTTTCGTTGTTCTGAACAAATAGATTAATTTTCAGGATGCAATTTGAGAACACCCTTGCGTTTGCCCGTAAACTTGATCGTGCCGATTCGCTTAAAAAATTCCGCTCACTGTTTCACCTTCCGAAGGTAAAAGGCAAAACTGCCATTTACTTTACCGGTAACTCGTTAGGGCTTCAGCCTAAGTCAACAAAAAATTACTTGGCAGAAGAGTTAAACGATTGGGCTGCCTTGGGTGTAGAAGGGCACGTACACAGCAAACGCCCGTGGTTGTATTATCACAAGTTCACCAAAAAAGGATTAGCCCTACTTACCGGGGCCAAAACCTCGGAAGTAGTGGCTATGAATCACCTTACGGTGAATCTGCATTTGTTGATGGTTTCATTTTATCGCCCAACAAAAAAACGGTTTAAGATTATTACCGAAGCCGGAGCGTTTTCTTCCGATCAATACGCGTTCGAATCGCAAGTAAAGTTTCATGGTTTTGAACCTGATAATACTATAATAGAATTAAAACCGCGTGAGCACGAACACACGTTACGAACAGAAGACATTGTATCGGCAATTCAACAACATCAGGACGAACTCGCATTAGTAATTTTCAGTGGCGTACAATATTACACGGGTCAATTCTTCGACATTCAAAAAATTACGCAAGCTGGTCATACTGCCGGTGCCATAGTAGGTTTTGATCTGGCGCATGCCATTGGTAACGTTAACCTGAACTTGCACAAACACAATGTTGACTTTGCTGTTTGGTGCAGCTATAAATATTTAAATACCGGACCAGGCGCTGTGGCCGGAGCCTTTGTGCACGAACGCCATTCTAAAAGTTTTGACTTACCGCGTTTTGCTGGTTGGTGGGGACATCACGAACAAGATCGGTTTCAAATGAAAAAAGGTTTTATCCCAATGGCCGGTATAGATGGTTGGCAGTTATCCAATCATCCCGTGTTGCCCGCAGCGGCTTTACTTGCTTCGCTCGAAATCTTTCAACAAGCAGGATTGAAAAATCTTCAAACTAAAAGTTCATTGTTAACCGGCTACTTGGAATACTTGCTCAAACAAATTGATGCCACAGGGGAAAATTTTATTATTCTCACGCCTTCTGATAAGCAAGCGCGTGGCTGTCAGCTTTCTATCTATATGAAACAGAAAGGCAAGAAAGTTTTTAATGCATTAACCAAAGCAGGTGTTATTGCCGATTGGCGTGAGCCCAATGTAATTCGCGTTGCACCGGTGCCCATGTACAATACGTTTGAAGAGGTGTATCGGTTTAGTGAAATTTTTAAGAAGGCTTTGCGTGCTTGATGTATAGGTTACTTAGACTTGTACCTTAGATACTTTGAAGCCACCGCATCAACAGCGTATCGTGCAAAATGTAGCGGTTGTTCTCATAAATCACAAAGTCCTTCTTCTCAAGGGTGCGTAAGGCTGCACTTACCGAACTGGCCGCCCCTAAACTATTTTGTGAAAGAAAATCCTGAGAAAGTGGATTTGCAACAGCTTCGTGCCGGGCCAACGTTACTAATAATTTCCATTGAAATGCCGTGAGTAGCTGTTGGTAAGTTGAGAAGATGGGTATCTCCTGTTGCAACACTTCAGTATATGCCTCTTGTAGCAGGCTGTCTGAAACCACATTGCCTTTACTATAAAGTTTGTTGCAGATTAATTGCGCATAATACGTTTGCATGCGTGTCCAAACAAAAATCTTATCTACTTGTGCACGCGCTATTTTTTTTTCTCCCTTCGAAAAGTGACCCTCGATAAAAAGTGCATATTCATCTGGCTTCAATGGCTCAAGCGATTTCAATTGTGCACTTCTGTAAAACGGACGTGCTTCTTCACTAAACATAGAAGTCATCATACCGCGATGACTACCACTAAATACAAACCTGATCATTGGAAAATTCTGCATCCAGGTACGAAAAACAGCCTCCGCATTATTCTCTTCATAATTATTAATCTGCTGAAATTCATCTATGCAAATCACTACAGGTTTTTTCCGCTCGGCTAAAAAATTACCAATCGCATCAAACGATGCCGGTATTGATTGGCTGTTTGATAAACCAAACGTAACCTGAGGTGTGCCGCTCATCGGATCCAACCCTACGGTTGCCCCAATTGCTCCAATCAATTTAAGCAGACGCACACCTAAACCCGATCCCATTTCTCCAAACCGATTTACAATTGCAGTAGCAATACGTTTGTTTGCTTCAGTAAGATTAATCGTACCAAGTAAATCCACAAATACGCCTTCTCCCCGATTGGTCTTTTCAAGATGATAGAAAAAATGTTTGAGCAGCGCTGTCTTTCCCATCCTTCGCCAGGAGTATAATACGGCATTCCGTTCGTTCGCAAACTGCTCTGTTAACCAAGCCAGTTCAGACTCACGATTGCAGAAATATGCAGGGCTATGATAGCCCGAAACAATAAATGGGTTGGTCGGCTTTCTCATTGCGAATCATTCGTTACGTAAAGTTCGTAACGCAATGTACGTAATTGATCTTCCTGAATTGCTAAGATGGCTCAAAATCTTACTATTTTCAGCCCTATGAAGAATATTGCTATTGCCGGTGCCGGCTTGGTGGGATCGCTCTTAGCCATTTATTTAAAGAAGCGGGGGTATTCCGTTACCGTATTTGAACGCAGGGGCGACATGCGAAAGGCTGGTGCCGAAACAGGCAGATCTATTAACCTCGCGCTAAGCAACCGCGGCATTCGTGCATTGGAAGAAGTTGGCCTTGCCGATGAACTGAAAAAAGTTGCCATTCCCATGCACGGTCGCATGATGCACGATAAGAACGGCAATCTGTCATCGTTTGCTTACGGAAAAGAAGGGCAGTTTATCAATTCCGTTTCGCGCAGTGGTTTAAATGTAGTGTTAATGAATGAAGCAGAGCGGTTAGGTGTTGAGTTTAGGTTTGAACAGCGAATTGCAAAGGTTGATCTGGAGCGTACTACTCTATTAGTCGATAGCAATCAGTCAATAGTCCATGGTCAGCTCGCAGCTATCGACCATGGACTATTGACAAATAAAAATTTCGATTACATCATCGGGGCTGACGGAGCATTCTCTGCCGTTCGCACTGCATTTCAGTTTACCGATCGGTTCGATTACCAACAGGATTACATTGATCATGGCTACAAGGAACTACACATTCCGCCTGGAGCAAACGGAGTGTTTCAATTAGAAAAAAATTACCTCCACATCTGGCCACGCGAAAGTTTTATGATGATTGCGTTGCCTAATCCTGATGGAAGTTTTACCTGCACCTTGTTCTTTCCATTTGAAGGTGATCCATCTTTTAGTTCTTTGAAGACCAAACAAGACGTTCAAAGATTTTTCAAAGAAACATTCCCCGATGCCCAATTACTAATGCCTGATTTGCTGGAAGATTTTGAATCCAACCCAACTTCTTCATTGGTAACAATCAGGTGTTACCCTTGGGTTCGTAACAAAACCCTACTGATTGGCGATGCCGCACATGCAATTGTTCCCTTTTATGGACAAGGAATGAATGCCGGCTTTGAGGATTGCAGAATATTAAATAACCTGTTAACCAAGCATAGCGATAACTGGGAAAACGTGCTACCCGAGTTTCAGCAATCACGGAAACCCGATGCCGATGCCATCGCCCAATTGGCGCTGGATAATTTTGTAGAGATGCGCGATTTGGTTGCCGATTCGGATTTTCTGCTTCGAAAAAAAATTGAAGCCAAACTTTACGAACTCTTTCCTGATAAATGGATTCCACTCTACCCTATGGTTACGTTTATGGATACCATGCGGTATTCCGATGCTTTAGCCATCAGCAAAAAGCAAAGTAAAATTATGGATGTGGTGATGAAACAACCTGATATTGAAACCAATTGGCCAAAGCTAGATTTTACTAAAATTGTTAACCAACTTGTTTGATAGATTATCAGCCATTACAGCCATTCATCACTAATCAATTTTACTGGACTGAATTTCAGATTAGTTTTCATCAATAAATTAACTACGATGAAATTGTTTTGCCTAAGCTTTTTAACCCTTGTAATCATTTCAAATCTGCCAGCACAAAGCCCCGATTTACCCAACGATTTTTTGGGCAAGGAATGGCACAAAGAGCGCAGGCAAAAACTACGCGAAAGCATGCCTGCAAATTCGGTAGCGGTGTTTTTTGCCAATGCTGTTCGCAACCGATCTAACGATGTGGACTATGTTTATCATCAGGATCCTGACTTTTTATATTTAACCGGATACCGTGAACCGGAAGCCGTACTATTAATTTTTAAAGACAACCAAACAGCTGCCAATGGCACTTCGTACAACGAAATAATTTTTGTGCAGGAACGTAATGCCATGCGCGAAATGTGGACAGGCCGCAGAATTGGCGCTGATGGAACTAAAAAATTATTAGGCTTTGAACAAGCCTTTAATGGAAGCCAATTCAAGAAATACAATCTTGATTTCTCGAAATTCAGCGAGGTTCTGTTTTACGATTTTCATAACGATGTGCGCGATAACCCACGCGATTCGGCCGACTTGTATAGCTTAATTGAACAGTTTAAAGAAAAGGCAAATTATCCTAAAAAAGACAATAGCCTGATCGTATCGAAAGAACAACCCAAAAATAACCTGAACACCCGTGGGTTATACGCACTAATGGCCAACTTGCGCGGAGTAAAAACAAAAGAAGAGATAGAACTGATTCGCAAAGCTGTTATGATTTCGTGTGTAGGCCAGGTGGAAGTAATGAAAGCCATAGAGCCCGGTATGAGCGAACGAGAAATACAGGGGATACACGAATTTGTTTTCAAAAAATACCAGGCCGAAGACCTGGGCTATCCATCGATTGTAGGCGGTGGCCACAACGGTTGTATTCTTCATTACACCGATAACTATAAACCTTCCTTAGATAACAAAGAGTTGATCTTGATGGATTTAGGAGCCGAGTTTCATGGTTACACAGCCGATATTACCCGCACTATTCCCGTAAACGGAAAATTTTCGCCCGAACAAAAATTAATTTATGAGTTAGTATTAAGCGCTCAGGAAGCTTCTATGAAAGCATGCAAGCCCGGTGTTGAATTATCGCAGCTGACAGTAGTATCGCGCGATGTGGTAAACAAAGGATTGGTTGAGTTAGGTATTATCAAGACAGAAACGGAAAAGCATTTATTTTTTCCGCATGGCGTATCACATCATATTGGGTTAGATGTACATGATAAAGGAAATCGCGTGCTTGAACCCAACATGGCTATTACCATTGAGCCTGGAGTTTACATTCCGGATAATAGTGCAACTGATCCGAAATGGTGGGGTATTGCCGTGCGCATTGAAGATGACTACCTGGTTAATAAAGACGGTTGCGAATTGCTTTCGGGTTATGCACCGCGTACAGTAGCGGATATTGAATCGATGATGAAGCAACCAAGCCCACTTCAGAAATTCAAATTGCCTGACATTAATCCAAAAAAATAAAAATCAGGAATTAATACGCAGTTTGTATTCATCGTACCGCTGCAGTACTTCTTTTACATAGCGTACGGGACCATCGCACCGGCAATAACCAACAACTGTAACCGGATCGCGAAAGTATTTGGGATCGCGTTTTTGTAACAAGAAGTACTCTACATTATCGGCCCACAGGGCTGGGTCTTTACCATACTTGCTGGTTAATTTTTGCGCATCAATTACATGCGATAGCCCAACATTGTACGAGGCTAACACAAACTTCATACGTTCTTCCGGATCAGGAACAGTTTTAGCCCAGTGTTTATCGAGAAATTTTAGAAAGCGAATCCCTACGTTTATGTTTTGTGCAGGATCCCACAAATTACTGGCTCCAAAGTATTCGCCTGTTTCGGGCATAATCTGCATTAAACCAATAGCACCGGCCCACGATTTTACGCGCGGATTAAAATTCGATTCCTGATATACAACCGAGGCCACCAGCCGCCAATCCCAACCAATTTGCTCGGCACCCTTTTTTAATTGATCGTCAAATGGTGAAAGTTGACCGCCAACCAACGAAGAGTAATCATCCTTTACTCGCGCAAGCGCCAACCGGCTGCTTTTAAAATACTTGTTGTATATAACTGTAAATACCCCCGCCTTTTTAATTTTAGCTAACCAGGTGTTTAGCTCAGTAAGAAGTTCCGGAGCGTTAGTTCGAACTGCCCACGCAATTTGTTGAGGTTCGCTTAAAACGGTACTTATGTCCAGGTTAGGATAGTACAATGTGTTTACGTTTGCAATTACTTCATCGGTAACAGTATATTTAATTTCACCTGTTGCCACCTTCTGAATCAATGATTCCGTTTCGGCAGTGGCGCTATCTTCCTTTATGATAATGGGTGCTGCTAATTGTGTATTTAACTCAACCAACCGATCGCGAAAAGCTGAACCTTTCATTACATACACTTCTTGATTGCTGAGTTGCTCCGGCTGCTTAATCAGTTTTTTCTCCAGCATTTCCGGAGCAAGCATGCGCCAGTTGGCAGGCTTCTTCTGAACCAACACCTGGTGGGTATCGAAATGCGGATTTGTAAAGGTTACAAATTGTTTACGCTCGGCTGTAATGGTTAGGGGAAACGCCAGTATATCGCCTTCGCCTTTGTTAAGCAGATCAATAGCTTGTTCAATACCTGAAACCAGTTTTACTTTCAGATCAACCTTTAAATGGGCACATAGTCGCTTTAACAACTCATACTCATAGCCCATCGTTTGGCCTTTGTAAATAAAATAACTGATGGAGTTGTTGTCCAGTAGCGCTATTAACGAACCTCGTTTGCGAATGGCATCCAAATCAAATTCTACTTCGGGTTCGGTAGCAAAATTACGTTCGTAGCCAGGCGGCTTGCAGGAAAAGAATGCAATAAAGAGTAAAAACAACAATTTCCGCCAATACATAGTTAGGAAGATACGGGTAAGCGGTAAATAAAAAAAGCCCCCGAAGAGGCCTTTTTAAGTATTGTGTTTCAGCTTATTAGTTGAATGTATAGCGTAGGGTTAATTGCCCTTGCCAGGTGTTATTAACCGTTAAGCTGCGTACAAACCGATCGCGAATTAATACCGTTTCAGTAGCCCCATTTGAATTGATTATATTCTGAGTTGCCAAACGATAAGATGGTACACCGGCCGTTACAGAAGCCAGCGTAAGCGGGTTGGCGGTTGTGGCCACGTAGCCAACGCCCCATTTATTGCTTAGCATATTACCCACATTCATAATATCAAAGCGTACTTGAATTGCATTTCGTTTACCCGATGGGCCTACTTTAACGAAGAAATCCTGAGCAATTGTAAAATCAAAACGGGTTAACCAGGGTAATTGCTGGCCATTGCGCTCTGCATACTGACCTCTTCTGCTTGACAAATACTCATCTCCATTAATCCAGTCTTCAAATGCCGCTTGTTGATCGGCAGCAGTAAAAGTTTTACCACCGGCTGTAAATTGTGCAAAAACCAGCTCGGAGGCTGAGTTTGGAATGTAAATCAAATCGTTGTTTTGACCATCACCATTCATATCGTTGCTATATAGGTACGATATTTTTGTGCCACTATTGGCTGTAGCACCTAACGTAAATGTAGTAGCTCCACCATACTGTCCGCCATATTCAATACGGTAGTTGGTATAACCAATGATACGATGACGCAAGTCGTTGTCAGCAAAAGAAGTTGTCAGGTAATTCTGACCCACTGTAGTTGGCATATTAGCCTGTACGGTACTTCCTACCGATTGCATATCGCGTGCATAGCCATAGGTGTATGCCAGCATACCACCCAATCCTTTCGTAGCCGGTTTTTCAAGTTTTGCTGTTAATGTATAGGAGTAACCTTCGCTGGTATTTTTCAATACAAATACGTTGCTAACAGCAGAGTTAATAAATCTGTTTGAAACGGTTGTGCCGGCATGGTTTCCAGGATAATTAAAACGATCGCGGGTATCAATTCCTGAGAAATTCTCGTTCGCTTCTTTCAGGTTAGCATCGATATAACGCAAAGCCTGCAAGTTTTTGTTATAAATGGCTTCCACGGTACCAATTAAACCCCACGGTAACTTTTTATCAACCGCTGCATTGGCTTTCAGGATTTTAGGATACTTCAGGTTAGGGTCTGATGCGTTTACTGCAAAACCTACCGGTGCCGTTGGATTGATTAAACCAGCGGGCAGATCGGCTGGATTTAATCTAAATGGAACATCCGTGCGGTTTTCTAAGGTTACTAATGCGGTGTTAACACCGTTGTTACCTAACTGATTGGAAATTAACACCTGCGGAATGCGCGACACAAAAGCACCTACACCACCACGAATCTGAACTTTCTGATCGCCCATCAGATCATAGTTAAATCCTAAGCGAGGCGATAATAAAAGTCTGTTTTTAGGGAATGCTCCGGTTGTTACTTTGTAGTCGTTAACATTTTCATCTTTAAATGTTAGCCCAGCCACTGTTGTGTTGTTATACGCTTCGGTGGTCGAGTTATCATAAACAAACACGTCACCACGAATACCTCCTGTTAACTTAAGCTTTTCGTTAACCTGGAATTCATCTTGCAGATAGAAGCTATAGGTTGTGGATTTAAGAGTTTGCCACGGTTTTTGGCCTGCAGGTAGTAACGAAACCCGCAGGTTGTATCTTCTTACTGTTACTGGCGAAGTGGTTGAATTGGGGTTTGCCAGGTAATCGTTCATGGCCGTATAAAAATCGGCTAATGAATTATATACATATACTCCATTTGAGCTTGGGAAAAACAGGTTATCTGATTTGAAGTACTCGTACGATAAACCGGCCGTTAATGTATGCTTGCCAGCAAAATAGGTTAAATTATTAGTGAAGTTAAGCGTAGAGTATCTCAACTTATTGTCTGGCGTAAACGGATCAAACCCAACGGTTGTATAAGTTGATCCTCCATTCTGAATTTCGATTGTAGGGAATAAATCCGTCATATACTTTCTATCCTCAATCTGTTTATTGAAAGTAAGAATGGCTTTGTTGGCTATTTTACTTCCAAAGTTTGAATTTAGCTCCAAAGCAACCGAGCGGGTATTATCCATAATTTTATAACCAGTGTTTTGCATAGAAAGCGCTAAGTCGCCTGCATAACTTCCGGTTGCATAGCCTTGGCGGTTTCCAAAACCAGCCGTATTACTACTGTTACTATTACTGATTGATTGGCCCGATTCTGAATCGTGATAGGAATAACGAAGTGCTAGTTTGTGGTTGTTGTTAATATTATAGTCTAACCGAATAAGGGCTTTTTGACTTATAATATCATTGTTCCATCCATCCAGTGCGCCACCATTCCATCCGAAGTTATTGGACATGAAATCGCGCAAGGTTGATAAATCGCTCTCAGTTACTCTGGAAACATTGGTACCACCCGTGCCACGATTTAATGACCAGGTTAAAGCAGGTGCTGAGCTTGTAAACTGTTCAGCGTTTACAAAGAAGAATAGTTTATTTTTTATAATAGGTGCTCCTAACCTGAAGCCCATGGTTTTTTCATCGATGGTAATGCCTTTTAGTTCGGTACCATAAACTTTATTACCAGTTAATCCATTATTACGGGTTATGTAATAAACAGAGCCCTGCACATCGTTTGTACCGGAGCGCGTAACTGCGTTAATACTGGCACCAGCAAAACCAGACTGGCGTACGTCAAAGGGAGCAACATTCAATTGAATTTCATCAAAAGCATCTAACGACACAGGTGTTGTACCCGTACGGCCACCAGCCTGTGCAGAGCTACCTAAACCAAAACCGTTATTGAAAACGGATCCATCAATAGTAAAATTATTAAAACGGCTATCCTGGCCAGCAAATGAACGTCCATTTCCATAGGCGTTATATTTTACTATATCGTCAACCGTTCTTCCTATGGTAGGTACACTGTTAATTAATGCTGTTCCATAAGAAGCTGCCGCACCTGTACGATCAGAACTAAATATTCCGTCTTTATCAGCAGATACTACTATTTCTTCCAACTGTGTGCTTTCATCGGCCAACCGGATTGACAAGTTGCTGGCAACACCCAAGGTCAGGTACACTTCCTGAAACACTTGTTCTTTATAACCAACAAATGAAATTTTAATGGTGTACGGCCCGCCCACACGCATACCCGGAATAACAAATCTTCCATCGGCCAAGGTAGTGGTTCCGTAAGTTGTACCTGAGGGTACGTGCGTTGCAACAACGTTGGCACCCGGTAAGGCACCACCTTGCTGATCGGTAACAAAGCCTGTTACAGAAGAAGTTGTTACCTGGGCAAACAAACTTCCTGCAGCAACCAGCATCATAATAAGGGTTAACTGTAGAGTTTTCCTCATAAAATTGGGTTTAAGTGATTGGATTTTCAGGAAGCAAAAATATCCCTTTTGCTTCTCAAAAAAGACAGCATTCGTTTTAAATCTTTCGAACATTTTATTAACAATTTAGTAAACCCTGAAGCCGCTGGTACTTTATCGTTTGCAGTTTGCGTGAAAAACCAATTATTCTCAATTGATAATCCCAAAAAACCTGTTAAGAATTGGCCCAAATGGGCTTTTACCCAAATTAGTTTACACTATTGTGTAACCTAACCTACTTGGTTTAGTTGTACGGTCGGTTAAATTTTACAAACCGGAAAATTCTAACTCCAATGTGCAATCGGACACCCGGTGGCAAATAGCCCCTTGATCTTGCTAAGGTTGGTGTTTAATAATGTATAAATATGCACCCACCCGGTGGGCAGCCAACATGCAAGCTACCTTCCACCAAAAAATTAATCCCGTAACTTACACTCCGATTCTGAGCGGATATGAAAACCGGGGTGCTTGGTCTGATGGGGTTAATCGTTTTGTCCATTTCGGCAACAGCCCAGGACACCGCCCGCGTTAAAAAAATCGAACAACTCAAGCAAGGCAAAGTAACCCGGCAGGTGGTGGAGGCTATTAGTCGCACGCCAAAAGCTGATACGGTAATCACCATTAAAAGTGAAGATGCCTTTCTTCCTTACGAAGGAAAAATTATTCGTCACATCCATATCAACCGCATTGGCTTTGATCGTACCGTGCAGGACACTACGCGCAGGTTCCGGTCGTCTATTGCCCGCATGGCCAATCGCCTGCACAACGATACCAAAGAGTGGGTGGTGCGTGAAAATATTTTCTTACGCGAAGGTAAACCGTTTAATCCCTATCGCGCAGCGGATAACGAACGTTTCCTGCGCGATCTGGACTTCATTCTCGACTCAAAAATTTTTGTTTCACCTATTTCAGAAAACAGCGACTCGGTTGATTTACTGGTAATGACGCGCGATGTGTTTAGCCTGGGCGCCTCGTTTTCGCCACGCGGCATTACCGAACATCGCTTTCGCCTACAGGAAGCAAACCTGGGTGGCATGGGCCAACGGTTACAACTATCGGGTGTGTATGATGCTGACAGAAACCCAACCACGGGTTTTGAATATCTCTATCGCAAAACAAATCTGTTCAGAAGTTTTGTAAACGCAACCGCCAGTTATACGGAAATTAATACCGGCCGCAGTGTGGGAAACGAAAATGAGAGCGCCTATTTTTTTCGTTTAGATCGGCCTTTATTCCATCCGTTTGTACGATGGGCCGGGGCGGCCGAAATAAGTCGTAATTGGTCAACCAATATTAATCACAAGGAAAGTTCAGAATTTGCGCGGTATGAATACCTGATACACGATGCCTGGGCCGGCTACTCGTTTGGATTTAAAAAACTTCCTAACTCATTGGCTGAAAATCGTAATCGCAGGTTCATAGCGGTGCGTGCCTTTGAAGAGCGATTTTTAAAAAAGCCTGAGAACATTTCGGTCAACGATCAACTCTTGTATTCTGATCGAACTACATTTTTAACACAGCTTACTTTCTTTAAACAAGATTTCTACAAAACCAATTATGTATTGGGTTTTGGACGAACGGAAGATGTTCCGTATGGTTATAGATTATCGTTTACCAGTGGCTGGGAAAATGAATTTCATAAAAAAAGAATTTATACGGGTGCTGAACTGAACCTGAGTACCGTAAATAAAATGGGAACCTTTTACACATACAATGTTAAACTCGGCAACTATTGGAGTAATGAACTTATTGAAGATGGATTGGCTCAGTTCGGAATTAGTCGCTTCAGCCGTATTTATTTTATGGGTAAAACAAAAATCAGGCACCAGGCCGAAATAAATTATGCCGCGCAAATTAATCGCGGACAAAAAAGGACGCTGGATATTCGCGATGCAAATGGTATTCAAGGTTTCAGGCCTGATAGTTTGCAAGGTTCACAACGATTATATTTTCGTACCGAAACCGTGGTATTTACACCGTGGAAACTGGCCGGATTTCATTTTGCACCCGTTACGCGAATTGATCTGGCTTACCTCGCCAGAGAAAACCGCGCGCTTTTTCAGAAGCAAAATTTCTATTCCGGATTTTCGGCAGCCCTGCGTGCCCGAAACGAAAATTTAATATTCAACACGATAGAGGCACGGGTGTATTTTTATCCTAAAACTGTAGAAGCACTCGATCCCTGGCGATTTGAGTTCAGAGCTAACCTGCGCATCAAGTACCCTACCAATCTAATAACAGCACCAGCCACGGTGTATGATCCATAAATCAGGCAACCGCTGATTTCAAAAAATCATTGAGCGGTTTCATGGCCTTTGCAATTTCGGCCGCTGTTTTAACAAATTTTTTATTCTGCACCTGTTTATCTGTAAAGTAGTGCGACACCACAAAACTTTTGTTTTTGAGCAGGTCAATGTGTGGATGATCTTTTGGATAGCCTTTGGGTGCGGTTTTCAGTTTGTCGAAATCATCTAAACCCGAAAAATATTTTTTGAATTTTTTATCGTTGAGGATTTTCAAAAATCCTTTGGTGTTGTAATCAATCTCCTGTCGGATTTTAGCAAGGTTCTCAGGGTTTGGCATATAGAATCCACCGGCAATAAAACTTTTTCCAGGTTCTATGTGGATGTAATAACCAGGCTCCTGATCCATTTTGCCATGCGGAGAAAGTCCGGCACCCATATTAACTTTATACGGACGTTTATCTTTACTAAACCGAACATCGCGATAAATGCGAAATGCCAGCTTGCGCGGATTTAATGCAGCCAGGCTTTCATCAAACGTTAAAAGTTCCTTATGAAATGCCTCCACAAAATCATCGAATAACGTTTTTGCTTCTATGTATTTTGGCTTATTCTTCTCAAACCACTCGCGGTTATTGTTTTTAGCAATGGATTTTAGAAAAGATTGAATTACAACAAGGTTCATATTTTTTTATTTACATAACTGGTAAAGCAATAGACTGCGCCAAAATTGTTTCATGTTTATTCGAAACAGCTAACTGCGACTTGGTCTTGCAGTAAAAGATCAGACCTTTATGCGAAGTAACGTAGGTAAACGTGGTTCCAAAAAAAGTAGTGCTGGTAGTTACCACCGCCAGGCCTTCATTTCGGTTTAGCAGATTCTGAAAATCTTCGGGTGTAAGTTTTATAAAAGCGCCATTCATCTTCAGCGCTTGCTGCGAGTTGTGATAAGCTGTGTGTGGTACCATATTTTTTATAGAAATTCCACAATAGTTTCTAACCCAATACCCCGCGAAGCCTTTACCAATATGGTAGCATCGTTTATCGGATTTTTCTGTAACCACTCCACCAACTCAAATTTTTGTTGGCAGTAAATGGCAGTTTCAACTTTTGCTTTCGCAGATAGCATAAGCGAACCACATAAAATTACTGCATCAAAGTTTTTACTTTTCAACAGCTCGCCTATCCGCGCATGTTCTTTTGTGGCCTCTTCTTCTAACTCAAACATATCGCCTACAATGGCTATTTTCTTTTTTGCTTTTAGAGCTGCCAGGCTTTCAATAGCTGCTTCCATCGAACTGGGGTTGGCATTGTACGCATCTAAAATAATAGTATTGGAACCTTTTGTTATTACCTGCGATCGCATATTGCCAGGCACATACTCAGCAACTGCCCGGTTGGCCGCTTTTGCCTCTACACCAAAAAATTTTCCAATACAAAGTGCCGCAGCAATATTTTCGAAATTATAAGAACCCATTAATTGTGTTTGTACAACCTGGCCGTCTTCAGCCTTAAATCGGATAAACGGATCGGCATCAATCAACTCAGCGTGATAATAATCGCCCGCAGCCGGATAAAAATACGGTTGCCTAAATCGTTTGGCCATGTTAGCCAAAATATGATTTTGAGAATTAATAAATACCGTACCGTTGTTAGTAATTAAATGCTGGTATAACTCGGACTTGCCCCTGATAATATTTTCAAAACCACCAAACGTACCAATGTGTGCTTTACCAATATTGGTTATAAATCCGTGTGTGGGGTTGGCAATTGAACTTAGCAATGCAATCTCCCCCACATGATTGGCCCCCATTTCAACCACCGCTATTTCATAGGTGTTATCAATGGACAAAACAGTAAGCGGCACCCCAATATGATTATTGAGATTGCCTTGGGTAGCAAAAGTTTTATATTTTTTACTCAACACGGCCAGCACCAACTCTTTGCTGGTAGTTTTACCATTCGATCCCGTAAGGCCCACAACCGGAATAGTCAATTGGCTGCGATGATGCTTCGCTAACGCTTGCAAAGTAGTTAGCGAATCTTCTACCAAAATACAGCGTTCGTTTATTGCATATTTTTCGTCATCCACTACGGCATAAGAGGCGCCTTTCTCCAAGGCCTGGGCTGCAAACTCATTGGCATTGAATTTATCTCCGCGCAAAGCGAAAAAAATGGAGCCGGGTACAATTTGCCGTGTATCGGTTGATACCTTGCCGGCCTCTAAAAAGCGCTGGTAGAGTTGCTGAATGTGCATGCGATTGTATAAAACTAAAACTATCTTGCAAGCAAGATAACAGGTACCTGTGGGTAAGCGTTATAGAGATTGAAAATATTTTTATGAGAACCGGTTGGCTTGTGTGTATCCTGATTTTATCGTGCAGTGCCTACGGTCAGTTTACCTATACCATCGATCAAAGCATTCCGGTTGAAGTTAACGGCAACGTTTTATCCATGCCGTGGGCAGGTGGCATTAACTCTGCACAAATCAACACAATTGATTTGAATGGCGATACCAAAGCTGATCTGGTAATTTTTGATCGCACATCAAATAAAATTTTGACTTACCTGAATGCCGGCAATCGCTACGAATATGCGCCTGAATACGAATCGTTATTTCCTGCCGAGGTAACGCAATGGCTATTACTGCGCGATTTTAATTGTGACGGAAAGAACGATTTATTTACCAGCGATCCGTTTGGTATGGTTGCGTTTGTTAACACAACTAAACCAGGGCAGTTGCTTTCCTGGCGACCGTATGATCCCGGAAGACCTGTGTTAACAAAAGGATTTACATTCAATGTAAACCTGCAACTCAATGCTTCCGATATTCCGGTTATTGATGATATAGATGGCGATGGTGATCTGGATATTTTGAATGTGCGTTTTGTTGGTATTGGCACCATCGAATACCATAAAAACCTGAGCATGGAACGAACCGGCACGTGCGATTCATTACAATTAGAACGCGTAACCCAAACCTTCGGCAACCTGGAAGAATGTGATTGCAACTTTTTTGCATTTGGTGGAGCCCCGTGTAACTCCATACCGAATGGCCGAATACAACATGCCGGTGGTAAAGCCATGCTTACTATTGATGTGGACGGAGACGGTGATCGCGATTTATTTTTTAGCGAAGAAGAATGTACTGAACTCTCATTTCTTCAAAACATTGGTACTGCCGAAACAGCTAACATGAATAGTGCAACCTTATTTCCATCTGTTAATCCAATCAACTTTATGCTCTTTCCCGCGGGTTATTACGAGGATGTTGACTTCGATGGCAAGCGCGATTTGCTTGCTTCGCCCAATGTATATGCCCGCACGTTTACCAACAGCATTAACTTCGGCAACTCGCTTTGGTATTATAAAAACACGGGTACCGAACAAACACCCCAGTTCACATTTCAAAAAAATAATTTCTTACAAGATGAAATGATTGATGTAGGAGATTATGCCGTGCCTGCTTTTATCGATGCCGATGGCGATGGCGATCAGGATATGTTTGTTAGTAATTATGCCGGGCCTGGCTTTGCCAGCACAATTCAGTTTTATGAAAACACCGGCTCAGCAAGGGAAGCTTACTTCAAGCTGCGCAACCAAAACTTTGCGGGTTTTTCAAACTCGGCTTTCTTTAATGTAAAGCTACAGTTTGCTGATATGAATGCCGATGCTACACTGGACTTTGTATTTACAGCCACCAATTTCCAAACCGGAATTACCGGTTTATTTTTTATTCCCAATCAATCTGCAAGCGAGTTAAATCTAAACGGGCAATCGGTTCAGTCGGTAAACTTTTCGTTCGGGCAGCAGGAAAATATTTTAGTAGTAGATGTTGATCAGGACGGCAAAAATGATATTCTGATTGGTAAAGCTACCGGGGCCGTTCAGTATTGGCGCAATACCGGATCAACAATACCAACTTTCACACAGGTAAACGGAAATTTTTTAGGCCTGGCTGCCAGTACCGACAGGCAAAACCCGGCATTGGCTGCAGCCGATTTGAATGCTGACGGTCGTTCCGATTTGATAATGGGAAACCAACGTGGTGAGTTAACAATCTTCAAAGATTTCCGCGCGCAGAATTCTAACCTCGCAGGCGTATCGGAAATTATTTACAATCCAATAACCGAAACGCACGAATCAAAAAACCTGGGCGGCCGCATCTGGCCGGCTACCGTTAATCTCTTTAACAGCGATAAGCCAGCTATTGTATGCGGAACTATTACCGGGGGACTTATACTCCTAAAGAATCAGGAAGGCAGTACCCTTTCGGAAGAACCCGTAGTTGATTTATTTCCCAACCCGGTTCGCAACAACGAAACATTCAACATCATTGCCGATCGCGATATGATTGTTCAATTCTATAATTTAATCGGGCAACGCATTTCAAATAGTTATTTCATACCTGCCAACCAGGAATATCCCATCCATGTTTCTGGTTTACTACCCGGTATTTATATTGCGCGCTTTTCCTATCAGGGAAAAACTACTGGCAGGCGTTTTGTAATTATAAATTGATATTCTCGCATGAGTTCTTTTGGTGTTGTGTTCGATATGGACGGTGTTATTGTTGACACCAATCCATACCATAAAATTTCGTTAAAACAGTTTTGTGAAAAGTATGGCTATCATTTTACCGATGAGGAATTGATTAAGCGCATCTACGGCCGCACCAATAACGAGTGGATTGCCAATCTCTTTGGTAAACTTCCCAAAGAAAGATTACTGGAGTTGGGTGAAGAAAAGGAGGCGATGTTTCGGGCTATATACAAAGATGTGATTACACCCGTTGCCGGATTGGAGTCTTTCTTAAAAAAGTTAACAAACCAGAAAATTCCCTGTGCCATTGGCACTTCGGCCCCGCGCAGTAATGTGGATTTCGTTTTGGACAACACCGGTTTACGAAAATATTTTCCAGTAATACTCGATCAGGCGCACGTAGAGCATGGAAAACCCAACCCCGAAATTTATTTGAAGACTGCCGCAGCTTTGAACCTCGCTCCAGCACAAACCATCGTGTTTGAAGATTCCCTTTCGGGGATTGAAGCTGCGCAACGTGCAGGTGCCCCAGTGGTTGGAGTAACTACCACCCACACTCCGGCCGAGTTAAAACATTGCGATCTCGTAATACCTGATTTTACGCACCTTGAACTTGAAAGTCTGGCGATGATTCTACAAGCTTAAGTTTTGGAGAAAGCTTACTGAATCAGATTATTCGCGAACGCATATTTGATAAGTCCAACCAGCGTAGTAGTATTCGTTTTTCTGAAAATATTTTTTCGGTGCGTTTCTACCGTACGCTCGCTTATAAATAGTTTGTCGGCAATTTGTTTGTTGGAATATTCTTTAGCGATCAGGTTCAATACTTCACGCTCGCGGGAAGTCAGCAACTCTTCCGGCTGCTGCCCCATTTCAGTAAGCAGCAAGCGTGTTATCTCCGGACTTACATACGGCATACCTCGGATAATCTGGTGCAACGCATTTTTTAATTCTAGTTGTTGCACGCTTTTCAGAATATAACCATCCACACCTTCTTTTAAAATCTGGCGCACCAAGGCACCTTCATCGTGCATACTCAGAATTACCCTTTTGGTGTTTGGTAGTTTATTTTTAATCCACACACATAAATCCAAACCACTGGCATCGGGCAGGCGATAATCGGTAAGTAAAATATCGGGGCGCTTGGTTTGCAATAAACTCATCGCTTCTTCAGCACTACCTGCGGTGGCTTCAATCTTAAAATTCACATCCTGATCGAACATGGATTTCAAACCATCCAAAACAATGCGATGGTCATCAACCAGCATAAGTTTAATGGGTAGGTTTGCGTTCATAGGTAAGGTTGTGACTTAAAGATGCGATTTTTTATCGCTTAATGAAATTGAAGGGCACGTTGCCTGTTGTTTATTTGGTTAATCCCGGAAAGGATTCTACGTATTGGATTTTTAGATCGGGGAATGAAGTAACAAACTGGATTTTTATATCCGGAAAATTGCTCACCATTTTCCATTCGCCACAAGTGGATGGATTGCTATCTACAACTTTTACTTTTAGGTCGGGAAATGCATTCACTACTTGTACCTTCAGGTCGGGAAATGAATCTACAACTTGTACCCTGCCATAAAGCCGATGGTTGTTGAAACTACATTCGGCCTCTGTTTGTCCGGTGTGGATATTAAATATAAGAACGAAAGGAACTATGAGTTTTGATAGTGTCATGTGATTTCAACTTTCAGTTACGAAAAGATGTTGTTGTTATTTAAATTTATTCAAAATATTTACTGCGGCAAAAACTGAAACGGAATTTGATCGGGTTTATAAATATTCGGAAACCGACCCCAATTTGAAGCAACCAGGATCAGTAACGAACCCACCGAAAGCAGCAAGGCAAGGCCCCATGTACTAATGGGATTTACATTTATAAACTCAAGAACAAATGCTGCAGCAAACGAAAGCACTACCAAAACACAAGCCCAGGTAATTAACCGATGCAAGTGTTTTCCGCATACATATTCCGGGGTACTTTTTTCTTTTAAATGAAAATGCAGAATGCGCACAAACGTGGTATACTGCCGCGACCGATCTTCCCGCTCGCGGCCCGATAAATAAAATTGATTGCTTACCGTAATAGCCGACTGACCATCGGGTTGAATAATAATTTTAAACCGGTTACGCGATCGGCACAAACGTACCTCAGCTATGTTAGCATATGGGATAGATCGCTGCTGGCCATCCGTTTGCACGATCAGGTTATAATCGGTAAGCATTACCGTACACGGTTTTTCACCGGCACTATTTTTAAATGTGTATTCAGCTGAAACTTTCACGCAAGCAAAGTAGCTGCGTTTGGTATTGCGTTAAATACCTCCATGCTGGTATTCAAACCTACGTGGTGGCACGGAGTCAGGCAGCTTGGGCCATGGCCAACGGCACGGCTACTACCAGTGTAGTTCCTCTGCGACCGGGTGCGGTATCAATTTCAATAGTGCCTTTAATCATGTGTAGTCTCGAGTTAATATTTTTCCAACCATTGCCCTGGCCCGCAGTGAGGGTACTCAAATCAAAACCAGTACCATCGTCTTCAATAGTAAGCACCAACTCTTGCGGATGTTGCACCATTTGAATGGTAATATGGTTGGCTGCGCCATACTTTAAAATATTGTTTACCCACTCCTGGCAAATACGGTACAAGGCAATGCGCAAATCTGCGGGCATGGCCTCATCCAAATTAAAAGTTTGTACCGTTACAACAACCGCCCCAGCTCGGTTGATCCGAGCAGCAAATTCTTTTACTGCTTCGCTTAGTCCGTTTTTTACCAACACCTGGGGCATCAGGTTAAAAGCAATGTTGCGAATTTCGGTATTCATTTCATTTAATACACCCAAGGCATGATCTACCGTTGGCTTCTCAATTTTTTCTTTCGATAGTGTTAAGCGTAAAGCCGAAATCATTTGTCCGAAACCATCGTGCAGATCGGCCGCAAAACGTTTGCGTTCTTCTTCCTGCGAGGCAATTACCGCTTTCAATTGACTTTCGCGCAAGGCAGCACGTGTGGACTGCAATTCGGCCTGTTGTTTTAGCTGCAACCGATTTTTCCATAAGTAACCCAACGCCAGAATCAGCGCAAGCACTACCAGCAGAATTACTATAGCCTGCATGCTTTGGGCCAGCCGCGAGTCTTTAACTTCGTTCTCCTGTTTTAGCAACAGAATTTCGTTTTCCTTTTTTACAGTTTCGTACCGGGTCTGCATTTCCTGAATTACTTTGGCCTTATCGAGGTTGAACAGACTATCGTTTAAAGCATGGTGCTGTTCACGATAAGTGTAGGCCGTTTTGTAATCATTTAGTTCAATATGTGCATCGGCCAAAGCACCCAAAGTAAATTTAACCAGATCGATATAGCCAATGGCTTCGCCTTGCTTTAATCCGGCTTCAAGCGATGCGATTGCTTCTTTTATTTTTTTTGCCTGAAGAAGTACCTCGCCTTTTGTTACCAGGTTTACGGCCACACCTTGTTTATCGCCAATTTTTTGGCGGATGTTGCTCGACTCACTTATATAATTGAGTGCCTGGTTTAGATTTCCTTCGTGCAGCGCTATTTCTGAAAGATCCAGCAGTACATAGCCCAACCCCACACTGTCCGCGGTTTTTTTGCGGATTTCGTAAACTTCCAGGTAGTACGGTTTTGCTGCTTCAATTTTTCCACGTCTGGAAAGAAATGCTCCCCGATGCGCAAGCGAGGTACCCAGGTGCTTAAGGTCATTTACTTCGCGGGCATTTTTTTCAGCTACAGCCAAACATGCAAGGGCTTTGTCCAGGTCATTTTGCTTGTGATAGAAAACTGCCATTTCGTTGTTCACCGCAGCTATACCATTTTTGTCGTTCAGTTCTTCAAATAATGAAAGTGATCGGAAATATTTTTCCGGAACGTGTTCATAATCACCCGATAAATAAGTAACAATTCCCCAGTTCATTTGTGCATAGGCTTCTTCCTGCTGCCACTGGTTTAATGCCGCATTTGCAGCCGCCCATTCGGCAAGGGCTTTGGCATTCGCAAAATCAGCACTATAAAGGGCATAAAAATTCTCATTAATGAACCGAACCTTCTGCTGGTCCGCCATGCCTTGCATTTGCGTTTGGCTACCGGCAGCATCAAACTGACGGGCAAGGGCTGAAATGCTAAATAGAATAAACAGAAAAGGCCAGCAAGCTTTCATGGTAGCGTTTGGAGGTTTTGCCTTAAAGTTAAGGGTGGGAGAATGTTCGACAAAACATTAATAATCAACTAAAAATCAGTTATTTACATTCATTAAGAGTAATTCCCTCATTAATTTAAAATCGGTTTTGGATTATTGGGGTCGATTTCCCGATATTTGCAGTCCCTTTTTAAGAAGGGTAACTAATTTCAAATCAAGTATGGCACGAGTTTGTCAAATTACCGGAAAAAGACCTCAGGTTGGAAATAACGTTTCGCACGCAAACAACAAGACCAAGCGCAGGTTCTACCCTAATCTTCAAACCAAGCGTTTCTTCATTCCAGAGGAAGACAAATGGATCACACTGAAGCTTTCGGCAAAAGCTATAAAAACCATCAATCTGAAAGGTATTACGGCAGTTTTGAAAGAGGCCAAGGCTAAAGGAACGCTCTCCATCTAATCACGATTAATCAGGCTGAACCATGGCAAAGAAAGGTAATAGAATACAGGTAATTTTAGAGTGTACAGAACACAAGGCTACTGGCCAGGCTGGTATGAGCCGCTACATTACCACCAAAAACCGTAAAAACACTACCGAGCGTATTGAGTTAAAGAAATACAACCCGGTTTTGAAAAAATATACTCTTCACAAAGAAATTAAGTAATCATGGCAAAGAAAGTTGTTGCGACCTTAAAGAAAACAGATGGTAAAAATTACGCCAAAGTAATTCGTGCCGTGCGCTCTGAAAAAACGGGTGCCTATATCTTCAAAGAAGAAATTGTTGTTTCTGACCTGGTGAAAGAAACACTAGCAAAGAAAGGATAATTCTTCCCTTCCAGATCGAATTAAAAGTCCCCTTTGCGGGACTTTTTTTGTTTGGTGGGTTGTACTCATAAACCTCTGACCGCCACCAAAATTTTCCAAGGTTAGTATCCTCACAAACCTTTAACCTCTTCATCAACAAATTATCTGTTTTACTTGCTAACTTCACCGCCATGTCTTTTTTATCTAACCTGTTCTCTAAAGAAAATAAAGAGAGCCTCGACAAGGGCCTGGAGAAATCAAAAGAAAGTTTTTTCGGTAAACTGAGTAAAGCTATTGCCGGTAAATCGACTGTAGATGATGAGGTGCTGGATAACCTGGAGGAAACCCTGGTTTCGTCTGATGTGGGTATTAATACCACATTAAAAATTATTGAACGCATACAAGCCCGTGTGGCACGCGATAAATACCTCGGCACTTCTGAGTTGGACAGAATTCTGAAAGAAGAAATTGCCGGGTTATTGGCAGAAAGTAATACGCAGCAAGGCGACTTCGAAATTCCAAAAGACAAAAAGCCCTATGTGTTGATGGTTGTGGGGGTAAATGGTGTGGGCAAAACTACTACCATCGGAAAGTTATCCGCACAGTTTAAGCAGCGTGGCAAAACGGTAGTGCTGGGTGCAGCCGATACTTTTCGTGCAGCAGCGGTTGATCAACTTAAACTTTGGGGCGAGCGTGTGGGTGTACCGGTAATTGCAAGAGGTATGAACACCGATCCTTCAGCTGTGGCTTTTGATGCTGTAGAGTATGGTGTAAAAGAAAATGCCGATGTAGTAATTATTGATACAGCAGGGCGGTTACATACCAAAGTTAATCTGATGGCTGAGCTTTCAAAGATCAAGCGCGTAATGCAAAAGGTAATTCCCGATGCGCCTCACGATGTAATGTTAGTATTGGATGGAAGTACCGGTCAAAACGCTGTAATACAAGCGCGCGAGTTTACCAAAGCAACCGATGTAACTTGTTTAGCCATTACCAAATTAGATGGTACTGCTAAAGGTGGCGTAGTAATTGGAATTAGTGATGAATTTAAGATACCCGTGCGCTATATTGGCGTGGGCGAAAAAGTGGACGACCTGCAAGTATTTAATAAAAATGAATTTGTGGATTCGTTGTTTAAGCGGATCGGTTAAATCACGCTATTTACGATCAATTACTAATGTTAGTCAACATTAGATGATTTTTTCTTAAACGGTATTCGCCAAAACACCTGGTAATTGAAACCCCAATAGAGCCCTTTAAAAGGCAAACCAAAACCCGGAATATCATACGAATCAAAACCCGAAGTACCCGTAGTGTGAGGCGCAAATTTCATACGGCCGGTATAACCCATCCAGAATCCCCGCCATATTTTTACACGCAAGCCGGTAGTTAGTTCAATCCAACCCGCGGCAGCATCCGTATTGGCAACAGCCTGCTCTACTACTGGAAATAATTGGGGTGCAATGGAATACACTACCCGCTCGCTGTATTGAGCACGTCCATACCGCATGCCCAGAAAAAACATATTCTTATCGGGATCTTTTAATAAAAAATTAATATCAACACCCAGGCGGTAATACTGACCTTCGTTGGTATAAACACCGTTAGTAAGTGTTGCTTCGCGCGACCATTTTCCTGCTTCAACTATTGGATAGTAGCGGCCCAAATCTACATCGGCTGTAACCTCCCAGCTTTGTAACGGTTGTTGTGCAATAGTTTTTCCAAGGGCAATCAGATCGGTACCAATGCGCAAACCGGTTGGTTTGCGAATGGCACGCAACGAATCACGCTGGTTAACTTGTGCCACCACTTGCAAACAGCACACAACCAATAAACTACTGTATAACAACTTTAACATTGGTACCGGCATTGGTTGCAAGTTGTTTATTAAGTACGGTAATATTATCGAAAGAAGAATCAACAAGACTCAAGTCCGAAATGTAGGCAAGCGCACCACAATCTTGCGAAACCACTTCAGTTTTTAACTGATACCTTAACGATACGGTTTGAGGTACATTGCCAAAGTAAAATGTAACCGTTACACCCGGCTCGGCAGGGTTAAAAGGTAGTGCAATCTGCCGGAAAGTTGTAGGTGTGGGAATTAATAATTGGGGCAATCCCGAAATAGCAATAGAGTCAACCTGAACATCTGCCGGGTTATTGGAAGCATTAAAAAACGCAAAAGTGCACAGGTTGGCAGAAGTATCAAAACAATCGGGTTCGGTAAGGCAACCCCACAACCCCAACAACAAAATCAACGATAGTCGAACGAATTTCAAATACACTAAGTTTAGGTGCAAATATACCGTGCTTGCCGGAAACTCAATTACCTCGGGCATTTCGTATTTTTGCCATCTAATTACTAGTTGTGAAAACCAAAGGCTCCAAAAAGACCAAAGTAAATATTGTAACACTGGGTTGCTCCAAAAACCTGGTGGATTCGGAGGTACTATTAACCCAACTTCGTGGTAACGGTATCGAAACTTCGCACGAATCAAAAAAAGACGATGCCAACATTGTAGTTATTAATACCTGCGGATTTATTGATAACGCCAAACAAGAATCCATCGACACCATATTACGCTATGTAGATGCCAAAGAAGAAGGCATTGTAGAAAAGGTTTACGTTACCGGATGTTTATCGGAACGCTACAAAGACGATCTGCAAAAAGAAATTCCGGATGTGGACGCCTGGTTTGGTACGCGCGATTTATCGCGATTACTAAAACAACTAAACGCCAATTACAAACACGAACTGGTTGGCGAACGCATCCTCACCAACCCCAGCCACTTTGCCTATTTAAAAATTTCGGAAGGCTGCGATCGGCCTTGTTCTTTCTGTGCCATTCCCATTATGCGTGGCAAACACGTTTCAAAACCCATGGAAGAATTAGTGTTGGAAGCAAAAAACCTTGCTAAAAAAGGAACGAAGGAACTGTTATTGATAGCGCAGGATTCCACTTATTACGGAATGGATTTATATAAAAAACGAAATCTGGCTGAGTTACTAAACCGCCTGGCTGATGTAGAAGGCATCGACTGGATTCGGTTACACTATGCATTTCCTACTGGCTTTCCATTAGATGTGCTGGATGTGATGGCCAACCGACCCAACATCTGCAACTACCTGGATATTCCCTTACAACATGGCAGCACGCGTATGTTGCAATTGATGAGGCGCGGTACTACGCGCGAAAAAACGGAAGCACTTTTAAACACCATTCGCGAGAAAGTGCCAAACATTGCTATTCGCACAACATTAATTGCCGGGCATCCGGGCGAAACGGAAGCTGAGTTTGACGAGATGATGAAGTTTGTTGAGACATCGCGTTTCGACAGATTGGGTGTGTTCCCCTATTCGCATGAGGACAATACACATTCTTATTCAATGGCCGATGATGTGCCCGATGAAGTAAAGCAAGAACGTGTGGATCAATTAATGGATTTACAACAAGGTATTTCGCTTGAACTGAATCAAGAGAAAATTGGAAAAGTGATGAAGGTGTTAATTGACCGTAAAGAAGGTGAGAGTTTTTATGGTCGCACCGAGTTCGATTCGCCTGAAGTAGATAACGAAGTGATTCTGGATGCGAGTAAAAACTATTTACGCATAGGCGATTTTGTTACTGCTAAGATTACAGCCGCCAGTGAGTTTGACCTGGTAGCCGAACCGGTTTAACAAGATTTTAACAAGCCACTCCGCTTATAATTGTTGTGAACTTTAAATGAAAATAGACGTTATTCGGGATATGTTTTCACACACCTGCTGTTAGTATGCGCATTCAGAAACTGGAACTGGCCGATACCCAGGCTTTCTCTTCATTCTTTCTCGATTACATTCATGGAAAAGAAGCTCTTAAATCGTACTACTCACAATTTCCCCGCATTGAAAATTTTAAAACCCAGATTGAAAGCAAAGCCAAATCGTTTCCGCAACAGAATAGAAACACTTTAGCGGAAGTACTGCAGGAACAATACAAAGGGCTAACAATTTCAACACTCACCCAAAAAAATCTTGATGCGCTTAAAAACCAAAACACGTTTACGGTTACTACAGGTCACCAACTCAATATTTTTACCGGCCCGCTTTATTTCGTTTATAAAATTGTAACGGTAATCAATGCCTGCAAGCAACTGAAACAACACTATCCTGACTACAATTTTGTTCCGGTTTATTGGATGGCGTCCGAAGATCATGATTACGAAGAGATAAAATACTTCAGAGCCTTTGGGAAAAAATATGCGTGGGAAACTAATCAGATCGGAGCTGTAGGCCGATTTAATCCAAGGTCAATTGAAAAACTTTTCGATCAGGTTCCGGGTGATATTTCCATTTTCAAAAATGCCTACACTAAAAATAAAACCTTAAGTGGAGCCGTTCGGCAGTACGTAAATGATCTGTTTGCGGATGAAGGTTTAGTAGTAGTGGATGCTGATCATCCAAAACTGAAACGGATCCTTGCACCAGTCATGAAGGCCGACATCCTCGAGAATACTCCGGCCAAATTAGTAAACCAAACCAATCAACAGCTAGAAAAAACTGGTTATCACCCACCGGTGAATGCTCGTGACATAAATTTCTTTTACCTGAAAGATGCGTTGCGTGCCCGCATTGAAAAACGTGGTGAAACTTTTCACGTAGTGGATTCAAAACTTTCATTTAGTAGTGAAGAAATACAATCGCGAATTGAAAGCAACCCCGAAGAGTTTAGCCCGAATGTAATCTTGCGCCCGCTTTACCAAGAAATGATTTTACCTAACCTGGCATACATTGGTGGTCCTGCTGAATTGGTGTATTGGCTCGAACTAAAAAAAGTGTTCGATCACTTTGAGCAACCCTACCCTATTTTATTGCCCCGCAACTTTGCAATGGTGGTAGATGCACCCACCGATCGCAAAATGAAAAAAACCGGCATTGATTTAAAGTTATTCTTCGCGCAAAAGAATTTTATTTTCAATCATTGGGTGCTGCATAACTCAACACAGGAACTTACCATCAGCAAAGAAATGCAACAGGTAAGCGTGTTGTTTGAAAAATTGCAGGTTAAAGCCAATTCCATTGATGCCACTTTAACACAATTTGTTGGTGCTCAAGCCAAACGCACTGCCAATGCGCTTAATCGCATTGAACAAAAAATGCTGCGGGCAGAAAAACGCAGACATTCAGACAAACTTCAGCAAATTGAAGCAGTAAAAGATGCGTTGTTTCCAAATGGCAACTTGCAAGAGCGTACCGACAATTTATTAAACTTCTATCCGGCCGATTCGCAATTTATTCAACAGCTTTTAATGCACTTCGATCCGTTCGATTTCCGGTTTTATACCTTGATTTATGAATAAGACCGAGTTACGAAAAATCTATTTGGAAAAGCGACAAGCTCTTTCAGATGCAGCATCTGCTCAACTCAGCTTCCAGGTTTACCAACAGTTTTTCACCACCATTGATCTTTCCTTTGTTAAGGTCATTCATACATTTCTTCCCGTTGTTTCGAAGCGCGAACCCGATACCTGGCTGATAATCGATCGGCTACGGAGAGAGTTTCCATACATTCAGATTTCTATTCCGAAAACCAACGTACTCCATAACACACTTGAGAACTTCTACTTTGAAGGATTGCATCAACTGGTAACTACCTCGTGGGGAATTCAGGAACCTGCGCATGGGATACTTACTGAAACAGAAAAAATTGATTTGGTATTAGTTCCCCTTCTGGCCTTCAATAGAAGCGGGCATCGCGTGGGTTATGGCAAGGGGTATTACGATCGGTTTCTAAAACTTTGCCGGCCCGATTGTAAGAAAGTTGGTTTATCGTTTTTTGAGGCTGAACAAGAATTTGAAACTTCTGCACTGGATGTTCGCTTGGATGTTTGCGTTACGCCTGGCGGTTTAAAATCATTCTAAGCATTAGCTCGGGTCGTTAAACGCACCCGCATTTTCTGCAGGTTGGGATAATTAAATAAACCCAATGCAACCAGAATTATCAGGTACCCGATGGCTTGCAGCGAAGTAATGGTTTCGTCAAAAACCAAAAACGCAATTATAAAATTCATGAGCGGATTGATGTACAACAAAATCCCAACGGTGGTCGAGTTAATGCCGTTTAGAGCATAAAGGTTTAGAAATAATGGCAATACCGTAAATACTCCAGCCACAACTATAATCAATCCGTAAAAGTGAAAAGTTTGCGGTACATCATTCACCAACCAAGGAAACGAAAACGAAAGAATCAGCAATGCAAAAAGCATTTGAACAAATAAGACCGATAATCGATCAAACCCATTGTTCCGCCTTTGGGTTATCAGGTACAAGGCATACGATAAGGCTATTGCAAAGCTATAACCTAACTCCGCGGCCGAATTCAGGCCCAGTAATACACAACTAATAATACATAATGAAACTGCCAGCCATTGTAAATGTGATAGCCTTTCTTGCAGCATAAAGTTTCCAAGTACGGCCGTTAGCACAGGACAAATAAAATATGAGAATGAGGCTGTTTTAATATTGATGGCGTTGATTACATAAATAAAAATCAGCCAATTAACTATCAGCAAAATGCCACCAACCAAAATTAATCCTACAATCTGGTTGCGTTGCGTTGGCTGAAAAGTTCTCAACCGCATCAGGTCTAGCTTCAATTTATGCCTTCGGAAACCAAACAGAATGACCAGCAGAATAATTACAGATGAAGCAATTCGGAAATATAGAATTTCACCGGCTGTAAAATCTTTAAGCGCCCGAAGCGGTAATGAGAAAAATCCCCACACCAGAAAAGCCGAAACCGCTGCCGCATAATGCTTACGAGTATCCATAACGACCGCGAAGGTAGAGAAAACCGAATCGGCAAAAACAAACCCGTAGACAAAAATCTATTCACACGATTTCGGTGAACATTAAACCTCTGGCTCCTGCTGACTCAAACAATGAAATGATCCCAATCCCCAAATGATGTCTGTCGAATCGATGCCGATTACTTTGCGGTCGTTGAAGCAGGATTGCAAAATATCTAATGCGCGATCGTCATGCTTATCGCGGAAGGTTGGCACTACTACATACTTATTGGCAATGTAGAAGTTGGCATACGAAGCTGGTAAACGCTGATCGTCATATATTACCGGTGAAGGCATCGGTAATTCTACGATGTTCATTTGTTTGCCATTCTCCAGGCGAAGTGTTTTTAGTTCTTTCAGATTTTCCTGCAGGATTTGGTAGTTCTCATCGCTTTTGTTTTCCTCCACAATGGTTACTACCGTATCTTCATTTACAAAACGGGTCAGGTCATCGATGTGGCCATCGGTATCGTCACCAATAATGCCATCGCCCAACCAAAGAATGTGATCGACACCATAATAATCAATCAAGTACTTTTCAATCTGAGATTGATTTAACTGCGGGTTTCTGTTTTCATTCAACAAACATGCACGTGTGGTAAGTAATGTTCCCTTTCCATTAAACTCTACCGAGCCACCTTCCATTACAATACCCGGCTCCACCACCGGAATATTATAATGTTTGGCAATCAAGGTTGGGATCACATCATCTAAATCAAATGGCGGATATTTTCCACCCCAGGCGTTATAACCCCAATCCACAATCATTTTCTTTTTTTCTTTCGGATTGATCAGAAACGCTGGGCCATGATCGCGACACCACGCATCGTTGGTTGGGTGAATAAAAAATTGAATGTTACGCAGATCAGCACCAGCCTCGTTTAAATATCGCGTTGCCTTTTCACGCATCGCTTCATTTACTACATTAATGTTCACTGTTTCACCTTCGGCTACACGTTTAATAAAATCTGCGTAGCGCGGATAAATCGTTTCGATCTTGCCGGGCCATGATGCCTCCTTGTGTGGCCAGCTTAACCAGGTTGCTGTATGTTTGGCAAATTCGGCAGGGAAGTGGAAGCCGAGTTCTTTAGGTGTATTCATCTTTTAGTCAATAGTATGGTGGTCGATAGTCCATAGTCGGCTATCGACCATGGACTATCGACTAATCCTCGTCAATAAATCGTTTGGTAATCGGCTGGTACGAATCAATTCTTCTATCGCGCAAGAAAGGCCAATGCGTGCGTACACTATCTGTCTTTTTCAAATCAAGCTCCAGCACGTTAACTTCTTCTTTGTCGTGCGAGCCTTGATAGAGAATGCTACCCAGTGGATTGGCGATAAACGATCCGCCCCAAAATTTCATCGCTCCGTTTTGTTCGAAGCCTACCCGGTTCACACTCACTACGTGTAAACCGTTGGCCACAGCGTGGCTGCGCTGAATGGTTTGCCACGCTCCGTATTGTTCGGTGTTGGTGGCTTCGTCTTGCGAGGTTGCCCAGCCAATAGCCGTTGGATAGAATAATACTTCTGCACCCATCAGCGCAGTAATGCGTGCTGCTTCGGGGTACCATTGATCCCAACAGATTAAAATACCAATGGTGGCATACCTGGTTTTGAATACTTTATAGCCCAGGTCGCCCGGAGTGAAATAAAATTTTTCGTAATAAGCCGGATCGTCCGGAATGTGCATCTTGCGATACTTGCCCAAATATTTTCCATCGGCATCAATCACAGCGGTAGTATTATGGTATAAACCTTCGGTACGTTTTTCAAACAACGATGCAATAATCACCACGCCCAGTTCTTTCGCAACCGCTGATAATGATTCGGTTGACGGACCAGGAATGGATTCGGCCAGCTTAAAGTTTTCGTAATCTTCCACATCGCAGAAGTAAAGCGAGGTAAAAAGCTCTTGCAGACAAACAATCTGCGCCCCTTTTCGGGCGGCTTCGCGTACACGTTCAATAGCCTTTGCTAAATTCTCTGCTGGTTCTTTTGTGCAGCTCATTTGCACAGTACCAATTTTTACAAGCTTGCTCAATGTTCTGTTTTTTTTGTGCTGCAAAGGTAAAAACTTTGTGGCTTTGCGAAATAGTATGATAAATTCAGTAAAGCAGGTTATTATTGAGAAAGTTTGAATTTTGATGATGCCCTCGCCCTTCTTTACAGAAAGGAAAAACTCCTTTGAACGCTATTTGAAAAAACTGATATTAGGTAACCAGCCTGAAGCGGATGAGCCTACCGTAACCAAAATGACAATGCTGCGCGGCCAGTTTGCATTGGTTGCCATTACTGTAGGGGTTATTTATGCAACCATTGTAATGGTACAGGGCGAGTTTAACTTTATACCCTGGCACGTTTTACTGATTGGCGGCAGTGCCCTTTCGTTTTACCTGAATCGTAGCGGCAAACACCTGGCATCAAGCCTGCTTATTGTTGTTCTCAGCAACGCTTTTGTCTATCTGTTTTCATCCGTAAACAGGCCGCAGGATGGTATGTTTTTCTTTTTCTTTCTTACTAATACGCTTACAATCGTGTTGTTAGGTCATCGGTACAAATGGCTAACTATATTATTAATATTGGTTACGGTAGCACTTGCCATATTTGCCTACTTGTTTCCTACCATGATTGCCCCCGTACCTAAAAATATCTCGCCTCAGATAGAGCGTACTATTTTTTTGATTAACCTGGTTATAAGCTTGCTGTTTGGATCGTATGTGCTGGTTATTTTGCTTCGAGCCAATTATCAAACCGAACGAAAATTACTAAAACAGCATGAAGCGCTAACCAAAATAAATAAAGAGTTAGATCGGTTTGTTTACAGCGCAAGCCATGATATGCGCGCTCCGCTTTCATCGCTGTTGGGTCTTATTGCTGTAACTGAAAAAACAACTTCGCCCCAGGAAATTGTTACTTGCCTGAAAATGATGCGCGAACGCATTGGTGTGATGGAAGGATTTTTAAAGGAGATTACGGACTACTCGCGCAATGTGCGCACCGAAGTTGATAAAAAACCTTTGAACGTTAACGATGCTATACAGGCATCGCTAAGTAGTTTAAAGTTTTTGTATGAGCGCGAAAAAATTGCAGTAACGATAAACACAACTGCCGACCTGATGATTCAAACCGATGAGCCTCGGTTTAATGTAGTATTGAACAACCTCATATCAAATGCCATAAAATATTATGATACACAAAAAGCCGATCCTTTTATCAAGATCAGCGCAAGCATTCATAAAAATCAATTCATACTTTCGGTGGAAGATAATGGTATGGGTATCGCCCCCGAACATCAGGTACGAATTTTTGAGATGTTTTACCGTGCCACTACCCGGGGCGAAGGTTCCGGTTTAGGCTTGTACATAGTGCGCGAAACCGTTGAAAAACTTGGTGGCGTGATTGATGTTAAATCAACACCGGCTGTAGGAAGCACCTTTACAGTACGCCTTCCTGTTCATTAAGAATTTAATCTCACAGCCCTAATCATTTCGCGTTTACCCGGTGGACCTGGCAAACTCTCAACTTCCAATCCCAATGCTTTCAGGTCGCGCTTAAGCTGGCCTTTGGCACAATACGTTACAAATACACCACCGGCTTGTAACTTCATTACCACTTTTTGCAATACATCCATCGTCCACATATCAGGTTGCTTGTTGGGAGCAAAGGCATCGTAGTAGATTATATCAAAACTTAAATCGGGCAACACAATTTGATGCAATGAACTTTCACTTTTAAATAGCATTGCCAATGGTGTAACTTGTTGCCAGCTATTCCACGCAAGCGCATGAATTTTTTCAAATAAATTCCGATCGTGTGCAGCATAATTAAGTTGTTGCCAAACCGCTTTGGTAAGTGGAAATTTTTCAATTGCAAAGTAACTGATCTGCCGCCCGGCTAATTCCGGCAACCGAAAAGTGAGCCATGCATTTAGGGCCGTACCTAACCCAACCTCCAGTATAGTAAGTTGCTGCTGTTTGTTTTGTTCAAGCCAATAATTCAAACCCTGTTTGATAAACACATATTGCGATTCTTGAACTGCCCCGTGGCGGGAATGGTAGGTTTCATCCAGTTCGGCATTTAGTAAAGAATGCGATCCATCTCCGGTTAAAATCACGCGGATGTCGGGCATATACCTTACTTAATCCTTCTTGATTAACGCTACTGCCATTGCATTAACACCTTCCTCGCGCCCCACATAACCCAGCTTTTCATTGGTAGTGGCTTTTATTGATACGTCTTCTTCGGCTATATTCATAAGGGGAGCCAAAACTTTTTTCATTTCATCTATGTGTGGATTCACTTTAGGGGCTTCCAGGCAAACTGTGCAATCTACATTTTCAATTTTCCAGCCAAGCTCAGTAAGCATGCGGGTTACGTCTTTTAAAAAAACCTTACTATCCATACCGCTCCAGCGCGGGTCCTTGTTGGAATAATGATGACCAATATCGCGCAGGTTGGCCGCACCCAATAGGGCATCGCAAATGGCGTGTATCAAAACATCGGCATCGCTATGACCTACCGCACCTTTAGAAGCAGGTAATTTTATACCACCCAGGTAAAAATCTCTGCCGGTTTCCAACTCGTGCACATCGAAACCTAACCCAACCCTAAACTTCATGTTTTCCAATACTTTTCTTCAAAGGTAATAGTTGGTACATGATTATTACATTTTATATTTAATGTCCATAAAACGTATGAGCTACCGAGACTTCCTGGTTGGCAAGAAAGAAATTCCATCGCGTACTGATTTCAAGTATGCGAAGTTGCGAAGTCAGTTTGCCGGAATTATTCTTACTGTAGCCTTATTCTATATTATTCTGGATAGCTCCAATGGCGTAACTGTATTTATTCCCTTTTATGGATTAATGATAGCCGGAGGGCTCGCGTCATTTTTTTTTAACCGGCAACAAAAATATACCGCGGCTACACTTACTCAGCTCATAATGTTGAATTTGCTGGTATTCATATTTGCCGATGTGGACCATCCGTATGGAGGAGTGTACTTTTATTTTATTACCTGTGCAGGTGTTGGGTTAATTTTATTTAATTATTACAATCGGGTTTTGAGTGTTTTGTTTGCTTTGTTACCTGTGCTGTTGGGGCTGGTTGCCTTTTATGCCGATCTGAATCTTATTCCAGAACCCAGCTACGAGCCTCACATGGTAAGGATGAACTTTGTTTCAAATATGATTATTGGAATCTTATCCAATGGGTTTGTGGTTTATTTTCTGATTAATCGTAATCGCGAGATTGAACAAAATCTTGTGCAAACCTCCAACGATCTGAGAAAAAGTGAGGAGCGATTTTTAATGGCCTTGCACGGAACTAAAGCCGGTGTTTACGAATGGAGAATGGCCGAAAACTCAATTTACGTTAGTGCCGACTGGAAACGCTTATTAGGTTACCAAGAGCATGAATTGAATAACCTCAGGGAAGAAGATTTTTCGCCATTGGTATTTCCGGAAGACCGTGCCCGTACCCGCCAGCTAATTGGTGAACACTTGGTTTTACAAAAACCATATCAGAATGAATTCCGGTTGCTCACAAAAAACGGAGTTTATAAATGGTTTCAGGATAGCGGAGTATTTAAACAGGATGAAAACGGTAAAACAGTTTTGGTTGGAACACTTATCGATATAGACGAACGCAAAAAGGCTGAAGCTGAACTTGCCTTGAAAAATGAACAATTGGCTAAGACTAATGAAGAACTTGACCGGTTTGTATATAGCGCCAGCCACGATATGCGGGCGCCTCTCAGTTCCTTGTTAGGATTAATTCATCTATCAGAAAAAACCGATCGCCCCGAAGAAGTAGGTTTGTTTTTACAAATGATGAAAGACCGGATTAAAACGATGGAAGGTTTTATTAAAGAAGTAACAGACTATTCGCGCAACAAACGACTTGATTTATTACCAACACCCGTCAAGCTCAATGAGCTTGTGCGCGAAGTAGTGCAAAACCTTGCCTACTCAGTTGTAAATAAAAAAGTACACATCGATGTACAAATCGATCCGACACTTGAAATTTCAACCGACCCTAATCGTTTAAAAGTGATTATCAACAACCTGGTTTCAAACGCTTACAAATACCATAAGTTCGATCAGCCCAACCCCTTCATTAACATCAGCGCACTAAAAAAAGGCGACCATCTATTACTAACCGTTAAAGACAATGGTATGGGCATTTCACCAGAACATCATAACCGGATTTTTGATATGTTCTACCGCGCATCCGAATCGAGCGAAGGCTCTGGCTTAGGTTTGTATATTGTAAAAGAAACGTTGGATAAACTGGAAGGCAACATTAGCGTACAATCGGATGTAGGTGATGGTTCTGAATTTACGGTTACGCTTCCGCTGAGTTTGTAAACTCAGTTGCCCTCGGCACAATAATATAATACACTGGCATTTTCGGGGCGCAGTATTTCTATTGCCGCTTGTTGAATATCCGGCAAGCTCACACCTGCAATCTTTTCACGCTCATAATTAACATAATTTACATCGCCCGACAAGGCTGCAAAAGCCAGGTTCATAGCCCGGTTCATTACCTCCACCTTTTCAAACTCCATGGTAGTAAGTGCTTGGTTTTTTGTTTTGGTTAGTTCTTCTGCCGTTGCGCCATTCACTACCAAATCCTGAATAACCACATCTACTGCAGCCTCTGCTTTCTCTATTTCAATGCCTGGTTTTATCCGGCCATTCACAACAATCAAGCCCGGATCGATGGTACCCATTGTAAAAGAAGAAATGGATGTAAAAATCTCTTTCTCCTTAACCAACTGGTTGTACAACCGGCTGGAGTGGCCGCGCCCTAACACATCACTCAACAAATCGGCCGCATGAAACCCGACATCAAACCTACCAGCCATATGATAACTTTTATAAAGCGCATGGGCCGGAACCTTAGCCGTAATTTTTTCTGTGCGCTTTTGCGTTTGTTTTGGCTCAGCCGTCAAGTTGCGAATTGGTTTTTTTCCGGCCGGTATGGGGCCAAACCATTTTTCGGATAATGCCTTTACCTGCGCCTCTGTTACATTACCGGCCACTACTAATATGGCGTTGCTGGGAACGTAATGGGTAAAGAAAAAATCCTTTACATCCTGCAGGGTCGCATTTTCTATATGACTTATCTCTTTGCCAATAGTTGCCCATTGATAGGGATGCCTGGTGTATGCAAGTGGGCGCAATTTTAACCACACATCACCGTAAGGTTGATTGAGGTAGCGCTGTTTAAATTCTTCAATTACCACTTTACGCTGCACTTCCAGCACCTGCGGATCGAACGATAAACTCAACATACGATCGCTCTCTAACCAAAAACCCGTTTCAAGATTGGAGGCTGGCAGGGTGAGGTAATAATTGGTTATATCGGTATTGGTAAAGGCATTGTTCTCGCCCCCCACAACCTGCAAAGGTTCATCGTATGATGGAATGTTGGCCGAACCACCAAACATCAGGTGTTCAAACAAATGCGCAAAACCTGTTTTGTCTGGTTTTTCATCGCGCGAACCTACATCGTACAAAATATTCATTACAGCTATTTGCACGGTGGGATCTTCATGCACTATAACCTGCAGGCCATTGGCGAGTGTAAACGTTGTGTAGGGTATCATTACCTGAATTTGGTGCAAGATAGGTTGACGCACGGTTTTTTCTATATTTTAGCAGCCTAAGACAATTTGCTGTATGTCCGTTGAAATTACACTCATGATTCTTAGTGGTTTGGTAATTTTCAGTTACCTCTTTGATCTGATCGCTAAGCAATTTAAAATCCCATCTGTAATTCTGTTGCTGTTAAGTGGCATCGGGCTTCGATACCTTGCTACCTGGGTAAACATCCCCATTCCTAACTTTGAGCCGATCTTACCACTGGTGGGCACTATCGGGTTAATTCTAATTGTATTAGAAGGTGCGTTGGAATTAAAATTAGAAAGAGAAAAGTCTGCACTTATTAAAAGCTCGTTGGCTTCAGCTTTTTTTATTCTGATACTCACCACAACGGGAATTGCCTTTTTCTATTATTACCTGCTGGATGCCGATTTCAAAACCTGTTTCCTGAATGCAGTACCGTTGGGTGTAATCAGTTCGGCCATTGCAATTCCTTCGGCAGCCTCGCTACCAGTAGCCCGTAAAGACTTTATTGTATATGAATCTTCCTTGTCGGATATCTTTGGAATTATCTTATTCAACTTCATGCTGGCTAATGAAACAATCGGATTCAATTCGTTTTTGAGATTAGGCTGGCAAACTATCCTCATCCTGATCTTATCGGCCGCATTTTGTCTTATACTGCTTTACTTGCTTAAACGTATCACCCATCATCTAAAGTTTTTCCTCATCATTGCCGTATTAATATTAGTGTATGCTATTGGTAAGTATTATCATTTACCCACGTTGGTAATTGTGCTGGCGTTCGGGTTATTTTTAAATAACCTGCATTGGATTCGAAACGCGTGGTTCAAGCGCACATTTAAATACGATAATTTTTATAAAGATCTGCATCAGTTAGTACAACTTAGTGGCGAGAGTGCCTTTATTGTGCGAACTTTCTTTTTTCTGATTTTTGGTTTTACACTTAACGTACAATCGCTACTAAATGCAGATGTGCTTATTTACGGATCTATTGTAGTGGTTATCATCTATGTTATCCGAATTGCTTATCAAAAGCTATTTGTGCGCACCGCCTCACTGGCTGAATTTTTTCTTTCCCCGCGCGGGCTTATTAGCATATTATTGTTCTTCAGCATACCCGATGCACAAAAACTAAAGGGCGTTGAAAACGGGTTGCTCTTCTTTGTTATTCTTGCCACCAGTATTGTTATGACATTCGGGTTGGTGTCAACAAAAGAAAAGAAGCAAACAATCCCTGATCTTAAATCCGAAATCAATTCAGATTCGTTACAACAACATTCTTAAAATTTCAATATGAAATTTCAGCGCAAAAAACTTGCAGACACCACGCTACTTCAACTGTACGAAGCATTACTATTTCCGCGGCTAATCGAAGAAAAAATGCTGGTGCTTTTGCGTCAGAATAAAATCAGCAAATGGTTTAGCGGTATTGGCCAGGAAGCTATCTCGGTTGGCATTACACAAGCCTTGGAAAAAGACGAATACATTTTACCCATGCACCGCAATCTGGGTGTATTTACGGGGCGCAATGTTCCTTTCGCCAAACTATTTGCCCAATGGCAAGGCACAGGTTCCGGGTTTACGAAAGGCCGCGATCGGTCTTTCCACTTCGGAAGTAATGAACACTATATTGTAGGTATGATCTCGCACCTCGGCCCGCAAAACGGAGTAGCCGATGGTATTGCGCTCGCCTCCACCCTAAAAAAAGAAAATAAGGTTACGGTAGTTTTTAATGGCGATGGTGGCACCAGCCAGGGCGATTTTCACGAAGCCATAAATGTAGCAGCCGTATGGAACCTCCCCGTAATTTTTGTAATCGAAAACAACGGCTACGGACTATCAACACCCAGTAGCGAGCAGTTTAAATGCAAGCAGTTTATCGATAAAGCCATTGGTTATGGAATAGAAGGCGTTAAGGTTGATGGCAATAATGTTCTGGAAGTTTACAGTACCGTAAAATCATTAGCCGAAAACCTACGCAAGAATCCACAGCCGGTTTTGTTAGAGTGTATTACGTTTCGAATGCGGGGCCACGAAGAAGCATCGGGCACTAAATATGTACCTAAAAAATTAATGGACGAGTGGGCTAAAAAAGATCCACTCTCCAACTACGAAAACTTTTTGTTGGACGAAAAACTACTCGATCAAAAACAGATCGATAGCATCCGAAAAAAATTAAAGAAAGAAATTGAAGCGGGTCTGGCAGAAGCCTTTCAGGAAACATTGCCTGTACCTGATACAGAATTGGAGCTGAATGATATGTACGCTCCCTTCAATCAAACCGTAATCTCCCCCCTCTCCTCCGAAGATGGGTCGGGGGTGAGGTCGTCCGAAAAAAGATTTATCGATGCCATTAGCGATGGACTACGCCAAAGTATGGAACACCACGGCAATCTTGTTTTAATGGGACAAGACATTGCCGACTATGGTGGTGTATTTAAAATAACCGAAGGTTTTGTAGAGCAGTTTGGGAAACATCGTGTGCGCAACACACCATTATGCGAGTCGGCCATTATTGGCACCGGGCTTGGTCTTTCTATCAAAGGTATGAAAGCTATGGTAGAAATGCAGTTTGCCGATTTTGTTACCGAAGGCTTCAACCAGATTGTAAACAATCTGGCAAAAATTCATTGGCGTTGGGGTCAGCCTGCCGATGTAGTGGTGCGTATGCCAACGGGCGCAGGTACTGCTGCCGGTCCGTTTCATAGTCAAAGCAATGAAGCATGGTTCTTCCATACACCCGGTTTAAAAATTGTATATCCATCAAACCCGTACGATGCCAAGGGCATGCTTTGTGCTGCCTTCAACGATCCCAATCCTTATCTCTACTTTGAGCACAAACTTTTATACCGATCCATCAAAGCTACCATCCCCGATGATTATTACACGGTTGAAATTGGTAAAGCCAGGTTGGTAAACGAAGGTCATGATCTATCCATCATCACCTATGGCATGGGTGTGCATTGGGCGCAGGAAATACTGGCTCAATTACCTGATGTAAGTGCCGATGTACTGGACTTGCGCACATTATTACCGTGGGATAAAGAGGCCGTACTTCAAACCGTAAAAAAAACCCACCGTGTGTTGGTATTGCATGAAGATACCCTTACGGGAGGTATTGGTGCCGAAATAGCTGCCTGGATAAGCGAACATGCTTTTCAGCACCTCGATGCACCCGTGCTGCGCGAAGCAAGTTTAGATACTGCTATCCCCTTTGCCTCCACGCTGGAACAGAATTTTTTACCAAAGGGAAGGTTGAAAAGTAGAATTGAAATGCTTTTAAAATTCTGAGGCGGTTGCTGCGTTAAATTCACAATAAAAGTAACATCCGCATTTTCCTTATCTTAGCCTGTTTATTGCCATATTTTGAAGCGATTCATCTTTCTGCACAAGCCAACACAGGGTTTAATCCTTACGGGATTAATTGCCCTGCTTTGCCTTTCGGCAGAGGTGAGTTTCGCACAGGATAAACGCCCCATTAATAACAAGTCCACCATCCGGCAAACACGGGCCAAGTCAGTAAAGAAAAAAGAAAAAGCCACCACCCGCGATCTTGCCGGCTATAAATTGCGTACCGCCAATCAATCTTCAGCTAAGCGGGCTGTTACAATGTTTAAATCACCGTACAAGGCCAGCCGCCAATCGGGTGATAAAGCAGGGCAACCCATTGGCGGCAAACCTGTAGGAATTCGCTCCCGCTCCATCAATGCCGGCCGTGCTAATATTTACCCGCAAAAGGGACCGTTCGTAAATCATTCCTCCAAATCGCCCGAAAAAGCCTATGATAATCGAAAAGAACTTTCGCGCCTGGCGCGATTGCAAACCCGGCAAGATCCGCCCGGTCGCAAGCAACGAATTACACCCCGCTCAGGCTCTCAGGCTTATGTAACACGCAGTCGAAAAAATGTGTATTGGGGAAAATACTCTAAAGGAGAGCGCGCCATTACTACCGATTTAGCAGGCAGACCCTTACGCACCAAAAATTTCCGTTCACCAGCCAATCCACTTGTTAAAGCTGATAACCCTTATTATGGACGCAAAAACCGTGGCGACCGGGCCTACAATGGAACCTTCCGTTCGGGTTATGCCACTGCTTCAAGGAGAGGAGAACGCGCCTGGAAGGGTGATGTTGCCGGCCATGCTATTCGCAGAAGTTCTGGCCGCGATAACCAGGTTGCCGGCCAGCGTGGCGATGGCCCAAAAATTTCGCCCGGCTTCAGTGCAAGAATGATTCGAAAAGATCTTTCCCGCGTAAGCGGAACCAAACGAAAACAAGGTGGTGGGTCTATTAGTGGTACGTTGGGCTCAAACAAACCTTTACCTCCACGCCAACCGGGAATAGGTGGCACTTTTATGAAGCAGGACTTTGGCAAACTAAAAGGTATAAAGCCACAGAAAGGCGGGGGTTCTGTTTCGGGCAAGTATAGTTCCAATCAGCCGCTAACACCTCGGCCACCTGGAGCAAGTGCCAACTTTATGCGAAAAGATTTGGGCAAGTTGCGCGGAATAAAACCACTTAAAGGAGGTGGTAGCATTTCGGCAAAAATGAAACAAGGCAAAAATACTCCGCTTAGTGTTCGTATGCCGGCCAACCCTAAATCGGCCAGTATGCAAGCCAATTACAGAGGCACCACCCCCCGTATTGAGCGCAGTTTTAGCCAAACCGGCTTGAGCTATTCAGGTAATATAAAAGCCGCGCGACCACCCAAGGGCGGGGGTAGCATAAGCGGTTTTAACCGTAACAACAATCATATGCCGGTAGCTGTACGGCAACCTTTGGATCAACGAGCTGCGCGGTTTCAAGTTAATTACAAGGGATTTATGCCTCAAAGCCGGGCCGCACGCAATTTCAGCCAGCAAGGTCTTAGTTATACAGGAAGCATAAAATCGCAACGGCCACTTAAAGGCGGTGGTAGTATAAGCGGTAAACTCTGGAACAACAAAGAACAACCACTACCGGCTAAATACTCGGCCAGCAGTGCTGCCCGGTTTCAAGGCAATATGCCCTTTAAGGTTAAATCGTTTAGCCGTGAAGGGTATGATTGGGCCGGTAATTCAAAAGCAAGTAAACCACTAAAGGGTGGTGGCAGTGTGAGCGGGCAACTATGGAATAACAATGAACAACCACTACCAGCTAAATACTCGGCCAGCAGTGCTGCCCGGTTTCAAGGCAATATGCCCTTTAAGGTTAAATCGTTTAGCCGTGAAGGGTATGATTGGGCCGGTAATTCAAAAGCAAATAAACCACTAAAGGGTGGTGGCAGTGTGAGCGGGCAACTATGGAATAACAATGAACAACCGTTGCCGGCAAAGTACTCAGCCAGTAAGGCAGCCCGGTTTCAGGGCAACATACCATTTGTACGAAAGTCATTTAGCCGCGAAGGCTATGATTGGGCTGGTTATGCACGCACAAGAAAACCCGAAAAAGGTGGTGGAAGTATTAGCGGACAGCTTTGGAACAATAAAGAACAACCCTTACCACCGCGAATCCCAACAGGCAAGCAAGCAAGCGAAGTGGACTATTCCGGAAAAATAAAATTACCGCTATTAAAACGCGAGTATGTTCGTAACCCCAATGCGGCCGAGCAAGCACTAAAGAAGCATAGCCCGTATGAAAATGTTTACTCGGTAAACAACCTTACTGCCCGTGTAAAACAACGCGAAACAGGTAAGAATAAACTCTCAGCTAAAGGAGCCTTGCCTGGGCTTTCGCCTAGCCGCGAAACGGTTAAAGCCGGAGAATATACCGGTGCTCTTAAACGCTACTGGGAGTACAAGCACAATCCCAGTAGTGCCGATGCGGCCCTTAACACAATCAAATATTCACGGTCGTTTGCCGAGGCTACTGCTTTTACCGGTAAGGTTAGGTTAACCAAAAACTACAGGCATGCTCCGTTAGCCAACAAAGATGCACTGAAAGTGCTTGCCCCAGGAAGAGCCTATGCACGCATTGGCGATTATCAAGGTAATATCCGGATGAATAAATTCAACCATCAAAAACATTTCCCGGATGCCACATTTGCTCATAATAGGGACAACAATGTGAAAGGTGAAAGAACCATTTTTACCAATATCAAGTTGTTTTGGGCAGGAGTATTTAAACGCCAGAGCACACAGCCCGATGCCGTTAAGGATAAGGTGCGCAAACCGCGTTACGACAAAAAAGAAAAAGAATTGTGGAAAGACCTGTACGACTAATGAATTGGACTGAACTTAAAGAAGCCGGTCAACTTGAAATTATAAAGGCCGAATCGCACCAACAACCAGTTCTTATTTTTAAACACAGCACCCGTTGCTCCATAAGCCGGGCCGTTTTAGATAGATTGGAACGCAACTGGAATCATACCGAGTTTGCCGCTATTAAGCCGTACTTTCTGGATTTACTCGCCCACCGAAGCATATCCAATCAAATTGCTGCAGACTTTGCTATAGAGCACGAGTCGCCACAGGCCATTCTGATTTATCAGAACAAACCGCTTTATGCACAATCACATTTTGGAATAGACCTAACTGAAATTAATCGGGCTGCTAACAAAACGGTAGTATCTTAGAAATTAAACACAACAGTTTGCTTTACACTATCAGCCAAGCTTAAGGCTACCGGACAGGTAAGAGCAGCGTTTTTCAATTTTTGTTTTTGAACATCCGTAGCAACCAAACCGGGGTGCGAAAAAGTGATCTGTACCTCAGCTATTTTTCGTGGATTGGAAGCCATAATTTTTATTACTTCAGAAGTAAGGCCTTTTAAGTCCACACCTTCTCGTTCGGCAACCATGCCCATAATCGTCATCATACAACTGCACAATGCTGCACTTACCAAATCGGTAGGGCTAAAGGCTTCGCCACGCCCATTGTTATCGGTTGGTGCATCGGTTACAACCAAATTACCCGATTTTAAATGTTTGGCCTGTGTGCGCAAGCCACCCAAATATTCTACAGTTGCCATAATTGCCATAACAAACTCTGTTTTTTGTGCGTTAGTTGTTTTACTTTTAGTTTTCGGAAAGGAACGAATGCCGTAGGTATGAAGCAAGTTTTAAATCTGGTTCTTATTGGCCTATCGCTAAGTTTAGTTTGTCCGGCTGGGGCACAAACGCAGGATAGCTACGAATATAACTCTGAATTTACCTGGGGTATTAACAAGAACTCGGCTGGCGGGTTTATTGGGGGTTTGGTTTTTAAGAAAGCCCGAAAGCTAACCAGTACCATGCTCGAAACATACGGCTTAGAGGTAATGAATGTTAAACATCCGCAGGAGGTGCGCCATAGTTCCATTTATACGGGTAACTTTTTCATTTTCGGAAAAAGTAATTACCTGTACGCACTGCGGTTTCAATATGGTCGCGATTTTATTCTCTTCTCCAAAGCCCCGCAGCAAGGAGTTGAGATTAAGGCGGTTTTTGCCGCTGGCCCCAGTTTGGGTGTTGTTGCCCCCTATTACATTGAACGCACGGTAGATAACAGTATCTGGACATCGAGACGAGAGCAATACAATCCGGCCAACCCGGATCATGTATATTCTAAAATATTAGGTACCGGAAACATTTTTGAAGGCTTAGGTGATTCTAAAATTCAATTGGGAACCAATTTAAAAGCCGCAATCAATTTTGAATTAGGTTTTCTTAAGTCTCAGGTTACAGGTTTTGAAGTTGGGGTATTGGTAGATTCTTATTTCAAGAAAATTGAGATAATGCCATCCACCGAGAATAAAGCTATTTACCCAACCGTGTTTTTCACAATGTTCTACGGTAACCGCAAATAATTTCCTTAAAAAATTCTGGTTTTTCCGTGACTGGCCTGCGCCAAGTGGATTCTATTGCTATATTTGAAATTCCTAAACTGTAAAGATTTTCGCGTATGGAAGCTAAAAAGACTGATAAAGCGGATTTAACCAAAAAGACGTCCTTTTTCTTTAGCATAGGGCTATTGGTAACGCTTGGCATTGCATTCATGGCTTTTGAATGGAAGAGCTACGATGAATTGGTAGAAATTCAGGGTAAGAGCACGAATGTGTTTGAAGAAATGATAGAAGTACCCCCCACAGAGCAACCACCGCCACCAGCACCCATTATACAACAACCTCAAATTGTTGAAGTGCCGGATGAAGAAGAAATCAAAGAAGATATTCAACTAAAATTTGATGTGGAGGTAACAGAAGACACCAAAGTTGAACAGGTGATTGTAGCTCCTGTTGAAGAAAAAGAAGATGTAGATCAGATTTTTAGTGTGGTTGAAGAAACCGCTGAGCCTAAAGGAGGTATGACAGCTTTCTACAAATATGTTGGCGAAAAAATTAAATATCCGGCTCAAGCCCGCAGGATGGGTGTTGAAGGAAAAGTATTCGTAGAGTTTGTTGTTAACCGCGATGGTTCTATCGTAGATGTAAAATCAATTAAGGGTATTGGTGCCGGCTGCGATGAAGAAGCCGTTCGTATTGTACAAAGCGCCCCAGCCTGGAAGCCCGGCAAGCAAAGAGGAAAACCCGTTCGCCAGAAAATGGTTATTCCTATTACTTTCAAACTTGGTTAAGGTTAATCGCAAATAAATAAACAACCCGGGCATTGTCCGGGTTTTTTTTTGAACTCAAACGGATTACAAAATCAGTCCGCAACCAATACCAATTAATATAACTGCCCAGGCCGGTATTTTTGTAAAAGCCGTGAGCAGGAAAGTGCCAACCACAAATCCAATGTTTGTAATAAGCGAAACACTGGTATCGATAATTAACGGTTGAAACAGTAATACAGCAGCCGCTGCCACCAGGCCGGCATTAGCAGCATTTATACCTTCCAATGAAGCCCGGATTGGTCTGAATTTCTTCAAACTATCCCAAATGCGAATCATAAAAAATATGAGGAAAGTACCCGGTAAGAAAATTCCGGCTGCCGACATAACAGCACCAATTATTTCGCCCGTAACTCCATAATCGCGCATAGCCAGTGCCCCTATGTACGAACTGAATGAAAACACCGGGCCGGGCAAGCCTTGCACAAATGCATAACCCGAAAGAAATTCTTCCGATGAGAGATATTGCTTGGGTGCATATTGTACAAACTCGGTGTACAGCATGGGTGTAAGTACCTGGCCGCCTCCAAAAATCAAGCTCCCATTTCGATAAAAATTTTCGAATAAACGAACCGGCAAAAACTCAGGTATTGATTTGGTAGCGGCACCCAGTAAAGCGGCAAACACCAACACACCCCCCCATAAAAAGAAGTTTGCCCACGACACCTCAAACTTTTGTTTTTCCTGGCGCGGATGTGCTTTGTAGTTAAGTGCCGTTATTAATCCTGCCACCAACAAAATTATTGGAAATACTACCGGTGATTTACTAAAATAAGTAGCTACACCGGCCATAATCATGATAACTGCACCGCGCTTTGTTGTTACGGTTTTCAAACTAATGGTATAAGCTGCATACGCCACAAAGCCCACCGCCATTGGTTGAATAAAGCGCGTGAATTCCAACGATGAATATTTAAGTGCGAAACTATTAATGAGGATACCGGCCACTGTCATTATAGCAACCGAAGGCAACAACCAGATGAGCAGCGTGAGATAGGCCAATCGTGCGCCACCCAATTTATAACCTATTGAAGAAAGTGTTTGCGTTGAGCTTGGGCCGGGTACTACCTGGCATAGCGCATTCAACTCAATCAATTCTTCTTCGGTAATGTAGTTGCGCTTTTGCACTAACACATTTTGGAAATGTGCAATATGTGCTTGTGGGCCTCCAAAGCCTGAAACCGAAAGCAGGAATACGTCTTTGAGAAACTGGCTATACCGTATTCCTTTCTTCACGGCCTTATTTTTTCAATCCAATTTCGCGTAAGCGCTGATTCAGAAACTCACCGGCCGTTATATCATCCCAAAGTTTAGGATGTTGCTCATCCACGCACGAAGGCAAAGCCGCAAGGTCCATTTCAGAGCGCGGGTGCATAAAGAAAGGGATGGAGTACCGGGGTGTGTTCATTAAATGCCTGGGCGGATTTACTACCCGATGAATGGTGGACTTCAATTTTTTGTTGGTTAATCTTTCTAACATATCGCCTACGTTTACCACCAATTGTTCGGGCAATGCCGTGATTGGAATCCACTTACCATCTCTGCGCAATACTTGCAATCCATCGGCACTGGCGCCCATCAATAGCGTAATCAGGTTAATGTCACCATGCTCAGCAGCCCGCACAGCATCTTCTGGCACCGAATCCGGATCCTCAATTGGGAAATAATGGATGGGCCTTAAAATACTGTTACCATGATGTACCTTATCATCAAAATAATTTTCAGGAAGGTTGAGGTAAAGGGCAATGGCTTTCAACATATGAACTCCGGTTTTCTCCAATCGCCTGTAAACTTCAAGGGCTATTTCTTTAAATTCCGGAATCTCAGAAGGCCAAACGTTATCGGGATATTCATTCTTAATCGGGTCGTTATCCAATACTTCCTGCCCCACGTGATAAAACTCTTTCAGGTCACCGGTATTCCGGCCTTTGGCATGTTCTTTACCCTTACCAATATAGCCGCGTTGACCGGCCAAACCGGCAATTTCATATTTCTGTTTAACGGCATCGGGTAAGGCATAAAACTTTTTGATGGTGCTATACAGTTTTGCCGAAAGTTCATCGGTTAAATAGTGGTTCTTGATCGCTACAAATCCAATATTGTTATAGGCAGCGCCAAGTTGTTGCACAAATTTACTTTTGCGTTGCGCATCGCCACTGGTAAAATCCGCCAGATCGAGTGAAGGTATTTCATCGAACAGAATATCAGCCATAGGTGTACAATTGAGATTACAAGCTAATTATTTTCGGTAAATTTACACACATACCAGAAGTTGGGCATGATATTGGTCAGGTGAAAGGAACTAAAATCAAAGAACCATGGAAACTATCAATAGAAGAAAATTTGTAAAACAAACTGTAACGGCTGCCGCTGTATTAGCGGTTCCGGCATCGGCTTTTTCAGAACTTATTACTCCGGCATTGCAGTTTTCGCAAGTAGCTTTGCCGTATGCTGCAAATGCATTAGAGCCGAACATTGATGCTCTAACAATGGAAATTCATTATAGCAAACACCATACTGCCTATATAAAAAATGTGAACGATGCGATTGCCGCTGAGGCCATCAACTTTTCAACCGAGAAAGATTTTTTTGCCAACACATCCAAACTTTCAGCGAAAGCGCGCAACAATGGCGGTGGCGCCTGGAATCACAACTTTTTTTGGCAAGTGATGAAACCAAATGGTGGAGCGCCTACCGGCAAAATTGCTGATGCAATTAACGGTGCATTTGGGTCGGTAGATAAATTTAAAGAACAGTTTACTCAAGCCGCCATGACACGCTTTGGATCGGGCTGGGCCTGGTTGGTAAAAGATGGTAGCACGTTGAAAATTGGAAGTACCCCCAACCAGGACAACCCCATGATGGATGTAAGTGAACTGAAAGGTACACCGCTATTGGCATTGGATGTATGGGAACATGCTTACTATTTAAAATACCAGAACAAACGCAACGAGTATGTGGCCAACTGGTGGAATGTGGTAAACTGGGATGAAGTGACGAAACGCTTGAATTAAATTTGTGAAAAAGATAACTGTAGTATCGCTGCTGCTGATTTCAGCATTCACTTTATATGCACAAGATCGCACCGAAATAAAAATGTATAAAACATTTGGTGGTGCCCGGTTTGAAATGGATACACTCGTGCTAAGTCCCAAGCAAGTATTGGAAATAGTAAAAGTAGAACCGCTTGCCTATGAAAAATTTAAGAAGGCCAAGGCTAATTATAATGCGGCTGGTGTATTAGGATTTACCGGAGGTTTACTGGTTGGAATTCCGTTAGGAACAGCCATTGGTGGAGGCGACCCCGAATGGGGAATGGCCATAGCTGGCGGTGTTTTAATTCTTGGTTCATTCTCCCTCAACAGTATATTCCGAAGTCATGCATTTGAAGCGATCGAACTTTACAACGGTAAAACAGTCCGCATAAAACCTCAGTTTCAATTTTACGGAACCGGTGCTCGCTTAGTGATGCGTTTTTAGTTCCGGTGAAAAGACCCGGAGTATATCGCTTTCAATTTTTTCTTCAGCAAGTAATGTTCCCACAAAAGCTGGTGCAGCAATGCCTGAATAAAATTGTCGTGAAGAGGTAAACACACGAGCCTCGTCCCACAAGCCTGCGCTGATAAAAAGTGATAACGTAGTGCTACCACCTTCTACTATTACCGATTGAATTCCAATCGAAACCAGGTGCTCCAATAATGACTCAAGGAAGTTTGTTTCGGACAGCCGGATTAACGTTAAGTTAGGATGTTCTTCATGCTTTAACACATTGTAGCAAATGGTTTTTACCGAGCCATCAAAAAGCGAAAGCTTATCCGGCAATCGCAAGAAACGATCAATCACAATCCTTACCGGATTGCGGCCGGACCAATCGCGTACGGTTAGCACCGGGTTATCGTGGCCTGCGGTTTTAGTTCCAACCAACACTGCATCTTCTTCACTTCGCCACTTGTGAACAACCTGCCGCGAAAGTTCATTACTGATCCACTTTGATTCGTAATTAGATCGTGCAATAAATCCATCTAAGGTCTGGGCCCATTTAAGAATTATGTATGGCCGTTGTTTTTCATGCCGTGTGAAGAACCGTTTATTGAGTTCGCGGCCTTGCTTCTCAAGTATTCCTTGTACTACTTGAATACCAACTCCTTTTAATTTAGCTATTCCATTACCACCAACCAAGGCATTGGTGTCGGTATTGGCAATAACAACTCTGCCGACCTTATGTGAAATTAACAAATCAGTACAGGGTGGAGTTTTACCAAAATGCGAACATGGTTCCAGGTTAACATAAACCGTACAGCCTGCTAATTGACTTTTATCAGCTACACTATTAACTGCGTTTACTTCAGCATGTGCGCCACCATATTGTTGATGCCAACCTTCGCCTATAATTTTATCATTCTTTACAATAACGCAACCGACCAACGGATTAGGGCTAACTGCGCCTGTGCCCAACTGGGCAATTTCCAGGCACCGTAACATGTAGAGTTCGTCTAGCTGCATGCAAAATTATTACCTTGCAAAGATCAATTTCGGCATGACTAATTCCAAAGAACTTTTCAGCGAAGTAGTAAGACAAATTACCTTACCTGAGGCAAAAGCAGAAATAGAAAGTATTGTTTACCTGCTATTTGAAAAGAAATGGAAACTTACCCGCACCCATATTATTGCTGAAACGAAAACCGGTTTGCAATTGAATGATATAATGCCGTTAATAGATCGCATTAATTCGCACGAGCCCATACAATACATTTTAGGTGAAGCTGATTTTTTCGGAAGAGTATTTAAGGTTACACCCGATGTGTTGATTCCAAGACCGGAAACCGAATTGTTAATACACGAAATTCTCAAAAACACAAAATCAATTGATAAACCTAACGTATTGGACATCGGAACGGGAAGTGGTTGTATTGCAATATCATTGGCGTTGGAAATGCCTTGCGTTGTACAGGCTATGGATGTGAGTTTAAATGCTCTTAAAGTTGCGCAGGAAAATGCTACGCTATTAAGCGCACCTGTAAAGTTTTATCTGCAAAATATCTTACAGCAACCTATCATTGAAAAGTTTGATCTGATTGTAAGCAATCCGCCCTATATCTCACAACAGGAAAAACAACACATGAAACAAAATGTGTTGAACTATGAACCGCACACAGCCTTATTTCCAATTGGTGATGATCCACTTGTATTTTATCGGGTAATAGCGCAGTCGGCTCAACAAGCATTAAATACAGGTGGATCGTTATGGTTTGAGATTAATGAACATTATTCCAAAGAGGTTAGTGAAATAATGATCACAAATGGATTTGGAGATGTAACCGTGGTAAAAGACTGGAATGGAAAGGAGCGTGTGGTTTGGGGAAAGAAATTAGCTTAACTCCTCTCCTACCCAAAACAATTTCCCGGCATTCAATCTAACCACACCATCCTTTTCAATACTGAATCTACTATTTAAAAATTCCGAGCACGAATCTTTTGGAAAACAGTGCAACACCGTTCCCATCGGCAACCACTTTTCAAAACGACCAGACTTTACCCGGCTCCACCGAATATTATTCATAAACACTTCCATATCGCCATTAAAGCCGGATAACCTTAAAAGTAGCTGTGTGTCCGATGCCAGCCAGTTTACAGCTGGTATGGTTCGGGATTGTAAAAATGAAATGGCCTTGTCTATGGCAGATTCTTCCGCACTAAATGAAACTACCTCAATTGGCTGCTGCTCTTTGGTGCGATCAATCCACATAGCCTCTTCGATTATGGGCACCAGCACTACATCTATTTTAATTCCCCACCCCAATACGGTTTCAATTTGTGAATGCAATACGATTATAGTGGGCATCCACTCCAACAGTTCCTGAACTTTTTCAAAAGGTATTGCATGCGCCTCCAGAATTACAAGTGCTGGTTCCTGGTTTTCGCGCACAATGTGATGGCTGGACATATTGATTTGGAAATTACATCAATCCTATTGTTCAATTACAAAAGTAACTTTCTGTTCCCAGCTCTGGTACTTTTTTGTCTTGACACAAAAAAGTACCCAAAAAAAGTCAAGACAAAAAGATGCTTCCTCGCACAAGCCAACACACGCCCGCCTTTTTGTCTGGCCAGCGCACTTGAGTTTCAGAATTTAGTCCATGTAAATTTAAGGAGATGTCGGTACAAAGACTGCCTCAAAATCCTACGATACACTATTCAAAAAAGCAAACAGAACCGCCTACCCAGGTTTTGTCTTTATTAAATTTTACACCAATCATTTCGCCACGGCTAAGGCGCGCCAGGTTGGTGATAAGTTTAGGGCGGGATTCGTTTTCGTTCCATAAGAACAACAAGCGAATTTCTGTTTTCACCAAACCATCGGGCGCTTGTATTACGGGTTCGTAATGCACCTTGCGTTGCAACATAAAATTTTTACGATCTTCATGAGGAATGGCATCCAAATCGTTTTGCGTAACATGAAAAATTACACCACTTCCTGAAAAAGAAAAGAGCGGCTTCAATACATATTCTTCCAGGTTTGCCGGCCAGGTGGAGTACTCATGTAAAAATTTACATTCAGGCACAGCATCGCTCTGTACAAACGGCATGGTGTATTTACTGATGTAGAAAAACCAATTGGGATGCCCTGCCCATTCTACATCTACATCTTCCGTTAGATTAAATTGTGTTTTCAAATCTTTTTTCGCCAACAATTCATCGAAGATTACCCGATTATAAATGCGGTGTACCGGAGTTTCAACTCCGTTTTTTTTATAAAACAATTTCCTCCCTCTGATAATAATATCTCCCAAATGAACGGGCGCAATACCAAGATGTTTCTGCGTAATCAAAAAATCGATAGCTGTATTTTGTTGCAGCGGATTGATTTCGAGCAGAATTACATTTTCAGGATTGTGTTTTCCAACAATAGCCTCGCGTAGTTGTTGCCAGTAGGTTGGCGAGTTTAATCCAAAATGAAAATGCAAATCGTCAGGGATTTTATAATGCTCACGAAACTTATTCCCCAAAAAATCCTGGTACCCAAACAACGAAGGGAACCCTTGCATTTCAATTAATCGAGGAACGCGTTCACCATTTTCAGAACACACCGCAAAGTCCAGCGCAATGAATAATGAGTTTGCCGTTTCGTTGGGAACATTAAGGTTTGATGGAAGCGCACCCTGCATTTTTGTTTTGAAGTTGGGCTGCACAATTACATCAATGATTTCGTTAGCAGCTTTGAAAAGTTTTGCGCTAAACTCTTTACCTACAAACACCGGGCTTTCTGCAACCCGAAATGGAATTTTGTAATTAAACTCACGATCCAGATCAGCAATAAAATTTTTATACTTCTCTTCCGAGAACTGTTGATTAAATAGCTGTCGGGTATAGGGTATCATACTATAACTGAACTTAGGCGGTTGCGAAGAGCCAGCATTAAAAATCGAGGAACTACCGTGGCATAGGTGAGCATAATCTTATCAGGATCGTTCAGGTGGTTCAACATCTCCCAATATTTTTTCTCACCATGCTTTTCGATTACGAGCGCTTTCTTATCATCACGCAACAGGTACATCCGCATGCCCGCTGCATCAGCCTCCGGGTGAAACTGCATGCCGATTATCGCATCGTTAAACCGAATAGCCATTACGGCCCGCTCCAGATCTACGTGCGGACGATATTTTTCAATACACAATAAGGCTCCCCCTTCGGCTTCAATTTTCTCAACATCCGGTTGGGTAATCTGGTAATCGCGCGAGTCAACAGCCCACATGGGGTTGCCCAACGAGCGAAATAAAGGATCGTGCAAACCTTCGGTAGTTTTATGAACAGGCATTACGCCAAACGAGGTTGACTTTCGCTTTGTGAGTACACCCAACTCATAGTACCGGCAATAAATCTGGAAGCTGTGGCAAATCAACAATACATGTTTCTTTTTATCGGGATATTGCTGATTATGATCTTTGATAGAATCCATTAACGCGAAGTAGCGTTCTTCCCATAACGAGCCGGCACTATCCAACGGACTACCGGGCCCGCCCGATGAAATATAGGCATCATACTTTAAGTCGGGTACTTCATTCTTACTGCGTACATCGAATATCTCATACACGATGTTGAGGTTGCAATCACTCGCAAAACTTGAGATCAGTTGTTTAATGCCGCGCATCCCCTCATTCGCTTCGCCCTCATACAAATCGAGCACGGCAATTTTGATCTGGCTTTCCTGAATCAATTTTTTTGGTTTAAAGTCCGCGCAAGGTTTCGTCTGTTATGTAGTCCACTACTTTTTCCAAACTTCCGGTTTCTTTAAAAACTGCCAATTGTCTGTCGGCACCGGTTCCTTGCTCCAATATGGTGCGAATATAGTTGATCGCATTGCGGCTGCCAAGTTCATCCACTACATCATCGATAAACTCGAGCAACTCAAGTATTAATCCGCGTGTATCAAACTCAGTTTGTTTACCAAAATCAATCAGGCGGCCATCCAATCCATAGCGTGAGGCACGCCATTTATTTTCGTTGATGAGTGCTCTTGTGTACATAATAAAACTCATGTTCTGCAAGCGTAGCTTGTACAACTTTACAACCAACGCCTGAAACACTGCTGTGATAGCTATAGTTTCTTCCACACGCATGGGCACATCGCAAATGCGAAACTCAATGGTATCGAAGAACGGATGTACGCGCACATCCCACCAGATTTTTTTAGCATTGTCGATGCAATTAGTTTTGATGAGCAGGTTTACATAGTTTTTGAAATCGTCCCAGCTATCAAAGCGATCGGGAATGCCGGTGCGTGGAAATTTATCAAACACCTTTGTGCGAAACGATTTGAAACCCGTGTTGCGGCCCTCCCAAAAAGGAGAATTACAACTAAGGGCATACACGTGCGGCAAAAAGTAGCGCACCGTGTTTTGAATATGAATAGCCATATTCTTGTCTTTGATGCCCACATGCACATGCAACCCAAAAATTAAATTTGAACGTGCAGCTTCCTGCATCTCCTGCACAATTTCATCGTAACGCGGGTTAGGCGTAATCAACTGTTTACTCCAATGCGAAAATGGATGTGTGCCTGAAGCCCCGATTTTTAAACCGAGCGTTCCGGCCACTTCGCCAACAACTTTACGCAGGGTTGCAATTTCCTGATAGGCTTGCGTTACATCCTTACAAATACCGGTGCCTACCTCCACTACAGCCTGGTGCATTTCGGCTTTTACACTGTCTTTTATAACATGTGCTGCCAGTTCAACTATTTTCTGATCGTGCGAGGTGAGTTCCCGCGTTTGCGGATCAATTACCATGTATTCTTCTTCAACGCCCAGTGTAAAGGTTTCCATAAGCCAACAGAATAATTATATCCTAAACTACTTTTTCGATGATTTTGGTTTTGTTTCTTTGGCCGCTGCAACTTTGGTTGCTTTTGGTTTCACAAGGCCAGCCTCAAACGATGCAACTGAACTGGCAACAAATGTTCCCCACGTTAGGTTGTCCTTTCCTGGCTTTTGAATCTGCGCCCGCTCTACAGCCATTTTCGCTGCATGTTCCACTACCCAATCAAAATTTTCCTGGCCAACGGAATGTACATCAGCATCCGGAGCGGGGTTACAGAAGTCAATAGCATACGGCACGCCATTGCGCACGGCCATTTCCACCGTGTTAAAATCATAACCCAACGCATTACACAAATCCAACACATAATCGTGTACTTTCTTCAATAACTTTTCGGAGGCAGGGCCATTGTTGCTTTGATAACGCAAATGATGTGGGTTGCGTGGTTCGTATTGCATTATGCGCACATACTTACGGCCCAGGCAATAACAACGGAAATAATCTTCGAAGATAATTTCCTCCTGCAACATCATTACCAGTTGACCGGTTTCGGCATAGGCTTTAAAGAAATCGTCCATGTTGTTGAGTTTATACACACTCTTCCAACCACCACCGGCATGTGGTTTCATATAAGCAGGCCAGCCAATGTGTTCAAAGATTTTTTCCCAACTCAATGGGAACTTCAAATTGCTGAAAGAGTTTTCGCCTGTATCGGTTGGGCGCTCGTGCGAAGGAAGGATAACGGTTTTAGGAACCGGCACTCCAATCTTTACGGCAAGTGCATTGTTAAAAAATTTTTCATCCGCACTCCACCAAAACGGATTGTTGATTACGGCTGTTCCTGAGATGGCAGCGTTTTTTAAATACGCTCTGTAAAAGGGAACATCTTGCGAAATGCGATCGATAATTACTGCATAATCGGTAGGTTCGGCCTGGCTTACCATATCAACTAGTACGGGCTCAGCTTTAATATCTTTCAATCCCATTTTATTAATGCGCTCAACAAATGCCTCGGGGAAGGTACGTTCCATGCCGTGCAGGATTCCAATCTTTTTCATATGATGCAGGTTTAGTTCAACTTAATTTTTTATTTAACGGATTAAGGAAAGGTAATGCGGAAACATTTCGCGCCAGGCGGGCCAATCGTGTGGTGCATTTTGACGTACGTCCAACCAGTAGTTAACTCCCTTATTCTGCAGTACGTTAGCCATCTTCACGTTGGCATCCCAACACATATCGTGTGTGCCCGTGCCCAATACCACATACATATCAGCAAAGTATGGGTTATGCGCATTCGGTATAAAATCAAGAGGGTTGTTGAAATACACGTTATCATCATAATATCCATCCAACTGATCTTTAATATCGAAGGCTGCCCCCATATTAAATACATACTTTACTACTTCCGGATGTTTAAATGCAAAGTTAGTGGCATGGTAGCCCCCAAAGCTACACCCGGCTGTAGCTACCCGCCTTACTCCCGTTTCGTGTTGTGCCAGTGGTACCAACTCGTCCAACAGCATTAAATCATACCAAATGTGATTGCGCACGCGGTCGGCCGGATGAATATTTTTATTATACCAACTCATTTCATCAATGCCATCTACACAATAGATTTTAACCAGGCCTTCATCTAAAAACCAGGCTACACTATCAATTAATTTAAAATCTTTATTCTCATTAAAATGCCCCATCGATGTGGGAAACAGAATTACCGGATAACCGCGCGTGCCAAAAGCCAGCACTTCAATATCGCGGCTAAGGCGGGGCGAATACCATTTATGATAATGTTCGTGCGGCATAGGTTTGTAAGTTCTATTTTTGCGTGGGTAATTTTCCGTTGAAAATCGGAAATGCCTTTTAAAATAGCTATTGAATTTAATTATTTCATACTTGGCCCCTGCTGCACATTATCAACTCGAAAAACTTACCGACATACATTCTAAGCTGCTGGAACGCAATACCGTGGTTGAAATATTTGTTCCGGAAGGGCATAGTAAGTCGGGCACAGGTTTTCCGCTTCTTATTTTGAATGATGGCCAGGATAGCGAGGCCATTGCATTAAAAGCCACACTGGAGCAATTAGCCGGGCAAAAAGCTATTCGCAACCCCATTGTGGTAGCGGTGCACGCAGGCGACCGAATGCAAGAGTACGGTGTTGCCGCAAAGGCCGACTTTAAAAAGCGAGGCACCAAGGCAAAACCATATAGCCGTTTTATTATGAGCGAGCTGATTCCATATCTGGAGTATCGATATGCAATTTCAAAACAACCGGCCGAGCGGGCCATTGCCGGATTTTCATTGGGTGGACTATCGGCTGTTGATATTGGCTGGCATCATGACTACTTCGGGCGAATTGGCGCCTTTAGCGGATCGTTCTGGTGGCGTAAGCGCGACTCGGCCAGCCGGTTTTACTCCGAACATTATGATCGCATTATGCATCATCAAATCCGGAAAGGAAAATACCGCCCCGGATTAAAATTCTGGTTTCAAACCGGGTTGTTGGATGAGCAGAGCGACCGGAATAAGAATGGCGTAATTGATTCGATTGATGATACGTTGGATCTGATTGTGGAACTTACCAAAAAAGGATACCGACCCTTTCATGATATTCACTATCTGGAATTACCGCAAGGCGCACATGATTTACCAACTTGGAAACTAGCTATGCCAGAATTTCTGAAATGGGCCTTTCCTACACCTGCTCAGAAAGTTTAGTTATATTTGTTTTGTTATGAGAGCCGATGAGCGAATTATCATTGATGAAACTATTTGTGGTGGTAAACCTGTCATAAGAGGAAAACGCATTACTGTTCAAACAATACTGGAATTTTTAAGTGCGGGTGAAAGCCCTGAGGAAATCCTTAAGCAATTTCCTTCACTGGAAAAAGCAGACATAGATGCAAGTCTTCGATTTGCCTCAGACTTAATGAATCATAACTACATTATTAAAGAACTGGCTTAATTATGCCAAGATTCTTAGTTGATGTAAACTTACCTTACTACTTCTCCATTTGGAACAATCCGGATTATATTCATCAATTTGATATTGATGACACCTGGAAAGACTCTATGATCTGGAACCATGCCCGGGAAAATAACCTGATGATTATTTCCAAAGATAGCGACTTTTCTAATCGGGTATTGCTGTTAAATCCGCCACCTAAAGTTATTCATATCAGGTTTGGTAACCTTAAGATGAAAGACTTTTTCAATCGAATGACACAAGTTTGGCCTGAAGTAATTAGGTTAAATGAAAACTATAAACTTGTAAATGTATTTATCGATAGAATAGAAGCAATAAACTAAAATGACAAACACTGTAAACACCATTGTATTTGATCTGGGTGCCGTACTGATTGATTGGAACCCGCGCTACCTGTATCGTAAAATTTTTAAAACCGAAGAAGAAGTAACCTGGTTTCTGGAAAACATCTGCACACACGATTGGAACGAGAAACAAGATGCGGGTCGTTCTTTTGAAGAAGCAACAGAAGAATTACTTGCGAAATTTCCTGAGCATGAAGTTCCCATTCGTGCGTGGTACGGGCGCTGGCAAGAAACCATGAATGGACCGATACAAGGCACGGTTGACATTCTGAAAGAAATCCGCGATTCGAAAAAGTATAAGCTCTACGCACTCACCAACTGGTCGGCCGAAACATTTCCATGGGCGTTAGAAAAATTTGAGTTCTTACATTGGTTTGAAGGCATTGTGGTTTCGGGGCATGAAAAAACCCGTAAGCCATTTCCGGAATTTTTTCAGATCTTATTTGATCGCCATAAAATAAATCCTGCGCAAGCATTATTTATTGATGATAGCTTACGCAATATCAATGGGTCGTTGAATGTGGGTATGCCAGGCATTCATTTTCAATCGCCCGAACAATTGCGAGCTGAATTAATAAATAGAAATATTCTGGAAGCTTAATTCACCCTTTTAAAGATGAAATTATTTTTATTTTCTCTCCTGATTGTATTAACCGCAAGCACCACACAGGCACAAATTGAGTTATTTAAAGATTCCAAAACCGGAAAGTTTGGGTTTACCGATGAAAACGGGGATTGGGTAATTCAACCTCAGTTTGAAGAAGGTGAAGATTTTTTTGACTACAATTTTACATTCGTAAAAAAAGGTGGCAAGTGGGGATTAATAAACCGCAAAGGAGAAACCGTGTTGCCATTTGAGTATGGTAAACCCGGCTACCCGCAATACGATGACAACCTGATACCTGTTGTGAAAAATAAAAAGCATGGCCTGGTAAATAAAAATACCGGCACTGAAAGCATTGCTTGTGTGTACAATCAAAAACTGGTGTTTCAGGAAAATTTTTATTGGACAGATACCATGTTGCTACTGGCCATAAAAGAAAACAAAGCCGGACTTATTGATGTGTCAGGAAAAGTAATCATCAATTTTTTATACGACACTTTTGAGCGAGAACCATTCACTGCAATAGAAACGGTTCTAAAATCAGGCGTAATATTAACTACCCAGAATAAAAAAAGCGGCATTATCGATAATCAAGGTAACGTCCTGGTTCCCTTTCAATACGATCAAGTACGTGTGCGCGAATATCCAGACACCTTGTTGTTCGACATTGCTTCCAAAAAGAAGTTTGGGATTTATTCAGCGTTAGATAAAAAAGAGCTGGCACCAACAGTTTATGATGAGAAAATATACTTTGAGGATAATGGCTATGCTGTTGTAAGTCGTAAGAAAAAATACGGTGTAATTGATCGCACCGGAAAAGAAGTTGTTCCCTGTACACGTACCATGGCCACAGCCTTAGAGGAAATGGATAAGCTTCCATCCAATAACAATTGAACCATGAGGTTGAATTATTTTATTCTTCTTTTGATAATAGTCTTTGCTTGCAAAGCTCCGCACGAGAAGAAAACGGATGTGGGCATGCTTACCCAACAGGTTATTGGAAGTTATGAAGCATCCTTACCCTGTGATGGTTGTGTTAGTATTGAGTATCAATTAGAACTTGAATCGGATTCATCATTTATAGAACACATCGCTTTTCTGGGTGACCCTAACGGAAACTATGAAGTACACGGTAAGTGGTATGCCGAGGTTGATTCCACGCTTACACTAAACCCCGGTCGGTTAGCGTATAAGATAAAAGTAAATGCCAACGGAACTTTAACCATTACCGATGCCATTGAAAACCATCTGGAAAAACAGCCGGCTGTGCTTTCGCGAACCGGAACCTCAGGAATGGATCAATCTGTTTTGTTGAACGACATCTGGGTATTGGAAGCTATCGACAATATTGAAATTTCAGATGCTGATTTTCGCGAACGTCCACAACTGGAGTTCCACAAAGTGGATGGAAAAGTAATGGGCACCACCGGGTGCAACAGGCTTAACGGAACTTATGCAACAACCGGAAACAATATCAACTTAGGACCTTTGCTCACCACCAAAATGGCTTGTGCCGGAAAAGGTGAAGCTCAACTTACTCAGGCGTTGAGTGAAGTATCCGCTTTCAAAATTCTTAACCTGAAACTCTACTTGTTTGCCGGCACTACCGAAAAGTTACGTTTTCGCAAAGCGGATTAATTACTTCGTGTAATTCAGAATCACAAACTCAATAATATCACAACATTCGTGAATCTGCTCTTCGGTAATCACCAGGGGTGGCGCCAACCGGATAATGTTACCATGGGTTGGTTTGGCAAGCAGTCCTTGGGTGGCAAATTGCACACACAAATTCCACGCTGTTTCACTTTCAGGCGAATCGTTAATTACAATTGCATTTAACAAACCTTTACCGCGCACCAGCTTAACGAGTGATGTTTTTTCCATTAACCCCTTCATGCGATCACGAAATACTTCGCCCAGGTTTGCAGCGTTAACGGCAAGGTTTTCATCTTTAACAACCTGCAAGGCTTCAACTACAATAGCAGCTGCTAACGGGTTACCCCCAAAGGTAGAACCGTGTTCACCCGGTTTTATCACCAGCATAATTTCATCATTGGCCAAAACCACCGAAACGGGTAAAACACCACCCGAAAGGGCTTTGCCAAGAATCAACAGATCAGGTCTTACATCTTCATGATCGCTGGCCAGCATTTTACCGGTGCGTGCAATACCGGTTTGTATTTCATCCATCATCAGCAATACATTGTACTGCTTGCATAAATCGGCTGCTGCTTTCAAATAACCGCGCTGTGGAACATAAACTCCTGCCTCGCCTTGTATAGGCTCAATCCATAACCCACATACGTTTGGATTGGCGAGTGCTTGTTCCAATTCGGTTACATTATCGTACTCAATCATTTCAAAGCCGGGCATAAACGGGCCGAATCCCTTGCGGGCCGATGGATCGCTGGATGCTGAAATAATAGTAGTAGTGCGGCCGTGAAAATTTTTACGCGCCACCACAATCACAGCCTTGTTATCTTCTATTCTCCTTTTGGTGTAACCCCATTTACGCGCCAACTTAATGGCTGTTTCGTTTGCTTCGGCACCGCTGTTCATAAACAAAGCTTTGTCGTAACCAAACGTATCGCACACATATTTTTCGGCAATACCTAATTTATCATTATAAAACGCACGCGAGGTTAGCGTAAGTTCTTTGGCTTGCGCGATTAATGCATTGATGATACGCGGATGGCAATGCCCCTGGTTAACCGCACTATAGGCCGACAGGAAGTCGTAATACCGTTTACCTTCCACATCCCATAAAAAAACACCTTCGCCCCTGGTAAGTACTACCGGCAGCGGATGATAATTATGTGCACCAAATTTTTCTTCCAGATCAATAGCCTCCTGGCTGGATGTGATTGTCGTTACCATAACTGAATATTTACTTGCCAAAGTTAAACATTTGGCCGTGAGTTTATGTTTTGCACAGGCGTGCGAATGCACTACCTTTGAACATTACTTTTTAAACTAACACATGGATTTTTTTCTCGACCATACACGCAGGTTATTCGATACCCTGAAAACTATTAGTTTGTGGAGCAGATTGTTTGGCTGGGGCCAGGTAAAATCGCAACTAGTGGAAGCCAATGGCGAGTTGCAAAAACTAAGTGCTACGGCTACAGCCATCAAATCTGAAAATACCCGCCTGGAAAATGCACTTACTATAGAAAAAGCTGCACTTAAAAATTTACAGGATGGATATAACCGTGTAAGTACCGAATTGGAAGTGTTTAAAAACTCCCAACTCCATCAAACTGAAAAATTGAAAGAGCTTCAGGATAAAAATGTTACACTCGAAACTCTCAACCATCAATACCTGAAACGCGGCCAGGAGTTGTCCAACGAATTAAACGGGTTGAAACAAAAACTTGAAACGCTGGATAAAAATCAGCAAGAGTTAAAAGAAGAAAACAGTAAGCTTAAAAAAGACGAGGAGTTTCGCAGGCATGAACACTCCAATGCCATGGCCTCACTTCGGGAAATACAGCGCAAAATTCAAGATGATCGCGAACAGGAACTTGCTGCTAAAAACCAAGCGGAAATACTTCGCATTCGCAAACTGAAAGAAACCTGGCTGAAGCACGAAGAGAATGTAAAGAACCGAATGCGCGCCATCTGCCACCGGCATGGAATTGAGTATGTAGATAAAGTTCCCTTTAAAGGAAAACCCGATAACACCGTAAAGATTAACGATGAGTATATCATCTTCGATGCGAAAAGTCCTGCCGGAGATGATTTATCTAACTTTCCATCTTATCTAAAAGTACAAGCCGAAGGAGCAATAAAGTATGTGAAAGAAGAGAACGTGCGCAAAGAAGTTTTTTTGGTTGTACCTACCAACACGCTGGAATACCTGGAGACTTTTGAATACCGATTAAGCGATTATACGGTGTATGTTATCTCGCGCGATTCGTTAGAGCCTATGCTGCTTACGCTGAGGCGAATTGAAGAGTACGAATTTGCCGAACAGATGAGTCCTGAAGAACGAGAAAATATATCGCGGGTAATTGGCAAGTTCGTTCACCTGAGCAAACGCAGAATTCAGATTGATGGATTTTTCGCCAAGCAGTTTTTCGAATTGGTGTATCGTACCGAAGCCGATTTATCAAAAGAGTTTTTGGAAAAAGTGGCTGAGTTTGAGAAATCTGAAAAATTAAATCCACCACAAGAAAAGCGCGAGAAGCAAATCAGCATGAAAGAACTAGAGAGTGATGCTGAGAAGATTCAAGGCGAAGCACAGCAAAAAGGAATTGACATGCAGGATAACCTGCTGATGAAAGAACTAAACAAACTCCCACTTTACTTTACTACCGAACCCGATAAAAGTCAAAAAGACCTGTTTGAATAAACCACCTGATTATGAAAAATTATTCTATCGCTATTTTTATTGCGCTTGCCTTCACGGCTTGTGTAGCTTCAAAAACCACCAGTAAAGCCCCATCGCCCACAGGCAGTTGGGATTACACCATTACCGGCACTCCGCAAGGAGATTTTAAAGGTGTAATGATTATTGCCGAAGTTAACAAAGTGCTTGGCGCTAAATTGATAAGCGATGGAGCCGAACTTCCCATTGATAAGTTTGTATTCAACAAAGAAACACGCAAGATGTCGGGCGAGTTTGATTACTCAGGTGCGTTGATTTTGTTTGATGGTTTATTTGCTACCAATGAAATAACCGGCAGTATGTCCACCAGTGGCATGAACTTTCCTTTTAAAGCAACCCGAAAAAACTAAGCATGTCAGTAAAAATTACAGCCGATAATAAACTTAAAAAACTGATAGTAGTGGGCGATCGGGTATTGATCCGCCCGGCCAAAGAAAATGACAAAACCGAAAGCGGTTTGTACCTTCCACCCGGGGTACAAGAAAAAGAAAAAATTCAGAAGGGTTACGTAATTAAAGTGGGGCCTGGCTATCCATTACCGATGCCAGCCGATGAAGATGATGTGTGGAAAGGCAAAGAAGAGCAGGTAAAGTATTTGCCGTTGCAAGCACAGGAAGGCGATCTTGCTATTTTCTTACAGAAAGGGGCTATTGAAGTAATGTACGAAGGGCAAAAATATTTTATTGTGCCACAGGTTTCAATCCTGATGCTGGAACGCGAAGAAGAATTATGAAGGGCCTTTCGTTCGATGTACTGCGAGTAGGCAAAAAATACCGGCTCAAAAATTTTGGCGAAACCTACGAGTTTGAAATAGAACGCATTCTTACCAATGGCGATTTTAAGGTTAAAGACCTCCACACATTGGAGCGTTACCTGCTGAAAGACACGATCAAATTCGGAACTGGTAAAGATTTTGAAATTCGTGATCTCGACTAAGGCGAGGTAACCTGACTCTTGGTAGAATTTAATCTCAAAATATTTGCATTTAGCTGGTTTCATTACATGCCATTGCCGAATACAACATCAAATTCAACACCCATGTAACCACAATCGGTAGTTGCAATCAGGTGCTAACCTGACTAAAAAAATCAAAACAATCAAAAATTTATTACTCATGATTCGGTTAGCTCTTGCAATCGGCTTTATGGCCGTATTTGGAATAGTAGCATACGCTATTGTACTATTACTTACCGATTATTTCTCAAATAAAAACAAGTCTAACCAAAACCCCTAACAGTTATGAATCCAATTAACAGAAAGTCCATTGTCGTTGGCGTCCTGTTTGTACTGGCGCTCATTTTCTTCATTATTGTAAATCCGTTTTCGTGGAACGATGCCGGTAACCGCACAGTTGTAGAGCGTACCAATGGTGAACAAATTGTTCAATTTGCACCGGGTATTTTTTATGCCGGCTTCTTTGCCAAAGAAAAAGAATGGCCCAATCAAATTTCGGTTACCTACCAGGAAACCAATCCAAAACTAGAATTGGAAGACAACGGTATTGAAGTAGGTCAGATTATGATCCGCTTTAGCGATGCTACCACTGCCGAGGTTCGTGGTATTACCCAATTCATTTTGCCATCCGATGAAAAAGAAATGATTTTGATTCATAACACGCACCGCACACCGCAATCGCTGGTAGTAAAACGCCTGGCGCCTTACACCAAAGAATGCTTGCAATCATCCGCTCAGCTAATGAGCAGCGAAAAACACTACGGTGGCGGTCGTGCTCAAATGGCCCAGGATTTTCTCGATCAGTTAAAAGAAGGTGTGTTCTTATTAAAAACCGAAGAGAATTTAGTTTACGATTCGCTCGAAATGGAAAAGAAGCGTATTTATCAGACCGAAATTCAGATAGACTCCAAAACATTAGCTCCTAAGCGCAAAATCTCTTCTATAAAAGAATATGGCATTACCGTGGCCGATGCTGCTATTACGGATGTGGACTACGAAGAAAAAGTAGATGAAAAATTAGTGAAGATTATTGATGCTGCAACCAAATCGGCTATTTCCAAACAAGAGTTGATGACAGCCCAACAACAAACTTTAACAGCCAAGGCAAAAGGTGAACAGGCGCTTGTTGAAATTGAATATCAGCAAAAGCAAGATCAAACTAAACAAGTGGTGGAAGCAGAAACAAAAGTAAAGGTGGCTGAACAAGATAAACTTCAGCAAAAGATTGCTTACGAAGCTTCTATTTTGGAAGCTCGTAAAATCAAAGAGTTAGCCGATGCGAATGCGTACGCCCGCCAGCGCATTATGCAAGCTGACGGTGCCCTTGAATTAAAACTGAAGGCCCAGGTTGAAGTACAAAAAGTGTGGGCCGATGCCTTTAGTAAATACCAGGGCGCAATTGTTCCACAAATTCAAACAGGGGCAGGCACAACCACCAATGGTGCATTGAGTTTTATGGACATCATGACTGCTAAAACAGCCAAAGATTTTGCATTGGATATGAAAAACAAAAATTAAAAATTGCTTTTAGATAAGATGGGGCAACTTCGGTTGCCTCTTTTTATTTCAACTCTTTTATCCATTGCCTTACCAGGGCTACTCCCTCATCGTGTGTAATGGAACGACCCAGTTCGGGCATCATTACCCCCGGATGAACAGATTCAATTCTATATTGAAGAATAGAAGCATCCGGATTACCGGGTACAATTCCGTACAATAATCCACCGGAGCCTTTGCCTGCAGCTACCGGAGCTTTGCCAACTCCTAATCTTGATGGATCGCTTTCACTTGCCAATAAGTACAGTCCACTATTTTTTGCGGGTCCATCAGCCCGATGGCAATGCGCACAATTTATTTCGAGCCAGGCGCGCGCCCGATCGTTAATTGAAATAGACTCATCTTCGTACGATGCCAACTTATCAATCGCATTTATTGATGGCATACCCTGCAACAAATTATTCGTTTGCCAATACACCAACTGGTTATGTTTACCCGTAGAAAATTCCAAATCACCATTCAATTGCCTAGCACTTGGCCCAATGGGCATTACTTTATCGCCCCGTAAATGACAACCCTTGCATTGATTCATATTGGGTACCACATACTGAATATTGCGAAGTTGGCCATCGGTATGTTTCCATGAAACAGGCATCGTTTTACCAGCCACATTCAGGTAAGCTTCGGTTTGTTCTTCGTTCCAGATGTAAGGCAAAGCTTTCCACACGCCAACTTCATTAATTAATAACCTCGTCTCGAGTATTCGAATGTCACTTTCTGGCTTATTGAAATTGGCAGGGTAATAAAAATTTTTTATCAGGATTGTTCCTTCTGGAAAGTCAAATACATCATCAGGGTTATATTCAACTGTTCTTCCTTGCGGGATTTTTACAAATCTTTTTTTAAAAGCATAATCTGTAAATAACGATGAGTTAAGTGCGTAAGGAACCGCACCTGCTACCGGATTAAGTTCATTCAAGGGTTCTTGAAAAAAACCGTACTCCGAAAGTTTTGTTTTGCCCAAATGCGAAAGATCAACTGTTGATACTGCTTCCGGCAAAACAACAGGCTCAGATTTCTTTTCCTGGCAGGCAATCAGGAATAACAACAGCACGGTAGTTGGTAATCGTTTCATCGCACCTATATCCTAACACCTTCACAATCAAACTGGCGGGCGTCCTTTTTCAGGTTTTCAAAATCATTTGCAGCATCCAGATTGATTACAATAACTTTATCACCTTGCTGAACACAGATTTCCCGTTGTAACCGTGTAGGGTCTTCAATACCATCAAATACAATATCAGGTGGGTTCATAAATGATTTCATAAAAAATAGTTTACCAATATCATGACCCAGAGCCGGAAACCATTTACTATTCCGATAATTGTTATCGTGAATGTAAATCCCGTATGGAAAAGGATTATACAACGAATCGGCCCTGAAATTATTGGCTACTGTTTGTACACCTCCAATGGAAGTTTCTTGTTCCACTTCACCTTCGTTTAAAGCAGCCACCAATTCGTAGCTGATTATTCCGGTACCTACTGTTTTATTGTCAATGATTTCATTCCCGGTTAACTCCAGGTTGTGTGTGGCCAAAATCATAACTCCTGTGCCCGGTGGAATACTTGCTACAATATTTCCTTTCATGGCAAAGTTGTCATGATTGTTTTCGCGAATAATATTGTTGTAAACTTTGGTGGTATGTCCATACTGGGTTAGGCCTGGCAGATCAAAAATCAAAATACCGCCCGTGTTTTTGTACGCTTCGTTGCCATAGATTTCTACCCACCGCGAATTTTCACTTTCAATACCCGCCACATTCCAATACGCTTTACTATTGCGGATAATTACTGAATCGGATTGGCCCACATAAATACCAGCATCGGACGAGCCCATGGCAATGCATTCATCAATCAACACGTGCTTACACAAAACGGGGTACAAGGCATACGCTCCATTTTCCGTTTTGGGTCCATCGGCCCACACCGAGCGAATTCTTTTTAATGTAATGCCCATCACTTCGCTCACTTTCAGGTTATCACCTTTTGCATCCTCAATCGAAAAATCTTCGAGCGTAATATTTCTGCCATTGCTAACCAATAAACCTTGTGCTCCTTCGGTTTGATATTTAAACGACAATATGGTTTTATCCATTCCTTTTCCCCGGATAGTAATGTTGGATTTTCCTTCCAGCATCAGACTTTTGGTGAACATAAAATTACCTTCCGGCAAGAAAAGCGTATCGCCATCCTGAATGGTTATCAATTGAGTTTGAAGACTCTGTTCAATACTTTGCCACACACGGGGTTCTGATTTTTGTATGGAGCAAGTCACGAACAAAACGGAAGCAATAAGGAGCGCGTAACGCATACAGTAGAATTTACTATTAAAGTTAAAGTTTTTACAATATGTTTCACTACCTGATTACGATTGTAACAATTTATTACCTTGAACAAAAAAATTAACTATGATATTACGCGCTACGCTTGCAGATGCAGCAGCCTTAAATAAACTTGTTAATTCTGCTTACCGCGGAGATGGCTCCCGCCAGGGTTGGACTACCGAAGCGGATCTGTTGGATGGTACCCGAATTGATGAAGCCGCTATTTGCGAGCTGATAGAAAAACCCGGCACCGTTATACTTACCTACCGCGAACAGACTGAAATTATGGGTTGCGTGGAATTGCGAATTGAAAATGATAAAGTGTATCTGGGTATGTTGAGCGTTAGCCCTACTATGCAGGGTAAAGGCATTGGAAAAATGCTGATGCAGGCCGCGGAAGATTTTGCCAGTGAAAATACTATCACCAAGATTTTTATGACGGTAATTTCCGTTCGAAAAGAGTTGATTGATTGGTACGTGCGGCATGGTTACCGACTAACCGGTGAGAAAAAACCGTTTGTAGTGCCCGATACCCGTTGGGGAATTCCGAAGCAAGATTTGGAGTTTGTGGTATTAGAAAAAAAATTATGAATAAGCTTAAAGTAATTGCCTTCGATGCCGATGACACCTTGTGGCACAATGAAGCCTTCTTTCAGGAACTGAAAAGAAATTTTTTGAGTTGCTTGAAAATTACCTGCCCCAACACACTACTGCGCGCGAATTATTAAAAACCGAAATCGACAATCTGCCACTTTACGGTTATGGTATTAAAGCATTTATGCTTTCCATGATTGAAACAGCCATGCGTGTAACCAATAACACCATTCCCAACGAAGCCATTGAACGAATTATTAGTTACGGAAAAGAAATGCTCAATATGCCCGTGGAAGTAATGGATGGTGTAGCAGAAGTATTAGATCAACTAAAGGGTAAGTATCGATTGGTACTGGCAACCAAAGGCGACCTGTTAGATCAGGAACGCAAGCTTAAAAAATCCGGTTTGGAAAAATATTTTCACCACATTGAAATAATGTCTGAGAAAAAGGAGGATGATTTTAAGAAACTCATTAAACACTTAGACATTGCACCATCTGAGTTTGCGATGATTGGTAATTCCTTAAAGTCGGACGTGATGCCGGTTCTTGCACTTGGCGGATATGGCTTTCATATCCCTTATCACATCATCTGGGCACACGAACGGGTGGATACCCAGATCGTAAACGAAAATTTTAAACAGCTAAGTTCAATTCGTGAAGTACTCCAGCATCTTTAACTGTCATCCGACAAATTGCATTAGTCGGATGACTATAGATTGAGTCTTACACCACCTTCTTTCTGATCAACTTGGCATAAGTACGGCTTACCGGAAAACTTTTTCCGTTTTGCATTTTAACAATCATACCGCCATTAAAGTGGCGCTCAATTTCTTTCAGGTAATTTACATTTACGATGGTAGAGCGATGCACGCGAATAAAAATTTCAGGATTCATTAACTCCTCCAACTTTCCAATACCCGATGAACTTACAAACTGATCGTTCTTGGTTGAAATGACAGTATAATCGCCTGAGGCCTCCAGATAGACTATATCTTCCACCGGTAGGTTGAATAATTTTTCTGATTTCTGTACAAACAAATGCGAATCATATGAGGTCCGTGTGTGTACCGGTCTGATGCTTCCCAGTAGCTCTTCCAGGTTGCCAGCCTCCATTTTTTTACGTTTCAATGCCCGATCAACTGCTAATTTAAAACGCTCCTGGTCTAATGGTTTCAACAAGTAATCTACCGCATTGCGTTCAAAAGCTTTTATAGCATATTGATCGTAGGCCGTTGAGAAAATTACATACGGTTCGTGCTCAATTTCATCCAGCACATCAAAACCATTCATGCCCGGCATTTGCACATCTAAAAAAATCAGGTCGGGCTTTAGTTTATTGATTTGCTCTACAGCCTCAGTGCCCTTGCTGCATTCGCCAATAATTTCAATTTCAGGAAATGCCTCCAGAAACTCGCGCAAAAGTTCGCGCGCCAGTTTTTCATCATCAATAATCAAGCAGGTTGTATTCATGTGTTCATTTTTAGTTTTTACGATAGGTACATGGAATGACATGAATAATCATGCCGCAGGGGTACCGAGCATTCATATGGCCATTTCATACTAATTGGTTTTCAAGTACAGGTTTAGATTCAATCGATTTTTTTATGTTTTTATCTTCAATAAAAAAGCTAACCGTGTAGCCATGTTCATTCGCCAACACCCGCAGGTGCGACTGCACACCAAAATAACTACGCAAACGTAAATCGGTATTTAACATTCCCACCCCGCTGGAGCTTCCATCCATTACCTTCTTTGCTTTAGAACCCAAGCCATCATCTTTTATTTCAAAAAAGATAACCGAACCCGATCGCCTTACGGTTAACGAAATAGTGCCCCCTTCTTCTTTGGGGGCAATTCCATACTTAACAGAGTTTTCTACCAGCGGCTGCAAAATCATAGGCGGCAGGTAAATACCCAGGCAGGTAGGATCAATGTTTTTCTCAAACTTGAGCCTATCGCCAAACCGCACTTGTTGAATCCGAACATAGTTATCAATAAATTCAATTTCGTGAATCAACTTTACCATTTCACCATTATGCGAATCGAGCGCATATCTAAAAATATCTGATAGCTGGGTAATTACCTTGCGCGCCTTTTCCTTGCTGGTATGTACCAATGTGCTGATAGAGTTGAGTGTGTTAAATAAGAAGTGTGGGTTGATTTGTGATTTAAGAAGCGAAATTTGCATCTCTTTATTACGAAGTGCGAGCTCACTCTTTTCCTGTTCTTGTTTCTGCAAGCCTTGAAAATATCGGATTACATAATAAACACCTACCGTAATTATGTACTGATCATGAATACGCAAGGCATCCCAACTGCTGAGCATACCTAACATATATTCCTCCCAGTGGTCGAAATACACAAAGCCCTCCAGGTAATCCGTGAAATAGTACGATAACGTACCCATCAAGAAAAAGAAAACGATGATACCGGAAACGTGCCCGATTATTTGCCACATGGCGGTAAACCGAAACAACCAATGGCTCCACAAAAAAATTAACAGAATAAATACACACAATGCCTCCAAAAGAAAAAGAGCTGTCCATAACACATAAAATTCGGGCTTCACAAATTTCCACTCCAACACTGCACTAATGGCAAAATTAATTGCATACCACAGGCAAATAAGCAGATACGCGCGTTTCCAGATTCGGGGTATTGCATCAAGCCATTTCATGTAAAAGGAAAGATTGTTCTATAAAAGTAAAAATTAGAAGGGAAAGCCGACCAATGTAATGTATTTGCGTTTAATTGAGTTTTAGGCCCGTTTACCTACCTTAGCCTACGATTATGAATGCCGTAGCCCCATACAAAATTGGGTTAACTTTTCGTTTTACTTTACATGAGGAACGTTTTTACTTTACTGTTGATCTTTATATCGGCACCGTTGGTGGCTCAGAAAATTACACTTTCGGGCAAAGCTATCGATAAAGAAACCAAAGAGCCTTTACCCTTCGCTACCCTGGGTATTAAAGGTAAATCCATCGGCACCATAACCAACCTGCAGGGCGAGTTCGATTTCCATGTTCCGGCCGAACTGCGAAACGATCTTTTCACACTTTCCATGCTGGGTTATAAACTATATGAAGCCCCGGTGTGGAGTTTGCTGGAAGTAAATCCACTTATTATTGAAGTAGAAAAATCTACCTTCATGTTAAACGAAGTAACCATTGCCGATTCATTAAAAGGTGGCGAAATTTTACTCATCGCGCTTTCGCGGATTGAACAAAACTACCCCATGCAGCCCTACCTGATGGAAGGGTTTTATCGCGACTTGAAAAAAGTGGGCGGCACCTATATAGCATTACTGGAAGCGGCCGTAAAAATTTATGACGAAGATTATGCCGAACCCCGAAACAAATACAAACTGCGCGAGCGGGTATCATTGCAGGAGTTGCGCAGAAGCATAGGGTACGAAAGCCGGTTTACTTCTTATTTTGACCAAGATAATCTGTTGGAAGATTTATTACTACACAATAGTGTGCGCTACCGGCATTTTCCCTTAGAAGAAGTTTTTTACCAAAGCCTGAAGCGCGAAAAAGACACCTACTATAATAACCAGGAAGTTTTTGTTGTAAGCCACACACAAGATTACCTGCTGCGTATTTATGTAGAGAAAAAAAATTACGCCATTATACATGCTGTTTACGAAAGCAAACAAGAGGAGCCCCTTACCAAAAAAAGAGGCCTCGAAAGTAAGTTTGTGGGGTTGAAACGCGTAATCGATTTTAAACCTTTTCAGGGAAAGTACTACCTGAATTACCTTACGGTAGATTCAAAAATAAACTGGTATGATATCCGCAGTAAAGAATTAAAGTTTGAAACAGAACTTAATCAATCGTTATTAATAAACGATATTGTTCCCAATACCATCAGGCGTATTGCTACCACCGAAAAAATGCGCAACTATGGTTTGCAGTACCAGGACAAACCTTACAATAAAGTATTTTGGGATAATTATAACGTAATTAAAGAGAGCCCGTTGGATCGTAAAATTCTACAAGACCTGGAACGCCATGGTCCGTTGGAAAAACAGTTTAAGGAACATGAGTTTTAGTTTCTTGAAATGAATGGGTTTAACTTTGGTTTGTTTACCTGTTATTTCAAAATTGCTAATACTGCTCAAATCCCTATCCGCTCTGCTTCTGCCAATAATTCGGCTTTGTCAATTGGTACAACACCCACATGCTGGCAAACCAAACCGCCACCTAAATTAGATAGAGCTGCAATTTGCTTAGGTGCTAATTTTAATGCTACGCAAAGAGCAGCAATACTTACCACTGTATCGCCTGCACCAGAAACATCGGCAATCTCGCGGGCATGGGCCGGTAGTTTTATTTTTTCGTTTTGGAAATCAATATAAACTCCGTGTTCAGAGAGTGTAGCCATTACTCCTTCTACCTGAAGTTTGTCTTTTAAAATTTTGATCGCAGCTTCCAACTGTACCTGATTGCCGGCTTCAAGTTCAACCTTCAATCCTTCGCGCATTTCTTTCAGGTTGGGTTTAAACAACGTTACCTGTTCGTATGCAACAAAGTTTCGTTTCTTCGGGTCAACAATGGTGGGTTTGCCTAACTGCTTCGCAAGTGTTACTGTCTTGCGGATCAACCCGGTGCTGATAACACCTTTATCGTAATCTTCAAAAATTACTGCATGGCAAGAAGGCAATAGCGTTTCAATTCGCTTCCACAGTTCGTCTTCTTCTTCAGATGTTGATGGCTTATCCGATTCATCATCTACCCGCACTACATGTTGGCTGCTGGCAATTATTCTTGTTTTTACCGTGGTGGGTCTGGTGACAGAAACCACCAAGCCTTCGGATGAAAGTTTTTGATCTTTGACAATTTGTTGCAGTCGTTTGCCAGCATCATCATCACCATAAAGTGCTACCATAAACGGTGTTGCACCCAATGCCTGTATATTAAGTGCCACGTTGGCGGCACCACCTAAACGCACATCGCGCTTCTTTACGTTTACAATGGGCACCGGAGCTTCGGGTGAAATGCGATCAACCGCGCCCCAGATATAGCTATCGAGCATTACATCGCCAATGATTAAGACCCGAAGCGAATTGAATGACTGAAATATTTCAGGGAGCATTTGTGCCATGCTACTTTAATTCACCCAACGCTTTTTTCAGGCGACCCATTGCCTCAATCAATTCTTTTTCAGAAGCTGCGTATGAAAGTCGAACACATTTCTCCTCGCCAAAAGCACCACCCGGCACTAACGATACATGTGCCTTTTCAAGTATGTACAAGCAGAAATCATCACCATCTTTAATCACCCGGTCGCCATCTTTTTTTCCATAGTAATAGCTCACATCCGGAAAAAAGTAAAATGCGCCTTGCGGATAATTGGCTTTTACACCGGGTATTTCCTTCAACAGGTTGTAAACAATATCTCTGCGCTTGTGATATGCTTTTACCATTTCATTTGTGGGAGCAAGATCACCGGTAACGGCTGCCAATGCACCGCGTTGCGAAATGGAACAATTAGCAGAAGTAATCTGTCCTTGCACTTTGTTGCTGCCATCTACCACCCATTTAGGGGCTGCGATGTAACCCACGCGCCAGCCCGTCATGGCAAAGCCTTTGGCAAAACCATTTACAGTAATCGTTCTATCAAACATGCCCGGTAACGAAGCTATACTGGTTTGATCGCCCGTAAAGTTGATGTGTTCATAAATTTCATCGGCAATTATCATTAAGCCTTCGTGTTTTAACACTACTTGTGCAATGGCCTCTAATTCTTTCTTACTGAAAACTGAACCGGTAGGATTGCAAGGCGATGAGAAAATAATTGCTTTTGTTCTTTTTGTAATCGCTGCCTCTACCTGGGCAGCAGTAACTTTAAAATCATTTTCGATTGTGCCTTTAACAATTACGGGTGTGGCTTCAGCCAATCGCACAAGTGCATCGTAACTTACCCAATACGGAGAGAAGACAATTACTTCATCGCCAGGGTTAAGCAAAGCCAACATAACGTTGGCAATGGATTGCTTGGCTCCGTTGCTTACTACAATATTTTCGGCTTTGTAGGGCACATTGTTTTCTTTCTGATATTTTGCTGCTAACGCTTCGCGCAAATCCTGGTAGCCGGCAACGGGTGGATATGAAAAGTACTTTCCTTCGTCAATGGCTTTTTTAGCTGCCTCGCAAATGTGTTGGGGAGTTTTAAAATCGGGTTCACCAAGGCTAAGGTTTATTACATCAATGCCACGGTTTTTAAATTCGCGGGCTTTGGCGGCCATAGCCAGTGTGGCCGATTCTTGTATGGCTTCGATACGATTAGAAAGTTTGCTCATGATTTAATGGAAAATGTGCCCAAAAGTAAGAAAGAATCTGAACGCTGTAAATGATAAATGAAGATTGGTGATGCGCTAAACGTTTGTTAGTAAGATTCATTAAACCTGAAACGGTGTGCGGCTACTAATGCTTCTTCCCAATGTAATCTCATCGGTATATTCCAGTTCGCCACCAACCGGTACACCGCGGGCAATTGAGGTTATTTTTAATGAGAATTCTTTTAATCTTTTGTTGAGGTAAAAGGCGGTAGTGTCACCCTCCATGGTAGGGCTTAATGCTAATACAATCTCTTTAATTGATCCTTGCGATTGAGTAACCCGATCAACCAGTGCATCAATTTTTAAATCGGCTGGGCCTACGCCATTCATGGGTGAAATAACACCACCTAATACGTGGTACACACCATTAAATTGCGCTGTGTTTTCAATGGCCATCACATCGTTGGTTTCTTCCACCACACATATTATTGATTTATCTCTGCGATGGCTTTGGCAGATGCTGCATTCCTCAGTATCGGAAATATTATAGCAGGTTTTGCAAAACCGGATTTGGGTGCGCATGCGATTTAGAGCATCGGTAAGGGCAGTTGTTTTATGTTCGGATTCTTTAACCAGGTGCAGCACCAGCCGTAATGCAGTTTTTTTTCCAATGCCGGGAAGTTTGGAAACTTCGTTTACAGCGTCTTCAATCAGTTTAGATGGAAAATCCACGCCTTAAATAAATTTAAAGTATGCGAGCGTCAATCCCTACTTCGCAAATAGCCTCGCACATGGGTTTTAGCACAGCTTCGGGCCCCCTGCGCACTGCACACTTGCCTTTGTAGTGAATCAGCAGGGTGCATTGCTCTGCTTGTTCAGGTGTGTGCTTGCATACACGTATAAGCGTTGCAATTACATGATCAAATGTGTTGAAGTCATCGTTGAACACAACCAGATCTTTCAGGTCGGTTTCTTCCACTACTTCCAGTAAATCCGTTTCGTAAACTTGCTGTTGTTTGGTTTTCATACCGATACTTTCAGAGGCCACGGGCAAAGGTAAAACAATTAGCCGGTGTAATGCCACATGCATATACTATCATTTTTTCCTTTCTTTACCTCGCTAACTCAAAACATGAATCCATTACTGGTTGTTGCAATACTGATTGGATATTTCTGCGTATTAATCGGAATATCATTTCTCACTTCGCGCGGGGCCGATACCAATACTTTTTTTACCGCTAACCGGCAATCGCCCTGGTACCTGGTGGCCTTTGGTATGATTGGTGCATCCTTATCGGGGGTAACCTTTATATCCGTTCCGGGTAACGTTGTAAATACGGGCTTTGCATACTTTCAAGTGGTGATAGGCTACCTGTTTGGCTATTGGGTCATCATTGGTTTACTCATGCCTTTATATTATCGACTCAATCTTGTTTCTATTTACACTTACCTGGAACAACGTTTTGACTTATGGGCTTATCGTACCGGGGCTGTTTTTTTTCTGATCTCCCGCACCATTGGTTCTTCATTACGGTTGTTTCTGGCTGCATCGGTACTTCAGTTCTTTTTATTTGATGCGTGGCATGTTCCGTTTTATGTAACCGTTGCTGTTACCATTGCGCTCATCTGGATTTACACCTTTCGTGGTGGTATAAAAACCATTGTGTGGACCGACACTTTTCAAACCTTATTCCTAGTTTCAGCGCTGGTAATTACTGTAATCGTAATTGCGAATAAGCTGGGATTAAATTTTATAGAAATTTTCAACAGCATTGAAGCAGCAGGCTATGCGCGTATTTTTCATTTTGACGATGTAAACTCAACCTTATTTTTTCCCAAACAATTTTTGGGTGGTGCTTTTATTGCTATTGCCATGACGGGCCTCGACCAGGAAATCATGCAAAAGAACTTAACCTGTAAAACACTAAGCGATGCACAAAAAAACATGTTCTGGTTTAGCCTTACCATCGTGTTTGTAACCTTACTGTTTCTGGTGTTGGGTGGTTTATTACTGGTTTTCAGTCAGCAATTTAATTTACCCGTTCCCAGGCCGGACGAAATTTTTCCGCGACTGGCCTTTAACGAATTGGGTCCGTTGGTTGGCATATTTTTTCTGCTGGGCATTACAGCCTCATCCTATGCCAGTGCCGATTCGGCCTTAGCGGGCTTAACCACATCGTTTTGTATTGACTTTCTCAATTTCAAAGACAAAGCTGAGGCCGACAAGAAACGACAAAAATTCATTGTACACATTTCTTTCTCATTGTTGTTTCTGCTCATTATTATCATTTTTAAAGAAATAAATGAAAAATCGGTTATTGATGCCGTATTAGGCGTAGCCGGTTATACGTATGGCCCGTTGTTAGGATTGTTTTCGTTTGGATTGTTTACTTCGCGCAGGCTAAAAGGTGTTGCTGTTTCAATCGTATGCATTTTATCGCCCTTAATAAGTTACATGATCAGCACGAATGCACCGGTTTGGTTTAACGGGTATAAAATCGGAATTGAAGTTTTGTTGCTGAACGGACTTATTACGGTTGTAGGACTTTGGGTTGTTTCAAAAAAATAACAGCGCCACACCCTGGTGTGGCGCTGTATCAGATTAAAGTACCAACGATTCAGACTATCGCCAGTATCTTATATATTCAAAGCTTTCTGATTTACCATCTTTCTCTACCACAATAGTATAATGCCCAACCGGCAATGCAGTAAAGTCGATTACCATTTTGCGTTTCATCAGTTGCTGGGCATCAATTTGTTTTCCGTCTTCGGATAATACTTCAATATGTGCACCCAACATTTCTTTATGCACTTTAAATACAAACTGATACTGGTTGCGCGTGTGTATTACGTTTACCGGCTGCTTGCTGTGGGCCGGAATAACCAATGCCATTAACATTACCAGGGTTGAGATTTTTATTAAGGATTTCATATTCATCAGGAGTTTTAATTCTATGCTGCACGTGGTGCCAAAACCTTGCCTTGCAATAAAAAGCCTTAGAATTTGCTCAAATCAACCAACATGGCGTTAGGGTATTTCCCATGCTGGGATTTACAGTCCTATAAAAGTTCCTTGGCGGGATCCCAGAAGCGGGTTTTAAAATCCTGAACCTGATCTTTTTTAATAATTACACCTTCCTTTTGCAATAGGTTTTTCATGGCCGAAGGTGTTTCAAAATGGTGTTTGCCGGTTAACAAACCGTTGCGATTAACTACGCGATGTGCCGGAATTTTTTTGTTGATGTGGGCGGCATTCATAGCCCAACCCACCATGCGGGCGCTCATACCCGTGCCGAGGTAGCGCGCAATAGCGCCATAACTGGTAACACGTCCTTTCGGAATGAGCACCACAACAGCCCACACATTTTCAAAAAAAGAAAATGCATGTGCCGTTTTTTTCTTTTTCCTATCCATAACGCGGGTCTAAAATCTGCAAATGGTGTGGCTGCACCACTGTAAACGTTTAACTTTGAGGCTCTAAATCTAAAAAACCTTTGCCGAAATGAAGATTGGGGTTTTAACTTCTTTGCTAATTATTGCATGTATAAGCGGGCAAGCCCAACAGATTTCTGTTTCCGACTCAACAGGCTGGCATTCATTGTTTGAGGGGGCTGAGCTTTCGTTTAGAATGGAAACACCAGAGGTGATAAAACCCCGCTATACACTGGAAGGCGGCAATGGTTATGGCATTCAATTAGATACGTTAGGAAATTTTTATTGGAAGCCAAGCTTTGACCTGGTCGATCGGATAGAGAAAAAGAAAGAAGTAACCGTACTGATACAAGCCGAGTGGAAAGATGGCAAACGGGCTCGCAAGCAACTCGCCTTTACAGTATTTCATCAAAACCGGGCGCCAGTAATTGAAGACTTGCCGGTATTCTATGTAAAGCAATCATCGGTTAATAATTATCAAGTTCCTGATCAATATGTGAGCGACCCTGATGGTGATCCACTGGTATTTAAATCGGTTCAATCGCAGTTACCAGAAGGAGCTACCTTCAATTCGCAAGGCTTACTAACGTGGTCGCCATCACGCAATCAGTTCAACGCTCTAAAAACAGTGCCGGTTATCATAGAATTTGTAGTTCAGGATCAGCCTGAAAAGGCAGAAACCAGAGGCAGGATAAAAATTGCTCAAACACAATTAGACTTACCCCCAGAACTACTTCTGGTACCTGGCGACACGGTTGTTAGTATTAAAGAAGATGAACGGATTCATTTTAAAATTTATGCATCCGACCCCAACGGAGATGACAATATCAGTAGTGTAGGTTTTATCAGTAGCGATCCGCGCATAGGCAATCAATCGTTTAGTAAAAATACCTTAGTGCAAGCCGAATTCACCTGGTCGCCCGGTTATTACTTTGTAGATGAAGCCGAGAAAACCAAGATAGTGGAATTACTATTTTTTGTGATTGACAAATCGAATAACCGGGCTCAAAAATCGGTAAAGGTTAAAGTGATTGATACGGAGAACCTGGAAGAGAAAGATAAATTTTTATATACCAAGTACCGCAGTTCATTAAGTCAATCCAAGATGTTAATTGATCAGTTGGACGAAAATCATGAAAAACTGAATAAAGCTTATAAGCAAGCAAAGAAGGGGAAAAAAAATCGATCCATTTTAAATGCATCACTGGGTGCTACCACCGGGTTGGCACCAGTAGCTATGCCCAACGATCCGCAAGCCTATAAGGCGGTGTCGGCAATAGGTGGCACATCGGTACTTACACTGGGTACGTTAGAAGCTACCGAGGTAATTGGCAAATCGAAATCGGATATAATCGAAAAACTAAAGATTAATGTTGAGATCCGTAATCAACTGCAACTGGAAGCCGATAATTTTGCCCGTAAGTATGCCTTGAAGAGTGCGCGCAGAAGCAAGGATTTTGATGCAGACCGGGATAAACTGCTGCCAATTTTAAATAATCAGAAATTAGTGGTGCTGGAGTTGGATGCCAGCAGGCCGGGCATTGTTAATTATGATAATAAAGAACTAAAGAAAACTTTCCCGGATTTCAGCGATCAATAGGTTTTTGGAGAAATCAAATTTCGGCTTACTTTTGCAGTCCTTAAAGTAAAATGCTCAACACAGAGGAGTGGTAGAGCGGTTTTCCCGATAGCCATCGGGAGCACCGGTCTTGAAAACCTCAAGAAAAGTAAACAGAGGAGTGGTAGAGCGGTTTATTGCACCGGTCTTGAAAACCGGAGACCGTTAACGCGGTCCGGGGGTTCGAATCCCTCCTCCTCTGCCAGCATGAAAAAGCCCCGATTAATTTGGGGCTTTTTATTTTTCAGACCGGCTTTGGATAAGTTATACCTAATCAACTTTCACTTACCACCGCATTACCGGCATTCACCCATTCGTTTATCCCCCCCGAATAATTTTTGATATTCTTAAAGCCATGCTTGGCCAATAACGAATATCCAATGGATGCACGATCGCCAGCCTGGCAATGAATTACTACCTGCTGGTCTTTCTTGATCTTGCTTAGATTTTTTTCAAGTGTGCCGATGAATACATGATCGGCTCCTTTTACATGGCCTGCTTTGTATTCGCTTGATCCGCGCAAATCAACTACTTGCGTGTGATTGGTCTTTAAAATTTCTTTAAACTCATCCAATGAAATCACATTGGCTTTCTCAAGCACACCTTGCGCTGTCCACACATGTACATCGGGCACATAACCATAAATGTTATCCAAACCAATGCGCATGAGTTTACGAACCAGATCATCGTGTTTACTTTCATCTGCAATCAGAATAAACGGTTCTTCGTACGTAAGGAACCAACCCATCCAGGTTGCAAATGCATTGTTACCTTGTATATTGATGGAACCCGGAATAAAACCTGCTGCAAAATCTTGTTTGAGTCGGGTGTCAATTACTTTGATGCCCTTGTCCATAGCAACCTTTAAATCCTGCCCCGATAATTTTTTCAGTTTTGGAACTTCCGTTAATAAAGGTCTTTCAACCTTATTTAACTTCTTCATCATGGCAAAATACTTTGGCGGCTCGGGCTGATCTTCCAATAAGTATTTTACAAAACCTTGTTCATCATTTTCATGTTGTAGCGCCCAGTTGCGTACCTTCTCGTACCCAACGGTTGTGCTGGGGACTGCACCTAATGCCTTGCCACAAGCAGAGCCGGCTCCGTGGCCAGGCCACACCTGAATGTAATCAGCCAATGCGCGAAAGCGTTCCATTGATTTAAACATCTGCTTTGCACCTACTTCTTTTGTACCTATCATTCCAGCTGCTTCCTCCAACAAATCAGGCCGACCAATATCACCTACAAACACAAAGTCACCAGTAAACAACATGACGGGTTTATCGCTGGCCGGAGTATCGGTTAACAGGAAGCTGATGCTTTCGGGTGTATGCCCAGGAGTATGTAACACTTCTATTTTAAGATTGCCTACTTTAAATACGCTACCATCTTTTAAACCTTCGTGCGGGAATTCGTACAACCAACCTTCACCACCTTCGTCCGACAAATACAACTTTGCTCCGGTAAGAGCCGCCAACTCGCGCGAGCCTGAAAGAAAATCGGCATGAATGTGCGTTTCCGCGATGTGCGTAATCTTCATGTTATTCTGCTTCGCTATTTCAAGGTAGGTGTCCACATCGCGTTTGGGGTCTATTACCAAAGCTACACCAGCTTTCTGGCAGCCAATAAAATAACTTGCCTGGGCAAGGGATTTGTCGTAAACGTGCTGAAAATACATATGCGTTGTTCTTTAGTTTCTATTTAATGATGCAAATATGCTAATGAAGATTGTTGTTATCCGTAACACCTGTTACACAACCGAATTTTTTTTGAATTCAAGCCGCAATTTCGTTTTTTAAACAATATGATGGTATGGAATAGTTCAATTACCGAAACTCATATCCAAAACCCATTAGCTGAGTAAGTAATGTATTAGGTGCATCGGTAGCAGTAACACGATTTTCTAACTGTGGTGCAATGGGTGAGTGCTTTGCCAGGTATTCCTGTATAACACTATGCAGCGTTGCACCTAACCGTTTTGGTTCGGCCACATTATCAACCCGGCAAATAGTTGTGTCCGGATCGCCTTCGCGCTCGCAAGCCACAAATGTGTAACGCTTATTTAAATCAATTGGACTTCCACCTATGCGAATCCAGTTAACGCGTTTCCCTGCATCATTTGCAATGGTAAAGTTTACTTCCATTCCTTTAAAACGAACTACCCAGCCGCCAAAACGTTTGGCCGGATCTTTCGCAAATGCATTTTGCAATTCTTTCTCCATCCAATCCCACAATTGCTGACCCGTAACGGTGCCGCGCTTAGCCTCGCTATCAACCGGCAACATGCTCCACAGATAGTCCATCGTAATTTCAGCTACACCCGTTTTAGGATCGGGCACTAATGGCGGGCAAAACCTAAACCCATTACTTAAAGCTATGTCTGGTTTAAATTTCCACATGATGGCATCAGTAATAAAATTGTCCATGGGAGTTTCAATTACATAGTAGCGAACCAATGGTGTTTTGGTTTTACCGATTACCCGATCTAATTCTTTCGCGTATGGCTTGCGTACTTCTGCTACCAATGCTTTCATTTCAGCATCTTCGGGGTATAACTCAGGATCAACATCCAGCAATTGATACGATTGATCTTTGATCTGGCCATTCTCAACCACAAAATCAAGTTTGGCAATGAATGAACCGAATGCTCCGGGCTCTGTTACTTTTGCATGCAAGCCATGAATTGGTTCGCGCACCCGCTCGTGTGTATCAGCACCAAGAATATAATCAACACCTTTTACAAAAGGCATATTGGCCAAACCTACTTGTTGGGCCAAGCCCATGTGGGTTAATAGTATTACGATGTTACAACCTTCATACTCGCGCAGTACTTTAATATACTTAGCCACATTTTTTTCAGGTTGTGTAAAGAGGATACCTTCACTATATGCCGGAGATTGCCGTTTGGGTGTAAGGGGATCATTATATCCAATAAATCCAATTTTAAGGTCGCCAAAACGCCTTACATAATAGGGCGGAAAAATCAAGTCGCCATTAAAAGCATCGTTGGTTTGATGAAACATGTTGGCGCAAACTTTCGGACTATTATAGGCAAACATATCTTTCATCATCATTTCTTTGCCATACACAACCTCCCAATTACCAGGCAGCATCAGGTCGTAACCGATGTTATTCATAAGCGGAACAATAGCCCGGCCTTCGCTCAACGCAGCCACGCCTCCACCTTGAAAACAATCGCCACCGTCAATCAACATGGTGTTGGTTGGATTTTGTGCTCGCAATTTTTGAATCATGGATTTTAACACGGCATAGCCACCTCGCTTTTTATAAACCGGTTTTCCGGCTTCCATAAAAAACTCATCGTGTGTAAGCAACTGGGCATGTATGTCGGCTGTTTGCAGCAGCGTTACGATTTTAGCTTTGTCTTGCTTTACCGCGCCATTCGCAAACATCTCTTTACTTTTAAGGGCACCGTCATGCCTGCTTAATGCAGAAGCTGAAACCGGAATCAATCCTCCGCCAATACCCAATGCCAAACCGAGGTTACCCGCTTTCTTTAAAAAATCCCTCCGACTATTTTCAGAAATCTGCACATGCAGTTCTTTCTCTTTATCAGAAATTGTTTCACAACTTTTGCAAGCGCATGTTGGTGAGTGCAGTTTCATAGTGAGGTAGATTAAGTGTGCGTAAAACTATTTGGTTACCGGTTTACCCGCTGCCTGCCACGCTTGTATGCCGCCACTTAATTCAAACACTTGTGTAAAGCCTTCCTGGCGCATAATCTTTGCGGCTTTGTTACTTCGTACTCCTGCCGCACAATACACATAAACCGGTTTATCTTTTTGCAAGGTGCTGAGTTGTTGTTTGAAATTACCGTCATTCACATTCATCAATTTTGCCTGGGCTAAATGACCGTCATTGTATTCGCTGGGCGTACGCACATCCAATACAACTTTTTCTGACTGAGTTGCAATCTGTTTTTCAAAATCGGCAACAGACAAAACAGTGCCTTGTTGAGCTTGTGTGCAGGCCGCGCTTGATAATAAAAGCACAATCACCAGTGAGTTTAACAGTTTCATATTTAAAATATTTAGGGTTAAGGTTATGAATAATTAAATTATAAATCAGAAGTAATAGTCCGCTACAACTGAAAGCAAGTGTGTATTTACTTTATTGTGAAAGGTAGTTGGCAAAACTTCAGCATCACTACCCAATGCACCTTTATAAGAGTAAAGCAAATCCAGTTGCAGTCCTTTTAAAAAATCAGTAAACTGATATTGCACTCGTGCATTAAGGTGATAGAAATCGGGCATGGAATATTTGTTGAGTGCTGCCTGATCAACCGAAGGCATCAAGTACACACCAGCCTGTGTTTGCAATGCAAGATTTTTATTGTTGTTAATGTTTCTTTTATTCTGCACCATTACTGCGTGTACATCTCCCGCTCCTTCCACCCTTTCGCGATTCATAAAAGTATATAACGATTCTACACCCCACTCGCGTGGAAACAGGAATCTACCATGTGCAGTAATGCGTGTATAATTCAAACTCCATTCATCGTTTTTTGCAAGATTTGTTCGGGCAATACGGCCACTGAAAATATGTGTTTGCTCCGCTTTGGAAATATATTGTCGTGTAACCGATAACGTATCGTTGTATAATGATTGTTGAAAAAGATATTGAACTCCGAACAACCACTGTGTACTATTATGCTTTTGTTTTACTTCCGTTTTTAACAAGGATGTAGTTAACAAATCTGGAGCATAATAATTCCAGGCCTGGATGTTTGCTTGCGAGGTGGGAACAAACGTTACATTGCTGATGGCAATGCCTTTGGTTTTAACATGACCGGCATATTCAGCACGCTGACCATTTACAGCACGACCCATCGGGTACACGCCAACCGATTCGCCCGTATCAAACCAATGGATGGTACTTCGTGGCGATGTGCGCCATAACCATCCGCCCTTCAGCTTAATTTTTTTCCATTCATTCCATTCGCCATAAACTCCTTCTTGCAGATTGGGGCGCATACGACCATCCTGCAAATTGATGAGTGGTGTTTTTAAATGAAACTTTCCGAATTGCAAATACGAATGATTTTGCTGCGAGAAATAATAGCGCAGGTATAGATCTTCCAACCTATCAAGATCATCGTGATTATCTGGATTACTGATGTCAAACAAACCAATTTCATATCGATTGGAGAACGGAGATTGTGGACCGAGGTGCGATGAAGTAAGATTGTAGATAATAAAGCCTGACATACCTACTTGAAAATTTTTAATCACAGGCGAAAAATATCCTAAACCGCCACCTACACCCCATGCATAATAATCCGGGTATTCGTGATGGTTAACCGTTGACATAAAGAATGAACGCAAATGCCCCTCGAACGTACCGTACTTGCGCAACACATTACACAAACTATCGCCTGCAATGCATTGCTTATCAATAACAGCACGCCTGGCAGACCAACTGGCATCCTGATGTTGCCCCTGAAGTTGAAGCCCGATCGTTAAAAATAAAATAACACCAACAATCCGCTTCATTACTTTTTAAGCTTTCGGGTTTCAACAATGGGTGCAAACGGACCGTACTTATGTTGCTGTTCATTAAAACCATCAGCAAACGGACCAAACGGATGATCAATTGGTTTTTTGGAGATATCGGGCCAATCGCTGGAAATATCTTTTTCAGGGCGCGGCAACGAGTTAACATACGCAGCAATATTCCAGGCTTCTTCATCGCTCAACTGCGGTTCATTATAGGTAGAACCCAGCGGCATATTTGCTTTGATGTATCCTGCAAATCGCGATAGGCGATACAAACCCGCACCGTCATTATAACTATCTTTTCCCCACAAGGGCGGATACGTCCACGAAGTTGCATCAGCTGCTTTTATACCTTCACCATTTTTTCCATGACATACCACACACTTGGCTTCATACGCTACTTTTCCCTTAGCGGAATCGGCCGGATAGTTCAGGTATGGAAGTTCAATTAAACCAGAACCTTTTGGACTTTCTCCCTTCGGAACACCTGTGCCCAACCATTTGATGTAACTAACCATCGCTTTCATTTCGCGCGAATCATTAGATAAAGCATTACCATTTAAGCTTCGCTCAATACAATCATTCACACGCTTCTCTATTGTTTCTTCTGAACCTGATCGTGCGCGAAACTTAGGATAGGTTGATGCCACCGCACTATAATTGTTACCAAAAGGTTTTGTGCCCGCATCGAGATGACAGTTCTGGCAATTCATCCCATTACTGATGGCCATCACTTTTCCTTGCGGACCGAGGTAATCGGCAGTATGTGCAATCAATTCTCTTCCATAGCGGATTTCATCACCACTTGCATCTGTGGGTATTGTGGTCTCTGCCGGTGCCTGCCACAGATTATCGACAGGCTTAATTTCTGTAGGAGTGGCAATTGGTGTTTCGAACCATTTTACAAATTGAGAAGGCCCAATCACCAACGTGGCTATAACAAACACAATCGAAAAAATAACAACCCCCAACAAGGCCATAAGCCCGCGAACCAATTTTAACAGGGAGTTATCATTTTTTAAGTGTTGATTCATTTTTACAAACGGATTAAAGGGTAGAACTTCCGTTCACTCCAGAATCAATGCGGAAGTTTATCGCGAAGTAAACCGTAAAACCAGGTGCCGGCAATAGCGCTGAGCAGGGTTACAATCACCACTAAAAAGCCGCTGCCTATTTGTGCAAACAGTGGACCGGGGCAAGCACCCGTAATGGCCCACCCTAAACCAAACATGGTGCCTCCGATTATATTTCCCCAATGAAATTGCTTATCGTGAAACACTACCGTTTCGCCTTGCATGGTTTTTACTTTGAATCTTTTAATAATCCAAACCGAAATCAATCCCACCACCACGGCAGTACCAATTACACCATACATGTGAAATGAATGCAAGCGAAACATTTCCTGAATGCGATACCACGAAATAATTTCTGCCTTCACAAACACGATCCCGAAAAGCATACCAACCACCGCATACTTGATGTTCGATCCAACCAACGATTCTTTCGTTACCTGATCGTTAGGAGCTTCACACTCAATCGGGTGTTCAATCACCGGATTTACTTCTATATTTTGATTTATATTTTGCATTGTTGTACTTGAATAAGGTTTATAACACACGCATTAACCACGGAAAAATAAGATGCACCATCGCAAAACCACCGGCCATAAAACAACAGGTTGCTACCAACGAGGGCCATTGCAACGTAGATAAACCCATGATGGAGTGCCCGGAAGTACACCCCCCCGCATAGCGGGTTCCAAAGCCTACCAGAAATCCACCAAAAACAAAAAACACCAGCCCTTTAAGTGAGAACAGATTCTCGAAGGAGAATAGCGAAGCGGGCATTAGTTCGTTATCGGTGGCAATGTTGAGTGCCTGCAATGCTTGTGTGGTCTTTTCCGAAACCTGAATCGGGTTGGGGTTGCTTAATAGTTGCGTGGCCACTATACCACCTATCAATACTCCACCTACAAAAAACAAATTCCAGATTTCTTTCTTCCAATCGTACCTGAAGAATGGAATTTTTGCCGGAATACACGCAGCGCAGATATGCCGGAGCGAGGAAGAAATACCAAAGTGCTTATTTCCAAGCAGCAAAAGAGCCGGCACGGTAAGTCCGATTAATGCGCCAGCCACATACCAGGGCCAGGGTTTTTGTATTATTTCAAGCATGTAAAACTGATTTATAGTTTACTTTTATCAATATACAACAAAAGTAAAAACATGACTTTAATCAGTCCGTAACGAATGTTACAGACATACTTTTTTCATCAGCTAAAACAACAATTCTTTTCCTAAGATATAGAAGCCCATCACCAGCACAAACCAACCGAAAGCCGGTTTTAGTTTTTCGTTGGGAATAAAACGAGTCAAGTAACTTCCTGCCAGAATACCCACCATGGCAAACGCTGAAAACACAAGCATGAATTTGTAATCGATGGCTTGGCCAGCACCTAAATCTCCGGTAAATCCAATCAACGATTTAAGTGCAATTATCATTAACGATGTACCCACTGCTTGTTTCATGGGCAACCCTGCCAACAACACTAATGCGGGTATAATTAAGAAACCGCCTCCTGCTCCCACCAAACCAGTAATACCGCCAACCAACAAGCCTTCCAGAAAAATGACAGGGTAATTGTAGTTGATGTCGCCCGCTTTCTCTGTAGTTGTTTTTGGCTTACGAATCATAGAAATAGAAGCCAGCAACATCAGCACTGCAAACAACACCATTACAAACAGGGGCTTTGTAAAAGTGAATGATCCCGTTGAAAAAACAGGATCGGGTATAACCGGAACAATAAACTTGCGTGTGGCATATACTGAAATGATGGAGGGCACACCAAACACCAGCGCGGTTTTTAAATGCACATTGCCAGCCTTAAAATGGCTGTAAGAACCAACCAAACTGGTAAGCCCAACTACAAATAAGGAGTATGCAGTGGATAACACCGGATCAACATCAAACAAGTAAACCAAAATGGGTACCGTTAAAATAGACCCACCACCACCAATCAACCCAAGCGAAAGCCCCATTACGATTGATGCAATAAATCCTGCTATTTCCATTCCGGCTAATTTTTTTACAAACTTACCCGCACAACCTGACGGAAATCAGTAACCAAGATCACACAACAACGGATAATTATATGCGTAACCGACATCACACAGATACTCTGCTTAGTTTGTTAGCTTTGCCATCAAAATTTATCAGCTCTTGATTTTACAGGTTTTTGTTATTGGTCTTGTAGCCAGCTTTATCGGATCTATTCCGCCCGGCACACTTAATATTATGGTGCTGCAAATGGGCCTCGAAAATAAATTGCGCATTGCCCTGCGGTTTATGCTGGCAGTTGCGATTATTGAATATCCCTACGCCTGGATTGCAGTGGAGTTTGAACACCTGATAACTTCCTCGCCTATTGTACAACAGAATTTTAAACTTCTGGCGGCAGTGGTTATGCTGGCACTGGGTATTTTGGGATTGTGGTCGGTACGAAAACCTTCTCCATTAACTGTAAAATTTCAGGAAAGCGGTTTCAGAAAAGGATTGGTATTAAGCATTCTTAATCCGCAAGCTATACCGTGGTGGATTGGCATGACGGCCTATCTGAAATCGCAAGGCTGGATTGTGCTGGACACCGGTTGGCGACTGCATAGTTATGTATTGGGAACCTCGATTGGTGTGTTGCTATTATTATTACTACTGGCATTTATGGCGCAAAAGCTTGCTTCTATTATAAAGCATAACCGCATGGTAGCAATTTTGCCAAGCATCATTCTATTGATATTGGGATTAATTGCACTGTTTTCATACCTCACTACAGCGGTGTAACATCAGTTACAGAACTTATTTATGACTTAAATTAGTTTTACAGCCATGATACCCAAAGGAACACGGCTTTATAGCATCTTACATCATAAATGCCCCCGTTGCCACGAAGGAAGTTTATATTGTACCGGTCCTTATCAAAAAGGATTTACCCGCATGCATGAAAAATGTTCGCAGTGCGGATTGCAATATGCGCAAGAACCATCTTTCTATTCGGGGGCTATGTATGTAAGTTATGCCTTGCAGGTAGCGCTGTTCACCACGGTGTATGTAGCGCTACGGGTTTTATTCAATCCGGCTGCCGAGGTGTACATGATTACAATTATTGGTGCCGCATTTGTTCTTTTTCCGGTAACATTCCGATTATCGCGCGCTATTTATCTGAATTTCTTTTTCAGCTACGATGCCGATGCCAAAAATATCAAGCCTTAACGCGCAGCTTTTTCCGCACGACTGATTTTTGATTTAACGCCCTCCAGCTTTTGGCCGTAGTGCAAACTGGCATTTACCTCGTACCCAACCAGTAAAATCATGGTGATGAGCTGAATCCACACCATTAATGCTATCAGGGCGCCAATCGATCCATACACTTTGTTGTAACTACCGAAGTTGGTTATGTAATAAGAAAATCCGTATGAAATAGCCAGAATAACCAATGTGGCAACCAACGAGCCTACAGAAAAAAAACGCCAGTTGTAATGCACGGCAGGCCCGAAGTAGTAAATGAATGAAATGGCAATAAAGAAAACCAAAAAGATTACCACAAATCGCACTACAAAAAGTAGTTTAATGTTACTTAGGTCAAGGTTGCTGAATTCTGAAAGGTGAGTCATCATATACTCTAACACCAACTGCCCGCCAATTAACAATACCACCGCCAACACAAGCGTAAGCGCCAACATAAACGTAAGGCCCGTAGCTGTTGCCCGCATGCGCAATATATTTCTTCTTTCTACCGTGCGATAACAGGCATTGAAGGCGCGCATCAAAGCCATCATACCATTGGTGGCCAGGTACAAGGCAAAGAAAAAACCTATTGTTAAAAGGCCACCCCGTTGGTTGCTTACAATATCCAACACGGTGGCTGAAATAACTTCATTCATGCTGGGTGGCAAATATTCGCCCATAAAAGTGATGATGGCATCACGGTTAATGGCTGGAAAAAACTGCGTGATGTAGGGAATAAGGGTAAATAAAAAGATGATAGCCGGGAATGTAGCCAGTATAAAATTGTAGGCCACTCCATTGCTGCGATCCATAATTTCATCTTCCTTGATATTATAAATGAATATCTTCAGGAATTTATAGAGCGACAGATTTCCAAATTTCTTAAAGCGAATACGCTTTAACCAATTACGGCCCGTGCGAGCCGAAGTAAACTGAAGAATTCGTTTGCGGGTAACATACTTCATGTAAAGTAAGGTGTTAACAATTCAGAAAAAACCTGCGGAGGACGGCATGGCCTTCCGGTTGCTTTATCTACAAATACCAAAAGAGTTTCGCCCTGGTTAATCAATTTCCCTGCTTCATTAAAGATATCATATTCAAAACGGATGCGCACACCGGGTTTCTCGCGAATAGTTGTTACAATCTTCAGGTTGTCATCGTACAAGGCGGCTGACAGAAACTTTGAATGATTTTCCAACACGGGCATCATTACGCCCATTGCCTCCAGTTCTTTATACGTAAGGCCTAATCTGCGCAAGCTTTCCACCCGTGCCACTTCATAATACATGGCATAGTTGCCATAATATACATACCCCATCTGGTCGGTTTCGCCATAGCGTACGCGTATATGGGTTTCGGATACGTACATTATTTTTCGCCTCGTAATGCTTTGCCTTTTGCTATTTCAATACTCAATGCCTTCTGATACTTGCTTGCATTGCGATTATGTTCTTGCAGAGTGGCTGCAAAATTATGAAAGCCTGAAAAATCTTCGCGTGCACACATGTACACATAATTATGTTGCTGGTAATTAAGCACCGCATCGAGTGTAGCCAATTGAGGCATGTTAATAGGGCCAGGCGGTAAACCTGTATTTCTGTATGTATTGTAGGGTGAGTCTATTTCTTTATGCACATTCAAAACACGCTTCAAGGTAAAATCGCCCACTGCAAAAACCAAAGTGGGATCGGCTTGCAAAGGCATGTTCTTTTTTAACCGGTTAATATATAACCCTGCAATAATGGGGGCTTCTTCAGGTTTGATACTTTCAGCCTGAACGATGGAGGCTAATGTAGAAACTTCCAGTGGAGTTAATCCTAACTTATCGGCTTTGGCTTTACGTTCATCATTCCAGAATTTTTTGTACTCATTGTGCATGCGCTCAACCAACTCATCGGGCAACACATTATAAAATACTTCATACGTATTGGGCAAAAACATACTCAGAATATTCTGTTCGTTAAACCCATCGGTGTTGGATGCAACGAACTTATCCAACGCATCGTTGAACTCAGCAACCGTTACACCTGTGTTCTTTGTAATTTTCTCGCCCAGTTCACTTTTTAATCGAACGTTGGTAAACGTAACGCGAACCGCCTCGCGGGCACCCGCTTGCAGCACCGCAATAGCCTGCGCATTGGTCATATTCGGTGTAAGCAGGTAGCGGCCGGGTTTTATATTTTCATCATAACCTTTCAGCCGAGCCAGAAAACTAAACGACACCATATCGTTTACAAATTTTCCCTTACCTAATTCCTCCTGCACGTTGCGGAAGGTATAGCCGCTGCGAATTACAAACATCTTGCTTTCGCGATCGACCAGAATGTTGGGTGTGAAATAAATCTGGTACCCATAAAAAGCAAACGTGATTAATAAAGTGGAGACAACCAGAAAAAATGCAAGTTTCCTTTTCGATACTTCAGCCATAGTGTAATTAACAGGGGAACAAAGTTACTAAAATCGCGGTTCACGGTAACACACAGGTTTGTTAACTTGCCGGCAAATGGCCGCTGAATTTCTTGTAATCCATCCGCTAAATCCGGAGCCGCGAAAAATCAATCGTGCAGTAGAGGTATTGCGTGCGGGTGGTGTTATTGTTTACCCGACTGACACCATTTATGGTATTGGATGCGATTTGTTAAACCGGAGAGCTGTAGAACGGTTATGCCACATCACCGAAGTAAAGCCTCAAAAACTCAATCTCTCTTTTATCTGCAACGATCTGAGTCACATTTCAGAATATGTGAAGCGACTGGACACGCCACAGTTTAAAGTTTTAAAGAAACTTTTGCCCGGACCTTTCACATTCATTTTCGAATCCAGCGGGCGCGTTCCTAAAATTCTGGATGTAAACAAAAAAACGGTGGGCATTCGTATTCCGGCCCATGCTATTCCATTGGCCATTGTACAACAACTTGCTAATCCGCTCATTACTTCGTCCATAAAAGACGATGATATTATTAAAGAGTACACCACCGATCCGGAAGAAATCTACGAAGACTTTAAACATCGGGTTGATTTGGTGATTGATGGCGGAGCAGGAGGTAATGTTCCATCGACCATTGTGGATTTTACTTCAGGCGAACCTGTTGTAACAAGGCAAGGGTTGGGAGAGTTTACGTATTGATCTGTGATGAGTGACTTGTGAGCAGAGATTTGTGATTTTTGCCTTCAAATCAAATATCACTACGCACCGATCGCTAATCACAAACAAAAAATATAGATTTTGAGTTGATGATGGTAGGAAAAATTTTAACCATCTGATTTGTGCTTAACGAATTAATACCTTTGCATTCAGAATTTTAAATCTTGAATCTGCTCATCGACTTACATTATCTGCCCAGCCTCGAATACTTTACTGTGCTCCGGCAATTCCAATCCGTAGAGTTAGAGCATCACGAACATTACGTTAAACAAAGTTATCGCAACCGGTGCTTTATTAATACTGCGCAAGGTGTGCAGATGCTGGTAGTGCCGGTAACACATAAGTCGGGTAAAACATTAATAAAAGATGTGCGGGTAGAAGATTCTGTTCGCTGGAAAAACAATCACTGGCGCACCATCGAATCAGCGTATCGCAAAGCCCCATACTACGAACATTATGCTGATGATCTGAAAGAAATTCTTTATAGACCGTATTCATTTTTGTTCGACCTGAACTTTGCACTGCTGTCATTCTGTCTGAAAAGCATAAGACATAAACCTGATTTGGCGGTGAGTGCTGCCTACATGCAAACGGCTGCGGCAGGTTATCATGATATGCGATCGGCCATTCAAGCGAAAATTCCATACTCATCGCGCAAGCACTACCAGCCGGTACCGTATTACCAGGTTTTTGGCAATCAATTTGTATCCAACCTCAGCCTTGTTGATTTATTATTTTGTGCTGCACCCGAAGCAGGTTCCATTCTGGTAGCCTCACAGTATAAAGAATGAACAAATAATTTCTGATTCGCGTTTGACAATTGTTAAGAATAATCGCGAAGCAGTTAGGTTTTTTTGAATAATCACCCTTAAACTTTACATTTACATAATTCATTATTATGCCAAATATGGAAGCAAAATTTTCTAACCGGGTTAAAGAAGTAATTTCATTAAGCCGGGAAGAAGCACTGAGATTAGGACACGATTACATTGGCACCGAGCACCTGCTGTTGGGCATGATTCGCGAAGGCGAAGGAGTTGCCGTAGCCGTGTTGAAAAAATTAGGCGTACCGTTAGACGATCTGCGGGGCGAGATTGAAAAAGTATCCAAAGGCACCGCCACCCATGAAATCAAAAACCTGGCAAACATTCCATTAACCCGTGCTTCAGAGAAAGTATTGAAGATCACCTACCTGGAAGCCAAAATATTCAAAGCACAATTGATCGGCACCGAACATTTGCTGCTCTCCATTTTGCGCGACCCCGACAATTTGGGCACACAAATCCTGAATAAGTTTGATGTAGCTTACGATGTTGTAAAAGAAATGCTCGAATATCAACACGACCAACCTACTGCAGCTTCCGATACAGACGACCCGGATGATGATTCATCCAAAATGTTTGGCAGCGCAGCTAACCCAGGCAGTGCCAAAGAAAAGAAAGGAACTGAAAAATCGCGCACACCCGTGCTCGATAATTTTGGCCGCGACTTAACTAAACTTGCTGAAGACAATAAGCTCGACCCGATAGTAGGTCGCGAAAAAGAAATTGAACGCGTAGCACAGATTCTTAGCCGCAGAAAAAAGAACAACCCGATATTAATTGGTGAACCCGGTGTTGGCAAAACCGCTATTGCAGAAGGACTTGCGCTGCGCATCATTCAAAAGAAAGTTTCGCGCGTGTTGTTTGGCAAGCGTGTAGTTACGCTTGACCTTGCTTCGCTGGTTGCCGGTACGAAATACCGAGGTCAGTTTGAAGAACGGATGAAGGCCGTGATGAATGAATTGGAGAAATCGCAAGATGTAATTCTGTTTATTGATGAGTTGCATACCATTGTAGGAGCCGGTGGTGCTTCCGGTTCGTTGGATGCCAGCAATATGTTTAAACCTGCACTGGCGCGGGGCGAAATTCAATGTATTGGTGCCACTACGTTAGATGAGTACCGTCAATACATTGAAAAAGATGGTGCGTTGGCCCGCAGATTCCAGATGGTAATGGTTGATTCAACTTCTGTAGATGAAACCATCCAGATTCTGGAAAACATTAAAGAAAAATACGAAGATCATCACCACGTAAATTATACACGCGAAGCCTTAGAAGCGTGTGTAAAACTTTCTGATCGCTACATCAGCGACCGCTTCTTACCGGATAAAGCCATTGATGTAATGGACGAAGCCGGAGCGCGTGTACACATCAACAACATTCATGTGCCTGAAGAAATTGTAAAATTTGAAGAGGCCATCGAAGATGTGAAGAAAGAAAAGAACCGCGTTGTGAAGAGCCAGAAGTATGAAGAGGCAGCACAACTTCGCGACAAAGAGAAAAAACTAATCGAACAACTGGATCAGGCGAAAGCGCGATGGGAAGAAAAAACCCGCACCGAAAAATATACCGTTACGGAAGACAACGTAGCCGATGTAATTGGTATGATGACGGGGATTCCCGCCAATCGTATTGCCCAAAAAGAAAGCAACAAGTTGCTGGGCATGGGCGATCAGTTAAATGGAAAAGTGATTGGCCAGGATGAGGCGATCAAGAAATTAACAAAAGCCATTCAACGTACGCGCGTTGGCCTGAAAGATCCGAAGAAACCGATTGGTTCATTTATCTTTTTAGGCCCCACCGGTGTAGGTAAAACAGAATTGGCAAAAGTACTAGCCACCTATCTGTTCGATAAAGAAGATTCGCTGGTGCGGATTGATATGAGCGAATACATGGAGAAGTTCTCGGTATCGCGATTGGTAGGTGCACCTCCCGGCTATGTGGGTTATGAAGAAGGTGGCCAGCTTACTGAAAAAGTAAGACGCAAGCCTTATTCGGTTGTGTTGCTGGATGAAATTGAAAAAGCACACCCCGATGTATTTAACATCTTGTTGCAAGTGTTGGACGATGGTATTCTTACCGATGGTTTGGGCCGCAGGGTAGATTTCCGCAACACCATTATTATCATGACCTCGAACATTGGCGTTCGTGATCTGAAAGATTTTGGAGCCGGAATTGGTTTTACAACTGCAGCCAAGCGCGAGAACGAAGAAGAGCACATGAAGAGTACCATACAAAGTGCTTTGAAGCGTGCGTTTAGCCCTGAGTTTTTAAATCGTTTGGATGATGTAATTGTGTTTAACTCGCTGCAGCGCGAACACATTCACAAGATCATTGACATTACGCTGGGCAAATTGTTTGCACGCATTATTACACTGGGCTACCATGTAGAGCTTACCGAAAAGGCAAAAGACTTTTTAGCCGAGAAAGGGTACGATCCGCAGTTTGGGGCGCGGCCACTTAACCGCGCCATTCAAAAGTACTTGGAAGATCCGGTTGCAGAAGAAATTCTGAAAGGTGAAGTGCCCGAAGGCGGCACCATCATTGCCGACTACGAAGGCACTGGTGAAACGCTGACGATAAAAGCGAAAAAGCCAAAAGCACCTTCCAAGGAGAAGAAAAGCGAATAAGCGAAAGGCGGGGCAACCCGCCTTTTTTAATGCGCTATCATGAATATAATGTTCACTAGTGCGAACATTTGGCAAGCATTTGTTCATGATCATGAACATTGTAAATCCACGTATCACCATCAGAATGGAAAAAAGCATGTTCTTATTGTGCAGATAGTAAGCCCCTTGAGTGTAGTGTATTATTGGTTAACTTAGGCTTCGGATTGAATTTTTAAGATATAGGCTGTCGTGGCAGAAAGAGTAACTCAAAACCAGGTAAAATCTAAAAAACGTGTGGCCGATCACGGTGAAGTATTCACTGCACAACGCGAGGTAAACGCTATGCTTGATCTTGTGATGCAGGAGACCGAGCGAATTGATTCTCGGTTTTTAGAACCGGCCTGCGGAAACGGAAATTTTTTAGCGGAAGTACTGAGGAGAAAATTAGAAGTTATAAAGAAGCGGTATGCCAATAGTCAACTAGAATTTGAGCGCTACTATTTTCATGTACCTCACCGATTACAGGGAAAGAAGTTTGAAAGATGTGATAACTCAATTAGAACCAGGACTATTTAAGAAAGTGACTGGATTGAATGTAAAGGATTTTGAATTACTCGTAAGCCTTGGTGTTTTCAATAGCGCTTTGATGAACGATGCAGTTTACAAGTTCAAACGATATGAAGATGCTTCATTAAGCTACACAGGAATCAGTAAACACAAAAATGAAGACCTGGGGTTGTATGATACAGTTTTGAGTGCTAAGGATATTTCTGATAGCTTTATAAACGAACCTTAAAGAGGTTTTTTTAATGGCAAATGAATCAAATAAAAAATCCAGCAATTGGCTACGGCTTTTTCAATTCTTTGGCATCTGGATACTGGCTAATATTGCCACTTACCTGATACTTGTTATCCCTTTCTATTCAGAGACGATTGGAATTTCAATGGAAGAGTATGAGCGCATGGGTGCTGATGACCCTCTATTCACATTACTTATCGAGGTTTCTATTTCAGTGGCAACACTCATTTCATTCTGGTTTGTAAAACAAAAAGTTGAAAAGGAATCAATCGATAAATTCTTCAAATGGAATCTAAGGGGATTTTCCATAGGCAGCAGCCTTGGTTTTATTCTAATCCTACTTTGTAGCTTACTCATGTTTGTCTTTAATCTGGTAAAACCAGAATATCATTCGCTGAATAATCTACCCTTCTTAATTCTTGTATTCATGCTGGTTGCCGTAACAGAAGAAGTTATGTTCAGAGGCTACATTCTGAATAACCTGACAGAAAAACTATCCAAGAATTTAGCAATCATCCTATCGTCATTAATTTTTGCTGCATTCCATTTGGGGAATCCCCATTTCGGACTAATCGGATTTATTAACATCTTCCTCTCTGGTATATTGATGGCTATCGTATATCTCAACAGCAAAGATTTATGGGTACCTATTGGTGTTCACTTCACCTGGAATTTGACACAAGCTGTATTGGGTTTTGCGGTTAGTGGTCGTAACGATACAGGAGTATTCAAGTTAAATTATTTATCGCGCGTGGATTATCTTACTGGTGGCATTTTTGGAATAGAAGGCTCGTTGCTAACTACTGCCATTTCTTTGACTGCAATCAGCATAACCGGAAAAATCTTAAGACAATACCGGTAGCTTTACAGGTAACAGCAAGCTCCAAAAAAATATCATCGTCTGTATCTTGCTATCTCATCGAAAGATAGAATACAGTTAAGAGAAACCGTTCTTGAAAAGGCTAATGCAAAAATTCTTTTCGAATAAATATGCCAAAATTGTAATGAAACAGGTATGAGGGGCCTATCTGTTCTAATGTGCCGCCAACGCCAAATTGAAGATGCGTTGGAGACTGCAATCCAATTCTATACTGTTGATAGCTATAGTAATGTTCACCGTTGGCAAAATTAGGTTCAAACATCAGCATTGTAAATAACCTCCATTTTTCATTTAGTTTCGGCTTCCACTGGAGAAACCCAAACAAGCCATACGATGTAATCTCATTTTGCCAGGAGTGTTGTACATAAGGATATGCCGCAAGAAAGATGTAATCGTTATAGTGCTGTAAAGCAATAGCCGCTTGTGGAATAAACTCGTTGAAGGTGAGCCTTCCAATAGCAGCTATACCTAAATTGTTACTTAGTTTATAAGTAACAGCCTGATAAATTTCGTGAGCATTTCTTTGTTGCTTCTGATAGTCCACCGAAAAGAATGTATAGTTAAAGAGTTCAAATTTCTGTTTTCGATCAACTGGGGCAACCCATAAGAAAGAATATTCAGTGGCCTTATTACCTATCATAATATCCGGCATAATTTGCGCAGCAATACCATGAGAAAGAAGGAAAGTTGCTGCAATAAAATAGCATTTCATTTATACTTTTTTTAAGAAGCAAAAATGAAGCTTGTTTACCTGAAATAACTTTAAAAATTACGGCTACTACTTCGAATAATACGGTAATCTGATGGATTTTTACCCGTTAGCCTTTTGAAAAAGGTGGAAAAGTAATGTGGATTTTCAAAGTTTAGTTCGTACGCAATTTCTGCAATCGTTTTGGAGGTATGAATAAGCAGGTTTTGAGCCTGGTGTATAATCTCTTTATGTAACAATTGCAATGCACTGCTACCGCTGGCTCGTTTTACCGACTCTGAAAGGTGTTTTGGGCTTATGTGCATAATGGAAGCATATTGATGTATTTGCTGAAGGCTCCCTGAATGTATTTTTATCAAGTGTTGATATTCATATAAGATAGTCATCTCGCGAGATATGGCCGGCTGAGCAGAAAGTGGAAGATATTTTTGTTTGGCTCTCAATAATAAAATATGCAGATAATGACGTATGATTTCGGCACTGATTTTTTCATGGCTCAAATATTCTGCTAACATTTTCTTTGCCAACTCCTCAAAGGAACTTGCCTCCATCTGATTCAGGCCGATTACGGGTGTATTGTAAGGGTTAAAGAAAGGATAGTCATGTAAAAAAAGGGGATTCGAATATTCTACCTGTAAAAAATCAGGTGTAAAAAGGATGCTGTAACCACTGTGTAGTTTATTTGCTTTTTCAGTATCTCCTTTTAATGATTGAATTCGGTATGGGCTAATAAATAGAAGCCTATTTTCTACATGGGGCAGGTGAAACGAATCAACAATTATATTGCAACCATAAAACAGATCAAGACTGATTTCGAAGTAGCTCTGCCGATAAGAAGCTAACTGTGCGTAGGTATTGTGATTTACTTTTCTATAATCATATATTATAAAATCTTTGCTCGTTAGGCGAACATCTAAATTCAACTTTTGAATATAATTTTCGATGGACGGAAAATGAAGAGAGGTTTCTTTTTTCATTACGCGCATATTTGTTCAGACGTCTTACCCGCTTAATACCCACCCAAATACTTTCTTATAAACCACTCGGCACTGATCAGCGCAAGCAGTAAAAAAAAAACCCACTTCAGGTTAATAAGTTGATTGAAAGTTTCTTCGGTATGGATCAGGCTTGCGGCTTTGGTTTGTTGTAAATCGGTGGCGAGTTGATTTACCTGATCGGCTCTATAAAACTTACCACCTGTTTGTTGTGCCAGCGTGCGTAGCAATCCAAAATCAGCAGTCAGATTTTGCGCTTCCAGGTTTTGTGCCCGCACCAGAAACTGGCCACTCACCGTTTCGGTCTTATCGTTCACCACGGTTGATGCTGTAAACCGATATACGCCTTCTTTCAATCCGCCAATGCGGTACCGCGCACTTCCCGGACTAATAACGTAACTATAGTTGGAGACCACACCACTTTCGTGGCGAACTTCCAGTTTGATGGTATTGCCGTATATCAACTCAAACAAATCGTTATAGACCTGGCTTTCAATCACCACCGGTTCGCTATCTGAAAATTCATTTTGTAGCGGAAAGCTTCTGAATTTGCGTTTGTCTTCTAGTGTACTCAGGTATTGTACCAGCTTAGAAAATAACTCATCAAAAGCTATTGTGTTTCCGGTATCCGAAAATTCACTTAGGCGCCATCGCCAAATGCCTTCGCCTATCAATACGCAAACCTTCCGGTTATTATCAGGCCAGGTAAACAACATCGGCCGATCAGTTGCTACACTTCCAATACGTTGATATAACAAAACATTGGCAGCAACTGGCCAGGTAAACTTTCCGAAAGGCACATCGGCTGGTGGGTATCGCGCAAAGATGCCGTTAGTGTTGTCTGAAAAACTAAAGTCGCGGAAGTTACTATTCACCACAGGTGTAACATCATCCCACTGGCCGCCAAGCGATTCAAATTGAATCGGAATCTGGTACGATGCCAACTGGCGCAGGTTACTGCTACTGCCAATCATTAACAATACCGAGGCGTTGCTTTTATACAATGTCTGAAACAGGGATGTCGTTTTACCAGCTATATCTATTACCTGATGAAAAATAAATAACTCGGCTGCTCCGGGTTTTAACACATCAGCCGGAGCTTCAGCCACACCTGGAATGTGAACAACAAATTCGTAATTTGAATTTTTTTCCACTACGGCTTTAAGTGCTTTTATATCCGGATGTGGTGCGGGCGCAATCATTACAATTTTCTTTTTGCCCTCCACTACTTCTATAAAAATACTGGTTGCATTGTTTCGCAGGTTGGTTTCACCACCTAATGCTTTTACCGAAACGTCAAACCGCTGAATACCTTTCTGGCTGGCGTCTAACTGAAAATCAAATTCCAAAAACGATTTGCTTTGCGAATCTTTGTTGACCGTGGCGACAACCTTGCCATCTTTTGAAATGGTAACGGTTACATTTTGATTGGTAATGCCCTGCAACAACACTTGTGCCCGTACCGGAAACTTATTGCCTTCATACGCTACTTTGTTAAACGCCACATTCTTTAACACCAGATCAACGCGGGCAGTAGTATCGCCAACTCCCAGCGTGTAAACAGGAACCCGCACCGGAGCATAAACAGGCGAAGCACCTGAGTTATAAATTCCATCCGAAACCAGAACAATACCAGCTAAGTTACGACCTTCAAACTGGTTAATTACGTGTTGAATGCCGCGATTAAGGTCGGATGCCGGTGCATTAAAAACCGGGTTGGTGATTTCATTACCACTCAGATCAAGCACTTTACTTTCATAACCCAAGTCGTTAATGGCTTGCTGCGATACATTTAAGTCCCGATTTAGTTTTTCACGACCAACTGAGTCAATCACTTCAGCAACAGAAGCCGATGAATCCACCAGATAAACCCACGTTGGTTTTTCGTATTGGTTGGTGATCAGCTTCAGCACTGGCCCAAGCAGTAACACCGCCAAAAAAAATACCAATACCACACGGAGCGCAAACAAAGTTCTGTTTATGGCTTTACTCCACGTGTGCCTCGCCTTGTACAATAGATATGCATAACCAAGCCCTGCCCCTGCACAGAGGAATATGAAAAGCGGTGATGATTCGAAAAGCAGTCGTTGCATCTGGTTGCTGGTAACTGGCTACTGGTAACTAAGTACCAAAGCCCATAAATCTATACTCTCTTTTAATAATTGTACTTCTTATCCCACAATTTCTTCAAATAATTCCGAAGTTCTTCTTCGCGGGCATTTTTTCCAGGCTCGTAGAATTTGGTTCCCTTTATAGCATCGGGTAAAAATTCCATAGCCACAAAGTTATTACGAAACTCGTGTGCATATTGATACCCCTTTCCATAGTCAAGGTCTTTCATCAATTTGGTTGGTGCATTTCGAATGGCTAACGGCACGGGTAAGTCGCCCGTCTGTTGTACGGTACTGATAGCATTATCAATCGCCACATAACTGGAGTTACTTTTAGCTGAAGTGGCCAGGTAAATGGCACATTGCGAAAGTATAATACGGGCTTCGGGGTAGCCAATCACATTTACAGCCTGAAACGTGGAACTGGCTAAAACCAATGCGGTAGGGTTAGCATTACCAATGTCTTCCGATGCCAGTATCAACATTCTGCGGGCAATAAACTTTACATCTTCCCCGCCCTCAATCATGCGTGCCAGGTAATAGACTGCAGCATTGGGGTCGCTGCCGCGGATAGATTTGATAAATGCAGAGATAATATCGTAATGTTGTTCACCACTCTTATCGTAAATAGCAATGTGCTTTTGTGCTACCTGCATCACCAGATCGTTTGTAATCACAACCTCACCGGCTACCGATTCACAGATTAGTTCAACAAGATTTAAAAGCTTACGTGCATCGCCTCCACTAATATTGATCAACGCCTGATATTCGTTAACAGAAACTTTTCTATGCTTAAGTTCAGTGTCTCTTGAAAGTGCTTGCTCTACTAATTTCACCAGATAACCTTCATCTAGTGCTTTGAGCGTGTAAACCTGACAGCGTGAAAGCAAAGCCGAGTTTACTTCGAAGGAAGGATTTTCGGTAGTGGCACCTATTAATGTGATCGTTCCTTTTTCAACAGCACCGAGTAATGCATCTTGTTGCGATTTATTAAACCGATGAATTTCATCGATAAACAAAATCATGCGACTGGTTCTTTTTGCCTGATCAATTACATCGCGAATGTCTTTTACTCCGGCACTGATGGCGCTCAGCATCTGAAACGGGCGCTTTACTTCATTGGCAATAATGTTGGCAATAGTGGTTTTACCTACACCGGGCGGGCCCCATAAAATCATGGAAGGAACATTACCACTTTGTATGGCGATGCGGATAATTCCGTTCGGGCCAACCAAATGCTCTTGTCCAATCAGGTCTTCCAGTTTGGAAGGCCGCATGCGTTCGGCTAATGGTGTTTTGGATTGCAGCATCTGATTAAAGCTTGAAGAGAATTATCAGTGCACTTATTCCAGTGCCTATTCCGAGACAGAGCATAAACGCAAATGAAAACAAAATGAATTTGAAAATGGTTTTACGCCAGCTTTGTTTGTACATTCTTTTCATTGCGATAGGCAAATAAGCGATCATCCACAGGCTGATAATAAAATTGATAATACCACCCACGTGCGGGATAAACGACATTAGCAGGTAAACCGATGCAGCCAGGTAAAAGAAATTATAATAGAAGATGGCAAACACTAAATGCTCGGAATAATAAAAGTCTCTGCGCACATACAACAACTTAAACAGTAACGCAAAAACCGGCAACAGGTAGAACAGCACAGTTGAAAATTGGTTTGAGAAGGCTTTTGAAAAATCTTCTGAGAATCGTTTGCCGGAGTCATCTCCCTGGTACCGGGCTTTTAGTTCAATGGCCCTCCGGCTGAACGTTCTGGTAAACCACCCATCGCGCTCACTTTCAGGTAATGTGTTTTGAACCGAGTCATACTCTTCAAAAGTTTTATACTCAATATCAGAAAAATTAATGCTATTGGGATTCCGTTTCTTTCTGATAGTTGGTTTATCGTTTCCAGGCGAATAAATCAAGTCAACTTCCGTTGAATCCTGAACTGATGCCTGGTAGATGGAATCTACCACAGCCGAATCAAGCCCGGCTTGATATAAACCCTTCCGCATTTGTTCCATCCCTTTATTAAACTCTTCCGTGTCGGTTTTGGACAGAGGTTGATTGTTTTCTTCATCTCCATCGGGTAACGAAAAAAACAACAGGAAGAAAACAAAGCTGATGAATACATATGCACGGGCCGGATGATAATAGCTTTCGCGTTTACCGGATGTGTACTCCAAAGGGAGAAAGCCGGGCTTTAACAAAATAAACCGAACCGTGCGAAAAAATTTGGATTCAAAACTGTAAAACGAACCGATGAAATTTTCGATCAGTTCGCCCATGGTGCGCCTGCGCGGAATATCTTTTTGTCCGCAGTGGTGACAATATAAATCCTGCAGTTTGGTGCCGCAGTTCAAACAATACTCATGTGTATGTTTGGGTTTTGCTCCTTCCTCAGCCTCTACCATTCCTTCGGCAGCCGGAAACGATTTGCCTAAGTCTTCCATGAGTTAGGCTTTAATTTTAGTAAGCACCTCAACAGTTTTTTCCAGCATCTTATCTGTAAAATCCAAATGCGTTACCAACCGGATTTCCTGTGCTCCAAACTTGAGTGCTTTGATGTGATGCTCATTCAACTGAGCCAGAACTTTCTCCGGTGTAGTTGTATTCGTAACTGAAAAAATAACAATGTTGGTATCAACCGGCATTACTGATTTTACCCACGATAGATTAGCTAATGTTTTACCCAACACACAGGCACGTGCATGATCTTCTTTCAATCGTTCCACGTGATGATTGAGGGCATAGCTGGCGGCCGCTGCCAGAAAACCGGCTTGTCGCATACCGCCTCCAAAAGCCTTGCGCATTCTGCGGGCTTTGGGTTCCAGTTCTTTTTTACAAACCAACACCGATCCTACCGGTGCACCCAAACCTTTTGATAAACAAATAGAAATAGTATCGAAGTATTTTCCATACTCAACGGCATTATCTCTAGTTTCAACTAATGCATTGAATAAGCGCGCACCATCTAAATGCATTTTTAAACCCTTGCTGCGCGCAAAGGTGCTGATGGATTTAATCTGATCAAGCGTATAATAACTACCCGCTTCGCGCACCACCGTATTTTCCAACGATACTACCGAAGTGATGGGCAAGTGTGCATCGTTGATATTATTAATATTTTGTTCTATTTCCGAAACAGAAATTCTGCCCCGATCGCCATCCAGTAGTCGCACGCTGGCTAAACTATTTCCAGCCACACCGCCACCTTCATATTTGTAAATGTGCGAGCCCTTGTAACAGATCACTTCATCATAAGGTTGGGTGTTGATCTTTATCCCGATCTGGTTGGTCATGGTGCCCGATGGGCAAAACACAGCCGCATCCATACCCAACAGGGCAGCGCATTTCTTTTCGAGGTTGATTACACTGGGGTCTTCGCCAAAAACATCGTCACCTACTTCGGCCTGCATCATCGCCTGGTGCATGGCGGGCGTTGGCTTTGTTACGGTGTCGCTTCGTAAATCAATAATCATCGCATTTTATAAAAATTCCAAGTTACAAAAACGCAATTAGTTCAGATTAACTGAGTTGATATTTGGTTTTTATGAGGTGCCAGATTACATTTGCAGTCCTAAATCGCGGGGTGGAGCAGTTGGTAGCTCGTTGGGCTCATAACCCAAAGGTCACAGGTTCGAGTCCTGTCCCCGCTACTAAAAAAAGCGACTGCATCAAGTCGCTTTTTGTTTTTTATCCCAATTGTTGAAAGAAGTTTCTTAGGCAACCTGCTTTAATTAGACCCAAACGTTTTATGCCTATCCGCCAACGGATGGATACAGGTTCGATCCCGATAGCTATCGGGACTGTCCCCGCTACTAAAAAAAAGCGACTGCATCAAGTCGCTTTTTGTTTTTTATCCCAATTGTTGAAAGAAGTTTCTTAGGCAACCTGCTTTAATTAGACCCAAACGTTTTATGCGTATCCGCAACGGATGGATACAGGTTCGATCCCGATAGCTATCGGGACTGTCCCCGCTACTAAAGAAAAGCGACTGCATCAAGTCGCTTTTTGTTTTTTATCTCAATTGTTGAAAGAAGTTTCTTAGGCAACCTGCTTTAAATTAGACCCAAACGTTTTATGCCTATCCGCCAACGGATGGATACAGATTCGATCCCGATAGCTATCGGGACTCCGAACTTGACATCAAAAAAGATGATTATGTTGGCTGAAAACCTATTCCTCGCAACTGAATAGTGTTTTCTTACTTACCTCTGTTATCTTGCTTTAAAGTTAAATATGCTCATCGTCCGTTCCCTTGCATTCAAACCATTCGATCAAGGTGGGTTTCCGTTTTCGATTCCGATGTTGCAGACGTTCGAGCCGTTGGAGTTTGAAACACTCATTTCCATTTTTATTGGTGAAAACGGTTCGGGAAAATCAACATTACTTGAAACGATGGCTTACGCGATTGGTTTACCCACCATCAGCAGCCAGCATATTGAAAGCGATGGTTCATTAAAAGCAGCCAAGGCCTTAGCGCCCTATTTGAAGTTAAGTTGGGGCATAAAGAGTAAACGTGGATTATTTTTTCGGGCTGAGGATTTTTTAGGTTTTGTTCGCTCCATACAAGATGTGCGCAGTGCGTTTGATAAAGACATGCAGGATTGGGAAGCATCGCTGGAAGGCGGTGGCTTAGACCGCGTGAGGGCTATGGTTACCAAACAAAAAAATGCCTTAGTTGAAAAGTATGGTCAGGATTTAAATGCCTATTCGCATGGCGAAGGATTTCTTAAAATTTTTGAATCGCGGTTAACGCAAAAAGGTGTTTATATCTTAGACGAACCTGAAGCTTCGTTATCACCATTGCGGCAGCTATCCTTAATTTCGTTGTTGATGGAATTGGTAAAACGCGAACAAGCTCAAATTTTTATTGCCACGCACTCGCCCATTATGATGGGCATACCCGGTGCCACGCTTTATGAAGTGCGTGATGGTAAACTACAACGGGTGCGGTATGAAGACACCGAACATTATCAAATCACAAAAGCATTTCTGGAAAATCGCGAAGCTTTTTTGAGACACCTGTAATTATGGCTTATGATCTTGTTGAAATTTTACGTGCGCCATTACTGCCTTCAACTTACCATAACCATACTTACCGTTTAACTTATCGTACAATTCTTTTGAGACAAACGATTCAGGGAGTTCCTGAATCACGTTCATTATCTCCGCTACTTCTTCTTGTGGCATAAATGCATCAATATCCAGGCGTGCGGTTTCTACTGCCTTCGCCAAATGACCTTCAATAGTAGTTAATACAAATCCTCGTTCTTTGGCAATGTCTTCCGGTTTCATACCGCTCTTGAACATCTCCAGCGTAACATCATACGTGCTCTTATCATCGGCACGCTTCTTCTTTCCGGATTTACTTTTAGACTTTGTTTTCTTCTCAACGGGTTGCGGATTGATTTCTTTCAGTAGTTGCATTCGTTCTGTCTCCAACGAAAGTTTAACCGCTCGTAAATCAAATAACTCCGTTCCGTTTAAAATCTGCGAAACAATTAAATATGCCTGACGCAATTCCGTTAACTTCCGCGAAAGCAGCTGATCAATCTCCTGCAATTGCGAGAGATATGTTTTTACGCGCTTCTGGTGTTTTACAGCTTCAATGTGGTTGAGCAGCAATCGCAATTGCTCCAACACCAGTTTACCATAGTACGCACTTCCCTTTTCAATGCGCGCCAGTAATTGTTCGTGTGCAGCTTGCTCGATTAACCCCTGCAATTGACTGCGAAATTTTTCGGTATTACCAGCTTCGTTTACCAGGGCATCCACAACCTGCATCAATACGGGCTTCATGGTTGGATCTTCCAGCCGCTCAGGTTCCTTGTTACGCTCAATGTAGTTGAGCTCTTTCAACACGCCTTCGAATGAAAACGTGGTTGCCAGAAGTTCAGAAATATAAATCCGTTGCCGTTGTTCAATTACCGATGTGAGCTTTTCCGGTTGATGTGCTGCGCTGGTGTAGGATTTTATGTTACTATCGGTGCGAACTACTTCGGGATTGATTTTAGAACGCAAGACCAAACCCTCCAGCGAACGCAATCGCGAAAGCGCCACATATACTTGCCCATCGGCAAAAGCAGAAGCCACATCGATAATTGCTTTATCGAATGTTAACCCTTGACTTTTATGTACCGTTATTGCCCACGCTAACTTAATCGGAAACTGTTCGAAGGAGCCAATTACTTCTTCATTCAATACATGATTGGCTTTATCCACAGAATACTTTTTATTCTCCCACCGCTCGCGTGTTAATTGATAGGGCTCGTGTGTACCGGCCATGTGTACCCAAACTTCGTCTTCTTCAATTCGGGTAACAGTAGCAAGCTTTCCATTAAAATACTTCTTCTCAAAGTTAGTATCGTTACGCACAAACATAATCTGTGCTCCTTCTTTCAACTCTAACTGCGGTTGTACCGGGTACATGCTTTCCGGAAATTCTCCATCCAACACAGCTTCAAAATAATGAGCCTTGGTTTTCAGGTTATCCAATGCCTGCCGGTTTAATTGATCGGCTTTGTAATTATGGGTGGTGAGGGTGATTACTTCCCGCAACCCTTCAATCTGTTCCGCGGTGTGATAACAGCTATTCAGCGTTTCGATATCGGCACTTGTAATGGTGCTGTTGCGTAGATTATTCAGAATAGAGATGAACGCATCATCTTGTTGCCGGTAAATTTTATCCAACTCAATGTAAACCGGCTGGTTGTTTTTTAAAGCAAGTGCTTCGTAAAACCAGGGCGATGCATAATACCGGCTCAACAATTCCTGTTCATCGTTTCTGATTACAGGTGGTAATTGAAACAAATCGCCAATAAATAAAACCTGAATACCCCCAAAGCTCTGATTAAAATTTCCGCGTGCTGCTTTCATGCGATAGTCAATCGCATCGAGCAAATCGGCACGCAGCATACTTACTTCATCAATCACCAACAAGTCGATAGCCCGTAATACTTTTTTCCGTTCGCTGTTGAGCGGATGTTTGCGGGCCAGCGTTTGCGAATTGATATAACGACCTCCTGCACTTAAATTCTCGGGCAGATAGCGATCAGGAATGTAGGTAGCCGGTGGAATTAAGAATTGCGAATGAATGGTAACACCACCGGCATTTAATGCGGCAATTCCGGTGGGGGCTACTACGATAAAGTTCTTATGTGTGTGTGCGGCCAGGCTTTTCAAAAAGGTAGTCTTACCCGTGCCTGCCTTACCTGTTAAAAACACATGGCTGGAAGTAGTATTTAAAAACCGGCTGGCGAATTTTTTAAAATCAGGAGCTTCCATGGCCTCAAATTACCACATCCCACAGCGTGTACAAAATGGAAGCAACCTTACAAACAAAAATAACATCTAATCTGCCAAATAATTACCTTTATTCTAATGAAGAAATTCATAGCACGATGAAACCGGCTTGCGTTCTACTCGCATGTTTGCTTTTGATGGGTGGCTGTAAAAATGATGAAGTTCCACGCACTCGTACTTTTCGAATGGGGTTTCAAAATTCTGCACCTCGCTTCGATAACTTCGATCTGTTTATCCAATCGCTTAACCTTTGGACACAACGGGCCGATGTTGCTATGATTACTACTGAAGTGCCGTGGAAGCAATTACTTACCGGAACAACCGTTAACGATTTTGTGGTGAATAACTACAAAAACCTGGTAACCTATTACCGAAACAAAAATTTTAAACTTTGGATTTATATTGATCCGCAAAATGGATTAGATAGGAGTACCGATGCTGTTTACTTACAACAAATAAATAAAAGTATTGCCGATGTTGATGTGCAATTGCTTTATCAAAAATTTACTATTGCGATGGATAGCATTCTGAAGCCCTACCACCTGGGTCTTGCGCTTGAAACCAACCTTATCCGCGATGCATCGACCGTATCAATCTACAATGGTGTAAAGACTGCCGTTAATGCCACGGCTACAGCTGTGCGTGCACGAAACGCAACCGTTCCATTAAGTATCAGTGTTCAGGTTGATCATGCCTGGGGCAAACTAGCAGGTGGTTCGTACACAGGAGTTGCACAGGATTTTATTGATTTCCCATTTATTCAAGAGCTTGGTCTTTCATCATACCCCTATTTTGCATTTGATAACCCTACCGATATTCCGCTCAACTATTATACAAGATTGATAGAAGGAAAAAATCTTCCGGTGTTTATTACCGAAGGCGGCTGGAGTTCAGCATCCGTAACTACTCCTGATCGTTCCTTTGCAAGCTCACCCGAAATACAGAAAGCATACATTGAGCATCACGCCCACCTGTTAAATGAGGTAAGTGCAACAGCCGTGTTTCAATTACTCTTTACCGATTTTGATATTACAGCCGTGCCAGATGATGTACCCGATAACATTAATTACTTTTTATACATCGGTTTAGTTGATATAAACTTTAATATCAAACCCGCGCTAAATGCGTGGGACGAAATATTTGGTTATCGCTATACAGGTACTGATTAAGGATGTCTGTAAAATGTTTTGCTCACAATCCGCCAGCCTTCGTTAAACTTGTAGAGCAGTAAATTATCGGTAAAGATTTTTTTATCGCCCCGGTATAATTCCAGCACCACGTTGGCTGCCGTACCCGAAACGGTAACACTCACAAATTTGCCTTCTGTACGTACCACTGGTGCTGCATTGGCTTGGGCGCGGTTCTTTTCAATAGCCGTAATCCATTCTTCAATTCCCAAAGGTTTTACATCGTTATCCATAAAACGCAACATCTGAAACGTGGGGTGAAATCCTTTGCGGATATCGGCAATCGTTCCTCCGTTTTGGATACCCGAAACGTAAGCCGAGTTTACAACTTCCTTAACAGCTGCTTCATCGTTTTGCGCAAAGGCTGTATTACCGATTAATAAAAGAACAAGGAGTAAATTTTTCATACTGGGTTGGGTTTATCTGTCTATAAACTGCTTACCTGAACGAAGGTTTCAGGTTAACTAATTTTTAACGGTTACCGGATTATCATTCCGGTCTCGGCCACATTAAATCCTTGCTTACGCAGTTGATCTTGTTCGGTTTTATTCCACAACAACGAATTGGTATGATTGAAATGAATAAAATAAATTCGGGGTTTCAATTCGGGCTTTGATTCAAACCGGGTCATTGTTTCTACCACCAGTGGATGTGGAATTTCGCTCATGCTGCGATTGGGTAATTCTGTTGCTGAATAAAAGGTAGCATCTACCAAAGCCACATCAACTTGCTCAACAAGGTCTTCAATCTTTACGTTCCACTTCTCCCACTTATCAATATCAGGAATAAACAAAACCTGCTTACCCGAAAATTCAATTTTGAAACCAGCTGTTTCAGAATACTCATCGCGGTGCGGAACTATGAATGCTGTTACCCGAATCTTTTCAGTTAATGTTTTCGGTTGGTCAGCTTTCAATTGTTTAAGTTGAATGTTGTTCAGTTTTACCAGTTGAGACCACGGGCCATTTTCACGCAAGTATTTTTCAAATCGGGGTAATGCATACACCGGCACTTGGTTACTGCCTAACGCTTCGCGACCCAGTTGCATTAAACCGGTGTAGTGGCCCATGTGTGCATGCGTAACAAAAATACCAGCTGGCAGATATGGATACGCACCCTTTGTGCTTTGTTGAAATGCTTGAAGTTGTTCCTTTATATCGGGTGTGGCTTCGAACAACCACCATTGTTTTGCAGTTGGATCACCCAAAGCCAATGAAACTACAAACTGTTTTTTGGAAGCATCTTTCCAGGCTAATTCACAGCATGATTTAGTACAACCCATGTGTGGATAGCCACCATCCTGTGCCACGCCCAAAATCTGAATGAAGGGCTGCGTATAACTTGTTAAGGATGCAATCAGGAAAACAAGGAGTAATCGAACTGACTGCATTGTTGCCTCAATCAATTTTCAAAATATAAATATTAGGCCAGTTTTTTCCCGTTACCAAAAATGAGCGTGTATCCGGATGCCAGGCAATTCCATTTAGTACATCAACCTGGGGACTGGCTTTGCGTGCATCGCTGGCCAGTTTTGATAAATCCAAACGGCCCACTACTTTGCCAGTGGCCGGATCGATCTTTAAGATGATATTCGTTTGCCACACGTTGGCAAAAATAAATCCTTCAATGTATTCCAACTCATTCAGATTTTTTACAGAACCGTTTTCATCATTAACCTTAACGGATTTTAAAATCTCTAACGTAACGGTATCTAAGTAATGTAGTTTATCTGAACCATCGCTCATGATCAGATTTACATTATCATGAGTAAGGCCCCAACCTTCCGAATTGTACGTCCACTCTTTTATTTTATTGAATGACTTAATATCATATACAAAGCCTACTTTATTTTGCCACGTAAGTTGAAATATCTTGTTATTGAGAATGGCAATACCTTCACCAAAGTACCGATTATCCAGTACCACCTTCTTATCTACTTTACCGGTATTAATATCCACCACACCAATCCAAGAAGTACCAAACTGGCCGGTGCTTTCAAACAACTCGCCATCGTGAATAAGCAAGCCTTGCGTAAATGCATCGGGATCGTGCGGCCACAGGCTGCGAATGTTGTAGTTTATTTGAAGGGAATCCGTTTCAGCGGTTTGTTTTTGTTCTTTGTTAGAGGAGCAAGAAAAGAATCCAAGAATAACGCCAAGCAGAAATACAATTTTTTTCATAGTGCGTAAAAGTACAGCAGAAAAACCGGATCGCATAAAGCCTAAACCGCTGAGTTGTGTGTAGAATTTTAGTGCGGCACGATTTTTCTTACCTTCGTATCAAAACAATTATTGTATGGCAAAGCGATTAGTGAAAGGCGACAAAAAACTTTTTGGGGTATGCAGCGGTCTGGCTAACTATTTCGACCTTGACCCCACTATTATGCGTATTATTTTTATTATTGCCTTCCTGTTTTTTGGAACCGGGCTGCTCTTGTACCTCATCCTGGCCCTGGTAATGCCCGATAAGTAATTGTCCGCTTTTGTTCAGATATCCTGTTCAGCAATGAACATTTTGAAACTTTTTAAAAAATCTGAAACCATTTGCAACTTATTACCCGGATTGTCGATCTGTTAAAAAAATTTCCATTCTGGCTTGATACCTTTTTAACCAACGCCAGTATTACAATTCTAATCCTCCGGCAATTATGTTCAGAAATTACTTTGTAGTAATGGTGCGCAACCTGTTCAAAAACGGGTTTTACTCCTTCATTAATATTGCTGGCCTGGCACTGGGCATTACCTGCAGCATTTTAATTCTGCTGTGGGTGGCTGACGAAACCAGCTTTAATAAATTCATTCCCAAGGCCAACCGGCTATACCAGGTTTGGGTGCGTGCGCAGTTCGATGGTAAAATCAGTTCGTGGACGAGTGTGCCGCTGCCCACTTACGAAGCATTTAAAACCGCCCACAGCAACATTGCACGCATGGCTGTTACCGATTGGGGTGGCGAACACTTGATTACGGTTGGTGAAAACCGATTAATTAAAAGAGGCTATTGGGTAAGTGAAGAATTTCTGGAGATGTTTGAATTTCCGCTGGTGGTGGGCAATGCCGAACAGGTTTTGGATGCTCCGCCTTCCATTGTTATTACCGAATCAACAGCTAAATCTTTATTTGGTGATGAAGATCCGATTAATAAAGTTATCCGGTTAAACAATGAATACGATCTGAAAGTATCGGGTATATTGAAAGACATACCCGGCAACTCTACCTTTCAGTTTGATTTTTTATTGCCCTGGAAGTTTCGGGAACAGAATAACCAATGGGTGCGCGATAACATGACCAACTGGGGTAACTATTCCTTTCAGGTATTTGCCGAGTTGAACGATCCTGCGAATCATTCGGCTGTAGAAGAAAGTGTGAAAATGATGTTACAAGAGCATGGCGAAACCGATACCAAGCCCGAATACTTTTTATACCCGATGGAGCGCTGGCGATTATTCAGCAGTTTTGAAAACGGAGTTGAAACCGGAGGTATGAATGATTATGTGCAACTTTTTACTATAATCGCCATCTTCATCATCATCATCGCCTGCATTAATTTTATGAACCTGGCCACTGCGCGCAGCGAGCGCAGGGCCCGCGAAGTAGGTGTACGCAAGAGTATTGGCTCCAAACGCAGAGAACTTGTATTGCAGTTTATTGGCGAATCAACCTTTATTGCCCTTATCGCTTTCGCGATTGCTATTCTGGCTGCGCAATTGTTATTGCCGTACTACAACAACCTGGTGGATAAGAAACTCTTTATTGATTATACTTCTTCACAATTCTGGATTGCCTCGTTGGGTATGGTGCTGTTGGTGGGTCTTGTTTCCGGAAGCTATCCCGCATTTTACCTCTCCTCCTTTCAACCCGTTAAAGTTTTAAAAGGTAAACCTACGGTAGGCAAAGGCACCAGTTTACCACGCAAAATTCTGGTGATATTACAATTTGGATTTTCTATTTTGCTAATCATCGGAACCATCGTAATCTATCAGCAAATACAATTGGTAAAAAACCGGCAATTGGGTTACGATCAGGAAAACCTGATGGCAGTAAGTTATACCAACGAAGTACGCACCAACTATCGCGCTATTAAGTTAGAGTTGCTAAACACCGGTGTGGTGGAAGCTGTTACCAAATCCAACAGCCAGATTACCGATATCAACTCCAATAATTTTTTAGGCTGGCCGGGCAAGCCTGAAGAACTGCGCGTAATTTTTACCACCATTGCCACCGAATATGATTATACCAAAACCATGGGTATAAAAATGTTGGAAGGCCGAGACTTCAGCGAAGATTTTAAAAGCGACACCGCTGCCATCGTAATCAACAAGGCCGGTCTTGCTCTTATGAATCTGCAAGACCCCATTGGTACCGAACTGGATTTGTGGGGCGGCAAACGCAAATTGATTGGTGTGATGGACGATGTATTGATGGGTTCACCCTTTCAGCCTGTAAAACCATTGTTTGCCATCCTGGAACCCGAGTGGATTGATGCGGTATCGATCCGCTTAAAAAAGACAAACGATTTGCAAGCTTCAATCAATGCGGTAAAATCCGTTTTTGAAAAATATGCTCCGGCTTATCCCTTTGAATATCGTTTTGCCGACCAGGAATTTCAGAAAAAATTCACTACCATCAATCTCACCAGCACATTGGCCAGTTTGTTTGCAACGCTTACCATAGTTATTACCGGACTTGGATTGTTTGGGCTGGCCGCCTTTACGGCCGAGCAACGCACCAAAGAAATTGGTATTCGTAAAGTAATGGGGGCCTCGGTTCCTAACCTGGTTGGTTTAATGTCGAAAGATTTTTCGGTGCTGGTGATTATTGCGTTTGTATTCTCTTCGCCCTTGGCCTGGTGGGCACTTACCAACTACTTGCAACGCTACACCATTCGCACCCCATTGGCCTGGTGGATATTTCCACTTACCGGCCTGGTAGCATTAATATTTGCATTATTGATTGTTAGCACACAAGCTTTGAAGGCTGCCAAAGCCAACCCGGCTACTTCGCTGCGCAGCGAATAAGAGTTTTTTAAAAAGTAGTTTACTTGGTTTAAGTTAGGAAGCATTATAATGCTTCCTAACTTAAACCAAGTAAACTACCTTTGTCCGATGCACCAATCAGGCTTTGTAAGTATTGTTGGCAAGCCCAACGTGGGCAAGAGTAGTTTAATGAATAAACTGGTTGGCGAAAACCTATCCATTATAACTGCAAAAGCCCAAACTACGCGCCATCGCATTATGGGTATTTTAAATGGCGATGATTTTCAGATTGTTTATTCCGATACGCCTGGTTTGCTGGAACCCAAATACGAACTGCAGCAAACCATGATGAGCTACGTAAAGGTTTCGCTGGATGATGCCGATGTAATTTTGCTGATAGTAGAGTTGGAAGAAAAATTTGATGAACAACTTTTTGCCTTCCTCAAAAAAATTCAAACCCCCATTGTGCTGGTGATTAATAAAATTGATCTGGCCAAAGGATCGCAGGTAGAAGATAAGATTGAGTACTGGAAAAAGCTTATTCCCGCAAAGGAGATTATACCCGTATCGGCCAAAGCCGGAACCAACCTGGAAAAACTCTTACCCCTTCTTAAAAAATATTTACCCGAACATCCGGGCTACTATCTAAAAGACGATCTTACCGATCGCAGCGAGCGCTTTTTCGCATCGGAAATAATTCGCGAAAAAATTTTTTTGAATTACGAACAGGAAATACCGTATAGCAGCGAAGTGGGTATTGAAAATTTTAAAGATGAAGAAACTATTATTCGCATCCGCGCCACTATTTATGTAGAGCGCGATTCGCAGAAAGGAATTATTATTGGAAAGGGTGGGAGTTCGCTCAAGAAGGTGGGTACCGAAGCCCGCAAATCATTGGAAGCTTTCTTTGGTAAGAAAATATTTCTGGAAACCCATGTTAAGGTTGCCGACAACTGGCGCAAGCAAAAACTTAAGCTAAAACAGTTCGGCTACGGTGAAAATTAGCCAATGATTCGATTAGCCAATTGCCTATACTGCAATTAGCCAATGGGAATTGAAAAGTAATTGGCACCTTTGCACATTGAACATCGATAATCAGTTGAATGGCAAATATTGTAGCAATAGTAGGCAGACCAAACGTAGGCAAATCCACCTTTTTTAACAGACTGGTAGCACAACGCCAGGCAATTATGGATGATATGCCGGGGGTTACGCGCGACCGCCACTATGGCTATGCCGAATGGACAGGAAAGTACTTTACCGTGATTGATACCGGGGGTTATGTTACTGGTTCAGATGATAAGTTTGAATCGCAGATAAGGCGACAAGTTGAGTTAGCACTTGATGAGTGTACGGCTGTAATTTTTATGGTGGATTGCCAAACCGGCCTAACGGGATACGACAAGGATTTTGCCAATATCATTCGCAGATCAAAAAAGCCAGTATTTATTGCGGCCAACAAAGCCGATACGCCCAATAAAGCTGCAGAGGCAAGCGAGTTTTACGAACTGGGCATGGGCGAAGTATTCCCCATTTCGGCCGAGAACGGTTCGGGAACAGGTGAGTTGTTAGATGAATTGATAAAAGTATTTCCAAGCGAAGGCGTGGAAGATCCCGATGCTGGAATTCCTAAGATTGCCATTTTGGGCAGACCCAACGTAGGTAAATCCTCCTTTCTGAATGTATTGTTGGGTACTGAGCGTAGCATTGTAACCGATGAAGCCGGCACTACGCGCGATGCCATTCATAGCCGGTATAAAATGTACGGCAATGATTTTATTTTGATTGATACGGCCGGTATCCGCAAAAAAAGCAAAGTACACGAAGATGTAGAGTTCTATTCGGTACTGCGCTCGCTTCGGGCACTGGAAGAAAGTGATGTGTGTATAATTCTGATTGATGCCGAACGCGGCCTGGAATCGCAAGATGTAAACATTATAGTTTTAGCCCACAAGCAAAATAAGGGGATTGTATTAATGGTAAATAAGTGGGATTTGGTTGAGAAGGATAGCAAAACGGCCGATAAGTTCAAGAAGGAAGTTTTAGAAAAACTGGCACCCATTGACTACATCCCGCTTGTGTTTGCATCGGTGCTTACCAAGCAGCGGATTTTTCAGGTTATTGAAAAGGCCGTTACCGTATTTAACAACAAAACCAAGAAAGTACCAACCTCGGCTTTAAACGATGCCCTTTTACCCGAAATTGCACACTACCCACCACCTGCTATTAAGGGTAAGCTCATTCAGATTAAATACATTACCCAAATAGCGGCCAAGTCGCCAGCGTTTGCATTTTTCTGCAACCTGCCGCAATACATTCAACCTTCATACACCCGGTTTTTGGAAAATCGTCTGCGCGAAAAGTTCGACTTTGAAGGAGTACCCGTGCGATTATTCTTCCGGAAAAAATAATCAGCAAACGATTGTTGTAGGAATAGTGTAAGGTTATCGCAAAAATCTTCTAATAATTTTCTAATATTTTAGAGCATAAGGCCAAAATCAACCCGTTTTGCCATTATCTTTGCGCCCAAATTCAAAAAAACCTGAAAAAACTATGAAAAAAATTGTTGCATCCCTTATCGTTTGTGGCTTTGCAGTAGCAATGGTTGCTTGCGGTGCTAAGAAAGAAGAAGCTGCTGCTGCGGTGGATTCTGTAACCACAGAAGTTGTGGCTACTGTAGATTCATTAGCAGATACGCTGAAAACAGCAGTTGATTCAATCAAGTAATTCAATTCAAAAAGATTGAAGCCGGGCTTTAGAGTTTTCTAAAGCCTTTTTTATTTTTCGCTTTTTACGGGCCTGTGTCGATACGCGAACAATTACAACCTCACCTTCCGGCAGCTACGCTCGAATACTGCACCCAACTCTGGCAGCAAAACCCATTTCATTTTCACCTCAGCAAAAAGCGGGTTTCCAAATCGGGCGACTTTACCTGCCGCCAGGGCCACACACCTCGCATTACGGTTAACCAAGATCTTACCCCGCTTGAGTTTTTAATCACATATGTACATGAAGTAGCGCACTTGCATGTCCATAAAACTTATGGCTTTAAAGCCGAAGCGCATGGAACAGAATGGAAGCTGAAGTTTCAGGAGTTGATGCGCCCTATTCTTCACGAACACATTTTTCCAGAACCGATTTTTAGTTGTTTGATTCAACACATGCAAAATCCAAAGGCCTCGACTTATGCCGATGGCGAACTTACGAGATTGCTGCATCGGGGCGATCCGCGAACATCAAAATTGGTTTACCTGGCCGACTTGCCCGAGGGAAGTACGTTCGATTTAAACGGACGGTGGTTCCGCAAAGGCAAACTAAGGCGCACCCGCGTGTTATGCACTGAGATTAAATCAAAGCGGCAATTTTTGGTACCTGCCGATGCTCCAGTAGGTCATGCCCAGCTTACCTTGTGGGGTTAATCTGAAAAATCCTCCGAGGTCTTTATGCATCAGTTAATAGACCTCAGAGTATTTAGTTAAGAAACAACATCCAACATCGGAAATTGCTGCTTCCATAAGTTGAAGTAATGACCTTGTTTGTTTAAAAGGTCGGAATGAACTCCCGCTTCAACTACCTCACCTTTATCCAGCACTACAATTTTATCGGCTTGATATACGGTGCTTAAGCGATGGGCAATTATCATCACGGTTTTTTCACGACTTCGCAGTACTTCAATCATGCGTTGAACGTATCGTTCAGAAGCCGAATCCAAAGATGAGGTGGCTTCGTCCAGAATCAAAATCTCAGGGTCTTTATACAAGGCGCGTGCAATTGCAATGCGTTGCTTCTGGCCACCTGAAAGTGTAGCTCCGTTTTCACCCAGATACGTACTGAAGTTATTGGGAAGCTTTTCAATAAACTCCATAATACCCAATGCGTTGCAAATGGTGATTATCTTTTTCATGTCGGGCTGATAATCACCCACTGCGATATTATCAACCACGTTGCCAGCAAACAAATCTATCTTTTGAGGTACCACGCCAATCATAGACCGCAACGATTCGTTTTCGATGTACTTTAAATCATAATCACCAATGCTTACACTCCCGCTTTGCAGCGGATACAAATTTTGAAGCATCGCCATCAGGGTAGATTTACCTGAACCACTCTCACCTACAATGGCCGTAACTTTTCCTTTCGGGAATTGCACAGTCAGATTTTGAAAAACGGTTACACGACTGCCATACCGAAAGTTCACATTCTTAAATTGGATGTCGCCAATCAGCTCGGGTGTTAGTTTAACTTTGTTCTCATCTTTCTCGCGCTCCAAATCCATTATTTCGAAGAGACGATCAGCTGCGATTACAGCATTTTGAATAGTCTTATTCATTCCTATCAAACTACTTACCGGACCGGTGAAATATGCGATCAATGCGTAGAATGAAAGTAATTCCCCCGGTGTGATTTCATTATCCAACACATAGCCAGCACCTACCCACAGAAGAACAATAGTAAATAGCCTTGAGAAAAACTCAGAGGAGTTGCCGGTGAAAATGCTATTGATACCCGATTGATAAACTGTTTTTAAAAGCGTAATAAACCGAACCTCTGTTTTTAGATTGGTAAAACTTTCCAAACCAAAACTCTTTATGGTATGCACAGGATTTAATGACTCCACCAATTGCGATTCCAACTCAGCCGAGTTCTCCATTAATTTACGCTCTACTTTCTTATTGAGTTTGTTGGTGATGAAGTAGATAATTGAATAGAAGGGTATGATTAAGAGAATAACCAATGCCAGTTTCCAGTAATAGGTAAACATAAGGGCAAAGGCTAAAATCAGAATAAAGATATTTACAGCTACATTAATAAGTACATCGTTTACAAACGCCCGGATTTTTACCGCATCGTTTATACGCGAAATGATTTCACCCACGCGCATAGTATCAAAAAATTGCTGCGGTAATTTGAGCAAGTGTTTGTAATACCCTAAAATCAATTGCGCATCTATCATCTGCCCTGTGCGCAAAGTGAAAACGCTTTTAGAGGCTCCTATAAAAATTTGAACGACTAATAGTGCAATCATGGCCACACTCATGATGTTCAATAAATTCCGGTTGCCATCTATCAGCACATAGTCAATAATTTTTTGGACATAGATAGAAGTAGAAAGCCCAATAACCGTATAAACCAACGCCCCAAATAACGCTTGCAGCATGATGGCTCGGTGCGGATAAATCAATTGCCAGAATCTTGTGCCTACTGAAACTTTTGTGTTGCCGGTTTCAAAACTTTGGTTGGGCAACATTAACACCAAAACGCCCGTCCAGATTTTTTTAAAGACTTCATGGCTATACCGATGCAACTGGCCATCGGCCGGATCCATTACTTCAATGTGCTTGGGATTAGTGGTATAAATCACTAAGTAATGGTGTAATACTTCCTTTAGAATGACATGCGCAATAGCAGGTTTTGGAATCTTAAAAAGACTATCGAACTCGCCCCGGACACCTTTCGTATCAAAGCCTAACTTATTAGCAGCCTCGATCAACCCTAAAACATTGGTACCTTTTTTATCGGTAGAAGCAAGTTGGCGGATGCGTGAAACCGGTAGTTTAAGTTCATAGTTAGCGGCAATAGAAGCAAGACAGGCCGCACCACAGTCGGTTATATCGCGTTGTTTTACTTTAATACCGGGTTTCATACCTCTGCTTTAATTGTTTATCTTTAACCTAACTAAATAAGTTTGATAATTATGTCGCTTACTAAGACACGAAAGACAAAGAAAGCAGCCACAAAAAAGGGAGTTAAAAAGCGAAAGCCAGCAAACAAAGGCTTTGATAAGGCTTGGCAGTTTTGGAAAAATACTCAAATTGATTTGAGTGGATTCACTTTTAACCGAGAAGAAGCAAATGCCCGATAATATTTTTGTTGATTCAAATGTGTTGCCCGTATTTATAGCTGTACGGTACTAGGCTGATTTTTTTGAACAGGTTAAAAGTAGAGTTTTTTAATTTTAACCTAACCAAACAGTCAAATGAAAAAGATGCGTTTTACCGAGGCCCAGATTATTGGGATACTCAACGAACAGTCACAACAGGATCAAAAGGTTTCAGAAGTATGCCGCAAACATGGCATAAGCGAAGCTACGTTTTACAATTGGCGTAGTAAATATGCAGGCATGAAAGTAGATGAGCTTAAGCGGCTTAAGGAACTGGAATACGAGAACGCAAGGCTAAAGAAAATTGTAGCAAACCAGAGTCTGGAGATCGATGCCATTAAGGATTTACTTACAAAAAAGTTTTAACGCCTGATCAGAAAGAACACGGCTTGGAGTATCTGGGAGAACACTACCAGATGAGCCATGCTCAGGCGTGTAAGCTGGTGGGGTGTTCGCGAACGAAGAAGTATTATCAAAAGCGAATGCCAGCCAAAGATGCCGTAGTAAAAAAAGCGATTGAAGAAGTTATTGGCAGTAGCCGTAAAGGAAGAATGAAAGTGATTAAGCTCGTACAGAAAAAACATCCAGAACTGGGTGATAGTAAAATCAGAAGAGTGTATGAGAACGAAGGATTCTCGTTGAGTAAAAGATTATGTAGGCGTATCAAGGACAACCCTGCCAATCCTATCTCTATTCCGTTAAGAGCCAACCAGGAATGGGCGATGGACTTCATGAGTGATGCCTTGGATAATGGCCGAAGAATCCGAGTACTTAACATTGTCGATCATTTCAATCGGCAGTGCAAAGGCATTGAAGTGGATTTCAACCTACCAGCTCGAAGGGTAATAGAAATATTGGAGCGAGCAATTGAACGCTATGGTAAACCGCTTAAAATCCGTACCGACAACGGTCCTGAGTTCCGCTCCAAACGATTTCAATTGTGGATGAAGGATAACCACATAGAATGGAGCCGCATACAGAAAGGTAAGCCGCAACAGAATGCCATCATCGAACGCTTCAACAAAACGTATCGCGAAGATGTGCTGGATGCCAATTTGTTTCACACCATTGAACAAGCAAATGACGTGACGGAAAGGTGGGTAGATGACTACAATCACAAAAGGCCACATCAATCGCTCAACTATCAGACCCCGATGGCTTATGCAGCGTAAGGTTTTTTTAAGGCATAAGACTCTTGGAATGATCCAAAAGAAAAGCCCCGCACAAAAGGCAGGGCTTGACCATTCCAGTCGGTTGAACCTAACCCTGACAGGTTGCTCCTCAGCAGAGCCTGTTTCCGTTTCAGTTCAACAATGCAAAATTCAAATCAGTAATCTATATTTACAACCTGTCAAAATTCTCAGCCATTTACCGTACTTTTTTGTCTTGACACAAAAAAGTACCAAAAAAGGTCAAGACAAAAAGATGCTTCCTCACACTTGCCACCGCACCCTCGCCTTTTTGTCGGGCCTCCGCACTTGAGTTTCAAAATGAATACTTGTTTAAATTTTAGAATTTACTTCTTTCACTCAATTATTAGGTTGCAATAGGTTCGGATTCAACCAATCATCCATTTTATCATACAACAACTGCCACAAAGTACGTTCCGTAACCATAAACCGGGCCTGCAGCGTCATGCCTTTTTTTAAGTAACCTTTGTAGCCATTTTTTAATTGCAGGTAATCTTTATCTAACTGGCAGCGCACTTTAAATACGGGTTGGTCATTGATAATATGTACATCGCTGGAGATTTCTTTTACTATACCAGTAGCCAAACCCCATTGATTGTAATTAAACGCATTTACCTGAAAGCGTACCGGCATACCTGCGCGTATCAAGCCAATATCATTCGGGGTTACGTATGCCTCCACGATCATCGTAGTATCTGGCGAAATTTGCGCCAGCTCCTGGTTAGCAAACACCATGCTGCCCGGGTAAACTCCGGCTACCTTTTGTAGTGTGCCCGAAACCGGAGCTTTGATAACAAGATTCTCGTTCTCTTTGGCGAGTTGGGCTAGTTGACCTTCCAAGTCTTGTAGCTCACGCTCATACGTGCGCAACTCACTTTGCCATTGGCTCAGCTGACTTTGCTTCACCAATTCTAACTCATTCTTAGCTTTATCTAATTCAAACTGAAAGTTTTCAAACTCTACATCGGCTATTACTTTTTCCTGGTGCAGTTTATAATTACGATTGTAATCAGCTTGTACTTTTTTAAGCCGAGTAGTGGCCTCAGTGAGTTTTTGCTTGTAGTTGAAATACGACTGACGGTAAAGCGCGGTGGTTAAATCTTTGCCGGCAGCATTTACCAAAAGGTTCTTTAAATCAAACATAAAAAATTCTATATCCTGCTTTTTAAGTAGCAATAATTTTTCGCGCTCTTGTTGGATATCAGATTCTAAGTTGTAGAGAATCTCGCCTTTCTTTATGATTTGATTTTCTTTTACAAGGGAGGTTTTAAGTCGGCCATTAAGTAATGGACGAATAAGGCTGATTTCAGAACTGGGGCGAATAAGGGCGGAGGACTGGATAGAAATAGGAATTACTAGAATGAATGATGAGCAAATTAAAAGGACTAAAATAATACAAGCAGAAAGGTAAATGATTCTCGATTTTATTGATAGAAATCGATAGTTGGAGTTAATCGATTGTTCGAGTGCGGCAGACGGTATTATCTTGTGATTACTCATTTATCCTTACTTAATTTACCGCAAAAGAAAGAAGGTTTATTAATGAATGTAATAAAACACAATAAGCAAAGCCAATTTCAATTCTTGTATACCCTATTAAAACTGCCATTATAAGTTGAGGCAAAGTAAATAGTGGATAAATTAGAATGACACTGCTATTGTAAGAATCAAAATTTGTGAGATGTAAAAGGGCAAATATTACTGCATGAATGAAAAAAACTAACTTGAAATTATTCTTAAATAAATCAAGAAATTTTTTAGGAAAAAAAAATGTTACTAATCCAGCAAAAAATATTGAACCTACTATTTTGAAATAAGTGTCGAATTTCTGGTAGTCAATCGATAATAGATTACCTGTCAGCAAATAGAAAAACATGAATCCAAGGCTTACTCCAATCGATAACTTGCTCAAGTTAAGCGGAAGTCTAAATAAAATCTCTTCGTATAGAGGCCCTAGGATTACAACTATGATAAACGAGTAGTTTCCAAACCTATTAATTGATTCACTATTTGTTACTTTCAGTTGTTCGTAAATTGAAAAATCAGAGAAGTAGAATATTAGTGAATCTATAATCCTTAGAAAGATTCCTGCTATTAAAGCTATGGCAACATATAGTAGGAAAATTGATAATGTTTTTTTTATTTTTTCGAGTTGGCTGAATTGATTGTGATTTCTTACTGTAGGATTCTTGAGATATTCAATTATTTGCATTTCCGAAGATAATTTAAAGAGTATCCTATTCCGGATTGAAAAGCATCGTATTAAGAGTTCGGAAAGTAAGAAGCTATCCTTTTTAGACAGCTTCTTACAAATTCATTACAAGAAAAATGCAATAATTCCTATCACGGTAAGTCCAGCAAGAATTCCTTTTCCTGCACTATAACCGTGCTCTTCTCCAGCAGCAAATCCTTTGTTCCAATCTCCTCCATTAATCTCTACCATTTCAGATAGGTTTATTGAAGATAATTCTGGTTGATCTAATATTAAAGATTCCATAAGAGTAACATTTTTAATTTTTAAAATAAACTTTTAAACAAGCCAGTAACAAAACCAGCAACATAGCCTACATTAGTGGTGAAGTTATCCCAAGTTGGGCCTTCTCCTCGCATTAATCCATCTACATCACCACCTTGTATTGAGGTTTGCTCAAGAGAATCAAGCTCTGTTAAATGATTGTCCTTTAAGAAAGGATTTAAATTAGTCTTCATAAGATTTGTTTATTAATTGTAAAAATAAGTACTCAGCTCCGGCCGGAAACCTTGCGACCAAAGCAGAAACACTTTCAATTTCTCCAAAGTCGTTTTTCATCACTCTCAAAATGCTCATTTTTGAGGCATAAGATTTTAAGCGAGTTGTGTAAAATTAAAAAAGAGTAGGACTCTTTGAAAGCGAGTTCTAGTTTGAGAAGCTCTATAAAATCAGAAATTAATCGGTATGCGAGGGCAAAATCGAACCTTACTACTTTAATTCCTTACCAAAAGTTGAAAATCGCATGCATGTGCTTTTAGTTATAAAATAGCTGAAAATTTGATCGCAACTTAGAGTGGTTTCGCGAATAGTTAACTCAATTAACCAACCAAGTAGCCTGTAACTTATATCGGGTAACTCCGTCTTTAACCAAAATTCAAGGTCAATGCCTACCCCAAAATTCGATGAACTAAAAGTAAACACCCGAATCAAGTTAGTTGCACTTTGGGTTGCCACAATGTTTTTTTACATCTATGGCGATTACTTCGCGTTATACATTCCGGGTGAGGCTGGCAAACTAGTGGATGGAAAAACGTTGCTAAATGAACCCATCAAAGTATTTGCTGCATCGGTGTTGATGAGTTTACCCTCGCTTGTCATAATTACTACCACATTGGCACTCGCGGCTGTGGCAAGGTGGGTAAACATTGTATTTGGAATAATTTTTACCACCATTATGGTACTAATCGCTGTTACTTCCTTCCCAATAACGGCCGAGGTTTCAGCGTATGTATTTTATGCAGTAGTTGAAAGTTGTATTACTGTAGTGATTATATGGCAAGCGTGGAAGTGGCCAAAGTCAATTGATTAAACGGAGCTTAACTCAACCTTCTTACAATTAACTTATCCACCAACTCACAAAACCTTGCGGGATGTAGTGTGCGCCAGTTATCAATCTGCAACGTACCACCCATGTTGATGAAGCGATCGAGTTTGAAGCGCATCATCTCCTGCTGAATAAAATCCGGAAAGCTTACCGCTGCAATCCAACCACCGACATCTTCCACTTCCTCAAACCATTCTTCGTAGTACAAATCATCCGACCCATGAAAGTTGAAGATGTTTTCGCCAATCAAAATAAATTTGCTGATGCCTTTGTACAGCAGTAACTCCAGCACATCGCGCTTTAGCGTCATGATGTCGTTGTTCAAGGTATCGTTCCATTCACCAATAAACTCCAACACTGCATGGGCACGATCATAATCGGCATACAAGATTTTCAGGTACAATGTTTCGGAGCCGAAGTTATCCCAAGCCGGATCAATGTAATACCCATAAATGGTTTCTGTGTAAAGCTCGTAGTTGTACTCCTTGCCATTGAACAGTGAGTTTTCATCGTTTGATGAATCGTAGTACTTCAGCCAGTTAGAGAAAGGTTCGATTTGATGCATACCCTTTAAAAGGCGTCATGACGGCTTTAGGCTTCAGCAAACAGCCGTCTGACGCCTATCCATCAATATTGTTCGCAACTGTTAATTAACTAAATATCTTTCTGATGATAGAGCGTAAGCCCGGCAATGGGACCTTCCAGAATATTTTTAACCGTAATGCCTTTATCGTTTGCTACCTGGCGAAGAATATCGCTGTAATAAAATGCAATGGAGCCGGTGAAATGAACTTTGGTGTTCTGATAGTTATCGTACTTCATCACATTGTTCTCATAAAAAACTGACAGGCTATCGTAAATCAATTTATAGCAATACGGCTCTTTCAAGTGCTGAAAGATAAACTTTGAAAAACTGGCTAAGAAAGCACCGGGCTTTTCGCCCTGGTAAACTTTTTCTAAAACTTCTTCGCGTGTAAACGGAAAGCGGGCTTTAAATTGTTCGGCTAGTTTGGCGGGCATTTCATTGCGGAAGTAATCGAAGATAAATTTTTTACCGATGTAGGTGCCGGAGCCTTCATCGGCCAGAATCCAACCTAAGTTAGCCACGTTGTCGATTATTTTTTCCCCATCGTACAAACAAGAGTTTGACCCGGTTCCTAAAATACAGGCAATGCCGCGCTCGCGTCCGCAGAGAGCCCGGGCTGCTGCCAATAAATCCCAACCAATTTCGATAAGCGCACCGGGCCAGTATTGGGCAAACGCTTCGCGAATAATTTGTTGATTCTTCTCTGATGAGACTCCCGTACCGTAATAAAAAATCTTATCGACCGATCCCGTTACCTGTGGTACCAGGTTTTCTTTAATGATGGCGTGCAGATGTTCCAATGGTTGGTAATACGGATTAAAGCCGGGGCTATGGGCTTGCCCAATGCTTCCGTCTTTGTGTAAAAATCTCCAGTCAATTTTAGAGCCTCCGCTATCGGCAACAAGTATCATGGTATGTGAATTGTATGCAAATTAACAGAAATGCAAATAAGATGGCAGAGTTGCATTTCAAATTGTCGCACCAAAATATTCGACCTTATTATAATATTCTACTAATATTAGACTCCTAACGGAGTCCTTGTTCACCCTAAAACCCCGATACGGATTTAATGTTGGTAGAAACCAATAACCAAAGGTTGTAAGCGATCCTGTGGGGATCGAATGTTAGAGTTAACCGCAACAATTTGAAATGTGCCTGATGGCAGCTATTCTGCTTGCAGTATCCCAACTTGATTTAGCTTTTCAAAAACCTGTTCAGTATGGGGTGCATCAGCTAACTCGGCCGTTAAATCCTGCCCTGCCCAATGTTCATAGTGTTTACCGTTTCGCCACAAGCGTGAGTGTGTTACATCATACACTTTACCCTGATACGCAATCCAGATTTGGGGTTTGTCTTGCCCATTGCGAAGGGCAAGTTGTTGCTGCGTTATAATCGGTAAATCGCTCATCGCGAAGTGAGGTGATTAAAATCTTTGATCAGCGTATATAAAAGTTTTATGGGTGGCAAATCTGTTTGAATACCCAATTGCGTTTTCACTTTCTCGGTTACAGCCAGCATAGGGGCTGCGTTACCCGTATCGCGGTTTACCTCCAATGCACGTTGTATCAATTCAATATCGCGTTCATTTAATTGTACAGCCTGTGTAAACGTGGGTTGATATTCTGTTTCGGCTGTAACAAAAACCTGCTCAGCGGTTATCTCTTTTTGCTCAACCAATTTTATTACCGTAGTGCCGGCCACCAGGTCGCCCAGGCGTTGGCCTTTACCTCCGGCAGCTACCAATATCAAGGCAATTGCTCCGCCTAAAAAGCCAAAGTCAATTATGGCAAATACCCATCGCAATACATAATCGCCAATGGTGGCTGGTGTTCCATTAAGCCTGATAACCCGTATTTTTAAAAGGTACTTACCCAATGTTTGGCCATTCATAAAAATCTCAAAGAATACTGAATAGAACAGGTAGGGAAACCCCAGCAATGCAATCCATATCCATTCATTGCGGGCATTTGTATAATATAAAAATGTGCCCAGTGCAATCATAAAGGCAATTACAACCACCCGATCGAACAGGTATGCCAGTATGCGATCGCCCACGCTTGCAAGCGGATATTGAATAAATACGTTTTGTGTTGTGCGAACCTGAATTGTTTGCATACCGCTGTTCCTTAACATTTACCAACACCAAAAAAACAAAAGAAAATGAAACTGCCTAATGCTATCTTTGAAGCCTTAAACTTTTAAACCAAATTCATATGCTGTTTCGTGCGCTTGCTTCCATGTTTGTTTTTCTTCTGTTGATTGGGTGCACTGAGAAAAAACCGGTTGACCGGATGACGGACGAGCAGCTAAAAGCGTATGCCGATGAGTTGGCACACCGCTACATTATTACCGATGGCCACGTGGATTTACCCTATCGCCTGCAAATGAAAAACTTTCGCATTGAGCGCGAGTATATGGGCATTCCTGTTTCTACAACCGAAGGTGATTTTGATTACGAACGTGCCAAAAAAGGTGGACTGGATGCCCCCTTCATGTCTATTTACATTCCTTCTTCGTACCAGTTACAACCCGATAATGGTAAGGCTTTGGCCGATTCGCTTATTAATATGATTACCGCAATTGCCACACAAATACCCGATAAGTTTGCGCTGGCCAACACCCCGCAGGAAGTAGATGCAAATTTCAAAGCCGGAAAAATTTCATTGCCTATGGGCATGGAAAATGGTGCTCCTGTAGGTAATGACATCAGCAATGTAAAATACTTTTATGATCGTGGTATTCGCTACATCACCTTAACGCACGGTAAAGACAATCAGATTTGCGATTCATCGTACGATACCACCGCTACCTGGCAAGGATTAAGTCCGTTTGGTGAGCAGGTGGTGAAAGAAATGAACAAGGTTGGTATTATGGTGGATATCTCGCACGTATCGGATAGCACATTTTACGATGTGATGAAGCTTACCAATGTACCGGTAATTGCTTCACACTCCAGTTGCCGCAAATTCACACCCGGATTTAATCGTAATATGAACGATCATATGATTAAAGTACTGGGCAAAAATGGCGGTGTTATTCAGATCAACTTTGGATCGGCCTTTCTGGACTCGGCTGTGCGGGCCGGTAACGATGCCAATCGCAAAAAACTTCAGGCATTGCTGGAAGAAAAAGGATTGAAAGCTACTGACTCGCTGGCCAAGCCCATTGTTGACGAATTTCAGAAAAACAATCCATCGCTTTTTGCCGATGTAAAAATCGTAGCCGACCATGTGGATCATGTTGTAAAACTGGCTGGCATTAACCATGTTGGCATTGGCTCTGATTATGACGGTGTTGGCGATAGCTTACCCACCGGCTTGAAAGATGTATCGCAATACCCCAACCTGATTTATGAATTATTAAAACGGGGCTACACCGAAGATGACATTGCCAAAATCTGTTATAAAAACGTGTGGCGTGTGTGGAGTGCCGTTGAAAAAGCTGCCGGCCGCGGTTAAACATTGTAATTAAATCTCCTTATTCAGGTTGGACGAAATGGGCTTATGCCCTATCTTCCAACCTGATTTTTTTATGCGCGAAGCTTCTTTTGTAAGTAAAAATAAAGCCCGTTGGCAAGAGTTTGAAAAAGCTCTTCATAACCCCCAGCAAACTCCACCCGATAAACTGGCTGAATTGTTTATTCAAATTACGGACGATCTTTCTTTTTCCCGAACACAATATCCGCAAAGTCGCACCACACACTATCTTAATTCGCTGGCCAGTAAAATTCATGGCGAGATTTATAAAAATAAAAAAGAAGAGAAAAACAGGTTTGTACTATTCTGGAAGGAAGAGTTGCCGGCTGTAATGATTACTGCTCATAAACAATTGGTGTATGCCTTTATCATCTTTATTGTGGCCGGAATTTTAGGAGCTGTTTCCGTTGCTTACGATGACACCTTTGTACGCTTAATCCTGGGTGATGGCTACGTAAACATGACGCTTGAAAACATTAAGAAGGGAAACCCCACAGAAGTTTACTCATCAGCGGGCGAAATGGATATGTTTTTTATGATTACGCTCAACAACATCATGGTTTCAATCCGGGTGTTTGTAATGGGCGTAATGGCTTCGCTGGGTACGGGCCTCATGTTATTTTACAATGCCGTAATGGTGGGTACATTCATCATGTTTTTCTATCAAGAGAGCCAGTTGAGCCAGGCGTTGCCGGTAATTATGTTACATGGCACGATCGAACTTACTTCTATTGTAATTGCTTCGGCAGCAGGTTTTGTAATGGGCAACAGCATTCTGTTTCCAGGAACGTATTCGCGGTTAGCTTCTTTTAAAATGGGTGCTGTTAAAGGCTTAAAGATTGTGATGGGGCTGGTTCCTTTTTTTATCCTGGCCGGTTTTATCGAATCATTTATTACCCGCTATGCTTTTATGCACTGGAGCCTGAAGGCCATCATCATCGGACTATCCGCATTTCTCATGATTTATTATTTCATCTTTTACCCCATACAGTTAAAACGAAATGGAAGAATTTAAACTCATTGAACTACAACAATCGCGCGATTTCAGCAGAAAAATTAACAGCACGTTTGAGTTTCTGCGTCAGAATTTCAAGCCTTTGTTAAAATCTATTCTTTATATAGCAGGGCCGCCTGTGCTGGTGGGTAGTTTATTGTTAGGTTCATTCATCGGTGAATTCTTTTCTCTGATACAAGGCGCCCAAACCGGCAGCCCGGAAATGGCTGCCGATTATTTTCTCTCGGTTAGTTTCTGGTTACAGCTTATCCTAATGGTTATTCTATTATTCATTAGCTACATTATTACCATTGCCACTATTAACGCCTACATTATTCTATATAAAGAAAGGCAAACCAATAAGTTGGAAGTAAGTGAAGTGTGGAACAAAGCCCGCCAGATTTTCTGGCCATACCTGGGCACTACTATCCTTTTCTTTCTGGCGTTTATTATTGCTTACATCGCCTTATTGATTCCGATTTTTATACTGGGCGATATGTCGAGTGTGTTGTTGGTGTTTCTTGGGTTTCCCATTGTAATTGGTGGTATTGTGTATCTGATAATCAGTTCGTCACTTACCTACTTTGTTCAGGCTTACGAAAAAAAGAATTTCTTTGATTCTATTGCTCGCTCGTTTCGATTGGTAAACAACGGAAAATGGTGGAGCACGTTTGGGTTGCTTGCCATTCTGCAGTTAATTGTAGGTACTGTTTCATACATTTTTCTGATTCCCTATTATGTAATCATGTTTACAGCTTCGCTTCATTCAGCACAAAGCGGCTCGCCCTTTCAATTGTCCGACACCATGGGAATAATTATTCTGGTTTGTTTTACCCTGTACTACCTGGCACAAATGCTCATGTATTCATTGCCCCACATCGGTGTGGCTTTTCAATACTTTAACCTGGTTGAACTAAAAGAAGCCCGTGGATTGATGTCGCAAATTGAAACCCTCGGCCAGCAAGATACAAGTACACGGCCCGAGGAAAATTTCTAACAGTTACAAGTGTGAGGTTAACCGGAATTATTATTTTCTTAATGCTTGCTCTTTCAGCAAGTGCACAGATTCCGGCTATGCCCGATACTACAGTTGCTATTCCCGATAGCACGGAAGTTGAAATTCCGGATTCATTGAATATTGAATACTATGACGATGAGGAGGTACCCGACTATGCCGGCCCGGCTGATACCGTTGCAATCAACGCACAAAAATTTTCATCGCAGCGGCTGGATAGTTTGAAAGCAGATGACGACCTGCAATACACACAACCACCCACCGTAGCCGAATCAATCTGGCAACGTATTAAACGATGGTTAGCCTGGTTATTAGAATCGTTGTTTTATAAAACAACCACTACCGACCTCGGTCGGTTTATCATGTATTCACTCATACTGGTAGCCATTATTATTATCGTGATGACGTTGTTGCGTGTAAATGCCTTTCGGGTGTTTTATTCCGGAGCCGATACTTCCAAGCCTGCCTATTCGGTATTTCATGAAAACATTCACGAAATGAATTTTGAACAACTGATTCAGGAAGCAACCGATAAAAAAGAATACCGGTTAGCTACCCGTTTGGTTTTTTTATATGCCCTGAAATTATTAGCGGATAAACACCTGATTGATTTTACACCTGGCAAAACCAATCACGATTATGTAGAAGAGCTTAAAACCGGTGACGTAAAAACCGGATTAAACGAACTAAGTTTTTATTTTGAGTACGCCTGGTACGGAAATTTTTCCATTACTGAAAGTCAGTTTCAACAGGTTAAACAAACATTCACATTCTGGAAAGAAAAAGTGCAATGAAGGATTGGAAATACATAACATACATTGCATTGCTGGGCGGCCTGCTGGTTTTGTTGTTGCTAACTAAAAATAAACAATACGACTGGACAGTTACTTTTTCGCATGAAGATAAAAATCCGTACGGAGCTTATGCCTTCAATGAATTACTTCCAACCCTGCAGCATCAACGCATTAAAAATTCCTACCAAACCTTGTACGAGTTACAGGATTCGCTTACACAAAATCAAAACCTGCTTATTATCAGCAGTTCGTTTGCACCCGGCAAAGAAGATACCGAGGCTTTGTTGAAACATGTAAACAATGGAGGCACCGCTTTTATCTCGGCCAATTATTTTTATGGATCATTTGCCGATACACTGGGCCTTGAAGTCTCGGATATACTTTTCAAAAATACACAACACGCATTCGATAATTTCGATACCGCCTCGCTGCATTTTGTAAGCCCGGTAATGGACTCAACGATCGAGTTTCGATACAAGAAAGGAAACATCCACAACTACATTAGTCGGGCCGATTCCATACCAGCCACTACCCTCACTAAAAATAACTATCACCAACCTGTAACAATCAAAACACAATTTGGTAAGGGAACCCTGTTGATAAACTGTACACCTATGATTTTTACCAATATCCATTTATTGGATTCAAGTAATCATAAAATGGCCGCAGGTTTACTTTCGTATTTACCACCACGCGAAACCATCTGGACAGAATATTATCATTTGGGACGATTTGAATCAACAACCCCTTTACGTTTCGTATTAATAACAGAACCGTTGCGCTGGGCATATTACCTCACTATAATTTCGATTTTGCTTTTCATGATTTTTGAGGCGAAGAGAAAACAGCGCATCATACCGATTATAAAACCACTCGCCAACACCTCGCTTGAATTTGTGGGTACTATTGGTAATCTCTACTACCAAAATGGCGATCATAAAAATATTGCGGAAAAGAAAATTCAATTTTTCTTTGAGCATGTACGTACCCATCAAAACATAAACCTGCAACAATTGGATGAAACTACATTACAGTTTTTAATCCGCAAGTCGGGTGTGCCGGAAAAAACAGTGCGGGCGTTGGTAAACAGAATTCAATCCATCCGCTCGAAGCATCAAATATCACCAGACGACCTTCGTGATCTGAATCAACTAATCGAACATTTTCATAATAAGAAATAACCTATGGAATCTAATCCTTTTCAAAGTCGTGTAGATTTAACAGCGCTTAATGCACGCGTAGCCGAAATTAAAACTGAAATCGGAAAAGTAATTGTGGGTCAAGAGCAAATGATTGATTTACTCCTTACTGCTATTCTTGCTGATGGTCATGTGCTGATTGAAGGTGTGCCCGGTGTTGCCAAAACACTTACAGCCAAACTACTTTCTAAAATCATTTCGGTTGATTTTGCGCGCATACAGTTTACACCCGACCTGATGCCGTCTGATATTTTAGGAACTTCGGTTTATAATTTAAAATCATCAGAGTTTGAATTTAAAGCTGGTCCGATCTTTACCAACATTGTATTGATTGACGAAATTAATCGCGCACCAGCCAAAACACAAGCCGCACTATTTGAAGTAATGGAAGAACGGCAAGTAACCATTGATGGGCACACGCATAAAATGCGCTTTCCATATATGGTATTGGCCACGCAAAATCCAATTGAGCAGGAAGGTACCTATCGGTTGCCGGAAGCACAGCTTGATCGTTTTCTGTTTAAGATTATGGTAACGTATCCTTCACATGATCATGAGATAGAAATTTTAACGCGCCACCATGAGCGCAAGGGCGTGCAACCTATTTCAGAAATTACGCCATTGCTGAAAGCTGAGGAAATTGAATTGTTCCGCAAGTTTGCCCAACAGGTTCACATCGAAAAAAATCTACTGGTGTACATTGCTCAAATCATTCAGGAAACACGAAACAATCCGATGATATTTTTGGGAGCCTCACCTCGGGCATCGTTGGCAATCTTAACTGGCTCAAAAGCATTTGCTATGCTCAGTGGTCGCGACTTCGTAAACCCGGAGGATATTAAGTTTATTGCTGCACCTGTATTGCGCCATCGTATAGTAATGAGTCCGGAAAAAGAGATGGAAGGAATTGATGCCGATGAGGTTATCAACCAGATTATAAATAAAATAGAAGTTCCTCGCTAAGGTGAAGTTAATTCGCGCACTATACCTGGGCAATCGCCTCTTCATGCTCATCGGAGCAATTGTGGGAACATTCATTCTCACATTTGTATTGGGTGGAGGTACCATTATTCCAAAAATTTTATTTCTGCTGTTGGTTGCGGCTGTGCTCACTGATTTACTCTTACTATTCAGAGTAAAAAAAGGTTTACGAGGCGAGCGTTTAGTTGCCGAAAAACTTTCGAATGGTGACGAAAATGAAATCGCCATTTACCTGGAAAGCTTCTATTCATTTCCGGTTTCGCTTCGCATCTTCGATGAAATTCCACATCAGTTTCAACGCAGAGATCTGGAGTTTAACTTAGTAATGGAGCCTGGCTCGAACAAAGTGGTGAAGTATTCTTTACGGCCGGTAAAGCGGGGCGTTTATTCATTTGGCGCAGTAAATGTGTTAGTCAAAACCAAACTTAATCTTGTTGCCCGCAGGTTTAAGTTTTCGAATGATAAAGAAGTGCCGGTGTATCCATCGTACATTCAAATGCGCAAGTACGAGTTGCTGGCCATCCACAACAGGCTTACGATGTCGGGCATAAAAAAGATCAGGCGCATAGGCCACAATCAGGAGTTTGAGTTAATTAAAGAATATGTAAGTGGCGATGATTTTCGAACTATCAACTGGAAAGCGACTGCACGCAAATCGCGGTTAATGGTTAATCAATTTCAGGATGAGCGCTCGCAACAAGTGTATTCACTCATCGATAAAGGGCGGGTAATGCAAATGCCCTTTGCGGGGATGAGTTTGCTGGACTATGCCATTAATGCCGCACTGGTTATTTCGAATATCGCCATTAAAAAATCAGATAAAGCGGGGCTTATTACTTTTCAGGATAAGATCGGGAATATTTTAAAAGCAGCCCGACTCAACAACCAGATGGCTACCATTCAGGAAGTATTGTACAATCAGAAAACTGCATTTCTGGAAACAGATTATTCCATGCTTTACAGTACGGTTCGCAGAACTATCAATCAGCGCAGTTTGCTTTTACTTTTTACCAACTTCGAAAGTATTCATGGTTTGCATCGGCAATTGCCGTACCTCATCAGCCTGAACAAAATGCACTTGCTGATTGTGATTTTTTTCGAAAACACGGAACTGAAAAGCCTTATCGAAAATCCCGCTGAAAATCTGAAAGAAATTTATTACAAAGCCATAGCCGAGCGATTTAGTTTTGAGAAGAAACTAATTGTAAAAGAACTTCAAAAACACGGAATCCAATCCATACTTACCGCTCCTGAAAAACTTACCATCAACACCATTAACAAGTATCTGGAATTGAAGGCGCGGAATCTGATTTAGTTTTTTTCAATCAATTTACCTTTCCATACGAGGGTTCCACCGCAGAAGTGCGCAACACATTTATAACTTTCTTATTTTTAGTATTCTAAATGTTTCTTATGCGATATGGAATCGTGTTGTTGATCTGCTTGCAGATTGGTGTGGCACAAGCACAATGGAAAAATCAATTGCCCCCCATGCAAATCAAGAAAGCACAAGGCGGCACCATTTGCTACCATAAACCTGAAGATTCAAATCTGATCATTCCTCCACCAGCCGCCTATGAAGCTTGGAAACGCAATCCATCAGCAAAAACTTCGGCAACTACATTTGAAGTTACTTATGTTAATTTCTCGACCGAAGCCCAATTGGCATTTCAAAAGGCTGTTGACATCTGGTCTGGTTTAATTGAAAGTCCGGTACCCATTCGCATTTTGGCTGTGTGGCAACCTATAAGCGGAAGTGCGTTAGGTGGTGCAGCCCCCGGAACATACATTCGCGATTTTGACGGAGCCCCCAAAGTATTAACCTGGTATCCGGTGGCATTAGCCGAAAAAATAACCGGCACCGAGTTTAATGCTGCCGATGCTCCCGATATTTTTGCTCAATTTAACAGCTCGTTCACCGATTGGTCTTTCAGAACAGATGGAGTTGCTGTATCCGGCAAAACAGACCTGGTTTCAGTAGTACTACACGAGATTGGCCATGGATTAGGAATTACAAAAGCTTACGATGTAAACCCAACCCAGGGAATAGTATCGGATTTTCTATCAGGCCTCCACGTTCCGTACGATCATTTCATTGAAAATAATGCAGGCCTGAATCTGGTTCAAAATTTTGATCCGCCCTCTGCGCCTTTACGTGTGGAACTTACCAGTGGCGCCTTATTTTTCAGATCACCACTGCTTCCTAAAAACTCGGTTGATAACCGGGCAAGAATTTATGCTCCGGCTACGTTTGCCAGTGGTTCCAGTATTGCCCATTTAGATGAAAGTACTTACAACAATACATCCAATGCGTTAATGACACCCTTTATTGGTAATGCAGAAGTGATGCATAATCCTGGAACACTCGTAATGCGCATGCTGGCCGATATGGGTTGGGTGAACACACGCATTGTGCACACTGCTTTACCCAATACCGAAAATGTTTCTTCATCATATCCGGTAGTTGTAACGTTACAAGCAGACACAAAAAATCAGGATGGCGGTGTTTATAGCTACAATGCAAACGAAGTGAAGTTGAATTATACAACCAATGGCACAACCTTCACCGTTGTGTCCATGAATCCTACCGGGCAGCCCAATCAATTTTCTGCCAGTATTCCGAATGGATTTGCAGCCTATGGTTACTTCATTTCTGTAAAGGATAATCTTGATCGCACACTCGTAAAGCCCGGTATTTATACTGACGATGGTGCTGCACCCGTTCAACGATTTTTTTCGTTTGAAGCCGGGCCCGATACCAAAGCTCCCGAAATCAGTCATACCCCAAAAGGATTTCTACTTGCTACCGATACAGAATTAACCTTAGAGGCTAACATAACCGATAACATCGGCATTCTGAATGCCTTGCTCGAGTACCAGGTTAATACGGGGTCGCTGGCTACAGCACCCCTTACATTAATATCAGGCAATACATATAAAGTTACAATCCCGCTACCAGCCTTGTCGCAAGGCGATTTACTGAAATATAGAATAAAAGTTACCGATAACTCGGTTGCCCAAAATATTGGCGCGTTACCCTCGGCCTCAACTTTTTTTGAAGTGAACGTAGTAGGTCTTGCCCCCACTCAAGATTCATACGCAAATGATTTCAATAATACAGTAACAGCCAGTCAGGATTTTTTTGGCAGCCCTGAATTTTCTGTTCGAACGGAAACCGGATTTACTGATGGTGCCATTCATACAAACCATCCATATCCGGAAGGTCAGGGTTTCCCTAATAATCGCTACGAGTGGGTTTATCAATTGCGTGTTCCCGTTCGGGTAAAAGCAGTAGATGCAACTATAAAGTTTGATGAGGTTGTGCTAATTGAACCTGGTGAAACAGGCGCAGCTTTTCCCAGTGAAGATTTTTATGACTATGTGGTTGTGGACGGTTCGAAAGATGGTGGAGTTACCTGGACAACTGTTGCTAATGGTTACGACTCAAGAGACTTCGCCCCGTGGTTAACACGTTACAACAGCGCAAGCTCAGGCAACAACTCTACAGCCGTTGGTGATGCAACTTTATTCAGGTCACGAACACTTAATCTTCAGGATAAATTTGATACGAATGACGAAGTAGTAATTCGATTCAGATTATTCAGCGACCCGGGTGCTGCCGGTTGGGGTTGGGCTATTGATAATCTAAAAATTCAAATAGATGAAACACCACCCACGATACTTCACACGCATTTTGATTTTGTGCTTGCTACCGCTCCAAATATTCCACTAGTCATTCAACCTTCAGATGCATCCGGGCTTAATCAGCTTTTTGTTGACGTAAAGGTTAACGGCAGTAGTGTTCAAACCGATGAAATTGAAATAAAGGAGAATGTAGTTCAGTACCAATCTTTCATCAGCGTACTTGGCGGATTTGAAGTCGGTGATAAAGTAGAGTACAGGATTCGTGCATCCGATTTAGCTGGCAATGAGACTATTCTCCCTGTATCTGGTTTTTTCCAGGTTCCGGTAATCAATTTCGGCACACCTGTAACACAATACATTACTGACTTCAATACAACCAATACAGATTTTGTAGGTAATTTTCTATCGATTACCCAACCATCCGGATTTTTAAATAATGGTGTACATACGCCTCACCCCTATCCAAATGGATTTGGGTTAACCAATAGCACTTCTTCTTATACGCTTACATTACTCAAACCGATTACGGTCAGTGCTACTAACCCATACATTCAGTTTAGTGAAATTGCACTAGTGGAGTACAGCGGAACGGCCAACAAAGATTTTGTAGTAGTGGAAGGGTCGAGTGATGAAGGCGAAACCTGGCAGCAGTTGGTTGAGCCATATTCAGCCCGGTCGCTTACTGCCTGGAAAAATATTTTTGATGTTGGGGGATCGGGAACTGCCAACGCCTATCGAAACAGGTTAATCGATATAACCAGCTCAGGAGATTTTGAAGCTGGTGATAACGTGTTAATCCGCTTCCGCATTTCAGCCGATGGTACCGGCAATGGCTGGGGCTGGTCGATGGATAACCTGAGTATTCAAGGGCCGGTTACCGGAGTGAAAGAATTTGCTGATTTATTGTTGTCGGTATATCCAAATCCTACTCATGGAGACTCATTTACATTGGAAGTAAAAGGTTTACCGGCTCAAATCAGTAAAGTACAAATTACAAATTTGCAAGGCCAGCGATTAATCAGTGATGAGTTATCCATTTCAGGAAGTACCGTTCGTAAAGAATTTAGTACTGCTGGTTGGGCCAATGGAGTCTATATTGTTAGGCTTAATCTGGAAGATGGTAGTACCATCATCAAAAAGTTACTAAAACAAAATCAACAATAACCTGAAGACGGTTATCGCAGCAACTCTCTTGAGATAACCATCTTCTGAATTTCCGTAGTGCCTTCATAGATTTGAGTGATCTTGGCATCGCGCATCAAGCGCTCTACATGAAACTCTTTTACATAGCCATAACCACCGTGTATCTGCACGGCTTCGGTTGTTACTTCTTGGGCAATTTGCGAAGCATATAATTTTGCCATGGCCGCTGCTTTCACAAAATCCTTCTTTTGATCTTTCAAACAGGCGGCTTTCCAAATGAGCAAGCGAGCCGAATCGATTTTAGTTGCCATGTCAGCAAGTTTAAACTGAATGGCTTGATGTTCGGAAAGATGTTTGCCAAATGCCTTTCTTTCTTTTGCATACTTCACTGCCAGTTCGTACGCACCGGAGGCAATGCCTAATGCTTGTGCTGCTATTCCAATCCGTCCGCCATTCAGGGTGGTCATGGCGAATGTAAAACCAAAACCATCATCGCCAATTCGATTGGCTTTTGGCACTTTTACATCACTGAACATAAGCGAATGTGTATCAGACCCGCGGATGCCCATCTTATCTTCCTTTTTACCCACCACAAATCCGGGCATACCTTTTTCCACAATCAAGGCATTGATGCCCTTATGTCTTTTGGCAGCATCGGTTTGTGCAATTACAATGTACGTGCTGGCACTGTTGCCATTGGTAATCCAGTTCTTGGTCCCGTTCAGTAAATAATAATCACCTTTATCTTCGGCAGTGGTGCGCTGGCTGGTGGCGTCCGAACCTGCTTCCGGTTCTGAAAGACAGAATGCACCAATACCCTGTGCGGCCAAAGGCTTTAGGTATTTTTCTTTTTGTTCTTCCGATCCAAAACGTTCAAGGCCCCAACACACCAATGAATTATTTACCGACATGCACACGGAAGCGGAAGCATCTACCTTGGAAATTTCTTCCATTGCCAACACATACGATACGGTATCCATGCCACCACCATTGTATTTAGGATCCACCATCATACCCATGAAGCCAAGCTCGCCCATCTTTTTGATTTGAGCGGTGGGAAACTTTTGTTCCGTATCGCGTTCAATCACACCGGGTAATAGTTCAGTTTGGGCAAAATCGCGGGCAGCGGCTTGTACGGCTAATTGTTCTTCGGTAAGATCGAAATTCATAGGTAGTATGGTTTACAACTTCAAAGTAAACAAAAAAAGAAGCCTGAGGGTTAGCTCAGGCTTGCAATTTATAGTTATAAGTTTAATTAGTCTCGCCTTCCAAGAAAGATCATTACATAGTATAACAACATCGTGATGGCCCCAATGGCAGCAACTACATAAGTCATAGCAGCCGCGTTTAAAGCATCTTTAGCCATTTCATGCTCTTGGCGTGTTACTATACCTCTTGATTCTACCCAGGCCAGTGCTCTGTTACTTGCATCAAACTCTACGGGCAATGTTACCAATGCAAACAGTGCAAACACACCATAACACGCAATGATAACCATTAACGCCAGATCGTATGAGAAAATACCTTGTAAAAAGTAAGCTCCGAACATCATACCCAGAAAAACGAAATTAATAACCTTAGCACTGATGTTTTGAATGGGAACCATAGCCGATCGAAATTGCAACCAACTGTATGCTTTTGCATGTTGTACGGCATGGCCACATTCGTGGGCAGCAACTGCAGTAGCTGCGGCATTACGGCCATGGTAAACATCGTGGCTTAAGTTAACGGTTTTGTTGGCTGGATTGTAATGATCGGTTAATTGGCCTTCAACCGAAATAACCTGTACATCATGAATACCATTGTCGGCCAGCATGAGCCTGGCAATCTCGGCTCCGGTTAAATCTTTTGTTAACCGGATTTCGGAATACTTCTTAAACTTATTCTTCAAGCGCGAGCTTACAATCCAGCCCAACAACATGAAAATACCGGTGATAATTAATGCTCCAAAATTCATACACTTATTTGTTTACGTTTTCTTAATCTTTTCAACAATTCGAGTGGTTGAATAACCCTGAACAAAGTCAATGGTTTTCACTTCACCTCCGGCCTGTTTTACAACATCTGCGCCAATAATATTCTCTGTCAAATAGTCACTTCCTTTTACTAAAATATCAGGAACCAACTCCGAAATCAAGGCCAGTGGAGTATCTTCATTAAAAAGCACTACCAGATCAACAAACTGCATTGCAGCCAACACGCGCGCCCTGGAGTTTTCATCTTGTAATGGCCGTTCAGGGCCTTTAAATCTCGAAACTGAGTTGTCGGAGTTCAAACCCAGTACTAATCGATCACCCAAATTTCTGGCTTTTTCCAGATAATCAACATGCCCTAAATGAACCAAATCGAAACATCCATTGGTGAATACCACCTTTTGTCCGTTAAGTTTCCAGGCCTTAACGCGTGCTTTTGCTTCTGTACTCGAAACTATTTTGCTGGCTGTTTTTTCCATCGTATTAAAGCATAGCTGATGATCAAAGATATTATTCCGCCCGCAATCATTACAAAAGTTTGCCAGCCGTGAAAAATAAAAACAAAAGCGATGGCATCGGCCTGTGGCAAGCTGTATAACGTTACCAGCCCCAAGGGAACCAACGTATGGTACGATCCCGCTCCACCCGGTAAAGGGGCGGCCATGGCAATAGCCCCAATTGCAAACAAGGTTAATACTGCACTCATACCCAACCCACTTGTTTCAGGAAACGCAAGTACTACAAGGTAACTCATTAAAAAATATAAGGCCCAGATTCCAATGGAATAGAAAATAAAAAGTGCTTTGTTAGTTAAGCGAAAAACAGATAAAAGCCCGTCTTTAAATCCGAGAAATAAATTTTTAAGCTTTTCATTTCTACGAATAAGATAAACTGCAGCAAGCAACGCTGCTATCCCGGCAACACCTATTAAAATCCAAATGGTGTATGATTTTTCGCCCGATGCAAAAGGTAATGACTCAATAAAACCTTTCAGTTTTTCCCACTCTATAAAAAATGAAAGCGCTATCAGCGTAAGCAAGCACAACAGGTCGATCAAACGCTCTACTACTACAGTTCCAAACGATACTTCAATTGGAGTTTGTTCTAGTTTGTACAAGTTGTAGCAGCGCGATACTTCACCTCCGCGTGGCACTGCCAGGTTAACGAGGTAGCCAATCATCAATGAAAGAAAGCTGCTGCTCAACGAAACATGGCTTCGGGTTGGTGCTAACAACATTCGCCAGCGCTCAGCCCGCAATACATGGCTGGCCATTGCTACCACTGCCATTAGCAACAAGTAACCTTTGTTACATTTTTTCCAGGCATTCCACAAAAACTCAGATTTATTTTCGCCCTCCGCTACCACCAAGCCACGCAACGAAAGCCATAAAAGCAAAACCGTAATTGAAAAAATTACGAGGTATTGTAAAGCTGATTTTAGTTTGGGATGCAAGGTTAACTCAGCAAATTATCAGGTCCGGGAAAAATAAGTGCGGGTTTAAAGGTACGCGCTTCTTCCAATTCCATCGAAGCATAGGAGATAATTATTACCACATCGCCCACTTGCGCTTTGCGTGCAGCCGGGCCATTCAGGCAAATGGTGCCGGAGTTGCGTTCGCCTTTAATCACATAAGTCTCCAATCGTTCACCATTGTTAATGTTTACAACTTGTACTTTCTCGCCTTCTATCAGGTTGGCTCCGTCCATCAGCGTTTCATCTATGGTAATGCTACCTACATAATGTAGTTCGGCTTGTGTAATCTTAACACGATGAATTTTGGATTTTAAAACTTCTATTCTCATTCGGTAAGTATCAAATTATCTATCAAACGCACTTCGCCTACATAACCAGCTATTAGTAAGATGCTTTGTGTGGTAACGTTTTTTAAGAGCGATAAGTTTGCGGTATCAGCCAAAGCCAGGTATTCAAGTTTAATTTCAGGCTGGTTTTCGCAGATACTTTTTACCTCGGCCTTCACAACTTCAAATGCAACACCGGCATGTAAGCGGGCACGGGCTTGTTGCAGGCTTTGATAAAATACAAGGGCACGTTTTCTTTGTGCAGACGTAAGCCGGGTATTGCGCGATGACATTGCCAGGCCATCGGGTTCGCGCACAATGGGCATGCACCTAAGTTGCACGTTAAAGTTTAAATCTGCTACAAGTTTGCTTACTATCAAGTACTGCTGAAAATCTTTTTGGCCGAAGTAAGCTTTATCGGGCCGCACAATATTCAACAACTTTGAAACAACCAATGCTACCCCACTAAAGTGGCCCGGCCTAAATTCACCTTCCAAAGTTTTATCCAACAGACCAAAATCAAACCGGATGTGATCTGGATGCGGGTACATTTCTGTATGGGTAGGACAAAACAATACATCGCAGCCAGCTTGCTCCAGCATAGCAATATCCTGATCCAATGTGTTGGGATATTTGGCCAGATCGGCAGGGTTATTAAACTGAGTCGGATTCACATAAATGCTGCACACTGTATAGTTGCATTCCTGGTGCGAAGCGGCTATTAAGGCCAAATGACCTGCGTGCAAAGCACCCATGGTGGGCACAAAACCAATTAAACCGGCAGGCTGACGAATTTGCTTTAAATAGGTTCTTAAAGACTCTATCTCCTTAAAAATCTTCATTTTCAGCCATTTTTGAAGGGTGGCAAATATAGGCCTAATGAATGAAGTTTAGTTGAAGAAGGGGTTAAAATTCCGTACTTTTGTAGTCCTATTTTGCATTCTGAACTAAAAATCACAATTATGTCTAAAATCCGTATTCTTTATGTAGCCAGCGAGATCAATCCATTTCTACAGACTACGGAAGTTTCTGAATTTGTTAGAAAACTTCCACAAGCCATGCAGGAAAAAGGAATGGAGATTCGGATTCTGGTGCCGCGGTTTGGGTTGATTAATGAGAGAAAGAATCGGTTACACGAGGTAGTGCGACTTTCAGGAATTAACATTGCTGTAGGCGATGAGGAAAAGCCCTTGATCATTAAAGTAGCTTCTATCCCAAATGCCAAATTGCAGGTGTATTTTATTGACAACGAAGATTACTTTCATCGTAAACATGTTTTCCACGATAAGGAAAATAAGTTTTATGAAGATAATGATGAACGCGCCATTTTCTTTTGCAAAGGTGTAATTGAAACCGTACGCAAATTAGGATGGGCTCCCGATATTGTACATTGCAACGATTGGATAACCAGCTTCATCCCATTGTATCTGAAAACAACGTACAAAAACGATCCCCTATTTAAGCATACAAAAACGGTTTTTACGATTTATAACAACAGCTTTACCCATAAGTTTAAAGGCGACTTAATGGGCAAAGTGCGCATGATGGATATTGAAGATAATATGTTGGGCCACTTGAAAACTGGTGATTACGAAGGCTTTATTAAATTAGGCGCGCAATTCTCGGATGTGGTTTCTACAGCCGGGGACAATAAAAAGTTGGAAGGATTAGTTAAGAAGCTAAAAGAGACAAAAGTTGAAACCATTGAGAAAGACGATAACTACACCGAATCGTTCTACAACCTTTATACAGAGTTGGTGGGCTAAAGCCCACCTGTTCTTACTTACAGCCCTTTTATTTTCATGCGAAGAAGACCTGAACCTGTTGGGGTTTCGGGGCGATGATCAACGCTTTAAAGTTTACTACGCTGAAATTCCCGTGCCCAGCAGTGTACTGTTGATGGACTCCGTGCGAAGCATGAATTATATATCTACCGAAACTACACGGCTGCTGCTTGGCTCTTACTCCGACCCATTGATGGGTGAGGTTCAGGCGCGCGCCTTTTCCCAACTCCGGGCATCCGATATTACCAGCTTTATACCGGCAGGCTCTGTTTATGATTCAGCTATTCTACAGCTACGGTTCGATTTCTATAATTATGGCGCAGATGGCCCAACCGATTTTTCATTTTCTGTTCATGAACTCACCGAATCGCTTTCGTTGGAGAATTTATACTTTTCAAAATCCACAGCCGCCTATAACCCAACACCCATTGGTACGGTAAGCACAACAATAGACCAGGCATTGTTCGATAAAGAATTAAACGATACCGATGCCGATTCATTAATTGTGGCAAAGGTTACGTTAACGCCAGCTTTTGGTCAGCGCTTGTTCGATGCTATTAATCCGGAAGATGAAAATTTTACAAACTTTAATCTTTTCAAAAATAACTTTAAAGGCCTGGCCATCATTCCAACGGTTTCTTCCACTGTGGTAGGCATCAGCAACAATCTAAATACAGCTCTTACTGTTTATTACCATACTGGTGAAACCAAAGGACTTCGAACATTTTTGCTTACCGGGGTTACATTCTCAAATATTACTTCCGACCGCTCAGCCACTGAGTTGAGTGGCCTTACCAACTACCACGAAGAATATACTTCGCCCTTATACCGCTATGTGCAATCGGGCGTGGGTATTACAACCAAGTTGGATTTCAGTGGTTTTTATGATCTCATTGAAACCTACCCCAATGTAATTATCAACTCAGCAGAGCTTTCGATCAACAATGTAAGCGAACCAGGTGAATTAGAGTATCCTTCGCTGGGTGTGGTTATGTTAGATGACAATAATCGATTAAAAAAAATAACTACTACACAAGATACCACCGATTACCTGGCATTTAAAAATAAACTATTAATTGGTACGCTGTTGAGTAATGATGCATTAACGGCTCCGTACGTTACATCAGATCTTACAACGCTGTTGGGTCTTACCTACTCAAAAGATGATGCCCGGTTCATATCTTACCCTACACTCTTTTTTCAGCAATTGTATGCGCTTCGCGAAAAGCGTTACCCATATTGGGCATTAGCGGCTATTAACCCAACCCCTACCAAAACAGTTAACCGAGCCGTATTCGCCAAAGACAATATTAAACTAAAGGTTTATTATACAAGACCCAACACCGAAAACTAACCAGATATGTGTGGTATAGTAGCATACGTTGGCCATCGGCAGGCTCACGAAGTGATTATTAAAGGTTTAAAACGATTAGAATACCGGGGCTATGACAGTACTGGTATTGCATTGCTGAATGGTGGGCTTAATGTTTACAAAAAGAAGGGAAAGGTTGCCGAGTTGGAAGTCTTTGTAAAAGGACAAAACCTTAATAGCACCATTGGTATGGGGCATACCCGTTGGGCTACCCATGGCGAACCAAACGATGAAAATGCACACCCGCATTATTCGGCCACTAAGAACCTTGCTATCATTCATAATGGCATCATCGAAAATTATGCAGCATTAAAACAGGATTTACTTCGTAAAGGCCATACTTTTTTAAGTGAGACCGACACTGAAGTATTTATTCATTTTATTGAAGACATACAACAAAATGAAAACTGTACCCTGGATGAAGCCGTGCGGCTGGCATTAACCAAAGTTGTAGGTGCTTACGCAATTGTAGTAATGTCGGTTCATCAACCCAACCTGTTGATTGCAGCCCGCAAGGGTAGCCCTTTGGTATTAGGTGTTGGGCGGGGTGAGTTCTTTATGGCCTCGGATGCTACTCCTATTATTGAATACACCAATGAGGTTGTTTATCTCAACGATCAGGAGATTGCTATTATAAACAACGGTAAACTAACCATTAAAGACACAGCTAACCTACCCCTTACACCGTATGTACAAACCGTAGATCTGGAATTAGAGGCCATTGAAAAGGGAGGCTTCGAGCATTTCATGCTCAAAGAAATTTTTGAGCAACCGCGCTCCATAAAAGATTGTATGCGTGGACGTTTGGATGCTACCTCCGGGCGGTTAATCCTGGGTGGCTTACGCGAATACCTGAACAAACTGGTTCAAGCCGATAGAATTATAATTATTGCCTGCGGTACTTCCTGGCATGCCGGCTTAGTAGCGGAGTATTTCTTCGAAGAGTTTTGTCGCATACCAGTTGAAGTTGAGTATGCATCCGAATTCCGTTACCGCAATCCAATTGTGCGCGAAGGCGATGTGGTAATTGCTATCTCACAATCAGGCGAAACAGCCGATACGCTCGCAGCTATTGAATTAGCTAAATCAAAAGGTGCAATCATTTTTGGCGTTTGCAACGTGGTGGGGTCATCCATTCCACGCGCTACGCATGCCGGTGCTTACACACATGCGGGGCCCGAAATTGGTGTGGCCAGTACAAAAGCATTTACCGCACAACTTACAGTCTTAAACATGATTGCGTTGATTGTGGCCCAGAAGAAGGGCACAATCACCGAACAAAAATTCAATGAGCTATTGGTTGAGATGGAAAACCTGCCGGCCAAAGTTGAAAAAGTTTTGAAGTTGAACGATGAGATTAAAAAAATTGCAGAGGAATTTAAAGACTCTCGCAATTTTCTCTATCTCGGTCGGGGTTACAATTTCCCTGTAGCACTTGAAGGTGCTTTAAAACTGAAAGAAATTTCCTACATCCATGCCGAAGGTTACCCTGCAGCAGAAATGAAGCACGGCCCCATTGCATTGATTGATGCCGAAATGCCGGTGGCATTTATTGCCACCAAAGACAGCTCGTACGAAAAAGTTGTTTCCAATATTCAGGAAGTAAAAGCCCGCAAAGGCAGAGTAATTTCAATAATAACAGAAGGCGACACACTCATTCCTAAAATGTCAGAGTTTGTAATTGAAGTACCTGCGGTTGCAGAAGCGTTGATGCCTTTGATTTCTGTCGTACCGTTGCAATTGCTATCCTATCACATTGCTGTTATGCGAGGCTGCAACGTAGATCAACCTCGCAACCTTGCTAAGTCAGTAACGGTTGAGTAATCCGTAACTAAGTTAACGATCCGCTGGTGCGGTAAAGTGTTACACCTAAGAGAAAGCGCCATTTTTTAACCACCATTACTCTTTAACGTTTGGGAGGTTGCTGATTACAGCAAGAATCGGGTTAACAATCTGCGTTAGCCATCCTACTTTTACTGCAGCATCGTTTTGATTTATGCTCATCCACGATTCACTCAACAACAATGAACTCGTTGCGAAAATAAGGCGCAAAGAAATTACAATGGCCGGTAATCGAAAATTAAAAATCTATGGCCAACTTTCATGTGGCAGCGGCAAGCGAATGAAAAAACAAAATCGGGTGTTCTTTGTTTCAAAAACCGAAGCTTTACACAATGGCTATAGGCCGTGTGCACACTGCTTGCAAAAACAATATCAGCAATGGATCTCTTTAACACGGGCTTAGTAAACTTGTTGCCATTTGATGGCATTGTAGAGTATCATGGAAAAATCATGAGCTCTCAAAAAGCGCTGAACTATTATCAGGTACTGATGGATTCAATTGAGTGGAAAAACGATGAGGCCGTAATTTTTGGAAAACATATCATCACCAAACGAAAAGTGGCCTGGTATGGTGATGAAGGTTTCTCTTACACCTACTCTAATATCACCAAACAAGCATTGCCCTGGACTCCGGAGTTGCTAGAATTAAAACTATTATCGGAGCAGCTAAGCAAAGCAACTTATAACTCATGTCTGCTTAACCTTTATTACAGTGGTGATGAGGGCATGGCCTGGCACAGTGACGATGAAAAAACACTTGGTCATCATTCGGCTATTGCCTCTCTTAGTTTGGGAGCCGAGCGTAAGTTTTCATTCAAACACAAACGAACGAAGGATACTGTCTCTATTGTGCTTGAACAAGGAAGCTTGTTGGTGATGAAAGGTGCTACTCAGATAAACTGGCTTCACCGTTTACCGCCAACCAAAAAAGTAAAAACACCCAGAATAAACCTAACGTTTCGTACGATCGTACTTTAAGTTAACTGTTATAATAGCATTGGCGTTAATGTGCATTCTTTTTCAATAACTCACAAACCTGGTAGCGTGAGTCGCCCGTAACTTGTTGAATTGAGTTAAGTAAGGCAACAATATTTTTTTTGCCTATTCGGGTTGCCCACTCAAAAGGCCCGAATGGGTAGTTGGTGCCCAACTTCATTGCTAAATCAATATCCTCGCTTTTTGCAGTACCTTCTTCAACCGTATAATAAGCCTCGTTAATAATCATGCAAATAATGCGGGGGGTAACAAAACCCACCTGGTCGGCAACAAGACCGTACTGGGTGTTAAGTTGTTTACAAGCGTCTTCCAGAATAATTTTTGTGTTTTTGTTCGTTATGCAAACCTCCAGCACATCTCTATTCAAAAAGGTGGACAACCCACAAAATCCAATAAAGGTTGCCTTTCCTACGTACGCGTGAATTAGTTTTGAAAGTGTGGTAAAAGTAGAGTTTAAGAAAACCAATCGATTGTAGTGGTTATACAAATTAACATCAAAAGTTTCCGGATTCAGTAAGAAATCAAATACCACATCTGCCCATTCCAGTTGGGCGCTTGTAAAACGCTGGCCAACCTGATACGTATGTGTGGTTCCAAACTTCAGCTTGCATTCCTCTTGATTTTCTGTTGTGCCGATTACCAGTATCTTCATGTGTTTTATGTGCCGGATTACCGATATTTGAAATCAAAAGTAATACACCCTTTCCTATGTCAAAAGAAGTAATTTATTCTGCCAACGCACCGGAGCCCATTGGCCCCTATAGCCAGGCCATTAAAATTGGTTCTATGCTTTTTGTTTCCGGACAAATTGCCATCGACAAATTCTCCGGAAAAATATTAACCGATAACATAACCGAAGAAACCAACCAGGTGCTTAAAAACATAAGCGAAATCTTGACTTCCGCTGGTATGGATTTTTCTAATGTTGTGAAGTGCTCTATTTTTTTAAAAGACATGGGTCAATTTCCGGTGGTGAATGAAGCTTACGCTAAAATATTTACTCAGCAGCCACCAGCCCGCGAAACTGTAGAAGTAAGCCGGTTACCAAAAGATGTAAACGTAGAGATTTCGTGTATTGCCGTGAAGTAATCTATAACTTGCAATCTCTTTTTATTAATTAAACATGCATCCTGTTCGAGTTCGTTTTGCTCCCAGCCCCACAGGCGCCCTTCACATTGGGGGTGTGCGCACAGCCCTCTACAATTACTTGTTGGCCAGAAAAACCAATGGCACCATGATTCTTCGCATAGAAGATACAGACCAAACCCGATTTGTTCCAGGAGCGGAGGAATACATTATGAAGTCGCTGGAGTGGGTTGGAATAAAAATAGATGAAGGTGCGGCTCAAGGAGGGCCACATGCACCTTATCGACAATCAGAACGCAAAGCGATTTATAAACAATACGCCCAAAAATTAATTGATGAAGGTAACGCCTATTATGCTTTTGATTCAGAAGAAGAACTGGAGGCAATGCGCAACCGGTTAAAGGCAACCGGATCATCACTTCAGCAGTACAGCGCTACAACACGTATGATGATGGCCAACTCCCTCACACTTTCGGAAAGTGAAGTAGCTCAAAAATTAGCAGCGGGTAGTCCCTATGTCATCCGGTTAAAGGTTCCTGATTCGGAAGAGATTGAATTAAGTGATTTGATTCGAGGGGAGGTAAAAGTACACTCATCACAAATAGATGATAAGGTTTTAATGAAGTCGGATGGAATGCCCACGTATCACCTCGCCAATGTGGTAGATGATTACCTCATGCAGATTACACATGTAATACGAGGTGAAGAATGGTTGCCTTCTGCCCCACTTCATGTTTTGTTGTATCGTTTTTTAGGCTGGGAAAAACAGATGCCACAGTTTGCACATTTACCCTTATTGTTAAAACCGGATGGTAATGGCAAACTTAGTAAACGCGATGCCGACAAAGCCGGCTTCCCTTTATTTCCACTCAACTGGACTGATCCCAACACAGGCGAGCTCTCTAAAGGATTTCGTGAGTCGGGGTATCTACCCGATGCACTAATTAACTTCCTGGCCTTTCTGGGTTGGAATCCGGGCACTGAACAAGAAATATTCTCCATACAGGAATTAATCGATTCATTTACAGTGGAGCGAATTGGTAAGGCCGGAGCACGATTTGATATTTTGAAAGCCCAATGGTTTAATCAACAATACCTGAAAGCAAGAACGAATGATGAGCTAGCGGTATATCTACTCGAAGCTTTACCGCCCAATTTATGTTCGAAAGAGAAGGCCGCTAAAATTTGTGGAATGCTAAAAGAGCGCGTTACCTTCACACACGACTTTGCAACACAGGCACGCTTTTTATTTGAAGCCCCAACAGTATATGATCCGCAAGTAATAAGTAAAAAATGGAACGATGATGCTGTTAACGTGCTCACCGCATTTAGCGAAGCATTAAAAAAACTTACTAACCCAACAGCTGAGGTTATTAAAACCACACTCGAACAAGTAACTACTTCACTAAACATTGGAACAGGCAAAATTCTGCAAGCACTTCGTGTTGCCGTTACTGGTGCTGGCTCTGGCCCCGATCTCATGCTTTCGATGGAGATTTTAGGCAGTCAGGAAGTTATAACCCGAATTCAACGTGCCATCACAACCATTAAAAAAATATAATGGCTAAAAAATCCGACAAGCCCAGCAAGAAACAAGGCAAACCACGGGTTCACAAAGAACTATCTGGGTTTGAAGTTTCGATTGATCAATTTGGTGAATTGAAAACCAACATGGCCATTGAAAAACTAAATGAGTTTCTGAATGAAAATGTGGACGACAAGAAACTTGCCGAACGCAATGACTATGACGAGATGAAAAAACCAAAAAAGAAAAAAGGCTAATTCAGCCGCTGTCATTTTCTGTTACCCAAATTATCTCTATGCGAATCCTGATTCTTTTATTGCAATTTCCAATTCTTTCTTTATCGGCTCAGCAAAGCTGGCCCGATGAGCTAACAACCACGCCTGAAAAATCCAACTTTGTAAAAACCTCTTCGCATGCTGATGTAATGGCTTTTATAAATGCCATTACCAGTAAGTCAGAAAATGCGTTTATGTTTTCAATGGGCACCAGTAAAGAAGGAAAACAAATTCCGGTGGTAGTACTTTCAAAAGATAAAATTAAAACAGCTGCCGAGGCGAAGGCCACCGGTAAACCCGTTGTTTACATTCAGGGTAACATTCATGCTGGCGAAGTAGAAGGAAAAGAAGTTCTTCAAATTTTGATGCGCGAAATTTCGTTGGGTGATAAAAAATATTTGCTCGATAACCAGATTATTTTGTTTGCTCCTATTTATAATACCGATAGCAACGACAAGATGGTGCAGGGCAGAAGGCCTTCGCAAGAAGATAGCCCGCTGGAAGTTGGCTTACGCGAAAACAGTCAAGGTTTGGATCTTAATCGCGATGGAATGAAGATGGAAGCCATTGAAACACAAGCTTTGTTTGCAAGTGTATTGCTTCCGTGGGACCCTCAAGTGTTTGTTGACTTACATACTACCAATGGAACCTGGCATGCATATTCGCTTACGTGGGCACCCGGTTATCAAAGCAGTGGCCATCCGGCTGTTTATGAATATGTAAACAATAAAATGCTACCCGAAATTACAAGCACAGTAAAATCAAAATACGATTTAAACTTCGGCCCTTTTGGAGATTATTACTTACGTGAAGGCTGGCCACCTAAAAATTTTTATACCTACAATCACCATCCACGTTATCTTGTTAATCAGTTCGGATTAAGAAATCGTTTATCAATTTTGAGCGAAGCCTTTGCGCACGAGCGTTTCTATCAGCGTATTCATTCAACCTACCGGTTTGTATCTGAAATATTGGAATATACCAACACACACGCTGCCGAAATTATTGAAACCAATAAACGTGCTGAATTGGAAACAATTGCCGAGATGCAAGCCAAAGCCGGCACAATAAAAAAAGGTGTTCGTTTTAAAATGGCACCACTAAAAAAGCTGGATAACTTTATTACTTACGATTACATTCAAAAACAAAAAGCAGATGGTGGGATGGAGAATGTTCGCACCGGAAAAATTTCCAGCTATAAGGATGTAACCTATCATGCTAAGTTTGAAGTTGTTACAGATGCAATTGTACCGCATGGGTACATCATTCCGGCACGCTTTTCAAACATAGCCGAAAACCTTCGCATGCATGGAGTTAAAGTGGAGACATTAACCAAATCCACCACATTAACCGGAGAAGTTTTTCAAGTTGAAAAATTTGAAAAAGCAAAGCAGGCGTTTCAAGGCCATGCTATGGCCCAGGCCGATGGCAAATTTGTAAAGGCAACCAAAAAATTCTCCAAAGGCGATTTTAAGGTTGAAATGAATCAACCGCTTGCTAATCTGATATTTTATCTGCTCGAACCGCAATCAGATGACGGCTTACTTACGTGGAATTTCTTCGATGACTACATCGAAAAAGCTACGAGCGAAAACAAACCGGTTGAATATCCCGTATTTAAGATCATCAAATCCAAATAAAACATGGCCACATCGCACGTAATCGACTACCAGATAAAAGGTGAAAGCATTCAGATTGTTGAAGTTGAGCTCGACCCACAAGAAACTGTAATTGCTGAGGCGGGTGCTATGCTGTTTATGGAAGAAGGCATTCAGTTTGATACCAAAATGGGTGATGGTTCAAATCCCAATCAAAGCATTTTTGATAAACTATTATCAGCTGGCAGCCGGGTATTAACGGGCGAATCGTTATTCATGACACACTTCACCAATCGTGGAAATCGCAAGGCAAAGGTTGGATTTTCGGCACCATATCCAGGCACTATTATTCCAATTGATCTGGCAGCAAGTCGCAACAATGAACTAGTAGTTCAAAAAGATGGGTTTTTATGCGCGGCCTTTGGAACAAAACTCTCCATTGTGTTTAACCGAAAAATTGGTGCCGGCCTGGTGGGTGGCGAAGGATTTATTCTTCAAAAACTGCAAGGCGATGGTAAAGCGTTTGTGCACGCAGGTGGAACTGTAATTGAACGTACACTAAATAATGAAACCCTTCGGGTTGATACCGGATGCGTGGTTGCATTTGAATCGCATATTGATTTTGATGTTGAGACAACAGGAAGTTTAAAGTCGATGATTTTTGGTGGCGAAGGAATCTTTTTGGCGACCCTTCGCGGAAGCGGTAAAGTATGGTTGCAATCCATGCCTATTCGCAAATTGGTACAAGCACTATCGCCTTATGGCAGAAATTCCAGAAAAGAATCCAGTTCTATATTAGGTAGTTTTTTAGAGTAAGGATTTATAAGTTGGAGTAATCATCTACAAACAAGAAACACTAACTTGTGAATAAAATTATTCATGAGCCTGATAAAAATCGGCCTAATTCGAGAAGGTAAAACACCACCTGATAAGCGCGTAGCTTTTACACCCGCACAAGCGGAAGAAATTGAGCAGCGGTTTCCACATGCCAAAATTGTGTGCCAGCAAAGTCCTGTTCGTTGCTTCGAAGATGCCGAATACGAAAAACGCGGAATCGCTATCCAACCTGAGTTGCAAGATTGTGATATTGTAATGGGCATAAAAGAAGTGCCGATTAATATGCTCATGGCCGGCAAAACATATTTGTTTTTTTCGCACACAATCAAGAAACAACCTTATAACCGAAAACTTTTACAAGCTGTTCTCCAAAAGAAAATCCGGTTAATTGATTACGAAGCACTAAAAGATACCCAAGGAAATCGATTGGTAGCCTTTGGCCGGTTTGCCGGAATTGTTGGCGCTTACAACGGCCTTTGGGCCTATGGAAAAAGATTTAAGCAATTTGAATTACGCAGGGCTTTCAACTGCTTTGATATTAACGATCTGAAACTTGAGTTGCGAAAAGTACAACTGCCACCTATTAAAATTGTACTTACAGGAGCCGGCCGGGTAGGTAAAGGCGCTATGGAAACATTGGATACAGCTGGTATTCGTAAGGTGAGTGCAACAGACTTTCTAAACAAAACTTACGCAGAACCAGTTTACACGCAGCTTAGCAGTGCTGATTATCATGAACGCAAAGAGAGTGGCCATTTCAATCGCGATGAGTTCCATCGCAACCCTGAACGGTACCAGTCAACCTTTAACCGTTTCTTAAAAGTTACTGATATACTGATGGCCGGAGCTTTCTGGAACCCAAATGCACCGGTACTTTTTACCCGGCAGGAAATGCTTACACGTGATTTTAACATCAAAATTATTGCCGATATAACGTGCGATATAAATGGATCAATCCCAAGCACAATCCGCCCAAGTTCGATCCCCGAACCCTTGTATGATTACGATCCACACACCAACACAGCCATACCTGCTTTCAGCAAGAACGAATTTGTAACCGTAATGGCTGTTGACAATCTTCCGTGCGAACTTCCACGCAGTGCGTCCGATGAATTTGGGCGCGACCTGATAGACAGAATTCTAAGACCCCTGTTGTTTGAGGATAGCGAATGCATTATTAAACGAGGTACAATTGCAGAAAATGGAAAACTCACCCCGGAATTCTCTTACTTGCAGGATTATGTAAATTCTCTCGCCTAAAAATATTATGCTATTATACAATGTAACATTTGGTGTTGATAAGCAAATTGAGCAAGAATGGTTACTCTGGATGCGCGAAAACTATATTCCGGCTATTATGAATACTGGCTTATTTGAAAGCAATAAAATTTATAAGGTGTTAACACATGAAGAGGAAAGTAGTGTTTCGTACAGCATTCAGTGTTTTGCTCCGTCTATCGAAAATGTATTGCAATACCTAAATGAATTTGCCCCTAAACTGGTTGAAACACATCGAACCAGGTTTAAAGATCAACATGTAGCCTTTAATACATTATTGGAAGAAGTTTAACCATTGCTGAGCAACTTCTTGAGTTGATTCGCTTCAAGGTGGCAATTAATCCATTCATCATCTAATCTTACCCCGTACGATTTGTAAAATGCTATGGCTTGTTCATTCCAATCAAGCACCTGCCACATCATGCCGGTACAATTATCTTCAAGTGCCTGCTGCATTGTAATATCAAATAAAGCCTTGCCCCATCCTTTTCCTCTTTCCGGTTCAGTTACAATGATGTCTTCTAAGTAAAGTCGTTTCCCCTTCCAGGTAGAATAGCGATAGTAATACAAGGAAATACCATGAATACCCCTTTCGTCTTCAGCAACAAAAAATCCGAATAAGGGATTAGCACCAAAACCATCGCGTTCCATTTGTTCAACAGAGTTAGAAACTTCGTGGGGGGCTCGTTCATAATGTGCCAACTCCATTATCAATTCGAAAACTCGTCCTAAATCCGATTGTCTGCCCTTTCTAATCATGTACAGTTTGGATTAAACTTGAAAAAGTAAATCATACATTAAAAAGAAAAGGGCTCTTTTGGAGCCCTTTCATGAATCTTACTGATTTTTCAATATTCCCACAGGTTGTGTTCTTTTTCCATCAATTCCATTTCCTTTTCCCATCGCGCAAACACAGACTCACCGTAGCTTCTTCCGTTTCGCTCATAAATTTGTTGGATAGAACGGTCGTCTGGGTTTTCCACCTTATCAATCACCCCTCTGAACAAGCGTAACTTAAAAGCATCCGTAAAGGTTCGGTTTTCAGCCGGGTTGTAGCGGTTTCTCCACAGCACCTTATCGCGTTCTTTATAATCTTTACTATGCGCTACTTTCTCAACCGCATTGTAAAAATCTTTGTAGTTAATAAAAGCAATTGGGTTGATAGTCGTTTCGCCTGAGCGCTGAGCCAGTAAACCTATGGATTGAATATCGTAATAAAGGCGTGAACGTCTCTTATCAAAGATCACATCTTCAATAATAGTTATTGCTACGATGTTATCTTTAGTAAAATACTCTGTTTGTGAGGGGGCTAATTCCCACCACTGGTTATCCGTAGGCAAATGGCCTTTATTGTCGTTACGGGTTGACTGATAGTTTTTACCTCTGTAACTGGCCGTTTCGTTTGTAAAGTATGACTTGTTCTGATCGTATGGGGGTTCTGCTACAGCTTGATTGCTCACCAATATCTCTTCAGCCGGCCGAACATTTTTTAGTGAATCATCATAAGCAGTGATGGCTCCGCTTTGAATGCTCTTAATTAAAAAATTAGTGAGGTCCGATTGTGCTGATTTAAAACCCGCATTCTGTTTTTCCCCTAAATCTACTGTTCTCCAAACCCTGAAGCGATATAATTGCTCATAGTATGGAATCTTCTCAGTTGAGTTTGGATTATAAATAGTATCGGGTTGTGCATATACAGCACCAGCCAAGCCAAAAGACAGAATTGCGATTTTTACAAGTTTCATTTCTTCAGTTGTTATTTACCCATCACGTAAACTCCTTCCAGTTTAGCGTTTACGGGTTTTGCATCATTATCATTAGGATCCCAGGTTGAACGCACTACTTGAACGTTATAAATCGAGAAGCTATCGCCTGGACGGAGGCCATATTTAGCAATTTCGATTGTACCGGATGTTAAGGTAATAGGTGTTTTGCCAGTTATTTGTAAAGTCATTTGTGTAACGCGATAACCTGCGTCTTTCGCGTTCTGACGCTTAAAGGTTTCGTCTGAAATATCTGGAACGAAGCGAACAATAGAAGTGCCAGGAGGAATACCTTTTTTTACATCATACTCGCCATTACCAACCATTAATTTAGCTACTGGATTAGGAACCGGTTTAGCTTTAAACTGTTTTACTTCAATTTGTGAACCGTTAACAAGAACGCGCACATCCATCTGCGGCCTGGTAGGAATCAGTACAAATTTACCTGAGCCTTGTGCTACTACTTTTCCTTGATCGCCAGGCACAGTTAGTGAAATTCCTGATGATTCCGTTAATCCCTGAACACTTACCGACATTTCATTACCGCAATCCAAATAGAGCGTGCTGGCGCTCTCAGACTCGAACTTGGCAACGGGACGGGCAACTTTATAGCGCACAACTTCTTCATATGGCTTACCCTTCACATTAATTTTCACTTTGTACGACATGTCGGCCAATCCATTCTTATCATAGGTTCCGCCCGAGGTTCTGAATTTAATCTTACCCATTTTAATACCGGTAACATTATCCACCTCTACTTTAACCGGTGCACCGTCTTTAAACATCTCAGGCTCTTCGTCTGAAGCGGCTGCAATAAAAAGATCGGCCGAATACTCCTGACCTGCAACAAGTGTATTTGATTCGGCCCTAACCATAGGAACAACTTTGTTAAACTTAATGGTTGAAGCGTCCGCACGGGCAAATAAAGTATCTAAAGCAGTTCTTTCATATTCCAGAATCTCAGTTTGCATTTGGCTGAGCGTAGCAATGGCACCCATAGTAGGGGTTAACTCAAATGAAAACTGAAGAAATGTTTTACCAAGCTGATTAGTATTATTCTTAAACTCTTCATAATCCTCAGCCTTTCTTGTTAGCTTTGGAAATGGAGTTTTAAGGGCCATTATTTTATTAAGGTTATTAACAAATTCTGTTAATTTCCTTTCATATTCAATACCAACTTCTGGCTTCTGGCTGTCTAGCATAAGCTCTTCTGCACGGTTAGTATTCAAAACAAGCTCCTCGCCTTCAATAGCTTTACCATCTGGCTCAGTTCTCATCTTACCTTTTAATTCATCCAAATAAGCAATCATACCTTTTGTAAGATCACGAACTTGCTTGGCCTGGTCTTTTGATATCTGCGCCCGTTCATCCTGATTGGCCCCCAATATCGAATTGAGTTTTAGTTCATTGGCGGCCATATTTTCCTTCACAAGCTTTACAAGTGTATCATCAATGATGGCGAACTTCTCCAACACCGCGTTACTTACGTTTAGCGCAAGGAGCGCAGTAAGCACGAGGTACATCATACCAATCATCTTCTGCCTGGGTGTTTCCTTACCACCTGCCATGTTTTTTTATTTAAGTGTTAAAAAAATCAAAATTGTTAATTGAAAGATCTTATTACTGGTTTGAACCCTTCATTGCAGTAAGCATACCTCCGTACACTTTATTGAGTGCCGTAATATTTGAAGTAAGGCTACCTAATTCGGTGGTGAACTTGGTTGTATTCTCACCTACTTTAGTAAGGCCCTGCATGGCACCGGTTAAACTTTCGTAGAACTTATTCATGTTCTTCACATGCGAATCGGCATCTTTCAACTCCATTTCATAAACTGCATTTAATGACTGCAGGTTTTTAGTTACCGCTTGCATTTGTTTGTGGTATTCATTAGTGTCTTTAGAAGCATCTGCCATTGACTTAACGGCTGTCATAGCCGTACCGTATGCTTTATTCATTTCAGTTAATGCCGATGCAGCTGATTGTACGTTCTTCGCGTATTCATTTGTTGCTACAGCAGCGTTTGACAAGTTGCTCATTTGAGATGCAGAAGTAGCCAGGTTTGTTAACCCTTTACCCAGATTATCCAGCAGATTTTGATCTACTTTAGCTGTTTTCAGCATTTCATCAATTTTTAACAACGGAGAATCTCCAGCAGGGCGGTTGCTGATGCGGGTAGCTGTTGGATTAACCGGACCTTCATAATCTTCAGCTAACTCCGGATATACTTTAGACCAATCTGGTTCTGCGTGCTGTGGTTCAAATGCACTCAGGAAGAAGATACCTGCCTCCACGCTCAAACCGATCATCAACATCGCGTTTGCGCCTTCCAAGTGAAGAATTTTAAAAAGTGCTCCGATAATAACAACCGCTGCACCAATACCGTAAACTTTGGGCATTATGGTTGTGAAGAATAATGCGACAAATCCGCCTTTTTTCTTTGCCATGGTTCTTTGAGATTTAAGTTTAGTCCGTTTTTTTGAATTAAATATAGCCAGAGTTTTTAATTATTGAAATTCAGCCCCTGATGAGCGGCCCAGATTGGTCATAGCACATCGAAAACCAATGTAAGCCCGGGTTGAATCTTTATACTCATATGTTCTGGTTCCTGTTTCCAAGTAGTAAGCCACGTCTTTCCACGAACCTCCACGCACAACTTTACGGGCATTATAATTTTGTCTTGACTTGCCTTCACGATCGTAGGCGTTTTTATCAATAAACTGCGGGTTTAAATCCCACACGGTTGGTACCGATGCGGGGTTAAAATCGTCCAAGCACCATTCCGAAACATTTCCGGCCATATCAACCAAACCATAATCGTTGGGGAAATAAATTCCAACCGGTGCTGTGTAGGCAAATCCATCATCATAAAAATTACCGCGCCCCGGTTTGAAGTTGGCGAGCATACAACCTTTCGAGTTGCGGATGTAAGGATTACCCCAAGGGTACTTTGCCATATCCCTGCCGCCACGGGCTGCATATTCCCACTCCGCTTCTGACGGTAAGCGGAAGGCCGGCATAGGAGGTTGACCTCCGTTAACCTGGCGCCATTCATTTAAGAAAGCGGTTCTCCACTTTCCAAAAAAGTTAGCTGCTTCCCAACTTACCCCTACAACCGGATACTCCTGGTAACCAGGATGCTGCCAGTAATAATCTACTAATGGATCACCCATGTGATGGGAAAAGTCTTTCATCCATACGGTGGTATCCGGATAGTATTTCTCCATAAACTCTTGTTGACCAATCTGCTCGAAGTTGGTTAGCCCTTCGGCACCGTTAGGATCTAAAAAGAAGGTGGTAAACTGCAGGTACTCATCGTTAGTTATTTCGGTCTCATCCATGAAAAGCGGGCCGATTGTAATTTGCTTATTGAAGTTTATCTGGGTTGAAGCAGGATCTTCATCGGCCTGGCCCATGTGGAAGGTTCCTGCTGGAATGGGTACCATACCATAGGGTATTACCATCGACCAAGACTCTCTGCGTTCAAGCGTGGATTGCCCCACGACTTCTCCGCGGGCATCGCCACCCTTTTTGCCACCAATACCCAGTAAGCCACAGCCTCCAACTAGGGTTCCGGCCCCCAGCATTAAAGCATAATATAGAACTTTAAGAGAAACGTTCTTCTTCATACATTTTTTGTTATTTCCTGCCTTTCGGTTTAGTAAGTCAAACGATACAGACCCGAAAGTTATTCTTTTTCGCCTTTTATTTAAAAACCTGAGCAACCAAATTCAATAAATTCTTTAAAAAACCAAAATAATTCCTGCCTCATCAGTGCCTGTAGCGTGGGGTACGAACTATCTTTTTACCAATAGAGGGATTAACCGGCAACTCGTAGGTAAGTAATATTTCGTGCGACAGTGGTTGTTTCGCTTCTCTGTCCTTTACAATCACATCCATACCGTAGCCTACCCGCAAAGCACCATCTTTTAATAAGCTGTAACCCAACATTACTATCGCTGCTTCTGATTGCCTGAACGACAAACCGCCCCACATCTTGTCTTTATAGTATGCTAATCCACCAACATCGAAGCTGGTTTTTGTAAAATCTGATTTAATCAATGTTGAAAATTGTAGTCGGAGGTCGAAGTTAACCTGATAATAATACCCACCTGTAACATACATATGTGGCTGAAGGGCGCTTCGTTGACTTACACCAAAATCGAATGTTGATTTAATAAGGTGGTTAAAACTAACACCTACATAATATTTTTCGCGTTGCATAAAAAGTCCGGCAGCCAAGTCGGGTCGTACCTGCGAAGTTTTACCTGCCTGGTCTTTCAATAAAGGATCGTTCGGATCGATAAACCGGTACATATCAAAGTCGAGGGTTTGAGAGTACATACCCGTTTTTATTCCAAAACTTAGTTTGGTATCTTTTAATGCCAGGTGATAGGCATACGATACTTGTGCTTCGAGGTTATTTAAAGCTCCCAACCTATCATTAACTATATAAGCACCTATACCACTACGAAGCTTATTAAGGGGGGATGTCATTGAAATTATCTGAGAGGTTGGTGCACCCCCATCGCCAAAGGATGGTTGGTACCCTGCCCATTGGCTGCGGTGCAAGGCTGTGAATTTGGTAACACCTTCAGCACCGGCAAAACCCGGATTATAATACATGGTATTAAACATGTAGTGGGTAAACTGTGGGTCTTGCTGGCCCAGGCAGGCATGATACGTTGTGGCTGCCAGTAGAATTAAAAAATAGACTTTCTTCACAGGTTCAATTGAACAGGACTTAAAGATAAGCCAATTCTTACCACACTTTCAAAATCAATGTAATTAAAGTGTAATAAAATCTCGTTAAGGGTAAAAAGGTAAGGGTTAGCCAGTTATTTAATTCCGTTGGCCGCTCTTACGTAAAGTTCAAGGGCACCGGTCATTGAAGGTGCATTTGGTAAGGGGGCTTCTATATCCAAAATAAGATTAGCATCGCGTACGGCTTTGGCTGTAGTGGGTCCAAAGGCAGCAATACGGGTATTGTTTTGCTTAAAGTCTGGGAAGTTTACAAACAAAGAACTGATGCCCGATGGACTAAAAAATGCCAGGATGTCGTAATAGACATTTTTAAGGTCGTTAAGGTTGGCGGCCACTGTTTGATACATTATCGCCTCCGAGAAATTGAAACCATTTTCGGCAAGGAAATCGGGAATATCATTTTTGCGAATGTCTGAGCAAGGAAAAAGAAACTTTTCGTTTTTGTGTTTCTTAATTATTTCCAATAGATCCTTTGTGTCCTTCAGGCCTGAAAAAATTTTTCGCTTGCGTATTACAATGTATTTCTGAAGGTAGTTGGATGTTTGATCAGAAATACAGAAGTATTTCATATCTGCGGGCATCTCCAGTTTTAGCTCGCGGCAAATAGAAAAGAAATGATCGACAGCGTGGCGGCTAGTAAAAATAATGGCTGTGTGTTGCAGTATATCTATCTTCTGTTTTCTGAATTCTTTAATTGGCACAGCCTCGACCTGAATGAAGGGACGAAAATCTATTTTAAGGCTGTATTTCTCTGCAAGTTTTAGGTAGGGAGAGTTTGCATCGGTGGGAGCCTCCTGAGTAACCAAAATGCTTTTAACTTTTCGCATTCTGTCCGTAGCAGTTTCTATCATATCAACACGTGTCGGGGTTCGGCTTAAAACAATAACACTTTACCAAGAATTATCAACGGAATAATTTCGGATGTGCAAAGGTAGGAAAATAAATGAAAAACGGGCAGCCCCGTGCGGCCCAATAATTTCAAAAACAAAAAAACTATGCTAAGAATAATTACTGTAGCCGTTATGCTTACTAAGGTGGCGTAAGCGGAGGGATTATTAAAATTAAAAATAAAAAAAAGCATAAGTACGGACCCCAGACCAACGCTTGCAATGAACAGTAACCTAACAAAATGGAAAAATTGAAACCGCACTATATCGCGTAAGCCAAATAATTGAGAAAAAATAAAAATAAGAAGCAACTTTACCATGAGTATAACAAACACAATACCTGACACCAACAACCAAACTGCATAACTTCCTGCAACGGATTTTGTAACCAGGTAAGTACTAATTGCAAATCGATCTGCCGATTGATGAAACAACACAAGTAATAGCAAGGCAAACATTAAACTTACAAATGCAAAATAAAGCAGGTTAATGCTTGCGCCAATTCTGCCGGTAACGGTAGCGTCATCCCGTTCTTGCAATGAAAGTAATTTAATAACATTCAGGTAATCAAACATGAGTTGCGGGTTAGCCCGAAACAATGCCACGAAAAAAAAGAAAAGGAGCAACGTTACTGAAATTATAAAATTACTGAAGTAGTTGGAAGGCCGCAGGGCATTAAAATCTGTTGATTGCTTATCCGCTAAAATCAATCGTGTTTGAAGTGAGTACACCAATGGTGTTTGGAAAATACTCAGTTGTGTAGCGCCACCTTTAACCCGAAGTAAACTGTCGGTATTAACCAGTAATGTATCGGTTTGGCGCCAGACCAATTGGCCATCTACAAAAACTGAAAACTCATTCCTATCGGTAATTTGCAAAACGCCACGCGGGGTGTTATTGGTAAGTGCAAGGTGTACAACCTGTGTTTGTTGATTGGTAAAAGGCAGGTATTGCCCCGACTGATATACTTTCCACTGAGTACTCAAATCCACCTCGCGAGGTTGAGTGCGGGCCGCAACACAGGTGATTAAAAAGGCTAAACCAATAACATACTTCATGCCAGCAACAAAAATATCAGGAAAGTACTGCAACACGAAATCTTGAAACAACAGCGGCATATCTTTGTGCCCACATGGCCGGTATTTACATACATATTCCTTTTTGCAAACAAGCCTGCTATTATTGCGACTTCCACTTTTCTGTTAATACCGGGTTTAAGAGCGAGCTTGTAAAAGCAATGACTCTTGAACTGGCATTACAAGTTAATTACCTGAATCAGGAACCTATTGAAACAATTTATTTTGGAGGCGGCACTCCCTCTTTGTTGGCTGACAGCGAATTACACAGCTTGCTGAATACCATTCATAAAAACCACAATGTTATTTCCGGAGCGGAGATTACACTGGAGGCAAACCCCGATGATCTTAGTTTAGAAAAGCTGAAAGCACTGAAGGCAGCCGGAATTAACCGGCTCAGTATTGGCATTCAGTCATTTAATAGCTCTATTCTTAAGTTTTTGAACCGGGCTCACACCGCCCAAGATGCCATACAATGTGTAGAAGATGCTTACCGATCAGGAATCAACAACCTGAGCATTGATTTAATGTTTGGCTTTCCTGGTCAACAAGAAACCGGATTACACAGCGATCTGGCTCAAGCAATTGCTTTAAACCCACCGCACATCTCGGTGTACTCACTTACCATAGAGGATAAAACTGTATTTGGAAAATGGGTTGCACAAGGGAAGTTAAAACCGGAAGATGAAACCGAAGCAGCCAATCAGTTTGAAGTAGTGATGGACACCTTGCAGGAAAATGGTTTTGAGCAGTATGAAATATCCAACTATGCCAAACCTGGTTTTGAATCGCGGCATAACCGAAGTTACTGGCAGCGAAAAAAATACCTGGGTATTGGGCCAAGTGCACATTCGTTTAATGGCGAAACACGGCAGTTTAATATCCGTAATAATCAACGCTATGTGCAAGCACTGGCGGATGGGCATATTCCATTTGAACGCGAGCTGTTAACACGCGAAAACAAAATTAATGAGTACATTTTTACATCCTTACGAACAAATGCCGGCTGCAGTCTCAAGGTGTTAAAACAGGATTATAACTTTGAGCTTAACACTCAAGGCAAGCAAACCCTTGCACAGTTGGTTGCATCTAACCTGGTTTTACTAAAAGACGAAACATTACTATTAACACGGGCGGGTAAACTAGTGGCCGATCAACTTGCTGTTGAATTTTTTGTTCCCGCAGAATCAACCTGAAATTTTCAGATATTAGTATTTTAAAAACCTTCATGACCAGCGAAGAGAAAAAAGTTTACCTGCTACTAAAAGCTGTTATTTTTCATTATCATGGACTTGATGATGCAGAGCAACGCGACCTGGAAAAGGTAGCTGCTGATTTTAATGGTGCTGATGAACTTGCTTGGGCACTTGCCTTTGTTGCGGAAGATTATATTACAGCTTTTGACCGGGCCCGGGTTTACCTGAACAATATTATTGGCGACTACGCTAAGTCCAAACGAGTGGAGTTAATTAACATGGTATGGCAATCCAACAACCTGAAAGGTTATGTTACCGAAATGGAGGCCACTGCCATGCTTAAACTTGCCCGCGATTGGAATGTGGAAAAAGAATTGATTGAACTGGTGCTGCAGTAAAATTTACCTCTACAAACTCATCATATCCTTAAACTTGGCTGCCTGCCTGCGGCTTACTTCAACTTTATCGCCCCCTCTTAATTTCACCATTAATCCACCGTTAAACCAGGGCTCAATACCTTCCACCCAACTCAGGTTAATAATGTGTTTACGGCTTGCGCGAAAGAAAGCACGTTCGTCCAATCGATCATCCAAAGCATTTAACGATTTGTGGATCATAGGCCGGTTGGCGTCAAAATATACCTTAATATAATTACCGTCCGATTCGAAGTAGCGGATATTGGCCAGGCTCACAAACCAACAACGCTCGCCATCTTTTACAAAAACCTGATCTTCCAGACCTAATTTTTTGCCGGCACCCCGTCCAATTTTGGCGCGCTCCTTCTCCATTATTTTATGAATGGCTTCGGTTAACCGTTCGGCTTGAATTGGTTTTAGTAAATAATCCAGTGCATTTACTTCAAAGGCTTTTAATGCAAACTCATCATACGCGGTAGTAAATACAACCAACGGTACCGATTCAAGCGATTCCAACAGTTGAAAACCCGTACGGCCAGGCATTTGTATATCCAGAAACAATAAGTCGGGGTTTAATTCATTTATCATCTGCTCGGCTTCATCGGCATTCATGGCCTCGCCCACTACTTCTATGGATGGATGTTCTTCTAAAAGTTTAGCCAGTTCTTTGCGCGCCAGGCGCTCGTCATCAATAATCAACGCTCTCATGTTGTGTGTATAGGTGGAATAATTATTTCAGTAAGTACAAAATTATCTTTTTCGTTACTAATTGCGAAGTAAGCCTCTTCGCCATACAAAAGCTTTAACCGTTGCGAAGTGTTTAACAGGCCCAGGCCGCTTCTTCGTTTATGGCCGTTTACCGCATGGTATTGTCCACTGTTGCGAATACGAATGGTAAGCTTACCCCGTTCAACTTTTGTTTTTAACTGAATAAGTCCGCCTTCGGTAAGTTTGGAAATACCGTGCTTCACACCATTTTCAACCAACGTTTGAACCATGAGCGGAGGTACCAGGAAATTTTTGGATGCCGGATCAATATCAAAATCAGTTTTCAGGCGCTCTTCAAACCGGATGCTTTCCAAGCCCAGGTAATCGCGCACCACCTTCAACTCATCGCCAAACTTGGTAAGCCCTTTTTTTTCGGTAACCAAGGTATTACGCAAAATATTCGATAGTTGGTTAATGGCCATTTTTGCCTTGTCGGGATTTTCATCTACCAATGCGCGGATGCTATTTAATGCATTAAAAATAAAATGCGGATTTAGTTGCGACTTAAGATTATTCAATTCAATTTCTTTTACGGAGGCCTCCAGCTTTAGGGATTTATTATACCGTTCAAAATAGTTGTAGGTAAAATAGATAATGGACCAGGTAAAGAAGAAGAATGAATATACCCACGATAACCCCAGAATGTTGCTGGGATTAAATACCACCGATTTATTAAAAAGACCAAGCGGTATTGAAAGCGGAATGCGCAAAAAGTATAGCATTACACCCATTACCAGTACAGCCGAAAGTACGCGCGGCAAAAGGCGGGGCATACTTAAACTGAGCCACCGGTTGTGGTTCATGTAGGTGCGGAATCCGTGCGTAAGTAAAAAACAGAAAAACGATTCGTAGGCAAGAAATATAATGCGTTGCGAACTGATTACTTCGCTGCTGGAAATAGCTACACCTATCTGCACAACGGCATAAAGCGTCCAGCCCCCTATTTGTAAAATCCAATATAGCCGCGACTTATTCAGCATTCGAAGGCAAAATTAATCAATCCATTAGCCACCGGCTGTTTTTTATACAAGCGGATAAGAAGTCACAAATCAAACAAATCAGTTATATCTTAAATTTGTAGATGGCAAACCCAAAATTATTCGAGAAAAATTGAAACGTGAAGATACGCTACGAACAGGGTTACTATCCGAGCTGCAAAATAAAAATAGAAAGTCTATTGGCTGACTTAATATCTAATGAGTATAGACCTGCGTGTGCTGTTTTATTTGGCTCGGTGGCCAAAGGAACATCATTTTATTTTATCGGATGTTGATGTGGCTACTGGGATGAAAACTTTACCGGTTGTTTGCCGCTTGATTATGAACAGATCGTAAAAGTCTTACGGAATAATTCCAGAGGTGAGGTTCATACGTTCCATGCCCCCGAAACCAAGGAAGAAAATCCATTCATTGAAGAAATTGAAAAAAACCGGAATTGAAATTCCTGTTTCCTAACTCAACTCCGGTTTTAAAAACCTGCCTGTAAAGCTTGCCGGATTTTTTGAAACTATTTCGGGGGTTCCTTTAGCAATTATTCTTCCACCACCGGCACCGCCTTCAGGCCCCAGATCAACAATGTAATCGGCTGATTTGATTACATCCATGTTGTGTTCTATTACCAGCACGGTGTTGCCTTTATCAACCAGCTTCTGCAATACATCCAGCAAGTGGCTGATGTCCTGAAAATGCAAACCGGTAGTGGGTTCATCTAAAATATAGAGTGTCTTGCCCGTGTCTCGTTTTGAAAGTTCGGTTGCTAACTTTACGCGTTGAGCTTCGCCACCCGATAAGGTAGTAGCATGCTGGCCCAGTGAAATGTAGCCCAACCCCACTTCACTTAGTGTTTGAATTTTGCGCAAAATCTTTGGCTGATTCTCAAAGAAGTTCACCGCTTCCTCCACCGTCATATCCAACACATCGCTTATCGATTTTCCTTTAAAGCGAACTTCCAATGTTTCGCGGTTATAGCGCTTGCCTTTGCAGGTTTCGCAAGGCACATATACATCGGGTAAAAATTCCATTTCGATCAGGCGTAAGCCGGCACCTTCGCAGGTTTCGCAGCGGCCACCTTTTACGTTAAATGAAAACCTTCCGGTTTTATAACCGCGGATTTTTGCTTCGGGCATTTGTGCAAACAAATCGCGGATGTCGGTAAACACTCCGGTGTAAGTAGCCGGGTTTGAACGGGGTGTTCTGCCGATAGGCGATTGATCAACTTCTATTACTTTATCAATCAACTTTAAGCCTTCAATTTTTTTATAGGCAAGCGGCTCGGTGCGCGAATTAAAGAAGTGTTGATTTAAAATCGGGAATAACGTATCGTGTACCAACGTGGACTTACCACTACCCGATACTCCGGTAATACACGTAAGCGTACCTAATGGAATTTCGAGATCAACATTTTTTAAGTTATTACCGGTAGCTCCATACAATTGAATTTTCTCACCACTACCCTTTCTTCGTTCTTTCAAATAAGCAATGGCTATTTTACCGTTCAGGTATTTGGCGGTAGTGCTATTTGATTTTAGAAATGTTTCAGGGTTACCTTCTGCCACAACCGTGCCGCCATGCCGGCCAGCACCAGGGCCTATGTCAATAATGTAATCCGATTCGAGCATCATCTCTTTATCGTGCTCTACCACAATCACTGAGTTTCCTAAATCGCGTAAGTCTTTAAGTGCTTTAATCAGTTTTGCATTATCGCGGGCATGCAAGCCTATGCTTGGCTCATCAAGAATGTATAACACACCCACCAGTTGCGTTCCGATTTGGGTTGCCAGGCGAATACGTTGTGCTTCGCCACCACTTAATGTTCGCAAAGGCCTGTTCAGGTGAAGATAATCCAAGCCTACATCTAACAAGAAACCAATTCGTTTTCGAATTTCTTTTAAAACTTCGGCTGCAATTACCTGCTGTCTTTCGCTGATGCGATGCTCCAGGCCATCGAACCACTTTTGTAATGCATTAATATTCAGTTCGGCCAATTCGGCAATATTCTTATTATCGATCTTAAAGTGCAATGATTCTTTTTTTAATCGGGCCCCTTCGCACTCGGGGCATATTCGGGTAGTTGTAAAATCTTCAATCCATTTGCGCGTATTCTCTGTTCCTTCATCAATCATTTTCTTCAGAAATGTGATGATGCCCTCAAACTTCGTGTTCCACTCTGTGCCCGGATATTTTACAGATGATACAGCCACCGGTTCATCATCGCCATATAACAGAATTTTCAAAACATCTTTTGGAATATCTTTTACTGGTGTAGAGAGTGTAAGTTTATAACGTTTTAGGATTGCTTCAATTTTTTTAAAGATCCAGATGTCGCGGTATTCGCCCAAAGGCAATATAGCTCCACGACTAATACTTAATTTTTTATCGGGGATTATGGATTCTTCTGTGATCTCTTCAATGATGCCCAAGCCGGTGCAGGTTGAGCATGCTCCGTAAGGCGAATTGAATGAAAAATTGTTGGGTGCAGGTTCATCGTATGATAAGCCTGTTTTGGGATCCATTAAGAACTTTGAAAAGTGGTGTAGCTTTTTGTTTTCCTCCAGTACCATAATTACACCCCTGCCTTCCTTCATGGCTGTGGTAATGGATTGACTTATCCGATGCCGATCTTTTTCGCTCGGCACGATGCGATCAATCACAATTTCGATGTCGTGAATCTTAAACCGATCTACTTGCATCTTAGTTGTTATTTCCAACACCTCACCATCTACGCGTACTTTCGAATAACCTTGCTTGCGAATCTGTACAAACAATTCGCGGTAATGCCCTTTACGACCTTTAATTACCGGAGCCAGCAAGGTTAACTTTTTACCATTAAAGTTGGTGATGATGGCATCGAGGATCTGATCTTCCGATTGGCGAATCATTTTATCGCCCGATAAATACGAGAATGCTTCGCCTGCGCGCGCATACAATAACCGCATGAAATCGTAAATCTCAGTAACGGTACCTACGGTTGAGCGTGGATTACGAGAGGTAGTTTTCTGTTCAATGGAAATTACCGGGCTCAGGCCATTGATTTTATCTACATCGGGGCGTTCCAGGTTGCCAATAAAACTGCGCGCATAGGCCGAAAAACTTTCCATATACCTGCGCTGGCCTTCGGCATAAATGGTATCGAACGCGAGTGATGATTTACCGCTGCCACTGATGCCGGTTATTACCACCAGCTTGTTGCGTGGAAAAGAGACGCTTATATTTTTAAGGTTATGCTCACGCGCGCCAATAATTTCTATGTACTCATGACCGGAAAGGTCGATTGGATTCTTCTGTGGTTTGGACATGCTTCAAAAACGGGATTACAAGGATACAAAAATCCCGCAAGGAAGGTTTCGGAAATTCTAAAATTGGAAAGATTGTTTAAGCAACTTTGATTGAATGCTGCCCACGCCTTCAAAATGAAGGTGATAGATTTTGTTTTGTAAAGAAAATACGGAAGTATTTTTCGTGTCTGGATCGACAATCCAATATTCTTTAACACCAAATTTCTCGTAAAGATTTTTCTTGCGAACCCGATCATGATCGCTATTGCCGGGTGACAATACCTCTACTAAAAGGTCGGGCACTCCATGAATGTGTCCTTCTTCATTTAAAATAGCTAAGTTTTCGTTCAACACCACAACAATATCGGGCTGTACGGCATTACTTGTCTCATTCAGATAAACATCGAACGGGGCAATCATTACAATGCCGTGATTTATGTTTTCAACAAAAGATTTTAGTTCTGTTGCGATCTTAAACAAAACCCTCTGGTGTTTATAAACAGGCGATGGTGACATATACAAAACATTATCTATCAACTCAGCCAGTGTGCCTTCCGGCAGGCTTTTGTACACTTCCATAATTGTGCGCGGTGGGCTGTCTATATTTACTTCACGATTCATACTTCCCCGATTTTTGATATTATAAATTTAACAAAAAAACTAACGACCAGTACCAAAATAGCGATTTCAACGTCATGCGGATATGTTCAAACTCATCGACAAACTTAAAACCGTTACCTTTTTTAAGCTTACCACAATCTATCTGCGCTATCTGATAGGCTTTGCGTTTGTTTTTGCTTCCATTGTAAAAATTAAAGGCGAGCGGTTTACCACTCTTCCTACCGATACTGCGGTGGGTTATTTTTTTGAAGCCATGTACCAATCGGGGTTCTATTGGAGATTCCTGGGCTGGAGTCAATTGATAGCAGGTGTTTTAATGATGACTCAGCGTTTTGCCACGATTGGTGCAATGATGTTCTTTCCAATTATTCTGAATATTACGCTAATTACACATTCGGTTAACTTCGGTACAGGCACACCTACTGTAACTACATTAATGTTACTGGGTACGCTCTATTTACTGCTGTGGGATTACCGTAAGTGGATAATTTTATTTAAGCAGGATCATCGTATAAAGTTAGATCTTACAGTAATCCCGGAAGACAGGTTTATGACCCATAAGGCATGGGTACTTGCCGGGGTAGCATTTGTTGTACTTACCATCGCACCAAATTTTTTTTCGTTACAACAACACAGTGCATTGCCCGCTATATGGGCGGGTTGTTTGCTACTAACGGGAATTTCAGTATTTATTTATATGATGTTGAACTTAAAAAAACTCAAATCATAATCTACTTCTCAAACACAGCCAATGGAAAATCGTTTCCAAACGAATAGGCAGAAGGAAACTGTGCCGAGCCCTTGAGCTGTTCCGATAGTTCAGGTACTTTGTTTTCAATATAGGTGCTCAATTCTCGAATGGTTAAGCGTTGATCTTTATTTGCATCGGCTGCGCCATTAATTCCTTCCAGCAAGGCATAGGTAAAAATTCCATGACCCAGTTTGGCAAACTCCGTAGCAAATTGTTCGGCTCCTGTAGATGTGATCCAGAATGTTCCGGTGCTGCGGGCCAATTGCGCAATTGCTTTCTCTTCGGCAGCACCCCGTGTACGATCTACCGCATCTAATGCTCCAGCCGATTGACAGGCATCTAAAATAAATACTTGTTTTTGTGCATTGATAGCCGATGCGAAATCCTTTAAATCGTTAGCCGAGATACCCTTATCAATCAGCAAGTCATCCCGGCCATACAATTGCGTTACATCGTGGGGTACAATGTAAAATTGTTTGTCTGCCCCACCCGACATTACACCATGCCCGGCATAGTACACTACTATCATGTCTTGTTCCAATGCTTTTGCTTTAACCTGATTTAGAGCCGCAAAAATATTGGCCTTAACCGCCTTATCGTTGCGAATAGAAAACGGAACAACTTCCTGAAACAACGATTTTGATTGCCGGCTGATTACGTTGGCCACACCATCGGCATCGGCTTGTGCATAGTTCAGGTTGTATTTTGGATTTTTGTATTTGTCTATGCCAATGGTAACAAGATATAATTTTGGTTTGGCTTCGGTAGCGCCTTTGTAGTTAATGGTAAATTTTACTTTCTCCGACTCAACACCCGATTTGCTGCTGGCAACAGCATAAAAATAATTCTGTTCGCTAAACGAATTGGTTAAGGAAATATCAAATGAATAAAATTTCTGTCCGTTACCGGGTATAACTTTCACTAACTTGGAATTATGGTACAATTTTATCTCGGTAAGCTCTTGTGTGTTTTGCGTTACGGCTATTTCTACTTTGGATTGTTTTTGAGTTGCCGAAGTTGATCCGGTAGTAACTGTAACTCCGTTAATAGATTTAAGTTGCAGTGTCGGAATTTTATCAATCACCTTCTCTACTTCAAAAGTGGTGTTGGCAAGTTGTGTTTTCTCATCTTCATCCACAATCTGCGAAAGCAGCCGTGGTGTAAATCCACTTTCGAAAGTACTTTCCAGTGGAGTGCGTTGATTTGAAAGCCTGGAAGTCCAGAAAACTTTTTGTAAGGCTCCGGGTGTTCCCTCTACCCTTCCATCGCGCGATACTACTGCGAAGTCATCATTGCTGTCGCAAAAAAAATAACCTACAATCGTATTGGTGTTAATATCATAAATCTGATTGATGTTGTTGCCGAGTGAATTAATCAGGAATTTGCCACTGTTACCCAATGGATAAGAGTGCGCATTACCAACACCCAATGTCAATGTTCCACTTAATTTAAACGCATCTGATTTGGTTGTGAACGAGATGCCACCCGATTGAATGTCATACACATTAAAAGAAAGCGATGCGGTTATAGCAAGTAATTTGTTTCCAGAAACTTTGCCGCTGTACGGCATAATGTTATTACCCCATACCACTTTACCCTCAACAGCTTTGATTAATTGCAGGGAAGTTCCGCTGAGTATTTCAACATTTGTTTTTGTCATGAGCGTATTCAGGCCCGATACCACAAGATTCTCACCTTTTTCATCAAATGCCGCCATCGTGTAAAAGCCTTTCTTCGATTCGGCTACTACGTTACCCGAACTTATGTCAAAAATTTTTAAAGGATTCATTTCTTTTAGAAGTGGAATTACCCCAACCACAATTTTTTTTCCATCAGGGTGTAAATCCAATGCACTTACGTGATGTTTTTTATATTGAAAAGTGTTTAGAACCTTTAGGGATTTGAGATCATAAATTTCAACCCAACCCTCGCGCTGGCCAACGGCAAACAAATTAGCCCGATGCGAATAGGTCGATTTTGTAATGTCACCAGTTGTGTTGAATTGCGCTACTGTTTTTTCGTTCTTCCAGTCAATTATTACTACTTGCTTACCTTCTGCCAGAATAAGCTTGCCATCGTTTGTCAATTGTATATCGAACAAATTGGTAAATGGCATGGTAAATCGTTTGATGAACTTACCCGCCCGGACATCAAAAACCTTCACAACCCGATCTTTAAATGCAAAAGCTGCATGTGCACCATCGGGCGAAGCAGCCATTCCCACCTGTTCGGATGCCGTTTCATTTTTGAGATAACCTAACCTCACTAAATCAACCTGCGGTTCTTGTGATTTTGCGGCAATGGTTATCATTACCAAGATTACAGTAAGGACTCTCATAATCCTGTAATTTAAAGTTTACGCTACTTCTTTACCCGTTGCCCACTGCAACATTTCAAACCAATCTTGTCGGTCTAATTTTATATCTAACGATTTAGCCGCTTCTGCTATCCGCTCGGCTTTTGTGGTTCCAATTACCGGAAAAATATTATTCGGGTGCGTTAGTAACCATGCTAATGAGAGCTGACTGTAAGAAGCATTATATTTGGTTGCCTTACCAAATAATTCACGTTCACCCGCCATCAACTTGCCACCCGCCAAAGGCGACCACGCCATGGCTGAAGCCTGGTGTTCAGTTAGCAAATCTAAATCGCCATTAAACAAAGGCTCTACACATGCAAGCGAAATTTCAATCTGGTTGGTGACCAGTGGCATAGGTAAAAACTTTTGCAACATATAAAACTGCGATCGCGTAAAGTTTGAAACACCAAAGTGTAAGACTTTGCCTTGTTGCTTCAATTGCGAAAAAGCTTCAGCTACTTCGTGAGGATTTAATAACGGATCGGGTCGGTGAATCAGTAACAGATCAAGGCGGTCGGTATGCAACATTTTTAACGAGTTCTCGGCCGACCAGATAATATGTTCTTTAGAAGTATCGTAATGTTTCACCCACGTTTTAGGTCGCTTGTCAGATGGGAACTTGATTCCACACTTCGAAACCAGTTCCATCTTATCGCGCAAAGCAGGCTGCGTGCGCAAGGTTTCACCAAAAATTTCTTCGTTGCTATGATCACCATAAATATCAGCATGATCGAATGTGGTGATGCCTTCGTTGAGTGAGGTTTGAATTAAGCGCTCAACGGTTTCAGTTGAAAGCCGCCAGCGCCATGCACCTGCAATAATGCGCGAAAAAGTTGGGCCCTGCGGATGGATCTTTAACCGTTGCATATTACTTGGCCTGATGTTGAAAACATTTTTTGTTTTTGTTGGCCGTCATCCGCTTGCAGCGGGTGCCTTCGGCTGTTTTGCCGCTACATTGGTTTAGCTTGGCTTTGCCTAACTCATTGGGCTTGCAAATGTCGCAAGCATCTTTACCTGCCTTTTTTGCATCAGCCAGTTTTACCGGACCTGCTTCGCCCGAAAGCCGGCAATCGGCTGTATGGTATTTTTCGCCTTTGGGCGATGTATAAACCGTTTGGCTTAAAGCTTTAAATGTAAGGCCAAAGAAAAGAAACAACGATAGAACAAGAATCTTTTTCATATCAAAAGTTTGAAAGGCAAGTTCAAACTTTTTTGATAGAAATGCGAATAGGAAAAATTCGCATTGATTAGGCGAATTAAGTCTGTAAAGAGTACCCGGGACGGGAGTTGAACCCGTACAGATATTACTATCCACAGGATTTTAAGTCCTGCGTGTCTACCAATTCCACCACCCGGGCAATTAATTGCTTTGTGGTAACTCTAAAAAAGAACGATCCCGGAAGGTATTAACCGCACTCAACGTTGAAAGCGTGTTTACCATCCCGATAAGCTATCGGGACCACCACCCGGGCAGACTTTAAAAAACAACCCCTCTCTCCCGATAGCTATCGGGATGAGAGGGGTTTTGAGCGGGAAACGAGACTCGAACTCGCGACCCCGACCTTGGCAAGGTCGTGCTCTACCAACTGAGCTACTCCCGCTTATACTATTTAAATCATCGTTTTGGTGCTACCACCCCGATAATTAGCGGGAAGCTACTCCCGCGTATCATTTAATCGGTATGGGTATGTGCCATCCCGTTTATTAAATGGGACTGCAAATTTAATAGCCAGTATCAAATATCCAACACACACCTGTTTTTTTCAAAAAAACCTGCTGCTCCCCGCCCGCTCAACAACTCAAATCACTTTTCTTTATCGGATGCAACGTAAACATTGGTTCCTGGCTCTGCTGTCACTATTATCCGTCATCACATTTTTAGACCGTAATGCCATTTCTATTGCCGGCATTGAAATTACGCGCGAACTGGGTTTTAGTGAAGGTCAATTCGGATGGATACTGGCCGCATTTACCATCTCTTACGGATTGTTGGAAATACCAACCGGCATGTGGGGCGATCGGGTTGGAGAAAAGAAAATATTGGCGCGCGTTGTATTATGGTGGTCGGTTTTTACTTCGCTTACGGGTTTAGCTGGTGGATTTGCATCGCTCTTTGTAATAAGGTTTATGTTTGGAGCAGGCGAAGCAGGTGCCTATCCCAATACCGCCATCGCAATACGAAAATGGTTCACCATTGAAGAACGCGGCCGCGCCCAGGCGGTTATCTGGATGGCCAGTCGTATTGGCGGAGCCATTACTCCATTTATAGTAGTACCCCTACAAACTCATATTGGCTGGCGAAACACGTTTTATTTATTAGGTGTGCTTGGATTGGTTTGGGTTATCGTATGGCTACTATTATATAGTAACCAGGTGGATGATCGGCCAGAAGCCAATACTACACCTCCGTGGAAAAAGTTGGTGCTATCCAGAAATTTTACAACACTGCTCGCAGTATATTATTGCTATGCCAGTGGTGTGTTCTTTTTTATTTCCTGGTTGCCCAAGTATTTATATAATGGCCGTGGCTTATCGCACGAGCAACTCACGTATTCCGCTTCGTTGCCCTTCATACTGGCGGCTGCAGGTTGTCTGTTTGGCGGAACTATCAGCGATTTTCTGGTGAAGAAAATTGGAATTACCTGGGGCAGGCGACTGGTGCCTTTAGTTGGGTTGGCCTTATCGGGATTGGTTATGGTGCTGGCAACGGTAACTGAAAATAATACTGTTGCAGTTGTGTTGCTGGCCTTAGGCCTCGCCTTTATGGATTTTACAGCACCTGTTGCGTGGGCTATTGCCACCGGTATTGGTAAACAACACAGCGGAGCCATAACCGGTGCCATGAATACTGCCGGACTGTTAGGCGGCACGGTGGCTTCACTGGGAATTGGGTATGTAATAAGTTGGTCGGGTAGTTACCACTTACCGGTAATGCTTATCGGGCTACAATTAATTGTGGGTGCGCTGCTAACCTTGCAAATAAAAGCTGAGTCATAATTAGTGCTGATTAGTTAGCAGCATGCATCACTGCATTGCTATAATTTTTTTCACCAGCTCGTATTGCTATCGGTAAAACATTTTGTTTGGGTGGAAGCGGGCAGGTAGCATGTGGTGTAAACACACACGGTGGATTATAGGCTTTGTTAAAATCCAGAATCACTTTTTCGTTGGCAATTGGTTTTTGGGCATAAACAAATCTTCCGGCCCCGTATGTTTCGGTGCCGCTGGTGGCATCTGCAAAAATGATGAACAATTCATCGCCTTCGGCTAACGCATCCAACCGATACGTCTTTCCTTCCAGTTCAAAAACCAATGTGCCCGGTGAACGTTGGGGTGTAGTTTGCCCCAACACATTTGTGATTTCGATTGTACGCAAAGAGTCTTTTTGCTCCAGTGTAGCTTCAACGCGATATTCAGCAGCAACCGGATAGCGGTCAATTGTAGTGAACGTTTTTAATGCTTCTGCATTATTATCGCGCAGGCGCACACCAAGTTTGGTATCGCGTTTAATAATGTTCCATCGCAGATCGCCCACCTGAACTTGCGGAGCACGAGTTGAATCCGGATGAAAAATTAAACGCGAGTCGATGGTATCCTTATCTACAGTTGCTATCACTCCCTTATTAACTACTAGCGTAACGGTATTATCCTTCACCAAAAAGTATCCGGCATGGCTTGCAATTTTTCCTTGCGGGAAAACGAGGGCATTACTTGAATCACTTCCAAAAGTATTCATTCCAGGTTCCAGCCAATGCAAGCCAACCAAATTGAGCCAACCGTTCGGTGCTTTCAGATTTGCAATCCGTTCGGCATGCCAGGCTTCTACTTCTGTTTGATGAGCTTTGGTTTCTTCAGGAGTTAAAGGTTTAGATGGAGTGCATCCAATAACAATAAGTAGCGCGAGAATGAAGTAACGCATTTAGTCTATAAGATTAATAGACAAAAATAAGACTTTACTTAATTCTTTACGTGCACAGGCGTGCATTAATTGTTCGCCACCGGACAAACAGCGGAATGGGACCTTTGAAAAAACAGAAATCTGCATCACTTCTTCATTTGGCATAATTATTACTACAAATAGGAAATTATTATTTCAAACAACTGTTTCAATGAAAAAATACCAACTGGGCGAGTTTGAAGAAGTGGTGATGCTTACCGTGGGCATCTTATATGATGAAGCCTATGGCGTATCCATTAAAAAGGAAATTGAATCGCGTTTAAAACGCGGAGTAAGTGTAGGTGCCTTGCAAACTGCCTTAAGACGATTAGAAGACAAAGGTTATTTGAAATCGCGCGAAGGTGAAGCCACCGAAGAACGTGCCGGTCGCCCAAAGAAGTATTTCTCTATTACTGCCTATGGCAAAAAAGCAATGGAGTACACCAAGAGCACACGCGATGAATTGTGGAGTGCTATTCCTAAAGTCGCGCTTGATATAAAAATAGTAAGCAATTAGCAGTAAACAGTCGGCAGTTCATACTGCCACTGGCGACTGCCTACTGCTTAAGACATAAGATATTGAAAAAACAAAGACCATATCCACCCCAACTCTCGCTACGCTTCTTCCGCTGGTTCTGCCACCCGAAGTTGCGCGATAGCATTGAGGGCGATTTGATGGAGTTGTATGAGGAGCGTGCAAAAGAGAAAGGGAAACGAAAAGCAGATATACGATTTGTATTGGATGTACTGCTTCTATTCAGACCCGGAATTATAAAACCAACAGAAGGTTATCAGAATTTAAACACATACGATATGTATAAAAACTATTTTGTAACAGCATGGCGAAATGTAGTTCGAAAAAAATCGTCTGCTGCCATTAATGTATTTGGTCTTACGCTCGGCATAACATGTGCACTCATTATTTTTGCTCTGGTTAGTTACCATTTAAGTTTTGATAACTTTCATCACGATTCGGATAGAATTTACCGGTTTGTTACGGAAGAACATCGGGATCAAGTTGATTACGAGGCCAGCGTACCACCGGTATTTGGAAAAGCATTTCGTGAAGATTACACCTTCGCAGAAAAAGTAGCTCGCCTATGCACACGCACCAATTCTTTGATAACTATTGAAAAGGGTGAGATTTCAGAAAAGTACACAGACCAGATAGCTTTTGCAGAACCTGCGTTTTTTGAAATTTTTAATTTCCCCCTTGTGGCCGGCACACTAGATCAGTTTGCTAAACCCAACACCGCCATTATTACTGAGCGCGTTGCTAAAAAATACTTTGGCAATGAAATTCCTCTGGGAAAAACTTTTAGATTTTATAATAATTTTGATTTAACTGTTACCGGTGTATTAAAAGATATTCCTGTAAATACTGATTTACGTTCGGAAATATATTTTTCGTACAGTACGATAAAACAATACAGCGAATGGTATGCTGCCGATGATGCTTGGGGTGGCATTACTTCCGATATTCAAACCTTTACCCGATTACAACCCGGAGTCGATCCCCTGGAAGTTGAACAGGTACTACCTGCTTACGTAAAAAAATATCGGGCTAACAGTAAAAATGTTCATCATTACAAATTACAACCACTTACCGATGTTCACTTTAATGCGAAGTATGGTGGAGTAATGGATATGACTACCATCAGTATATTGAGCCTCGTGGGCTTTCTGCTCGTGTTTACAGCATGCCTCAATTTCATTAACCTTGCCACAGCCCAGGCTGTAACCAGAGCGCGCGAAGTTGGCGTGCGAAAAGTATTGGGTGGTTTTCGATCACAATTGTTTTGGCAGTTTACAATAGAAACAGGATTAATCGTTTTGCTGGCAACACTCCTTGCCGTTACAGTTGCACATAATACAATGCCATACATCAATTCATTCTTTGATTTACAAATTTCCTTCAACTTGTTTTCTGATCTTAAACTCTCCGGATTTCTAGTTGCTCTCATTTTTACTGTTACGTTCTTTTCGGGCGCATATCCAGGTATAATCCTTTCAGGCTTTAAACCCGTTCAGGCCCTTAAAGGCAAATTGAAAGCTGTACAAAGTGGCAGTTTCAATTTGAGACGTAGTCTTATCGTTGCACAATTTACAATTGCACAGCTTCTATTAATCGGGTTGATTGTAATGGTTTTCCAAATGAAATATTTTGGCAATACGGATATGGGTTTTAATCACGAAGCAGTGGTTATAATTCCAACCGGATCAAATGACGAAAAGCTAAACTCGTTGAAAGATCAGTTCTCCGTGGTTCCGAAAGTAGAAAGTGTTACGGCTTGTTTTGCGCCACCGGCAAGCAACACCAACCAATGGAGCACATCCGTTTTATATGATAACCGAAGTGAGGCTGAGACATTTTCTATAAGCTACAAAGGAGGCGATGAAAATTACCTTGCCACGTTTGGTCTTGAGCTAATTGCTGGTAGAAACCTTACAACATCCGATACCGTGCGTGAATTCATTGTGAATGAAAAATTTGTAGCAAAACTTGGACTTAGCTCTCCAGAAGATGTTCTGGGCAAACAACTTGGTGTGAATGGTAATTCCTGGAAGGGGCCAATTGTGGGTGTGGTTAAAGATTTTCATGATCAATCATTTCATTCCGATATTGAGCCCATCTTCATTACCACCCGCAAATCAACCTACAATGTTTTTGCTGTAAAAATCAACATGAAAGATGCTGCTAACACATTGACGGCACTTGAAAAAATCTGGAGTAATATGTACCCCGAACAAATTTACAAATACGATTTTCTGGACGACCAGATTGCAAGCTTTTACCAAACCGAGCAGCGTATGATGACCGTGATTCAGGTATTTGCCTGTATTGCTATTATAATTGGTGCGCTGGGATTGTATGGATTGGTTTCATTTATGGCAGTTCAAAAAACAAAAGAAATTGGCATCCGAAAAGTATTGGGTGGCGATGTTGCACAGATACTCTGGATTTTTGGCAAGGAGTTTACCGTGTTGGTGGCTGTTGCATTTCTGATTGCTGCGCCTGTTGGCTGGTACGTTATGTCGCAGTGGCTATCCAACTATGTCTTTAAGGTTGATATCAGCATTTGGATGTTTGTATTAGAATTATTCATCGTTGCTATAGTGGTAATGGTTACAGTTGGCTACCGATCTGTAAAAGCAGTTGTCGCCAATCCAGTAGAGAGTTTGCGATCAGAATAGCTGCCAGTTACAGTTACCGGTAATCCTTAATTTATCAGTTTAACACTAAGTTTTTACAATTTACTTAACAAAAGTGAAACTAATTTATTAAGTTCACGTTTGTTAAGTAAATACTATGACACAGCAATCCCTTGGTGAGTTTGAAGAACTCGTTTTATTAATGGTGGCCGCCCAGCACGATGAAGCCTATGGTGTTACTATTCTGGAAGGTCTTGAAGAAAAACTCAAGAAGAAGGTAAACATCAGTGCTGTTCATGTGGCCTTAAAGCGCATGGAAGACAAAGGCTTTGTCAAGTCGCGCTTTGGCGGCATAACTGAAGACCGTGGCGGCAGACGAAAAAAGTTTTATGTGATTACCGCACTCGGCAAGAAAATGCTGGATGCACAATATGATTTAAGAAACAGCATTTATAAACAGATTCCTAAAATATCGTTTGGTTGATGCAATTGTTTCAATGTTGACAGTTGATAAATGGTCAATTGACATCAACTATTTTGTCAAGTGCCTATTGGCAACTGTAAATTAATATGAAAGTACCCCCAAAATATCCCCTCCAATTTCTCCGCTGGTTCTGCCGCGAAGATTATCTCGATGAGATTGAAGGTGATTTGATGGAAGTTTTTATCAAACAATCCGAATCCTCTCCGCGCAAAGCAAAATGGAATTTTGGGTGGAGTGTGATCAAATATTTTAGGCCGGAGTTTTTAAAACCATTCAAGAAAACGTTTCATCCCGAATCATCTGATATGTACAAAAACTATTTCAAGGTAGCTTTACGAAACCTTACTCGCCATCACACCTTTTCAATCATCAACATTGCAGGGCTCAGCTTGGGCATTACGTGCGCATTGTTCATTTTCCTGATAGTGAACTATGAATTGAGTTATGACCGATATCACGTGAAAGCGGATCGGATTTATCGCGTAAACAATGGAGAACCTGGCAATGCAGATACCGGTACGCCTCATGGCCTTGCCGAGATACTTCGTTCGGAATTTCCAGAAATGGAAGATGTTGGAATCATTTTTAAATTGAACCCCGAGCAATCAAATATTGAGATTAACCAGGAGCTATTCCGTGAAAACAACACCTACTTTGTTCAACCACAAATATTCAAGCTGCTCGATTTCACCTGGCTGCAAGGTAAGCCCGAATCGTTAACCGAACCGCACCACGCAGTGGTAGCGCAATCTATTGCCGACAAATATTTTCGAGGCGATGCGATTGGAAAAACACTGAAGCTTAACAACGGGTCCGACTTTACAATTACGGGTATTCTTGCTGATCCACCTGTTAACTCCGACTTTCCAGTCAGGATTGTCCTTTCGTATGCCACACTCGAAAAATTAAATCAGTCTCACTTAAACAACAGGCTGGACGCAGGTTCGAATTCGTATTCACAAACACTCTTTTCACTTCGTGCGGGTATCGATCCTCAAACGATTGATACTAAACTGAGGAAAATGGTAGAAAGGCATGTAGCCAAAGACCGTCAGCAATTCGTATCGTTTTTTATTCAGCCCATAAGCGACATCCACTTCAATGTAGGAAATTTCAATCAGCGAACCATTGCCAAAGAAACAATCTCTACGCTTCAATTAATAGGGCTGTTCATTTTAGTCATCGCCTGTATTAACTTCATCAACCTTGCCAGCGCTCAGGCAATCAGACGCGCGAAAGAAGTTGGCGTACGAAAAACCCTGGGCGGTTCGCGAAACAGTTTAGTATTTCAATTCCTTTGCGAAACATTTTTAATCACACTTACCGCACTGCTGCTGGCATTTGGCGTTACGAGTCAGGTGATTACGTTTTCAGAAAGCCTCTTTAGTATTCCGCTTAGCAACGATGCGCTTTTTAGAATGGATACACTACTGTTTATGGGCGCCACTCTGATTTTAGTCACTTTGCTGGCTGGGTTTTATCCTGCCTTTGTATTGTCGGGATTTTTGCCGGCACATGCCATGAAGGGAGCAGTATCGGGTATTAAAAGTTTATTTGTGCGCAAAAGTCTCATCACCTTTCAGTTTCTCATTTCACAAGTGCTGATCGTGTGCACCATCCTTGTAATCCGGCAAACAAATTATTTTTTATCGGCCCCGTTGGGCTTTAATAAGGAAGCCGTTATAACCTTTGACTTACCTAACTCTAAGGCAACTCACCTTTCAACACTGCGAAACAGCTTGTTAACTCACAGTGAAATTGAGAATGTGAGCTTTTCACTGAATACACCTTCAGCCACTATTAACACATGGTGGGCAAATTTACGTCATGAATCATTTTCCGGAGATGAGCGAAGTGCAGAAGTGAAATACATCGATTCTACTTACTTGTCGATGTTCGAAATCCAACGCGTGGCAGGAACTACCGTGCTCCCTGACCTTACTGGGAAAAGCATAATCGTCAACGAGGCGTTGGTTAAGGAAATTGGTATTATGGATCCGGAACAAGCAATCGGTGAAAAAGTTTCTTACTGGAATACCGATGCCATCATCATAGGCGTAGTGAAGGATTTTCAAACGGTTACTTTGCAGGAAGGCATTCATCCGGTGATCCTTACCAGCACGGGTTACTATGCAAAGGGCTCTGTGAAAATCGATATGACGCGCGTAACAGAAGCACTTTCAATTATTGAGAAACACTGGAAAGAAACGTTTACAGGAAACTATTTTACATGGGCTTTCCTCGATGATCAACTTGCCACGTTCTATCATGAAGAGAAGAAAATAGCCAGTCTGTTGATAACCTTCGCGAGCATTGCCATTTGTATAGGATGCATTGGGTTGTTTGGCTTGATTGCATTTGTTGCCACTCAACGTGCAAAAGAGGTAAGCATTCGAAAAATTCTTGGTGCAACAGTTGCGCACCTTACCGCCATTCTATCCGGTAACTTCATCAAACTGGTACTGATCGCTGGCATGATTGCCTGGCCTATTGCGTATTACATTATGGAAAGCTGGCTGCAGGGAATTGCCAACCGCATAGAATTGCTTGATAATGCGTGGGTGTTTGTACTGTCGCTGCTGGTAACTGTAGCGCTTGCTATTATTACGTTGAGCACCCAGACAATAAAAGCAGCGTTAGAAAATCCTGTGAAAAACTTACGATCAGAATAGCGTTTCAAAAAAAATGAAAATCAATCCACCCAAACGCCCCCTTCAATTTCTCCGCTGGTTTTGCCGCGAAGATTATCTCGATGAGATTGAAGGTGATTTGATGGAGGTTTTCATCAAACAATCCGAATCCTCTCCGCGCAAAGCAAAATGGAATTTTGGTTGGAGTGTAATCAAATACTTCCGGCCAGAGTTCATAAAATCATTTAAACAGCATCAACCTAACAGATACGGTATGTATAAAAGTTATTTCAAAATCAGCATACGGCAACTGATCAAAAACAAAACCTTTGCCGCTATTAACATCAGTGTATTAACACTGGGGTTCTCTTGCTTTTTATTGCTGGCACTCTACCTGCACGATGAAATGTCGTTCGATATGTTTCATCGCGATGCCGATAGAATTTATCGTATTACCCAGCACGAACAACAAGACAACGGCACGCTGCGAAATATTTCTTCTGTTGCTCCGGCCATCGGCAAAGAATTGCGCGAACAATTTCCGGAAGTGGAAGACATGGTGAGGCTTTCGGCCTTTGGGCGGGTAACACTGGGCAACGACCCCACTAACCGCACGCACGAACGAGCGCTTTCAGCCGATGCCAACTTCTTCACGTTTTTTGATTTTCCACTACTGGAAGGCGATGCGAAGACTGCTTTACAAGAACCTTTCAGCATTGTTGTTTCCGAACGCATAAAAGAAAAATACTTTGGTACCGGCCCGGCTTTAGGGAAACAGATATGGTCTGGATACAGAAGGGAAGGCCAGCCCATCTACTTAACGGTGAGTGGTGTGATGAAAAACTTTCCTAAAAACTCGCACCTTCAAATAGACATCTTGTTCTCAGAAGCAACCTGGCATTCGCTATACAACAATTACTCGCAATATGTAACTACCGAGTGGGTGGATACCGAATACACTACGTACTTAAAAATAAAACCGCAAAGCAATATAACATCGCTAAGCGCCCGAATAGAAACATTGGTGAAATCGAATTATCCTGCCAACCGTGAGTTTCGAAGTAGCTTTACTTTACAACCGCTGCGAGAAATTCATACCAACTCCAGTCAGTTAGAATCAGCTGCGGAGCAATTTAATGCCAATAGCATTAAACCTTTTTACCTCTACACATTTGCTGCGTTAGGGTTAGTGCTGTTGATAACCGCGTGCCTCAATTACATGAACCTGGCTACGGCTGTTGCCATTAAACGCACCCGCGAAATTGGCACCCGCAAAACATTAGGCGCTCCTAAAACGCAAATGGTTGCGCAGTTTATTATCGATTCGATGTTGTTCACCTTACTTTCATTTCTGCTATCCATTGCATTGGTGTATTTGGTTTTACCGTGGATAAATATTTTTACCAACAAAGAAATTTCAATTGGCGCACTACCCCTTGAGTGGTTAATGCTTGTAACCGCAATTATTTTGTTTGTAGGTGTGCTGGCTGCTTTATATCCGGCCTTTATTGCCACACGGGTTGCGATTGTGGATGCCTTGAAACGCGAAGTAAAAATAGGTGGTAGTAGTTTATCTGTAAGAAAAGGATTACTGATTATACAGTTTGCCATTTCTGTTATGATGATTGCCTCTACGCTTGTCATCTACCAGCAGCTAAACTATTTGCGCAACAAAGACCTTGGCTTTAGTCATGAAAACCTGGTGGTGATTGATGTAAACAGCCGTAACCTGAGACGAAACTTTGAAACCGTTAAAACAGAATTTGGTAAACCAGCTGAAGTCTTGCGCGTAACGGCTTCCACACGTGTGCCGGGCGAATGGAAAAGTTTTCCGGTAGCAACTACCAAGAGCAATCAAAACATCATTGGGACCGAAACGATTTTTGTTGGCATTGATCGCGACTTTCTCGATACCTATAAAATCAAACTGTTGGCTGGTCGTACCATCGAAAATCCGGTGGCCGACTCACTGAAAATTGTTGTGACGCAACTCGCAGCACAACAACTTGGCTTAGCTGATCCTATTGGCCAAATGATTGAAATACCCCGTGTACGCTATGGCGAGCGTATGGAAGAATTAGATACTCCGTTTAGGGTTGAGATAATTGGTGTGGTAGAAAACTTCCACTTCGAATCGTTGCGTAGCAAACAAATGCCCGTCATCTTCGGAGCGCTTAATACATCTATTCAGGTGATTGATTATTACACCTTACAAATCAACACAAGTAACTGGGGCAACACGGTTGAAACACTCAAGGCCATCAATCACAAACTCGATCCGGATACTCCGCTTGAATATACGTTTCTCGATACCCGATTTGAAGAAATGTACCTGGCTGACACCAGGCGCGGACAGATTTTTGTGGTGCTATCTGTTATTGTAGTTATCATTGCCAGCCTGGGTTTGTTTGCGTTGGTTTCCTATTCGGTAGAAAGTCGCCTGAAAGAAATTGGTGTGCGCAAAGTAATGGGCGCATCGGTAAGCAGCATTGTTGGATTAATCTCGAAAGAGTTTTTAATACTGGTGATTATTGCCGGAGCCATCGGCCTACCCGTTGCCGGCTATTTTATGCAAGGTTGGTTGCAGGAGTTTGCCTATCATATTCCGTTTGGAGTATTGGTTTTTGCCGAAGCACTCATAATTACCTTGTTGATTGCATTCATTACTATTGGAATTCGTACCATTCGAGCGGCCATGCTTAATCCGGTAAACAGTTTGAGAAGCGAGTAAAAAGTAGGCAGACGTGTACTAAACTGCCAACTGCTTACTGTCAACTGCCTATTCTAACCTTGTTCGTTCGCGCTCAAATCTGTTCGCGAACGAACAGGTTGTTCTTCAGAAATCCTGTTAATTAAAGTAGAAATACCCGATTAGCAATCTGGCATAATTATTATTCCTACATTTAGAGAATAATATACATTCATGAAAAATTACCAACTCGGTGAGTTTGAAGAGATTGTTTTGCTAACGGTAGGTATCTTGAATAATGAAGCCTACAGCGTAGCCATTAAAGATGAAATTGAATCGCGCCTGAAGCGGACTGTAAGCATGGGCGCGTTGCACACAGCTTTAATCCGATTAGAAGACAAAGGCTATCTCAAATCTTTTTCGGGCGAAAGCACCGAAGACCGTGCCGGCCGGCCCCGCAGGTATTTTGAAATTACTGCCCTTGGTAAGAAAGCCATGTTGTATGCGAAGGAAACGCGTGAACAACTGTGGAAGGCTATTCCGAAAGCAGTGTTGGAAGTTAGTTTACAAAAGTTGGCAGTAGGCAGTCACCAGTAGGCAGTGCAAATCCTGCCAACTGCATACTGCCACCTGCCTACTTAATAATAGATAAATTGAAATCTAAAAAATATAATCCTCCTCAACTCGCCCTCCGCTTCTTTCGCTGGTATTGTAACCCGCGCTTGCAGGATTACATCGAAGGCGATTTAGTAGAGGTGTATGAGCGAAGATTAAAAACATCCGGCAAACGCCTGGCCGACTTTCGATTTGCATTGGATGTGTTGCTATTATGCAGACCGGGGATAATCGGAAATAAAAAAAGTAATTACTCATCAAATCATATCGATATGTTTCGTAACAATTTTAAAATCGCACTTCGCAACCTGTGGAAGAACAAGCCCTCTACGGTAATCAATGTGTTGGGGCTTACTACCGGTATTACAGCTTGTTTACTGATTGCCTTGTTTATTCAGCACGAACTTAGTTTCGATCAGTTTCAATCGAAGGGAAATCGCATTGCCCGCGTGGTAATGGAGTATGGCTTTGAAGGAAGCACCGAAACTCACAAAGGAACTTTTACCAGTACTAAAGTGGCGCCCGTATTATCGCGCACCTTTCCGGAAGTTGAAAAAGGTGTACGCATGACTGATGCCGATGCTATTCTGTATCTGAATAATGAACCGGTTACCGAACCAAACTTCATGTATGCCGATTCTTCGTTCTTCAACACGTTCAATTATGAAATGCTGCAAGGCAATGCCGCTGTAGCACTAAACGGGCCGAAAAAAATCGTGTTAACCGAATCCATGGCTGCTAAATACTTTGGCAGCGAAAATATAATTGGTAAAACTTTAGAAGTTGGTACAAACAAAACTCCATTTGAAGTTACGGGCGTAATTAAGGATTATCCGAAAAACTCACAACTTCAGTTCGACTTCCTTGCTTCGTTTAGCTCTATGGGGCAAAATCAAGAGGAGACATACTTCAACGCCAACTACACAACTTATTTATTATTAAGTGACGAAAACGCATTTGCGCCTCTCCTTGAAAAACTCGATCCATTTATGGAAAAAGAAATGGCCGGCACAGGTGCCACCATTCGTTTTCACCTTGAAAAATTTAATGAGGTACACTTGTATTCGCCTTACACCGCGTTTTCATCCAACACCAGCATTACGTACTTATTGTTATTAGGCGGAGTGGCCTTGCTCATCATTATTATTGTATGTTCTACCTATGTAAATTTAAGTACGGCCAAATCAATTGAACGCGCAAAAGAAGTAGGCGTGCGTAAAGTATCAGGGGCTGCACGTAATCAATTGTTCTGGCAGTTTATAGGCGAAGCTTTTGTAGTGTGTTGCCTTTCGGTGCTGGTAAGCTTTTGTACTGCTTCGTTGTTGTTACCTCAGTTCAACAGCTTTGTTAGTCGCAATTTCTTAGTAACAGATTTGTTATCGCCTTCGTTTTTACTGATTACCGTTTGTTTAACTGTATTGATTAGTTTAGCTGCAGGTAGTTATCCAGCTTTGATATTATCGGGTATGCAACCTGCGCGCATTTTAAAAGGGTTGTTCAAAAACAGTTCTTCGGCCCGCAGACTTCAACAATCGCTGGTTGTTTTTCAATTCTCCATTACGGTATTTCTGATTGTTTGTACCGTGATTATTCGCAACCAATTAAACTATATACAAAACAAAAACCTGGGATACGATCGAACCCATGTGCTTACCATGTTTATTGGTTGGGGTACTGATTCTAAACAAATAGAAACTTTTAAGTCGGAGTTAAAAAAACATGCACAAATTAAAGAGGTCGCACGCTGCGCAAGCACACCGGTAAGCATAAATGGTGGCTACAGCATGCGGCTGCCCTCCATGCCCGAAACAGAAGTGATAGGCGTTTTTGCAAATCCGGTTGATGAGGATTTTGTTGCCGCCAGTGGACTTCAACTTATTGCGGGTGAAGATTTTTCTGAAGCCGATATGCGCGGTGTGGAAATAGAAGATGAAAAGCAGCGCAGGTATCAATTCATTCTCAACGAAAGTGCTGCCCGCCAATTAGGCTTTACACCCGAAGAAGCTATTGGCCGTGAATTGATTTTGAATAGTGCCGGTACAATAAAAGGTATAGTTCAGGATTTTAATTTTCAATCGGTACACAATGCTATTAAGCCAATTGTATTGTTTACGGCACCCTGGGGTGGAAGAATGATTGTAAAAATCTCAGGCGATGATATTACAGGTACAATAGCTTATACAGAACAGCAATGGAAAAAATTCATACCCAACCGGCCTTTTGAGTATAGCTTTTTAGACGAGACTTATGCACGAATGTATAAAACCGAAACCCAATTAGGCAATGTTATGAGTTTGTTTTCAGCAACAGCTATTACACTTGCTTGCCTGGGTTTGTTCGGGTTGTCATCGTACATGATGCAACAGCGCATGAAAGAAATCGGCATTCGCAAAGTGTTGGGGGCCACGCTCATGAATCTGATTGGCATCCTGTCAGGTAACTTTATTATGCTGGTAGTTATCGCCATTGTAATTGCAAGCCCGGTTGCCTACTTATTAATGAAAAATTGGTTGAGTGAATTTGCTTATCATACCGATATTGAATGGTGGATATTTGCAGTGGCTGCAATGGCTATAATTTCAATTACGGTAATAACGGTAAGCATTCATGGCTTCAGAGCAATGGCGGAAAATCCGGTAAAGAGTTTGAGAAGTGAGTAAAGCGGGTAACAAGTGTAAAGCAATTGATAAACTGAGCAAATGAAAGTTCATCCACCAAAACTTCCGCTTCGCTTCTTTCGCTGGTATTGCCATCCAAAACTACTGGATATGATTGAGGGTGACTTGCTGGAGGTATATAAGCGTAGAGAAGTAATTCACGGAAAGTTTAGAGCAGATGTTCTTTTTATTCTAGATGTACTACTACTCTTTCGGCCAGGCATCATTAAGCAGGCAGAAGGGTATCAACACTTAAACACATACGGAATGTATAAAAGCTATTTCAAAATCGGGTGGCGAAATTTACTTCGCAATAAAGGTTATTCAGTTATCAATATTGGTGGACTGGCCATCGGGATGTCCATAGCAATGCTGATTGGTCTTTGGGTTTGGGATGAGTTTAACTATAACAAATACCATAAAAATTACCACCGGCTTGCCCAGGTTATGCAAAATCAAACCGTTGATGGTAAGGTGATGACCGGCTATGCTATACCCCGGCCACTAGAAAATGCCATGCGAACTACGTATGGTAACGACTTCGAGTACCTGGCTATGGCTACCTGGCCGGCCGATCATATTTTAAGTGTAGGTGAGCATAGCATTTCGCAAACCGGAAATTTTGTGCAGGCAGATTTTCCGGAAATGATTTCGTTGGAAATGATTACGGGTGCACGAACAGGACTGAAAGATCCGGCCTCTATCCTGCTTTCGGCTTCAACAGCCATAGCCTTATTCGGCACTACCGATGCACTGAATAAATCACTTCGTATAGGAAACCAACACGATGTTAAAGTAACGGGGGTCTATCAGGATATTCCCCTCAACTCTACTTTTAATAATCTTAAGTTTTTGTCCAGTTGGGAATTAATTGCCGCATCAGAAGATTGGATTCGGTATGCTGAAAACAAATGGGACTTTAATTCTTTTCAGCTCATCGCACAACTTGCTCCTGAAGCAGATATGAACTGGATATCTAAAAAGATTAACCAGGTGCGTGCAATTCATTCCAAAAATGATCATTTCAAACCCGAAATTTTTCTTCATCCTATGCGCGATTGGCACCTGCACTCGCATTGGGAAAATGGGATTAAGACAGGAGGCCAGATTGAAATGGTATTCATGTTTGGAATCATCGGAATATTTGTGCTTCTGTTGGCATGCATCAACTTTATGAATTTGAGTACCGCCCGTGCTGAAAAACGAGCTAAGGAAGTGGGTATTCGCATGACTATCGGCTCGGCTCGCAGCCAACTGATTAACCAATTCCTAAGCGAAACTTTCTTGATCGTGGAATTTGCTTTTGTATTTGCTTTAGGAGTGGTAGTTACAGTTATGCCATTGTTTAATCAATTAGCTTCTAAACAAATTGTTATTGACTGGGCTAATCCTATGTTCTGGGCTTTAAGCATAGTGTTTATAATCATAACCACTTTTGCTGCCGGGTTTTATCCGGCATTCATGTTATCTTCTTTTAAACCAGTTAAAGTTTTAAAGGGTGTATTTAAAACTGACGGGCAGGCATCATTACCGCGTAAAGTATTGGTTGTTGTTCAGTTCACAGTTTCCATAACACTGGTAATTGGTACGCTGGTTATCTACAACCAAATTCAGTATTCAAAAAACCGGCCCATTGGATACGATCGCGATGGCTTAATCAGCTTCTTTGTAAAGTCGCCCGATTTTGTTGGTAAATATGAAGCCTTGCGGTTGGCTTTAAAAAATACCGGTGCAGTTGTTGAAGTTGGTACTTCCACAACACCCCTTACTCAAATCTGGAATAACAGCGGTGGCTTTAACTGGCCAGGCAAAGATCCCGCACTGCAATCGGCCGACTTTGGTATTATTGAAGTTAATCATGAATTTGGCAAGACGCTCAACTGGAAAATATTGGAAGGTCGGGACTTCTCACACGATTTTCCCTCCGACTCGCTGGCAATTATTCTGAATGAGGCTGCCGTGCGGTTTATGAATATCGAAAACCCTGTTGGAATGGAAATAACCAACGGTAAAACAAAGTACCATGTAATTGGTGTTGTAGAAGATATGATTATGGAGTCGCCCTACCTGCCGGTGCGGCATAACCTCTATTTTCTGGATGGCCGATACCGCTATGTAAACTGGATAAACATGAAACTTAACCCGAACAGAAGTGCCGCTGAATCATTGGCTACAATTGAATCTGTATTTAAAGAATTCGCTCCCGCACTTCCTTTCGACTATAAATTTGTTGATGTTGAGTACGCCAGAAAGTTTTCCAATGAAGAGTTAGTAGGAAAATTAGCATACGTGTTTGCCGGGCTTGCTACATTTATTAGTTGCTTAGGTCTTATTGGATTAGCCACGTTTGTAGCCGAACAACACACAAAGGAAATAGCGGTTCGAAAAATATTAGGCGCATCGTTATTGCAAATTTGGAATATGCTATCGGCTAATTTTGTTTTGTTGATTTTACTGTCGAGCTTGTTGGCTGTTCCTTTAGCGCATTACCTGATGTCTCAATGGTTGGCTAACTATGAATACCATACTGAAATTTCATGGTTAATGATTTTCCTTTCTGTGTTGGGTGCGCTTCTCGTTACGCTTGCAACCGTAAGCTACCAAGCTATTAAAGCAGCAATGGCAAATCCGGTTAAAAGCCTTCGAAGTGAATGATGATTGGTTATTTAACTTTATCAAGCTCTAAACCGATAGGTAAACTTCATTAGAAAAATGTTATGCCCTTTTTGATCGAAGTCAAACGAATACGATTTATGATCAGGGTGCGAATCGTAGAACGCTCCGTTTCGCTCGCGTGTCCAAACCAAAAAGAAAGTTGAACCCGGAATATACTCCCACCGCATTACCATGTTGGAACGAAACTGCCCGAAATTAAAATCGGGTTTACCAAATGAATAATCCTGTACGGTATCATTGTTGTCATCTACCCAGTAAGTATCTGTATTTAAAACTGGATTAACCGACACAAACCGACCCGCATATTCAGCAGCGTTTGCATTGGTAATGGATTTATAGTTGGAATAACGGCCGGCTGTACCAAAGGGTTGGCCATAATACTGAATGGATAAGTTGGGTGTAAGCATGTATGTTGCGCGTATAACCATGCGCACGGTATTTTGATCGATGCGCGCCACTATATACCGGGGCTCGCCATTTACTTCGGCTGTTGCCACGTATTGCATTTCATTTTCATTACGGCTGAAACTTGGTGCTACTGAAAGATTAAGTGCATTGGTCGGGCGCCATGTTAAGCGCAATTGCATAAATAAACTTCGTGAAAAGTGTTCACTCCCCAAACCTAATTCAGGTGTAAGGCTGGCATAAAATTTTTTACGATGATCGGTATTTACATAACCCCAGTAATACACGCGCCCCGGGTAGCGTAACGTAGGCCCACCGCGCAAGTCATTATTGGAAGCTGCCCGCACCCGATAGGTAACCCCGGCACCTGCCTGCCAAAAATTTTTAAACTCAGCGTGCGCGTTTACATTGTACCCCTCATTCAAATTGCGGCCACCAAAATCATACTCGCGCCACTCGTTAATATTATATCGTTGGGCACGGGTAATTCCCTTTGGTTTTAAAATACGGTACTGCATCCAAAACCATTGGCTTATAATATCAGTTTGTGGCATAAACCCAACATCGTTTAGTTCCAGTTCGGGGCTTTGCCACACAACTCCCAAATCCGAAACCAGGTTGCCACTTTTTTTCCCGATTACTACCTGCCCACCTGTGCCCGTTAATGATTTGCGAGTTGCATCAAATTCAGTATGTCTGTTATCAGGGCGTTGAAAAAACCGTACGGATGAACGTTGTGTAGCTGCTATAGCTTCGGTACTTCCCGTTACATGACTGAACATACCTTTTGCATTTACATAGTACATACGCTTTTTCCAATGATGCAACACATCTACACCTCCGCTGTAGGCAGACTGGCGCAACCAGTTTAGGTTTGGGTTTTTTAGTTGCCTATTGGTTGCTGTAAACATACCACCCACTACTGTGTTGGCATTGTTAAAATCCTGCTGGGCACGCATTACAAAATAATTAGTAAGCGGTTCCACTTCTTCTTGGCGCTTACGGCCCAGCGAATCAATCTCGGCATACTCGCGGGCAGTAATACTTTCCATCAGTGCCCATGAAAATCCTTTTTTATTTTTTCCCGATAGTTTGGCTGCTCCCAAAATTTTTGTTCGGTTAACCGGTCTTACATATTCATTCACATCATCTGCACCACTCCGGTCGGTATCGACCCAACCCTGCGGTTGCCGCCCTACTCGCCTGCTATAAAATAAATTACTCTCATTGAAGGCTAATGAAAAATCCAATGTATTGGCACCTTCCGTAAAGAAAGGTCGCTGCTCACGAAAATATAATTCAAATGCCGAGAGGTTTACTTGTGATGGATCAGCCTCCACTTGCCCAAAGTCGGGGTTTACAGTTAAGTCTAATGTTATATCACTGGTAATTCCGATCTTGGCATCAAGGCCTACATCGGCTGAAGTACTTTGACCGGTTGCATACGGATTGCCTTCTTCTTTTTGAAACGTTTCGGCTTTGGTAACTATATACGGTTGTATCTCTAATTGTTTCTGCGGTTTTATACCTTTAATGCCATTCATCTCACCCATTAAATGCACGTAGCCGGCTGCATCGGGTGGTATGTATTGCCAGCGTGAGTTTTCCTGGTTGCGAAAAAATCTGCGTTGCACATTTAAACCCCACACCAGTTCTTCTTTGTTTGTAAACCGAAGTTGACTGAGTGGAATACGGATTTCAGCAATCCACCCTTCTTTATCCACACTGGTTTTCATATACCAGATCGGATCCCAGCTTGCATCCCAATCATCGCCATTGTTTGAAACGTATTCATCACTTTTCACTCCCGAAACAGAAGATGTAAATGAAAAGGCAGTACGCTTATCGTAATAACTGTCGATGTGAATTTCCACCCAGTCGCCATCAAAACTATCTCTACGCGACATGCGCTTTACAATTTTCTCGGGCTCAGGATCGTAGCAACGAAAAATCGCATAGAGATTTTTATCATCATATAAAATCTTAAACTTGGTTTGCACCGAAGCGGGTTTACCCTTATCGGGATTAACCTGCCGGAAATCGCCACCAGCCCATTCCACCTGTTCCCAGGCATCATCGTTTAGCAAACCATCGATAACGGGCGGAGCGCCCTGCACCCAGGCTGTTGTATAGCGTTTGGTTGAATCAGATTGTGTTTGGGCGTGCGCAACAAAGCCGCAAGCCAGCAACAACAGGGTAAACTTCATGGAGTGTGGGATTTTGAAGAATACTATTGTATTTGAAATTGGTTACAGGAAAACAAAACAAGAATTAGTACGGGCTGTAAACGCAATTAGTTTATTGGAATTGCTGAACGGTAGGAAATTCTACACCAAGTGTTAATTAAGTGTAGTGAGTGAAATACGCTTAGTGAAATGCTAAAAGTTTGTTAAAAAAATAAATCCCACAACCGAACACATCTGTGCTGTTGTGGGATAGAATTGACCCTAAATTTTTTTAGCCTACTTCTGCCGTTTCAACTTCCGGCTTTGCTTTTTCCGGTTTGGCAATAGGGCCCCGATTGTTTTGAGCTTCGTATTTTTTCTTTAACTCGGCAGCTTCTTTTTTGTTCTTTGAATGCAATACATGTTGCGGTACTCCTTTCAAATCCCAGATTAAACCCACAGCCTGCAACCCTTTCAGAATATAAAAAGTAATGTCGATCTCCCACCAGAAAAATCCCTGCCGTGCGGCTACTTCATAATAATGATGATTGTTATGCCAGCCTTCGCCTAACGTAATTAAGGCAAGCCACAAGCTATTGCGCGATTCATCGTTCGATTCGTAACGCTGCGTGCCCACTTTGTGCATAATGGAATTAATTGAAAATGTGGCATGATACAATACAATCGTGCTTAGAAAAAATCCAACAAACAAAGTGCTGAAGCCAGCCGTGCTGAAGATGGCCATTACACTACCGCCATTTACCCAACCACCAATGGCAGTTACCAAAACAGCTAATACAGTTGGTGGCACCAGGTAATGTTTATTCAACCAAACCAACTCAGGATATTTTGCATAATCGCCAATTACTTTGTAATCGGTTTCTTTAAAATCAGGGCCAACAATCCAACCTACGTGCGAGTACCAGAAGCCATAAATCTTCATGGAGTGTGGATCGGCCGGGGTATCGCTATGCCGATGATGATGCCGGTGGTGGGCTGCCCACCACAACGCTCCTTTCTGGGCTGTGGTTTGAGCCATAAAGGCAATTACAAACTGAAACCAGCGCGAAGTGCTGTACGAACGGTGTGCAAAGTAACGATGATAACCGCCTGTTACCCAAAACATACGAAACACGTACAGGAAAATGCAAACCATCCAATCGAAAAAAGTAGCCCCGGTCCACAAAGCACCAAGCGGCATTAAGTGAATCAATAAAAAAGCTATCTCCTGTTTTAATACAGGCTTCCGTCTAACCTCGGGAACAACTGCTTGGGCCATGGTAACTCTATTTGTAAAGTGACTGCAAAGATAACGCGAATTGCAGGTAATAATTCCATTCGGGTTACACAATCGGCAAATTGTTTACCAAACGAACGTTAAAAACTTGATTTGTTGCAAGAATAGAAAGTATTATTTAATCCACAACATACCGAATTCCCGCTGTGGCTCGAATTACATCTAACGTTTGCATTAACAACAACGTAACCTCATGGGTAAGCACCGGACTCTCCTTCAAATTGTTTTGTAAACATTCATTTACATGATGAATCTCATATTCGTATCCATTGCCTTGTGCTCTTTCAACAGGAATTACTTCGCGTGTATCTACAATACCCGGATAATATTCTAGCTGAGTGGAAGGCCCATGCATACGATGGGTAAACCGAATGCGTCCATTTGTACCGCTAATATCACCACCCGATGCCAGGTTGGAAGCGAGTGTGCAGAATAAATTAGCGATTGCTCCATTTTTATATTGAAAACGAATAGCACATTGTTCATCCACACCGGTGGAAGCAGGTGTCATGGTTGCATCAATCGAATCAGGTTTTCCCATTAAATCCAGTGCTATAAAAACCGGGTACACGCCAATGTCTAATAGTGCACCACCACCCAAGGCCGGATCGTACAAGCGTGGTGCTACCGGATCGGCTGGCTTAAAGCCAAACTCACCATAGAAGTATTTAATCGTACCAACCTTACCTTCTGCAATTAATTGTTTTGCTTTTATATAGTGTGGAAGCAAGCGTGTCCAAAAGGCTTCCATAATAAATGTGTTTTGTGCTTTCGCGAAAGCTATCATTTCGTTGGCTTGTTTGAAATTGATTGCAAAGGCTTTTTCGCACAGCACAGCTTTTTTATGCTGCAGGCATAACATGGTATGTTGATGGTGCAACGCATGTGGAGTAGCTATGTAGATTACATCTACTTCGGGGTTGCTTGCCAATGCTTCATAACTTCCGTGAATATGTTTTGCCGGAAAATCAGAAGCAAAGTTTTGCGCTGCGCTTAACGCGCGCGCGCCTAACGCGATTAACTCTGCATCGGCCACCAGTTTAAGGTCGGCTGCAAACTTGCGCGCAATGCGACCACAACCTAAAATTCCCCACCGGACTTTTTTCATAACGTGTTACATATTGCTCATGATGCTTAACTACAACTTCCCAATCAACGCTACATACAGCTCCGTTAGTTTGGGTTCGGCCTTGTTGGCTACTGCCACAATTTCGCTTAACACAGCTGGTTTTAAATTATCCGGATCGCAATCATCCGTTAAAACAGAAATAGCACAACAGGGTAATCCCATGTGATTAGCCACCAACACCTCGGGTACAGTACTCATTCCCACCGCATCGGCACCAATGCGATTTAAAAAACGATACTCGGCCCGCGTTTCCAGGTTGGGGCCCATTACTGCTACATAAACACCTTTGTTAAGTTTTATCTTTTTTGATTTCGCAATCCTAATAAGCAAGTCGTTTAGCTTTTTGGAATACGGTGCACTCATATCCGGAAAGCGTGGCCCAAACACTTCAAAGTTTGCCCCCCGTAATGGATTATCGGGTTGCAGATTGATGTGATCATCGATCAACATCATTTCACCTTTTTTCCATTTCAGATTTAAGTTACCCGCAGCATTAGAAATAAGCAGGTACTTTATCCCCAGTAATTTCATGACGCGCACCGGCAATGTAATCTGCTGCATCGAGTAGCCTTCGTAATAATGAAAGCGACCTTGCATGGCCAGTACTTTCTTCCCTTTTATAGTACCATAAATCAATTTGCCTTTATGATGCTCAACGGTTGAGATTGGAAAATGCGGAATGGAGTTATAATTGATTACTATCGGGTTTTTAATTTGCTCTACAAACTTATTACCAAGTCCGGTTCCGAGAATCACACCAATCTCAGGTGTAGTAATTCCATTCTTTTTAAGATAAGCGGTTGCTTCTTTGATGTGATCGATCATTACTTGAATATTTATAGACTATTTCTTACCGCGCAGAGATGTACTTCAGGAACCTATAATTTACGGCTCTGCCTTTGTGGTAAAGTACAGTCGTTTAAACGTAAAAATCTTCTTTGTTGGTTTTGGCTACTTCAATAAAAAAATGCGCTACCTTTTGTGTTACGGCCTTAAAGTACTTTTCACCTTTTTCGGCCGAGGCCTCACGCGGATTGCCCACTCCGGTATCATTTGTTACTTGCATCCATTTGCGTTCGGCCCAGGCCCAACCTTCCTGCACGGCTTTAAAGCGAAATTTTTTTGCTTTGCCTGAACCCGCTTCTGATAACGGGCGTACCAGGTGAGGGCGCAGGTACATGATCAGGCTGGTTTCCATTTCGCCCGCATGATCATCTTTATTCACAAAAAATTCCTTTTGATCTATACTTTTAAACCAATCGCACGAACACAAAAACATATTCGGAAATTTTAAACCCAACTCACGGATCATGGTTTTAAAATCATTACCACCATGACTATTTAGGATAATCAGTTTATGAATACCTTGTCGGTTTAGGGTTTCAATTACATCGCTCAAAATTGCATGCTGTGTGGAAGGATTCATGTTCATATCCAATAACACATCGTGCTGGCCGGTATTCACACCAAATGGAATGGCCGGCAGTACCGTAAGCTTTGCACCTTGCTCCCACGCCAGGCGGGCCGCTTCGGTTGCTATTTCTTCGGCTTCGATAATATCAGTGCCATAGGGCAAATGATAATTATGTGCCTCGCAGGCTCCCCACGGCAATATCACTACCTCAAATAAAGCATCTTTGATTGTCTTCCAGTTATTTTCAGCCAACAGGTACGGTCGCATAAAAATCAAACAGGTAATAAGATTTGATACGTTTTTCCTTTTTTTACTGTAAGCCTGGGTTGGCGTAACCACGGGTTGTGCCTTTTCAGAATTTTATAGTTGCTGCCATTGCTCTTTGCAAAAGAGACCAGGTTAGGGATGGTTTCGCTTATTTCAATTGTTTTTAATTCTTCGGGTTGGTAAAGATGTTCCGGCTTCAACTTAAAGCCATATTTTTCCGGGTGCTCAAAAATTTCTTTGATGGCGAGTATCCGAAACACGTAGCGCGCGGTTTCGTCATTCAAATGAGCATCGTAGTAGTTATCAACTTGATTATCTTCTAAATCGTTTTTAATACCGGCCACACCACGATTATAGGAAGCCGCCACCAATGTCCAGTTTCCAAATTTGGAATACGCGTTTTTTAAATACTTGCAGGCAGCTTCTGTCGATTTTATTGGATCGTATCGTTCGTCCACTTCTTTATTGATTTCAAGACCTAACTCTTTACCCGCAGCTTCGCGAATCTGCCAATAGCCTACCGCTTCTTTTGGCGATACCCCATTAACAAGACCACTTTCAATCAAGGGCAGATACTTGAAATCATCGGGAATGTTATGCTCCTTTAAAATTTCTGTCATCCGAGGAAGCCACCGGTTGGCACGCTTTAACAAAAACAGCGTGCTGCTTTGCAGATAAATATTCACTTGTAATTCCCGATCTAACCTTTCGCGCACATCCGGAAGCTGCAAAGGCACGGCTTCTCCGGCAAACGAAATGCTGGTAGGCAAATCATATGACACGGCAACAAATGGTTGAAAATTTTCGGAAACCGGAATAGGTTCCAATTGAGTGGTAACTTCCACTTCGGGCTTGCGGGCCGACTGATCGTACAATACATATACCAGCAATAGGCCAATGGAAAGTGGAGCTAATATGTTTACAATACGTTGCATGTTTTAAAAGTTTGGCGAAAGCAGGTATCGTGCGTAAAACTCGTCTATCACCTTAACAGCTTCTTGCGGAGTGTCCACCAGGTTAAATAAATCAAGGTCTTCCGGGCTAATCATTTTTTCATCTACCAACACGGTTTCAACCCACTTCATCCAGCCGGCCCAAAATTTTTTACCAACCAATACAATCGGGAAACGACCAATCTTTTTTGTCTGAATCAGCGTAAGCGCTTCTGTCAGTTCGTCTAACGTGCCAAAGCCGCCCGGCATAATAATAAAGCCTTGCGAATATTTTACAAACATAAGTTTGCGCACAAAGAAGTAATCAAACGTTATAAGCTTATCGGCATCAATGTAAGGATTACCCTTTTGCTCGAACGGTAAAAAAATATTTAGACCTACCGATTTTCCACCGGCACGTTTCGCACCCTTGTTACCCGCCTCCATAATACCGGGGCCGCCTCCGGTAATTACCCCATAGCCATGGTGCACAAGTTGGGCTGCAATGTCTTCGGCTATCTTATAATATTTATGATCGGGCTTGGTACGGGCCGAACCAAAAATGGTAACACACGGGCCAATTTTAGCAAGCTTTTCAAAGCCTTCCACAAACTCGCTCATCACTTTAAAAATCATCCACGAGTCTGAGCTTTTAATCTCGGCCCAATCTTTATCTTTAAAAGCTTTACGAATACGGTGTTCGTCTTCCAGCACCTGGTCTATCTCTTCAATTGTCTTTTTCTTTTTCGCTTTAGATGCCATACCTTTCAACTATTAAATTTTTTTCAAGTTAGTAAATGAATTGTAATTCTATGGAACACATCAAACAGAGATGGCAATATGCATTGATTGTTACCTTGCTAACAGCTTGTACTACACCGGAGCATCGTAATGCATTTGAGGACGACAGTACCTGGGCTATGCTTCCGTTTCAAAAGGTAAATAATGCAAACCCCATTCTGAAAGCCGATACCGGAATTTTTGTTTGCCCGATTCTGAAACAAGAAGTAAAGTGGGAAGAGAAAGATGTTTTTAATCCGGCAGCAGTAGTTCGTAACGGAGCCGTTTATCTTTTCTACCGGGCCGAAGATATCATTGGAAAATACAACGGCACCTCGCGGATTGGGTTAGCCATTAGCACGGACGGAATCAATTTTAACCGGATGCGCGAACCCGTTCTCTATCCGGCCGAAGATTTTATGAAGGTGTATGAATGGGAAGGTGGTATGGAAGATCCGCGCATTATTGAAAATGAAATGGGTACTTACATTATGACCTACACTTCGTACGATGGAAACCTGGCCCGCTTGTGTGTGGCTTCCTCTACCGATTTACTAAACTGGACTAAACATGGCCTCGTGTTGAAAGATAAGTTTACGGACACCTGGAGTAAATCGGGTGCAATTATTGGGCGACAAAGAGGCAACCAGGTAATAGCTGAAAAAGTTAATGGCAAATACTGGATGTACTTTGGCGATACCGATTTGTTTATGGCTACTTCCGATGATTTAATTCAATGGCAACCTGTGTTGGATGCAGCCGGAAACTTAAAGTCGGTTTTAAAACCACGTGCAGGTATGTTTGATAGCCGGTTGGTTGAAAGTGGACCCTATGCTTTGATAACAGAACACGGAATTTTACTTCTTTATAATGGAATGAATTTAGATTCTGGTGGAGATAGCAACTTACCTGGCGGAGCTTATTGTTCTGGACAAGCCTTATTCGATCTGAACGACCCAACATTATTAATTGATCGCATGAACGAATACTTTTTGCGGCCCGACCAACCTTATGAAATAGAAGGCCAGGTAAACCAGGTTTGTTTTATTGAAGGCATGGTGCCGTTTAATGGCAAATGGTTTTTGTATTACGGCACGGCTGATTCGAAAATTGGCGTGGCGGTTAAATAAATATTTAAGTGTTAAAAAGTTTACAACCTTAAACTCTTCAACGCGGCTTCAAGAGTTGTGTACTTAAATTCAAAACCCGTTTGTTTTATTTTATCGGCAGTTACTTTGCTGCCCTGTAACACAATGTTGGCCATTTCGCCTAACATAAGTTTTAATACAAACGCTGGCACGTGTACGGGCCAAACTGGCCGGTTTAAAACTTTACCAATAGCTTTTGTTATTTCTTTATTGGAAACCCAATTGCCACTTACGGCACTATACGCACCCCGCAGGGTTTCATCTGTTGCGGCCTTCAAAAACATAGCGCCCAAATCCTCGATGTGAATCCATGAGAGATTTTGTTTGCCACTTCCTAATGGTGATCCCGCAAACATGCGCACCGGCTTTGCCATTTCGGTAAGTGCACCGCCTTTATCGCTTAATACAATTCCAATACGCAGCTTTACAACCCGAATAGAAAGTTGTTGGATTTTATCCATTTCTTCTTCCCACTGCTTTGTAACGTTGGCCAGAAAATCAGTTCCTGGCTTTGTATCTTCTGTAAACACTTCATCACCAAATCCAAAACCATAATATCCAATTGCCGATGCCGAAACAAAGGTTGTTACCTGGTGCGATGTTGTGCTCAGCACTTTATTCAACAAGGCTACTGACTTTGTCCGGCTCTCCAGAATTTCACGCTTGCGCGATGTGCTCCAGCGTTTATCGGCAATACCAGCACCGGCCAAATTGATTATTGTATCCACACCCGCCAATGCTTGTACATCAAAAGTGCCTGCATTTACATCCCAAACAAAGGTGGAAATTTTTCCGGCACGTTTTGTGCGACCGACATGCACAACCTGATAGCCTTGTTGCTGCAGCATATCAGTAAGGTGCGAGCCTACCAGGCCCGAGGCTCCGGTTATTAAAATTTTTTTACTCATTATTAGTAGCTTTGAAACTTTAACACAGAATACATGAATAAGTTTTTAAGTGCGTTGGTATTATGCTTGTCGCTGGTGGTTGCACAAGCCCAAACCGTAAGTGTAAATAAACAAAACGAAAAGGTAAAGAACGAAACTATTGAAGTGTTTGCCACTACGCTGGAAGGTCGCAAAGAAGATATTCAGCAGGCGTTTACGCGTTATCAAAAAGAGATGGGTAAGGTTAAACTACTTAGTTCACCGGCCGTAATAACCGAACCTGTTATTAGCGGCACGCCTTTCAGCAAAGGCATTGTGTATGCCGGCAGCCAAAGCAGTGATAAAACCACTACGGTGTGGATGGGCATTAACCCCACCGAGTGGGACGAGAAAGATGTTACCTACGCTACCCGCGAGTTACATAAAATGGTTTATCAGTTTGGTATAAAATTTTATCGCGATCAGGTTCAAAAACAAATTGATGAAACCCAGCAGGCGTTAGATGCAGTTGAGAAACAACAGCAACGTATGCTCAATCAAAGCAAAGACTTAACGATTAAAATGAGTAACAACGAACAGGAAAAAATTCAATTGGAGAAATCGTTGGAGAACAACAAGCTTGAAAATGCAGCCCTGAAAATCAGAATTGAGAATAATAAAAAAGCTCAGGATTCCTTAGTGAACACTTCCATTCAGATTAAAAAAGTAATGGAAACTTATAAAGAAAAGCAGCGGAAGATTAATTAGGTGTTAATACCCAGGTTTGGAGACCCACTCATACCGCACGGTATCATAATAGCTCCATTCTGTAGGCCATTCTATTAAATCCGGATTCAACATATGTTCATTTACATTATCATGCTTTATTATCCAATCAAAAAGGATATCACCTTTTAACTTTAATTCTTCAATAGAGCCAACAGGTGTGTTAAAAATTTCCCTAAAAGAATGTATTCGCCCACTTTGATCCAGATAAAAACTACCGCCTACATCACGCAAATTTCCCTGGCTGCTTCGGGCCGGCCTTCGCATGTAGAAATAATACTTTCCAGCTTCGTTCTTATATAACTTCTCCAAATTGAATTTGGGAAGTTGTGAAACATAATAGGGTCTGAATTTTTTTTCAAATCGGGTTTGCGAGGTGGCACCTTCCGGAGCCTGATAGATATACGTAATGATTTCCACTTTAAGCGAATCCAATTGAGTATTGGAAAAGTAATTAGCAGGATCATATTTTTTGCCACAACCACCGATTAATGTTATTAAAAAAAGAATGAGAATAACGTGTTTCATAGTGTAGAAAAATAAAAATGCCGGAGCCCGGGCCCCGACACTTTTACCCTAAAATTTCAAATATTAATAGGCGGTATTACGAGGATCGAAGTTGGTCCACGTTGCAGCCCAATTGGTTGCACCAAAGGCACCAATATAGTTTACAGTTTTATCGAAGAATGTACCGGCATTCGGGCAATTGTTCCACAAATTAGTTTTGCCAAGCAATGAAGAGTTTGCAGAAGGCGTGAAGGTTGGTGTACCCAAATCAAACACGTTTCCGTTTATGCCAAGATCGGTCCACTTGTCTTCCAGCACATTACCATAAGCTGCTGTTTTGAACCAGGTTTGCGCAGAGGCACCACTAATATTAGCTGTTGTTGCAAACATGAATCCTCTGGGTAGTTGTGGATTTTGTGTGTTGGTACCAAATGGCAGGCCTGTAACAGTTTGTTCTTCGGTAGTTGCTACCGATCCGTAACCATTTCCACCCCAGTTTTCAACACCAGCTAAAACCACGTTACGCAATTGAAGTTCGTCTGCTGCTGCGTTTGCAACAGTAGTAGCACCATCAATGAAAATTCCATTAGGATAACCGGTAAATACTGCATTATAGATTTTTAATTTGTTATTTCTGCGTAAGTGAGCAGCATTCTGGAAGTTATCCTGAATGTTAACATCGCTTGTTTTCTTGGGGCCAATAATGGTTACGTTAGCAAATACACCTGAAGTAAACGGAGTTGCGCCTGAACCTCCTCCATCGTTATCCACTTCAAAACCATTAGAACCCGATTGGTCTGCAAGAGTATTATCGCGAATACCTATAGCCCACTGCACATTTCCAGACCACCCGAAGTCCACATCAAAATCATCATCTAAACCTCTGTACACAATAAGATGTTTTGCATTTACAGTTCCACCAAACCATTCAAATCCATCATCTAAACCATAAGAAGCTTGAACGTAATCGATAGTAGTTGCATTACCTACACTACCCATTGTTAACGAATTCACTTCTTGATTTGGATTGATAGGAGTACCTGCAAACTCAATACGTACGTATTTTAATGTTCCTGAGTTATCAGTATCAGGTGAGGAAATTGGTGTATTACCAACTCCGTGCAAGGCACCATAGTTACCTTCTAATTCAGCGTTTGCACTTTGGTTATTCACAGCTCTTCCAACTAAAACCACTCCACCCCAATCGCCAGGGTTACGGGTTCCGGCAGCTTTTGCAGAAGTAAACACGATCGGGTTGCTTTCGGTGCCTACTGCTTCAATTCTATTACCACGCTGTACAATTAGTGTACCTGGAGGTGTAGTGCCTGTTTTGGATAAACCCTGAATAACAGTACCAGCTTCAATAGTTAATACAACGCCAGTTATATTGGTTCCACCTGATCTTGCGGCATCATCGCCCACACGTACGTAACCTGATAATTGATAAATTTTATCGGCTGTCCAGGTGGTGCTTGCATTAATAATTCCACTTACTGTAACAATTGTTTTGCTTGCAACGGTTACTGCATAGGTTGAAAGAGTTGATAACTGATCTTTATTGTCTTTTGCCTGGAAGGTAAAGTTTGTTACTGTTCCGATAGGCAAAGATTCTACCGAATAAGTTAAATCGTAAGTAGCCGAAGTTTGGCCTGTATAAGCTTCCACATCGAAAGCTGCTCCATTCTTTAATACTGTTAATTCCTTCAGTCCACCCGGAGCTGTAATTGTTACCTGAACACTTGCATTAGCACCTACTATTCCCTGAAATGAGGGCGCAGCCAAAGTAAGCGAGGGCACAGCCACAGGATCCTCGTCATCGTTACAAGATGCTAAAACCACCACAAAGGCACCTAGAATGACCAGTGATAGCAGCCTTCTCCAGTTCCAGTTAAATTTTTCCATTGTTATTCAATTTAGTTAAGACTGGTGCAAAAGTATTCGGCCTCTGTTAACCCAATGTTAACAGAGGCCGAACTTTAGATTACGAATCCTATTCTGTTCGTTACCAGATTTTATAGGTAAAACCTAATGTTATAAGTGACCCAAATCGATTTTCCTGAACTACCTGATCATTCTTTTTATCAAAATTTCCATCTCTGTTTCCATCTTGTAGGAGCATGTATTTCTGATTGAGAACATCTGAAATCGACAACTTGGCTTGCATACGTTCAGCAAATCGTTTTGTGATACTTAAATCCAATAATCCACGTGGCATCTCATATATGTCTTCATACAGTGCATCACCAAAGTCAGTGTAACCACCAACAGCAAATAGTCTTTTTCCTACCACATTATAAAGAAGTGCTACCTGAAGCCCGTTTTGATCATTCTGATAATATGCACCTCCGTTTACAACATACGGTGATTGCCCCATTAAAGGACGCTCCGGTTGTGTGCCAACATCAACCGTACTATTAATCAATGAAGCATTGAATAAGAGATTGATGTTATCCAGAAACTTGCTACCGGTTAACCCTGTCAATGATTTACGAATGTCTAACTCAACGCCATAAACCGTTGCTGACTGGGCATTGGCATACCGAAAACCTTTGGCACCCTGCGAACCTGCTCCGGGTACATACACTGCTTCAATCGCATCCGTAAAATCTTTATAAAAACCACCAAACGTAATCATTTCGGTTTTGGATGGATACCACTCAAATCTCAAATCATAATTTTGAATTTTTGCAGTTTTTAAACCTGGCGAACCACTGTAAACCCAATTGAATTCAAAATCATAAAAGCTGAACGGAGCAATTTCACGAAACTCTGGTCTGTTTAGTGTTTGACCGTACGTAGCTCTTATCAAAGTTTTTTCATTTATGTTAAACGCTACGTTAGCCGAAGGAAGTACCCGATTCACATTTACATCCTGATCAATATCATCGCCTGTGTTGGTTGCGCTATTTAGCAACTGTGTATTATTTTCAACTCGAACGCCTCCTGAAACTGTAAGCTTCTTACCAAATGGCAGGGTAATACCACCATAGTAAGCTAACAATTTATTGCTTGCACTATATGAATCGCTTCCGTTTGTTTGCTCGTCAATTATCAGTCCGTTGCCCGAATAAATATTTGCCGGATTAAATAAATCCTGAATAGGAAGGTACTCCAAATTTGTATTCCAGTTAAAGGCATCTCTTCCGAAACCAATGTTGCGAGCTACAAAGTCTCTATCCTTCATATCGTAAAACACACCGGCTGATAGAACGGGTAGGAAGTTATCTTTCACTTCTAATGTATGATCCACACCAACCGATAATGACTGTGAGTTCTCCTCCATTTCACCATAAAATCTACCTAAGAAATAAACCTGTGCTTGCCGTATGGGGATATAGGTTCTCTCTTCGCCCGTTCCTTGATTAAGGTCTCTTCTGTATCTTCTGTTATCAGGTAAGTCGCGATAGGATTTCCCCAGGTTTGCAACCCAATTAACAGTAGTCTTACCATCAAAAAACTTATGCTTTCCTAATAATTGGCCAGAATAAACTCCCCTGAAAACTTCCTGAAAGCCACCCCATTTTCCGTAAAAATTACCTTCTATGTTTCTTCCTTCGCGGGCAATGTATTGGGAATTGTTTATTTGATTAGCCAGGTTCTTAAATTCGATGGTATGGTTTTCGTTAAAGCGAAATGCCCAATTAAATAGTACTCCTAATCTGGAGTTTTGATTGTTTTGATCATCTACATAATTATAAATCAATGAGGGTTGATTATTGATCTCATCGAATTGGTTGAAATCTTTACGGGTAACATTAAAGCGATTTCTGCTATTACTCCAATTGATGGCAGTAATATTACCAACCTGAACTTTCTTGATATTAAATTTAAATGTTCCGGTAAGCGAAGCCGATTGATCTAAAAAAGAGTTTATTCGTTCAGGCACCCAATTGTTGGATAGCGACTTAGCGGCCTGACTTAAGGAAGCCTCATCGGTTAAACCTCTTAAATCAGCAGGAAAGTTTGCAGGCAGATTATTCAAGCCGCCATTAAATCCAAGTGTTTGTATTCCGTCTCTCCGGCTTTGATAGAAGTCTGAAAATGTTGAGTTTGTTCTATAGCCCAGGGAATAACCAAAGGTAAGACTGTTTTCTTCTGGTATGTTTTTAGTTACAATTTTAACTACACCACCAGCAAAATCGCCCGGCAGTTCCGGAGAAGGGCTCTTGAAAATCAAAAGTTGATCTAATTGTCCGCTTGGAATAACATCGAATGCAAACGATCGCTTATCGGCCTCCATACTGGGTGCATAAGCTCCATTTAGCATAGTAACATTGTAGCGTTCACTTGCGCCTCTGATAACAATGTATCTTCCTCCCATAATGGTTACACCGGGTACACGTTTTACCACCTCAGCTGCATCCCGATCGGGTGTCCGGGTAATCATCTCGGCCGAAATACCACTTACCACTAACTTACTTTCGCGGATTGCAGCCAGAATAGAGTAGTCATTATCCATGGAACGGGTAGCCGATACTACTATTTCCTCTAATTCTGAAACATCTTCTGTCAACGAAATCTCCAATGTAGTTCGTTTTGCATTTTGAACCACAACATCCTGAACGGTATGCGTTTTATAAGTAACAAATGAAATTTGAAGGATATAAGTACCCGCTGAAACATTAGTAATCAGAAAATTGCCATCAAGATCAGTTGCAGCACCAATAGTTGTACCCTGAATAACCACGTTTGCACCTATAATGGGTTCTCCTGATTTGGCATCTTTTACGATACCACTAATGGAGCCTTGCCCAAAACCTGAAAATGAAATAAAAAACAGTGCAAGAACCGGGATAAGAATTGAAAATTTGCCGCGCATTGGGGTGAATTATTTTCCCGCAAAGGTGCTGTTACAATATTAACCCGTTAAGGCGGCTATGTTACCGAATTGTTAAAGCAAATGATCCTGCAACAGGTTCAAACGCAGAAAAGCAAACGGATTACAATCGCAATATTGCGATAAGTCAAATGAAAATGAGGCGGTTAGGTTGAAACCCCAAATAACATTACGATAAAAAAAGGGTAATGAAAGTAAGATTCTGATAACATGCGTTAGTCTGTATTTATATATCGTAATATTACGATAAGTTTTATATTTGCCCCATGAATAGATTGTTTAACCCCCTGGCAGATCTGGTAAAATCGTTTGAAGGCCAGTATGCTCAAATAACTGCCGACCGCAAAGCCATTTTGGAACAACTTGCTGCTTACGTTCGCCAAAAAGCAACCGAACAAAAACCAGCTTTGCTTAATTTCATTTGTACGCACAACTCGCGCAGAAGTCACCTCTCGCAATTGTGGGCCCAGGCTGCAGCGCATTATTATAATGTTAAAAACGTGCAATGCTATTCGGGTGGTACCGAAGCCACAGCCTTTAACCCACGTGCCGTAAAAGCCATGCGCCAGGTTGGGTTTCAGATAACCGGTGCCGACTCTTCGGCCAACCCCAAATACGAAGTACGCTTTGCTGATGCAGCACCGGCTGTTATTGCATTCTCAAAAACCTACAGCGACAACTTTAACCCAAGCTCGGGCTTTGCTGCAATTATGACTTGCTCGCATGCCGATGAAAATTGTCCCATTGTGTTTGGTGCCGAAAAAAGAATTTCACTTCCGTTCAACGATCCTAAAGACTTTGATGGCACCGATCTGGAATCAGCTAAATACCATGAACGGGTGTTGGAAATAGGCAAAGAAATCTGTTTTGCTTTTTCGATTATCTGATTGATAAAACACCTGTATAAATGGCAACTCGCAAACTTGGCTTTTTAGATCGGTACTTAACGCTGTGGATATTTCTGGCAATGGCATTGGGTATTGCACTCGGCAACTTCTTTGAAGTTGAAAAATTCATGAATGTATTTCAGATCGGTACTACTAATTTTCTGATCGCTGCCGGGCTCATTATTATGATGTACCCGCCTTTGGCAAAAGTGCGTTACGAACATTTAGGCAAGGTTTTTAAAAACATAAAAGTTATCAGCCTCTCACTGGTACTTAATTGGGTAATTGGGCCCATTCTTATGTTTCTGCTGGCCATCATCTTTCTACCCGATAAACCAGAGTATATGATCGGGTTAATTTTGATTGGCCTTGCGCGATGCATAGCCATGGTACTGGTGTGGAACGACCTGGCCAAAGGTGATAAAGAATATGCAGCCGGCCTGGTTGCTCTCAATAGTATCTTCCAAGTACTCTTTTACAGTTTGTTTGCGTGGCTGTTTATAACAGTACTGCCACCTTATTTTGGGATAGCCGGTTCTGTAGTAAATGTAAGCATGGGCGATGTTGCCGAAAGCGTTTTTGTTTACCTGGGCATTCCCTTCATTGCCGGATTTTTAACACGTTACTTCTTTAAAAAAATAAAAGGTGAAGACTGGTATGTACAAAACGTAGTACCAAAAATCAGTCCGCTTACGCTGATTGCTTTGTTATTCACCATCGTAATCATGTTTAGCTTTAAAGGAAAAATGATTGTGGACATTCCGTTGGATGTGGTGCGTATTGCAATACCATTGACAATTTATTTCATTATCATTTTTGTGTTGAGTTTTGTTCTTTCGAAAAAACTGGGCGCCAACTATGAAGAAAATACTTCGGTATCTTTTACCGCTACCGGTAACAATTTTGAATTAGCGATTGCGGTAGCGGTAGGTGTATTCGGAATTAACTCCGGGCAAGCATTTGCAGGTGTTATCGGGCCATTGATTGAGGTGCCTGCTTTAATCCTACTTGTAAACCTTGCTTTCTGGTTTAAGAAGAAGTTATATTAAAAATCATTAATCGGCTCTTATTCAATCCAACTTTTGATTCCTGTTAACCTGATCATACCAATTTATCGACAGCCACGCGATAAGTAGGGTCTTCAATAATATTTACATCAATGATGCTTTCTGCATTTTTCAATAGTTGGCGACAGTCGGCACTTAAATGTTTAAGGTGTAATTTTTTGCCAGCCTTCTGATAACGTTCTGTTATTTTGTTCAAGGCTTCAATTCCCGACATGTCTGTAACACGGCTTTCCGCAAAATCGATGATTACTTCGTCCGGGTCATTAAGCACATCAAACTTTTCATTGAAGGCTGTAACCGAACCAAAAAACAACGGCCCAAAAATTTCATAATGCTTTATCCCTTTATCATCTACATACTTACGGGCACGAATGCGCTTCGCGTTTTCCCATGCAAATACAAGTGCCGCAATCACAACACCAATCAATACAGCCAATGCCAGATTGTGCAGGAATACCGTTACCAAAGCAACGATCACAATCACGAGCACATCAGATTTTGGCATCTTGCCGAATGTCTTAAGGCTAGCCCATTCAAACGTTCCAATCGCAACCATAATCATTAGTCCGGTCAAGGCGGCCATTGGTAATTGTTCAATCAGTGGCGCACCAAACATGATGAACATAAGTAACATTACCGATGCCACTATACCCGATAACCTTGCCCTTGCACCTGCTGAGATATTAATTAAACTTTGGCCAATCATTGCGCAACCACCCATACCAGAAAAGAAACCGGTTATTACATTGGCGGCTCCCTGGGCTACACATTCCTTATTACTTCTGCCTCGTGTTTCGGTAATTTCGTCTATCAGGTTAAGCGTTAATAAACTTTCAATTAATCCAACACCGGCAACAATCAAAGCATACGGAAAAATAATTTGTAAACTTTCCCATGTAAATGGAATAACCGGAATATGAAATGGTGGAAAGCCACCTTGAATAGAGGCAATATCTCCAACCGTTTTTGTTTCAATGCCAAAGCCTATCACAAGTCCTGATACAACTAATATTGCGGCAAGAGATGCAGGGATAACTTTTGTTATTTTAGGCAATCCCCAAATTATAAACATGGTTAGCAGAACAAGGCCCACCATAACAAGCAAAGTATTTCCTGTCATCCAATGCAGAACACCAGTAGCATCTTGCATTTTAAATTGATCTAGTTGGGAAAGGAAAATCACCAACGCTAATCCATTTACAAAACCAAACATTACCGGATGTGGAACCAGACGAATGAATTTACCCAAACGTAATAACCCTGCGAGTATTTGAATGATACCGGCTAATACAACGGTAGCAAATATATATTCTACGCCATGGCTCTTTGCTAATGCAACTATCACAACTGCTATTGCACCTGTTGCTCCGGAGATCATGCCAGGTCTGCCTCCTAATATTGAAGTAATTAACCCAATAGTGAATGCTGCATACAATCCTGTAAGTGGCGAAAGACCCGCTATTAGGGCAAAGGCTATAGCCTCAGGAACGAGGGCAAGAGCAACGGTTAAGCCTGATAAAATTTCGTTTTTGTAATTAACTTTTTGAGAAAGATCAAATAAATGAAAATACTGGCGCATTGGACAGAAATAGAATATAATAATGAGTGGTAAAACTTACATCCCGAAAGGGAAAGCAAAGAAATAAAAAACCGGTAGTAAGCTACATGATGTTGCAAAGGTACGCAACAAACCAAAAGAAACCCAACCTTCAATTATTGAAATGCACTAACATACGATTGCATGACAAATAAATTATCGAAAAATAATCTATTTCGTAATCGGCACTTTAGTAAGCAACGCCTTAATAATGTCTTTGGTGCGCACGTTATCGGCTTCCGCTTCGTAGTTCAGGATAATTCGGTGGTTCATCACATCCAACGCTACTTCCTTAATATCTTCTGGTAACACATACTCGCGGCCATCCATAAAGGCAACTGCTTTGGCAGCCAGGTTCATGTTAATGCTGGCGCGGGGCGAAGCTCCAAACTGAATGTATTGTGCTTCATGTTCTAGTTTGTATTCTTTAGGCTTGCGGGTAGCCGTAACCAATTCAATAATGTATTTCTCCAACGATTCTGACATCTTCACTTTATTCACCGCTTCGCGAATAGAGAAAATATCTTCTTTGGTAAGAATAGGATTTACTTCGTAGCTAAACTGCATGTTGGAAATTCTACGCATAATTTCCAGCTCGTGTTCTTTGGTAGGATAATCCACAAACACTTTCATCATAAAGCGGTCTATCTGCGCTTCGGGCAGTGGGTAGGTACCTTCATTCTCTACAGGATTTTGCGTGGCCATTACCAGAAAGGGCTTATCCAACTTAAAAGTTGTTTCACCAATGGTTACTTGTTTTTCTTGCATGGCTTCCAACAAAGCCGATTGCACTTTGGCTGGCGAGCGGTTAATCTCATCGGCCAATACAATGTTGGCAAAGATGGGCCCCTTCTTTACTTCAAACTTTCCTTCCTTCTGGTTGTAGATCATGGTTCCCACCAAATCCGCAGGAAGCAGATCGGGTGTAAACTGGATGCGCGAAAAGTCGAGGTGCAGCACCCGCGCCACCGTGCTAATGGTAAGGGTTTTGGCCAGGCCGGGAACGCCTTCCAGCAAAATGTGGCCGTTTGTGAACAAGCCTACCAACAGGCGGTTTACCATGTACTCCTGCCCCACCACTACCTTGGCTACTTCTGCGTAAACCTGTTTTACTTTTTGTGCGTGTTCCTGCTGAATTTCTGTTGCTCCTGCAAATGACATATCCTATCTGTTCTTTAAAGAAATGAAACGCAATAATAACTATTTGGTGTTAGAATTTTTGCGGAAAGTTACCAATTGGCGAGGGTCAATTGGTTCCTGGTTTCCAGTTGCCGCAAACCAGTAACTGGCAACCGAAAACAACTACTGCTTAAACGTAAGTTTAAAGTAAACCAACACCAGGCTTAGGGTAAATACAATTCCGTTCGCAACAATTACCGGCCACAGCATAAGGGCAAAACCATATACCAACCAAACGATGGTGCTCAACACCACAATCAACATCATAGCCAGACTTAGGTCGCCCGCCTTTTTGGTTTGCCAGGTTTTATATACCTGCGGCATAAACGTAATGCAGGTTAAAAAGCTACCGAAGTAGCCAAAGAGGTCGATGTAATTCATTTTGTAACTAAATACTTTATAAGTAACGGATTATCTATTTCTGATTAAGTGTAATAAACGCCTAATTAAACAATAACAACTCTACTCCTTTCGGGTTGGTGAGATAGGAGTTCACGATATTCTGAACTACGCGGTTATCCTTCGATGGCTTTATAAAATTACGGGCTGCTTCCAGGGTGGAAATGTTTTCGCTTTGATCGAAAAAACCAAACCCAAGATAATTCCCCCTCTCAACTAACACCACCGATTTTTCATCGGGCCTGCGACCCTGGCCAACAAGTGCCACGGTTTCTCCTGCTTCAAAAAATGAATCGATCGTTTGTTGCGCACGCTTGTTATACTTTTTTACTTTTTCAACACCTTGGCACGCGCCTTTGCACGAGCCGGATTGGTGGCTGAAGCATAAACCTTTCGCCACCTGCAAGCCACTTAGTTTAGGACATAGGTCGTTTGCCTTTACTTTATCCCACATAAAATTCCATGCATCACCTTTGGATGAAAATGTAATGAGCGGTCGCGCACCTTTGGTTACGATGTTGATGACAAAACGTAAATAACCGTTGCGATCTTCATAATCATATACGCCCCATTCTTCTACTTTATACTTTTGTGCCAGGTTATACTTGGGCCACAGCTTTCTTATCTCCTGCGACTCAAGAATTAATGCAATCAACTCATTGCCGGTTAATTCATAACTGATGTGATGAATCTCATTACGAATGTTGGAGCGATTCCACTCGCGTGCTTCGCCTGTAAAATGACCGGCAATTCTTTTTTTAATGTTGATGGCTTTGCCAACATAAATAACCGTGCCGTGCGCATCGTGAAAATAATATACGCCCGCTTTGGCCGGAAGTTTATCAAACTCTTCTTTCGGTAGATTGGGCGGTAGAATTGTTTCGCCAGAGTTTCGCTTCAACGCTTTGGCAATTACGCCTTCGTTATCACGCTTCATCAGCAAATCAAAAATTTTTGCTGTGGCCATGGCATCGCCACCTGCGCGGTGCCGGTCGGCTATTTTTATCCCCAGGCTTTCTGCCAACCTACCCAGGCTGTACGAACTTAAACCTGGAATTATCTTGCGACTAAGTCTTACCGTGCAAAGTTTTTTTGCATTCCAACTTATACCAACCTCTTCAAATTCTTTCTTTAAAAAACTATAATCGAAATGGGCATTGTGTGCCACAAACACCCGGTCTTTTAACCAACCAAAAAGTTCGGAAGCTATATCTTCAAAAGGCGGAGCTTCCTGTACCATTTGCGAAGTGATTCCCGTTAGGCCTGTAATAAAACCTGGTATTTTTCGGCCGGGGTTAATCAGGGTGTGGAATTGATCGGTGATCTGCAACCCATCGTAATGATAAATGGCTACTTCGGTAACGCGATGATTTTCTGCGTACCCGCCTGTAGTTTCAATATCAACAATGGCGTACATAAGAAAGCGAAGGTAAAAATATTCGAGATTTAAAGTTAAAATTTCAACTCCAGAAGAAGCCTCAAACCTTATCTTTGATTCAAACTATCGATTTATGAACGGAATTGTGCGCTTTCTACTTAACGGCCTTGCTGTATTACTTACCGGGTACCTGCTACAAAGCGGTGTGCATGTAGAAAATTATGGGTATGCGTTGCTGGTGGTAGTAGTACTGGCTATTGCCAATGTTATTGTAAAACCAATGTTGATTTTGTTTACCATACCCATTACGGTAGTTACACTGGGGCTTTTTCTGCTGGTAATTAATGCCTTGATTATTCTTTTGGTTGATTACTTTATTACCGGCTTTACTGTTGATGGATTTTGGTGGGCGCTGGGGTTTAGTCTAATCCTTTCCATCTTTAATAGCATTGTTACCGATCTTACGAAAGAAAAAAAGCAGCGCTAATTGTTTACTTATCTACAATAATGGTTTGCGTGGGGTAAGCAAACTCAATTCCTTCCTGCGCAAAGGCTTTGAAAATTTTAAGATTGATTCCCTCCTGAATATTCATGTATTGTACATAATCGGAAGATTCTACAAAATACACCACTTCAAAATCCAGGCTGTAGGGTCCGAATTTTGCAAAATGAGCACGATCAAAAGTAGCCCTTTCATGATCTACAATAATAGTACGAAGTATAGTCGGAATTTTTTCCAGCTTTTCAGGCGAAGTAGTATAAACAACGCCCAGCGAAAAAATAATCCGCCTGCGGTTCATTCGTTTAAAATTATGAATACGCGATTTTGTTAAATCACTGTTGGCAAAAGCCAGCTGCTCGCCACTTACGCTTAGCAGCCGGGTTGTTTTAATACCGATGTGTTCCACCGTACCACGTTTATCGTCAACAGTAATAAAATCGCCTACTTCAAACGGGCGATCAAAGAAAATGACAAAGTAATTGAATAAATCGCCCAGTATATTTTGCGCAGCAAGTGCAATGGCAATACCGCCAATACCCAACCCGGCCACAATGGCCGTAATATCATAGCCCAGGTTATCAAACAAAAACAGCAAGCCTACGCCCCATACCACCGCATTAACGAGAAGCATAATGCCATTTAATTGCTTAAGTTTTTCCTGCCCGCCCTCTTGCTTACTTATAAACGACTCCAATAACAACCGCACGAAGGCAGAAATCATTCGAATAATGTAGAATGTAATTACTACACCCAGTGCATTGTTGATAATCTTCGTAATCTTTTCAGCAAAAGTGAGGTAATGGAGGGCTGAGTAAAGCACTATGATATTCAGAATAGGCAGTCCGAATTTTTCAATGCCTTTAACAATATAGTCGTCTAATTTGGTTTCGGTCTTTTCGCTCCATTTCTTAAGAAAAATCAAAATGCGCTTTCGAACAATGCGCACAACAATAATTCCACCCACAATAATACCAAGCGTAATCAGGTAATGTTCTACCGTGTTGCCGTAATACTCGCGTTCCAAAAATTCTTTCATGCTGCAAAGGTAAAATGGAAATAGTAAATACTCATTAAGTAATGATTCTTATCTCATTTTTACCACTGATACAATTTTCATTTGCATGCAAAAGGCTTTTCCTAATTTTCCACTACTATTAATTCTGTTATGAAAAAAATCCTATTGTTTTTACTTATCAGCCAGGCTGCGTGGGCACAAAGCCTTACTCCGCTCACCATTGAAAAAATTATGCGCGATCCTAAATGGATTGGTGTAGCCCCTTCCAATCTCAATTGGTCGGACGACAGCAAGCAACTTTACTTCAACTGGAATCCGGATAAAAATCCGGGCGATTCAATGTATTCGATCACGCTCGTTAATCGCACACCACAAAAAGTACAGGCATCTGTACGCAGGGCTTTGCCGTCATTCGCGGGTGCTTTCAATAAAACATTTACCAGGAAAGTTTTTGAAAAAAATGGCGACTTATATTTACTGGATGTGGTTAGCGGCAAAACTATTCAGATTACTAATACCGTTGATCGCGAATCAGGCGCTGGTTTTTCCATAGATGATCGTAAAATTATTTTTACCGCCAATAACAACTTGTACAGTTGGGAAATTGCCACCGGTACCTTTACCCAACTAACTGATTTTAAACGCGGCACCAAACGCCCCGATGCAAAACCTTCTGAACAGGAAAAATGGCTCAAAGCCGATCAGCTTGCCTACTTCGAAGTACTAAAGCAACGTAGCGATAACCGTGCAGCATCCGCTAAAAACCGTAAGGCCGATGCACCTACCCGGCCCAAAGAAATTTACTATGGCGATAACAACATCAGCGCCATTCAATTAAGCCCCGATGGAAACTTTGTTACGTACCAGGTTATTAAAAGCAGCAGTGCCAAAAATACCATTGTACCCAACTACGTAACCGAATCGGGTTTTACCGAAGATATTCCGGCCCGCTCTAAAGTAGGCGGTGTGCAAAGCAGCAGCGAGTTATTTGTATATGATATTAAACGCGATACGGTGTTGCTGGTAAAAACCGATGACCTTGCGGGAATATTTGATAGCCCTGAATACAAAAAAGATTATCCTGTTAAAGAAACCAAAGACGCTAAGGATAAAAAACCAACACCACGGCCAGTGAGCTATTCCGGTTTGGTTTGGTCGGTCGATGGTAAGAATAATGCCTTGTCATTACGGTCGCATGACAATAAAGATCGTTGGATTGTTTCATTGGATGTAACCACCGCTAAACTAAAATTGATTGATCGCCAACACGATGAAGCCTGGATTGGCGGCCCCGGTACCGGTGGTGGTTTTTTTGGTGGGGCTAACATGGGTTGGTTGGCTGATAATAAAACCTTGTGGTTTCAATCGGAAGAAAGTGGCTACTCGCATTTATATACAGCCGATGTATCCACTAATAAAAAACAAGCGTTAACGGCCGGTAAGTATGAGGTACAATCTGTTTCGCTTTCGCGCGATAAAAAATTCTTTTACATCATTACCAACGAAGTTCATCCGGGTGAAAAACATTTTTATAAACTTCCTGTTGCCGGAGGTAAAGCTGAAAAGCTAACCAGCATGACCGGGGCGCACGAGGTAGAACTTTCGCCCGATGAAAAATGGATTGCCTTTCGCTACTCTTACAGCAACAAACCGTGGGAGTTGTACCTGCAAGAAAATAAAGCCGGAGCTAAACCACAGCAAATTACCAATTCGCTTAGCGCTGAATTTAAATCGTACAACTGGCGCGAACCGGAAGTAACTTCGTTTAAAGCGCGCGATGGTGCCGATGTTTATACACGTTTGTACAAACCTGAAAAACCAAATGGTGCCGCAGTAATTTTTGTACACGGTGCCGGCTATTTGCAAAACGCACACAAATGGTGGAGCAGCTACTTCCGCGAATACATGTTTCATAATCTTTTGGTAGATAAAGGCTATACCGTGCTCGATCTTGATTATCGGGCCAGCGCTGGTTATGGCCGCGATTGGCGCACTGGCATTTATCGCTTTATGGGTGGTAAAGATTTAACCGACCATGTGGATGGCGCCAAGTGGCTTACCGAAAAACATGGTGTTGATGCTAAGCGCATTGGCATCTATGGGGGTTCGTATGGTGGCTTTATTACATTAATGGGTATGTTTACCACACCCGATGTGTTTGCTGCAGGAGCAGCCTTGCGCCCGGTTACAGATTGGGCTCAATATAATCATGGTTATACAGCCAACATCTTAAATACACCTGTTACCGATAGCGTTGCTTACGCGAAAAGTTCGCCCTATTATCATGCAGCAGGTTTAAAAGGACATTTGCTTATCTGCCACGGTATGGTAGATGTAAACGTTCATTTCCAGGATGCCGTAAAGCTTACTCAACGATTGATTGAATTGGGGAAAGATAATTGGGAGCTTGCTGTTTACCCCATGGAAGACCATGGCTTTGTAGAGCCCAGCAGTTGGACCGATGAGTACAAACGAATTTTGAAATTGTTTGAAGATACCCTGAAGTAATAGCAGTAATTACTGTGTTAAAGGAGTATGGCGATGTTCGTAAACAAAGCGATACTCCTTTAATTTTTTCATTCATCCTTTTAATCAATACAACCAATTACTTTACCGGCACCAGCCTGTTTACCGTTCCCGGGTTTTCGGTAGTTACATAAATAAATCCATCAGGACTTTGAACTACAGCCCTAACTCGTCCTATTTTTTCGAGCATGCGTTCTTCAGCAATAAATTTTCCATTCTCAACTTCTACCCTTGCTACTAATTGAAACGCCAATGCTCCTACCAAAAAATTACCCTTCCAATTCGGATACTTATCGCTTGTAACCATAGTTAGGCCGCAAGGCGCAATGGATGGAACCCAGTACCGAACCGGTTGTTCCATACCGGGCTTGGATGTTATATCCGTTATCGGTGTGCCGTTATAATTTATGCCATATGTAATTACCGGCCACCCATAATTTTTTCCTTTCTCTACCTTATTCAGTTCATCACCACCTTTGGGCCCATGTTCATGATTCCACAACGTGTTGGTTTGTAAATCGTAATACACACCTTGCGGATTGCGATGACCGTACGACCAGATTTCAGGTTTTGCGTTTGGTGTGTTTACAAACGGGTTATCGGTTGGCACGCGACCATCTTCATGCAGCCGCAAAATTTTACCCAGGTGGTTTGATAAGTCTTGTGCATTTTCCTGCCTGCCCCGTTCGCCCGATGAAAAATAAATATACCCTTTGCCATCAAATACAATACGCGAACCAAAGTGCACACCCGATGAAGTGGTGGGTTGCGCTTTGAATAACTCTTCGAGACCAACCAAGGCATTGCCTTGCAGTTTAGCACGAGCTACTACCGTACCGCCATTGCTTCCATCTGGCTTCGCGTAGGTTAAGTATATCCAACCATTCTTTGCATAATCCGGATGAAGTTGAATGTCCATCAGTCCGCCCTGGCCTTTATCATACACTTTTGGCACCCCTGTAACTTTTTCAGGCAACAGCTTGCCGTCTTTTATAATCCGGATTTCGCCACTCTTTTCAGTTACCAGAATCCGACCATCCGGCAGAAATGCTATACCCCATACACTTTGCAGATCGGATGTAATGGTTTCAAATACAAACTTCTGTTTTTGGGTGGTGATGATTTCGCCCGGTTTGGGTTGAGCTAATGTTGACAAAAAAGTGATAGACAATACGAAAGTTATGAGTTGCTTCATGATCAAATAATTTCAATTTAAAACCTGCAAGGTACTAACATGTATTGAAAGTTACCGGATGCTCGTTTTGTTGATGTTCCCGTTTAACGATTCGACCCACAACAAGAAACCAGCAACTATCAGCCTGCATTCCCACAATCTTTTTGCACTTTTGTAGCCTGATTTAATTTACCACGTGAGCAACGATCGCTATAACCAACGCGGGGTTTCCGCCAGCAAAGAAGATGTACACCAGGCCATCAAAACATTAGATAAGGGTTTGTTTCCGAAAGCCTTTTGTAAGGTTGTTCCCGATACATTAGCTGGCGATCCGGAGTTTTGCACCATTATGCATGCCGATGGAGCCGGCACCAAATCATCGCTGGCCTATCTCTATTGGAAAGAAACGGGTGATCTTTCGGTTTGGAAAGGCATTGCACAAGATGCCATCATCATGAACATCGATGATCTATTGTGTGTAGGCGCCACTGGGCCAATCTTGCTCTCATCCACTATTGGTCGTAACAAAAATCTGATTCCCGGTGAAGTGATCTCAACCATCATCAACGGCACCGAAGAAGTGTTGACTATGCTGCGCCAACACGGCATGGAAATTTACAGTACCGGTGGCGAAACTGCCGATGTGGGCGACCTGGTGCGAACCATTATTGTAGATAGCACGGTAACTTCACGCATGAAACGCAATGACTTAATCGATAATGCCAACATTCAGGCGGGTGATGTGATTGTTGGGTTGGCCTCATCGGGTAAAGCTACGTATGAAAGTGAATACAATGGCGGCATGGGTAGCAACGGACTTACCTCTGCCCGGCACGATGTGTTTGATCATAGCTATGCGACAAGATATCCGGAGACGTATGATAAAGCTGTTCCAGATGAGTTGGTTTATTCAGGAAAATACAAAGTAACGGATGAAGTGCCGGGTGTAGAGGTGAATGTAGGCAAACTGGTTTTATCGCCCACACGCACGTATGCCCCGGTAATGCTGAAAGTGTTAAACGAATTACGCGCAAACATTCACGGTATTGTGCATTGCAGTGGTGGCGCACAAACCAAGGTGCTGCACTTCGTAGAAAATGTTCATGTAATTAAAGACAACCTGTTTGAGATTCCACCGCTGTTTAAACTAATACACGAATGCTCCGGCACCGACTGGAAGGAAATGTATAAGGTGTTTAACATGGGCCACCGCATGGAAATTTACCTTCCCCGACAATATGCGCAACAAGTAATTGCTACTTCAGAAGCTTTTGGTATTGACGCGAAGATTATTGGCCACGTTGAAAACGCAACTACCAAAAAAGTTACGTTGAAGACGGAGAATGGGGTGTTTGAGTATTTTTAAGCGGTTACCACAAAGACTTAAGGGCACCACGGTTGCACAAAGAGCTTAGTGCTCCTCTGTGACTTGGTGATTTAGTGGTTATGATTCGGCTAGGCTTGACGTCCCACCCAACTGGCGCAAGCGTCTCGCTTGTGCCCAGCCACCTTGGTTATTCACAAACAACTTTACTCCCCTTTCTTCCTACCTACCAAATCCTTCAACGGATCCCACAACTTCACATCGTCAGCAATATCGCTTAGCTGAATAGAAAGTGCGCGTGTAGAAATCTGAATTTCGCGCAATGACATGCCCAATGAAATCAACAAGGAAAGTAAAGAAGCACCAAAAACATACTTTGCCAGCAACTCCTCACCACTGAATAAGAAGAACATACACAACACACTCAGAAATAAAGAGAATATGCTCAGCATTTGCATATCGCGGATTAAGCGCAGTCGCACCTTCAGGTTCCGAATCTGATCCGCCACTTTTTTGTCTTCCTTGGTTTGATAATCGTTGGCCAGCTTGCGGATAAGTGCAGCCACTGCCAGAAACCGATTGGTGTAGGCAAGCAATATCAATGAAACAGTTGGGAACAGGAGCGCAGGAGTTGTTAAAGTTAATTCCATGTTGCAAAGGTAGTCTGACTAATTGCCATTAATCAAAAAAGTACACGAATCAATTACACGATGCTTACATTCGCTATCAAAAATCCCATTTTATGTTCCGAATTCTTGTATTGTTGCTGGTTACAGGTACATTAGCCGTTGCCCAGAAGAAATCTGCCGTTCAGCCCGTAACTAAAAAACCACTTACACCATCTGTTTATGATGGCTGGAAAGACATTACCTACAAGGCCCTTACGCCCGATGGTATCTATGCGGCCTTTACCATTAACCCACAAGATGGCGATGGCAAAGTTGTATTTCATAATCTGAAAACCAGCACGCAGGATTCTGTAAAGCGTGCATCAGAAATTGCACTTACGTTCGATAGCCAACACGCGTTGTTTAAAATAAAACCCCAGCATCAATTGGTGAAGGATATGCGCAGGCAGAAAAAGAAAAAGGAAGATTTGCCTAAAGATTCGCTCGGTATTTTCACCTTCGCTACCCGCAAGACAGAAAAAATTGCCAATGTAAAATCGTTTAAAGTTCCGGAAAAAGCGGGGCAATGGGCTGCATGGCAATTAGAAGCGTTGAAAGAAGAAAAGGCTAAAGCCAAACCCGATACAGCAAAAAAAGCCGAACCCTCCAAACCTAAAAAAGTTAAAAAGAACACCGAAGAGAATGGCTACACATTAGTGCTCCGTAATCTCAACACCAATCAAAATTTACAGTTTGGATTTGTGAAGGAGTATGCCTTTGCCAAATTTGGGCAAGGACTATTATTCCATAGTACCGGCAACGATTCTACATTGAAACCCGGTATGTATTGGTACGACCTTCAAAAAGCAGAATTAAAACAACTGCACGAAGGTAAACCCAAATACAAGTATAAAGGGTTGGCCATAAGCGAAGATGGCACACAAGTTTCTTTCCTGTTGGATAGTGATACCACAAAAGCTCCCAATCATTTTTATTCACTTCAATATTGGAAGAATGGCGAAGCAACTGCCACGGCACTGGTTCATGATAAAACCCCACAAGTGCCAGCCAACTGGTTTGTGAGCGAACACGCCACTCCAAATTTTTCAAAAGACGGAAGCAAACTTTTTTTTGGATTAGCGCCTAAGCCATTGGTGCAAGACACTACGCGCCTGGAAGAAGAAATTATTAAAGTAGAAGTATGGAACTGGAAAGACAGTGTGTTGCAAACCCAACAAAACAGTCGCCTGGAGGCAGAGAAAAAGCGTTCGTATCAAACCGCTATTAATCTTACCGATAAATCAATTGCATTACTGGGCGGTACAACCATTCCGCAAGTTATGTTGGCCGATGAAGGCAACGCTGCCATTGCGTTAGGCCTATCCGACTTGCCCTATCGATGGAGCAATTTTTACGATGTTAATACGGCCGAAGATGCCTACATTATTGATGTAAAAACCGGAAACAAAAATAAGATTGCCGAAAAAGTAAAAGGGAATATTTCCATTTCGCCCAAAGCAAAATTTGTATTTTGGTTTAGCTTGCCCGATACTGCTTGGTTTACATACGATGTGGCTTCAAAACAAACTCAATCAATCACCAAAACTTTACCCGTTTCGTTTGCCGATGAAGAAGACGATCATCCGGACTATCCTTCTTCGTATGGTTTTGCTGGTTGGTTAGAAAGCGATACGCGGTTTTTAGTGTACGATCGGTACGATATCTGGTCAATCGACCCGCAAGGAAAAACACCAGCCATCAATCTCACAAAAGTGGGTCGCACTCAAAAAATAACTTTTAGAAATACCTGGCTTAACCGCGAAGATAAATTTATCAAGACCGATGCCACACTTCTACTTAGTGCATACGATGAGCAAAGCAAAACGCTTGGCTATTACAACCTGTCTTTAAAAACGGGTGAACTAAAAAAACTAATCGCAGGCAACTATCGCTATTCCGGTGTAACGAAGGCATTAAACAGCAATAATATTCTTTTTACACGTGAAAATTTTACGGAGTTTCCAGATGTGTGGGCCAGTAACCTCACGTTCACCAATCCAAAAAAAATCAGCAATGCCAATCCGCAACAAAAAAATTACGTGTGGGGAACTGTGGAGCTGGTGAATTACACTTCGCTCGATAATGTTCCATTGCAGGGATTATTATACAAACCCGAAAACTTCGATCCGAAAAAGAAATACCCGATGCTGGTATATTTTTACGAGAAGAGCAGTGATGGATTGCATTCGTATTTTAAACCACAACCAGCGTGGTCAATCATTCAACGTATTATGTGTGTAAGTAATGGGTACCTGGTTTTTGTTCCGGACATTGTTTACAAAAATGGATTGCCGGGCGAAAGTGCCTACAACTGTATTATGCCCGGTGTAAATCAATTAATCAACACCGGTTTTGTAGATGAAAAAAATATCGGCATACAAGGGCAAAGCTGGGGCGGCTATCAAACCGCTTACATTATTACACGCACCAACTTATTTAAAGCGGCCGGTGCAGGTGCAGCCGTAGTAAACATGACGAGTGCCTACGGGGGTATTCGTTGGGGCAGCGGTATGAGCCGCATGTTTCAATATGAAAAAAGTCAGAGCCGCATTGGCGGAACCTTGTGGGAGAAGCCGCTGTACTTCATTGAAAACTCTCCACTGTTTTATGCTGATAAAATTCAAACCCCGGTGTTGATTATGCAAAATGATAAAGACGATGCCGTGCCGTGGTACCAAGGTATTGAGTTTTACATGGCGTTACGCAGGTTACAAAAACCCGTTTGGATGTTGGTGTACAACGATGAAGTGCACAACCTGCAAAAGCGACAAAACCGAAAAGATTATGATTTGAGGCTGATGCAGTTTTTTGATTACTACCTGAAGGGCGCACCAGAACCGGAGTGGATGAAGAAGGGGATACCAGCGTTGGAGAAAGGGATTACAAAAGGATATTGAAATCAATAGGCAAAAAACAACTATCAGTAGGCAATGTGGTTTTCACATTGCCTACTGCTTTCAGTCAATTGAGTTAAAGTCTAAACTGTATGGGTAATCTTATCTCTTGAGGAACAGGAACTCCTCTTAAGGTACCAGGCTTCCACTTGGGTGAGGTTGATACTACTCTCACCGCTTCCTCATCACAACCGCCTCCTATACCTTGCAAAACTTGAACGTCTTTAATGCTTCCATCGGAGTCAACAAGAAACTTTAACATAACCTGTCCCTCAATTTTCTCTTTTCTTGCCTGCTTCGGGTATTTAAGATTCCGGGCAATATGTCCGTAAAAGGCAGTCATTCCTCCCTTAGGTTCAGCGGTTAGCTCCATTACTACCACTGGATTTGGTGTTTTATTTAAAGATCGCATCACCAGAAACACAAAATGCTGGTCAACCGGTATTTCTGCCTGAACTGCTGGTTGCCAAGTACCAAGTTTATTGAATGCATTCTTTATAGCTTCTGATTCGGGTTTTGTTAATACGTCCTTTACTATACCCGCTTTTGATACTGAAAACCTGACTTCAATAGGAAATTTCTGGTTAAAAAAAGCTGAGTCGCCTTTTAGTAGTTCGGCTAATTCATTGTAGAATTGGGGCCACCCGCCAGTATAATTAGCCGATTGTCCAAAATCTGTACTTAGATTGATCTTGTTTAAGTTAGGATCTTCCTCCAAAATTTTGTCAAATGAAAGATTGAGCGCGCTGAGAAGAATAAATCGTTTATTCATTAATATCTTCAAGTTCGCTTCGGTAGAAGCCTGAATTGACGATGTTTCATAACCAATGGAAGAAATAACTAATTGATCATTGATGCCCAACTCCAATTCAGCATAACCCAAGTGGTTAGAAATTGCACTCTTACTTGCTGTTGAAATTATGTTTGCCCCTTTAATTGGTTTTTTAGATTCACCATCTACTATCTGGACAACAATTTTTCTATTCTGAGCAATTCCATTTGACCAGAATAAAAGCAAAAACAACAGTATTCTCCGCATAACTATAGTATAGTAAGCTAAATTATAAACTAATCAATAGAAAGCAATTGATGAATCGTAATCTTATCCGGATTTCAATAAAACTGAATTGTTTTGGTACGCAACCTTTTAATAGGTTTGTCTGTCTTAAAAAGAAAACATTATGCGTGCGCTGCTATTCATCCTCATTTCAACCGTTTCCGCCTTCGGCCAATCGGTAACTACCGGCAAACAACTGTGGGAACAGAAAAAATATGCCGAAGCCCGTAAGCAACTCTTGGCTATTAAAAAAGATAACAAAGACTTTGCAGCTGCGCAGTATTATTTAGGCCGTGTAGCCTTCGATGAAAAGAAATATGATGAGGCAGAAGAATTTTTTGAAACAGCCATTGATACCAACGATAAAGTTGCTGACTACCACACCTGGTATGGCAACACCTTAGGCACCATTGCGGCCGATGCCAATTTGTTTAAGCAGGCTTCACTTGGCCCTAAAATGAAAAGTGCGTGGGAGAAAGCCGTTCAACTTGATCCTAAAACAGTTGATGCCCGTGAATCTTTAATTCAATATTACCTGCAAGCACCAGCAATTGCAGGTGGTAGTGTAGATAAAGCCATTGAAATGGCAAATGAAATTAAAAAGTTAAATCCCGCTGAAGGTCATCGGCAGTTGGGCAACATCTATTATCGCGAAAAAAGGTATTCCGAAGCCGAAAAGGAGTTTATCGCAATGACAAAAATAGATGCCGCCCTTACTCCAGGGCTTGCTAATTTTTACGTTTTGCAAAAACAATATGAAAAAGCATTCGCTTTATTTGAAACTTCCCTCAAACAAAATCCAGATGATATGTTGGCTACCTACCAGATTGGTAAACTAAGCGCAGTTTCTGGTCAGCAATTAGATCGGGGCGAAGCTTGTTTGAAAAAGTACCTTACCTACACGCCTCAAAAAAATGAACCCAGCCACGCGGGAGCCAACATGCGGCTGGCACAGATTATGGAAAAGCGTGGAAAAAAATCAGAAGCTAAATTGTTGTATGAGCTTGCCTTAAAAGGTGATGCTACATTGAAGGAAGCTAAAGAAGGCCTGGCGCGCGTGTCAAAGTAAAGCCCACCTGGTATCTGTTAATTCGATCATTTTTTAATGGCTATAACTATTTTATAAGAGACCTTTGTAAATTCGCTGCTCTTTTTGTTTACGTATGAAGCAGTTCTTTTTGAAATGGTATAGTTACAACGCCTGGGCCAACCGCAGTATAATTGAGTGCCTTGAAAAACAATCGGTTAACGATGAAAAAATTCTTACCATTTTAGGCCACCTGGTAAGTGCCAATTTTATCTGGCTCAATCGTATTAAGGGTTTACCCAAAAGTGAATACAAACTTTGGGGCGAGTACACGTTGCCACAGCTTAAAATCATGATTGAAGAAGCTGACAAACTTTGGATGGAGTTTATTGAAGCCACCGATGACTTTAACCGGATACTCAAATACAATAACTATGTAGGCGATTATTTCGAGAACAATGTAGAACAAATTATGATTCATTTGGTTAATCATGGAAGTTATCACCGGGGGCAAGTGGCTATGCTGCTACGGCAAAAAGGATTTGAACCGGTTAATACCGATTATATTACGTACGACCGGGTACTGTCTGGTCAACTTTAAAAACAACTAACTCACTAAATTTCATTCATTATGAAAAAGGGAAAATTACTACTACTGCTGCTGATTGCAACAATTGCAGTACGCGCACAAGAGCTTACGCTTAATGATGGCATCACCATTTGCCACACTTCTGTAACCGAAAAATTTGCCTTGTTTGCACAAGACGCTGACTTTAACATGTCGCACCCCGATCCACTGCCTTATATCCACGTAAGTGAAAGCGGTAATATGGTTACGTTTAAAACTCCCGATGGTAAAGAGGCCAGTGGTTATGTGTTGATGGCCAAATCAAAAACCAACAACTGGATTTTTGTATTTCAGGAGTGGTGGGGTTTGAACGACCACATTAAGCGCGAAGCCGAAAAACTTTATAATGATTTAGGTAATGTAAATGTATTGGCGTTGGATATGTACGATGGCAAAGTTGCCACTGCGCGCGAAGATGCCGGAAAATACATGGGTGAGTTTAAACAAGATCGCGGTAACGCTATTGTAAAAGGCGCGTTGGAGTATGCCGGTAAAAATGCAAAAGTGGGAACCATCGGCTGGTGTTTTGGCGGTGGCCAATCCATGCAGGCAACATTAACAGCCGGCAAGCAAGCTGCGGGTTGCGTAATCTATTACGGTATGCCAGAATCGGATATCGAAAAATTAAAAACCCTGAATGCCGATGTGCTGAACATCTGGCCTACACAAGATCAATGGATCAATAAGGAAATGATGGACAAGTTTGAAGCCAACATGAAAGCTGCCGGTAAAAAATTAACAACCAAGGCCTACGATGCCGATCATGCATTTGCTAATCCAAGTAACCCTAAGTTCAATCAGGAGTTTACAGCCGATGCCTACAAGCATACGCTTGAGTTTTTCAAAGCCCGACTAAAATAAATTTGAAGACGAGTTGATTTGAAGATTTGAAAACATAAGTCTTTCGGTCTTCACATCAACTCATTTACTAATCCCCAAATTAGTATTGCTCTAACATATACCGAATCACATCGGTAGTAGTTACAATGCCTACCAATTTGGTGTCATCATTTTCATCCACCACGGGTAGTGCATGAAATTCTTCTGTGGATAAGATTTCTGCAACGTCTCGTATAGTTTCGGTTGATTTAACCACGCGTGGCCTGTGCGACATTACCTGCGAGATGGTAAGCATGTCAAATACAGCTTCATCGGCATCATCTTGCCCGGCAAATAAACTGCTAAATGTTAATCTGTTTAAATCTGTTTTGCTGATTATACCCACCAGTTGTTTACCATAAACAACTGGCACATGGCGAATGCCATGCTTGCGGATAAGGTCTCGCACATCGGTTAGCTTGTCTTCCAATTGCACCACATGCAAATTTTTTGTCATAATGGCGTTTACGAGTTCACGCTTTCTCATAGTAGTATGGGTTAATGTAAAGTTCTCTTTGTTCACTAACTCAAGATCACTTTCTCATTACTACTATAACATGAGATAACTCAGATTACGATATGATTTTTATCACTCCCAAACCACCACCCCTGGCTGCGTGTGGTACCAGGTAGGATATTTAGGTAGATGTATTTTCTCTACTTCGTTTCGTTTTACTTTTAAGGTGGGCGTGAGTAACCCATTCTCAACAGTCCAATCTGTCTTCATCACTACAATTTTCTCAAGTTTTTCATACGTTTCCAGCGCAGGGTTAATCTGTGCTAACGAACTTTCTAGTCCTGCAATCAATTCATCTTTTGATTTCGCTTTGCCACTCGCTGAAAGAATTACCAACGCAATAGGTTGCGGTATGCCCATACCTACTACACAAACCTGATCGATATCGGGGTTAGCCAATAATTTCATTTCTATTGGAGTGGGCGCAATGTATTTGCCTTTATCGGTTTTAAACTGATCTTTTACCCGGCCTGTTATCTTCAAAAATCCATCGCTCGAAATTTCTCCCTGGTCGCCTGTTTTTAAATAACCATCTTCATCAAACAACTCGTTGGTAAGTTCTGGTTCTTTATAATATCCTAGCGTGAGTCCAGGACACTTCACCCGTATCTCACCACCTGCTGCAATTTTTACCTGCAACCCTTTAAAGGGTGTACCTACCGTGCCATGCCGGTTTGCCTCATTGCGATTAAAGTGTGCATACACACAATCTTCTGTCATTCCATACGCTTGTAAAATGCGCACACCTAACTTTTCATACCACTGCAATAAGTCAATTGAAATAGGTGCCGCGCCACTAAAAATTTGTTTTGCGCGTGAAAGCCCGATGCCTTTTTTGATTTTGTTTTTGATTAGCGAACTCACGAGTGGAATTTTTAGCAGCGTGTCTAATTTTTTCTGCGGAAGTTTTTCCAGAATTTTTTCCTGAAACTTTGCCCAGATGCGTGGCACCGCAAAGAAATGTGTGGGTTGTGTATCGGCCAGGTTTTTTGGAAACGACTCAAGTGTTTCCGGAAAAGAAAATGTTCCTCCCTGATAAACACCCATCAACTCGATGCCCATGCGTTCGGCAATGTGGCTCATGGGTAAGTATGAAAATAAAATCGGGTGCATTTGTATGCCCAACTCACTTGTGCCTTGCTGAATGGTACGATCAAAAGCCCCTACTGAATGCATTACCCCTTTTGGTTTACCGGTTGTGCCCGATGTGTACATAATGGTTAACAGGTCGTCTTGTTTCCAGTCATGAGGTTCCTTCAAAGGTTCGTATTTTGTCAACCAATCTTCCCAGGTATGGTCCGCTTTTGTTCCATAGGTTGAAATGCCCAGTGTAATTATATTGGCCGGAATTCCACTTCTCTGTTCTTCAAAATTATCGAGCTTACCCGCTATAATCAGTACTGATTCACTATGCTCCAGAAGTTGCTTTATGGAGGATGCTGTGAGTGTTGCATAAAGCGGAACTGAAACATAACCCGCCATCATAATCGCCAGATCGGCCATTATCCAATGAGCGCAGTTTTTAGAGATAAGTGCCACATTACTTCCTTGCTGGAAGTTGTATGATTTTAACCCGGTGGCGATGCGTCTTATTTCTTCACCGGCTTGTTGATAGGTCCAGGTTTTCCACTGGCCATTAAAGGGCTGACGTAAAAAAAGCTGAGTAGGAATCTCCCGCTCCCACTTTAGAAACTGCAGCAGAGGCGTGCTTGCATTCATAGGCTTGGGTTTTAATAGAGTCTATTTAACAATATAAACTCAGAAACAAAAGAAAATTGAGGCGTGGTGGTAGGATTTAAAAATTGCGGATGGTAGTTAAATCATGAAAGTTGAGTAAGCCCAGGCGCACACCCAGTGTAACTTCGTGCGTAGTAAACTGCACTCCTACCGATTTGCCCGTAGGTAATTCAAACACATATCCAAACCGGAGGTTATCGCCCAGGTTAATCTGGGCCAGTGCTCCATACGTAGAAAAATTGCGCGTAAACAACCCCAACGTATAACTATCATCTACTTTTATAGCTGTACCATAATCCAACGATACCGGTGCACCACCTACTACACGACCCAGCACCCATGGCTTTACTTTTATCCGATACGAAAGTTGAAAAACATAGCCCGCCAGCGCATACGCATGTTGATTGTATAAACTCGTGCTTAACTCCTCAACAGTAGTAGTTGCTTTTAATAACTTGGGTACGGAGAGCCCCAACATAAATTTATCGCCACGCAAAAGTAAACCAGTACCCAAATTAGGTTTCCATTCACTTACATTGGAAAACTTACCATCAGCCGGATTAAAATTTACTTGGGAATAATCTGTTTGGTAATTGATAAATCCGCCCTGTAATCCAAACGAAAGTTTCAGATCGGGGCTGAGGGGTACATGATAACTGTAGGCTAAAGTTGCTTCCGTAGTTTTATCGGCCCCAACCCGATCTTGTAAAACCAGTAAACCCAAACCCATTCTGTTGTTGGATAAGGCCGTGTGTCCGCTGGCATTCATGGTTACCGGGCTGCCTTCAAAGCCAGCCCACTGTTTACGATACATAACCGAAGCCGAAAAATCAGTAGTGCTACCCGAATAGGCCGGGTTAATCAACAGCGGATTGTTAAGGTAGTGTGAATACAACGGATCTTGTTGAGCAACAGCATTCCAATTTGCCAAGAGTAACAGTATGTACAACAGCTTCTTCATGGTACTTATCGTTTTAAAACAATAAATCCGTTTACCGATTTGCCCTGAGCAAAATCCAATTTATAGAAATAGGTTCCGGAGGGCAGGTCTTTGCCTGAATCGGTTTTTCCGGTAAATACCCGCGATACATTATCATAGTTTTCTGTTTCAAAAACCAAATCGCCCCAGCGGTTAAAAACCGTTACTTTATTATTGGCTGCTCCTTCAATTACATCCAAATACTGGATGTATAAAAAATCATTAATACCATCGCCATCGGGCGTAATGCCATTAAACACCTTCACGGCACCTACTACATCAATATCCAACACTTGTTGTGCGCACGCTCCGGCCAGATCACACACCTGCAGCGTAATGCGATCAACCCCGGCAAAGGGGTTGCCTGCATAATCAATTACTAAATTGAATGCTGCATCAATGCTTGCTGCCTGGCCACGGGCTGTCTGATTATTCAATATGCTAAGTGAATTAAAATCAATGTTGCCATCTGCATCCGAAACAAGGGAGGTTAAATCAAACTGAAGTTCACCTTCAATTTGAGCTGCCAGCACAACCACCTTAATTTCGGGTGGCACATTAGAACCGCCACTGACGCAAGGTTGGTTAGTTGCCGTTACTGTAATTATATCAGATGCAGGTGAAAGACAATTAGCAGCATTACCTACCACCAACGAATAAGTGCCTGCTGCTGATACAGAAATGCCTTGCACGGTTTGGCCACCCGACCATTGGTAAATGGTAAACCCTGAAGGGCCCAATAACCCAACTGAATTATTTCCGCATAATTGTGTGCCTCCAAAAACATCAACCATTGGTTTGGCCGGTGTTGTAAATGCGCGAACTATTATTGCATTAGAAGGTGCACTGAAACAATTACTTCCATCGGCTATAATGACTGTATAACTACCAGCCGTTGTTACTGAAATAGTTTGAGTGGTAGCCCCGTTCGACCACTGATAGGTAAAACCGGCTGGTGCTGATAATGTAACAGAAGCCCCATCGCATAAATCGGTAGCGCCACTGGCAGTAATAACAGGCGCAGTTGGTTTTGCCGAAACAATAATTACTGCCGGAGCTGATGGTTGGCTGGTACACGCACCATCACCAACCACAACCGTGTAGTTACCAGAAGTTGTAACAACAATTTCGCGGGTGGCTTCTCCGTTCGACCACAGGTACGAGGCGAAACCAACCGGGGCACTGAGTGTGATGGAATTGCCCTCGCAGATGGTGGCACTGGTAATATTCAAAAGTGGAGGAGTCGTACTGATTACAGTTGCCGTAACCGAAGTTCGATTGCTTTCGCAAAGTGTTATCGGATCAAACACACTAACAAAAAAATTGGTGCTACTGCTGATGGTTGGTGTTGTAAACGCAGCCCCCGTAAACAACACAGTTGTTGAAGCAGCATCGGCATACCAGCGATAAACCTGCGAACCCGTTACCCCCGAAGTAGCAGTTAATGTTAATGTTCCGGCATTGCATCGGCTTGCGCCTGAGGCTACCGGCTGTGCCGGTGGCGTACAGGTTAACACCGTAAATGGTTTTGTATCTATTGCACTCCAGCGTCCGTTTGCATCTTGCACCCGTATGCTGAGTGTACGCGTTCCTGATGGTACACCACTTACTATAATCGTAAAATTTTCGTTGATGGTTGGCCCTGGTGTAACTGTTAATGAAGAACCATTACCCTCCCCGGGATCAACTCCGTCATAAAAATATTCGGCTGCTACAATATCGCCCATGGTGGGTATTACTGGAGAAACATAAAAACCACGTATCTCAAACAGACCCCATTTACCTGCTGCATCTTTTGTACGAATAGCTAAGAAGTGAAAACCGGGAGTAAGCGCTGTAGCAGGAAGGTTTACCGTAAAATTTGAAATTGCACCCGAAGGAATAGAAAGCGCAGTTCCATTTCCTAATCCCGGATCAGTATCAAAGAAATATTCGGCTGTTACAATAGTAGCAGCATCGGTAGCGGAAGAAGAAATGTAAAACCCACGCGCTTCAAAAATTCCCCACTTACCATTAGCACCTTTTGTACGAATACCCAGAAAATGAAACCCGGGTGTAAGGCTTGCTGTTGGAATGCTGGCTGTAAACGTTACCGTGCTTCCGGTTGCAACCGGCAAAGGTGTTCCATTGCCGTTTCCGGGATCGGAGTCAACAAAATACTCGGCAGCTGATATATCAGGTGAATTAGTTGTTGATGAGGTAATGTAAAACCCACGCGCTTCAAACAATCCCCATTTGCCATTTGCATCTTTAATTCTGATAACAAGAAAGTGAAAGCCTGCAGCAAGACTTCCGGTTGGAATTGGAATAGTAAAAGTAGAATTAGCTCCCGGTGTTATTAAAATAGGAGTGCCGTTTCCAATACCGGGGTCCGTATCCAAAAAATATTCAGCAGCTGCAAGGTTTGCCGTATTGTTGGCAAATGTGGTAATATAAAACCCACGAAGCTCAAATTGGCTCCAACCCAGGTTTGTTTCGCGTACACGAAGACCCAATTGGTGAAAACCGTGTGGCAGCGCACCGGTTGAAATGTTTGTAGTAAATGTAACATTTGCACCGGGAGTAATGGTAATGGGTGTTCCGTTGCCGGTACCCGGATCTGAATTAAAAAAATATTCAGCTTGTGAAATGGTTTGAGCAAACGTGGATGATGCAATAAGTAAAAGAAGAAAAGTGAGTAAATAGTCCTTAGTCCTTAGTCCATAGCCGTTTTGACTATTGACTATTAACTCAGGGCTATTGACTATACTAAGTTTCATCACTCCCTTTAATTACTTCTTCGTGCATCAACCGTTACGTTCAGATTACCGCCCGGTGTTACGGTGGGTGTAATAATATTCATGCTGAAAATGCGCGGCAACCGGCTGTTGCGACTGTTCGTCCAGTTTAAACTGCCCACTGTATCAAACAATAAACCCATGTCTTTGCCATCGCTCCCTGCGTTATTGGCCGGGCCACTGGCTATTGTAAAGTTGAGTAACGGGCTACCGTTATTTCCATTAATAATTACTTGATCGGCCATTGCCGGATTTGTGTTGGCAACGTTTCCTCCACCATCTACATTACTATTAACAGCCCACGGTGTGGCATTCGATACAGCATTGCCGGAGTTTAAGGTTATGTTATTGGTTATGTTATTGGAAAATGAGCTTAAGCTAAGGTTAAGCCCGGCATTAACCTGATTAAAGATATTATTGGTTAGTGTAAGGAATCGACAATTAGAAGCAAACAATGCTACCGTACCTCCACCGCTGTTGTTGCTGCTATAGAAAAGGTTATGATCAAATCGAACATTTACACTATTGGTAAGTGAGTTTACCATAAAGGAAATAGCGCCAACGCTGTAAAAAAAGATATTATTTTGAAAGAGGAAATTCTGATAGGTGCTGGTTGAAAAATTCAGATAGTTATAGAATAGACAGCCTTCAAAAAGAAACCCGGTTGCTGCTAATTGAAATTCAATGGTAAAATTAAACTGGCATCGGATAATCCGGATATTGTTAACACCAAAATCACCAGCTACTACATTTCGCGAAAGAGTTGCCGTGCCTACAAATACTAAGACCGTGCAATTCCGAACCATCGGGGCTGCCACCCGCTGGTGAATTTCTAATGTTTACTCCATTAACTATTGCCTGCAAAGGCAGGTTTTTATCGGGCGCCCAACCGGGGCCAATCACAGTTATCTTTTTATCTACTATATCAAATCCTGCATAAATGTTGGGGCTGCCATATACATAAACCGTATCACCATCTGCGCTTACATCAATAGCTGCTTGTATGGTACTGAACTGACCAATTGTGCTGGGGTTACTGCTTACTGTGCGCACCGTTGCATGTGAAAAAACTGTAACCAGCAGCGCTAAGTTTATTAAAATATTCCTTTTCATATTCAATGCGTTAATTGATTAACTAAAAGTAGAAATACATAAAAGCTGCCTCAATACCTGAATACCGTGAATTGAACGGATAAAAAATACCTGAAAGCAGGTAGAACCGGATGCCAGCCGGATGTCTTATATTTAGAGAAAGTATGCCTGTTAATTTATAACATGAATCGGTTATGTTGAGGCTGGCTAGGGTAATGGTGCTTGCATGGCTGTGTTACCATCCTGTAAAGTGCCAGGAAAAAACCGACAGCCTTCTCATTGAATTATCATCTGCAAAAGATGACAGCACCCGGTCAAGTCTATTATTTCATATTGGCAGAGAACACTGGTTTAAGCGCAATCTTCCAGAGGCTACCCACTATTTGAGCCAGGCCCTGAATTTTGGAGATAAAAGCAGATACATCAGCAATCATGCAGATGCTTTTAATCTACTCGCCAATATTTACTTAAAACAACAAGTGTATGACTCTGCCTTGGCTTGTTTGGAAAGAGGTCTTGCAACCCAAGACGAAAAGTTTGTTCCGCATCTGTATGAAACCTTCAGCAAACTTTACTATCAACTGGGAGACTATCAAACCTCACTCCGGTATGCGTTGGAAGCAGCGGACGGGTTCGAGAAAATTAACGATGCAAAATTTAATGTTCAATTGGTATTTGCCTACGTGGTTATTGGCGATATACTCCATGCAATGGGCCAGGCCGAAAGTGGTTTTAGCTATTACATGAAAGCATACACCCGCGCCAAGCAAGAAACCAAAAACTGGTACATTAAAACACCACTACTACGCATTGCTTCTTATTACCTTACCTTGGGGAAGTACGATGAAGCCCGCCATTTATACGACACCATTATAACCATTGACCGTGGCGCCATCAGTTTGGAGCCCACTATGTTTAGTTATGAAGGGTTGGGAAATATTGCCATGCATGAGGGGCACTCGGCTAAGGCAATTATATACTATAAACAGGCATTACAATATGCGTTGGAAAAAAAATTTTCAACCACAATAGAAAACCTATATTACAAACTTGGCACAGCCTTTCTTGCCAACAAACAAACAGACTCAGCACAGCATAATCTTTGTGAGGCAATCAAAAAATCAGAAACCGGCAGAAATTTTAATACACTTCAGGCAGCTTATGCAGCTTTATCGACACTGCATAAAAATCGAGGGAATTACCAGGCTGCCCTTGCTGCCCACGAACTGCACAAAGCTTATTCCGATAGCATATTAAATGTTGAACGGCTTCAATCCGTTAACAAACTTGAAGTTTTATACCGCACCCGGCAAAAAGAAAATGAGATTATTAAGCTGCAGCAGGAAGGCGCCTTTCAAACCCGCAAACGGAATATTTATGTAAGTATTGGTACAATACTACTGGCGGCTCTTGCTATTATTTTTATTTTGCTCAGACGAAATTATCGGAACGCACAACGTTTGCAGGAACAAAAAGTAAAGCAATTGGAACGTCAGCAACAAATTATTTCGTTACAAGCAATGGTAAATGGGCAGGAAACCGAGCGTACACGCATAGCCAAAGACCTGCACGATGGCTTGGGCGGACTATTTTCTACTATAAAAATGTACTTCAGCTCGTTGCAGCACGATAAGCAAGAACTAAAAGAAAATGAGTTGTTTCAAAAAAGTTATTCGCTGGTAGATTCGGCATCAGAAGAAATACGCAGCATCGCACATAGTATGATGCCCGAAGTACTCATGAAGCTTGGACTAATTAACGCAGTTAAAGATTTATGCGATAGTATTACGGCCGGAAAATTAATTCGTGTTTCGCTGCAAGTACATGGCATACATAGCCGGTTAAACCCCAATACAGAAATTATGCTGTATCGAATTGTGCAGGAATTACTTAATAATATTCTGAAACATGCGCACGCAACCGAGGTAATTATTCAGTTTATACGAGATGCCGAAAGGCTAAGTGTAATCGTGGAGGATAATGGCAAGGGCTTTAACACCCAACAAATCAATCAGTCCGGTAATGGCTTAGAAGCTGTAAAAAGCAGAGTAAATTATCTGAACGGAAAATTAAACATTGACTCATCAAAAGGTGTGGGCACTACCGTGATGATGGATTTTTTGATTTATGAATAAAATTACCTCCATTCTTATCATCGATGATCATCCGCTTGTAGCGGATGGAATAAGTGCCATGTTGCGCGATGCTCCCAAACTGCAGATTATAGGAAGTTGTAAAACCGCTAACGAGTCACTTCAGTTTTTAAACCAACATAGCCCGGATGTAATTCTATTGGATATTAGCTTGCCCGATAAAGACGGCCTGCAGTTGTGCGAACTTATTCGCAGCAAAAACAATAACTCAAAAATTATTGGGCTTACATCAACTAATGAGGCCGGAATTATAACCGGGCTTTTACAACGCGGAGGTAACGGGTACTTGCTAAAAAATATGGAGCGAAAGGATTTGCTGGAAGCTATTGCAGCGGTAACTGCCGGAAAAATTTATTTAAGTGCAGCGGCCAATGAAAAAGTATTAAGGCAATTTCAACGGGTGGGAACCATTGATAGCAAACCTGTTTTAACCAGGCGCGAAAAAGAAATACTGCTGTTGCTGGCCGAAGGATTAAATGGCCCGGAAATAGCCGGTAAACTTTTTTTAAGTCCTCTAACTGTGGAAACGCATCGTAAAAATCTTTTGCGGAAGTTTAACGCACACAGCGTGCAGTCTTTACTAAAAACAGCCCGCGATTTTAATTTGCTTTAACACCATGCAGCTGGTTGTTTCTGCGATTAACCGGGCGATTTAAAAATTTCGGATGGTAGTTAAATCATGAAAGTTGAGCAAGCCCAGGCGCACACCCAGTGTAACTTCGTGTGTAGTAAACTGCACTCCTACCGATTTGCCCGTAGGTAATTCAAACACATATCCAAACCGGAGGTTATCGCCCAGGTTAATCTGAGCCAGTGCACCATACGTAGAAAAATTGCGCGTAAATAACCCCAACGTATAACTATCATCCACTTTTATAGCTGTACCATAATCCAACGATACCGGTGCACCACCTACTACACGACCCAGCACCCATGGCTTTACTTTTATCCGATACGAAAGTTGAAAAACATAGCCCGCCAGCGCATACGCATGTTGATTATATAAACTCGTGCTCAGGTCTTCAACAGTAGTAGTTGCTTTTAATAACTTGGGTACGGAGAGCCCCAACATAAATTTATCGCCACGCAAAAGTAAACCAGTACCCAAATTAGGTTTCCATTCACTTACATTGGAAAACTTACCATCAGCCGGATTAAAATTTACTTGGGAATAATCTGTTTGGTAATTGATAAATCCGCCCTGTAATCCAAACGAAAGTTTCAGATCGGGGCTGAGGGGTACATGATAACTGTAGGCTAAAGTTGCTTCCGTAGTTTTATCGGCCCCAACCCGATCTTGTAAAACCAGTAAACCCAAACCCATTCTGTTGTTGGATAAGGCCGTGTGTCCGCTGGCATTCATGGTTACCGGGCTGCCTTCAAAGCCAGCCCATTGTTTACGATACATAACCGAAGCCGAAAAATCAGTAGTGCTACCCGAATAGGCCGGGTTAAGCAACAGCGGATTGTTAAGGTAGTGCGAATACAACGGATCTTGTTGAGCTAACACAGTAAGCGATGCAAGTGCAAACAGTATGGTTAAAAATTGTTTCATAACATCACCGCTTTAATGTAATAAAGCCCGTTTTCGTTTGGCCCAACATAAACTCGATTTTATAATAATAAGTGCCTGAAGGAAGGTCTTTACCCGTGTTGGTTTGTCCGGTAAATACCCGCGATACATTATCATAGTTTTCTGTTTCAAAAACCAAATCGCCCCAACGGTTATAGATAGATACTTTGTTTTGTGCAGCACCCTCAATCACATCAATGTATTTGATATAAAACGAATCGTTAATACCATTACCATCGGGGGTAATGCCATTAAAAACCACCACTTCGCCCACCACATTTATATCAATAACTTGTTGGGTGCACGCTCCGGCCAGATCACAAACCTGCAAGGTTATTCTATCAACCCCCGTAAAAGCATTGCCCGAATAATCTACCTGCAGAAAATAGGAGGCATCAATAAAAGCAGCCACCCCCCGTGCAGTTTGATTATTGATAACGGCCAGCGAATTAAAGTCAATGTTATTATCAGCATCGGTTACCAGTTCGGTAAGGTCGATTTGTAATACGCCTTCAATTTGCGAGGCAAGCGGTGCTGAGTTGATAACCGGAGGTTGATTGTTGGGCACTGTAGTGCAAGGTGGTGTGAGCACCGTAACCACTACCGGATCGGAAGCATAACTAGGACAACTGGCTCCGGTTGTTTTTACAATCAAAGAATAGAAACCAGTTTGACTAACTGTTATTGCTTGTGTGGTTGCCCCGTTCGACCATTGATATTGAAAGCCTGCGGGGCCTGTTAATTCAACTGAGCCCGTTCCACATATTGTTGTACTACCCAAGGCAGTAACAATGGGTTTATCCGGTGCATCAATTACGGTTACTACAACTGCATCCGACATTTCACTTAAGCAGGTTCCATTTCCTGTTTGAACCGAATACGATCCGCTCGCAGCAACCAGAATCTGCTGCGTAGTTTCACCACCCGACCACAAGTATGTATTAAATCCGGCTGGTGCCGAAAGAAAAACAAAACTCCCTTCGCAAAAACTGATGTTACCCGTTGGGTTAATAGTTGGCTTTGCAATAATGGTTACCGTTGCGGTTACTGCAACACGGGCGCTTTCGCAAGAAGTTGTAGGATCCAAAATACTTACATAATAATTGCGGGTTGTAGTAAGGGGTGGGGTTACAAAAACTGAGCCCGTAAAAACCAAATCGTTTAAAATCGGATCGTTGTACCAACGGTAAACCTGTGTGCCAGTTGACCCACTTGCCGTTAATGTTAACGTTCCTGGGTTACAACGTGCTTGATTGGTTGCTGCTGGCGATGGCGGGGGAGTACAATTTGAAACGGTAAACAATGAGGTGGTAATATCACTCCAATAACCTTTATCATCCTTTACCCGAACCCCCAGTATGTGATTACCGGAAGCAACCCCGGTAAGATCGATTGCTACCGGATGATCAACCACTGGTGCCGGAGTAAAACTTACTGTTGATGCCGCTCCGTAACCCGGATCAGTATCAATAAAATATTCTATGCGGGTTATCTTTTGTGCCTGAAGCGGAGGCGTTGGTAAAATATAAAACTGGCCCTGAAAGCCATGACTCCACGAAGCTGGTATCGAGTTGCTTTTATACCTGATCTTTATTGTATGAAATCCGGCTGATAACCCTGTAAGTGGAATGGCAAATGCATTTACCTGGTTACTGCCTGCTACAATTGGAATAGCCGTACCGTTTCCTTGTCCGGGATCAGTATCAAAAAAATATTCGGCATGCATTAATTCAATCGTGCCGGGCACTACTACAGGCGGAACGATATAAAAAGTTTGAGCATGTACGAGCGACCATCGGCTCGTATTATCGCGCATTCTTACGTGTAGAGTATGAAACCCAGCCGCTAATGACCCTAATGGCACCGCAAATGATTGTGAAACAGATACGGCAGCAGTAATCGGAAGATTTATTCCGTTTCCGTTACCGGGATCCGCATCAAAAAAATATTCGGCCCGCGTTAGTGTTGTAGCTGGTATAGTAGTAAGCGGAGGAATAATATAAAATGCCTGGTGCATTACATGACTCCAGAAACCAGTGCTACTGGATCGGGATCTAAACCCCAACACATGAAACCCCGGTGCCAGCGAAGTTGTGGGTATTGTAAAATTTAAATTTACAGATGCCGCTGGCGAAGCAACCGTAATGGATGTACCGTTTCCCGGGCCGGGGTCAACATCAACAAAATATTCAGCCCGGTTTATTACCTGTGCGTTAGCCGCAAAGGTTACTACAATAAACAGAACGAAGGTTGCTATTCGCATAACCAGCAATCGTTATTAAGCTTTAATTGTTAACGGTTGCCTTCACATTTACATTCAGCGTTCCATTTACCGGTACGGTTGCATTTTGAATGTTAAGTTCGGTAACCTGTGGAATAGGCGGCATAGGGCTTGTATCGTAACCCGACCCCACAGCACCGCCACTTGGAAAGGGATAAGAGCCACCATAGATGCCTATATCCGTTCCATCGGTAGCTGCATTTTTTCCAACGGAAGTTGCCTGAAGCCGATAATTGGCGGAAGCTACATAGCCATTAAAATTGGACACCGAAGTGTACAAAGGATCCACTCCTACAAAATTACCCGCACCAAAGTTGCTACCACCACCTGCATCGGTAAACGTATTTACAAAACTAGTAGCCGGATTATAGGTAGAAGGATCGGCTATTGTACTCTGATTGGACATATTGTTATTGAAAGTACAGAGTACCGGTCCGCTGCTTGCCCCATAAAAAACGGTACCTGTAGTGCGTGTAAAGATGTTATTGGTGATTAACACATTATAAATACGAAAAAGATTATTAGAGCCGAGAAACAAGTTATGATCAACGATTACTGAATTACTGTTGAACCCATAGAGGTAGGCATTGGTGTTGGAGAAGATATTATTGGCTATTATAATATTAGTTGCAGATGGTGAAGTTCGGGAGTTCGCACCACCATATAGGTAAGAGTCAAAAATGTTATTATAAAATGTCCAGCCATCGGCATAACCAAGTGGTGAACTACTTGCCATGTTAACGTAACTGGTAAACCGACATCGAAAAACCCGAATGTTATTACTCATTAACCCGGCAATATCTAACCTACCGGTAAGAATTCCGGTGAGTACAGTACCCGTAGCATTATTTACACCTGTATCACGAAACAAATCTACACTGGCAATATTGGTGGGCTGCCCGAATTGATTGTTTGGATTATATCCAGCTCCAATAATTACCAATCGCTTACTCACGGTAATGGTAGGATATTGAAAGGGAGATCCATAGACATAAATTGTATCGCCATTTGCCGATGCGGTTTGTGCTGCTGCAAATGTGGTAAACTGTGCAGGCCGCGTAGGATTGTTGCTTACGGTGCGCACAGTGCCAAAAGAAGTAGTACAGATAAATAAAGCCGCTCCAACGAGTATCGTGTTCATATTGGTTTTCATTATTCCTTTACTTTAAAACTCATTTCAGTAACTATTTCTGAGTCGCTGTTTTTATCAAACACACGTATTTTGCATAAATAAGAATTGCCGGCTTGCATGGGGTTACCCACGGTGATGGAGCCCCGTAAAACCGAGGCGGCTTCTGGGTCAAAGCCTTCGGTGTAAGTACTAAACAAATCGGTTTCGTTCAATACATAGGCTCCGCTTGCATCGGTTACTGCAATGGAAAGACCTGGAAAGGCTTTGCCATCTTTTAAAGTATAATTTTCTACCCCCTCATATACAATCGAAAATTTGCTATCAAGCGAAAGCTCGTTATCGCTTAGCTGATTATCTTCGGCATCAACTACATAAATATTTTCTATACCAAAGCCGGTGTATGAAGTTTTGGCACCGGTAGAAAAATCGGCCTTCACTCCTTTTGAAAACCCGACACTAAAACCTGAACTTCCGCCCGGGTTTGAACAGGCCATTGCAAACATGAGCACACATGCGAGGATAAAAATTGTTTTCATTTTTCAAGAGTTAAGTATCATAATTAGTAAAGGCTTTTCTATACGTTCAAAGTAAGTATAGTTGGTAACGTTAATCTTCCCCTGAAAAGGGGATTTTGGCTAATTCAGTTTTAGGGGGGGGCACTCCCAGAAGTTGGAATGCCATCACCAAAAAAGGGGATTTTTAACTATTTAAAACTCACCACCGCCAGCAGCCGTGGTGATTAATGTATTTTCGCTTTGTTATGCTATTACGGTTTTTCACTTGCCTGATTCTATTTGTATTGGTTACAACCTGTGGCTATAGCCAGGCCAGGCAGCAACCTTATCTTGATAGCTTGCTAAAACTAACCCAGCTAAGTAACCCCGATAGTACATTGGTTGCCACGCTTGAAGATGTGCAACGTTTTTATTTTAACCGGGGGGTGTATGACTCAACATTGAAGTATGCCTGGCGCGCATTGCCGCTTGCCAAAAGGTTGCATCTAAAAAAAAGGGCAGCAAAAGTTAATTTCATCATTGGGTTATGCTATACCAACAAAACCCAATATGACAGCGCTGAGGTTTATTTACAAGAAGCATTACGCTATGTTCCGATTGTACAGGATACACTTTTAGAAGTGAACACCTATAATGCACTATCCAAACTTTACTCGTTCCAAACCGATTACTCCAAAGCCATGGAGTATTTGATGCTTGCCTCAACCCGTATTGATCAGGCCTCATCTCAAAAGGTTAAAGACTTTTTACCCATGACTTACGGAAACATTGGCAATACCCTGATTGCCGAAGGTCAATTGCAAAAAGGAAATGATTATTTGCAGAAGGCATTGGTTTTGCGTGGTTACCCCGATGAGCAACGATTCAGGTTATTCATTTACCTGGATGTTTATGGCGTGTATATGAAACAAAACAATTTACCCTTAGCCAAGATACAACTAGATTCTGCTGTTGCACTTAGTCTTCAAATAAACAACATTGTTGCTACATCGATAGTAGCCAACAACGAGGGCTACTACTATCAAACCATCAACGACACACAAAATGCGCTCAAAGCCTACATGAAGTCATACCTGCTTAGCGATAGCACCGGTAATGATTATCAAAAATCTGAAGTTGGTGTAAATATCAGCTACTTGTATGTGCAGCAAAAAAAATACGCTGAAGCCGAAAAGTTTGCACACGAGGCATTGACACTCGGAAAGAAGTTTAAAAACCTCAAGGTAGTGGCCGATGCATATGGTGTATTAAAAAATATTGAAACTAAAACCGGAAATCTTAGCCGTGCTTTATATTATGCCGAATTACATAAAATTTATGCCGACAGTGCTACTAATTCAGAAACACAAAAGCTGATACTTTCACTGGAATCGCGGTATCAACATCAAAAAAAAGAAAGTGAGATTGCCACCCTTACTAACCTGGCCACGCAAAAAGAGCTGGAAGTAGTGAAACAAAACCGGCTGCTGATTGGTGTTGGAATTTTTAGTTGTGGCGCACTATTGATATTAGGACTACTTTACATGAATAGCCGCCAGCGCCAGTTACTGGCCGAGCACAAACAATCGTTACAGCGCGAACACATTAAATTTTTGGAAGGCCAGCAGCAGGTAGCCACCTTACAAGGAATATTAAAAGGGCAGGATGAAGAACGGGGCCGATTGGCAAAAGACTTGCATGATGGCCTGGGTGGGTTATTATCCGGTGTAAAATTTTCATTAACCAATATGAAGTCAAACGTAGTATTAGATGCCGAAAGTGCCTTCGTGTTTGAACGCGCGCTTGATATGCTGGACAACTCTATTTCCGAACTAAGGCGTGTGGCACACAACATGATGCCCGAAGTGTTGGTAAAATTTGGTTTGGAAGAAGCACTTAAAAGTTATTGCGATTCTATTCAGCAATCAGGAATTTTTAAAGTCAATTTTCAATCGTTGGGTAGCGAAATTCGGATGACATCCAACAACGAATTAATTTTATACCGGATTGTACAAGAGTTACTCAACAATGCAGCCAAGTATGCCAAAGCATCTACCGTACTGGTGCAATTAGCCTTTCATGAAAATGAAATCAGCATTACGGTGGAAGATAACGGTGTCGGGTTTGATGTAAACAAGACTCAACAATCCACAGGTGCCGGCTGGAATAACATTCGCTCGCGTGTAGAATACCTGGGTGGCACGGTAGATGTTAGCTCCAGTTCAACCGGAACTTCAGTTTATTTACATATTCCAGTTTGAAAAATGATACCCCGCATATTTATTGTTGATGATCACCCGCTGGTTGTAGAGGGCATGCGCAGCATGTTGCAACAATTAAGTGGTTTTGAAGTTTGTGGTCATGCAACCAATGCCCGCTCGTGTTTTGGTTATTTTATTAAGAATACAGCCGATATCGTGTTGTTGGATATTAACCTGCCCGATCAAAATGGAATTGATATTTGTAAAACACTTCTGCAACAAAGGCCCTCACTGAAAATTATTGCCCTCACCAACTTCGATCAACTTACCTACATTCAACGGATGAAAGATGCCGGAGCAAAGGGTTACCTGCTTAAAAACTCTACATTAGAAGAAATTGAACAGGCCCTTACTGCTGTTATGAATGGTCATGAACATTGGTTGGGGCGCAATAACCTGCGCGACACCATGAAAGATCACAACCAACTACTGCTTACGCGAAGAGAGTTGGAAGTACTGAAGTTGATTGCCGAAGGTTTAACCAACCAGGAAATTGCTGATAAACTTTTTGTTAGTGCCAGCACGATCGACTCACACCGCAAAAGTCTTATCTCCAAATTGCAGGTAAAAAACACCGCGGCCTTGGTACGTACAGCCCTCGAAAGCAAAATCATATAGCCATGAAAAAATACATTATCATACTTGTCGGTTTCATAACTATAACTGCTACTGCTCAACCCACCCACTTCGACATTGCCTCCTACACAGTGCCAAAAGGGTGGACAGCGGAGATAAAGGACTTTGCAGCTTCGTACGTAAAAACAAATAACATAACCAAAAGCTGGTGCCGGGTAAGCATCTATAAAAGTGTTCAAAGTAGTGGCAATGCCCTTACCGATTTTAATAACGAATGGAATGCTTTGATTGTGAAAAGTAATTGGGGGCCCGCCACACCGCCTCAACCCGAAACCGAAACGGAAGACGGTTGGACATCGCACTCAGCAGCCGGCACATTTACATTTGAAGGAAAACCGGCCTATTCATTATTGAGCACTATAACCGGCTATGGAGTTGAGTTGAGCGTGGTGGTGTTGATGAATAGCACCGAATATATGAAAGACATTGAGCAACTGTTGCACTCACTCGATTTGAAAAAACCGGCTCAACCCGTTGTACAGAACCTGCCAAGTCAACCGGTAACACAAGCCAGTGTGCAAAATGGATTTGTGGTTACCAATACACCCGGTAATCATGGCATTATTACAGCCACCACCAACTTTGACGATGGTTGGGTTGCACAGCCTTTTGCTGATTATGTACGTGTAACCAAAAATCAATTTACCGTATTGCTACATTATGGGATTGAAATTACGGACGAGTTAAGATCCAGTAATCAATTGGAGGCAGTTCTATTCGATCGCTTTATTCTTCCCCGCTACAATGTGAGCAACATTCGAAAGTTCGATAACGGAGGACCGTGTTATTTCTGTGTTCATTTTTTTGAAGCCGATGCTCTTGAGAAATCAACCGGCAAACGATATCATTTGGGCTTCCGTATTATCACCAACAATGGTATTTCCAAATGCATTGAAATACTGTCGCCTTCACAGGCTGCCTTTCATCAAGAGTTTCCTACACCCGAAAAAGTTGAATCACTTTTAAACTATAACAAGTTTGCGGTTACAGTAAATGACTTAGCTGGCGATTGGGATTCTTCTACGGGCGCGTACGCGCAAATGTACAGTACAACTACCGGGCAATATGCCGGCATGAATGCCTCCAGTTCGGCCGATGCATTTACCTTTAACACCAATGGCACTTATTCAAGCAATCACAAAGGCGCTTTTGGTATGGTGGGCAGTATGAAATTTTACGATCAGAAATACCTAGGCGCTTTAACCGTTTCGCCCTGGGAGATTGTAATGACAAAACGATTTGATGGAAAAACCAGTACGTTCTGGGCGCAATACGAGGCTGTGCGTGGAGGGCGTGTATTACACTTAACCGATAAGGAATATTCCGGCTCGCAGTTTCATTTGGTGCGGAAGAATTAGAAATGGAAGGTATTATTCAAAAGGTTTGATTTCAATTCTCCCTTACCGTTAAAAAACTCCTCATACTTATTATTTTTTAATCCAAAACCTATCGCTTGCTTTTCGGCAGGATCGACCACCCAATATTCTTTTACACCAAATTTTTCATAAAGTGCTTTCTTGGTGATGAGATCATGCTTTTTGTTACCTGGAGAAAGTACTTCGATTATTAAATCCGGAACGCCATGAATGGTACCGGCCTCGTCAATAATGTGTTTGTTCGTGTTTAACACCACAAGCAAGTCGGGTTGTACCGCGTTTGAGTCTGAATCCAGGAATACATCGAAAGGAGCAAAAAACAACTCCCCTATACTTTTATCGGTAAGGTAGCTATCTATTTCTGTTGATAGTTTTCTCACAATTCGCTGGTGAGCCGTAATAGGTGTTGGTGACAGATAAAGCGTTTTATCAATCACTTCGGCCAAAGTGCCTTCCGGAAGCATTTTAAAAACTTCCATAATTGTGCGTGGTGGATAAACTATTGTTTCCTGCATGTTTTAAAATTACACATTTTTGTAAAACCATTAAAGCGTTCACTCAAATGCCCGAATCTTCCAAAAAACTTTTTTTACTAGATGCCTACGCGCTTATTTACCGTGCGCATTTTGCCTTTACTAAAAATCCACGCATCAACTCAAAAGGACATAATACATCCGTAGCCTTTGGTTTTACCAATACCTTGCTGGAAGTAATTCAGAAACAAAAACCAACACACATTGCCGTAGCATTCGATACTTCCGCTAAAACTTTTCGTGATGAGATTTTTACCGAATACAAAGCTACGCGCCAGGAAACACCCGAAGACATTCGCAGCGGTTTACCCATCGTAAAAGAAATTTTAAAAGGATTTAACATTCCGATTCTCGCCCTGGATGGCTACGAAGCGGATGACATTATCGGCACGTTAGCCAAACGTGCCGAGCAGGAAGGTTTTGAAGTATATATGATGACACCCGATAAAGACTTCGGGCAACTGGTTACGGAAAAGATAAAACTTTACAAACCTGCCTATATGGGTAACTCGGTTGATATCATGGGGCCCAAAGAAGTTTGCGAGAAATGGGACATTGATAATGTAAGTCAGGTGATTGATATACTTGGGCTGCAAGGCGATGCCTCGGATAACATTCCGGGCATACCCGGTATTGGGCCTAAAACCGCTGCCGAACTTTTAAAGAAATATAAAACAGTGGAGGGTGTTGTTGCCCATGCTGCCGAGTTAAAAGGCAAACAAAAAGAACGCGTAGAGCAATTTGGTGAGCAGGCCATTTTATCTAAGAAACTTGCTACGATTATTACCGATGTTCCTGTTGAATGGAATGAACAAAACCTGGCTTACACCGGACCGGATGTAGAAAAATTAAAACCCATTCTGGAAGAATTGGAATTTAAAACCATGATGCCGCGCATTTTTGGTTTACAAGGCGGCACTGCTTCCGCAGAAGGTAGCGTTGCCACACCCAAAGCAGCACAGCTTTCCATGTTTGGTGGCGAAGAACTGTTGGCCGAGCAGGCAGGCGAAAAAAAAGTATTTCATGCTGAAAATGTTTCTTACAAAACACTTGAATCAAGTGAAGACCGCTTAAGCCTTGTTGAAAAACTAAAAACACAACGCGAATTTGCATTAGAGGTTTTAACCGATGATGCTGAAAACTTTGACTTTGAAATTACCCACCTTGTTGTAGCCGCAAATCCAGGCGAAGCTTATTTTATCCCGGTAACATCTGAAAAAGTTGTAGCTGATTTTAAAATTGTATTAGAAGACGAGAGCATCCGCAAAGTAGGCCACAATATTAAAGCCTCGGTGTTGGCTTTAAAAAAACATCACGTTGATGTGCAGGGCCCACTTTATGATACACTGCTTGCTCATTACCTTATTGAACCGGAAGCATCGCACGATCTTGGTATTTTGTGCAGCCAGTACCTGCACTATCAATTAAGTGAAAATAAAGGGGCCGAAGCACACTGCGAACGCATGGACCAGGTATTGCAACTAAAAGAAAAGCTGCAACAAGAACTGGAAAACCGGGGTCAGTGGCGTTTGCTGCATAATGTTGAAATGCCGCTTGCCAGCGTGCTTGCTCAAATGGAATTTGAAGGCGTGAGCATTGATGAAGAAACGCTGAAGTGGATGAGTGATGCGTTAAAGAATGACAGTCACAAAGTTCAGAAAGAAATTTTTCAAATCGCAGGTACAGAATTCAACATCGCATCGCCCAAGCAGCTTGGAGAAATTCTGTTCGATAAAATGAAGCTGCTCGATAAAGCCAAGAAAACAAAAACCGGTCAGTACGCTACGGGCGAAGAAGTGTTGGTGAAGCTGGCCGATGAACATGAAATTGCACGCAAGATTTTAGATTTTCGCGAGTACGAAAAACTGCGCTCTACGTATGTGGATGCATTGCCAAAAATGGTAAGCAAGTTCGACCACCGCATTCATACCGACTATCGGCAAGCTGTTGCGGCAACCGGACGGTTAAGTTCCAATAATCCGAACTTACAGAACATTCCTATCCGAACTGAAAAAGGAAGACAAATTCGCAGTGCGTTTGTGCCGCGCAGCGATGAATTTTTATTTATGTCGGCCGACTATTCGCAGATTGAATTGCGCATTGCCGCTTCGTTCGCAAAAGATCAAACCATGATTGAAGCGTTTCGCAACAAGCGCGACATTCATGCCACCACTGCCGCCAAAGTATTTAAAGTAGAATTAGCACAAGTTACACCCGATATGAGGCGCAAAGCCAAAGAAGTAAACTTTGGGATTTTATATGGCAGTACCGCCTTTGGGCTTTCACAGAATCTCGGCATCTCTAAAACAGAAGCTACTGAAATTATCGATTCGTACTTCAAAGAATTCTCGGCAATAAAAAGATACATGGATGATTCCATCAACTTTGCGCGCGAAAAAGAATATGTGGAAACCATTTTAGGCCGAAGGCGCTACCTGCGCGATATTAATTCGCGCAATATAACCACACGCGGGTTTGCAGAACGCAACGCCATTAACGCACCCATTCAAGGTAGTGCGGCTGATATTATTAAGATCGCTATGATCTTAATTCACAAATGGCTGAAACGCGAAAACCTGAAAACCAAAATGACCATGCAGGTACACGATGAACTTGTTTTTGATCTTCACAAAGACGAACAAGACATTGTAAAACCAAAAGTAATTGAGTTAATGAAGTCAGCTGTTATTCTGGATGTGCCAATGGAAGTGGAAGTAGGCATAGGAAAAAATTGGTTAGAAGCTCACTGATAATCAGGTATTTGTCCGATTTGTATTGTTGTTTTATATTTGTGAATCATAAATATAAAATGGCAACATTTACAAACACCCTTCCTGATAGCCTGCTTGAAAAACTCTCCGAAAAGGCTAAAGCATTGTCGCTTCCTAAAAATAAGCTAATCGAAACGGCAGTACGGCTTTACCTTGAACATCTTGACAAAGCAGAGTATATAAAATCATACAGTCAGGCTGCTAATGACAAAGACATTTTAACTATTGCAGAAGAAGGCATGGAAGATTATTTGCGTCAATTAGAAAAATGAAGCAGGCTGAAATCTGGTATGCCGATTTAAATCCGATAAAAGGAAGTGAGCAAGCCGGAATACGCCCCGTAGTGATTGTGAGTGGCAATATGTTAAATCAAGTACTTCCGGTGTGCATTGTAATTCCACTTACAACAAAGATCAAACGCTACAAGGGTAATCCTATCATTACACCAACCAAGATAAACGGTTTGCAAGCTGAGTCAGAGTTGCTGGTTTTCCATATTCGATCAGTTTCAAAAGACAGGTTGGTGCGTAAAGTGGGCAGTATTCAGAGCGATGAACTCAAACGAGCTCTGGCTACCCTGAATGATCTTATAAAGTATTAAAGCCAAAGTAGTTTTAGCCCAAGTTTTTCGTAAACACTCAAGCGGTTGTCTTTTGAAATCAGTATTAGGTTATGTTGTATAGCTTGCCAAACCAACATCCTGTCAAATGGATCTTTAGTAAGAAGTTCAAGTTTATGAAAGGAACTGGTTTCAACTTCTGATAGTGGTAAGTCTTTGAATTCCAATTCCTGCGAGGCTTGTAAAAAATCTTCAGGAGTTTTGTCTCCCAATTTGAGTTTGCCCAATTTAAACTTAATAGAAATCTCCCACCAAGATGCCGCACTCACATAGATATTTTCTTTGGATATGATGTCCTTCGCTTTTGGAGATAGCCGGGCAGTATCTGCAATTGACCAGATAAGAACATGACTATCGAGCAAGTAACTCATGCATTTATTAATTCCTCATCCGACATTTCCCAATCATCACTTATTTGAATGGTAACTTTACCATCAAGAGGCCCAAGTTTACGTAAAGGCCTCTTTTTGTTTGCATACGGAGAAAACAAAGCTACTTTCTTTTTCTTTCTGCCATAGGCCACAATAAACTCTTCACCCTTCATTACTTTCTCAAGATAATAGGTGAATTTGCTTTTGAACTCCCCCACCGTTACAGTTTTCATCTTGTAAAAATACTAAAACTTGTCAAGTTGTCAAGTTTGTGATTTTTCAAAACAACATATTTTACCTAAGTGTTAAGTCCTTAACATATGGGTAACATTAAAGTAATAATATTGCACCAATCCCATTAAAACATGAAATTAAAAGGTTTTCTGATGGTTGGCCTGCTATCCATCAGCACTCACCTGGCTACTGCCCAAACCATTACCCCTTCTCCTTACTTCACTTTCGGCAAAGGCTTGGGCATTATTTCGCCCGATAGTTTATACCTGTTGAACATCCGGTTTCGTATGCAAAACCGGGCCGCCTTTCGCACTCAAAGTGCCCATGATCTATCGATTGACCAGGTAGAAGCACGTGTAAGAAGGTTGCGTTTGCGTTTTGATGGCTACATCTATAATCCAAAATTCTATTACCTCATTCAATTATCATTTTCAAGATCGGATATGGATTTTGATGATACCGGCTTTCCGAATGTGATTCGCGATGCCATGATTATCTACTCGGTAAACAAACATTTTTCAATTGGGCTGGGGCAAACCAAGTTACCCGGCAACCGCCAGCGTGTAACTTCATCGGGCGATTTACAATTGGCGGATCGTTCACTTGTAAATTCAACGTTTAATATCGATCGCGATTTTGGAGCGCAACTTTATTACAATAATCACGCTGGTAAATTTTATTATGTACTGCGTGCCGCCATTTCATCCGGAGAAGGAAGAAACATTACAGCATCTGATCGGGGCCTTAGCTACACCGGCCGTGTAGAGCTATTACCCCTGGGAACTTTTACTAATGGTGGCGATTATTTTGAAGGTGATATACTACGCGAACCTAAACCCAAACTTTCAATCGGGATTACTGCTTCGCAAAATAACAACACAACCCGAACGGGTGGTCAGCTCGGTAAATTCTTATATGCACCCAGCGATATGAACAACTTAATGGCCGATTTGCTTTTCAAATACAAAGGGTGGGCTTTAGCCTGCGAGTGGTTGGAGCGCTCTGCCAACAATGCAATTACTACCAATGCCGATGGTGATATTCGGTTTATTTATACAGGCTTTGGGCAAAATTATCAAGGCAGTTATTACTTTGCCGGCCATTACGAAATTGTGGGGCGCTATTCGCGGGTAACACCATTTAAAAAAATTCAACTACTCGATGATCAAACTGAACAATTTACCCTGGGCTTGAATAAATACATTCGTGGGCATCGGGTAAAGCTGCAAGGCGATATTACGTTCGAACAAAACAAGTGGCTGCAACAAACCAACCCCAACACCAACAACTGGCAAGTGCGCTTTCAGATTGAAGCCGGAATTTAATTTATAGCGCAACCCCCAACGAAATTCCAAACTTGGGCATAATACCTTGGTAACCCGGTGACCCAATACCTTGATATGAGGTAACGTAATACTCTTCAGGCCTCGATAGGTCATGGTTCCGATCAATCTTCGATAGTTGAGCACCACCGCCAACGTAGGCATCGAAGAATAAAACTTTCCAGAACGTTCTATGATAGCCAATTGTAAATCCGGCACCATAGTTTAGAATATAGTCTTCCAGGTAATAGGCTGTACTGGTAATTTGACCCGTGTTAAAATTGCGCTGGTGGGCGGTAAACTCGCCTTTGTTCGAAAATGTTCCGCCCGTTACATAGCCACCAATATAAACTCCTTGCACATATTCACGATCTCGTCTGGTTTTCCGAGGTGTAAACCCATTTAAGTACTTGCGATACTGAAACTCTGCACCAAAGCCTTGATAAAAGTCATCATCGTAATAAAATACAGGAGAACCATTATTGCCATCCATCCTGCCGGTTAAATACAGACTATAGCTTTTTGTTCGGGATTTATTAAAAACTTCGGTACCTACCTTTAAGGCTTTAATCATAAAACTCTGCGGCATTGTTTTAAAAAGTGCCCGGGGAGGTGTTAATGCTGCATCATCCTGACAAAGCGCGGGAACTGATACGAAGCAAAGCAAAATGAAAAGTGGGGTTTTCATAGGATTGTGGGTAAGTAGATGCACAACGTGGCCGGTCGGGACTTAGTATTACCGGTTACTATTTTCTTACAGGCTGCACAAGTTAAGGCCAGTCCGTGGTAAAAATTCAACCACATAGGCACATTAGGGCACATCGAATCTTAACTATTAGACCAAAGCTTTCTAACACGCTTTCAATTACCAATCGCCTGCAAAGCCGCCTCTGCAGCATAACGCACTTCGCTGTTGCGTGTAATGGTTAAAATTCGTGCAATGGATTTTTCAGCGGCAGCGGCATCCTTGCCTATCTTACCCAAAATTGTAATCAATTGATGTTGCAAGCCACCGTCCTGATCGGTGGTTTTATCCAACCGTGTGGTTAATGCATTTACTGCGGGTTTACCAATTTTTATCAACGCTTCTTTTGCAGCTTCCGTATCATTACCATAATGCGGCAACACTGTCAACATGTAGTCAATTGCTTTGGCGTTAGTAGTTTTTAAATTCCCCAATACACTTATGGCCAATGTCTGAATGTTGCTCATGGCAGTTTTATTTTCCAGACTTTTTTTGTTGAGCAGATTTACCAATGTGCTCTCCAATTTTGCCGGTGGTGTTTCGGAGATTGCCAGCAACTTCATTACGCGTAGTTGCTCGGCCAGGTTGTTGCCTTTCAAAATTGCATCCGCTTCCTCCAGTGTGGGAATGACCCCTGGAATAGGAACATTGTACTTTACACAAAAGTTAATGCGATCTTCTTTCTGGCTGGGATACGGTGTAAGCAATGCATACGCAGAAAACTTATCGCGGCAACGCTGGGTGAGAATTTTTAAATCTGCCTCCGGATAGTTTTTGCGGATTTCTTCATTGGTGGTTTCGTTGTAGGTCATCTTAAAGTGCCAGGCAAAATCATAAAGTTGCTCGTGCGCTTTGGGATATTCGTTGGCATTTACAAACGTAGCCAACCACCCGATCAATTCTGTTTTGCGTTGCGGGTTGGTTTCTTCCTTGTACATGGAACTGAGCTCGCTGAACAAAGTCCCTTTCAGTTTCTCATCGGGCGAAAGCCGCGGTGAATAAGTTTCATACACAAATTGCCGTAGCGGTTGACTTTTGGAAAGCCCTTCCATCATCTCTACATAAGCAACTTCAAAAGTTAGTGCACGGGGCAACCCCAATTTATTCTGCGCTGCCAGATCGAAATATTGTTTGATTCTGTTTTTCTGTTCGGCATCTGCTGTAGTGGCATTACCAATTAATTGTATTACATAGTTGGATAAGTAATAGTTGCCTACTTTACCCATTGCTGCAAAGCCCGACTTCCATTCGCGAGCATCCACCTGATTATCTTTGGCGAGGTAACGTATCATTTCATAGGCGCGATCATCGCCCGCGGGGTAGGCAATGGTATCTAATGTAGCGAGCAGAAAATTTTTGTACGGTTCGGGGTCAAGTTTAAATCGCGTAAACGCATACATCACATCGTAATGTAATTTACCACACACATTATCGAAAGGCGTTTTGATTGCATCGTTTACTACTGCCGAGATTTTTTCGGGTGTAGATAAATCATTCAGATGCGGCCGAAAGGCTTCTGCTTTTTCTTTACAGATTTCGGCTTGTGTTTTGGCAGGTGTTGTGTTTCCGTTAAACGTAATTTGTACGGTATTACTATTGCCTTTGTTTTTATCAACAGGCTCAGCCACAACATCGGTTTGCGTAAACAAGGTGGCCATGTTTTTATTCATTTTGATGCGGCCCACATAACTCATGGTTATTTCACCACTGGTTACATCAATAATCCGCGCACTCACTTCTATGTACGATTTCAGTTTGGTGTACGTGCCCGATAAAATTCCATCAATGGGTGCGAGTTGGCCGATCTTCAATGCAGCCGCGGGTTTCATCAAATCGGTAAGAATAAATTCATGCTCTTTCAAAATCGCATCCATGCGCGTGCGCTCAAACACTTTTAGTTTATCAGGATGGCCCGAGATAGAACCGATAATTGTTTCGGTTAAGTATTCGCCAAAGGCTTTGCTTTGCTGCGAAGAAGGTGTGGCCGTAAACGGAACTACTGCCAGGCTGTGCGGAGTTTTTGGTGCCGGAGCAGCAATAATTTTTGCAGCCAGTTCCTGCGTTACCGCGGGGTAACCTTTTGGTTTTTGGGCCTGTACCTGAAAGGCAATTGCGATTATGGTAAGTGCTTTTAGTAAACTTCGTATCATAAATTTAAAATTAAGCTTTAAGTTTTATGCCTGAAAGTTTAGAACCGCTCACTTTTACTTTTTGGTCATGCATATCGGCTTTACTTGAGCCCCACATCCTGTATAAAATTCTTTGTTATCCTTACATGATAAGCAACCCGCAATGTCATTCTACATAGCAAAAACATATAGAGGCCCCGCACTGCATTTACAACGCCTCACTATTAAAGGCAACGAATATCTTTCCAAAAAAAGAGGCGAACCACTGGATGCCCTTTGTAAAGTTGCAGACTTTCCGGAAACAAGAGTAGCAACCATCACAAATCAGATCATAAGCCTATCTTTACCCCATGATTCCCAAATCCTGGTTTGTAATTAAAGACGAGAACACCCGCACGTTTGAAGTGGTATCACAACCGCTGAGTGAAAATGCTTTCAGCAATAAAGTAGTAGCCATGCAGCGCGAGGGGTTAAACGTTACACCGGTGTTGCTGCCCGTAAGCAATCGCCACGCCAGCAAAGAACACATTGCCTTTACCGGCTACACCCGCGAGGAAGGATTATTCAACCGCCTGCTGCAACAACATGCCAAATTAATTCAGCAAAAGTTTGGGGATTGGGAAGACTGAACTAGTTGTTAGTCTTTAGTTATTAGTAGTTAGTCCTGAGTAATTTCCCCGCTCCTCCAATAGGTTCGGAATGACATTTCATAGAGGGTTGTGCACCCTGTACGAGACTGTTATCGCGGTCGGGGTGAAAGAACTTAATACTTAAGGGTAGAATTTTAAACCCCCACACCGCTATGCAGTAAAAACAGATTAGTTTACCATGAAATGCTTTTTATAGACATCTCGTACTTAACCTAGATGCTTGGCAAGTTGATGTTGGTTAAAGCCCGAACAGATTTTTTTTCATCGCTTAACAAAGAAATAACTTCGGTTGTTATAATTACATCTCAAACTTCGAAACTAATTACTCCATGAAAAACGAAAAGAAGAAAACCTCGCAACTCGTTTCGATTGCCGTAATGCTGGTAGCGGGTGGTGCAATAGGATATTTAGGGGCCCAGGTGGGTGTAAAGGCTGCACAACAAATACCGGGTGTAGTTATGGCTACGTTGGTGGTGCTGTTGATACCGGCATTCCTGCTGGTAATTGCCATACACGAAGGTGGCCATGCGCTTGCTGGCACCCGGGTAGCTTTCGATTTCAGAACCTATGTGGTTGGACCGTTCTTGTGGGACAAGCAGCCCGATGGCTGGAAGTTTATGTGGAATAAAAACATCAACACATCAGGCGGATTGGTTATCTGTATTCCTACTGGTACCCATAACCTGGCCAAACGTTTTATGATCTATGTGGCTGGCGGGCCACTGGCTAGTCTTGCGTTGGCATTGGTTGCCGGTATAGTTTTTATGTTGCTGCGGGGTGTGGGCGAATCGGTGATCGTTCAGATTATTACTTACTTTTTTTCGATGCTTGCCTTTTTATCGGCAGCCATTTTCTTAATCACTTCACTTCCGCTGCAGGCGGGTGGATTCTCATCGGATGGTGCCCGGGTGCTGCGCCTTTTGCGCGGTGGCGATAAAGCCCGGTTTGAAATACTGATGTTAAAAATGGTAAGCAGCAGTATGGCCGGTATGCGCCCGGCTCAGTTGAATAAAACAGAACTGGAAGAGGCAAGCCAGTTGGGCGAACGGTTGCAATCGCCCATGGTTTTGTACATTGCCTACTATCTTTACTTATCAACACTGGATCGTAACCAGGTAGAAGAAGCAGAACAATACCTGCAGGTGTATATCAATAATGCTGATGATGTACCCGAAGGTTTACGCGGAACTGTGTGGCTGGAGGCTGCCTTCTTTTATGCTCTTGTTCGAGGTGATTTACAAAAAGCAGAAAAGTATTTTCAGTTGTATAAACCCTCGGCCCTTACACCGCTGGCCGTAGAGTATGCAACGCGTGCAGCTATGGCAAAACTAAAAGGTGAAAGCGCTGGGTTTAGCGAGTGGATTTTGAAAGCCAAACAAGCTTTACCCAACATGATGGATAAAGGCGCGATGCTGGTGGTGCAGGATAAACTTGATCTTTTGAATGCGGAGAAACCGGTTAACACATAATCCTGTTGTTAGGCGATAGAACTCCGCATGTTCTTTTTAACTAATTTAACCCTACTTGAATAAAGGCCGCCCAATCAAATGTAAGACCGGGCATGCTGTTTTTAAGCATTTGAACCTTTGCCTGATACAGCGATTGGGATATAGATTGTTTTTTTGAAAGCGAAGCGTAAAAGGAAATCATAAATTTTTCAGTAGCCTCGTCATCAACGCGCCAGAGCGATACCACCATGTTTTTTGTTCCGGTATATAAAAATGCCCGTGTAAGTCCAATTATCCCTTCGCCATTCGCATAGGTTCCTATTCCAGTTTCGCAAGCAGATAAGCAGATTAAATATGCGTTGCTTCGCAGGGCAAATACCTCATTCATATAAAGAATGCCATCATCGGCCGAATTGGCTTTGCGACTAAATGCAATTCCGGGTTCAATTTGGTTATTACCCGTAAAGCCATGTGTAGCCAAATGAATAATGCTAAACTTTGAAAGGTCTTCTTTCTTAAAACTTGATTCGTCTGCCTCACTTCCAATATATACTTTAGACTCACTATTTTTTTTATTCATAATTCCTACCGCCTGCTTTACTTCCTCCTGGTTTCTTAATAGCGGAGGGAAATTATGAGTTTCAATTTGCTGTACATCTGCATTACGGAGGTTGTTTGAATTATTTACCATTTTAAACTCCGGTGCCATGGCAAGCATGTTCATATTTTTTGCAGGTGCGTCAGTATAGCTGCGCCACAACAAAGTAGAAGAATACCCATAGTTAAATTGATACTTAAATACGTTATACACCCAGGCGTATTTGCCAGCATAGCCTAATAATTCAAAATTAATCAGGTTAATAATATCGTCTGGTATAACCACAATCTTATTTATCTTTTTGTTGGATGCCTGCAAACAACTATCTACTTTTTTAAAAATCAGTTGATACAAAGCTTGTGAGCTGCTAAAAAAAGCGGAAGACTCCTTTACCGCAATGCTGTTCTTCATTGCTCTCACCTGGCGCTTAATTTCATAGCTAGAACCCAAGCTGATAAAGTATCTTTTTTTGTCGGCAAGCAAAATAGCGTAACTGTTTTTGTTGCCAATGCAATACTCAACCCAGGCTGTCTTTTGATTTTTTGATAAATAGGCTGCTTCCAAAACAGCTAAAGACACTGGTTCTTTACTGAACTTTAATGCATGATAATCAGGTAAATGATTTTGAATAGAGTCTAATAAAAAATTAAATCGGGTACGCAAAATGTGCATTTGGTCCCGATATTCCTGCAGTAACGCTCGGTCTGGTTCGCTTTGTTTGGCAAGTTCTTGTGAATATTGAAACTCAAGCTGAGCAATTGTTTTAGATAATTGATTTTCTTCCCTCAATACCTTTTCGGTAACGCGGGCAAATGATTTTACACGATCTAAGCGAATGGCACGCTGCAGAATCTGATATTTATTCAGATTTGCGTCCTGAAAGGCACGCTCAACAAAATCAGTTTGCCCGGTTAGCTTATAAACCAGGTAATAATAATCAGTTGCCAGATCGTAAAAATCGCGTACCGCACGATTGAAGTTTATTTTATCAGCATCAGCCTGTAGCTCTGTAATGTTGGATTGTATTACCGTTAACGAGGATTGAATTAATCCATCCGCTTGGAATAGCTGTTGTTGCGAACGCGTGCCCGCTTCATACGCTTCTAACTCTAATTTCAACAAGTTAAAGTTTGAGGTAATCCATTCCATTTTAGAAGCATAAAAAGATTCGTTATTAACCACATCTGTATTGAGAAGGTTATTCTTCCTTGACAGATTAAAATAGTAAATAGCTGAATCAGCCTGCTTAAAGGTTGTTCCTATATCATTATATAATTGTACTAATTGAGGATGAGTTACAGGATAAATCCGTTCATAGTCTGAAATAAGTTGGCGGTAATAGGTTCTGCTTGAATCAAGCAAGCCAACTGCTTTTAAATTGGCAGCCTTGTTTTGTCTAACTTTTTTATACAAATCCGAATCGGGTTTAAGCTTTTTCTCCAGCGCAGTTAAGAGTTGCAGCGATACCTGAACCTGACCTTCTTGATTGGCCAGGTTAGCCCTGTTAAAATAATACCACAATTTCTGCTCCTCAGCTTCATCCGTTGAATCCCTATAAAATTCTTCAAGTTGGTTAAGCCACTTTCCTGCATCTTCTAAAAGCGTTTGACTAATCTGCATAGCTACTATGTTGTTGATAATTCTTGCATATACGTTTCCATAATATGTTTTGTACGGAGTTATAATTTCGAGTGCTTTCAGAAACTGTTGCAAAGCCTCTTCCTGCCGGTAGTGGTTGGTCAATGACGCTGCGTAATTCTGATATATTAAAGCCTTTCGGGGAGGATCTAAAGCTGAAATATCTGTCCAAAGCACAGCCTCCTCATAATATTGGATAGACCTAATAAAGTTTTCATACGAATCATAAAATACTCCCAGATTATTATAAGCCAAAGCCAATTCATTGGGGTTGTTTTGTTTTTGTTTGTTAAGCGCCAGAGCTGTTAAATAGTACTTCTCCGCTAATCTATAATCCCACAATGCATGATAGGTTGCACCCAGATTATTGTAGATTTTTACAAGCATTAAACTTTTATCAAAGGGTGTGTCTTTATATTTTTTTTCTGACTGGTGTAAGCAAAGTAAAGCCGAATCAAGCTCGTTGTTTCTCAAGTAAGTTGTTCCGAGCCAAAATAAGGAATGGGCTATTTTAACCTTGTAGCGGGTTGTGTCTGTACTATAGTATGCAATTGCCGTTTTAAGTGTGTGCTTACTGTCATCCGGTTTATTTTGTTGAAGGAAGTAATAACCCTTCCAATAATTTAACATGGCAGAAGCTTCACTGCTTGAGCATTTTTTTATCAAGCTTTCAGCTAGTTCAAGTTTTTGATTTGCCTCAGACAAAAATTTTTTATGCTGAAAGACAAGGGCCAGGAATATATTGTACCGGAGTTGCTGGCACGGTGTTAAGCGGTGAGCGTTTATCAGGTTTAATGCTGAATCCATCAGCATAAATTGATCTCCTAACAGAGCAGCTTCGGCAATTAACAAGTTACGCTCATCCGGTTGATTAATTTTGGCCGCATAATAGAGCGAAGCTGCTACTTCTTCTGAATCAAAACTTGCTTGCAGTAAATCAGATTGGGCAAGCCCATTAGCAGAAGCAAAAATCCAACACGCTACTATAAGGCCAGTTGCCTTCACAAATCAGGTAGATGTTACAGTGGTTGTAGTAGCCGTACTGGTAGTTCCGCTACTAACCGTTATTCTTTTGGTAGCTGATTTCCGTTGCCGCTTTGGCTTTTTAATAATCAGTTTTTGGTCATCCCCGATAATTTCATCAAACCGCTTTCTTATCTGAATTATTTTTTTTCTCTATGAATAACACAGATTCTTTTAACATCCGTTGTATTTATTGATTTAACCGCGGATACACTAATTATAAAAGTTTCAAAACTTTTTTCCTTTTCAACAACTATTAAAACCGTAGCGTTTGGTGAAGTTAACCGTACGTCCACATCAACTTGCTTTCCTTTAAAACCTGTGAGGTATAGAATCTTATCTCCAACCAATGCCTCATAATTAAATTCAGTCTGCCCCCACGCCAGCGAGCAATTAACTAAAAGAATAACAAAAAAAAATTTATACATAAATTTTTAAGTTGACGTTACAGTAGTTGTAGTGGCTGTAATTGTAGTGGAGCTAGAAACCGAAGTACGAACAGGCATAAATAATTAGGTTAAGTTAACTCGGTGTTAAATCACATTGGCTTAAATCTCCTTTCGCACTTTCATTCCAGTGCGTTAGCAATAAGTTAAGCGGTGTTTCAGCACTTGCCGGATTGCTAAAGAGTGTGGCTACAGGTGTATAACTGGCACGAATGCGGGCAAATTCTGTAGGTGTAGCAGATGCGTGATAAACAATTACCCAATAGTTGCATCCGGTGTCATCTCCGTATAATTCAGTGTTCAGAGTTTTGGTTTCACCGGGCTCCACTGTAAAAGGCAACCATTTGGTGCTATCCAGTGGCTGGTTAAAAAAGGGGCCGAAAGCTGTAGTTGTCAACATGCCGGTTAAATTTTTGGTGGAAATACCTACGCCCCGTACAACCCCTCTTTGCCAATATAGTTATTTGCCTTTAAATTGGAAATATCGTGATGACTAAATTCAAGCTAGCCTTCCTGTTCCCGTTGTTTCATCGATTCAATCAAAGTTTTTCGTTTTTTGTCGGAACGATTGCCATGTGCAAACATAATGGGGGTGTATAAAAAATAGACAAACCCCGCTAACGGACCTGCGAGCCAACTATTAATAAAAATAACTGACAAAACCACCGATGCCAGTGGTACCACGGCCATTAACAAATTGGTGCGAATGCTGGTTTGGGTATCAAACTTTTCGAGTTCGCTTAATCCTAATTCATCAGCTTTGCTTAAGGCATAGCGGTACATCTGCATTAGCACCAAAAAAACAAACGTAGCTCCAATGCCATAAATGATCATGAGTTGACCCATATCCTGCGCGCGGATCATATTTTTCAAATCGTTGAGCAGGGTTTGATCGCCAACCAGGTATCCTACCGGAAAAAGTATAATGATTTTGGTGAGAAACTTTAATGGATACACGTAGAACAACACGATCGCCAGAAAAAGAGTATTCAACACCAATATTCGACTGTTCCGTAATCCATAGCGCAAATAAAATTGAAGGTGCTCGTACCAGATAAGCATGATGAGGGTAATACACACCAGAAAGGGCAACAGCTCATAGGCAAAACGCTTTACCTGTTCAAAGTTGGTAGGCGGTGAAGTGGAGATCAGCAACAGTGTAATCGCCAACGCAAAAATGGCATCGCTGAAATTTTCCAACCGGCCAGGTTCTTTTCCGCGCAAACGAAAATCGGTTTCTGTAATTTTTTCGGTTAAGACCTGGCGAATCATGTGTTTTCGGTGTTGACGGGTTGGGATGAATCCGGAGTTTGATTTTTAAAAGGAGAAGCCAACTGATGAATGTGGATTGCCTTTTTAGAAAGCCAGATGCCCACCACTAATGAAAGCAAGGCTCCCAACACAATACCGGGTACCCAAGATATAAACAGACAATAGTCGTATGCGCCATGAAATAATGTAGCAACCCCTAACGCATGAAATGCATAATACGATTTTCTGTGTTCAAACTTGGCTTTTCCTAAATAAAAACCCATAAGCACGGCAAAAGTAGCATGGGCCGGCACGGCTGTAAACAGACGCATTATCGCAGTACCCATGCCACCATTAAATGCGTACAACACATTTTCCAATGTGGCGAAGCCCATACTCACCATTACGGAATAAACAATGCCATCGAAGGGTTCGTTGAAATGATTGCTTCGGTATAAAATACCACGCACAAAAATGAATTTGCTGAACTCCTCTACAAGGGCAACTATCAGAAAGGCGTGTACCGCCTGTTCGCTCAAGCTACCCGGATCGATGCTTACAAACTGATCGATTATACTGCTAATCAGCAGGGTTACCACCACACTCAGAATTCCGAAAAAGAAAGCGCGTAACAATAACCCGATGGGTTCGCGTTCATAATGATCTTTCAGATAGATATAAACACCTATGGCTACACCAGGTGCCAAGGCGATTGCAAGTAGAATAAGCGCGTACACAATTATAGTGTTGAAAGTTTGTAAAGAAAATAAATGCCTAGTAGCAATACCGGCAGGGTGGTTAGCAATGGTTTTTTAAGTATTACCAGGTTATCGGGGTTGCCAATTTGAGTGGCTGAGAATATTATAGCACCGCCCAGGCTTACACACCCCACCAGCAACATTTGCTGGTAGCCCTCCAGTTTTAAAAAATTAAACAATGTTCCAATCAAAATTACCGGGGCCGAAAGGTACATAACCTTATAAAGCAGCAAGGCTATTGAGCTGTGTTTGCTCGTTGATGTTGTGCTTACCAAAGCAAAAGCCGACAGAAAAAAAGTTGCTGCTAATGTAGAAAAACCGACCATTAACATATCGGTACTTCCACTGAGGTTTAAAAAATGAAAAACAAGACCAATGGCTGTTACCAGCATGGCAATAAGTTGAACTTTGGGTAAAATTGTTTTGGCCAGCAGTTCGCCAAAATTAGCTTTGTTGGGGGTGTTCATAGGGGTTTCTTTTAACGGAAATTAGTGCTTACCGTAATAGAAACAAAACGCGCTAATCTTCTATTGATTCTTCTATTTCGTCCAGCTTGGTTTGCGTAAACCGGCCGGAGGTGGCGTACACAATTTTTCCTTCGGCATCCAACACAAAAAAGTAGGGAATGTCTTTTTTCTCGAAGTCGAGCGCTTCTTTGTAAGTTTTTAATTCACCTTTGTAGAAAAGAATATTGGGCAATAAAACGGGATCTACATTTTTGATCGCTTTCTTTTTAGCAGTGCCGGTAGCCGCTGCGTTTACGCCTGTAAACATCGGTACGAAATAAACATTCACATCGTAGCCCATGCCCGCCATCATGCCAGTGGCTTTCTTTACAAACTTGTTATAGATAGGGCTGAACCATGTATTGAGTTCATCTTCCGATTTTTTAGAGTACGCCAATCCCAACAAGGTGTATTTGCCTTTTGTATCGGTTGGCAGGTTTACTTTTTTATCATCGGCAGTTTCCGCTTCCATATCGGGAAATTGTTTGCCAATAACCTGGGCATTGGCAATCTGAGTTAAGAGCAGAGCTAAGACAATCGCAAATAAATTATTCATGTGCTTTAGATTTGATTCCAATTCGATATTTCAGAATTACTTTATTAAAATTTCCTTTTCTTAGATCCTGACCTTGTATCAAAAAGATTTAAAATAATTATTTCGGTTTCTGTAGTCCTGTAAAACAATCGGTTATGCTTTGTTAAAAGAAATCCCCGTATGTCTTTTTCGGGTTTTTCTAAAGTTCCGATTTTGGGATGCTCACTAATCAAATTGACTACTGAATGAACTCTAATAACAAAACTTCGTGTAACATTCTCACCCCATTCATTTTCCAGAAAATTAATTACTTGATTCAGTTTGTCATTAGCACGCTTGGTCCAGATTATTTTTCGAGCCATTTGGAATGCTGAGATTTAACCTGCTCATGACTGACCAGATTCTGAGTATCAAAACTTTCATGATAAGATAACAACAATTCTTGTTGTTCAATTTCAGTAAGGGAATTCCACAATAAACCTGTTTCCTTATTTTCAAGGACTTTTATTAAAGCCAGATAACTATTGATTGTTGACTCATCTTCGATTTTGTCAATCAATTTATGGAGTTCATCTCTGGTCTTCATGCACTAAAATTTAATTTATTTAAAGATACAGGATTTTACTTAATATGTCATGCCTAAGAAAATACTGAAGTAGCCTTCCGTACCTGTGGCGCTACCCGCGTGCCAAATAATTCGATAGAGCGCATAATCTTTATATGATCCATAGTCCCCATACTCATTTGTGCCAGAAAGCGCGTGTTGCCAAACAATTCATGCTCGTATAAAATTTTATCAACCACCTGTTGCGCACTACCCACTAACAAAGCGCCTTTGGCTGATCGCGAAGCGTCAAAGTGTGCACGGGCCATTGGTTGCCAGCCGCGCTCGCGACCAATCTTATTCATCATGGCCGAGTATGCCGGATAAAATTCATCGCCTGCTTGTTGCGAATCATTTGCCACATACACGTGCGAGTTAATGCCGAGCTGGGGTGTAAAACCATTGCTAAGTGCGGTATCTTTATACAATTGCGTAAACGGAACAAACTGTGCCGGCATTCCGCCAATTATTGCTAATGCCATTGGTAAACCTAGTGTGCCTGCGCGTACAGCTGATTCCGGTGTGCCGCCTACAGCTAACCAGATGGGTAATTGTTCCTGATAAGGTCTTGGATAAATTCCAAGCGATTCAAATGAAGGTCTGTGCTTTCCGCGCCAACTCACCACTTCTTGTTTGTTGATTTTTAACAACAACTCCAATTTTTCGGCAAACAGCGCATCGTAATCTTTCAGGTTGAAACCAAACAATGGATATGATTCAATAAACGAACCACGACCCACCATAATCTCGGCCCGGCCATTTGAGAGTTGATCTACTGTGGCAAAACTTTGAAACACGCGCACGGGATCATCCGAACTTAGCACAGTAACTGCACTGGAGAGTTTTATGTTTTTAGTAACAGCCGCAGCTGCCGCCAAAGCAACTGCTGGCGCAGAGATAGCATACTCTTCGCGATGATGCTCGCCCAAAGCAAATACATCCAAGCCCAACTGATCGGCTAATTGAATTTCTTCCAATAAATTTTTAAAACGCTGATTGGTATTCAACGCCTTTCCGGAAGTTCTATCCGGAGCAACATCAGCAAATGTGTAAAGTCCTAGTTCCATTTTATAGTAGATTTTTTTTAATCCCTCACCCCGCCTCGTACCTCGGCACCCCTCTCCCCAAGGAGAGGGGAAGAGGGTGAGGGTCAACCAATTTTAACCGAAGTCATCGTAAGCGAACCGCCTACCGCTTTATCATTAAACAAACTTACGGCTTCGTTTTCTTCTTTTAATCCCAGCGTGTACAACAACGGAATGTAATGTTCTGGTGTAGGTATGGCTAATTCAAATGATTTGCCCTGAGATGAAAAATTAATAAGTTGTTTGTGATCGCCATCAAGTATAAACCCTTTCATTTTATCACTTGCTTCTATGGCCCAATCAAAAGCATAATTGGATGTATTCAGTTTATCCCACGCTACCATGCGCAGGTTATGCACCATGTTACCACTGCCAATTATCAGCACGCCTTTTTTGCGTAGTGTTGCCAGTTCCTTTGCCAATTCATAATGATACTGGGGTGTTTGAAAATGATCGATGCTCATTTGAATAACGGGTATATCGGCATTCGGGTATAAATGCTTCACTACACTCCACGCGCCATGATCCAATCCCCATGAATGATCCAATCCTATTTCAGTTTTAGTAACTGTGTTTTTAGTTTCCTGTGCCAATTCAGGACTACCCGGTGCCGGATACTGAACATCAAATAATGCTTTCGGAAAGCCGCCAAAATCGTGAATGGTACGCGGGTTTTGCATGGCGGTTACAAACGTGCCGCGTGTTTCCCAATGGGCTGATATAACCAGAATAGCTTTTGGCCTGGGAAGTTCTCTTCCGGTTTTCCGAAAGCCTGCTACAAATTCATTTTCTTCAATAGCATTCATGGGGCTGCCGTGTCCTAAAAACAATACGGGCATTTTATCGGTAGCCTCAAAGGTTGAGGTGATGGTATTTAAAGCATGCAGTTTCATAGTTGTGAATGCCGGAGCCAGCGCCAGCAGGTTTAAAAAATGTTTTCGTTTCATAACCAAACGGTAGAACAGGAAGCAACTACAATGAGTTCGTTACAACAAAGGTAGGCTGGTGTAGTTTCGTATTTCTTAATGTAGGTTAAGATTGCTTAGGATAACTGGGCGCCAATCAAGTGGCCAATGCCAAATGTTACGGCTGCTGCGACTAAACCAAATAATACCTGGCGCATACCGGAGTACCACACATTTTTTCCGGTGAATAATGTGATAGCGGCACCAATTAAAAATAAACCAACTGCACTAAGGGCCGCACTTAAGATTATAGCGTTAACACCATTGGTAAACATAAACGGAATTACGGGGATAATAGCACCAATAGAAAACAATACAAATGAATAGATGGCTGCCTCGGCTGCTGAACCTTTCATCTCTTCGGGATTGATGCCCAACTCTTCGCGCACCAACACGTCATGGGCCTGATTTTTATCTTTCATAATGTCGGCAGCCATGGCTTTGGCTTGTTCTTCCGGAACACCCTTGGCCATGTAGATAAGGGCAAGCTCACGCTTCTCGCCTTCCGGATTACTCTCTAACTCTTCCATCTCTACTTCCATCTGGTTTTCATAAAGCTCTTGCGAACTTTTTACTGAAATCCATTCACCCAACGACATCGACAAGGCTCCGGCCAACATACCAGCCAAACCCGTAAGGAGAACACCTTGCTCGCCAGCCGTAGCACCAGCCACACCCATTACTAAACTAAAGTTTGAAACCAACCCATCGTTGCCACCCAACACAGCCGCACGAATGGCATTGCCGCCCACAGAGCGATGACGTTTTTCAAACTTGGAAATATTTTCGCCTGCGCTTTGAGTTTGATTTTCTAAAATAGCGCGGATCACTTTTACGTGATTGGTTTCACCACCGGTAAGGCCCATGTTTAGTTTTGCCTTGGTTGCGATAATGCCGTTGGAAATGCTGCGTTCGGTATTCAGTAACGAACCCAATACATAATCGTAGCCAAAAATTTTTCCGATGGTGTTGAGTGTGCGGGCGCGCCACGAAGGTTTGAACACCGATTCTAAACTGATGTTTTCCTTCTTGCAAAAAATTTCAGCGTGACCCTTTTCAATATCGCTCATTTGCCGGTACACATGCGCAATGCCGGGATCGGCTTCGTTTTCGGCTAACTTCTGATAGAGATAAGACGCGTCAATTTCGGTTTGAATGCTTTTGGTGGACATTAGAAAGATGGGTAATCCATTACTTACTCATTCTTCTTCAATTCATTATTTCTAAAGAAGCGATCTTCTTCATCGGTATCGTCTTTGCGGATGTAGGTTCCGATTTCAAGAATTTTAAATTCTGTTCTGCGGTTGCGCTGGCGGCCTATCGGATTATCGGTGCCATCGGGGTTGGTGTTGCGTGCAATAGGTTTTGATTCGCCATAACCTTTTGCCTCTAAACGGGAAGCATCAATACCTTTGCGGATAAGATAATTTACAGTGGCTTGCGCCCTGCGTTGTGATAAATCGATATTGTAGGCATCTGATGCAATACTATCCGTATGCGAGCCCATTTCAATCTTTAGATCGGGGTTATCGTTTAATAGGGTTACGAGTTTATCCAACTCGCGCGCAGCTTCTCTGCGAATATCGGCCGAATCGTAACCAAAGTAAATGTTGTTTAAAACAAATGTGCGGCCTCGTTCCTTACGATCTAAAATCATAATCGTATCAAGGGTTATATTGGTTACCAAGTCTTTCAATGATTCTAAAGGAACAGACTTACCGCGGGTAGTGTAAGGCTGGCGTTTGGTAATAAATCCATCGGTTTCGCCAATCAACGTATAGTTTTCATTTTCAAACACGCGGAATAAAAACTTACCATCGTTGCCGGTAACAAACTCCTGCATGCCTTCACCTTCCTGATCGAGTAAGGTTACTTTGGTGTTCGGCAAAATTTCGCGGGTACTGTCTTTGCGCAACATGTAGGTAATACCGGCCAGGTAATAGTTAACTACTTTCAGATTGGGATCTTCATTCACAAACGTGTAAATATCATCATCGCCTTTGCCACCTTCGCGGTTGGAAGTAAAGAAACCACGATCGGGGCGGAACAGATAAATTCCAAAATCATCGGCAGTGGAGTTAACCGGCTGGCCCAGATTTTCTATTACCGTTTTACCGTTGGCCCGGTTCACCACAAAAATATCCAGCATACCATAGCCGGGGTGGCCATCGGAAGAGAAGTAAAGTTTTCCGTTGTCGGCCACGTGTGGAAATAATTCTGACCCTGCTGTATTAATTTCCGGTCCGAGGTTACGCACGCGACTAAATCTTCCGCGACCATCCATTTGGGCCGAGTATAAATCTAACCCCCCATAACCGCCTTTGCGATTAGATGAAAAATACAGCGTGCGGCCATCGGGTGCTAAAGCCGGTGTTGATTCCCATGCATCGGGCAGGTTAATGTTAAGCGGTATAGGTTCTTCCCAGTTTCCATTGCGGTAACGCGACAGGTATAAATCCACATCGGGTGTGCCTTTGCGCTTACCGGTATTGCCTTTGGCAAAAATCATGGTTTTACCATCGGGCGTAAATGTAATGCAGCCCTCGTTTATATTGGCTGCATTAATAAATGCAGGAAGCGGTGTAATGGTATTTACATTTACATTGGCTCCGTTGGTTTCTGCCACATATAAATCGGTAAAGGGTGTGCCGGTGGCTTCGTAAATTTTTGCGTTGGATCGGGATGATGTAAAATAAAGTTGATTGTTGGAATACACCGGGGCATATTCAGTAAAGGGAGTATTAATCGCTTCCAGGTTTTTAATCTTATAGTAGTTTTTCTTTTGGGCCAGGTTATCCAGATAGTCAATTCCGGCCAATTCTTTGCCAGCTCTATCTTTCAATTTTTCATCTCTTGTGCTGGCTGCCAAAGCTTGTAATACCTGGCGGGCTTCAGCATATTTTGCATTTGCCTGCAATGATTTAGCATAGTACAGCTTTACCGAATCGGGGTTTACTCCCTTACCACCCGATTTAGCATAAAATGCTTCTGCTTCTTTAATACGATTGGATTGACGGTACGCTTCGGCCACATAGAAATTAGCTACCCCGTTGTTGGGTTGTTTTTTTACAACATCTTTATAATAGTTAATTACCTTTTCGTATTTGCCCAACGTAAATGCTTTATTAGCCTTTCTTTCAGCACTGCATCCAGCCAGCAACAATCCCACTAAAATAACTGCAACAACTTTTACTCTCATAAGCATACACATGGTTCTAAAAGTACAAAAAAATACGTGCTAATGGGTAAACGCTGGTTTTGGTAAATATTTTGCCAGCCAGGTATTTTCTGAGGGCAATTTCCAGTTTTCAAGGTCTTTTTTGGTAGCAGCAAGTGTTTGGAATGTTAGCGTGGTTCCTTTTACTATCTGCTGCTGAAACTGGATTTTCAGGTGGGGCAACGGAATCAATTCTGTTTTTTGATTGAGTATAAACGGAACCCGTGAGCGGTCGAGCAAATCGATACCGGTTGCTGCTTCTATTTTTCGCATTATACCAACTGAGCTATCGATGGAACAGCCACTGGGGCGATGATGGTCTTCGTTAACGGCCATTATCACAAATTGGTTTTCGCGAATTTGAAACGAGGTTTGCAACGGCTGACCGTGCGCACTCCATTGCTCACAAAACGATTGCAATAGGTCGGTGATTACTTCGGTTTCTTTTTCGGTAAAGGCCCGGCTGCCGGTATAAACCCACACGCGGCTTTCATCTGGCAAATTTTCAAATGGAACAAACATAATCTGTATTCAATAAAGGCATCAAACGCTTTCAAACACTTGTGCAAATGACCGTAAGCGTACTAAAATTTATAAACCTTGCGCTTCGGCAATTAGTTCGGCCAGGTCTTTCACTTTTACTTCGGCTTCTTTCTCTTTGTTCTTTACACCATCGGTTATCATGGTCATGCAGAAAGGGCAGGCAACGGCAATAGTTTTGGCACCTGTTTCAAGGGCTTCTTCTGCACGCTCGATGTTAATGTCTTTATTTCCTTTCTCAGGTTCTTTAAACATTTGTGCACCCCCGGCACCACAGCACAAACCAGTTGTGCGGCAGCGTTTCATTTCTACCAGGTCGGCATCCAATGCTTGCAATACTTCGCGGGGTGCTTCGTAGATATTATTGGCGCGCCCTAAATAGCAGGAGTCGTGGTAGGTTATTTTTTTGCCTTTAAAAGTACTGGTATCGGTAAGTTTTATTTTTCCTTCGTTGATGAGTTGTTGTAGATAAGTAGAATGATGAATTACTTCGTATGTTCCGCCCAACTCAGGGTATTCATTCTTAATCGTATTAAAGCAATGCGGACAAGCGGTAACAATTTTTTTAACATTATAGCCATTCAGAATTTGAATGTTGTTGATAGCCTGCATCTGAAACAAAAACTCGTTGCCGGCTCTACGGGCTGGATCTCCCGTGCAGGTTTCTTCATTGCCTAAAACCGCAAACTTGGTGTTGGTTGCATTCAGGATTTTTACAAAGGCTTTGGTTACACGCTTGGCGCGATCGTCAAACGAGCCGGCACAACCCACCCAAAAAACAATTTCAGGAGTTTCGCCTTTGGCAGTAAGTTCAGCAAGGGTAGGAGCAGTCATTGTTTTTTCCTTTTTTGTTCAATGAGAGATTGAATTTTTTTGGCACGAGTTTCCAATTCCGATTTCTTTTGATGCTTTAAGGTCAACTCATAGGTATTAAGTGTTGTGGTCAGACTTTTTACAAAATAGTCAAAGCTGAATGGTTCAAAATATTTGATTGAATGGTCCCGTGTTATCAATTCTGATTTAAGTAACATAGCTGCTACCGAACTGGCAGTAATATAAAAATATCGCTTTCGCAGTACTTCGAATAATTTCCCCAACTCATATTGTGAGGCAATCATAGCAATATCAACAAAATCCTTTTCAGTTTTTCGCTCTAAAAGCGCATCGCATTTATAGGCAAATATATCAGCAGCCGAAGCCAATCTTAAATTCTCAATCACAACAGCCTCTTCTGCAAAAGGCACCTTCCAATCCACCATATCTACCTTTATTCCATTGATTAATCCCATTAATCCGTTTTTGTTTTTACTGAGAAGTTGAAATGATGGAAAGTGGTTTGAAAGTATTTTGGGGAGGCCATCGGTTTCCGCTGCTCCACCAGCAAATAGATCTATATCAATGGATGTTCGGTGCCCAAATTGCAGTGACAATGAGGTTCCTCCAACCAAACGATAAGCAGCTAATTCGTTAATGCTCATCAATTCATTCAAAAGAGATAACATTTCTTCTGAAACAGTTTCTTTGTAAAATTTCATAAGGCATGATATTGACGAGCCTGGTTACTTCGAAACTGGTCAGCAGCAAGATTTAAAAAGTTTGTGGCAAAAATCATTGCACGTTCAGGCAGATAGGCTGCATTAACTAAAACATCGGCACATATCTCCCTTCCATAATAGGCCATCACCAAAGCCATATCTTCTAAGTCTCCGCGCTCAAACGTACGAACAATAATTTTTTCATGATGCTCTACATCGTCCAGCAGACTTAAGTCGCTATCCCAAAAAAGATGTTTGGGTAATCTATTTACGATGTAGTTTTCCATTTAATCTTTAGCCCAGTTAAACCGATCGGCAGCAGAAAACTTCCACGGTGCGAAACTGGTTTCCATATTTTGAAACATACTGTTCCATTGCGCAGGCGATCCGGATTCTTCCATCGCCACATAACGCCTTAGTTCAATTATAATTTCCAAAGGGTTAATCATAACCGGGCAAGCTTCTACACAGGCATTGCAACTGGTGCATGCATTTATTTCTTCTTTGGTGATGTAATCGTTCAACAAAGTTTTACCATCATTCAAACCATCGCCACCAGTTGCCATAGTTTTACCAAGTGTTTCCAACCGATCGCGCGTATCCATCATGATCTTGCGGGGCGAAAGTTTTTTACCGGTTTGATTGGCAGGGCACTCAGAAGTACAACGCCCACACTCGGTACACGAGTAGGCAGCCATCAGGTTTGTCCACGCTAAGTCATTCACATCTTTTGCTCCAAATCTTCCGGGCTCACCGGCAGCAGTTGAAGTCTCCAATCCCAACATGGATTTAACTTCGCGCGTAACCACGGGCATGTTTTTGATGTGGCCTTTGGGTTCAAGGTTTGCATAGTATGTGTTGGGGAAAGCAAGAAAGATGTGCAAGTGTTTGGAGTACGTTACGTACACGGCAAAACCTAAAATACCGATGATGTGAAACCACCAGGCAAATCGTTCAATTAGTATGAGCGATGATGTTTCAAGATTTTGAAATAGTGGAACCAAATACGAACTAAAGAATAACGAACCGGTGGCCACATAGTGTGAGTCGCGCGTTTGCAACACCTGGTCGGCTGCATTCATAGTAAGAATGGCAGTCATTAAAATAATTTCCGTGATCAAAATCAGGTTGGCATCCAGGCGTGGCCATTTAGTCATTTCGGCCGACCAGAAGCGGGGTATTTTTAAAATATTTCTGCGCACTAAAAAGAACAAACATGCCAGCAATACAGCCACAGCTAAAAACTCAAACACATTCATCAACACAGAATAAAAACTTCCCAGCCAGGGCGCAAAAACCCGATGCGTACCCAACACGCCATCTACTACAAACTCCAGCACCTCCAGGTTAATAACCAGAAAGCCAACATAAATAAAGAAGTGCAGCACTGCCGGGATAAGTTTTTTAAACATTTTCTTTTGCCCGAATGCTACCAGCAACATGTTTTTTAGTCGCTCGTTTTTATCACCGCTAAGCGGTGTGTCTTTACCCAGTTGAATGGTTTTACGAATTAACAGAACCCGCTTGCGGATAAAGTAAGCGGCTATGGCAAGCACGAATACAAATGCAATTTGCTGCACAATCATAAGGTAGAAAATTGATAGTGGAAAGTTAACGCACTAAGGGCGCTAAACCAATTTTAACTTAATAAACAATTGCTCCAGTATTCTTGTTGTTGCGCAAGAGTAGAATGGAAACAGGTTTTTCTTTCCAGCCAGTTACAATGTTTGTTGGAACCCCATTGTTGAAGTTTAAGGCACTTAACAGAATATCTTCATCCTGATCATTATCAATATCTACGGTTTCCATAATTAGCCATCGGCCCTCGGTAGCAAACGGAGTGGTGTGTGGCACAAGTTTGCCTTGCCGGTTTTCGAAGTAGATAAAGCTTTGTTCGGGTGCGCGTTTAAAATCCGGAAAGAATGCAATAGCCGCTACATCCACATCGCCATCGGCATCAAAATCGCGGGCAACCGCCCACGAACAACCGGGCATGTAATGAAACCAGCTTTCGGTGAATTGATTTTTGCCATCATTCAAAAAAATGCGTACACCGTGGTAAGGTTTTAAGATGATGGAGTAGTCGGCATTATCGCCATTGGTATAAAGAATATCAAAGTGGCCATCATTATTAAAGTCTGTAATATCGAAATAGCTTGAGCCATACACCGAAGGAAAGCGCAACAGTGTGGTAATCTTAAACCGGAAGTTACCACCATTGGTAAACAAACTTATTTGTTCATCGCCTTGTGTAAGTTGTGCCAGTACATCGGGCAACCCATCGTTATTAAAATCGCGTATAATTACTTTGCGGGCTCCCGGCAGCGGACTTAATACATGCCGAACGTAATTTTGATCGCCTCTATTCTCCAGAATCACCAAATCGCCTCCGTAGTTACCAAAATTGCAAACCACATAATCCGGTAAGCTATCCTTATTAAAATCGGCAGCAGCCACAAACACCGGGCGTTTGAGTGAATCGATAATGGGCTGTGGTTTTCCGGCATTGAGTTTCAGTAGCGCGCCTGCCGGTTGATCATTCGGGTCCATTATACCCATTGCAGCAAATACGGGTTCGGGCAATAGTGCTATAGAAGAAACCGGACTGCCGAGCTGAACCGAATCGAGAGGCTCAAAAGTATAAGTCCATTGATGCAACCAATTTGAACGATTGCTGGTGAAGATTCTCTTGTTTATAGTATCAACTTGCAGTAACGACAACATCGGGAAACGGTTAGAAGCGGGAAGTGTAATTGCTTCTACCTTAAATTGTGTTAATGTTTGGGTGGGACTTGGAGCTTCGACTAAAATTGTATCGGGGGCTTCGCGTTCAAAGTAGCGCACAATGGCTTCCCAATCTTGCTGGCTAACCATGGGGCTATTGGGCAAGGTTTCGGAAACAAACGGATAATCATTTTGTGGCAGGTTGAAAAGCTGCGAAAGATCCACCCCCATTCGAAAGGCCATTTCGGGCAGTACTTTATTAGTCCATGTTTTTTTATCGAGCAGTGCGGGTTCCGGAAACTGATGGCACGAGCTACAATAAGTGCGGGCAAGTCGCGCCTCGCGCTGGGCCTCATTCTGGCAACCCGCTAACAAGGCACCAAGCAGGGTAATAATTAAAAGTTGTTTTTGCATCAAACCTCAATATTAAAGCAAAAAAGCAATTGGCTATTTGCGCCAAAGGCAAAATTGAATACTTTTGTGGCCCCTAAAAGCAGTTTAGGGTGCTTTTTACAAGGTGACGTAGCTCATCCCGATAATCCCGATAGCTATCGGGAGGGAGGTAGAGCAAGTCAAAAAATGGTGACGTAGCTCAGTTGGTAGAGCAAAGGACTGAAAATCCTTGTGTCGGGGGTTCAATTCCCTCCGTCACCACAATAACCTTACATAGCCCTTTCTAAAAGAAAGGGCTTTTGTTTTTTTACACCATGGAAACCTGGCTAAGTACCGCTCTTGCCCGCACGGTAATCACTTATCTGGCGCAAGCTGTGTTGGGGTTAATCCTGTTCTTCATTTTCAGACACTTCTTTAGAATCTACAACCACAAGTTTTTAAACACGTGGGCGCTTAGTTGGTTCTCTTTTGCTGTCTTCATGATTTCTACGGCCTCCATAACAAGCATGGGAATCAATCAATCTTATGGCTTTTACCGAATATCGTTAACGATTATTTCCATGATGAGCAGTTATGCCCAGGCTGCATTGATTTTGGTTGGTAGCCTGGAGCTGATTCGATCCAAAGCCTTTTCGCGCAAGCACCTTATTATATTGATTAGCGCGATTGCGCTTGCATCGGTTGTTATGGTGCTATTAAAGCATGCTGATCCTGATGGGCGAACATTTCGGTATGTGGTGCGCGTAGGGCTCAAGTACCTGGTTGTAAGCATTGTGTTTTTTGTTGCGGCTGGTATTACCATAAATCATAATCGTTTTGTAGGCGGAATAGGGCAACGAACAATGGCGTTGGGCTTTATTTCGTATGCGTTAATTAACTCCTACTATACTTTTATTGTCTTTTATAATGTGTGGATTGCTGAATATGACTTTCCCATGTTTTTTGGTTTGATTGAACTATTAAGCATCTGTAAAATAGGACTGGGTATGGTGATGTGGCTATTGGAAGACGAACGACTTCAACTGAAGAAAGCAAATCAGGAATTGGATAGTTTTTTATACAGTGTTTCGCACGATTTGCGCGCGCCCATTGCTTCCATTCTGGGTTTAACTCACCTGGCTAAACTGGAAACAACCGATCCAAAAACGAGCCCTTACATTTCCATGATCGAACAACGCATAAAAAAATTAGACTCGGTTATAGGCGACATTTTGCAACTCTCGCGCAGCTCTAAGGCTGAATTAAAAATTGAACCGGTGGACTTCAATAACCTGATGGCGGAAATCATTTCAGATATAAAGTTTAATCAGGGTGCAGATAAAATTCAATTGCATTATAATTCCAATCCGGAGCATGTATTCAGGAGCGATCGTGCACAGGTAAAAATAATTTTAAACAACCTGGTTTCGAATGCTATTAAGTATCATCGGCTCAATCAGGACGAGCCCTTTATAAAAGTGCTGTTTAAAAAGCAGGAAACTGAAGTTGTGATAGAGGTGATTGATAATGGGGAAGGAATTTCCCCAGATAATCAGGATAAAGTTTTTGAAATGTTTTACCGGGCTTCCTCCAGTTCGGATGGTACCGGGCTTGGTTTGTACATTGTAAAAGAGGCTATCAATAAACTAAACGGGAAGATTGAAGTAGAGTCGCGCGTGCAGGTTGGAACTACCTTTACGGTTACGCTACCTGTGCAATAGCTTTTGCTGCTACCCACGCAGTACTCCATGCGGCCTGAAAATTAAACCCACCGGTTTCGCCATCCACATTTAGTACTTCTCCGGCAAAGTATAACCCAGGTATAAGTTTGCTCTCCATTGTATCCAGGTTAATCGCACTGCAATCCACACCCCCACAGGTTACAAACTCCTCTTTAAAAGTAGTTTTGCCTTTAATCGTGAAAGCGCAGGCAAATAATAACTCAATGAGTTTGTTTATCTCTTTATGCGAGGCCTCGGCCCAGATTTTTTCCGGAGCAATACCGGCTGTGTGGGTAAGAAATTCCCAAAGACGTTTAGGTAATTCGAAAAGTGCATTACCGGTTATATTTTTTTTACTGTGTTGATTTTTTAACTGCATCAGCGTTTCGCGAATGGTTAACTCCGGTTGGCCCGTCCAGTTTACCAATGCTGTAAACGTATAGTGAAGCTGATGAAGTTCAACCGCAGCCCAGGCCGAAAGTTTAATAACCGCAGGGCCACTTAATCCCCAATGGGTAATCAAAACAGGGCCCCGTTGACTAAACCTGGTGCCCGCTATTTTTACTTCGGCATCGGCTACAGCTACTCCCATTAACGAAGTGAAAGTACGCATGGAATCGTTGAACGTAAACAACGATGGTATTGGGTTTATGATTGTGTGATTGAGTTTGGCTAACCATTCATAATTTTCACGTTTGTTGTAACCACCGGTTGTAATTAAAACGGTATGCGCCTTAATTATTTTGTTGTTCAGGCTTACTTCAAAGTGATTGGCAATTTTAACTACCTGTGTAACCTCACAACTGGTTTTTATTTCTATGGCATATCGTTCTGCTTCACGCAAAAAGCAATCGATAATACTTTGTGAGTTGTTGCTTTGCGGAAACATACGGCCGTCCGCTTCGGTTTTAAGGATTACACCCCGCTGCTCAAACCACGAAACAGTATGGGCTGCATGAAACTGGTAAAATATTTTTTTGAGTTCCTTTTGCCCGCGCGGGTAATGCTTTGATAGCGGTGTGGGTTCAAAACAATGGTGCGTTACGTTGCATCGGCCACCACCCGATACTTTTACTTTTGCCAGTAGTTTGGTTGACTTTTCAAGAATAAGAATCCGCAACTTAGGGTTTAATTCAGCTGCATTTATACCTCCAAAAAAACCGGCTGCTCCCCCTCCAATTACAATTAAATCATAATCTGCGGAAACGCTCATGCATATCCCGGTTTAAAAATCTAAACGTTGGTCTTGTGCAATTTAGCAGCTACGTATCGGTTCACAAACCAGATCATTACAATGGTAATTACGATGGAAGCAGCCACCACGTATCCTAAAGTATCGTAATGCAACAACTCGCCCGAAGGGGCCTGCACTACAATCATACCGGCAATGTAGGAAGCAATACCGCCTGAAATTTGCTGGGTTGATGCGTTGAGACTCATAAATGCACCACGATCGGCTTGTTCGGGCACAGCCGATACCAATGCTTGCGAGGAGATCATGCGCGCTGATATGCCCGCAAACATTATTATGTTCAATCCCATCACCATCCAAATGGGTGTTGGCCCCAGGTTGCAATAAAGAATTACAATAAAAATCATCAGCACACTACCAGCCACAAACATGCGGTATTTGCCCCATGCATCGCTTAACCTTCCAATCAAGGGGCCCAGAATCATGGAAGCAATGCCGGTAACCATATAAAGGGTTGGCAATTGTTTTAAGGTTAGCTTCAGGTTGTTCACGCCAAAATCGGCCCCAAAGGGCATCATCATAAAACCACCTGTGGCCAACAGGGTTGTGGCAGCAAAGGTTTTTAGATAGGTGGAGTTAGAAACGGTTTTGAATAAGTGGGTAAATGCATTCCGATTAGTTTTTATTTTCAGATGCCCATCAATTGGTTTAAGAAATGCAAGAATGGCAATACCCACAACCACACTCACTAAAACAATCATAATAAAAGGCGAATGCCAACCCCACTTCTCGGCAAAGTATAAACCCACCGGTAAGCCCAATACCTGGCTGGAGGCAAATGCCATTTGCAGAAAACCCATTACCCGGCCACGAACTTCAAGGGCAAACAAATCGGTAACAATGGCAAACGTAATGGAACCAATTACGCCACCAAATATTCCGGTAAAGATGCGCGCTGCCAACAGTAGGTGATAATTGGGAGCAAGGCCGCAAAAAAGCGTACCGATAATGAAGCCGGTATAAAAAAACAATAAGAGTTTTTTACGATCAAACTTATCGGCAAAGCCTGCAGCTAACAATCCTGAAAGCCCCGCACTAACAGCATAGGCTGCTACCACAAAACCAAATTGTGCTGGAGAGATGTTAAGTGCCGGGCGCAAAATGGGCCCTAATGGCGAAAGCACCATAAAGTCCAGAATGATGGAAAACTGAAGAATGGTAAGTATGGCTATTACAAAAACTTCGTAGCCTGAAAATTTTTTTGATTTCATGAAAGCAGGTTAAGATTAGGCAAAGCAATGGCAGTTAATGCCACCCCTATGTCAACAGTAGGGAAAAAATGAAATTTTATTTTGTTAAACCTTAAAAAATATCAATCTGGCCGCGTAATAAATCTTCCAATGTATCGCGTCTGCGAATCAGCTTTGCCTCGCCATTCACTATTAAAACTTCTGCCGGGCGTAACCGCGAATTGTAGTTCGAAGCCATGGAATAACCGTATGCACCGGCATTCTTAAACACAAGTAAATCGCCTTCGCGCACTTCGTTTAGTTTGCGATCGGCACCTAGTGTATCGGTTTCGCAAATATTACCTACAACCGTGTAAACCTTTTGTGTTCCTGATGGATTTGATGCGTTGATGATTTCATGGTAGGCATCGTACATCATCGGGCGAATCAAGTGGTTGAGCCCTGAATCAACTCCGGCAAATGTTAATGAAGGTGTCGCCTTTACTACATTCGTTTTTGTTATCAGATAACCGGCTTCGCTCACCAAATATTTTCCGGGTTCAATCCACAACTCCAACTTGCGCCCGTAACTTTGATAGAATTCTTTAAAGGCTTTACTCAACTTTAAGCCCAGGTCATACACGTTGGTTACCAGGTCGCCCGGTTTGTAAGCTACCTTAAAGCCACCACCAAAATCGATAAACTTCAAAGCCGGAAAATCGCGGGCAATTCCAAATAGTATTTCAGCCATCTTCAGAAACACATCGGTTTCGGTTATCTCCGATCCGGTGTGAATGTGAAGTCCGCTTATTACAATGTGGTGTTTATTTGCCAGTTGCATTATTTCGGGCAGCTGGTAAACCGAAATACCAAACTTGGAATTGCTGTGGCCGGTGGAGATTTTATAATTGCCGCCCGCCATTATGTGTGGATTAAGACGCACACAACAGGGCACGGTGTTACCATACTTCTTACCAAACTTTTCAAGTACCGACAGGTTGTCCAGGTTAACAGTTAACCCAAGTTCAACTCCTTGTATTATTTCGTCAAAATCAACACAATTGGGGGTAAACATAATTTCAGCCGGGGTAAACCCAGCCCCTAAAGCCAGTTGTGCTTCCTGTATGGAAACCACATCTACACCTGCTCCATTTTGTTTTACCAGCTTTAAAATGGAAACATTGGTAAGTGCTTTGGCAGCATACTTAATGCGCACATCGGTCTCTGAAAAAGCATTCTTTAAACTCGTAATCTGATTGGCGATTTTGCTTCCGTCATACACATAAACCGGAGTGCCAAACTGCTGGGCTATTTCAGCTACATCAATGCCCTGAATGGTATAGGTGCCATTTACTAATTCCATAAAAAAATAAAAGGCAAATATACTGGCATTGGTGTGCTGCCATCTTTCGGAACCAGTTTTTTTCTTTCGATCTTCGCGGCTATGAAGTTGCATTATCGTAAGTCGGGTGCAGGCCGGCCATTGATTATTCTGCATGGATTGCTGGGCTCGTCCGACAATTGGTTTTCGTTGGCAAAAGTTTTTGCCGAATCGTTTGAGGTTTATCTGGTAGATCAACGCAACCACGGGCAGTCACCGCACAGTGCCGAGTTCAACTATCCACTTATGGTGGAGGATCTGCATACGTTTATCGAAGAACATAATTTGAATCAACCTGCCATTATCGGGCATTCCATGGGTGGCAAAACAGCCATGAACTTTGCAGTAAAGTACCCAACCCTGCTTAGCGAGCTAATTGTTGTTGATATTGTGCCCAAAGCTTACCCGGTTCATCACGATCATATTCTGGATGGAATGCATGCTATTGATCTTGCTTCGCTTACTTCACGCACCGAAGCCGATACAATCTTAAGCAAACATGTTAGCGAACCAGATGTACGGCAGTTTTTATTGAAGAATTTGTATCGCACCAGCGAAAGCAAGTTTGCCTGGCGTGTAAACCTAGCCGCAATTGATGCACACTTGGAAGAAATTGGTGCGGGTATGCAAACCGAAGGTACCTATACCGGGCCTGCACTTTTTATAATGGGGGCCCATTCAAATTACTTTGCCGCTGGCGATGAAGGGACAATCAAATCAATATTTCCCAAAGCCAAGATTGTTACACTCGAAACGGGGCATTGGGTACAAGCTGAAAAACCAGTTGAGTTTTCGGCAACGGTGCTACAGTTCTTAAATCGTGCCTGATGGCTGGCAAACTTTACCTTATACCAACTATTATTTCGGATGAAACCCAACATGTGGTTATTCCACAACAGGTAAAAGAGGTGCTTCCTGGGATAAAATATTTTTTAGCCGAGGACTTACGTACCGCCAGGCGTTTTCTCAGCAGTCTTAAAGTGTATCCCACAATCGAAGAACTGAATTTTCAGGTGTTGAATAAGGAAACTCCCGCAATTGATCTTCCTGATCTTATGAAACCACTTGAGGCTGGATTTAATATGGGCGTAATTTCAGAGTCTGGCTGCCCGGGTGTGGCTGACCCCGGAGCGTTGGCAGTTGCCTATGCGCACGCACACAATTTTCAGGTAGTGCCACTGGTTGGGCCATCATCCATTCTGCTTGCGTTAATGGCTTCGGGTTTAAACGGACAGCAGTTTGCATTTAATGGCTATTTGCCCGTAGATGTCAATGAGGCTTCAAAAAAAATTAAGGAACTGGAGCGGGAATCGAAGCTTAAGAATCAAACGCAGATTTTTATTGAAACCCCCTATCGCAACAATGCTGTGTTTAGCCATCTGTTAAAAAATTTGCATGCACATACAAGGCTAACGGTTGCACTGGATATTACAGGTAAGAATGAAAGTATAGTCACCAAAGCCGTTTCTACATGGAAATCAAACACCATTGTGTGGCCAAAAACCCCGGCTGTGTTTTTGTTTCTGGCTTAAGGCCGATTATTGCAAACTAAGCATGGTGATATAACACTACTTATTATCTTTGCCCCCTTAAAATCGTAATCAAACAAACTATGCCTTACCTGTTTACTTCCGAGTCGGTTTCTGAGGGCCACCCCGATAAAGTTGCTGACCAAATCTCCGATGCTTTAATCGATTATTTCTTAGCGTACGATCCTAATTCTAAAGTAGCCTGTGAAACACTGGTTACAACCGGACAGGTTGTACTTGCAGGAGAAGTAAAATCAGAAGCGTATTTAGATGTACAAGACATTGCCCGTGAGGTAATCAAGAAAATAGGTTACACCAAAAGCGAGTATATGTTTGAGGCCAATAGTTGCGGAATTTTATCGGCTATTCACGAACAATCTTCTGACATTAACCAAGGCGTTGAACGTAAAAAGAAAGAAGACCAGGGCGCTGGCGACCAGGGAATGATGTTTGGCTATGCCACCAACGAAACCGATAACCTGATGCCATTGCCATTGGAGTTAGCCCATTTGCTGTTGCGTGAGTTAGCTGTTATCCGCAGAGAAGGTAAGGTAATGACTTATCTGCGCCCCGATGCCAAATCGCAGGTTACGATTGAGTATAGCGATGATAATAAGCCACAACGGATTGATGCGATCGTAATCTCTACCCAGCACGATGACTTTGCAAAAGATGCTGTTATGCTGAAGCAGATAAAAGACGATGTAATCAATATTCTGGTTCCGCGCATTTTGAAAAAACTTCCAAAGCGCGTACAAAATTTGTTTGGTGCCGATATTAAATACCATGTTAACCCAACCGGTAAGTTTGTTATTGGCGGCCCTCATGGCGATACCGGTTTAACCGGAAGAAAAATTATTGTAGATACCTATGGTGGTAAAGGCGCACACGGTGGTGGAGCGTTTTCCGGAAAAGATCCAAGCAAGGTAGATCGGTCAGCAGCGTACGCTACCCGTCACATTGCTAAAAACATGGTGGCTGCAGGTTTGTGTAATGAGGTGTTGGTGCAGGTTGCTTATGCGATTGGTGTTGCCAAGCCAGTTGGGTTGTATGTAAACACCTATGGAAGCGCCAAGGTGAATTTAACCGATGGTGAAATTGCGAAGAAGATTGAAAAGATTTTTGATATGCGCCCATACTTTATTGAAGAGCGTTTCAAACTCCGTACACCTATTTACTCTGAAACTGCCGCTTATGGCCACATGGGTCGTGAGCCCAAAGTAGTGGAGAAGGTTTTCAATAAAGGAAAGAAAAACGAGAAGAAGGTGAAAGTGGAGTTGTTCCCCTGGGAAAAACTGGACTTTGTAGAAGCAATTAAAAAGGCTTTTAAGCTGTAAAAGAAGAATATAGCTTTCAAAAAAGGGCTTGCACACAGCAGGCCCTTTTGTTTTTATTCTGGTTTAGGTAATTAATAATCTAAAAGTTATATCCAAAATGAAATCCAGGTTCGGCATATACAAACTTGGGCCATTTATCATCTAACTGCTTAAAACCATCAGGCAGTATTGTGTGATAGGCCCTATGCGTAATGGCAATGGATGGTTGGATAAAAAATCTATCTTTAAAAAGTTTGATGTGATAGCCCACCCGGTAGGTATTGAAAAGCTGAAAGCCATTGTCAATCTTTTTGCCGTTATCGTTTACAAATTTTTGTATTGTTGGCATTACATTAAGTTCCGCATATAGACCTTTCCAAAAAAAACGCTGATATGCAACTGATATACCATATTCGCGAACATATCCAGGAAATTTTTCTTCCAATTTTCCGTATGATTTGTTAAAAAATGGATGAATGCCATTTGGCCAGGCATATTTCCAGGTTTTAGGCTCCAGTGTAACTGCGTCTTTGCCGGTAATACGATAGCCCACATTGAGTTGAACGAAGTCCGGTGGATTAACGGGAGCCAAATTACCTAATAGAAATACAGTGCTTCCAATAAACCAGCGGCTGTGTGTACTGTCTGCTTCAGCGTATTGTGCTTTGAGCTGAAGCATTGTCATTAATAAAGTTAAGGCGAACAATAAAACTTTCTTTAGCATAACGTGAACTATTTTTTAATGCCGCTAAAGTAGTGTGATGTTATCCGATAACACGTTCACTTAAGTTAAGAAGTTAAACGCCCACTTGTTTTAATTCTATGCCTATGTTACACGTAAAATTTAAATCCAAAATCAAGATTAGCTATCTTGTTTAATATGTTGGAGCATTGCTTTTGCGCTATTCATCATACGAATGCAAGCCCAATTCATAGCTGTTTCTTTTGCATATCTGACTGATGTTTTACAATAAAACAAAAATAGATTGGCGAATTAAGTTTGCTTCTTCACGTAAGTGAAGGAAACAAAAACTATTGCTTCTCCTTCCCATGTATTCTGGCCCGAAGCCTGCTTAACGATTGAGGCTTAATGCCTAAATAGCTTGCTAATTGGTGTTGTGGAACGCGTTGAATAAGATCCGGCCTTTTTTGTAATACGTTGAGGTATCGTTGCTCGGGCGAAGAGGTTTTAAATTCATCAAAGTCTATTCGTTGTTTAACCAACAACTCTTCTGACAACATTCTGCACATGGTTTCAAACTTTGGAAATTTGCTGTTTATTTCCGCTTCCATGCTGGAATTTGAAATCAGTAGAATACTATCTTCTACACAACTAATAAAATATTCTGAAGGCCTATTAGTAGCACCATGAGGCGTTAAGGCATCCAGTTCGGTGTAAAATGCGGTTGTTTTCTCCTCTCCGTTTAGGAGGTAATATACCCGAATGCAGCCCTTCAAAACAAAAAAACTTTCGTTTGATTTCTGTCCTTCATGAAGTAAAATGGTGCCTTTCTTTACCGGGTGAAAAATATCCAGGGATAGCAATGCCTGCTTCTCTTCTTCTGTTAATGAAATGTATTTAGCGATAAAATTAAGTAAGATGTTTTCCATTATTTTAACTATTGTTCCGCCATGCTATTGTTGGTACCTAACGAGTACGGCCTCTTTCCAGTAGGTGTTGCTAATTGAAAATCCAGAAAATAGAACTTGGAAAGTTTTATTGTATAGTGGATTACCTGTTTCTGTGGGTTAACCTTTGATTGCCTTTATTAAAAACCATCGTCCTCGTCTTTCTTCTTTTCTTCTTTCTTTTTGGTTGTAGTGCCTCCGGAGTTTAAATCGTATGGTGCCTCAAGGCCATAATAGGATAAGCGAAATTTATTAATCCAGGAAAGCGTTTCGTCTATAGTGCCCGGTATATAAACCAGTTCACCTACTTTAGCTTTTCCGGCATTGCTTTTCTTCGACATAAAGTCGTTAATGGATTGCACCGAAGAATGAATCATAACCCGGTTGTCTTCCAGCCCAAAATAAAACCACGCTTCGGGCGAAGCTTTTATGAACAGATGGAAAACAGGAGCGCCATCTTCATTTTTTCCAACTTCCATAAAACCTTCAAAGGCTCCGTTAATATCTGTTCGCTGAATATGGCTAAGGCCCAACAAGCCTTCGCTGTAAAATGATTTATGCTCTTGCGACCACTTTAAATTTACGTTAGCAAGTACTAACGGTTTCTGCAATCCTTGTACCGAGGGCAGCGGTACGTAGCCTTGTAACGATCGTTGTTCGTAATCTTTTACAACGCGCTCGCCCACCAGGTCGGCAATTTTATACAACAACTCAGTTGGGTCGCCCAGTCCTTCTTCTTTTACACCTTCGTTTTTAACCACATCGGCTATTGTTGCTGCCATTTGCTGGTAAACCGTAGCGGGTATGTTCATATCCAGCATTATAAACGAATTCATTTTTATGACATCGGTTTCCAGATTACCAGAACCCAATGCAGAGGCTGTCACTTTAAAATCTTTGGTAGCATTAAAAAAATTAACTGGACCTTCAAACCGCACCTCTTGTTTATCTTCGTTGTATGCAAACACTTTGCCCGATAGTTTTTCACCGGTTGATTTAGCGCGATCTTCTATCTTAAACTCTTTTGTTTCTTCCTGATAAAAAAGTGAACCGGATGGAAGAAAGAAGTCGTCATCGGCAGGATCTTTTTTATCAAAAACAAAGGTTATGTACAAATCATTGTCTTCTGCAAAGTGTAGTCCGGCATCGGGTTTTCGGCCTTCTTCGGTAATCGCATTGTTAAAGTCGAGGTAAATTTCTTTCTCATCGCCACTTTGTGTATAGAGTAACCACGTGTTGTAGTTGGGAATTTTTTTAAGGTCTAGTTTTACAAATCCCTTTAATTGCAACGCGGGCTTTGTGGCGTACATGGTCATATCGCCTTTGTAAAATATGCGGGGTGCCACGCGAATATTATTTTGCTCCGTTACAGCACCAATTCCCACTGTTTGCATGGTGGCATTTCCACGGTTGCGTTTGTTGCGTGTTTGTTCGGTTATTGGCTCTAAATGAAAGTTTGTCATTTTAATGGCAAACGTATCGTTTACAGAATTTACATATTGATAGGTAGCATAGCCGGTAAACTCTTTGCGGGAAATAACATCCACCACACCATCAGTAAGCCGATGGTAGCCGTTGAGGGTATCCATTACAATGGTTGTATTTTTTAACTGGCCAATTTTGGCATTCTCCAAAATCAACACTTCATTATTTTCGGGGGTAATGCGGGCATCGGCAACGGTTATGTATGGAATACCGCTTACTTTTAATTGCTGCGTTTGAATGTCGTACTCGGCTTTGGTGGCATTAAAACTTAACGAGTCTAACTCTTTGCGTGTGGTGTAGAAATAAGAATCGGCTAATGGCACATCGGGCGCTTTGCTCATTACAATTTTTTGAGTGTTCAAATCCCAGCGGGCTTCCGGTATGGAGGTTTTGAATTGCGCATACGGAAATGTAATGGCCGCTTCGCCTGCTACCTCCGGGCTAATAGTGGCAAAGTTTTTATCGAGATTAAAATTCAGTTTCACATTACTACCGGCAAGAGCAGGTTTATTGGGGTTACCTGTTTTTACTTCAAATCGTGCATGCCGCGCGCCAAATTCCTTGGCTGAAAATGTCATTTCCTTTGAACGTACTTCCGAACCCCGTGTACTTAAACGGCCATCGCCCCCCACACCTGTTTTGGAAACAACCAGGGCGCCATCCAGTGTAGCAGAGTTCTGATATAAGCTAAAGGGCTCCTTCATGTTTTTAATGTTCATTTTATCTTGCTTGGGCAGCCACTTTAACCGGTAGTCGTTAAGTTTTACTTGCGGAAAGTAAACAGCACCGTATAGCTTCTCGCGAATTTCGCCCACATTACCGCGGCCCACGACCGAGTCGGGGTAAAAAACAAAATCTTTCGACTCTACAGTGGCTGCCAGGTAATCAATCTTTCCAGCCGCACGAATGCCCGCATTATCAAGCGATAATCCTCCGTAAAGCTTTCCATCGCCTTGAAAAAGTTGATATCCGGAAGCAGGCACAGTATGTGTAAACCCAAGCGATTTATCGGGCATGGTGTGTAACTTTTCTTTGAATGACGGCAGCATACCACTTGATATAAATGTGCCTTCAAAGTTGATGGAGCCCGGATCGGCATCATTTAAACTATCGAGCTTAAACGGTGGCACTACAAAAAAGACCGATCGATCGTAGGCCCCGTTTAGCACTTCGCTTCTATCAAAGTAGATAACACCACCGGCAGTCGCATCTAAGCGCGGATAATTCGGAAGTTTTTCTTTACCCGATTTGTTGTTGGGCCGGTTAATAAATAATGTGCCGGATGTTTTATTAGAGGATGCCTCCATGCCGCTGGCAGCCTGAGCGGTTGAGTCGGCACCCACCATAGCATTGTTTACTCTTCTGCGGGTTCCATTCTTCTCTGTAACATAAAACCGGATGGAATCGATGTGGTTCATGTTAATGAAGAAGCTATCGTACTTCAAGGTGAAATCGCGACCGGAAATTTCAAAGTTGCCGGCATTAATGGTTCCGTTAAACTTAATGTCGCGGTTTTGTAAAAACGTAATGCGACTGCTATCGGGTTTTATTACCACATTAAGCGAGTCGCTTACATTAAACTCTTCTACGCCATAAACATTCATGCGGCCTTGCTTAAAATTTATAAATGCATTGGCCACTGTATCCGTAAGGGAATGAATTTTCAGGTTATCAAAATCAGAAAGCCCTTTAGCTGATTGCAGGAAGTTAATAGCTTTATCCTTTACATGAATGCGACCGGTACGGGCATCATAATCGATCATACCACGTTGAAACAAAAAATCGGCAGCCATGCGAGCCACAGCTAATGAACGCCCCTCCGTTACCAGGTCAAACACATAGAAATCATTACTGCCGAAGGCATTGGCATGATTAACCACCAACGCCAGTGGATGAAAGTTAAAACCCTGGCCACGCAATTCACGATAGCCCTCCGGGTCGTAAAAGTCATTAGACTCGATGATCATTGGTGCAACCTTACCGCTACCCTGTACCCACATTTTTATACTGTCCGATCGCAGGTTCCAATCGAGCCGGTCGGCTGTAAACTCAATCTGAAAGTATGATGATGTGAAAGGTGCTTTGCGTTGCGAACTCTTTTCTTTGTTCAGTATTAGGCGCTGGCGGGTATAATCGTATCGTAATTCCATTGCGGGATGAATGATGGAATCGTTTTGATGAAACAACGTTACGCGTGCCTGTGGCGAAACAATTACAGAATCCTGAAAACCAAACGAAGCCGCAACAGCCTTGAATCGTTTGTTGGCTTCACCAAAAATTTCGATTGTAGCCAATTCGTTGTTTACCGTATTTGAATTAGCAGCCGCACCTTGCATCCCAAAGCCACCGGTGTATTTAAGATTAATACTTTCCAATCCCGTAAGGTTAATATTTGCCTGATAGGACTTGAAACGTGGAAACGTAGCTGTTTGTGGCGATTTGTGATTGATGCTTCGGAATTCAAAAATACCGGGAACATTGCCTTGTATTTTTCCGAGATAAGTAAGGCGGCCTTGTTCTGCTTTCAGGTACGGCTGGCTGGCTTTAAAATTATATTTATTCAAATCGCAATAAACCGAATCGGGCGAAAGCCCCGCAGCGGACCAATCAAAACGACCACCTTCGCCCACAAAAAGTTTATCGCGCAATGAGAATGTTCCTTTTGTGTTGGCCAGAATAACAGAATCATACGGGGTAATAAAACCTAACGAAACCCGACTAAATAAAATTATCGGCCCCAGGATTTCGGGTTGATAAATTTCCTGTTGCCACGCGGGTTTATTGTAGGCCGATGTATCAACCGGCTCTTCGTAATTGTAGTTATAAATTTGGGTGGTATCGGGTGGTGGTGGCTCCAAATACTGAAAACTGTAGTCATCGTTTGTCGCGAGCAGCTTAAATGCTTTTTCGTAATTCAAGGCGTGGTGTTCAAAGAAATTTCGCGCAAGTTGAAAATAGAGATTTATCTGCACAGCATTATCTACCAACAGTACTTTGTCGGCCACTGCAAAAAAATTATTCAGTTTAGTTGGGTCTGCATTTTCGATGCTAACAGCTGCTGCAACCGCACCGTAATAATTAAGCATGTGGGGGCGCAGCTTAAAGCCCTTCTTCTTCATCAACCTGGACTGGTTTCGTATTTTAAGTTGCTGATCGGGACCAAGGGAAACCCAGGCTGTGTTGAATGCGGCCCCAATCATCATGGCATCGGTTGCTTTGGTATTTTCCAGTACCAGCCGCACGCTATCCTGAAAGCTAAGCGAAGCTCCGGTTTGGGCAAACAGGCTTGCGGATATAAAGAGGGTGGCTATGGATGTTAAAACCTGCTTCACGGGTCAAAAACCTTCAAATTCGCAAAAATCCGGCTAATGTACTAATAGCTGATTTACTGTTCTATAACGTGGGGTATCGTTCAAAATTGAGGAGTAAGGGTAATCTCATCATCTTTTATTTCAATGTTAAACCAACTACTAAGCTGTTCCTTGTTTAGTTTTAGCTCCACCGCCAGAAATGCAATGTGTGTATCAAACAAACATTTGATGTAGGGATACCGGAAACTCTTGAGGTTACTTTTGGTATCCAACAGAATTACTTTTGGCCAGGAACTGCGCACTCGAACACATTTTAATTCACGAGCCAACACAGTTAAATCTTTTTGAAACAGTATTGGCCACTTGTGTTTATTGATGAGCAGATCATGGGCTGTACTGGTTGCCAGTATTTTTCTGGACTTATCGGTGCTGCGGGTAAGGGTACGATAAATCATTATACAGCCATCCACCAGTTTTTCTACCAGGTACGAAACAATAAATCCAACAAATGGAATAAGACCTACCGAGCTGCTTAAAATAAGTTGCAACCAATAGGCATTTATGGTTGCTGTTCTGTAAATGATCAGCCTTCTGCTGGTTACCACAAGCAAGGAAGGCACCCGGCTATGAAGCTTGTTGTTTACATGCGCTTTAACCTGAAAAGCCGTAATTACCGTTTCGGTTGAATCGGAAAAGTTGTAGTTGGGTTTAATCAGAAAAAAAGAATCCTGAACACTCATTTCGCCTGCAAACAAACTGATTAATTAGAAACTAAGTGAGTTTATGAAGTAATAAACTTGCCCAGGTTTCACGTTCCTGATGGAAAACCTCACTTAAGTTATACCGGGTTGCTTCAGTTTTCAGATCGGGAACATCCTTTACATAAAAACCACTGAGTAAAAGTTGTCCACCGGGTTTTAAATATGAGGCATATCGTTGCATCTCGGCCAGCAAAATGTTTTTGTTGATGTTGGCCAGAATAATATCGAAGGTACCCGAAAGGTTAACCTCGTTAATCTTACCCAACTGAATGTGAATGTTGCTACAATTATTGTTCGCAGCATTTTCATTTCCGTTCTCAACACTCCACTCGTCAATATCAAATGCCTCAATTTCGGAAGCACCCAACTTGTTGGCCATAATCGAAAGAATAGCTGTGCCACAACCGGCATCCATTACACGCTTACCGCGATGGTCCATCTTCATTTGCGCACTCAACATTAAATGTGTGGTTTGATGATGGCCTGTACCAAAACTCATTTTGGGGGTGATAATGATTTCGTACGGATAAGGTTTTTCTATTTTATGAAACGCAGCCCGCACCAGGCATTTATCATCTACAATTATCGGTTCTACATTTTTTTCCCACGCTTCATTCCAGTTTTGCTTTTCAATTTCATCGAATTGAAAAACAAGTGGGGTTACCGATGCATACTTTTCTTTTATTTGTTCGAGCAACTGTTTATCAAAGGCAATGCCTTCCAGGTACGCTTCAAAGCCGGTTTCGGTTTCCATAAAGGTATCGAAGCCAGCCTCGGCTATTTCGGCCATTAGAATTTCTGAAAATTCGGGAGTGCAGGTTATCGTTAGCCGTGAAGTCAACATCTTAGATTAGGTATTCTATCCAATTTTTTAAATCTCGCTGTGTTATGCCACTTTGTTCCGATTTGTCATAGATTGATAAGAGGAATACCTTAGATTGAGTGAAGTGTATGTAGGTTATTACCCTTGCTCCGCCTGACTTTCCTTTACCTTTTGAAGAGATGGAAAGTCTGATTTTATAGCAGCTGTTCCCCAAACTCACTCCTTGTGTTGGATCGTTGACTAGTGAATTGATCAGGTTGAGGTATTCGTATTTTAGTGATGGATACTTTCTCGAAAGCCTCTTTAATTGCTTGTCGAACAGAGTCGTTCCTTCGATTTTATAGTTCATTGAAGATGTCGTGAGCGGACTTTAATTTTACCTTTCCCCGCTTTGCCATTTTAACCTCTTCTATTGAATCCTTAAGTTCCAATAAGAATTTTGCTTTGGAAGAAGAAATTTTTTCAGCTTTTACAAATGGTAAGCTGTTCAGAAGCTCCATTATAAATTCGCCTTTCTTGTCGTTAATATCAATCAAAACTTTCATAGCAGAATTGAACTCTTTAATAACAAAAATACAACTCTTTAGATCATTTAAATTAATGTCTTTCCTCCCATTCAAATTGATTTAATTATCTCAGTAAACTCCCGGCTCTTCAACGAGGCACCGCCAACTAATCCACCATCTACATCGGGGTTGGCAAAAAGTTCTTTTGCATTGGCAGCATTTACACTTCCGCCATAGAGAATGGAAATTTCATCGGCCACAGCCGCGCCATATTTTGCTGCTACATGTTTCCGAATAACTGCGTGCATATCTTGTGCTTGTTGGGCAGTAGCGGTTTTACCGGTACCAATAGCCCATACAGGTTCATAGGCAATTACTACTTTTTGTATGGCTTCTACGGATAGATGAAATAATGCTTCCTCCACTTGTGTTTTAACCAAGGCTTCATGACCATTGGCTTCGCGTACTTCCAATGGTTCGCCACAACAGAAAATAGGAGTAAGTCCGTTTGCCAATGCGATATCCACCTTCTTTGCTAACAAAGAACCGGTTTCACCAAAATATTGTCTGCGCTCGCTGTGGCCGATAATTACATAGGGAATGTTCATGGATTTTAACATCGGTGCAGCGGTTTCACCTGTATAAGCACCAGATGCATGCTCGCTGCAGTTTTGTGCGCCCACCGCTATGCGCGTGTTGTTGCCCAATTGTTGTTTTACCGGATATAAATATGGAAACGGAGCACACAGCACCACTTTTACATTGCCTTTCACTTCATCGGCAATCATGCCCAGCAGTTCAGAAGTAAGCGTTTGCGCTTCTTCCAAAGTTTTATTCATTTTCCAGTTACCGGCAACAATTTTTGAACGCATAATGTCTTGTTTTAAAATTTCTCGCAAAGTCGGAAAGAATCACAAAAAGAACTAACCCGGCTTTTACTTTTCATTGAAGGTGATAGCATCCACTGGCTTATCGCGCAACAACCTGAAACTTTTTACAGGGCCTTTGTAGGTAACATGTACAATGTTGGATTGATCATCGTACAAATCCATAATTACTTCATTGCGCACTTCAATGGTTTTAAATTTTTTTATGTTCTCGATTTCGATGTAGCAGATCACAGCCGGATCATCGCGTTCAAAGCCCAGGAAATTTAACTTCTGAATTTTCCCATCCAGCTTAACAACAAAATGTTTTAACACATAATCAGCTATCAGTTGCTTAGAAGTAAGACCCTTGCCCGGTTCCAGCACGTCCAGTTCCTGGTTGTTAAGCTGGTTGCGAATGCTGGCCTCCAAATCATCCAAAAAAATGCGTGAAGTAATCTGAAGGGCTTTGTCCTTTTCGCTGTAGTTGATTTCCGACACCGACAAATGAATGGGGTGGGCTACAAGCAGGCATGCATATAATATTGAAATCATAACCGAAAACACACGAAAAACCGTGCCGTCAAAATTAGTTCTAATTGAACTAAATCAAAATTAAGCCTATACTTGTGGGCTTTAAAAATCAGGTAGTTGTGAGCGAGTTTGCATTATATTTTGGGTTAGGCAAAGATCATATTCTGGATGCAAACGGGTACGATCACATCCTTTTTGTAATTGCCTTGTGTGCCGTGTATCTGTTACACAATTGGAAAAAAGTGTTGATTCTGGTAACTGCTTTTACGATTGGCCATTCTATTACACTTGCACTTGCTACCCTGCGGGTTATTGTTTTTCCGGGCGAGGTAATTGAGTTTCTGATTCCACTCACGATTTTTATAACAGCCTTGGCCAATGTGCTTAAGCGCGATGAGGCCAGCAGCCAGGCAGCCATTCAGATCAACTATGTGTTTGCACTTTTCTTTGGATTGATTCATGGCCTCGGCTTCTCCAATTTTCTAAGAGAGTTGTTGGGCCAAAGTAAAAATATTGTAACGCCCTTGTTCGCATTTAATGTGGGCCTTGAATTAGGTCAACTCATCATTGTTGCCCTGTTTCTGATTGCCGGTTTTGTGCTGGTGCAAATTGTGGGTGTAGCCCGAAGAGATTGGCGCATGGTTGTATCATCGGCCATTGCGGGCATTGCACTAATACTGATGAAGGATCGGATTTTTTGGTAAGCTGAAGGTAAGCTTTATGATTCTTGGTGGCGTAGAGACTTTGTGGCTAAAAAGAATATAGAGTTACGAAGGCTCAAAGACCCGAAGTTGCACAAAGAAATTTAATTTGAAGGAAACGTAATCATGAATTATAAATTGAATACTATGAAACAGGTTTTATTAGGTTGCTTTCTGCTGATTGGTTTTATAACCCAGGCACAACAATGGAAAGGTAAGTTTGAACAATTAGATCAGATGCTACCTACACCCAACGAGTATCGCTCTGGGTCTGGTGCCCCTGGCCCTAAATACTGGCAACAACAAGCCGACTATGTGATTGATGCCGAGCTTAACGATGAGAAGCAAAGCATTACCGGTGCCGAAACCATTACCTATCACAACAACTCGCCCGATGCCTTAACCTATTTGTGGTTGCAACTCGATCAGAACATTAACGAGAAAAATAACAATACTGCTAAAACCGCCAACAGCAGCGTAATTGATTCAGTTGCGGCTGCCACTTTTGCGGCTTCCATAAACCTGACTGACTTTGATGGTGGATTTAAAATCAAATCGGTAAAAGATGCTGCTGGCAATGCGCTGAAATACACTATCAACCAAACCATGATGCGGGTAGATTTACCCAAAGCACTTGCTGCCGGACAAAAAATGTCTTTTTCAATTGAGTGGTCGTTTAACATCAACGATCGCGTTAAGAAAATGACACCCAACGATGGCCGCAGTGGTATGGAGTTTTTTCCTGAAGATGGCAATTACCTCTACATCATTGCGCAATGGTTCCCACGCATGTGTGTGTATGATGATGTAGTGGGTTGGCAGAACAAACAATTCTGGGGACAAGGTGAGTTTACCGTAAACTTTGGTAACTATAAAGTTAACCTTACTGTACCGGCCGATCACATCATGGCCGGAACGGGTATGGTTTCTAATCTAAAAGAAGTTTTAACAGCCGATCAATACGCACGTTTTGAAAAAGCTAAAACTTCATTCGATAAACCGGTTATCATCTGTACACAAGCCGAAGCCGTGCAACGCGAAAAAGCGAAATCAAAAGAAAAAAAGACCTGGCGCTTTGAAGCCGAAAACGTGCGCGACTTTGCATTTGCTACTTCACGCAAGTTTATCTGGGATGCACAAGCCGTAAAGGTGGGCGATAAAACTACATTAGCCATGTCATATTATCCCAAAGAAGGCAATCCATTGTGGGAAGCGGAATCAACCAAAGCGGTGAAGAATACTTTGGTAACGTATTCCAAGTATTCTATCAACTATCCGTATCCACAAGCTACATCGGTACACGCGGCCTCGTTGGGTATGGAGTACCCGATGATTTGTTTCAACTTTGGAAGACCATTAAAAGATGGTACCATTCCTGATCGTGTTAAGTGGGGCATGATTGGTGTAATTATTCACGAGGTGGGGCACAACTTTTTCCCGATGATCATCAACAATGACGAACGCCAATGGACATGGATGGATGAAGGCTTGAATACATTTGTTCAGTATCGTACCGAAGTAGAAAACTATCCGGATAAACCAGTTGGTCGCGGGCCAGCAGCGGGCATTGTTCCCTACATGAAGGGCAACCCCGATTTGCAACGACCATTAATGGTTAACTCCGAATCGGTGGTGCGCGCAAACTTTGGTAACGAACAATACACCAAGTGTGCTACCGCCTTAAACATTCTGCGCGAAACCGTAATGGGGCCGGAGTTATTCGATAAAGCATTTAAGGAATATGCCGAGCGTTGGGCCTTTAAACATCCAAAGCCTGCTGATTTCTTTCGCACGATGGAAGATGCCAGTGCGGTTGATCTGGATTGGTTCTGGCGCGGTTGGTTTTATACCACCGATAACCACGATGTGTCGCTGGATGATGTAAAGTGGTTTAAAGTAAAAACCAACCAGGCAACTGTAGAAAACAAAGGCAAGAAAGTAGCCAAAGGCGATCTTGCAACAAAAGGCGATGGCGATAAACCTGCCGACTTCAGCCAGGGGCCACAATACTTTAGTGTAATCCCAACCGATGATCGCTTTTATGGCGACTTCAGGAATAAGATTGATGACAAGGCTACGATTTCTAAAATGGAGAATAAAAACTTTTATGAGCTAACGCTTAGCAACAAAGGTGGTTTGGTAATGCCTGTTATTATTGAGTGGACCTACAAAGATGGAAGTAAAGAAATAGAACGCATTCCGGCCGAAATCTGGCGCATTAACGAAACCAAAGTAACCAAAGTGTTTGCCAAGGATAAAGAAGTGGTGAACGTGGTAATTGATCCGCTAAAAGAAACCGCAGATATAAGCATTGAAAACAATGTATTCCCCAAAAAGTCACAAACCAGCAAGTTTGATGAGTTGAAGAAGGGGAAGTGAAATGTTAGGTAACAACTAACCACATAGAAACATAGCAATGGTTACCAGAAAATATCTGGATGATCTCACGTATGAGGTAATTGGTAGCGCCATTCAAGTACATAAAGCTATGGGTAGGGGCTTGTTGGAGAGCGTCTATCACGAGTGCTTAAAGGAGGAGAAAAATTAGTTTTATTACTGAAATGCGTATTCCGGTTGAGTACCGAAATAAAATATTAGACATCGACTTTCGCTGTGACTTTTATATTGAGCGATGTCTTGTTATTGAATTGAAGGCTGTGCAGGAAATGTCAAATGTATTTGAAGCGCAACTTCTTACCTATATGAAGCTCCTTAAAGCCCCAAAAGGTATTTTAATGAACTTTAATTGCTCGAATATCTTTAACGAGGGCCAAAAGACTTTCGTGAATGAATATTTTAGCGCTTTACCAGAATTTTAAAACCTATATGTCTATGTGGTTTTCGTTCATCCAAAACATTCCACTACTTTACAACAACCGATCCAGTAAAATCCTAATTCGTTTTTTATGAAGCAAACTATTGTAATTTTTATGATGCTCTGTTTGATTGCCCCCACAGTAGCTCAACAAAAATGGCAAGGCAAATTCGAGCAACTTGATCAAACTTTACCTACCCCTAATAGTTACCGTTCTGCATCGGGAGCACCGGGTGTAAACTATTGGCAGCAACGAGCCGATTATGATATTGATGTGGAGTTAAATGAAGATACACACCTGATCATCGGCAAGGAAACTATTACCTACCACAATAATGCCCCCGAAGTGTTGCGTTACCTATGGTTACAATTGGATCAGAACAACTTATCGAATGGAAACATGACGGATAAGACGGAGACCAACCGCGTACGCGATTCTATTCCGGCTAAATTTTTTCCGTTGGCTGGTGATACGTATGGCTACGAGGGTGGTTTCAAAATCAAATCGGTAAAAGATGCCGCCACCGGTAAAGACTTACCTTACATCATCAACTTTACTATGATGCGCGTGGATATACCCACGCCCCTGAAAACTGGCGATAAGTATGCGTTTATTGTAGAGTGGAGTTATGTGGAAAAAGACCGAATGAAATTTTCTGAACGCGGTGGTTATGAAATCTTTCCGGAAGACGGCAATGCACTTTACACCATTGCTCAATGGTTTCCACGCATGTGTGTGTTCGATGATTATGAAGGCTGGCAGAATAAACAGTTTATTGGTCAGGGTGAGTATGCTTTAGTATTTGGAAATTATCGGGTGCGGATTACTGTACCCTCTGATCATATTGTGGGCGCAACCGGAATGTTGCAAAACCCCAAAGATGTATTAACCAAAGAACAGATTGAACGCTTTGAAAAAGCAAAGAAAACGTTTGATGCCCCGGTATTTATTGTAACGGAAGATGAGGCGAAGAAAAAGGAAAAAGTACGCTCAAAGAAAAAAAGCACGTGGGATTTTTATGCTGAAAACGTTCGCGACTTTGCGTTTGCCTCCTCCCGAAAATTTATCTGGGACGCACAAGCTGTAAAAGTGGGCGATAAGTCCGATAGCTATCGGACTCCGTTGGCACAATCGCTGTATCCCAAAGAAGGCAATCCACTTTGGGCAAAAGAATCTACCAGGGCTATTAAGAATACGTTAGAAGTTTATTCCGAGCGTACGTTCGATTACCCTTATCCGACTGCTTATTCCGTACATACTGCCAATCAAGGTATGGAGTACCCCATGATTTGCTTTAATGGCGGCCGCCCGAAAGCCGATGGCACCTGGTCGCAACGTACCTACGAAAGTATGGTAGGTGTTATCATTCACGAAGTGGGTCACAACTTCTTTCCCATGATTGTAAACTCTGACGAAAGACAATGGAGCTGGATGGACGAAGGTTTGAATTCATTCCTCGAAAGAGAAGTAAAACGTGAACGCTACCCGGATGTAAACATCAGTTGGGGTTCGCCCAAAGGCATGGCCGGTTATATGCGTGGCGATAAAAATATGATGCGGCCCATCATGTGGCATTCTGATAATATTCCCGGAGGCGATTTTGGTCCGAACGCATACGGTAAACCTGCGGCAGCTTTAACCCTGTTGCGTGAAACGGTAATGGGGCCTGAACTTTTTGACAAAGCCTTTAAAGAATACGCACAACGTTGGATGTTTAAGCACCCCAAGCCAGCAGATTTTTTTAGAACAATGGAAGATGCCAGTGCCGTTGACCTGGATTGGTTCTGGCGCGGTTGGTTTTATACCGTAGATAATGTAGATGTGGAGTTGGATGAAGTGAAGTGGTTCAGAGTGAAATCGGAAACAAAAGATGTAGAGAACAAAGGCGTAAAAGCGCAGAAGGGCGATCTTGCATCTAACCATGCAAAAGAAAAACCAACCGACTTCAGCAAAGGCCCGCAGGAATTTACGCTAATCAATACACCGGATGCATATTACGGTGATTTCCGAAATCGTGTAAACGATGGCGAAGTGAAACAAAAGCTGGCTGGCAAAAATATCTATGAGGTTACTTTAAAAAATAAGGGCGGCCTGGTTACCCCTGTTATAATAGAGTGGACCTTTAAAGATGGCAGCAAAGAGATTGAACGTATTCCAGCCGAAATCTGGCGCCTGAATGAACAAGAAGTAAAAAAGGTTTTTGTGAAAGACAAAGAAGTGATCAACGTGGTAATTGACCCTGCTGGCGAAACCGGAGAAGTAAATCCTGCTGATAACGTGTTTCCAAAAAAAGCAACCGAAAGCAAGTTCGACCAGTTGAAGAAGAATTGATTTAATTTTACCGGTTACTAGTAATCTGAGAGAGGCATCTGTAAAAAATACAAATGCCTTTCTTTGATGGTTATTTATCAGTTTATAGCTGGTAAATTCTTTTCTTTATAAGTTTTATTAAACTTGGCAATCTCATTCTGAATCAAATCTTTCATCTGTTGTTTATACTTTGCCCAGTCGGCCTGCACATCACGAGCCCGATCTTTCACCCCTTTTGTTAAACGTGGATTATGTGTATCGGCTACACTGCGCAATTGTAAAAATTCCGAATTTAGTTTATTGGGGAAGTTGATCACATCCTGAAAGTTCTTCGACCGGGGTTCGATAAGATTGGATTCCCAAGCGTCAATTTTTTTAATCACTTCTTTGCCCATCTGCACTACATCTTTTGCATCGGGATTGTTCTTTAACGATTCGTTGATGGTTTCAATCTGTTTCTTCACCTGTCGCATTTCGTTTACCGATTTATGAAGTTCATCAAACTGCTCCCCCGCTTGTTTCAAAAATTCCTGTTGTTCGTTCCAATCGGTAGCGGTTGCTGTTACGCGCGGATCGGGAATAATTTCAAAATCGGTTTCAGAAGTTTGATCTTTGTAGCTGATGTGGGCTTTGTATTTACCCGGTGCAACACGATGCCCGCTATGATCGCCATACACAAAAACCCCCGGCACTCCTGTTAACCCCTCCGTACGGAAATCCCATGCAAAGCGATTGATACCGGCTTCTGCTGGTATTGTTTCTTTTGGTGATGGGCCGCCCGGCCACGGTTTAAAACTTTCATCGGCTTTATTGGAATAACTGCGAATTACTTTTCCGGAAGCATCCAGAATTTCTAAACTCACTTTTGTTGTGTCGGGTTTATCTTTCAGATAATAATCCAAAATAACACCCACCATTGGATTTCTTCCAAGCCCTGGTATATCGCCAAAGTAGGATGGAATTGAAACGGATGATAAGCGATACGTTGGCTTAGGTGTGTAAATTTTTACAGTTGTATTAAACTGACCTTTCGATTGTTGAATCGCGCCCAGATCATCCAATATCCAAAACGAGCGACCGGCCGTGGCGGCTACCAGGTCATTATCTTTAATCATCAGATCCGTTACCGGAACAACGGGCAGGTTTAATTGAAACTTACTAAATGTAGTGCCACCATTGGTAGAGAGATAGAAGCCACGTTCAGAACCCGCATACAACAAGTCTTTCACTTTTTTGTCTTCGCGAATTACTTTTATAAAATCATCAACTTCAACGCCTGTTCCAATTTTTGTCCATGTTTTGCCATAATCTAATGACTTGTAGGTGTAGTTACCATAATCATTAAACTTATATCGCGACATTGAAATATACACCGTGCCCTTATTGTGTGGCGATACTTCAATAGAATGCACCATACCTTCGGGCATGCCGGCAGGAGTTACATCGTTCCAGGTTTTTCCACCATCACGCGTAAGCTTAACCAAACCGCAATCGCTGCCGGTATAAATTACACCTTGTTCGTGTGGCGATTCTACTACATAATAAATCGTGTTGTAATTTTCACCACCGGCACCTTCGTTGGTAATCGGGCCACCGCTGGTGTTTTGTTTGGTGGTGTCGTTGCGGGTTAAGTCGGGACTAATAACTTCCCAACTTAATCCACCATCGGTAGTTTTGAATAATACATTACCCGCATGATAAATTGTTTTAGGATCGTGTGGTGAATTGATCAAAGGTGCATTCCAGTTGAAACGATACTTCATTTGGCGCGGTTTGAATCCCAGGTTGGTGGCCGGATATTCCTGAATGTCTTTTACTTCGCCTGTGCGTACATCTTTTACATCAATTATTCCCTGATAGCAGCCACCATATAACAACTGTGGATTGTTGGGATCGTTAAACGCTACCCAGGCACTTTCGCAACCGGGGCCATCGAACCAATCTTTATCGGTAATACCATAACTATTGTTACGGCTTGGAATCGCCACCGAAGTATTGTCTTGCTGACCACCGTAAATCCAATACGGAAATTGATTGTCGATATTGACCCGATAAAATTGCGATGTTGCCTGATTGTTGAGTGGCGACCACGAGCGACCGGTATTAAAACTGATTTCGCCACCGCCATCATCGGCCAATGCTACATTAGCCGGATTTTTCGGATTGATCCATAAATCGTGTGTATCGCCATGGCCAACCCGTACGTTTGAAAATGTTTTACCACCATCAATGGAGCGCATCATGGGTGCGTTAAGCACATACACTACATCGGCATTGACCGGATCGGCATACACTTCCATGTAATACCATGAACGTGCTGTGATGGTATGATCGTTTGTCATTTGGTTCCACTTCTTGCCGCCATCATCCGAACGATACAAACCAGCTTTTGATTTTTCCGCCTCGATAATAGCATACACTCGATTGGGATTAGCCCGCGAAACACTTAACCCGATTTTTCCCATTTCCTTTGGAAGGCCATCAATAATTTTATTCCATGTGTCGCCACCATCTACAGATTTCCAGATGGCACAACCGGGGCCACCGCTTTCTACTTTCCACGGGTAGCGTCTGTGTTGCCAGGTGGCTGCATATACCATGCGTGGGTTTGTCATATCCATACTTAAAGAAGAAACCCCGGTATTCTCATCAACATATAAGGTCTTCTTCCAGGTAAGTCCACCATCTGTTGATTTAAAAACTCCGCGATCAACATTAGGACCATGAACAGTGCCTTGGGCGCCTACCAACACAACATCCGGATTGGTTGGATGAACCGCTACATCGGAAATGTGACGTGTTTTTTCAAGACCTATATTCTTCCATGTTTTTCCACCATCGGTTGACTTATAAACACCATCGCCATAGGAGGTCATTACACCGCGCACGGCATGTTCACCTGTGCCTACATAAATTACATTGGGGTCGCTTTCGCTAATGGCGATATCGCCAATCGAACCCACCTTCAAAAAACCATCCGAGATATTATTCCAGGTAATACCGGCATCTTCCGTTTTGGCAATTCCACCACCGGTATAGCCTACATAATAGATGTTATCATTGTGCGGAACCCCTGAAATAGCATTGGCTCGTCCACCCCGAAAGGGGCCAATGTTGCGCCACTTTAAGCCTTTGAAGTTTTCGGCATTAAGTGCAGCGGTTGCTGGTGCTTCAGGTTTAGCTTTTTGCTTTTGCGCGATTACTGGTGCCAGACAACAGAGCCCAGCCAGCAGCATAAAAATTCGGATCATAGGATTTAGGTTAGAGTATCGAGTTAGGAAAAACTTTTACACCAAACCAGAAATTTTACAGTGATGTCACCGATTTTTTATCTCCTGCATTGCTTTCGCGAAAGCCGGTTTTATGGCATGACCATTTTCATGATGCTGATCTTTAACTACCCACTTACCGTTAATGATTGTGCCCGCAATACGACTGGTATCGCCTGTATAAACCAACGTGGCTAACCTGTTTTTTGCTGAGGTGTTAGCCACCAAATGAGCACCAGATTGATACACCACTGCATCCAATGGCTTGCCAATTTCAAAATGATTGGTGGCTGCAATTCCCATCGCCTTTCGACCTGATGCTGTTGCTTCGTTTATCAGATAAGCAGCTGCATCGCCTTCAAATGTATTGCGCTGGTTGGTTATCAATCGCTGGCGGTAATCAATCATTCGAAATTCTTCCAACGGATTTAAACCAATATGACTATCCGTACCGATGCACCACTTGCCACCAAGTTTTACATATTCTTTCATTCTAAATATGCCATCACCCAGGTTGCCTTCTGTAGAAGGACATAACACAACGTTTGCACCCGATTTTGCCAATCGGGTTAACTCATCATCATTTAAGTGAGTAGAGTGAACCAGATTAAATCGTTCGTTCACATTCAGATTATCCAGCAACCATTGCATTGGTCGTTTGTTGCAATGCGCCAGACAATCGGCTACTTCTTTCTTTTGTTCGGCAACGTGAATATGAAAGGGCAAATTCTTTGGGCCTTGTTCAAAAGTTGTTTTAACATCGGTTAAATCAACTGCCCGCAACGAATGTACACTAAACCCAAGTTGTGCGTTGCCATAATTTTTAATCGCTTGCGCGGATGAATCCAGCAAATTGAAATATTCTTCAATTGTTTTAGAAATAAATCTTCTTTGCCGGGGTTGTGGTTCTAATCCGAAGCCTCCCTTTTGATAGAAGACCGGAATCAACGTGATTTTTATACCCGCTTGTTTTGCAGCTTCCACCATGCGCAACCCCATCTCAGCAAGTTGTGCATAGGGCTTGCCATCTTTATCGTGATGCAGATAGTGAAACTCTGCTACATGGGTATAACCCACACGAACCATTTCAGCATATAGCATAGCGGCAATGGCTTGCGCCTGATCAGGATCAACCGCCATCGCACATTGGTACATGGCTTCGCGCCATGTCCAGAAATCATCGTTCACACCGACAGGATGATTTTCGGCAAGGCCGGCCATGGCATATTGAAAGGCATGTGAGTGTGCATTTTGAAATCCCGGTAATGCCAAGCCCTGAACCGACTCAACTGCAATGGCCGAGTCGGGAGGCGCTGTATTTAAATAGTGAATAACACCTTGTGCATCTACCCCCACATAAGCCGATTCAAGCCAGCCTTGCTTTTGAAGAAGGGCGGTGAAGTGGAAGTATTTTATATTCATTTGTTTTATGATTAATGGTTTGTGAGTACACAAGCCATGGTTGGGAGGCCGCTCTCTTCATTCGAAAAATTTTCTCAGCGCATTCTTTTATTTTTTTAACTTCTTAATTACTAAATCGAATTACTCTACACCAAACCCCAAGGCCTGTGTCTCCACAGGCCTTCAAATAATTTAATCTCAAAACCACCAAGGCCAGTGTTCCACAAGCCTTAAATCTATTTCACTACCTCAATCAACTTTTCAAAGACTTGTTTCAACACAGCTCTGATTTTTTCTGCGCGCACTTTATCGTATTTTTTTTCAGCATCATCCATGTAATTGATCTTCGTCATTTCCAATTGCAGGGCATGCCTATTCTTTAATGGTTTACCATAATGGCGGGTAATATAACCACCTTTAAAGGGATAATTATGGGCCACGGTGTAGCCACTGTTCTTCAGCACTGCTAACGCAGTATCGATAAAATTTTGCGCGGCCGAAACACCATCCGCATCGCCTAAAATCAAATCCGGAAATTTTTCTTTGTGGATGGTAGGTACCACGTGTCGGATCGAATGGCAATCCCATAACAAAACTTTGCCAAACTTGCGCCTGCGCTGGGTAAGTAGTTCTTTTACTTTGGCATGATAGGGTTGATAGTACAATTCCTTTCTGCGCTTCATTTCAGGTAACTCCACCTCTTGTCGTTCATCTTTGTAAATGTTCTCACCTAAAAATGTAGTAGCAGGGCAAAGCGGAGTTATAATTCGTCCATCCTTGTACAAGGGTTTACTAAAAGGATCGCGGTTAAGATCAATTACCCAGCGACTATAGTTAGCGGTTATCATAGTAATACCCATAGCCGGAGCAAAGTCATATAGAATTTGTACAAACCAATCGGTATCGTCCGGAGCTTTGATCATGGAAGGTTTATACTGGCTTTTCAATTCATCCGGAAAAGCGGTGCCACAGTGAGGAACACTGATAATTATAGGTACTTCCTGCGCAGTGGCCGGGTGAATAGTATAAACCATTACTTTTTGTTTTTAAATTTTGATGCCGCTTGCTCTGCAGTCATTGCCTTTATTAAATTCTCTTCTGCAACTTTAATCTGTTGATTCAATTGGTCTGTCAACTTCATTAACTCTTCATTTTTGAGTTGTAACTCAAATGCTATTTCCTCTGAATTTTCATGATGATTCCGTTTTCTATTTACAATTCTTCAATTGCTCTTCGCAAATAGTGCGTTGCACTAAGGCTTCCTGCTGCGCCAACTCTGCCATCTTCTGAAACTCTTCTGCACGCACACGGTATTCAGAAGCTAACTTCTCCAACTCATCTTTTTGTTGAGTTGCATCAAATGCAATCTTTCGCTGCTGAAATCCATATCCAAGGCTTAGTACAACTAACAGCGTAAGACCTACTACCAACACATTTTTGTTCACGATGTTTTGCGTTTAGATTTTTTCTTCGATTTTTTTTCAGGCTCCAATACCTGTTGCTCAGGCACAAGTGGCTTAACAGATGCCTCAGCCTGCACCTTCAACTCATTTTGCAGTTTCGCAATCTCAGCTTTGTATGCGGCAACATCGCGGTTGCCCATTCGCGCTTTCAGTTGAAGTATTCGTTGAAACGATTCATCGATGCGTGCCTGAGAAACCTGTCCGCTTTGAACTAACTTTTTTATGATGGCATGTACTTTATCTACAGTACGTTCATCACTGCCGGCAATGTTATTCGAAAAACACATCACATCCACACCGGCATTAATGGCTAACCGAATGGATTCTTCTAATCCGAAATTTTTGGAGATCGCATGCATTTGCATATCATCCGAAAACACCACGCCATTAAATCCTAATCGCTTACGCAGAATACCATCCAATATGTCGGTTGACAAAGTGCCTGGTAATCCTTTGGCATCTAAATTTTTGTTTACGATGTGGGAAGTCATAACCGCATCTACATAGCCGGAATCAAGCATTAATTGATAAGGCCTTAACTCGCGTTCACTCCAGGTAGTTGTAACATCGGCCACACCAAAGTGTGTATCTTCCTTAGAGCTGCCGTGGCCGGGAAAATGTTTAAGCGAAGTAAGTACACCGTATTTACGATGCATCTTTACAACTTCTTTCGCCATCATGGCTACGGTATCTTCGTTGGCAGAATAAGCACGTTCAGGCTTATAGATTACGGTATTCTGGGTAATAGCCAAATCAACGCAGGGTGCAAAGTTTACATTAAAACCAAGACCAGCCAATGTAGCTGCTGTGGCATCTGCGTAAAACCGAACCGAGTCTAACGATTTTGATTTGCCCAATGCAGCTGCCGATACTGATCGTGTAAATCCATATTTCTCTTTCAGCCGGTTTACTTTACCCCCTTCCTGATCGATGCAAATAAACAACGGTATCGATGCCGCTTTCTGATACGTCCACGTCATGTTTTTTACCGAAGCAAATGCATTGGGTTTATTGGGAATATTCTTCTCAAAGAAAATTAATGCGCCTACTTTTCCTTTCTTCACTTCATCCAGCACCAACGGATCTAGTTCGGCTTTTGGCATACCAATCAAAATCATCTGGCCGATTTTTATATCTAATAAATCGGGGGCTTGTGCCCACGCTGTCATAAAACCAAAACATAAAATCCCTAACAACACTCGCTTCATTTCTAAAAAATAAGATTAGTACTTTGTATAAATCGTAAACAAAATTTCTTCCATGCGTTTTCGCACTTCATTTGTGGGGGCAAGGTAGTTATTATTCATGAAGCTAAAGATAAGAACCTTGCCTTTGCGCGTTACAAGATACCCGCTCAGAATATGATTATTACTTAAGGTTCCGGTTTTACCGAAAACATAGGGCGTTTCGTTTTTATACCAGTTTTTAATAGTACCACTCTTACCACCCACCGCCAGTAAGCTAAAAAGTCGTTCTTGTGGGACAAGTGTATAAATTTTATCCCAAAGCACTGCCACTGATCGTGGCGTAAATAAATTGTAGCGTGAAAGCCCTGATCCATCTACCCATCGGGGTTTATCGGGTAAATCGGTCAACCATTTTTCGGTTACAAACTTAATGGCGATGCTTTCTTTCAACGAATCGCTAACTACCGCTGCACATTGCAACAATAATTGTTCAGCAATAAAGTTATCACTCTCCTGCATCATTACTTTAAACAAACTATCAACCGGAACGCTTTTTAATGTCTTCGCTTCTGCTGAAAGTAAAAGCGCAGCTTCTGCTACTTCGCGTTTAAGTGTATCGCTTAACAGATCAATCACCACATCGGTTGTACTTCGAAAAGGAATAGTCCATTCGCCACTTGACTTTGCTCCGGTAAAATAAGTAAGTTGGTTATCGTCCAACCCACGCATTACTACTTCGCGATCGCGTTGCTGATTGGCAACCGTAAAGTGCTCCATAAAATATGCAGGCGTAGTAGAAAATTCATCGCCTGTTTTTTTCACTTCCACCAGGTTGCCATAAACTGGAAGGGCCGATCGTTCAGCAGAATAGTATGAATCATAATCACTCAACGCCCACCCGGGGCCCAAGGGTTCGGTGTAAAAATTTGTGGCCGAGAAATAAAGCTTTCCTGGAAACGACTGCAAAAAACGAAAAGCGTTGTCGGATTGATGAACCTGTTTGTATAGAAATGAAGGATCGCCCATGCCCCAAAAAATCAACGAATCGCCCATAGGCAAATAGCGGAGGGTGGTTACCGAATCGCCCAGTAGATTAAGGCCGGCATAGAATGTAAATATTTTTGTGTTGGAAGCTGGGGTAAAATATTTATCGGATTGGTGTTCGATCAGGAATTTTTTCAATTGTGGATCGTACAAAGCAAAACCTACATGGTGTTGTAGTTTTTTTTCGGACTGCGTTATTTGTTTTAAAATAACACGGCCTGGTGCGCATGCTCCTAATGCGACAAGCCAAAAAATAAAAACCACAAGCCTCATAAATTTCAACCCAGGTACCGCTCCTTTAAAATATTACAATGATGCGTTTCATGACCGGCAATGATAAAACCCAGTGCTACTACCGAAAGCTCATTGTTGTTGGCTACTCCTTTGCGGGATAACATATCGGGTGTAAAGCCTTCAAACAGATCGATTGTTGTTGAGCGAAGGTGAGCCATCTCAGCAGCAATTTTCTGGAGCGATCGGCCCGCTGCATTTGCCTGGGGTGCGTAATCGTTTTCCTCCCAACCTGCCAGTGGAGTTTTATCATTTCGCGCAAAGCGCAATGCCCGGTATGCAAAAATACGTTCGGCATCTATCATGTGGCACAACAATTCGCGAATAGTCCATTTATCTTTGGCATAGCGAAAATCCTTTTTAGCATCGGGTATGGTATGCAGTAACTCCAGCGTACGATGACCCGAGATACGAAGTGCCTGAATCAAATCAGTTTCTTCAACCTGCTTTACATAGTTTTTATAGAAATGCGGAACGGTATCGAGATTCAACAACATAGCAATCAGAATTCAGTGAATAATTTTTCAGCCAGATCGGTTTCTACTTTCACATCTTTCGGCCCACCGCCATTACTGCGATTACCCGATAATAAAATTTCATTTTGCTTCTGATAGTTGTCGAACGGTAAAATAAATGCAGCTTCATTACTGGCTGCCGGATAAAACGACCAGTACCGAACCAGCTTTGCACTTTTATCTACAAATAATTTATAGCGACCGGTAGTAGAATCTTTTGGTATAACTACCAGTGAATTATAGCGCTGCCTGGCCAGTGTATCTTCGCCCATGTATTGCAACGAAAAATCTTTACTCTTGGTAAGAAAGGGTAATGCCAATTCGTACAAGGCTCTTGAAAAGGTTGTATTCATAATCATTGCCTTGGCAGGATCATCAGTGCTGCTAACCTGCGCTTTTGCTTCGCCTGTAGCTAAATTTATAAGGGTAACGGAAGCATCGCTTTGATCTTCCACGCGGGCACGCTTTTTCTGTTTATCCCAATAATACGTAACCAATCCATCAGCCGATTTCCAGGTAATATAATGTACTTTATCCCAATTGCTGCGACCGCCCAAGGCATGCATTACACTATCGGCAAGTTGAATAGCCGCTGGATCGGACGCTGCCGCATCAAAGCCAGCATCAGGTGGATTTTGACTTGAAATTTCGTTGGCTTTTTTTGATGAGCAACTGATTAGTAAGCCAACAATAAACAGGAATACCCACGCTCTCATAGATGGATGGTTTTGGTGATGTGTGAAGGTAGTTAAAAAGAGGTTGCCTCAAAAGTGGCAATTATAATAGCATTAAATCGGTAATTGCGACTTACATGGCAAACCATGTACAATTGGCTTTATTTATCAACATTCACGTGGCTAAGGAGTTTACTTTATAAAGGGTAACCTATCTCCCAGATATGTCCAAATGGGTCTTTTAGTTTGCCTATTCTCCAATCTTCTTCTGTAGTCATTGGGCAAATTACAATAGCGCCAAGAGCGGTTGCCTTTTCAAATAATTGGTCGGCATTTTTTGTTTGTAATATTATTCTTACCGGACTGCCTGAGTTTTGATCCGGACTTAAATTGCCATTGTGCGGCTCTTCGTCCCCAACATAAAACTCAGCCTTTTCAATTTCAATTACCGATGAAATTTTATTCTCAGGCATACTAAATCGTTTCGTTTCATTTGCTCCAAATGCTTTGGTATAAAATTCTATAGCCCGTCTTCCATTGTTTACAGTCAAGAAGGGTTTAACGGTTGTGTAATTTTGCTCTGTCATGAAATAATTATTTAATTAACATCAACATAAAATACGGTTTTACATTTCGGTTAAAAGACTGATAAATAAAATCAACTTCAGTTTTTCATTTGACCAAAATGGAAAGGCTGTAAAACAAAGTCAACCATCTTGTTGCGAATTATTTACTGCTCCCATATTCGTTTTTAATTTCTTAGTTAAAAAAATCTTTTTACCCTATCGATGGAGAGGTTTATTCTACTCTTATAATTGTTGCTTGTCGCGCTATTATCGACCAGCTATTATTGGAGTACTTCCACACGTGTGTAAACCTTCGTGTTACCAGTTTGCCGGCATTCATTTGTTTTCCCTGAGGCCTAATCGTTTCCCCACCCATCACAATTGCAATATTGTCGTTAAAGGAAATTTTCTCAATTTCTCTTTCAAAGGATAAATAGTTTAGATTACCGGACCGAAGTTGTGATTTAGCTCCATCAACAGTACCTACAACATTAGCCGGAGTATTTACAATCATTTTGTCGGACCAGATTTTTCCATAAAGAGTTAGCGAGTCAGATTTCAAGACAGATTCTCTTTCAAGATTCTCTAGCCTTCTTATTTCGAGTTCTCGCGGGTCCTGCGATTGGGCATACTTAAAAGTAATTATTACAATAAGTAATAGTAAAAATGAATTGGTGAGTTGTTTCATGGCATTGATTTTTTGATTAAGATTAGATCACTAGAAAATGAGTAAGAGCATTTCGTATGTCGAATCAGTTTACCCGATCCCGGCTACCCACTATCAAACAAATTAAACCTGGAACTATAATGTTAAGTACAACCATGTTGAAAAATAAAAGCATGCGGTAGCTGACTATTTATCCTTATCCCAAATATGCCTGATGCGGTATTTACCCTCCACGTATTTCATCATGGCATCGCGCGCAAAAATTTCTACCGGAAAAATAGCCAGCGCTACAAAAACCTGTATAATAAAATCGATAACAGGCGATGTTTTAAGTCCGATTAATGAACTGATAGCAGTTTGCAGAAACTGTACCAGCATAACAATAGTAAGTAACGACAAAATCTGGCTTACGAACCGATAGCGTGTATTGGCGCGACCCAGCCGCAGGGATAGTGCTACTAACAAACTAAATACAGAAAACTCCAATGCATAAAACCACCACCGTTGCCAATAGGGTGGTAAAACTCTAAAGGCTATCTGTTCTACTTTCGATTCGTTACCCAGTAAATCGCGCGACTGAACCATTAACTGATATTTACCCGGTGGTAAATATGAAAAAGGAACTTGATTATTGGATGCAGACCAGGCCGACCATTCGGTATTTAATCCCTTAACCTGATACCGATATTGTGTTAAGTTTAAACCCAGGTAAGCAGGTTGTATAAACTCAAACGTAATAGCACCCTGATGTTCTTCCACTTCAATCTGATCGGCCAGGTTAATTTCCTGGCCTTTAATTTCGCGCAGGTAAAGTGGATAGTTAGTGGCCGTTCCGGCCACTGTTCCTGAAAAGCGATACAATTCATTGGAAGCCGTAATTACCCACAGATTATTGGCAGCCTGATCGGGCGCGAGGTAGCGCAGGTTCGGAAACATACCCAGCCACTCTAACTTGAGTGACTGCACCCTACTGTCAACCGTACGCCAGCGGGTACCATCGTGAAACCAGAAATAACCGCCTGAAGCAAAGTATTTACGAGGGCCTGGTAGCGAATCAAATTTTACAAAAGCCGCCTTATGATCGTAAATGCTAAACTGACCCGATGCGGCCACATAAACTTCATTACCATAAGCAAGACCAACGGTTTCATCTTGCGATGGATTGCGAATAGCGATGGATTCTATCTCAGTAATTTCACCCTCTATTGTTTCAACTTTGTAAATGTGTGTTTTTCCGCATAGCCAAACATTCTCAAGCCGATCTTCAAAGGCATGACTGATGGGTTCGTGAATAGAATCTAACAAAAATGTTTCTTGCCAGTTTGCTCCAACCCGATTCAATGTTTTGGTCTGTTGCGCAGTGCCCACAATTAATTGTTGTAAGGATGGTGAAAAGAAAACGGTGCGCACAGAACCTGTTAACACTGTTCTTGAAGTTAGCCCTTCTACTTCAAACACTCCGCTTACCCCGGCAGCTATCAGTTTATTGTTTACAATAACAAGTTGGGTAACCTTACCATCAATACCTGCAATGCGTTTGTAAACATAACCTGGTTCTTCAGCCTCTGCATTTATGGTTGGCTGTGTGCTTCTGTGTCCCCGACTTGCTATTTCGGTGCGAGGAGAAGTGCTTACAGTTGCTTGCACCAATTCAAACAACCCCAGTGTAGTACCCACAAAAACATTTCCATTAAAAGTTTGAGCACATAATAAATTTCCGGCCAGGCCTGGGAAATGATCGAACGAACGGAAAGGCACTTGTGGTGCAATTCGGGTAAAACCATATTCGTGCGATACCCACAAGCCTTCATTGCCATCGGCTAACAAAGCATACACTTCATTATCGGGCAAACCATTTAAATAATCTACTATCTGTTCGGTTTCGCCTGTGCTTGCATTTACAAAAATTACTCCGCCCTTTAAGGTGCCAAGCGCAATCAGGTTATCGTTAACCCACGCACCGGAGGTTAGTGTATGCTTTGCCAGATAGCTACTATCTTTTAATTCAAGTTTGCGCGCCTTACTATTTTCCAACATGAACACGTGATTATCATCCATGCCCAACAAAGTAGCCTTCCCTGCATCTGCAAAAACCAGATTAGCGGGAATAAATGAAACCGGAACTAGTTTTTGATCCTGAACTTTTTGCAAACCTTTGTTCGATGAACGCACGTATATTTCATCGCTAATAGTAAAGAGTTCAGAAAATGTACCGTTAGAATCATCTTTAATAGTCCAGCTTATTTGATTGGTTCGTGGATCGAACGCCATCAGTTGATCGGCTGCAAGAAAGAGAACGAGATCGCCCGAAATACCAACCCCGATAAAATTCCCTTCGATAAGCGATATGTAAGTTCGGTGGACTTCAAATTTTTTATTCAGCTTACCGCCACCTGCAACCCCGGCCACATACACATCGGCACCTTTGGTTGCAATTGCCTGTACAGCACCGGGCACTTCAACCTCGCTCCAGTTTTTTCCATCAAACTCCAATATGCCCTGGCGGTTGGCAAAGTAAAGTTCACCATGATCATCTTGCAGCATAAAGCGGCTACGAAAATCGATGCGGTCATCGGGTGGTGTAAAGTGCGATACATAGTATGTGCCCGTTTGGGCTTGCAAAAAATACGAAGCGAAAAGCAACGCGAGCAGGCTAAAAAATTTATGCATAATTATTCCAGGCCTTTAAATTAAAGGTATTGCGTGTGAAATAAAAGGGTTGTTAGCTAATGCGGCTCCAGTTAACCACCGTTTGTTTTAATGAATCTACTTGTTGTCGCACTACCCGATTTTCGGGTTTGGATAAGGCCGGGTCAGCATTTAAAATTTCAATTGCTGCTTCGCGGGCTGTTTTAAGTATGTCGCCATCTTTCCCCAAATCGGCAATCAATAAATCAAGTGCACCACTCTGTTGTGTTCCCATTAAATCGCCCGGGCCGCGTAACTTCAAATCGGTTTCCGAAATCTCAAAACCATTATTGGTTCTCACCATTGTATCAATGCGCACCCGCGAGTCAACACTAAGTTTATTGCCGGTCATTAAAATACAATAGGATTGTTCTGCGCCCCGCCCCACACGACCCCGCAGTTGATGTAATTGCGATAATCCAAATCGCTCGGCACTTTCAATTATCATAACCGAGGCATTGGGCACATCTACACCCACTTCAATTACTGTTGTGGCAACCATTATTTTGGTTTCGTTTTTTACAAAACGAGCCATTTCAAAATCTTTCGCCTCGGGTTTCATTTGCCCATGCACAATACTGATGGGTATATTGGGAAACGCGCGACTAATACTTTCGTAACCATCCATCAAATGTTTTAGGTCCAGTTTCTCCGACTCATCGATTAACGGATACACAATATAAATCTGCCGGCCTTCATTCAATTGCGATTGAATAAAACCATTTACTTGCAGCCGGTGCGAATCGTACCGATGCGTGGTTTTTATTGGCTTGCGGCCTTTGGGCAATTCATCTATAACAGAAATCTCAAGATCACCATACAACGTCATTGCGAGTGTACGCGGAATGGGTGTGGCCGTCATCACCAATACATGCGGAAATACCGATGCGTTTTTTTGCCAGAGTTTGGATCGTTGTGCTACACCAAACCGATGTTGCTCATCAATAATCGCAAGACCCAGCTTATTAAACTTTACACCTTCTTCCAACAAGGCATGTGTGCCCACTAAAATTTTCAGAGTACCATTTTCCAATGCTTCGTGTATCGGTTTACGTTGGCTTTTCTTTACTGATCCCGTAAGGAGTGCAATGGTGATACCCATGTTGTCGGCATACTTTTTCAGGTTGGCGTAATGTTGTTGCGCCAGAATTTCGGTGGGTGCCATTAAAGCAGCTTGGGCTCCGCTGCCCACTGCCAGCAACATGCAAATAAATGCAACAATGGTTTTACCACTACCTACATCGCCCTGCAACAACCTGTTCATTTGCTTGCCGCTTTTCATATCGGTATAGATTTCGCGGATAACTCGCTTTTGGGCCTCGGTTAAATCGAAGGGCAAATGCTCTTTGTAGAATTGAGTAAGGATAGTCGTATCGGTAAAAGCCATGCCTTTAAACTTATCCTGCCGCACCAGCTTCATTTTTATCAGGCGCAGTTGTATGTAAAAGAGCTCTTCAAACTTTAATCGGTGGCGCGCCTGGTTAAGTAAGGGTTCGCTTTGCGGAAGGTGTATGTTTTGTAATGCCGTACGTTTATCTAAAAGATTGTGTTGTTGAAGTAACGTAACCGGAAGTGTTTCGCGAATGTGGTTTTGTGCTAACGGCAAAAGCAAAGTCATCAGTTTAGAGATGAGTTTGCTATCGATGTGGCGGGCTTTTAGTTTTTCCGTTACGGTATAAACCGGATGCAGATAACCTCCTCGTTCGTTCCCTATTGTAATGGCTTCAATTTCCGGATGTGCAATTGAGATTTTGTTTCCAAACAAATTGGGCTTACCAAAAACAACGTAGGGCGTGTTCAGTTTTATCTTATCCAACACCCAATTGATGCGTTGAAACCAAACCAGCTCCATACTTCCGGTTTCATCTTTAAAGGTTGCCACCAAACGCTTTTTAAAACCGGTACCAATAGTTTGAAATCCGGTAATGGCACCTTTTAATTGAATACCGGTTGAGATTTCATCAATTGCTTGTGCTATTTCTTTTACAGTATAGAATTTAGTTCGGTCTTCATGCCGGAAGGGATAGTACTGAATCAGGTCGCCAAACGTGTAAAGCCTGAGTTCTTTTTGCAGCAATGCCGCGCGCTGCGGCCCAACGCCCTTTAAAAATTCGATTGATGTTTGGAAGAAGGTTGACACCGATTAAAAGTATGCTATTCTTTAAAATAGCGGATTGTTCGATAACAATCTATAGCTACTATGGATAGTAAGAATATCCACTCGATTTTCGTTTACAATTCTGTAAACAATTCGATAATTGCCCTCAATTAATTCACGTAATGATTGATTTGAGAATTCAGGAACAACCCGCCCCGAATGCGGAAAATCTCTGAGTATTTCAGAGCGACTTAAAAAAACGGGTTGTCTGAATTTTTGCAAATTGTTCTGAATCTCGTGCAATATATTCTGCAATGCTCTCCACATCTTGAAGGGCTGGAGGCGTCCAATTTATTTCAATAGCCATTTCTTAAGATGCTGCTTAGCCTCATCGTGAGAAATTACCCGATTGCTGTTAGAGTACTCCAAACCCTTTTCGACCTTCTCAATAAAAATCAATCGATCCAGAAAATCTTCTAAACGAAAAGTTTCAGGCAATTCAGTCAACGTTTCAAGTACTTGTTGTTTAGTAAGCATAAACAAATATAATTAAATTCAATTGGGTTTCTTCCACTCTACCGTGTTAATAAAGTGCAACGTTTCCTTCTTCATAAACTCTATGGCGGGTGCCAATGAATCATTCTGCACCGCTGTATTAAAATATAATGCACCGCGTAAAAAATTTTGCGTGGAGTCCGTCATCGTAAATTGAAACTGGCTCGGTACATCACCGGCTATTTCGGCTATTATGGCTCTTTTACCCGAGGGTGTAACAACACTCACCTCATCAATTGCGTATGCTTTTATCTGCTGCTTGGAGGTTAGCCGATAGGCATCGTTTAGCAACGTCTTTAATAAATCTTCTTTGCTGTTTAATTTTTTGTAGGTGATATGAATATTGGCTTTTAGTTGGGGATAATAAATTTCTACCCAATGCCGTTCGCTTATCCACGATGTATCATCGAGTAAGCGTGCATGTTTGGAATACTCAAAACGATAAGGCAATGTATCGGGCGAAAGTTGATACTCGGCAGGCGGAAGAACCAAACGATTATACCCTTTGGGTTTTGGCTTATAATCAGTCTTGCAACTTGCCAGCACAAGGCTACTAAAAAACAGGCCCCATGATAAAAGAATCATGGGGCTTTGGTTTAGCTTTTTCATTTAGAAGGGAAGATCGTCTGTAGCATTGTCATTCGATTTAAAATCATCGCCCCCCGACTGTTGGCTGTATGCAGGTGTTGATCCGCCAGAACTTCCACCTCCCGAACGTGAACCGAGCAAAGTCATGTTATCACCAACAATCTCAGTTGTATAACGGGTTACACCTTCTTTTTCCCAACTTCGCGTGCGCAATTTACCTTCAATATAAACCTGATCGCCCTTGTGCAAGTATTTGGCCGCTATGTCGGCCAACCCACGCCACAGCACAACGTTATGCCATTCAGTTATTTCCTTTTTTTCGCCCGTGTTGCGATCCTTATACGTTTCGCTTGTGGCCATGGTAAAATTGGCTACTGTGGCTCCGTTTTCAAGGTTTCTAACTTCCGGATCCTTGCCCAGCCTGCCTACTAAAATTACTTTGTTTACACCTGACATATATTTATTTGTTTTGTTTTCTGATAAGATTACTGCGGCACGAACACGCAACCCGCCTGGAAATTTCAAAAGTAACCATTATTTACACTACTGTAAATAACCAACGTCTTGCAAGTAACGCGAAATTAAAACCGGTTTGGGCAAATGTTCAACTTGTTTTTTAGTATATGATTTTAAACCGGCTGTATCCATTTGTTTTTTCAGCTTTGCATTTATTTCTGTTACCTCAATAAACCGGGCCACCAATTTCTGATGTGATAAAATATGTTTGTACTCTTTGCTGACGCGATCTGAACCTGTTAGCTGAAATTTTTCCGAAAGCTTTCGGGTGTTGAGCGATTTACTTTCTTCGTGCAAATAAAAATCGTATAACCCACTCCAGATGTCGTCAGTCGTGCGCTTGCGCATTAATAATTGTTTACCGTTGCGTACAACCAGATAATAGAAATAACGGGTTTTTACTGTGGTCCGGTTTAACTTAACCGGTAACTGTGTTTGCAGGTTCTGTTGGTTTGCCACACACAACCGCGCAAGCGGGCAACTTTTGCAGAATGGATTAACCGGTGTGCATTGCAGCGCACCAAACTCCATAATAGCCTGATTAAAAACTGCTGGTTTTTCTTTGGGAATTAATTCATTCGCTTTTTCAAAGAAAAATTTTTTACCTGCCGGTGATGCTATATCATGTTCGATTCCAAGCACACGTGCTAAAACTCTAAACACATTACCATCTACCACAGCCACAGGTTCGTTAAATGCAAATGATGCAATGGCGGCTGCCGTGTAGCTACCAACACCGGGCAGCTTTAATAATTCTTCGTATGTATCCGGAAATTTTCCGTTGTACTCGGCAACCACTTTTTTGGCACAAGCATGCAGGTTGCGTGCACGAGTGTAATAACCCAGCCCTTGCCAAAGGCGCAACACTTCGTCTTGCGGAGCGGCTGCCAGTTTTTTTATGGTTGCATAGTGTTTGGCAAATGCGAGGTAGTAGGGTAACCCTTGTGCAACGCGTGTTTGTTGCAAAATAATTTCCGAAAGCCAGATTTTGTAAGGATCGCGGGTATGGCGCCACGGCAGATCGCGCTTGTTTTGATCGTACCAGTCCATCAACAGCCTTGCAAACGCAGTCTTATTCATTAAAAATTAAAATATCGCGAAAGTGTGAAAAACAATCGTTTCACAGCGAATGTTTCGACTGCTGGTCGCAATTATTCATTCCATGTGGGTGATAATCAATAATTTCATTTTGCGATTGCAGAAACTCGGTTAAATTTGCAGCCCTGATTTTTAAGAAGCATCGCAATACTCTTTATTTCATATAAAACATTTTTAAGCCGTGACCAAAGCTGACGTAATCAACCAAATCGCTGAAAAAACCGGAATCGATAAAGCAGATGTATCTGCTACCGTAGAAGCATTTTTTAACATTGTAAAATCCAACATGGCGGGCGGCCACAATATATATGTGCGCGGCTTCGGCAGTTTTATTAATAAGAAGCGAAAGAAGAAGATCGCCCGCAATATTTCTCGCAACACGGCCATTGTAATTGATGAGCACTATATTCCCAGCTTTAAGCCAGCTAAAATTTTCATTAACAAAATCAAGAACAGCGAAAAAGTAAAGCAGCTCGCTGAAAAAAATTAACCCATTCATCAATCTACAGATTAGCCAATTTTATTATTGGCAATCTGACCAATGGATAGTTAATGTTAAAGACACGCATCATTTTAGTTAGTGTAGCTGCCCTGTTGGTGGTGCTTATTTTTATGCTACCCAAATCGGTAGTAGAAAATGAAAGCCAGCTTAAGGAAGCTGCCCCCGAAGAGGTTGCGCAAGGTGCTGGCCATGCGGCCGTACCGGCTACTCTTTCGGCTACGATTAAACGCATCCGAGCCCGGTTTCAATCGAATTCGTCAAATCAAAAAAATGCTATCTTTGCCGACTCTTTGAGAACCCTTTATACGCAGGCCGGTCAGTTTGATAGTGCCGCGTGGTTCGCAGAAGAGGCAGCAACGTTCTTTAACACAACCGAAAGTTTTTTGAATGCCGGCAACAGCTATTACGAAGCTTATACCTTCGCCATGGAACCAACCCGGCAAGAACAATTGGCCGAAAAAACACGCACGTGGTTAGGCAAGGTAATAGCAGTTGACTCTAAAAACCTGGAAGCTAAAACCAAAATTGCCATGACTTACTTTACATCTAACCCTCCGCAAGGGGTTGGGCTGTTGCGCGAGGTGCTGGCCGAAGATCCAAAAAACGAATTTGCACTTTATAATATGGGTATGTTGGCCGTGCAATCCAGGCAGTACGATCGGGCTATCGAACGGCTGGAAGAATTGAAAGCAGTTAATCCCAATCATATACAAGGTGCACTTATGCTGGGCGTAGCCTATGCCAACAAAGGCAATAAAGATAAAGCCCGCCAGCAGTTTAAATTAGTAAAGACATTGGATAAGGATCCGGCTGTTCAGGCAACAGCAGATTCATATCTGAAAGATTTAGATAAATAATTGTTCAACCCCGTTTCGCTATTGCGGAACAAAAACCTAAAGCATTATGCCAAGTGGTAAGAAAAGAAAAAAACACAAGATGGCTACTCACAAGCGCAAGAAGCGTTTGAGAAAGAACAGACATAAGAAGAAATAAACCATTCACACTTGTTCCTCCCTATTTTCCGATAGCTATCAGGAAATAGGGCTGGGGTGAGTTAAAATTTTTAAAGTTTTGAGTAACGAACTTATAATCAGTGCTACTCAGAACGGATGTCGCATAGCCCTTCTTAAAGACAAACAGCTTGTTGAATTTCATGAAGATGAAGGCGGTAACAAGTTTGTTGTCGGTGATATTTACCTGGGTACTGTTAAAAAGGTAGTACAAGGACTTAATGCAGCGTTTATTGATATCGGGTACGAAAAGGATGCATTTCTGCATTACCTGGATCTGGGCCCAAAATTCAATTCGCTTCAAAAATTCACCAAGCTGGTAAAAGCCAAAAAGATTACCGGGGGCAGGCTGGAAAAATTTCAAATTGAGAAAGACATTGACAAGCATGGCAAAATAGGCCAGCAACTTTCCAAAGGCCAGCTCATTCCGGTACAGGTAGTAAAAGAACCAATTTCTACCAAAGGCCCGCGACTTTCGTGCGAGTTATCAATTGCCGGACGCTACCTCGTACTGGTACCCTTCGGTAATGGCGTAAATGTTTCAAAGCGTATTTCCAGCAGCGAGGAGCGTAAGCGCTTGCAGCGCCTCATTCAATCAATCAAACCCGAAAACTTTGGGGTGATTATCCGCACCGTTGCCGAAGGCAAAGAGGTTGCTGAGTTGGATAAGGACTTGCGTAACCTGGTTAAAACCTGGGATGAGGGTGTGGCGCGCCTGGTGGAGGGCAACCCACGCGATAAAATGATTGGTGAGCTAAGTAAAACCTCATCGGTATTGCGCGATGTGCTCAACGAGTCGTTCGACAATGTGCACGTGGACGACAAAAAAATCTTTGAAGAAGTAAAGGGCTACATTCACAACATTGCGCCCGAAAAAGAAAAAATAGTAAAACTCTACTCCGGCAAAGCCAAAATTTTTGAACACTACGGAATTGAAAAACAAATCAAGTCGGCCTTTGGGCAAACGGTGAGTTTGCGTGGTGGTGGGTACTTGATTATTGAGCATACCGAAGCGTTACATGTTATTGATGTAAACAGCGGCAACAAATCCAATCGCGAAGAAAACCAGGAAACCACTGCTGTATCCGTAAACATTGAAGCTGCCAAAGAAGTAGCGCGCCAGTTACGCTTGCGCGATATGGGTGGTATTATTGTGGTTGATTTTATAGATATGCGCAGTGCCGATAACAAGCGCGTAATTTATAACGCGATGAAGGAGGCAATGGAACTGGATCGTGCCAAGCATACGGTACTTCCGCTCTCTAAGTTTGGGTTAATGCAGATTACCCGCGAGCGCGTGCGCCCGCAGATGAACATTGTTACCAAAGAGGTTTGCCCAACGTGTAACGGTACCGGTAGTATTGTGGCCAGCATTCTGATTACCGATCAGATTGAACAGCACCTGGATCACTTGCTGATCAAACAAAATGAAAGCGATCTGGTACTTGCGCTGCATCCGTTTTTATATGCCTACTACACAAAAGGCATTATTTCTAAACGAGTGAAGTTTTTCTTTAAGTACAAGAAGTGGTTAACGCTGGTAAAAGACAGTTCACTGGGCATTACCGAGTTTCACTTTTTAAATAAAGATGGGGAGGAGATTGAGGTGGGGAATAAGAGCACCCCAACAGTAATTATTGAAGAGGAGTAGTTTTAAAAAACATTTATCCGATTGGGATTGTTTAAATTTCATCGCCCAAGATAAGAAATTCATGAGCTTGAGCCCTCAATAGAAGAGGGCTCACTTTTTACTGGCCAAGTAATTTTGTTATAATCAAATATTTATAAAATGTTTGATAATAACAGCTCAAATCTTACATAGATTGAAATACAAGGTAACCACTTAATTTTATGTTCTCGTAACCCGAAATGCGATATTTCAATCTATTTCCTCTGCTTTTTTTAGTAGCCTTTGATTCTAATGGTCAAAAGTTATCGCTCGGTGTTTTTGCAGAGTATAATCTTTTGCATGTTTATACAAGAACACAAATCAGTACAAAGTATTTAATTTTTAATTCGCAGAGTAGCTTTGATGGATTTCGGATTGGGGCTAATGGACAATGGAATTTGAGTAAAGGATATTGGAGTTTTGAAGCCGGATATTTTCAAAATCAATCTTCTTTTACATTTGTTAATCTTACTCCCGATGAAGATCCTCAATTAGCTCCTGTTTGGTTTAGTTTGGAAAACATCTATTCTAACAGACGAATTGATATAAACTTCAATCGCGGAATAACATTATATCGTAAAAAAATTTATGCTGAGTTAGGAATACTTGGTTGCTATTGGATGAAGGATGAATTGGCTGGTGAACCAGATGCTTACTTCGAAGCGTCTGAGTCTCTTAGACGAACCAAAATCTTATTTAGATTCGCTGATAGCTATAAAGACCTTTCTGCGAGTCTTAGAGTAAAACTTAGCTATACATTTGGGCCGCTTATCATTTACGTACACTCCGAAAAGAGTATTACCCCTATCTCTGAACAATTAGAGTATAACGGAGTTAACTACCTTTCAAATCAAAAGTACATGACCTATTCGATTGGTGTTAAATATTTAGTTCTTAATCGTGCCCAATGATTTATGAAAAGTTTACTCATGCTCTTTACCGTAATTATCTACGTAAATTTTGGATATACTCAAGAAAGTAAATTTCAAAAAAAATGGGATTTTTCTGGCCGAATTTCGTTTGGTAGTGAGAACAACTATGGCAACCCCGGCTTGCTATTTCAAACAAATTTAAATTATCAGTTTCACAAGACTATTTCAACAACCGGTGCTCTTGGATTTTTTCATTCTTTGCCAGAATTAAATAAAGAGCCCGGTGCTGAACTCTCAACCTTTAGTGCTGCATTCATCGGATTTAACCTAATGCACACGGCCGTATTCAATCAAAACAAGAACTACGTAAAAATACAAGGCGGAGCTTTACTAATTAATACGTCCTCTATATATCGAAATCTAACTCTAACCGCATTTGATGAATTTGGGAACCCATTTCAATATGTTGTTCCAAAGCAGGAAGTATTAACTAAAGTTGGTTACCATGTGGGTATGCTTGGCGGGGCCAACTTGTCTGAAAAAGTTTCTTTTGGTCTTAGCCTTGATATTTATAGTTATCAAATCTTTGGTGATATAGTTACAATCGGAATAGATTTAGGGTATAAATTCTAAGCTACCCACTTCTGCCAACCTGTCATTTTTTCTATTCTGGAATACCATTTGACTTGCTCGGGTTTATTATTTTTCAATTCTAAACGCTGACATTTTATGACCACAACTGCCGAAAAAGGTACCATCTCTATCCATACCGAGAACATCTTCCCCATCATTAAGAAATTCCTGTATTCCGATCATGAAATCTTTTTGCGCGAGTTGGTGAGCAACGCGGTTGATGCTACTCAAAAGCTAAAAAAGCTTGCCGCGCTAGGCGATTTTAATGGCGAACTGGGCGATCTTAAAATTGAAGTGAGCTTCGATAAAAAGAACAAGACCATTACCGTTAGCGACAAGGGCTTAGGGATGACAGGCGATGAAATTAAAAAGTACATCAACCAGATTGCCTTCTCCGGAGCTACTGAGTTCGTAGAAAAATTTAAAGACAAAACCGATGCGAAAGACATCATCGGTAAGTTTGGTCTGGGCTTCTACTCCGCTTTTATGGTGGCCGATAAAGTAGAGGTGATTTCAAAATCGTTTAAAGAAAATACCGAGGCCGCACGCTGGGAGTGCGATGGTTCTACCGAGTTTGAACTATCCGCAGCCAACAAAGAAACCCGTGGTACCGATGTAATACTGCACATCAATGCCGATTCAGAAGAATTTTTAGATGAGTTTCGCTTAAAAGGTATCCTTGAAAAATATTGCAAGTTTCTTCCAGTTGAAATCAAGTTTGGAACAAAGGAAGAAAGTGTTGAAGACGGTGTAGATAAAGATAACAAGCCCAAGTATAAAACCGTTACTTCCGACCGCATTATCAACAACCCGGCCCCCATCTGGACAAAAGCCCCGCTGGAATTAAAAGATGAAGACTACCTGAGGTTTTACAAAGAGCTTTATCCCTTCAGCGAAGACCCGCTTTTCTGGATTCACCTTAACGTAGATTATCCGTTTAACCTTACGGGAGTTTTGTACTTCCCGAAAATCAAAAACGACTTTGAGATTCAGCGCAATAAAATTCAACTCTATTCGCGACAGGTATTTATTACCGATGAAGTAAAAGATGTAGTGCCCGATTTTCTAATGCTGTTGCATGGCGTGTTGGATTCGCCCGATATTCCGCTCAACGTTTCGCGCAGCTACCTGCAAAGCGATGCCAATGTAAAAAAGATCAGCGCGCACATCACCAAAAAAGTAGCGGATAAGCTGGTGGATATGTTCATTAAAGATCGCGCTGAGTTTGAAAAGAAGTGGGACGACATCAGTGTGTTTGTGAAGTATGGCATCATCAGCGATGAAAAGTTTTATGATAAGGCCAAAGAGTTTGCTCTTCTAAAAAATGTGGATAGTAAGTATTTCACCCTTAAGGAATACGAAGAAAAAGTAAAACCCAACCAAACCGATAAAGATAAAAATGTGGTGTACCTCTACACGACCAGCGCTGACAAGCAACACGCATTTATTGAAAGCGCCAGGAATCGTGCCTACGATGTATTGGTGATGGATGGCATACTGGACAGTCACTTCATCAACCACCTGGAACAAAAACTTGAAAAAACTCAACTTAAGCGAGTGGATAGCGAAACGATCGACAAGTTGATTGTTAAAGATGAAAAGGTAGCAAGCGTATTAAGTAAGGAAGAAGAAGAAACAGTGAAGAAAGTTTTTGAAACCGCCATCAACAACACCAACATGACGGTTGCCGTAGAATCGCTTTCGCCTGATGACATGCCTGTAACCATTACCATGAGCGAGTGGATGCGCAGAATGAAAGACATGCAAAAAACCGGTGGTGGTGGCATGTATGGTTTTATGGGGGCTATGCCCGATAGTTACAATGTAGCCATCAATGGCAACCACGCATTGGTGCAAAAAATTCTGAAAGCTGAAAATGACGATCAGAAAAATAAATTAGCTAAACAAGTTTATGATCTGGCGCTACTTTCGCAAAACCTGCTTACCGGAGCAGACTTAACCAATTTTATTAAGCGAAGCGTTGAGTTGGTAGGTTAAAAACCGATCAAGAAAAATTTATAACAACCAGGGTGGCCAGTATTATTGCAACCAGTAATATGGCCACCCATTTTATAAGGGGCATTCGGTGCGGAAATTCATAATTGCAAATGGGGCAGCTTTTACTTTTAGCGTCCACATCCATCGCACACGAAGGGCATTCTTTCGTCTTCATCAGGTATTAAGCCATCTTAAAAATCTGCCCAGCCAGGTGCGGGGTTGTTGGGTTGTTGCTTTAGTAGCCTCCACTTCAACCGGTTCGTCATAAATACGCGCTGCTTTGATTGGCGCATTGTTCTTTATCTTGTTCAAATAGTTTAAGCGTTTTCGTTCCTTCTGCTCCTCCAACAATTGTTTCCTTCGCTCCTCTTTTTCCCGTTCCTCTTTTTCGCGTTGCAAAGCAATAGGATTTCGCCAGGGTTTTTCGGTTCGTTCAATGGGTTTTCTACGCTTGTCTTTCTGTTCCCGTTTTGGTTTTTGTTCTGCTTCGGTTGTTTCACCTTCTACTTTGGCTTCCTCCTTCTTTCGGGGCGTGGGCAATTCAATTTTACCCAGCACTTTTAAACCTGCCAGCTCAACTTTAGGCGCACGAATGGTTTCGGAATTTTCAACTTCCGATTTTGTTTCTGTTGTTACTTCTGCTTGTGGTTGCACTACAACCGGTGGAATTACAACTTCGGGTTGCTGAGGCTCGGGCTCTGTTTCCTGTGTTTGCACAATCATGATTTCAGTCAGGCGTTCAGGAGCAAAGTATAAAACAATCTGTTTTACCAGATCATCCGATAGTTTGGCATTTGATCCGTCTTCTAAAAATTGCTGGTGTTTGGCCAGCATGTCCACGAGCTGCGAAGGTCTTACCGAAAGTTTTCGGGCTAATTGTCCGAGGCGCATAAGTTCAGTCTAAATTACTGGGCGCAAATATAGTTTGTTCTGCCCAAATTAGTGGATGGCTTATTGTTTCTGGTTACTCGTAGCTGGTTGCTGGTTTGATTGGAGTAATTTAATCGATTAGACTGTTTTACCAGAAGCCAGAGACCAGCAGCAAGTAACAGTTTCATTAAGCTCACTCAGGTTTCTGCCGCCATTTCTTCTTTTCGGAATGTTGCTTTTTGGATTGCAACCGAGCTTGTTTAGCTGCTTTGCCCGGCTTGGTTGGCTTGCGCACTTTGCGTGGAATAAAAGCTTTGGTGAGCAGCTCTTGCAATTTTTGAATAGTTGCTTCTTTATTTTGCAATTGCGAACGACTTTCTTGCACCGTAATTTGCAATTCACCATCCGCAGTAATGCGCGACTGAAGTTTTTTTAGGATCACTTCCTTTACTTCGGCAGGCAATGCCGATTCAGACACCTTCCACGAAAGTGTAATGCGCGAGTTTACCTTGTTTACATTTTGACCGCCCGGTCCGCTGCTGCGCGAAGCACTGAACGTAAGTTCTGGCTTTATCACCTCCAGCAATTGCAAAATATTTTGTATCACCAATCAAAAATACTTCATGAGCAATCGTACTCCAAAAGCGCCAAAATTATTTCCCACTATAAATCGGGTTGTGATAGATGCATTTCAAGCTGTCGCGGTTTACTTCAACATTCGATCCCTATGGGATCGCTTTGAACTTTGGCTTCTGGTTTCTACCAACAATATACCTATCGGGATTTTAGGACGTACACAACTGCGTTAGGAGTCGGATATTGGTAGCGGTATGATAATAATGAAAACGACCCGCAAAGCGGGGTAGAATGTTTAGGTGCAACAATTTGAAAATGCACCGTTGCGATTGAATAAAAAAAGCCGGACATTCAAAAGATGAAATCCACGTGGATGATTACGTTCGTATTTCTGGCACAGTTAAGTTTTGCCAACTCCATCTTCATTCCGATGGATGATAGCCAGCGCGATCATTTAAAGGCGTATGGCGTGGCTTATTACACATTAAAAGAGGGCCAACCGGTGGATTGGCTACTGAACTACCGGGGAGGAAGTTTTTTAATTCCCTTTAACAACAATGTATTATCGGAATGCAAAGTACGCGGCATTTCGTATGAATTGATTTCGGCTACAAAAACAAACAGCATCTTAACCGAAATAGCCCGGCCCGATGTTAACCTGAATATAGTGCGTCTTGAAACCGCTCCACGAGTAGCGGTTTATTCACCCAAAAACGAATTGATTAACGATGAAGGTGATGCAGTGATGCTGGTGCTGGATTATGCCGAAATTCCCTACACCATTATTTACGATGAAGAAATTTTGAAAGACGAACTGGCCAGGTTTGATTGGCTGCATTTACATCATGAAGATTTTACCGGCCAACATGGAAGATTTTTGCGCAGGGAATCGGCCATTATACAAGCAAAAATTCAGGAAGAAACTGCAATACGACTAGGCTTTGCTTCGGTAACCGATATGAAGTTAGCGGTTGCCAAACGCATTAAAGCTTTTACCGCGGGTGGTGGGTATTTGTTTGCGATGTGTTCGGGTGCGGAAACGTTTGACATTGCGCTTGCCGCAGAAGGCTCTGGCATTTCGTTTAAAGATTTAAGTGGCGATGAAGATGCTGCGCTTGATTATTCGAAAACACTGGCATTCGAGAATTTTTCGTTGGAACCTGCAGCCAGCCGAAAGTTCTCAGACATAAACGCACTTGGCCCTGATTTTTTTCAATCCTCTGCTTCGTACTTTCAGTTATTTCAGTTTTCAGCTAAGTGGGATATAGTGCCTTCGTTGCTTACGCAGAATCATGAACATGTTATTAAAGAATTCAGCGGCCAAACTTCTTCATTCAACGCCACTCTTGTAAAACCAAATGCATGGGTGTTAGGCGAAAACAGAAACGCTGGCCGCACCCGTTATTTGTATGGCGAATTAGGCCGTGGCCATTGGACGTATTACAGTGGGCATGATCCGGAAGGAATGCCCGGTTGGCGCAGGGCAAATACCGATCTTTCCATGCATCCACATTCACCGGGTTATAGATTAATCCTCAACAATGTGTTGTTTCCTTCCGCCAAAAAGAAAAAACAAAAGACATAGGTAATCCTGGCTTTATTTTCAATGAAAAAACTTAATTGGTTTTTATTTGCTTTCCTGTCAATAGGGGTCGGACTTTATCCAATAATTTACTTATTGATTCAAACAAAATTTGGATTACTATTCACGAAATCCGAAGAACTCCTTGCCAGTAAACTCTGGAACATTTTATTTTATCAACATATAATTTTTGGTGGCATTGCTTTGCTTACCGGTTGGTCGCAGTTTAGTGCAAGACTGAGACAAAAATATTTAAACACGCATCGGTTGTTGGGTAAAATTTATGTAGCGGTTTGTTTATTAAGTGGGAGTGCTGCACTCTATCTTGCCTTCCACGCTACAGGCGGATGGATTGCCGGATTAGGTTTTGGCGGATTAGCCATTGCGTGGATTTACTCCACTACAAAAGCATTTCTTTCCATTCGACAAAAACAAATCACACAACACCAGGCGTGGATGATTAGAAGTTATGCCCTTACATGGGCTGCGGTTACGTTACGAATTTATTTACCGCTCGGTCAAATAGCTCAGTTCGATTTCATTGAAGCATACCGCGTAATCGCGTGGTTATGCTGGGTACCAAATTTATTTGTGGCGGAGTGGATTATTGTAAGATTGAAGATTGGCCCTCACCTTGCCTCGATCCACGGCACCCCTCTGGGGAGCGGAGAAGGGAGTAAGGTCAATTAATTACCATCCCCAACCTTTCCCACCTTATTTTATCCAGCCACTTGCCATCTTTGTTTATCGAAAACCAGATAAATAAGGGTTTGCCCAGAATATGATCTTCCGGGACTAAACCCCAATAGCGCGAATCAATCGAGTTATCGCGACTATCGCCCATCATAAAATAATAATCTTGTTGAAACGTGTATGTACTTACCGTTTTACCATTTATCTCCAATTGTCCGTTTAAAATTTTTACTGCTTTATTGCCTTCGTATTTTTCAATAAACTCACCATAAAAATTTAAAGTAGAATCATTCACGGCTATCGTCATTCCTTTTTGTGGAATGGTAAGCGGCCCATAGTTATTTAATGTCCATTGGTCATTCATCATTTCTGGATAAAGTGGAAACCCGCCCTTATCATCCGAAGCGGACTCTACTGAAACTTTGTAAGGCGCTGCATTCACATCCTTAAATTGTTCTTGTGTTAGCAACATGCTGTAAACTGTTTGGCCATCGTTAGTCTTGCCCAGCAACCAAAAGTCTTCGCTATCCAATCCTAATTTTTCCAATGCCCGTGGTTGCAATTCCTCTTTGGTGATAACCTGATACCGGAACTTCATACCGGGTGGATTTATCATCGCTTCGCCATTGATATACACTTGCTGATCTTTAATCTGAATAACATCGCCACCTATGGCCACACAGCGTTTTACTAAATAGGTTTTCAAATCCAGTGGTCGCTCCGTTGGATCGAGTAAATCTTTGGGTGTGTTGAATACCACCGGCTCACCGCGTTTTACTTTTCGCAAACCGGGCAAACGATACGAGGGTAACTCGATCCAATCTAAATAAGATGGAATTTCAGTGCCCCAGATTTTTTGATGCGTGAGTGGAATTTGTAAAGGGGTGCGTGGAGTGCGTGGGCCGTAATGAATTTTGCTCACCCACAGGTAATCATCCACCAGCAATGAGTTTTCCATCGACCCGGTGGGAATTACAAATGCTTCTGCTAACGACCAGCGAAAGAGTGTGGCCACTACAACAGCAAACACAATTGACTCGCGCCACTCCTGAAATTTGGTTTTCTTAACTACGGGTTTCGATTTCATATTCATGCTTTGGCCGAATTAGTATCAACAAGCAAGGAATTATTACGGGGAAAGGAAAAATTATAGTCGTGAAAAATTCAGGTCTGTGGAGACACAGACCTGGGGTGAGAAAAATTTAAGGTCTAAAAAGGCTGTGAAGACACAGGCCTTAGATTGGGAAAATTAAATGCGTGAAAAATTAAGGTCTGTGTGGACACAGACCTTGGGGTCGGAGAAGACAAAAAATAAAAGGTCTGTAAGGACACAGACCTGATTGATTGGTTAATTATTTAATCCGACTTAAGTGTTTTTACAGGATTGGTATTTGCCGCTTTTAATGATTGATGGCTTACCGTTACCAACATCAATACCATGGCCGCTATACCAACCAAAGCAAACACCAACCACGAGATTTCAGTACGATATTCGTATTGCATTAACCACGTGTTTGCTAAATAATAACCCAACGGCAAGGCAATAATCAACGCTAACACAATCAACTTCATAAAATCCTGCGAAAGCAGTTTCCAGATTTGAAATACTGAAGCTCCCAACACTTTACGAATACCAATTTCTTTTGTGCGCTGACTGGCAGCAAAAGCTGATAGCCCCAACAATCCGATACCACTAATGATGGTGGCCAGGGTTGCAAATACCGTTGCCAACTTACCAATGCGTTCTTCATTCTTAAACTGTCGATCATAATCTTCATTCACAAACTTGTAATCAAATGGTGCTGCGGTATCATACTTCTTTAAGATTTCTTTTACACTTGCCAATGCTGTTTGTGCTGATACACCTTCGGCCAAACGAAATGTCAGCACACCATATTCTTCATATTTAATAAAATACATGTGTGGCGATTGATTGGTGAAGGGCGACCATCGTACCTGATCTTTAATCACACCCACCACTTCGCGCTCAATACCACTGGCAAAATTTATTTTCTTTCCAATTACATCATCACCCAAAAGTTTAGCAGCCATTTCGTTTACAATTACAGCGGTTGAGTCTGTGCTAAAGTCGCGCGAAAAATCGCGACCCGCTACAAACTCAAAGCCGTTGGTAGATGGGAAATCGTGTGAGCAACTGTTCATCGCAATTAACGGACGGAAGGCCGGATCTTTTCCTTGCCACGTTACGGAAGCATCGGCCGACATAGAACCGGTGATCGGAAAAAAAGACTTGGCGACATTTTTAAAATAACCTGTTGCCAACACATCGGCACGCACGGAGTTATAATTGGCAAGCGCCAGATCTTGCGTGCGTATGGGCACAAAGAATACACCTTCGCGTAAAAAGCCAACCGGCCGGTTTTTGGCATGTTGTATTTGTTGAAACACCACACCCGTACAAAGCACCAGAACAACCGATACGGTAAACTGAAATACAACCAATACCTGGCGCGGCCGCTTTACCCACTCGCCTACTTTAAATGTTCCTTTCAAAACTTTTACAGGATTAAAACCCGATAAATAAAACGCGGGATAACTACCGGCCAACAAACCTGTAGTAATAATAAACAAGGCTGATGCCACTATGAAATAAATATTATTCCACGGCAATAAAATCTGTTTGTCGGTAAGGGTATTGAACCACGGCAAGCTGAACCACACCAATAACATGGCAATTGCAAATGACGCTATCACTACCATTAACGATTCGCTAAGAAACTGATTGATAAGCTGACTGCGAAAGGAGCCCATTACTTTTCGAACGCCTACTTCGCGGGCCCGCCTTTCGCTGCGGGCTGTACTTAAATTCATAAAGTTGATGCAAGCCAATAACAACACAAACGCACCCACCATAGCCAGCATCCAGATCAGGTTAGCTTTGGTTTCGATGGGTACACCATTTTTATATTCGTTGTATAAATGCCAGCGCGACATCGGTAACAAGAATCCTTCTGGCTTTATGGCTTTAATATCGCTGGAGCCTTTTTCGAATAATGTGCTTTTGATTTTGGGTTGTACCGATGCAAGCGAAGCTTCTTCATTCAACAAAACAAAACATTGAAAATTGAGATCTTCCCAATTTGTCATTTGTTGCGCAGTTACCTCACCCATCGCTACATAATAATTGAGAGGCAACAGCATATGGATGTTGGCAAACTCAGAATTGGTTGGAAAATCTTTATAAACTCCTGCAACCACTATATTATCGCGGTTGTTGAGTCGCACCGTTTTTCCAACGGCATCTGTTCCAATCATTTTTTCGGCTGTGGATTGCGAGAGTAATACCGAATGAATTTCTTTTAATGCAATGGCAGAGCCGGCATGCATTTCGAGTGAGAATATCTCAGCAAAGGCTGGCTCTACAAAAAGTCCGGTTACTGTGGTGGGTGAGTTGTTGTAGTCTAAAATCTGTTCTTTGGGCCAGGTGGCGATTGATACTGATTCCAGTTCAGCAATGGAAGTTTTTAATTCAGGGCCAATCGGTGGCGATACATCACCAACGGTAAGTTTATCTTCACCAAATTCAATGTGATGATATACCGCGGCAATGCGTTTATGATGTTTGAATGATGTATTAAAACTCAATTCGTCATACACCCACAAACCAATCAGCAACGCAACCGCCATACCCAGTGCCAAGCCGCTAATATTTATGATGGAATAACTTGAATCGCGGAAGATATTCCGCCAGCCGATTTTTAAATACGATTGAAGCATATCGGTTTGATTAGCGTTGTTTTTAAATTTCTTTAGAGCAAACGGACGCAGGTACTGAAAAACCTGGTACCAATAGTTTAACCTTGCCCGAAGGACTGATTTGGTTTTTATTGTCGAATAAAATTTCTCTTCCAGATCGCCCAACACTTCTTCGGCCAACTCCCTTCGCAAAAAGTTTTGCAAAATTTTCTGTGCAAGTTGCGGAGGCTGTTTCACTTTATTCGGCCTTAATACTTGTTACCGGATTACTTAACGCAGCCTTGAGCGATTCGTAAAGCACCGTTACCAACGAGACCAGTATGCATAAACCTGCTGCAAGTACAAACAACCAAAGGCCGGGGTTATCGCGGTAAGCAAAATTTTGCAGCCACTGTTGCATCAGGTAGTAACTAATGGGAATTCCTATTGCCAATGCAATGGCTACTGTTTTCAAGTATTCTTTCGTAAGCATCATTAAAATTTGCTTTACCGATGCGCCCATTACTTTACGAATACCAATTTCCTTTACCCGTTTCTCGGCCAGAAAAACAGACAGGCCATACAATCCCAAACAAGAAATGAGAACAGCCAGCATGGTTGATACCAATACAAGTGCCGACATACTGCGATCGCTCGCGTATTGGTTACTGATGCTTTCACTCAACAACTCCTTTTCAAATGGCGTATCGGGCACAACTTGCTCCCAGGCTGTATGAATTTTGGTGAGTGTATCTTCCGAATTTTTTTGATCGATGGAAACTATCATCTGCCGGAAGGCACTCGAATCAGCTGACGCCAGAAAAATGATTGGTGAAATAGCATGATGCAACGAGAACTGATGAAAATCTTCCACTACTCCTATAATTTCAAAAATGTTAGGGCTATTGGCGTATTTCAGTTGCATGCCCACAGCTTGTTCAGGTTTTATTCCCATCTTTTTTAAACTGGCCTCGTTTACAATTGCTTTCTGCGGATTAGTGCCAGGTTGTCCATCTGCCGGAAATACAAAATCGCGCCCGGCCATTCTTTGGATGGATAACATCTCAAAATAGTTTTCATCAATTGAAATGATATAGTGATTTACTGCTTCGGCTTCTGTTTTATCAGACGGATAAAAACTCCAATCGCTGGTGGGTGGTGTAGAGGGTAGATTGGAAGACGCACTCACAGCATTTACACCTGCAATATCTTTTACCGTTTCGCGAAAGCGGGCATATTGAGTGGCGGCCTCACTCGTACGAAGCGGCAACATCACTTTGTTGGTTACATCAAATCCAAGTGGTTTGGTTTGAACATAATTAAGTTGGTGCTGCACAACCAGAATACCTGAAATTAAAATAACCGAAATAGAAAACTGAAAGGCGATTAATCCTTTCCGTAACACGTGCGATGATCCCAATTGTAAATGTTTGTCCTTTAAAACCTTTACTGCATCGAATGAAGAAATGAACAAAGCTGGATAAGCTCCGGCAATTAATCCGGTAGTGAGTGTAATGGCCAATAAACTTTTGATTAGAAAAGCGAGGTTGTGGTTTCCTACAAAGAGATCTTTCTGCACCAATTGGTTGAAATACGGTAGCGTTATATAAACCAATGCGCAAGCAATGAACATAGCCAGAATTGTAATGCCAACCGATTCGCCCATGAACTGTGCAATGAGATTAGCGCGGTGTGCTCCAACCGTTTTGCGCACCCCAATTTCGCGTGCGCGTTGAGAAGCCTTGGCGGTTGTAAGATTGATGAAGTTGATGGCAGCCAGTAATAAAATCAATAAACCAATTGCTGCGGCCAGGTACACATAGGTAATACTGCCGCGGGTACCTAACTCAAATTGGTTATCGAGATGCGCAGAGTGCAAATGAATTTTTTCCAGTGCTTGTAATCCCAACGTTTTCTTTCTGCCCATGGCGCGGTTTTCTTCATCGCCATACTGCTGCATCAAAGCGGGAAACTTGCTGAGCAGTTCATCCACACTTGCTTCTGGTTTTAGTTTAAGATAGGTAAACACAAAATTACCGGAAGCCCATGTGGTAATCGGTTCAAGTGTTTGCTCTAATCCTGAAAAATAAAAATCGGCATCGAGGTGCGATTGCTGTTGGCTATGCTTTATCACTCCGGTAATACGCAGCACGGCACTATCCGAAAAAGTAGGAATAGTAACCAACTCGTTTAAGGCTGACTTATTGCCGAAAATTTTAAATGCAAGTTGTTCGCTCAACACCACCGAACCGGGCTGTTTCAAAGCTGTTTGCGGATTGCCCTCAATAAATTGGTACGGAAACAACTCAAAAAAAGTAGAATCAACCTGGTAAGCACGCGATTGAGCAAAAGAACGATCCGCATGCATGATAATCTGTTGCGGGGCGCTCAAATCTTTTACCACGCGCGTCATGTTTTCAAGTTCAGGAAACTCGCGCAGCATGGTTGGCCCAATGATGGGCGAGGCGCGCTGCAAACGCGTTTCAGTTCCGTTATCAGAATTTAGTATGGTGGTAAGTCGATAAATGCGATTGTAGTCTGCAAAATGTTTTTCGAACGAAAGTTCGTCCTGAATAAAAAGTGCAAGCAACACACAGCAGGCTATACCAATGGCTAAGCCAAATACATTTATGAAAGCAAAGGTTTTGTTTTTAAGCATGCTGCGCACACCGGTACGCATGTAATTCTCAAACATATCGTATGGGTTAAGTGATTTACTTTTCCGGATTGCGAATGGACGTACATACTTAACTACCTGCGCCCAATAGTTAAGCTTTGCTTTTAGGTGCGATCCCGATTCTATTTCAACTAAGAATTTTTCCAACAGATCGCCTTCCACCTCCTCTACCAGGTCGGCACGTAAAAATGAACGAAGCAACCGTTGCGCGAGTACAGGTGGTACTATGTAGTTGTGTTGTTTCAACTTCATTTTTTCTGAAAAGAAACTCTCTTAATTCGGTCTCCACTTACATAGAGTCGTTTAGTCGTTCCGCTATTGTCAAACTCAACAGTATAAAAATCCACCAACATTTTATTTCTTGAAACTACCCATCCCGATGTTTTATAACCATTTGGAAGTATTATTTCATAGTCAGATTCGTTTTTATGGTGAACGCTAATTGTAATACTGGTCTCATGATTAAAATAGTCTCCTTCAAGTGATTTAAAATCAAAACCGTTCCAATTATTTGAAACTTTCTTTAAAGTGTAAGGCGAATGATTAGTGTAATAAACTGTGACTTGTAATTCACCTTCTACATTCTTAAGAAATTCTTGCTTGAAATCAGGATCATTCTTTTGATTAAAAATGTTATCCGATTCGCGCACAAGCTCAACATCATTTCTGCCAAGGCGTTTTAATAGAAGTCTATTTTCATCATTAACAAATTGAAAAGAAAAATTATCCGCTGTTAGATACCTGCCTAGTATCTCATGTTCATCAATATAGGAGCCAGGCTGTCTTGGTTTTGATACATAATATTCATTGTCAGATTTCAGGTCAAACACTATATCAACCATCTGTCGGGTTTGGCGGTATGGTACTGATTTGCCTGTATTCGTAAGGGTTATGAATGAAATGTTTTTAGATGGTATCCTTATTACGGTAGCCTTCCAGGCACCCGTTGCTCCTTCATGAAAACGATACTCAAAATCTTTGTATGTACCGAATTCCAAACCATAGCCATAATTTTTAATTGAATTAGAAACAAGTGATTGGCTTTGTTCAATTATCTTTCTGTTGATTTTTGTGTGTGCCTTGCCCTGAACAATTAATTCCCACTGTATTTGGTCTTTTAGAGTAGAGAATACATTTCCATCACCGCATGCATTCCATATCCAATTATAGGTTGTCCATGTGTTAAAGTTAAAGTAGGACTTAGCAATTTGTCCTCTGATTTTAGTTGCATCGTCAACGAAAGACGTATTTGGCATATTCAGTTCTTGAAACATTTCATTCGTGAATTCAACGAAACTTTTTTTACTTACTATCTCAACGAGTAACGCTAATAAAATATAATTGGTGTTGCTGTATAAATACATTGTTCCGGGCTGAAAATTCAAATCAACCTGGTTTTTTACTATCTTCAGTATATCCTGGTTTGTATAATTTTGTTCCCACCATGTAATGCCTTGCAAGGAAAGCAGATCATAAAAATCCCTGATTCCACTTGAGTGGTTGAGTAGATTGTTTATTGAAATCTTGTCTTTAATCGTTGGATATAAGTCGGAAAAATACTTTCTGATGTCGTCTGTTAAATTTAGCTTCTTCATAGCAGCCAATTTCAAAATGGCTAATGCCGTAAACTGCTTTCCATTTGATGCAATGTTGAATCGGGATTCTTCTCCTATCAAAGTGCTGTCTTCCAAATTTGCATAACCGGCATATCTTTCAAATATGATTTTCCCATCACTAATTATTGCCGCTGCGATACCCGGTGCTTTACTTGGCACATCTTGCGTTGCTATTCGATCTAACTTTTCAAGTTGTTCTGTCGTAAGGTGTTGCCGTCCCAACGAACTGAAACTTAAAAAGATCATAAAAAGAGAGTAGATTCTCATCAGCTATTAAGTTGCTTGTTTAGCATTCTCTTCCTTTATAGATTCAAATTTTTGTCCAGCTTATTCTGATCGTAAACTATCAACCGGATTTGCCTGCGATGCCCGGATCGATAAATACCCAATGGAAATACCTGCCACCATAAATGCTGATAATCCGGCTAAGGCGAACATCCACCATGTTAATTGAATGCGATACGCAAAATCCTGTAGCCAACTATTCATTGCAAACCAGCCAAGCGGTACCGCTATGATAAATGCGGCCAACACGCGCCAGGCAAAACTTTGTGAGAGAATAACAACCACCTGTTGTACCGATGCACCCAACACTTTACGAATGCCAATTTCCTTTGTACGCTGACTTGTTGTAAATGCTGCCAGGCCAAACAAACCCAACGAAGCAATAACAATGGAAGTAATGGTAAAGAATCCAAACACCTCGCCCAACTTTAGTTCGCTGCTGTAGAGTTTATTGTATTCATCGCTCAGAAACCGATACTCGAACGGGTAGATCGAATTTTTCTTAAACACATCCTCAATGTGACTAAGTGTTTCATTAATTTCGGTTGGTTTAATTTTTATGGCAAAAAATCGACCCCATTCTTCCGAGTACCGAATCATCAATGGCTGAATGGGCAAGTGCATCGAAAGCATGTGGAAATCTTTTACCACACCAATTACCGAACGGGGTGCATCGTTGTATTCAAATTGTTTACCAATTGCTTCTTCGGCTGTCCACCCTAAAGCCCGCGCAGCAGTTTCGTTTATGATAAAATTTTCCTGTAACAAATCGGAGTTTATTGCTTTTGAGAATGTACGCCCGGCAACGAGTTCCATTCCGAATACGTTTTGAAAATCATTTCCAACCGACCATTGATAAATGGCCATTTGATCTTTATCGGCTGGTGCTTTTTTTATCAGTGTGCTGGAAGATATGTCTGCCGGAAGGCTGGTGGTCATGGTGGCGTTTAACACACCCGGATGTTGTTGCCACCCTTGCGCCAGTACATCCAACTTATCGCGTAGGGCACGATCTCGTATCCAAATGGTAACAACATCTTCTTTATTATAACCCAATTCTTTGTTCTTCATAAAATTCAGTTGGCGATAGATCACCACGCTACTGAAGATTAAAACAGTGCTAACTACAAACTGAAACACCATTAAAAATTGCTGCAAGCTGAAGCCTGAAATTTTTACGTCCGATTTTGTTTTGAGTACATCAATTGGTTTTAAAGACGACATGGCGAAAGCCGGATAGCTGCCCGACAGTAAACCCACTACCAACACCAATACCAACAAGGCCGGAACTACCCACGGGTTGGCAAGCAGATTAAACTCCACCGGCCGCTCTACAATTTGTGCGAAGTACGGCAACACACTATACGTAAGACCAATCGCCAGTAGTAACGCGAACAAGGCAATCAAAATCGACTCGCCTAAAAACTGCGCTACCAGTTGTGTGCGTACTGCGCCTACTACTTTGCGTAACCCAACTTCGCGGGCACGCTTAACCGAACGAGCCACCGCCAGGTTCATGTAGTTTACACATGCCAGCAACAAAACAATTAGTGCTACCGCGGCATAGGCATAAATAACTTTCAGATTTCCTTTCTGGCCGAGATCAAAGTTGATTCCTGTTTGAAAATATGAATCGGTTAATGATTGCGCGAAGTATTGATCTTTAAACGGATAATCCGCATAGTCTTCCGGTAGTTGGTATTTTTTCAGAAGCGATACAAATCTGTTTTCCAGATCGCTCACTGTTGCGGCTTCACGCAATTCAAAAAAAGTATAGTATGAGTTGTTGCTCCAACCCATGCGTTTTATCTCTTCTGCATAACCGGAGCTATACAACAAATGAATAACAAATGAATATTTAAAAGATGCATTGGCCGGTGGATCGGGAATTATGCCGGTAACGATAAAATCTTCAGCTACATCCTGATACCGAAACGCCTTGCCAATAGGATCCTGATCGCCAAAAACAGTTTGCGCTAATGTTTGTGTTAACACAATACTGCGACCATCCTGCAACGCTGTCTGCGGATTACCTTCATTAAACGAAACGCGAAACACATTGAAGAACTCAGCATCGGCTGCAATTCCTTCCTGCCAGAAATTGGCATCGTTATGCGATAACAAACCGGAAGTGCGTTGTACCGAAGTGGCATGTGCAACTTCCGGGCATTCTTCCATCATTACGCGGGCAAGTTGTGCGGGTGTTACGGCAAAATAATCGGTGCCCATAAACTCGTTGCCCGCTTGTTTCTGATACACGCGGTAGATGCGTTGCACGTTGGGATAAAACCGATCGTATGAAAACTCATGTTGCACATACAGCAGAATTACCATAAAACAAGTAAGACCAAGTGCGAGCCCTGCAATGTTAATTCCCGAATAGAGTTTCTGTTTTAACAAATTGCGCGAAGCAATCTTGAAGTAATTCTGAAACATGTCGTATTGATTAAGCTGTGTTGATTTTTTCTTTCTAAATGCAAACGGCCGCATGTAATTAAAAACCTGAAACCAATAATTAAGCTTTGCGCGGAATACTGATTTTGATTTTACGTCTACATAAAATTTTTCTTCCAGATCGCCCTGAACTTCCTCGGCCAACTCATCGCGCAGAAACATGCGCAACAATTTATTAGCCCATGCCGGTGGTTTTAATTCTTCCATTACGAATGTCTAGTTTCCCAATGCTCGATGCCTAATTGCCCAATACCCAATCTCCCGATGCCTAATTAAAATTCACCTTAAACGCAGGGTACTGTTCCCACAAACTCACTTTAAAGTCGCGCGATTCTTTGAGCACGCGTTTACCCAATGCAGTAATTGTAAAAATTCTTTTTCTGCGGCCACCGCGTTCGGCAGTTGCACTGCCCATTTCCGATTTCAGAAAACCTTTTGTCTCCAACCGATCTAATGTGGAATGCGTGGCGCCAATGGAAACAGTGCGGCCTGTCTGACTTTTAAATTCTTCGGCAATGCGATAGGCATAGGCCCCCTCACCCAGGATGCCTACCAGTAATAGAATTACTTCTTCAAATTCTCCTAATCGGGTTTCGATCATATTAGTTACTAAATTGTAGAACAAGTGTACGGAAAAGAATTTTATTTGTTCTACGATTTAGTAAGAAATAGTAAAAATTATTTTAAATCGAAATGCTTTTCATAGTTCATCCACCTGTTTTTTATCGGGATCACGGTATGGGTTTGAAGTCTTATCCTTGATTATTTAGTATCAGCACCCAACCGCGATGACCGCCTTGTTGTGAGTACGCACAACCTCACTTCGGAGTGCACCATTACCGCACTTACGAAGACCTAAAAAATTGATAAATTTGGAACATGGCAAATCAACAAACCGTATTGGATCGAATTAAACGAATTGTCTTGGACAGAGACCCATTAGCAAAGGTCTATCTGTACGGTTCCAGAGCCCGAGGTACAATGAAGCCCGATTCAGACTGGGACTTACTAATACTTTTAAGCAAAGAGAAAATTACGGCTGACGTTGAGAAAAACGTGACTTCCCCTCTTTACGACCTGGAATTCGAAATCGGAGAGGTTATTAGTCCAATGGTTTATTCAGCCACAGAATGGAACACCAAACATCGGGTAACACCTTTCTATTCAAACGTGATGAAAGAGGGCAAATTATTATGAGTGACTTCAAGCAAGAAGATAAAATTCAAAGAATCTTCGGTTAGGTAAGCATTAGCTTCCTATGAAAAGCACGCTGCATCAAAAACCCACGCAGCTCACCACCTTTTAAAATTTTCTGAATTCGTAATTCCTGAGCGCGGCTAAAAATATAGTTCTGGAAACGATTTGTTTGAGAGGTTGGGTTTCTTATATCTTACGGATGTAACTTGGGTCTAATCCATAGAATGACTTACAGCTAAATATTGTGGGCAATGTGCTAATAAAATCTGACTGAAATGGTAGTTGACATTAAGACATTGAATGCTGTGCTAGGAATTTTCTCAAAGCTACGAGAAGGTTTTATATATCTAAAAGGAACTAATCTCTTTCTAAAGGACACTTCAATAAGCGACATAGTTGAGAGATACTTTGGATTTGAACAATTACCAAATTCGAAAATTAAGTTCAATGGAAGGCTTTCATGGTATGCCTATAATACAAATTTTTTAGCTTACTCACCATTCATTACGAGAGGTACGAAAGAACAACAGAAATTAATTCCTGTCATTAATCCAAATACAGGAAAGCCGATGGCAAAGTTTTCCCTTAATACGACTTTTCAAAGATTGAGTGTTCCATCAATAAAATTAAACGAGATTCAACTTTCAGATGGAACATTCGCTAAAATCGTTTGGCTATATCCAGAAACCACAAAAGGATTAATACTTGAGCCATTAAAAGGTGGACAAGAGGACTTGAGCAACCCATTGACGGTATTTAAACTCAGTGAGAACGACCGACCAATTCCGTGTCTCGTTGCCTCTCAAAAGAATATAAATGACCATTTAAATAGGTCTGTTGAAATCATTGGAAAAATAACGACAGCACCATTATCAATAATGGAAAAATTATTAAGTTCATTGGACCCATTTATGACAAATGTGTATGGTAATTTTTATAGACCATTTTCAACTAATGAGGGGATATTAGCAATTGATTTACGTGGAAATGAAGACTCAATTGTAAATAAAGAAGAAAAGACTTTACCCTTTCAAATATCATACACAGTTCAGGGAAAGATTGAGTTTCACGACTCCTCTAAAGATTTAAGACAACAGGTAAATAATATTGCGAATGATTCCATACCAGACAGACAAGGAATGGGTAAACTAAGTCAGTTCGGAATTGGAGACCATCCTGTAAAGAGTTTGTTGACAATAGGTGATATTACTTGGCAGGTAAATGACAGCATTAGTTGTTATGCTATGTCGTTAGAAGTTGAAACTGGCGATATCAGATTGTTCCAAGAAAAGATAACTAAAATGGCGAACAACTGGCAGGGCTGGCAGAAGAAAACAAGAAATGATATAAAGAGAAAGACAGGACATGATGTTAAAATTTTACCAATATTATGTTCTAATTCAGACCAAGCTAAATTATTTCACCCGGCTGGAATGCAAATCTCGAAGGAAATTGAATCGAGACTTTTCAATGAAAATCCTGCAATAAGAGAATCAATCGACTGGTTAAAAATAAGTACCGGTAGAATTTAAAATTGGGTTGCCCACAGCCCACAACAGAAGGCCTATACAACTCCAAAGAGAAGTTCTAAGATTGCGCCCCACTTCGCAGCGCAGTCTTTGCAAATCTAATTGCATTTAGAGAAAAATTTAGATTAGGTTTCTGATCCTGAATCGCGGAGTCCGAAGCGAGACTCTACGTAGAACTAATCTACTTGCTTTCCTAAAAATTTCGTAGGTTTCTCCTATGACTTTCGATTACATCATAGTAGGTGCGGGTTCGGCCGGTTGTGTGCTGGCCAATCGGCTTACCGAAAATCCGGCCATTACTGTTTTATTATTGGAAGCCGGGCCCAAGAACACCAAACTGGAAGTGGCCATTCCGGGTGGCTATCCCAAACTCCATCGCAGCTCCGTAGATTGGAATTGTTACTGGACGGAACCCCAACCCTATTTAACAA